>NZ_JBNCKM010000011.1:0-292611 GCF_049841535.1 Micromonospora sp. DT53
GGTGTGCGGGACTGCGACTCGTGGCGTGGGTCCGACAACGCTCTGCTGTTCGACTGCAACGGCAACAAGAAGGCCGCCTACACCGCCGTCCTGGACGCTCTGAACGGTGGCTCGACCCCGCCCACCACGCCCCCTCCGGGCTCCGGTGTGGACACCAGCGCCTGGTACGTGTTGCTGAACCGGAACAGCGGCAAGGCACTGGACGTGTACGCCTCGGCCACCACCGACGGGGCGCGGATCAGCCAGTGGACGCGTAACAACGGCGTCAACCAGCAGTGGCAGTTCGTCGACTCGGGGAGTGGCTACTACCGGGTGAAGGCGCGCAACTCCAGCAAGGTGCTCGACGTCAGCGGCTTCTCCACGGCCGACGGCGGCGCGATCGTGCAGTGGGCCGATCTCAACGGCACGAACCAGCAGTTCCGACTCGCGAATTCGGCTGACGGCTACGTGCGCCTGATCAACCGCAACAGCAACAAGGCCGTCGAGGTGCAGGGCTCGTCCACCGCCGACGGTGGAAACGTCGTGCAGTACGCCGACTGGGGCGGCAACAACCAGCAGTGGCAACTGGTCCGGATCGGCTGACGATCGCCCCCAGCTACCTGGGGGAGAGGGAGCTGCCGGCCGATCGGGATCCGGCCGGCGCCCGCCCCGGCGAGGTCTGACGAACGGTGGTCCGCCCCATCCGGGGCGGGCCGCCGTGACCGTCCGGTTGCCGTCGTCGGGCGACCGCGCGAATCGATACCAGTCGTTTGACGTATGACGTCCTTACCGCTAATTTTCACCCCGCGGGCCACCGGGCTGCCGAAAGCCAGGGTGTCGCACCGCCTGGTTCGGCGCGAGCGTGCTGCGAAGCCCGGATCGTGGCATCGCCATCGACGTGCGCCGCTGACCGCAGGTTGCCCGCACAACACCCCACACGTGCTGACGCCACCACCAGGACGCCGGCACACACGCCAGGGCACGCGCGGGCGTTCCGCTCGTGGGTGACCCCGATCGAAGGAGTGGACCATGAAAGCCCTCGGTGAGGCTCGTCCCGCCTCTCGACAGAGACGTCGCTGGCAGTCAGGGTTGGCCGTGGCTGCGGCCGCGGTCGTGGCCGCCAGCACACTCGTCGCGATCAACGCGGCGCCCGCAGCGGCAGCGACCGTGGACACCAACGCCTCCTACGTGTTGGTGAACCGCAACAGCGGTAAGGCGTTGGATCTGTACGCGTCGGCTACCAATGACGGGGCGCGGATCAGTCAGTGGACGCGTAACAACGGGGTCAACCAGCAGTGGCAGTTCGTGGACTCCGGGGGTGGTTACTACCGGATCAAGTCGCGGCACTCGGGCAAGGTGTTGGATGTCAGTGGCTTCTCGACGGCCGATGGTGGCGCGATCGTGCAGTGGGCTGATCTGAACGGGACGAATCAGCAGTTCCGGTTGGCCGACTCCGATGGTGGTTACGTGCGGTTGATCAACCGCAACAGCAACAAGGCTGTCGAGGTGCAGGGTTCGTCCACCGCTGATGGTGGGAACGTCGTGCAGTACGCCGACTGGGGTGGCACCAACCAGCAGTGGCAGCTCGTCCGAGTGGGCGGCAGCGACCCCACGACGCCACCCCCGACGGGTGGCAGCGGGTGCGGCAAGGCGCCGGCGCTGGCCAGCGGCACGCACACCATCCAGAGCAACGGCAAGACCCGCACCTTCATCCTGCGGGTGCCCGCCAACTACAACAACAGCAACCCCTACCGGTTGATCTTCGCCTTCCACTGGCGCGGCGGCACCATGCAGGAGATCTCGTCCGGCGGCACCAGCGGAACCCCGTGGTCCTACTACGGGCAGCAGGAACAGTCGAACAACAGCGCGATCCTGGTCGCGCCCCAGGGGTTCGGCAACGGCTGGGGCAACTCCGGCGGTGAGGACATCACCTTCGTCGACGACATGATCAGCCGGATCGAGAGCAGCCTCTGCGTCAACCCGAGGCAGCGGTTCGCCCTCGGCTTCAGCTGGGGTGGCGGCATGAGCTACGCAGTCGCCTGTGCGCGGGCCAACGTCTTCCGCGCCGTCGCGGTCATCTCCGGCGGGCAGATCAGCGGTTGCAGTGGCGGAACGCAGCCGATCGCGTACTTCGGTCTGCACGGCATCTCGGACAACGTCCTGAGCATCTCGGGTGGTCGGGCGTTGCGCGACACGTTCGTCCGGAACAACGGCTGCACCGCGCAGAGCCCGCGCGAGCCGGCAGCCGGCAGCCGCACGCACGTGACGACCACGTACTCGGGCTGCCGGTCCGGTTACCCCGTGCAGTGGGCCGCGTACGACAACGGTCACATGCCCGGCCCGGTGGACGGCACCTACGCCGAGAGCGGCATCACCACCTGGACCAAGGGTGAGATCTGGAGGTTCTTCGCCCAGTTCTCGTGACACCTGTCGAGCTCAGCTGGCGGCGCCTGCTCCCGTACCTCGGGGGTGGGCGCCGTTGGTCTGCCCGTGCCGGTCAGCGTTCGAGGCGGACCGGGCTCCCCGAGCCGTTGCGGCGGACCAGCCAGGCCTCGGTGATGTGGGTGAACATCGCCTCGGCGGCGCCGTTGGAGTCGTGGGCGGCGATGCGTTCGTAGATGCGTCGGTGACCCTGGTTGGACGCCACGCACAACGCGCGTTCGGTCCGGCCCATGTACCGGGCGGTGTTGATCACCTGGCTCTCCAGCGCGCGTACGACACCACGGGCGATGCGGTTCCCGGATGCCTGCATGATCGTGTCGTGGAAGGCCCGGTCGTGGTCGTGGTAGGTGACGTGGTCGTCGACGAGTTCGTCCATCCGGTCCACCATGGCCCGCAGTCGATCGACGGTCTCGGTGTCGGCGAGGCGAGCGGCGACGTTCGCCATGTCGGACTCCAGCACCCGCCGGGTGACGACCAGGTCGTCGAGTATGGCGAGGCTGTCGTCCACAGCGATGGTCGCCGCGAGGACGAGCTCGTCGAGCATGTCCCAGTGTGACGGCGGGGTGACCATGGTGCCGGCGCCCTGGCGGACCTGCACCAGCCCCTTCTCCTGCAGGATCTTCACTGCTTCCCGGACGACGGTCCGGCTCACGCCGAAGGTCTCGCAGAGGATCGGCTCGGGAGGCAGGGATGTCCCGGACGGGTGTACGCCGCGGACAACTCGCTCCACCAGTTCGGCGGTGACCGCCCTGGCGAGGTTTGTCGGCCGACGCACCCACGCCGGGGTCGCCGGGCTGTTCAGGGCTGTCTCCTGCGGTGGCGTCATGTCCCCCTCCGAATGGCTCGCCGTGGCACGACGTCCGGGTCAGTGTACGGCCGACTGTTGACGTCACACGTCATACGAGTTACCTTCCGGTCAACATTTGGCTCGCGGGATACCCGCCGGCCACCCCCCATATAGAGGTGACAACTGATGAGACAGCGCGCAATATGGTCGGCCGTCCTCGTTGTGGGCCTGGCCCTGGCCGGTTGTGGAAGTGCTAGCGATTCGGGTAAGTCGACCAGCTCGGACGGCAAGTTGGTCGTCTGGGACTGGAAGTCCGGCGAGCCGTTCGCCAAATCCTATCTGGAGAAGGCCAAGGCCGACTTCAAGAAGAAGCACGCCGACGTCGAGGTCGAGTTCGTCGCGCAGCCCTTCGACCAGTACTACACCCTGCTCGGTGCGGCGATCCAGTCCGGCAAGGGCCCGGACGTCATGCTGTTCAACGGTGGCGGCCAGATCCGCGACCGGGTGGACGCGCTGGTGCCAATCGACGAGTACGTGGCCGAGGACAGGCAGCGGTTGGCCGGCTGGGAGGCGTTCGCCAAGGACGGCAAGACCTACGCCGCCCCGGTGACGCTCCAGGGTTACCCGATCTACTACAACAAGGCGATCTACCAGAAGGCGAACCTCGACCCGGCGAGCCCGGCCACCACGTGGGACAAGTTCGTCGCCGACTGCGCCGCCATCGCTCGGGCCGGCTCCAAGTGCTTCGCCCTCGGCAACAAGGAGGGCGTCGGCATCCAGTTCTGGCTCTCCAGCCTCGGCTCGACGACCCTCACAGCCGCGGAGTACGACGCCTGGATCGCCGGCAAGCGCGACTGGAACTCGGCAAACGTCAAGCGGATCTTCCAGACCTGGAAGGAAGCCGGCGACAAGAAGATGAACAGCGACGGGGCCAACTCGACCGCCATGTTCAACGACTCCTTCGCGCTCTTCCAGTCCGGTAAGGCCGCGCACGTCATGGGTCTGATGTCGGACGTGGGGCACTGGCAGGACTTCAACGAGTTCCTGACCCCGGAGAAGCTCGGCGTCATGAAGGCCCCGGTCGTCACCGCCGGCACCACCCCGAGCCTCCCGTACGACGGTGGCATCGGCTACGCGGTCGCCAAGTGGACGAAGGACCCGAAGGTGGCCGCCGACCTGGTGCGCTCCCTGAGCTCGGCCGACGCGTTGAAGGCCTTCTACGCCGACGCCGGCGCGATCGCCGCCGACACCACCATCGACGTGTCGGCGGCCGGGCCGGCCGTCAGCACGATCGTCGGCGAGCTGAAGACCGGCAAGCCCGCTCTGCACGTGGCGCTCTCCTCGAAGACGCTGGACCTGATGGGGCGCCTCTCCCAGCAGCTGCTCAGCGGTTCGATCAGCGTCGACGAGGTGGTGAAGCAGTTGGCCGCTTCCGACCAGGCGGGCTGACCTCGTGCCAATGGGAAACACGCAACCGTCGGTCCGTCCAGCTTCGGCTGGACGGGCCGGCGGGGCGGCGGTCACCTCCGCCGCGCACCGGAGTGGCGAACGACCCCGTCGCACCCGTGGCGGCCTGCGGGCCGAACGCTACGCCCCCTACATCCTGGTCGCCCCGGCCGTCCTGATCATCGTGGTGCTGCGCCTCTACCCGCTGCTCCTCGGGGTCAACTTCTCCTTCACCGGCGACGGTGCGCAGAACGGGACGGCGGTCGGGTTCGGCAACTACCGCGAGCTCTTCGCTGACCCGCTGTTCCAGACCGCGCTGAAGAACGTCGGGCTGCTGGTGCTTCTGCTGCCGGTGGCGGTGGCGATCCCCGGTCTGCTCGCGACGTTCATCTACCTGCGGGTGCCCGGTCACCGCTTCTACCGCAGCGTCTACTTCTTCCCCGCTGTGCTCTCACCTGTCATCGTCGGTGCGATCTTCAACCTGCTGCTCGCCTTCGACGGCCCCCTCAACGCCATCCTCGGGTCGGTCGGTGTCGAGCCGATCGACTGGCTCGGTGACCCGGGCATCGCGATGTTCATGGTGGTCGGCGTGCACATCTGGGCCACCTTCGGCATGGCCCTTGTGGTGTTCCTCTCCGGGTTCGCCACGCTGGACCCCGCGCTGCTGGACGCTGCCCGGGTGGACGGGGCGTCGCTGCGCCAGGTGGTCTGGCACGTCATCGTCCCGAGCCTCTCGCGCACCATCCAGTTCGTCTTCGTGACCACGATGATCGGCATGCTGACCTCGATGTTCGGGCTGCTCTACGTCATGACCAGCGGCGGGCCGGAGGGGTCGACGTACCTGCCGGAGTTCTACATCTGGAAGCAGCAGGGCCAGATGAACCGTCCGGCTCTCGCGTCGGCCGCGTCGACGATCCTCTTCATGATCATGCTCGTGGTGGGGCTGTTGCAGATCAAGCTGCTCGAACGATCCGGAAAGGAGGACTGATGTCTCGCCTCCGCCTGGGCTTCTGGCTGATCGCCGTCCCCATGTCGCTGCTCGCCCTGGCGACGATCTACCCCCTGCTGTTCACCGCCAACGTCGCGATGAAGACGCGCCGTGACTACATCCTCGACCGGTTCTCCCTGACCGACGCTGTGCGGTGGGAGAACATCAGCGCGGCGTGGAACAGCGTCGGCATGGGCCGCTACTTCGTCAACTCACTGTTCGTGGTGACGGTGTCGGTGCTCCTGCTGCTGCTGTTGGGGTCGATGGCCGGCTTCGCCCTGAGCCAACTGCGGTTCCGTGGCTCGTCGGCGTTGTTCCTGGGCTGCCTCGCGGGGCTCTTCATCCCGTTCCAGGTGATCATGGTGCCGCTCGCTCGGATCATGGCCGACACCGCGCTCATCGACACGTACCCCGGTCTGATCCTCGTCTACGTGGCTCAGTTCCTGCCCTTCACGGTCTTTCTCATGACCAGTTACTACAAGGGCATTCCGTCGGAGATCGTCGACGCCGCGCGCATCGACGGCAACACCGTGTACGGCGTGTATCGCCGGATCATGCTGCCCCTGGGCACCCCGGCACTGCTGTCGGTAGGCATCCTCAACGCCCTGTTCTGCTGGAACGACGTCCTCATGGCGCTGGTGATGATGCCCTCGGCGGATCACCGGACGCTCATGATCGGTGTGACCTCGTTGCGTGGGCAGTACTCCGACAACATCCCCACCTTCGCCTCCGGGGTGCTGATCGCCGCGATACCCGTCCTTCTGGTCTACCTGTTCCTCCAGCGCCAAATTGCCGACGGTGTAGCCGCCGGTTCCACGAAGGGTTGACATGCGGATCACGGGATATCGGACGCTCACCACGGTCCAGGAATGGGGGCGACCCGTCGGCGACGCCAACGGCGTGTTCGCCGACGGGGTGGTCCCGGTCTCGATCGTCATCGTCGACACCGACGAGGGCATCTCGGGAGTCGGCCTCGGGCCGCACGTCGAGATCGAGCGGATCTTCCCGGCCATCGAGGGTGAAGACCCCCGGGCCGTTACGTCCCTGTACGACCGCATGTTGCGGCACACCTTCAAGGCGGGCCACGCCGGGCCGGTGTTCGGCACCATCGGCGCCCTGGACACCGCCCTGTGGGACATCAAGGCGCAGGCCGCCGGCGAACCGCTGTGGCGGCTGCTGGGCGGACGAGACCGGCGGGTCACCGCCTACGCGTCCGGGCTGGACATCGGGCTCACCGACGATGAACTCGTCGCGGAGTACCAGGTCTACGCGAGCCACGGCCTACGAGCGGCCAAGCTCAAGGGCGGTCTCGACATCGAGAGCGACAGGCACCGCCTCAGCCTGGTCAAGGAGGTTCTGACCGAGGCCGGGCGCGGCCGGCGGCCGGGTCTGATGCTCGACGTCAACGAGGCGTGGACCCGCAAGCAGGCCGTCCGGCACGTCTGCGAGCTGGAACGCACCCTCGACCTCATCTGGATCGAGGAGCCGGTCCGGCGCTGGGACGCCGAGGGGCTCGCCGCGGTCAGCCGAGGGGTGTCCGCGTCGGTCGCCACCGGCGAGAACCTCACCGGGCTCGAACAGTACCGTCCGCTGATCGCCGCCGGCGCGGTCGACATCGTCCAGATGGCGGCGGTCTGGGGGGTCACCCACTTCCTGCGGGCGTCCGCCCTGGCTCACGCCCACGACCTGCCGGTCAGCCCGATCGGCAACAGCCCGGTCGGGCTGCTGCACGCCGCGACGTCGGTGCCGAACCACCTGACCAGCGAGTTGCAGGACCTGCACTCTCCGGTTGGTGTCTCCATCGACCTGCACGTCGAGGACGGCGCCTTCATCCTCGGCGACGCACCCGGGCTCGGGATCCGGGTGGACGAGGAGCGGATCCGGGCGGCCAACCGCCGCCCGCAGGCGCAGACGGCCGACAGCCCCAACGTCCGGCCCGAGCGGGCCGGGCGACGGCTGCTGGCCGGGCTCGACGGGGTGGTCCCCACCCGCCAGGTGCCTGCCGTGCCGCTGAACTCCCGCAACGAGGTGTCGCCGACCGTACGGCACTGAGCTGACCACCAGAACGAGCGAAGGCGTGGGTGCATCGCGACGGCGATGCACCCACGACCATGCCTGGTCGGCACGACAGACGTACCGACCGTCGAGACGGAGGAACGATGAAGGCAGTCGTCTACCGGGGGGCGCGCAACCTCGGAATCGAGAACCGCGACCCGGAGTCACCGGGTCGCGGCCAGGTACGGATCGAGGTGGCGTACACCGGGATCTGCGGTACGGATCTGCACATCTACCACGGCGACATGGACGCCCGGGTCGGTGACTCGGCGATCATCGGGCACGAGATGTCCGGGCGCATCGCGGCCGTCGGCGAGGGCGTGACCGGCTGGAACATCGGTCAGCCCGTCACCGTGATGCCGACCCGCCCGTGCGGGCGCTGCGCGGCCTGCCAGCGGGGCAACTCCCACGTCTGCCACGCGATGAACTTCCTCGGCATCGACTCGCCGGGCGCCATGCAGTCCTCCTGGACGGTGCCGGCGGAGCTGGTCCTGCCCCTGCCGGAGGAGTTGCCCCTTGACCACGCGGCGCTCGTCGAGCCGGTCGCTGTCGCGGTGCACGACGTACGGCGGGGGAACGTGACCGCCGACGACCAGGTGGTCGTGGTCGGCGGTGGCCCGGTCGGCGTCCTCATCGCCACCGTCGCGCGGAGTCGCGGCGCGCGTGTTCTCCTCGTCGAGCCGGACCCGTTCCGACGCGAGGTGGCGGAAGGGATCGGGATCGAGGCCGTCGACCCGCGATCGGCGGATGTCGTCGCCTTGGTCAACGACCGTACCGATGGCGCGGGCGCCGACATCGCGTTCGAGGTCTCCGGCTCCGCGGCCGGCGTCACCACGGCGGTCGACGTCCTCACCACCCGGGGCCGGCTGGTGATGGTGGCGATCCACCCCCAGCCTCGGGAGGTCAACCTGCACCGGTTCTTCTGGCGAGAGCTGGAACTTCTCGGCGCCCGGCTCTATCAGCGCGACGACATGGTGGAGGCGATCCAGTTGGTCGCCTCCGGTGCGATCCCGGCACGGCAGCTCATCTCGCGAGTCGAGCCGGTCGAGGCGGCCGGCGCGGCCTTCGCCGCGTTGGAGGGTGGCGGCGTCATGAAGGTGCTGCTCGATGTGCGGGAGGGTAACCAGTGACGGCCCTGTTCGACCTGTCCGGACGTACCGCCGTCGTGACCGGGGCGCGGCGCGGTATCGGCCTCGCCATGGCCGAGGCCCTGGCCCGGGCCGGCGCCGACATCGTGGGTGTCTCCGCCCAGCTCGAAGCGGAGGGCAGCGAGGTCGAACGTCGGGTGCGCGCCACGGGCCGCCGGTTCACCGCGCTGCGGGCGGACCTCGGCGACCGGGCGGCCGTGCACGGACTGGCCCGCGACATCGTCGCGCTCGGGCCGGTCGACATCCTGGTGAACAACGGTGGCACGATCGCACGGACCCCGGCCGCGGAGCACCCGGACGAGATGTGGGACCACGTCATCGAGGTGAACCTCAGCAGCCAGTTCATCCTCAGCCGGGAGATCGGCCGGACGATGGTCGAGCGTGGCCAGGGGAAGATCATTTTCACCGCGTCGCTGTTGAGTTTCCAGGGCGGCATCACCGTCCCCGGTTACGCCGCCTCGAAGTCGGGCGTGGCCGGCCTCACCAAGGCGTTGGCGAACGAGTGGGCGGCGCACGGTGTGAACGTCAACGCCATCGCGCCCGGCTACATCGCGACCGACAACACCCAGGCGTTGCGCGACGACCCCGACCGCAACCAGGCGATCCTCGGCCGGATCCCGGCCGGGCGGTGGGGCCGGGCCGACGACCTCGGCGGTGCCACGGTGTTCCTGGCGTCGAGCGCGTCGGACTACGTCAACGGCGTCGTGCTGCCCGTCGACGGTGGCTGGTTGGGCCGATGACGGGCGCACCGGAGCCCGGGCGTGCCGGCATCGTCGACGCGCACCACCACCTCTGGGTCCGCGCACGGCACCCGCAGCCGTGGATCGACCCGGTGACCATGGCGGCCATCGACGCCGACTTCGAGCCCGCCGATCTCGCGCCGCCGGCCCGGGCAGCCGGGGTCACCGCGACAGTTGTGGTGCAGTCCATCGCCTCCGACACGGAGACGGTGGACCTGCTGGGCCTGGCGGCCGAGGACACCCTGGTCCGTGGGGTCGTCGGCTGGGTGGACCTGACCGCCGACGACGTCGCCGAGCGTCTCGGACGTCTACAGGCCGGCCGAGGCGGGGACCGGCTCGTCGGCATCCGCCACCTCGTGCAGTCCGAGAGCGACCCGGCGTACCTGGACCGTCCCGACGTCCGTCGGGGGATCGCTGCGGTGGGCGCCGCCGGCCTCGTCTTCGACCTGTTGGTACGCCAGCACCAGCTCCCCATGGCCGCGCGCCTCACGCGCGACCTGCCCGAGGTGAGCTTCGCCCTCGACCACCTGGGCAAGCCCGCGCTGGGCCGTCCGGAGATGGCCGAGTGGAGCCGGGACCTGCGGTCGTTGGCGGCCTCGCCCAACACGACGGCGAAGCTCTCCGGGCTGGTGACGGAGGTGCCGCTCCCGGACTGGACGGCGGCTGACCTTCGGCCCGCCGTCGAGGACGCCCTGGACGCGTTCGGGCCGGGCCGACTGATGTTCGGCTCGGACTGGCCGGTCTGCCTGCTCGCCAGCTCGTACCAGCGGTGGGTCGACACCCTGGCGGAGCTGCTGGAGGGCCAGGACACGGCCGACCAGGCGTCGGTCTGGGGCGAGACGGCGCGCCGCGTCTACGGGCTGGCGGCGTCATGATGGCGCGCGCGCTGCCGCGCCGCCCGCAGCTACGGCTCAGCGAGCTGGGCTTCGGCGCGGCCCAGGGCGGCAACCTGTACCGGACGACGACGGACGAGGAGTTCGCCTCGGCTGTCGACGCCGCGTGGGAGGCGGGCGTCCGGTACTTCGACACCGCGCCGCACTACGGTCTCGGGCTGTCCGAGCGCCGCCTCGGCGCCGCGCTGCGCGAACGGCCGCGCGACGAGTACGTGGTGTCGTCGAAGGTGGGGCGACTCCTGGTGCCGTCGCCGCAGGACGCGCACCTGCGGGACTCCGACGGGTTCGACGTGCCCGCGACCCACCGGCGGGTGTGGGACTTCAGCCGCGACGGCGTGCTCCGCTCCATCGAGGCCAGCCTGGACCGGACCGGGCTGGACCGGATCGACATCGTCTACCTGCACGACCCGGACGACCACTGGGAGCAGGCCGCGCACGAGGCCGTACCCGCCCTGATCGACCTGCGGGACCAGGGCGTCGTGGGTGCCATCGGCGCCGGTATGAACCAGTCGGCGATGCTGGCGCGGTTCGTCCGGGAGACCGACGTCGACGTGATGATGTGCGCCGGGCGGTACACCCTGCTCGAACAGGGCGCGGTCGCCGACCTGCTGCCGGCCGCCGAGAACCGGGGGGTGGGCGTGGTCATCGCGGGCGTCTACAACTCGGGGCTGCTGTCGCGGGACCGGCCGCCGGCCGACGCCGTCTACAACTACCAGCAGGCGCCCGCGGAGCTGATCGAGCGGGCACGGCGGATCGCCACGGTCTGCGAGACGTACGGGGTGACCCTGCCGCAGGCGGCCCTCGCCTTCGTCCGCCGGCACCCGGCCGTGGTGTCGACGGTGGTCGGCGTTCGCAACGAGGCGCAGGTGGTCGAGACAGTACGACGGTCGGGGATCGTCGTGCCCGAGGAGCTGTGGGACGACCTGGCGGCGGCCGGGCTGCTCGCCGCGCCGCCCGGCCAGTCTGCCTGATCGACGACGACGTCCCGGCCGGGACCGGCTCCGTTCCTCGGATACCGGTCCCGACCGGGACGTCATCTGTTACCGCGACCGCCGCGGGGTCACACCGCGGTGAACCGCCACTGCTGGTTGGCCGCGCTGTGGCAGGTCCACTGCAACAGTCGGGCGCCGTCGGTGGTGGCTGCGCCGTTGACGTCGACGCAGAGGCCGCTCAGCACACTCTTCACCGTGTACACGCCGGAGGTGCCCGTCGCGGTGGCGGTGAACTTCTGCTGGTTGCCGTTGTTGCAGGTGGCCTGCTGGAGGAAGGCACCCGCCGCGGTCGAACTGCCGACCACCTCGACGCACTTGCCGCTGTGCACCGCCTTGAGGTAGAGCGCGCCGTTGCCGGCGTCGACTGCCTGCCACCTCTGGTTGTTGGCACCGGTGTTCGCCCACTGGGTGATCTGGGCGCCGTCGGCGGTGGAGACACCGCTGACGTCCATCAGCTTGTTGCTGTGCTGCGCCGTGACCGTGTAGGTCTTGCCCGCCAGGCCACCGCCGGTGCCGGTGCCGGGTGTCCCGACGCCGTTTCCGCCGAAGGTGTGCGAGTCCAGATCGAACGAGTTGCTGCTGTTCTTGAACACCATGTAGAGCGTCTGTGTCCCGCTGGAGGCGGCGACGCTCACCGGAGTCGTGGACTGGTAGTTGTCCCAGCCGCCCGTACTGGGCACCGTGGTGGTGGCCAGCAGGGTGCCGGTGGGCGAGCCGGCGCGCAGCTCGATCGAACCGCCGCCGGAGGGCGACGACACCCGGTAGCTGACCGTCGAGATGCCCGACAGGTTCATCGGGCTGAACGCGATCCAGTCGTTCGAGGAGATGTCACCGACGCGCTTGGTGCTCTCCGCCGCCGCCTGGTCGACGACCCGGATGCCGGACTGGCTGCTGAAGTACTCGGACTGCTTGTGCTTCGGTTGCAGGATCGCCTGTGCGGTGCCGGTGAGCGGGGATCCGCCCCCCGAGCCGCCGTTGTCGGTGTACCGGGCGTTCAGCACGTAGAACAGGTTGGCGCCATCGGGGTGCCCACCGAGCAGATCGGTGGAGATGGTGCCCGAGCAGCCCGGGTACTCGGTGGTCTCGTGCGCGTGGTCGTCGTGACCCAGCGCCGGGTTGAGGAACACCTTCGAGCAGTCGACGGTGCCGCCGTCCGGATCGGTCACGGTGATCTGGTACGACACCTTGTCACCGAAGGTCAGCATGCCGCCGTTGCCCGGTGTGGTGATGGTGACCACCGGGGCACTGTTGCCGACGGTGATCGGGACGTTGGCGAAGCCGGTCTTACCGGTGCTGTCGGTGACCTTCAACTGGGCCGTGTAGTTGCCGTTGGCGGTGTACGTCTTCGACGGGTTGGCCGCCGTGGAGGTGGTGCCGTCGCCGAACGTCCACAGGTAGCTCAGCGTGTTGCCGTCCGGGTCGGACGTGCCGGCGCTGCTGAACTGGACGGTCAGCGGCGAGGAGCCGCTGGTGGGGGTGCCGGTGGCCTTGACGATCGGGGACCGACCGCCCTGGATGTAGTCGATCCGGTAGAGCCCGGAGTCGCTGTTGCCGCCACCGAAGTTGGTGCCCCACTCCAGCAGGTAGAGCGAGCCGTCCTTGCCGAACTCCATGTCCATCGGCTTGTTGAAGTTGCCGCCGGGCAGGAACGGGTTGGTGCGGGTCACCGCCGAGGAGGAGTCGAAGTGCACCTCCTTGACGTAGTTGCGCGCCCACTCGTAGAAGAAGTGCACGCCGTCGTAGTAGGGCGGGAACTTCGTCTGGGACGGGTTCGACGCGTCGTAGCGGTAGACCGGGCCGCCCATGGGCGCGGAGCCGCCGGAGCCGAGCTCCGGGAAGGTCGTCGAGGCGGGGTAGCCATACCAGATGTTGGGCATGACGACCGGCTTCAGGTTGACCAGACCGGTGTTGTTCGGCGAGTTGTTGACAGGCGCCGAGCAGTTGAACTTCGCGCCGACCACGCCGGTGTCCGGGTTGTACGGAGCGTAGGGCTGGTTGTTGCCGTGGCAGAACGGCCAGCCGTAGTTGCCGGGCGTCTTGATCACGTTCAGCTCGACCAGGCCCTCCGGGCCACGGTTGGTGGTCGGCGGGTTGCGGTCCGGCCCGTAGTCCGCCAGGTAGACCCAGCCGTTGGCGGGGTCGATCGAGAAGCGGAACGGGTTGCGGAAGCCCATCGCGTAGATTTCCGGCTTGGTCTGCGCGGTGCCCTGGGGGTAGAGGTTGCCGGTCGGGACGGTGTAGCCGCCGCTGGCTCCGGGACGGATGCGCAGCAGCTTGCCGCGCAGGTCGTTGGTGTTGCCCGCGCTGCGGGCGGCGTCCAGGTTGGACTTGCCCGAGCGCCAGTCCAGCGGGGCGTAGCCCTGCCAGTTGGGGTCGAGGTTCGGGGGCGTGTCGTCACCGGTGCCGATGAAGAGGTTCCCGTCCGGACCGAACTCGATGTAACCGCCGGTGTGCCCGGGCTCCGGGAACGTCCGGTCCCGGTACGCCGGGATGTCGATGATCGTCACGCCGCTGGACATGTTCAGCGTGTCACCGCTGAGCGTGTAGCGGGAGACGCGGTTGACGTCGGTCGAGCTGCTCGCCGGTGAGTGGTACAGGTACACGTACCCGTTTGTGGCGAAGTTGGGGTCCAGCGCCATGCCGGTGAGGCCGTCCTCGCCGCCGGTGTAGACGCTCAGCGTCCCGGCGGTCACGGTGCTGTTGGTGGAGGGCTTGAAGATCTTCAGCTGCCCGCCACGCTGGGCGTAGAACACGCGCCCGTCCGGGGCCACGGCCATCGCCATCGGGTCGACGGTGTTGTCGTCCAGGGTGCGCTTCTCGAAGTTGCCCCAGACGGTGCCGCCGCAGTCGCCGGGAGCGTTGCCGGCGGCCCACTTGATGCCACCGAGGACGTGGTTCTGGAAGTTCGTCTCGCTGTAGGAGGCGATCGCGTGGCCCATCGCGGTGGCCCACACCCGCCCGCCGCCGGTGTCCCGACACCAGGAGATCGGGTGGTCCGGGCCCATCGCCCGGGCTCCCGGGTTGTAGGTGCGCTCATCGGCGGTCACCAGGACGTGCACCTTGCCACGCGGGTTGGAGTCGAAGTTGTACCACTCCTCGCTGCGGTTCCACCGGTCCGGCAGAGAGGTCGTCGACGGGTGCTTCTTGTCGGCGACGATGGCGGTGCCGGGCAGCACGCCGGGCGAGTGCTCGGGCATGTGGGCGCCGGCGTTGATGGTGTTGTCCCACCACGGGTACTCGGACTCGATGCCCATGTCGGTGGCGTTGTGGATGGCCACGATGCCCTTGCCGCTGGCGAGGTAGCCCTCGACCGCCTGGCGTTGGGCCGCCGAGGTCCAGACCATGCCGGAGGTCTGGAGCATGACGATGACGTCGAAGGTCGCCAGGTTGGCGGCGGTGAAGACGCTCGAGTCCTCGGTCGCCACCATCTCGAAGTTGTTCGCGGCGGCCTGCTGCTGGAGCATGCTGATCCCGGCGGGGATCGAGTCGTGCCGGTAGCCGGTGGTCTTGCTGAACACGAGGGCGCGGAAGGCCGGGGCCGCCGACGCGGGTGGGGCGAGTCCGAGCGCCAGCAACAGGCCGGCGATCACTGAGATGAGCAATGTGTTGCGACGCATGCCGTCTCCTAGGTTGGGCGGGCAACTTCGTTTGCCACCACGGGCCCCACGGCGCGCCAGGTTGTGCCTGGACGCGCAAGGGTGCACGGGGTGCGGTGGTCGGTCTTCGTGCCGTTCGCCGAAACGGCAGTCAGACCCGCAGGACGTCACACAGCGTGATGGTCGCTGTAAGTCTCGTCCGGTGATCCACGAGGTCAGGATGAGCTAGAGATAGAAGAGTGTCAATTAATGGAGTGACGTCCGACGTCCTGCCCAGGTGACGACGGTCGTGCGCGGCTCCCTCGCTGCGGCGCCGCTGTCGATCGGGTGACGGCCCTGGCAATCAGCCCCGGTCGAGGATTGCGGACCCGCATCCAAACATCTATCTTCATACGTGTGATGTTTCGTTGATGTCAAGGGAATGTTCGCAACACGCGAACATAAGCCTCCATCGATAGCTACGAAAGTTCGCCGTGCGATCCCTCAGACCCGCCGGAGCACGGTGCTGGATCCAGTCGACAACTACTGTCTGTGAGGGCTTTCGGAATGTCAGATCCACCGCCGACGCCGCTTCTCAGCCTTCGGGGCATCGGCAAGTCGTTCCTCGGAGTCCGCGTTCTCGACGGTGTCGACCTCGATGTCGCGCCCGGCGAGGTGCACGCAGTGGTCGGTGAGAACGGTGCCGGGAAGTCGACCCTCATGAAGATCGTCTCGGGTGGGCACGCCCCGGACGGGGGCACTGTCGAGTTCGCCGGCGAGTCGCGTACGTTCCGTGGCCCGCGGGACGCGCAGCGGGCCGGCATCGGCATCATCCACCAGGAGTTCAACCTGCTCCCGGAGCGCACCGTCGCGGAGAACGTCTACCTGGGGCACGAGCCGGTCCGTCGCGGTCTCGTCGACCGTCGGGCAATGCTCGACCGGACCACCCGGCTGCTCGCCTCGATCGGTGAGACCACCTTGCCGGCCGATGCCCGGGTGGGGCAGTTGGGCGTCGCGCAGCAGCAGGTCGTCGAGATCGCCAAGGCGCTGGCCCTGGACGCGCGGCTGCTCATCATGGACGAGCCGACCGCCGCGCTGGCCGACCACGAGGTCGAGCTGCTCTACGGGCTGGTGCGCCGACTCCAGGAGCGGGGCATCGGGCTGCTGTACGTCTCACACCGGCTCGCCGAGGTCTTCGACCTGTCCGGTCGGATCACCGTTCTCAAGGACGGACGCCGGGTCACCACCGTGGACACCGCGGACACCACCGCCGACCAGTTGGTGCGGCACATGGTCGGTCGGGAACTGTCCAGCTACTACCCGGACCGGGCCGTCCCGGAGGACCGGGGTCCGGTGCGGCTCAACCTTCGCGACGTGGGCAACCGCAAGCTACGGGACATCAACCTCCAGTTGCGCGCCGGCGAGGTGCTCGGCATCGGCGGTCTACAGGGCTCCGGGCGGTCCGCGTTGGCCCGTGCGATCTTCGGGGTGTTGCCGTTCACGACCGGCGACGTCACGCTCGACGACCGGCCGGTCCGACTGCGCTCACCCCGCACCGCGATGCGGGCCGGCATCGCCTACGTCACCGAGGACCGCAAGGGCGAGGGGATCGTCCCCCGGCAGTCGGTGCTCGACAACGCGCTGCTCGCCAGCCGGGCCGTCTTCGCCGCTCGGTCCGGCCGGGCGGCAAGGACCGTGCGGGTACGCGAGTTGCTGGCCGCCGTGGAGGTCCGCGGCGCCGGCGACGACCAGGAGATCCGCTTTCTGTCCGGGGGCAACCAGCAGAAGGTCGTGCTGGCCCGATGGCTCGCGCTCAACCCGCGGATCCTGCTCTTCGACGAGCCGACCCGGGGCATCGACGTGGGCGCGAAGTCAGCCATCCACGACCTCGTCCGCCGCCTCGCCCGTGATGGCGCGGCCGTGCTGATGATCTCGTCCGATCTACCGGAGCTGCTGGGGATGAGTGACCGGATCGTCGTCATGCGGGACGGCCACGTCGCGGGCGAGCTGCCCGCCGGCGCGACCGAGGAGGAGGTCGTCGCGTTGGCGGTCGGCACCGTGCGGGAGCCGGCCCAGTGAGCGCTCTGTCGCTGCTGCCGGCCCGGCGTCCGGTACCGGGCGTCTTCGTGGCCCTGACCCTCACCCTGACGATCGGCTGGCTTGTCGTCCTGCTCGACGGCGGTCAGCTCTTCAATCAGTCCACGACGGTGAGTCTGCTGCATGTCGCCGCCGGGCTCGGGCTGGTCGCGGTCGGCCAGACCCTGGTGATCCTGGGGGGCTCGCTGGACCTCTCGGTGGCGTACGTGATCAGCCTCAGCACCCTGGTCGCGGCCGAGACGATGAACGGCAGCGATGGCGCGGTGTTGCCGGCGATCGGTCTGGTGCTCGTCGTCAGCGCCGGCGTCGGGCTGCTCAATGGGCTCCTCGTCACCAGGTTCCGGGTCAACGCGTTCATCGCGACCCTCGGCGTCGGGCTGCTGCTCAAGGGTTACCTCGACAACGGCTACGACGGCCCGGCCGGCACCACCGCGCCCGCACTGGTGCAGGCGCTCGGCTACCAGCGCGTCGGGCCGGTGCCGGTGTCGTTCCTGCTGCTGATAGCCGTCACCGCGGCGGCCTGGTTCGCGCTCTCGCGGACCCGCTTCGGCCACCATCTGGTCGCCGTCGGTGGGGATCCGGAGGTGGCCCGGCTGTCCGGTGTCCGCAACGACCGGGTCCTCGTCACCGCCCACGTCCTGTGCTCGATGTGCGCGGGTCTCGCCGGCATCTACCTCGCCAGTCGGCTCGGCTCGGGCGCCCCGCGCGTCGGCACCGAGGGCCTCTACGACCTGGAGTCGATCGCCGCGGTGGTGATCGGCGGGACCGCCCTCGCCGGTGGGCGCGGCGGCGTCGTCGGCACGGTCGGCGGGGTGCTGCTGCTTGCCAGCATCGACGCCATCTTCAACCAGCTCGAGGTTGACGCCTTCTTCAAGCAGGTGATCCGGGGCGTCATCATCATCGCCGCGGTCGCCGTCTACGCCCGCCGGGCCATGCGAAAGGCGGCGTAGCCATGCAGACCGTCCAGCCCCGTTCCCTGTCGCTGCGTCTGCCGCGGGTGCGTCCCGGTGGTGTCCTGCCGATCCTCGCGATTCTCGCGGTGCTGTTGGTGCTCGTCGGCATTCGGCAGCCCGACTTCCTGGCACCGCCGTCGCTGATGTCCTTCCTCGGCCGCTCGGCGCCGATCATCCTGCTCGCCGCCGGTCAGTACTTCGTGATCGTCTCCGGTGAGTTCGACCTCTCGGTCGGGTCGCTGGTCACCGCCCAGGTGGTGGTCGCCGCCCGGTTGATCGACAGCGACCCGGCGCGTACCTGGCCGGTGGTGCTGCTCCTGCTCGCCTTCGGTGCACTGGTCGGGCTGGTCAACGGCCTGATCACGACGCGGCTGCGGGTGCCGTCGTTCATCACCACCCTCGGCATGTTCCTGATCCTCGTGGGCGCGGTCTACCTGTGGTCCGACGGCGCCCCGAAGGGCGGGCTCTCCGAGGAGTTCCGGCGGTTCGGCCGGCGGGCCTTCGAGGACGTGCCGGTGTTGGGCCGCGTGCCGTACGCGCTTGTGGTCCTGGTGGTCGTCGCGGTGGCGGCTGTGCTGCTGATGCGGTCGGACTTCGGTCGGACGCTTGTCGCCGTCGGCGACAACCCGCGCACCGCCGAGCTGAGTGGGGTGCGCGTGTGGCGTACCCGGACCTTCGCCTTCATCCTCAGCGGGCTCGTGGCGGCGGTGGCGGCGATCCTGTTGGGCGGCTACAGCGGCGTGTCGTTCCAGGCCGGAGCGGGCCTGGAGTTCGGTGCGATCACCGCGGTCGTCCTCGGGGGTGTGGCGCTCGGCGGGGGTCGTGGCGCGGTCGTCGGGGCGATGCTCGGCGCGCTGACCCTCGAACTGCTGTTCGCCCTCATGAATTTCTACGGCGTCTCCGGCGCCCTCAGGTCGACCGTCCAGGGCGCGATCATCCTGCTCGCCGTGGCGGTCTCGGCAACACGTTCCACGTCGAGATAAAGGGGAAACCATAGTGCGACGTTCCATGGCGGCGCTTGCCGCTGTCACCCTGCTGTCCCTCACTGCCTGTTCCACCGACGAACCGGCCGCAGGCCCGTCGGGGAGTGCATCCGCCCCCGCTGGGTCCGGCACCGGAGACCAGTCGAAGTTCTTCGTGCAGGCCGACTACGACGCCGAGCTCGCGCTGCTCGACGCGGCACCGACGGGCCCGGCCGACAAGCCGTGGGAGCAGGTGCTCAACCCGACGATGGTCGACACCGCCAAGTTCAAGAAGAAGGGCCCGCACAAGATCTGCTTCTCGAACGCGGCGCTGAACAACCCGTGGCGGCAGGTCGGGTTCAAGACCATGCAGGCCGAGGTCGAGGCGCAGAAGAGCCGCATCAAGGAGTTCGTGCACGTCGACGCCGAGGGCAAGGACCAGAAGCAGATCGCGGACATCAACGATCTGCTCGGCAAGGGCTGCGACGCGCTCATCGTCTCGCCGAACACCACCGCCACGCTCACCCCGGCGGTCGAGGCGGCCTGCAAGGCCGGGCTGCCGGTCGTCGTCTTCGACCGTGGTGTCAACACGAAGTGCCCGGTGACGTTCATCAACCCCATCGGCGGTTACGGGTTCGGCCACGTCGGGGCCGAGTTCGTCAGCCAGAAGATGAAGCCCGGCGGCAAGGTCCTCGCCCTGCGGATCCTGCCCGGCGTCGACGTCCTGGAGACCCGCTGGTCGGCGGCGAAGGTGGCGTTCGACAAGGCGAAGGTCGACGTGGTCGGTGTCGAGTTCACCGACGGTGACCCGGCCAAGACCAAGAAGATCGTCGACGACTACATCCAGCGGTACGGCACGATCGACGGGGTCTGGATGGACGCCGGCGCGGTGGCCGTCGCGGCGGTCGAGGCGTTCCAGGACGCGGGCAAGCCGGTTCCGCCGATGAACGGTGAGGACCAACTCGACTTCCTGAAGATCTGGAAGGACAAGAAGCTCACCGCGATCGCGCCGACCTACCCGACGTACCAGTGGCGTACGCCGATCATCGCGGCGCTGCAGATCCTCGACGGCCAGCAGGTGTCCAGCCCGTGGAAGCTGCCGCAGCCGACCGTCACCCAGGACAACCTGGACCAGTACCTCGACGCGGGCATGCCGCCGCTGCACTACGCGATGTGCGGCTGCACGGACCTGCCCGGCTACCCGCAGCGCTGGAAGTAGGGACCTGATGTACGCCATCGGCGTCAACCCCTGGGTCTGGGCCTCGCCGGTCGACGACGAGGCCCTGGCCGAGCTGATCCCGCGGATCGCCGCGTTCGGCTTCGACGCGGTCGAGTTGCCGATCGAGCAGCCCGGCGACTGGGACCCGATCCGTACCCGGGACCTGTTGGCGGCGCACGGCCTCGTCGCCGCCGGCGTCTGCGCGGCCCTCTCGCCTGGGCGGGAGCTGGTCGACGCCGCGCCTGCGGTGGTCGAGTCGACGGTGGCGTACCTCAAGGGCTGTGTGGCGAGCGCGGCGGCGGTCGGCGCGCCGTGCGTCGGCGGCCCGGTGTACGCCTCGGTCGGCCGCACCTGGCGGATGTCACCGGCGGCTCGCGCGGCCTGCTACGCGGACTTCCGGCGGGCCCTGGCGCCGGTTGCCGAGCAGGCCGGCGAGTTGGGCGTGAGCATCGGTGTCGAGGCGTTGAACCGCTACGAGACGAGCGTCGTCAACACGATGGAGCAGACGGTCGAGTTGATCGACGGGCTCCCGCCGAACGTCGGCATCATGATCGATACGTATCACATGAACATCGAGGAGGCCGACCCCTACGCGGCTCTCGCTGCCGCTGGCCCGCACATCAAGCATGTGCAGGTCAGCGGCAGCAACCGAGGCGCTCCCGGTGCGGACCACTTCGACTGGCCCCGCTTCTTCGCCGTCCTGCGGGACACCGGTTACCAGGGTGCGATCTGCATCGAGTCGTTCACCGGGGAGAACGAGTCCATCGCGGTCGCCGCGGCGATCTGGCGTCCGCTGGCCCCCTCACAGGACCGTCTCGCCACGGATGGCCTGCGCTATCTCCGGGAAATCCTCGGATGACCGCCGCGACCCGCAACCCCCGTGCTGGTCGAGGCCGTTCCGCCACCCCCAACCCGTTCTCACGTCAGGAGCACCGTCCCGTGTCCTCGTCCCTCTCGGCGCTGCGCCGACTGTTGGCCGGCGCCGCCGCGACAGCGGTGACCGCGTTGGTCGCGGTAACCGCCTCGGCGTCCCCGGCCCTCGCGGCCACCACCACCCTCTACGCCTCCCCCTCCGGCACCGGCACCAGTTGTTCCGCCAGCCAACCGTGTTCGCTGAGTGCCGCGCAGACCGCGGTGCGGGCGATCAACAGCTCGATGTCAGGTGACATCGTGGTGGAGTTGGCCAACGGCGCGTACCGACTCTCGTCGCCGCTGCGGTTCACCGCGGCCGACTCGGGCAACAACGGCTACCAGGTGATCTGGCGGGCGGCCGCAGGCGCGGCGCCGTCGATCACCGGTGCCCGGGCGGTCACCGGCTGGTCTCTCGTCGACTCCGGGAAGAACATCTGGCGGGCCAACGTTCCCGCCGGGCTCGACTCCCGTCAGCTCTACGTCAACGGGGCGATCGCCACGCGGGCGCGTACCGCCGTGAACCGCGGTGACTTCACCTTCACCACGTCCGGTATGCGGTTCACCAACAGCGCGCTCAACTACCTCAACAACCTCGGCAACCAGAACCGGGTCGAGGTGGAGAGCGTCGGGTCGTTCACCGACAGGTACTCGCCGGTGCAGAGTATCAGCGGCAACTTCCTGACGATGCAGCAGCCGGCGTGGAACAACAACACCTTCGGCTTCGACACGCTGTCCCGTCCGCACCGCGCGGGCGCGTTCTACCTGGCCAACGCGTACGAGTTCCTGGACTCGGCGGGGGAGTGGTATCTCAACCCGAGCAACGGCCAGCTCAACTACATCCCGCTCGCCGGACAGAACATGAGCTCGGTCAGTGTGGAGCTGCCGCAGTTGCAGTCCCTGGTGAACGTCGGCGGCACCTACGATGCGCCCGCGCACCACATCTCGTTCAGCGGCATCACCTTCACCGGCACCAGCTGGCTCGGCCCGAGCAGCAGCAACGGCTTCGCCGACCAGCAGACCGGCGCGCACATCGTCGGTTCCTGGGCCCGCCCGTCGGACGCGCTGACCTCCTGCCAGGAGGGTTGCCCGCTGTTCGAGGCCACCCGCCCGAGCTGGGCCCAGATGCCGGCCGCGGTGCAGGTCTCCGCCGCCAACACCATCAGTTTCAGTAACTCCCAGTTCGTCAACCTCGGGCAGACGGCCATCGGCATCGGCAACGACGCCAACGCCCACGCCAGCGGCGTCGGCCTGGGGGCCAACAACATCACAGTCACCCGCTCCGAGATCGCCCGTAACTCCGCCGGTGGCGTCGTGGTCGGCGGCGTGCGCGCCGACGCCCACCACCCCAGTGACCAGCGGATGGTCAACCGTAACGTCACCATCAGCAACAACAAGGTGCACGATCTCGGTCTGGAGTACCGGGGCGTCGTCTCGATCCTGACGACCTACGTGAACACCTCGCTGGTCTCGCACAACGAGGTCTACAACATGCCGTACACCGGTATGTCGATCGGCTACGGCTGGGGCGCCAACGACGCCGGCGGCAGCCAGCACTACGCCAACCGTGGCCTGTACAACTACCAGCCGCGGTACTCCACGGCGACCACCGCCGCCAACAACCAGGTCATCGGCAACTACGTGCACGACGTCATGCAGCAGATGACCGACGGCGGGTGCATCTACTCGTTGTCGGCGAACCCGGGCGGGTTGATCGCCGAGAACTACTGCCTGCGCACCAACGGCTGGTTCGGGCTCTACTTCGACGAGGGCTCGCGCTACTACACCGCGCGCAACAACGTGTTCTCCTCCACCGGCACCTGGGCCACGGCCAACTACTACTACGCCGAGAACATGGGCAACTTCACGGTCACCAACAACTGGTCGACCAGCAGCGGCACGAACGTGACGAACGGTGACCGCGGCAACGTCGTCAACGGCAACGTCACGGTCAGCAACGGTAACTGGCCGTCGGGCGCGCAAACGGTGATCAACACGGCCGGCGTGCAGAGCGGTGGCAGCACCAACCCGACGAACGTGCAGATCGTGGGCGTCCAGTCGGGCCGCTGTGCCGAGATCGGTAACTCCAGCACGACCAACGGCACGCAGGCCCAGATCTGGGACTGCATCAGCAACGTCGCCAACCAGCGGTGGACGCACACCGCGAGCCGGCAGCTCATGGTCTACGGCACCAAGTGCCTGGACGCTTCCGGCCAGGGCACCGTCAACGGCACGAAGGTGGTGATCTGGGACTGCAACGGTGGTGTCAACCAGCAGTGGAACATCAACTCCAACGGCACGATCACTGGCGTGCAGTCGGGTCTCTGCCTCGACGCCAACGGTGCCGCGACGGCGAACGGCACGAAGTTGATCCTCTGGGCCTGCAGCGGCGGCACCAACCAGCAGTGGCAGGTGCGCAGCTGATCCGGTAGCTGGACACCGACAGGTCCGGGTCGGGGCGACACACGCCTCGACCCGGACCTGTCTGGTTTACCGCGCTACGTTCGCCCTCGCCGGGTCCACGGTCAACCCGGTCGCGGCCTGGTAGCGGACCGGGATGGGGTCGGTGAGTTCCCCGACGAACGTCTCGTCGACGTGGTCGAGGAAACCGATGAGGGACCAGTCGTCGGCGGGTCCGGGGACCAGCCGGGGCGCGTACAGGTGCGGGTGCGCGAAGGGCTGGGCGGACGCGATGTCCCACGGTCCGAGGGTGGTCTCGCCGGTCGCCACCCAGATCCGGTGGTCGTCGCGCCGAGCGCTGCCGGTGGCGTCGGTGGAGAACAGCAGCAGCGGCTGCCCGTCGAGGACCGCGACCTGGGGCACCTCCAGGTGACCGAAGCCGGCCGGTGTCGACAGCGGCGGCGCGACGGTCCAGGTGACGAGGTCGGTGGAGGTGGCGTGGCCGACGACGCCTCGGGTGTTCGCCGGACCGGTGTTGGCGCGGGCGGTGACGAGCATGTGCCAACCCTCGCCGTCGGGGTCGGGGAACACCCAGGGGTCACGCCATGCCTGCTCGTACCACAGGTCCTTGTCCAGCAGCTCGTACCAGGTGGGGTCGGCCTGGACGATCGGTTCGGTGCCGTGCCGGTGCCAGGTCATGAGGTCGTCGGAGACGGCCAGTCCGATGCGTTGGACGAGCCCGTCCTCGGCGTGACCGACCCCGGTGTAGAACAGGTACCACAGTCCGTCCGGCCCGCGGACCGTGCAGCCCGTCCAGGTCGCCAGGTCGTCCCAGCTGGGCGCGTCGGCGGGGACCACGGCGTCGGCGACCAGGCGCCACGAGCGCAGGTCCGCCGAGACGGCGTGGCCGATGGTGGCCCGGCGGTGGCGTCGGTGCGGGTCGTGCAGGGCGCGGGAAGCGCGCAGGAAGAACACGTGCCAGAGGCCGTTGTCGTCCCTCGCGTACCAGCTGTCCCACACCCAGTGGTCGGGTAGACGAAGCATTGTCGGAACCTAGCACTAAACCGTTTTAGCGTCGGACAAGGCCAACCCGACGGTACGGGCCGGAGGGCCGGTGGTCAGCCGGCCGGCGGCGCGAGGGACCGGCGTCGGCGCAGTGGCATCGGAATCAGCGACGGCTCGGCGGCACCCCCGTCCAGGAGCAGTTCGACAGCGCGCCTCCCCATCTGCTCGTGCGGCAGCGCCGTGGTGGCCAGGCTGGGCCGCAACCAGGCGGCGATCGGGTCGTCGTCGAACGAGATCACCGAGATGTCCTCCGGGACGGTAAGCCCCGCCTCGCCGAGTGCCTGGTAGGCGCCGAAGGCCAGTCGGTCGTTCATGCAGATGATCGCGCTGGGTCGCTTCGGCTTGCTCAGCAGGCCGCGCATGGCTGCGTAACCGTGCTCGGGCAACCACTCGGTGCAGAAGCACTCGGCCAGGAGGCTGACGTCCGCCTCGTCCAGCGTCTGCCGGATGCCGTGCAGGCGGGCGCGGGCGGCGAGCGAGACCTCCGGGTCGTCCTCCTTGAGGCGGTTGCGGCCGATGAGCGCGATCGCGTCGCGGTGGCCAAGCTCCAGCAGGGCGGCGGCGACGGAGCGGCCGGCCCCCTCGTCGTCCGGGACCACGCTGGGCAGGCCGTCGGGACTGGTGGCGTTGAGCAGCACCACCGGACCGCCGAGGATGGCCGCCGGCACCGTCAGCCGTCGGGTCGCCATCGCCGCGTAGATCACCCCGTCGACCTGCCGGTCCAGGACGGCCTCGATGGCGTACTGCTCGAAGGTGGCATCGCCCTGCGTCTCGGTGATGAGCAGGACGTGGTCGCGTTCGCGGGCCGCGTCGAGGGCGCCGCGGATGAGGTCACCGGCGAACCGGGTGGTGGCCACGATGTCGGAGACGAACGCGATGGTGGCCGTCTTGCGGGTGCGCAGGCTGCGCGCGGCGAGGTTGGGCCGGTAGCCGAGCTCCTCGGCGGCGGCGAACACCCGCTGGTGCGCCTCGGCCGAGAGTCGGGTGCCCTCTCTGCCGTTGAGCACCATCGACGCGGCGGTCTTGGACAGCCCGGCCTTCCGCGCGACGTCGGCGAGTGTTGCTCTGTTGCGGCCCATCAGTCCTCCGAATCAGGCGCGGTGCCACAGGCGCCGCTCCCGCCCATCATGATGCGTCGCCGTCCGGGATTCAGCGCCGGTCACGTCGGCGTGGTGTGAACCCGACGTTTCCGCACCGTTGCCAAGTTGTCCTTGACAGCTTCCCGTGCCGCGCGCATGCTCTGCTAAATCAGTTTAGCGACCACTTCTGGTGCATCCAGAGGCGCCTTCGGTGGCCGTGCCGGGTTCTTTTCTGCTGACGGTACGGGTGCCGCGCCCGGGCGACAGCTCACGGCATACGTGTCGTGGCCGCCACCCGGTCGCGGTGGTCCCGGTGGAGCCGTCGCGCGGCCGTGGGTCGCGGGACGCGTGGAGATGTCAAGGAGTCATGAGATGGCAGAATTGCTGACAAAGTTTCCGCGACGGAGAACTGTGCTCCTCGCGTCGCTGTTGGCGGTCGGGATGACCGCGACGGCCTGTAGCGCCCCGGGCGAGGACCGGTCGTCGTCCCAGAAGTCCGATGCCGCCGTCAAGACGGAGCTGGGCACCGACCCGATCACCCTGGAGATGTACGCGGAGACCGGCTTCCCGCTGGCCAAGGCGCTGGCCGACGAGTTCTCCAAGCAGCACTCGAACGTCAAGTTCAACATCCGCGAGGACCAGTTCACGGTGATCGTGGAGAACGCGCCCCGGGTGATGGCCTCGGACAACTCGCCCGACATCATCCGGCTCCCCACAATGGTCGACCTGGTCAAGGACGACCTGCTCAAGAACCTCGACCCGTACTTCACCGCGTACGGGTGGGACAAGTTCCCCGCCTCGCAGCTCATGCAGTTGCGCGTCGGCGAGAACACCCGGGGCACCGGTTCGCTGTACGGGATGGGGCTCGGCTACAGCGTCACCGGCGTCTTCTACAACAAGAAGCTGGCCGGTCAGATCGGCATGACCCAGCCGCCGGCCACTGTCGCCGAGTTCGAGGAGTTGCTGGCCAAGGCGAAGACCGGCGGGGTTCAGCCGATCATGCAGTTCAACAAGAACACCGCGGGCATCAACTTCCCGCACCAGGCGCTGCAGAACCAGTTCGGCGAGCCGACCCAGGTCGCCGACTGGATCTTCCAGAAGCCGGGGGCCACGTTCGACACCCCGGCCGCCCTGAAGGCCACCCAGACCATCCAAAAGTGGGCGCAGGCCGGCTACTTCACCAAGGACGCCAACGCCCTGGACTACGCGGGCATGGTGGGGGAGTTCCAGAAGGGCAACGGCCTGTTCATGTTCAACGGTGACTGGGAGTCGGCCAACCTCGACAAGTCGATGCCCGGCAACGTGGGCTTCTTCCTCTTCCCCACGGAGTCCGCCGGTGGCAAGCACGTGGCAATGTCCGCCCCCAACACCTTCGGCGTTTCCGCCAAGGCCAAGAACCCGGACGCCGCCGCGTACTTCCTGAACTGGGTCCACACCAACGCCAAGGCCCGCGAGATCTCGGTGACCGTCGGCGGCTCCAGCCCCGGCGGCCCGAGTGACCTGCCGGTGCCGAGCGCCGCCCCGAACACCGTGCTGGCCGAGACCCTGAAGGCGTCCCAGCAGCTCGGTGCGGAGAACGGTGCGGTGGACTTCACCGCGAACGCGACAGGCGGCATCTTCGCCGCCGCGATCACGCCGGAGATGCAGAAGCTGATCGCCGGCCAGCAGACGCCCGAGGGGTACGTGAAGGCGGTCCAGGCCGAGTATCAGAAGGAACTGTCTCGATGACGTCTGCCCTCGGCAGCGCACCAACCGGGCGGGACGATCGTCGCGTTCGTCCCACCCCCACGCGGGCCCACCGGTTTCGGTGGGCCCGCGCGGCCGGGACCGGCTGGTTGTACGTCCTGCCCGCCCTGGTGATGTACGCGGTGTTCGTCCTGCGTCCGCTCGTCCTGACGTTCCAGTACTCGCTCTACGACTGGAACGGGATCGGGGTGGCCCGCTGGGTGGGCCTGGACAACTACCTCACCGTCTTCACCGACAGCGACCTGCTGAAGATCATCGGCAACGCGATAGTCCTGATCGTCTTCTTCAGCTTCATCCCCGTCGCGCTCGGGCTGTTGGTGGCCAGCATGGTTCGCCGGATCACCACCGGCGCGTTCGGCACCGTCGTCCGGACCATCCTGTTCCTGCCGCAGGTCATCCCCCTCGTGGCGGCGGGCATCGCGTGGAGCTGGCTGCTCTCGTCGAACGGCCTGGTCAACCAGGCGCTGCGCGCGGTCGGGCTGGGTGGCGTGGCCCGCGCCTGGCTCGGCGACTTCGACACGGCGCTGCCTGCCGTCGGCGTCATCGGAGCCTGGGTCCTGCTCGGCCTCTGCACGATCCTGCTGGTCACCGGCATGAGCAAGATCGATCCGGCGCTGTACGAGGCCGCCCGCCTGGACGGCGCCGGTCCGGTCCGCGAGTTCCTCGCCGTGACCCTGCCCAGCCTGCGGCAGGAGATCGGCGTCTGCCTCACCGTGACGATCATCGCGGCGCTGGCGAGCTTCGACATCGTCTACATCTCCACCAGCGGCGGACCCGGCCTGCAGACCACCGTGCCGGGCCTGGAGATCTACCGGCTGGCCTTCTCGCAGCGGCAGGTGGGGCTCGCCTCGGCGCTCGCTGTCGTACTCATGCTGCTGGTGCTGGCATGTGTGCTGCCGATCCAGCGCCTGAGCCGAGGAGAGAAGCCGTGAACCTGAGCCGACGCGAACAGGTGACCGGCCGCGTCTTCCTGATCGCCCTGATCGTCGTCACCCTGCTGCCGTTCGTGAGCATGCTGTCGGCGGCGCTACAGCCCCGGGGCACCGTGCCCAGCGGGCTCGAGTGGCCGTCCGACCCGCAGTGGGGGAACTTCGCCGACGCCTTCACCGCCGCGAACATGGGCGCCCTGCTCCGCTCCAGCCTGATCATCGTGGCCGGTGTCGTGCCGGTGTCGGTGCTCATCGCGACAATGGCCGGCTTCGGGCTCGGTCAGCTGCGCGTGCCCGGCGCCCGACTCGTCTTCGGTCTCTTCCTGCTGGGTCTGACCCTGCCGTTCGAGGCCGTCGTCACGCCGCTCTATTACCAGATGCAGGATCTCGGTCTGCTCAACACGCGCTGGGCCATCATCCTGCCGCTGATCGGCCTGTACATGCCGTTCGCGGTGTTCTGGATGCGGGCGCACTTCACAAACGTGCCTGTCGAGTTGTCCGAGGCGGCCCGGGTGGACGGCAGCAGCACGTGGCAGTTGTTCTGGCGGGTCCAGGTGCCGCTCGCCCGGCCGGCGATCGCCTCGCTGACGATCCTGATGTTCCTCTGGACATGGAACCAGTTCCTGCTCGCCATCGTCCTCGTGGACGACGCCAGCAAACGCACGATGGCCGGGGCGCTCGGCGCGTTCCAGGGCCAGTGGGGCACCGACCTGGTGCTGCTGTGTGCCGGGTCGCTGCTGATCCTCACCCCGACCCTCATCGTGTTCCTGATCTTCCAGCGACAGTTCATCAAGGCCCTGATCCAAGGGTCAGTGAAGGGGTAGGCAGTGGTCACACAGCCGCAGATCCACGGCGACGTCGACGATCGCTACGGGCGAGTCGCCGACGTCTTCCGCGACAACTTCACCTCCCGGGGAGAGGTCGGCGCCGCGGTCACCGTCTACGTGCGGGGCCGCAAGGTCGTCGACCTGTACGGCGGGATCGCCGACACCCGTACCGGGCGGCCCTGGGACGCGCACACGCCTGTCGTCGTCTTCTCCTGCACCAAGGGAATCCTGGCGATCTGTGCCTACCTGCTGGTGCAGCAGGGGCGGCTCGACCTCGATGCTCCCGTGACGCGCTACTGGCCGGAGTTCGGACAGCACGGCAAGGCGCACATCCCCGTGCGTTGGCTGCTCACGCACCAGGCCGGTCTGCCCGCGGTGGACCGACCCCTGACCCTCGACGAGGTCCTGGCGTGGGATCCGGTCATCAAGGCGATCGAGGCACAGGCCCCGCTGTGGGAGCCGGGCACCGCACACGGCTACCACTCGATGACCTACGGCTGGCTGGTCGGAGAGGTGATCCACCGCAGCACCGGTCAACTACCCGGCGCGTTCTTCGCCGACACCGTCGCGGATCCGCTCGGCCTGCACACCTGGCTCGGGCTTCCGGCCGCCGAGCGCGACACCGTCGCCTGGGGCCTGGCACCGCCCCCGGATCCCGACCCGTTCGAGGACCCGGTGGCCGAACGAGGCATCACCATGGGGGGCGCTTTCGCCTTTCCCGCCGACGCCAACGGCCTGGTGAGCTTCAACGACGACGCCATCCGGGCCGCCGGTGTCCCCGGCGCGGGCGCGGTGAGCACCGCCGACGGCCTCGCGCGCCTCTACGCCGCCTGTGTGTCGGACCTCCAGGGTGGACCGCTGCTCACTGCCGCCTCGGTGGACGACGCGGTCGTCGTCCGTTCGCGTGGGCAGCAGCGGCACGGCCCGCCGGACACCGGGCAGCGCTGGGGCACCGGCTTTCTGCTGCACTCCCCACCGGCCCGGCCCCTGCTGGGGGAGCGCAGCTTCGGCCACGACGGCGCGGGCGGGAACCTGGCCTTCGCCGACGCCGAGCATCAGGTGGGATTCGGCTACGTGGTCAACCAGATGCGCGGGATGGGCGACGACCGCGCCAACCAGTTAACCGCCGCCCTCAGAGCCTGCCTGAACGCCTAAGGCCGTCCGAGCCGGGCGCGCTCTCGGTGATCATGAAGTTATTGCCGTCAATGACGGCGTGTCATGGCAATAACTTCATGATCATCGGGGTTGGAGGTGTGGTGGGACTGTCCACTGTGGTGGGTTGGTTGGGTTACGGGGATACTTCGGGCGCGTTTCATTGATTGTCTTGACAGGGGTTGTTAGCGATAACACGATGGCTTTCACGCCGCTCTCGCGTTTGGAGCTCGCCTTGGTCTTGTCGGTCCGCTCGCGTGTTTTGAACTCCGGCCGCACGTTCGCTGTGGACAGGCTGAACGTCTTTGCCCGTCGGGCTCGGCGCGTGCCGGCTGGCCTGGTGTCCACAGTGGTCTCGCTACGTGTTCGTCCACTGTGTGCGTTCGCATCGGTGGCGGTTCTCGTCGGTGTGAGCCTGGTTGCCGGCCCCGCTGCCGCGCACGGCGGCGACGGATGGTCGCCCGGGTCGTCGTACACCTCGACCGACACCGGCGCCGGCACCTACTCGGTGCCGCTGCTCAACGCCGACGTGCCGGACATCAGCGTCGAGCGCGTACCGGCCGCCGAGAACGACGAGGGCCGCGACATCTACTACATGATCAGCACGACGATGCACCTGAGCCCGGGCGCGCCGATCATGAAGTCGTACGACCTCGTCAACTGGGAGATCGTCAACTACGTCTTCGACCGGGCGAGCATCGGCGACTCGTTCTCGCTGCGCAACGGCCAGAACTCGTACGGCCAGGGCCAGTGGGCGTCGTCGCTGCGATACCACGACGGCACGTTCTACGCCGTCTTCAACACCAACAACCTCAGCGGGGCCTACCTCTACCGCACCGACGACATCGAGAACGGCCCATGGCAGCGCACCGCCCTCGGCCGTGGCCTGCACGACCCGTCGCTGTTCTTCGACGTCGACGGCACGCCGTACATCTTCTACGGCTCCGGCGGCACCAGCGCGGTACGCCTCAACGCCGGCCTGACGGCCATCGCGCAGGACTACCCGAACATCTTCACGGCGAACAACTACGCCGGGCAGCCGTTCATCGGCGGGCTGTTCGAGGGGGCGCAGGTCTACCACATCGACGGCTGGTACTACGCCGTCATCATCACCTGGCCGTCCGGGCAGGGCCGCCAGGTCGTGATGTTCCGGTCGAAGGACCTGCTCGGGCGCTACACCTCCGCCGGTGGGGTCAACACCTACGAGGCGCGCGGAGTGCTCAACTCCAACGGCTTCGCGCAGGGCAGCCTGGTGCCGATCAGCCGTGCGGGCGGCGGGACCGACTGGCACGGCATGTTCTTCCGGGACACGTTCCCGATCGGCCGGATCCCGGCGCTCATCCCCGCGACCTGGCAGGACGGGTGGCCGACCTTCGGCACCAACGGGGTCGTGCCGGTCAACGGCCTGTTCGACAAGCCGATCCGGCTCAGCCCGGCCGAGGAGGCGTTCGAGCGGCAGAAGAGCATCGTCGCCTCGGACGACTTCGCCAACGACGCGCCGCACCGGGCGTACCAGGACGAGCAGTGGACGGTCCCCGCGCCGCTCGACCCGGCGGAGATCGCTCCGAACGGGTCACGGCTGGACCTGGCATGGGAGTGGAACCACGCCCCGGACAACAGGTACTGGTCACTCACCGACCGCGCAGGCTGGCTGCGGTTGACGGCCGGCAAGGTGGTCACCGGCCAGTACGTCTACACGAAGCTGTCCAACCGGGCCGAGCTCGCGTGGTTCGAAGAGGCCCGCAACACCCTCTCGCAGCGGACGTTCGGGCCGCGGCAGTCGGTCCAGACCCGGATGGACATCTCCGGGATGAAGAACGGCGACGTGGCGGGCCTGGCGGCCTACAACCGCGGATTCTCGTACGTGGCGGTGAAGCGCGTCGGTGGCGTCAACACCCTCGGCGTCGTGAACCGGTCGCAGCCGTTCGCGGTCGACCTGGACCAGTCGACGCTTGAGGACTTCGTGTCGGGCAGCACGGTGTCGCTGGACGCCGCGACCGAGGTGCACGTGAAGGCGGACCTCGACTTCTCCTCGCCGGTCGGCCAACTGTGGACGACGTTCTACTACAGCCTGGACGGGGTCCAGTGGACCCGGCTCGGCAACCGCGTCGGCCCGCAGGCGCTCGACGGCAGCCTGGCGCACTTCATGGGTCACCGGGTGGGCCTGTTCAACTACGCGACCCAGGAGACCGGCGGCCACGTCGACTTCGACGACTACCTGCTCAGCGACGTGCTGACCGCGCAGGCCCGGCCGCTGGACACCACAGCCCTCGACGCGGCCATCGCCCACGCGCAGTCGCTCGACGCGCGCCACTACCCGGCCGAGGCCTGGGCCGCGACGCAGTCCGCGCTCGCGGCGGCGACGTCGGCACGGGCCGGTCAGTTCGGCACCCAGAACCAGATCGACGCACCGGAGCGGGCGCTCAGCTACCAACTGGCCCGACTCGGCGTGCTGGCGGCGCTGCCCGCGACGGCCACCGCCCAGGTGCGCTGCCTGAGCGGCAGGGCGTACGTGGCGGTGCAGGCCCGCAACGACTCGGCCGAGCCGGTCGAGATCACCGTGGAGACCCCGTACGGGAACCGGTCGTTCGCGGCCGTCGCGTCGGGAGCGAACGTCTACCAGTCGTTCAACACGCGTGCGGCGTCGGTGCCGGCCGGCTCGGCGACGGTCCGGGTCACCGGCACGGTCGCCGCCCGGGACGTGACCACCGTCCACTCGGTGCAGCACCCCGCGAACGCCTGCGGCGGATAACCCCACCACGAGCCCTCGGCTCACCGACCAGCACCACCGGCGACCGGCCGGGCGGCGCGGAACAGCGGGTCTGTCCCGCGCCGCCGGCCACTGTCGGACCGGTGGCAGCGGTCGACCCCTGATGTCCGGACCATCCACGGAAGCACACCCACCGATCCCCCGTACACCGATGACCGCACGTCAGAGATGAAGGAGGATGTCTCGTGGAACAACGAATGCGACGGGCGACCCGAGGACGGGTCGCAGCGCTCGCGACAGTCGGCCTGATGCTGGCCACGGGGTTCGTCGCCCCGGCGGCGCCGGTCCAGGCCGCCGACACGAACCTCGTCGTCAACGGCGGGTTCGAGGACGGCCTGGCCAACTGGTTCGTCAACAACGGAAACGCCACCGACGGCGCCCAGTTGTCGGCCACGTCGGACGCCTACGCCGGCGCGAACGCCGCGCTGGTCACCAGCCGGACGACCACCGGATCCGGCCCGATGCAGGACCTCAGCGGCAAGGTACAGGCCGGCCAGGCGTACACCCTGACGGCCCGCATCAAGTACGAGAACGAGAGCGGACCGGCCACGAAGCAGTTCTTCGCCACCATGCACTACGGCGGTGGCACCTACACCAACCTGGTCAGCGTGACGGCGACGAAGGGCCAGTGGGCGCAGTTCAGTGGAACGTTCACGATCCCGACGACGCAGAGCGTGTCGACGGCGCGTCTGTTCTTCGAGACCCCGTGGACGAGCACGCCGTCCACGGACCCGGCCCTGCACCTCATGGACTTCAAGCTCGACGACGTGTCGGTGGTCGGCGCCGCGCCGCCCGCGCCGGCGTCGAAGACCATCGAGGTCGTCGGCAAGCTGCCGGGAGAGCACAACCCGTTGATCGGGCACAAGTTCGGGGCGGACGGCTTCGGCCTCGTGCACGACGGCCGGGTGTACATGTACATGACCAACGACACCCAGGGCTACGCCCCGAACCCGACCACTGGCGTCTCGCCGGGGATCAACTACGGCGACATCAACCAGATCACGGTGATCTCCTCGGAGGACCTCGTGAACTGGACGGACCACGGTGAGATCCAGGTCGCCGGCCCGAACGGGGTGGCCCCGTTCACCGCCAACTCGTGGGCTCCGGGCATCACCAAGAAGGTGGTGAACGGGGTGGAGAAGTTCTTCCTCTACTACGCCAACGGTGGTGGCTCCAGCAACGTGATCACGGGCGCGTCGCCGCTCGGTCCGTGGACCAGCGAGCGCACGAGCACGCTGATCGACGGTCGTACCCCCGGCGCCGAGGCCGTCGCGTGGAAGTTCGATCCGGCCCCGTTCGTCGACGACGACGGCCAGCCGTACCTCTACTTCGGCGGTGGTCCCGCGTCGACGAGCATGCCGCCGGCCGAGCGCTTCAACAACCCGAAGAACATCCGGGCGATCGAACTCGGCGACGACATGGTCTCGACCGAGGGGACGGCAGCGGTGGTCGACGCCCCGGTCGCCTTCGAGGCGGGTCACGTCTTCAAGCGCCAGGGCAAGTACTACTTCTCGTACTCCTCGCACTTCGGCGGGAACGACTTCGGTGGCAACCAGCAGCCGCTTCCGGGCTACCCCGGGGGTGGCCAGATCGGCTACATGATCTCCGACGGGCCGATGTCGTGGCCGAAGGAGACCTACGCCGGGGTGCTCTTCCCGAACCAGTCGCAGTTCTTCGGGTCCGGCACCGGTGGTAACAACCACCAGTCGGTGTTCGAGTTCGGCGGCAAGTACTACTTCACCTACCACGCCCCGACGCTCAACAAGCGCATCAACGGCAACACCACCCAGGGGTACCGCAGCCCGCACATCCAGGAACTGACCTTCAACCCGGACGGCACGATCCAGCAGGTCGTCGGCACCTACGCCGGTGTGGACCAGGTCCGGGACTTCGACCCGTACCGTGTCTTCGAGGCCGAGACCTTCGGCTGGAGCAAGGGCGTCGCGACCGTGAAGGTCGACGGCAGCTCCGCGCAGTTCGGTGGCGCGGCGCCGAACCTGGTGGTCCGTGACATCGACAACGGCGACTGGACGGCGCTGTCCTCGGTGAACTTCGGGGACAACGGCGCGCAGAGCCTGACCGCGCGGGTGCGTGCGCTCGCCGCCGGCGGGCAGGTCCAGGTCCGGCTGGACGACGTCAACGGTCCCGTCGTCGGCACGGTCGCGGTGGACACGCCGGTCGGACAGTGGGCCGAGGTGACCGCCGAGCTTGAGGGCGTCAGCGGCGTGCACGACGTCTACTTCACCTACACCGGCCCGGCCGGCGTCGACCTCGTCGAGATCGACAACTGGGCCTTCGCGGCGGCCAGCGCCGACCTGCCCGTCACGCTCAGCGCGTCGACGCGGTGCGTGGGCGGCAAGGTGTACGTGGCGGTGCAGGCGCGCAACGACCATGACGTGCCGGTGGGCATCACCCTGGAGACGCCGTACGGCGAGCGGTCGTTCACGGCCGTCGCGCCGGGCGGGAACGCCTACCAGTCGTTCAACACCCGTGCCGTGTCGGTGGCGGCGGGTTCGGCGACGGTCCGGGTGACCGGGGCGATCGGCGGACAGGACGTGACGACCGTCCGCACCGTGCAACACCCCGTCGGCACCTGCGGCGGATAACCCCTCATGGCGGAGAACGGAGATCAGATGAACACATACAAACGGCGGCAGATGCTCGCGGCCTGCGCCGTCGGCGCCGTGCTGACCGGGGCGGCGGTGCTGCCGTCGCCCGCACTGGCCGAACCCGGTGACGACGCCAGCGTGCGGGTCACCGTCGACATCGACGAGATCAGGGAGCCGGGCGTGCTCGCCCTGTCGATTGCCGGCGACGCGGTCGCGCTGTCCGAGGACGGCTCGACCCTGCTGGTTCGCCAGTTCGTCGGTACGCTGCCGACGGTGACGGTCACCGACACCCGCGCCGCCGACGAGGTGCCCGACGGCGCCAGCTGGGCGGTGCTCGGCAGCGCGACCGACTTCGCGGGCACCGCCGGTCAGGCGCCGATCACCGCCGACCACCTCGGCTGGAAGCCGCGCCTGCTCGACGGCGGGGAGACCGGCCTGGTCAGCGAGGGCGAGGAGGTGGTGACCAGCTTGGACGAGGCCACCCAGCCGGGTAACAATGTCGGCCTCGTCGACCAGGAGCTGTTGGTCTCTGCCTTCGACTCCAAGACCGTCGTCAGCGACTCGTACTCGGTGAACGCCGACCTGTATCTGCGGACCCCCGCGGAGGTCGCCGCCGGCGAGTACAGCTCCACGCTCACGCTCTCACTGTTCGAGTAGTGGCCTGGGCGGGGGCCCGGATCGGGCCCCCGCCCAGCCCTGTGCCGAAGGGCCGTCCCATGACCGTCACCCCGCTGCGCCGGGCGCTCGTCGTCCTCGCCGTCGCGTCCCTCACGGTCGCGGTCGCGCCGACCGCGGCGGTCGCGGAACCGGACCCGAAGGCCCTGACCTGGACGGTCCAGCCGGCCACCGCGAGTGGCCCGGACCAACGCCGGTGGATCAACGCCAGCCTCGACCCGGGGCAGGCCGTGACCGAGCACCTGGCGGTACGGAACTTCAGCCGCACCGCGGTCGCCTTCTCCCTGAAGGCCGCCGACGGCTACCTCACCGACAAGGGCCGCTTCAACATGCTGTCGTCCGACCGGCCCTCGGTCGACGGCGGCACCTGGATCGACGTGCAGGAGAAGGTCACCGTCGGTCCCAACGAGACGCGGGTGGTGCCGTTCAGGATCACGGTGCCGAAGGGCGCCACACCTGGCGACCACCCGGCCGGCATCGCCGCGACCGTCACCAGCACCGGAGGCACGGTCAACGTCGAGAGCCGCGTCGGGTTCCGGGTCATGCTGCGGGTCAACGGCGACGCACGGGCGGCCCTGGCCGTGCGGGGCCTCGGCGTCACGTACTCCCCGTCGTGGAATCCCTTCACCGGTGGCACGGTGCGGGTCCGCTACACCGTCGAGAACGACGGCAACGTCTGGGTCAGCGGAACGAGTCGGGTGGCGATGTCCGACCTCCTGGGCCGGACCAGCCACGACGCCACAAGCGCCGTCGAGGAGTTGCTTCCCGGCGGCGCTCGGAAGGTGCAGACCCGGGCCGGCGGCGTCTGGGCCCTGGGGCGCCTCCGCACGACCGTCACCACGGCACCGACGCCGCTCGGCGACGGCCAGGCCGGGGTCGACAGCCGACCGGCCTCCGCCACCGTCACCACCTGGGTCGTACCGTGGGCGCAGCTCGCGCTGCTGCTTCTGCTCGCCGGCTTGGTCGTGGGTCTGCGGGCGACGGCCCGGCACCGGCGGCGTCGGCTGGCCGGGCTGCTGGCCCGCGCCCGCCAGGAGGGCCAGGAGTCCGTGCTCGTCGGGGCCGCGCCCGTCGGAGCCGAGCCCGACGCGGGCGACGCCCCCCGGTAACCGTCGACGCGTTCGGATCGCGCCGCCGGACCGCGGCGGGGCGCCGCCCGGTCCGCGACCTTAGGGCTTGGCCTGGTGGAGCAGCCAGCGCAGGATGCTGGCGTCCTCGTAGGTCGGTCCGAAGGCCGCGTGGTAGTCCGGCAACGAGAAGGCGGCATCGGCGTACTCGGTGTAACGCACCAGGTCGGCGGCCTGCTCGGGCGTCTTACCCCGGGTGACGTACGCCTGCCGCAGCACAGCCGTGGAGTTGCGCGCGCCCGAGACGTTGAGCAGGTGGTCGTGCTCGCCGTGCGTGATCCACACCGGTACCTCGGCCGCCGCGATGGCGGTCGCCTGGGTGGCGTTGACGGGGAAACCACCGGTCACCAAACCGCCGGCGAACAGGTCCGGGCGCTTGGCGAACGCTTCCCAGAGCAACTGGGAGCCGTACGAGACGGTGGTCGCGTACACCCGGTGGGTGTCCACCGCGAACTGGCCGACGAACTGGTCGAGCAGCTTGACCAGCAGATCCGCCTCGGCGGGCCCCCCGACCCGTTGGTGCTGGGGCGCCAGGACGATGACGTCCTCGGAGGTGCCGGTCCACCGCGGTTGCAGCCACGCGGTCGCCGGGATGTCGGCGGCGAGTTGGACACCGAGGTTGTCGCCGTCCCAGCCCATCCCGTGACCGGGCAGGACGACCATCAGTGGGTACTTACGCCCCGGCTGGTAGTTCTTCGGCAGGTGGTAGTGGTACGGCAGAACCATCCCGCCACTGAGGAACGAGCCGTAGGTGAACTCGTCGACCAGTTGGTCTACCGGTTTCGCGGTGACCGGTCGGGATTCGCGCGGGGTGGCCCGGGCGAGCACCGGCCCCTTGCCGACCCCGCGACCGGGCTGGCCATGCACGTCCCTGCGTTGTACGACCCGGGTCGGCAGCTCGGGATTGACCTTCACCGTGCAGAGGAAGGTCGGGCACTTGGAGACGATGACCGTCGAGCCGCCGGTGTCGGCGGGGTCCAGCTCGACGATGACGTACCTGCCCGGCGCCGATCGGTGGTCGGCGCGGGTGCCCGGCGACCCGTTGGTGTAGGTGTGGGTGACGGTCCGGTCGGCGAGCTTCGGCAGGTCCTCGATGGGGTTGAAGCGGAAGTTGTAAATGGTGTCGGTCACCGAGAACGTGGCGGTGTCGAGGGTGCGGGGGTTGACCGTGGCGCCGTACTCGATCGCCACCGCCGAGACCTTCTGGCCGTACGTGTAGACGGTGGTGATCGGGGTGATGCTGCGGATTCCGTCCGCGGTGCCACGGCTGTCGCTCGCGCTGCCGTACGCGGTGCCGGAGGCGCCGGCCAGGACGAGGGTGGCGGCGAGTGGGATCAGTCCTTTTCGCAGTCTCATGCGGGTCCTTCCTCGGAGGTGGTGCGCTCAGCCAGCGATCCCGCACCGGACCGGGAGTGGGACGGGGTCGGAGAGAGCCGGCCGCTGAACCGATTTAGCAGAGCATCGACGGTAGCCCGGGCGGTGTCAATGCCGAGGGCTGCAACAAACCTGCAAGCGTCAGCTATTGCCTTCACGGAAACCGCTTTCCTACGATTGCGTCACATCGATGTTTCCGTTATGGATCGCGCGAGCGGCGTCACCGGGCAGGCCCCGCTCGCGCGGCGGATCCCCGCTTCCACCAGGGCGCGAGAGATCTCGATGACATTTTCGCGATTGACTGTCGCCAATTCTTGTATGACGTCTGTCGGCAGGTGCGGTCGCGATGACCGTCGAGGCGAAGCCTGGAACGAGACGAATGCGAAGGTGAGGCGACATGAGACGACCAGTCGTGTGGCGACGTCAGGCGGTACTGGCCGCAGCGGCCATGGTGATCGCGGTCGGGGTGGCCCTGCCGACCCCCCGCGCGTCGGCGGCGGTGAGCAGCGCCACCGGCTACGCCACCCAGAACGGCGGGACCACCGGCGGCGCGGGCGGGCAGACGGTACGGGCCACCACGGGCACGGCGATCCACGCCGCGCTGTGCGGTCGGGCCAGCAGCAGCACCCCGATCACCATCGAGGTCACCGGGACCATCAACCACGGCAACACCAGCAAGGTGTCCGGGTCGAGCTGTAACACCGCGGCGGGCGTGATCGAGCTCAAGCAGATCAGCAACGTCACAATCATCGGGGTCGGCAGCGGTGCCGTCTTCGACCAGCTCGGCATCCACATCCGTGACTCCAGCAACATCATCATCCAGAACGTCACCGTGCGGAACGTCAAGAAGTCGGGCTCGCCCACGTCGAACGGTGGGGACGCCATCGGCATGGAGAGCACGGTCCGCAACGTCTGGGTCGACCACGTCAACCTGGAGGCGTCGGGCGGGGAGTCCGAGGGGTACGACGGCCTCTTCGACATGAAGGACAACACCCAGTACGTGACGCTGTCCTACAGCGTCCTGCGCAACTCCGGTCGCGGCGGCCTCGTCGGATCCAGCGAAAGTGACCTGTCGAACGGCTTCATCACGTACCACCACAACCTCTACGAGAACATCGACTCCCGGACGCCGCTGCTGCGCGGCGGTGTCGCCCACATCTACAACAACCACTACGTGAGCCTGCACGAGTCGGGTATCAACTCCCGGGCGGGAGCCAGGGCCCGGGTGGAGAACAACTACTTCCGCGACTCCAAGGACGTCCTGGGCACCTTCTACACCAACGAGCGCGGCTACTGGCAGGTCGCCGGCAACGTCTTCGACAACGTGACCTGGTCCAGCGCCGGCAGCGAGAACTACCCGGCCGGCCCCAACCCGACCTCCAACACGACGGTCAGCATCCCGTATTCGTACAGCCTCGACGGGGCGAGTTGCGTGCCGGACGTCGTCCGCCAAACCGTCGGCGCCAACACGGGCCTGAAGGTGTCCAACGGCAGTTGCTCGCCGCAGACCCCGCCGCCCTCCACCCCGCCGCCCACCACCCCTCCGCCCACCAGCGGGACCAACCTCAGCCTCGGCGCCGGCGCCGACGGCTCCAGCAAGGCCAGCGGGACCAGCTACGGCGACGTGCGCGACGGCAACCTGGGCACCTACTGGTCACCGGCCGGATCGACAGGCACGATCTCGATCAAGTGGGGCTCGGCGACCCGGGTGTCCCGAGTGGTGATCCGCGAGCCGTCCGGCACCCAGGGCTCCATCGGGTCCTGGCAGCTGATCAACAACGACAACGGAGCTGTCCTGGCCTCCGGCAGCGGGGCCGGTTCGACCACCTTCTCCGCGACCGCGATGAGCAAGATCAATTTTAAGATCAACAGCTCCAGCGGTACGCCCCGGATCGGCGAGTTCGAGACTTACGCCAGCTAGGGCCTGGACACGGGCGGGAGCGACGGGCCGAGCCGCTCCCGCCCGCCGGCGCCCATCACGACTCGGTGGCCGGCAGGGTGTCCATGAAGGAGCTGACCGAGAAGACCGCTCGGCCCGGCCCGGCGGGGCCGTACCCGGGCGGGCTGGACAGGCCGTGGGCCTCCATGGTCGCCCGGTAGACCTCCAGCAGGCGGACGTGGTATTCGAGCGGCGCGCCCTGCGGGTTCGTCCGGCCGAGCGGTGTGGTGGGCTCCGGGCACCAGGTGGTGAACCGGGGCGTGATCCTCCGGGACATGAAGTACTCAAGCCCTTCGGCGGTGGAGTCGATCGCCTCGTCGACGCTCGTGGAACTTCATGTCAAGACCGAGTCGGTCACGAGCTCTGTTTCCGGATGAGGGCCAACAGGGCGGCGTGCGTCCGCTCGTCCGCGGCCGCGACGAGACCGTCCCCACCGGTGTGCGCCGGCCGGCCGTCGAGCCCGGTGACCACGCAACCGGCCGCCTGGCAGAGCGCGATTCCGGCCGCGAAGTGGACGCTGTTGCGCAAGTCGTGGCGGTCCGTCACGTAGGCGGCCCGGCGACCGGCGGCGACCCAGGCCACGGCCAGGCTGGTGGAGACCACCCGAGGGCGGAACCGTTCGAGGAAGCCCTCGTCCGCGAGCATGCGGGCGGCCAGGAAGACGTCCCGGTTGGGGAAGGGTGGGTCGAGATTGACGTCGACAAGCGTCGACTCGGCCGACGGGACGAGGCGCTCGTCCGTCCCCGCACCGCGGACGTACGCGGCGGCGCCGTCGGTCCAGAACACCTCATCGGCGAACGGATCGGCCGAGGCTGCCACGACGACGTCCGACCCGGTGCGCAGGGCGACGTTGACCGAGGCCAGGGTGGTCCGCGCGGCAAAGTTCAACGTCCCGCACAGGGGGTCGACCAACCAGGTGCGTCCGTTGTCGCCAGTACCCGTCCGCCCACTTTCCTCGGCCATCACGGCGTCGTCCGGACGCCCCGCGCGCAGGACGTCGAGGATGGCCTGCTCGGCCTCGACGTCGGCGGAGGTGGCGAAGTCACCGCCGGTCTTCATGACGCGTGTCAGTGCCGAGCCGTACCGGGAGCGGACAACTGCGGCTCCAGCTTCCGCCGCCGCGATGGCCAGCGCATGGTCTGTGATCGACATGCACGAACCATAGGAGTAGTTGGCAACGTCGATGACGGCCGCACGGTCAGGAAATCGCTGCCTTCACCAGCTCGGTGATCTTCTTCTCCACGGCCGGGCTCCACTGCTGCAACGCGTACGCCACCGGCCAGAGGTCGCCGTCATCGAGGTTGGCCGCGTCCTGGAAGCCCACCGTCGAGTACCGGTAGTTGAACTTGCCGGAGTCCTGGAAGAAGACGACGATCTTGCCTTCCTCGTTCGCGTAGGCGGGCATCCCGTACCAGGTCTTCGGCGCCAGGCCCGGGGCGGCGGCGGTCACCGCCACGTGCACGCGCTCGGCGAGCGCGCGGTCCTCCGGCTCCATCTGCGCGATCCGGTCGAGGACGGCTTGCAGTCCGTCGGCCTTCTTGGCGCCCTTCTTGCCCTCGGCGCGCAGTTCGTCGGCGCGCTCCTTCATGGCGGCCCGCTCCTCGGGGCTGAAGCCGTCGGACACGGTCGTGGTCTTCGCGGGCATTCTGGGGCTCCCTCTCGTCGCCGGGTTCGGCGTGCTGCCGTTCACCTGGGGAAAGGCTAGGTCGCTCGGCGGTCTCGGGCTTCTCGATTCCTGACCGGTTCGAAGCCGGACCGCGGCTGGGGTCCTCAGGCCCTGGATTTGCTGGTCAGCGTGCTCGGTGGCTAGGTTTGTCGGCTTGAACAGAACGATCGTTCCAGGGGGCCGTCATGAACAGCACCGCCGATCGGATGGCGGGGGCGTACTTCGACGCCTTCGAGACGCTCTGCAGGGTGACCCCGAAGGGTGGGTACGCCGAGCGAGGCACCGCCCGCGCGGGGGTGACCCAGGCCGGCGTCGCGACGCTCAACGCGGCCTACGACAGGTCCACCGAGCCGGATCTGAGGTCGCTCGACGAGATGGCGACCGAGGTCGGCGGGCAGGCGGCACACTGGTCGATCATCGTTCGGGGTGCGGCGGGCGACCAGGTCGCTGACCTCGCGGCCCGGCACGGCCTCCTCGAACGCGCCGAGCTGCCCCTGCTGGCCTGCGCGGTGGACGACCTCACCTTCCGTGCCGGCTCGGCAGACCAACCGTCGGTGCGCCAGGTCGGCGCCGTCGAGAACGACCTCTACACCGAGGCCCTCACCCGGAGCTTCGAGGTTCCCGGCGGCCTCTTCGGGTCGCTGATGGGTGGTGCCGTGCTCGACGCCGGCCCCATCACCGGCTACCTGGCCGAGGAGTCCGGTCGGCCCGTCGGCACCGGGCTCGGGATGCGTACCTCCGGGGTGGTCGGCGTGTTCAACATCGCCGTCGTGCCGTCCGCCCGGGGTCGTGGCCTGGGCCGGGTGATCACCGAGACCGTTCTGCGGGACGGCATCGCGGCCGGCGCGGACGCTGCCTACCTGCACACCAGCGCGATGGGACGGCCGCTCTACGAGTCGATGGGCTTCACGCTCGTGGAGACCTGGACCATGTTTCACGCAGGCTGACGGTCTGCTGTGCGGTGCCAGTGATGGGGGAGAGGGACATGGCCTTCGGTGCTAACGTGCGCTCGGCCTTTCGCCGAGGCGAGACCGACGCCGTGGTGCGGATGAGCGAAGCCGAGATCGAGCGGGCCCAGGCGGCCGGTGACCCGGCCGGCGAGGTGGAGGCCCGGTACAGCCTGGCCCGGGTCGCGATCCGCGGCGGTGACCTGGCAGGCGGAGAGGTACGGGCCCGGGAGGCCCTCGCGGTGGCGCTGCGCTCCGGCGACCGGGCCCTGGAGGAACGGCCGAGGCACGTCCTCGCCGCCGTGGCGCGCATGTCCGGCGACCTGCTCCGCGCCCGGGACCTGTACCGGGAGAGCATCGCGCTCAACGAGGCGCTCGGCCACCCCGAGACGGTCAACTCCGAGTCCCACAACCTCGCGTTCTGTGAGCTGGGGTTGGGCAACCTCGACGTGGCGAGGACGCTGTTCGCCGAGAACCGCGAGCGGGTGTTCCGCAACGGCTGGGCCGACTTCGTGCCGTACGTCTGCGTCGCGGGCGCCGCGCTCGCGTCGGCCGAGGGAGACCAGCCGCGCGCGGCGCGGATGATCGGTGTCGCGGATGCCGCGTTCGCGGCGCTCGGCCAGGTACCGGACCCGGACGACGCGGCGGACCTCGCCAGGATGCGCGCCGCCGCGATCGAGGCGCTCGGCCAGACCGCCTTCGACGAGGAGTACGTCGTGGGCCAACTCCTCGAACCGAGGGCGGCCTTCGGCGCGCAGACGCCCTAGCCGGCCTCGGGTGAGGTGGAGGCTCGGGCCGCCGTGATGGTCCGTCCCCGCTCCGACTCGCCGAAGCGGTCGAGCATGGCGCGTACCTCGTCGGCGCTCACGTTGGCGCCGAACAACTCGCTGCCCGGTTCGAGTCGTACCCCCTCGGTCAGGGGTCCGGCGACGACCGGATCGAAGCCGAGCGCGTCCACCAGGGTCGCGACCTCGGTGAGGTCGGCGCTGCCGTCGCCGGCGATCGCGATGGCCTTGCGGCCGGTCGCCCCCGCCGGCCGGGCCTCGTCCTCCAGGTCGTGATAGCCCATGTGGTTGAACGCCTTCACGACACGCGAGTCGGACAGGAACGCCTGGACGAGCTCGCTCGACGAGGTACGCGGGTCGGTGAGGTCGTCGCGGATGCCGTCGATCTCCCACCAGTAGTTCATGGCGTCGACGACGAGTTTGCCGCGCAACGCCTCGGCGGGAACGCTGCGGTACTTGCCCAGGGGCAGAGCGAGGATGACGATGTCGGCGTCGGCCGCCGCGTCGGTCGCCGTGGTGGCCTCCGCGCCCGGGGCGAGGACCTCGACGGTGAGGGCGATCTTCGCCGGGTCGCCGGAGCCGGCGACCCGTACCCGGTAGCCGGCGGCGACGGCGAGCCGGGCGAGCACCGTGCCCACCTTGCCGGCCCCGAGGATGCCGAGGGTCGCCGGCCGGCTCCGGTCGTTGTCGTTCATGTCGTCCTTTCGCTGGAGAGTGCTGATCAGGCCAGCAGTTCGCGGACCATGGGGATCACCTTCGAGCCGTAGAGCTCCACGGCGCGCATGCGGGCGCTCACCGGTTGCGCTCCGGCCGAGTAGATGAGGTCGAACCGGCCGACGCCGAGGCTGCGGATCGCGCGGGCCATGCGGCGGGCCACCGTCTCCGGCGAACCGATGTAGAGGGAACCGTTCTCCACCTCGGAGTCGAACTCCTGCCGGCGGATCGGCGGCCAGCCCCGCAGTTTGCCGATCCGGTCGCGCATGATCCGGTAGTGCGGCCAGTAGATCTCCTTGGCCTGCTCGTCGGTGTCGGCGATGAAGCCCGGCGAGTGCATCCCGACCGGGTGTGCAGTCGTACCGAGCTGGTCGGCGGCCCGGCGGTACAGGTCGATGTAGGGCGCGAAACGCTCGGGGGCGCCGCCGATGATGGCGAGCATGAGCGGCAGCCCGTACGTGGCGGTGCGGACGACCGACTGCGGCGAGCCACCCACACCGACCCACGTGTCCAGGTGACCCGACTCGGTCTTCGGGAACACGTCGGCGTTCTCCAGTGGGGCACGCAGGGTGCCGTTCCAGGTGACCGGCTTCTCGTCCAGCAACTTCACGAACAGTTCGATCTTCTCTTCGAACAGCGTGTCGTAGTCGCGCAGGTCGTAACCGAAGAGCGGGAACGACTCGGTGAACGAGCCGCGACCGAGGATGACCTCGGCCCGGCCGTTCGACAGCGCGTCCACGGTGGCGAAACGCTGGAACACCCGCACCGGGTCGTCCGAACTCAGCACCGTCACGCCGGAGGCCAACCGGATCCGCGAGGTGCGGGTGGCGATTCCGGCCAGCACCGTCTCCGGCGTGGAGACCGAGTACTCCGGCCGGTGGTGCTCGCCCAGGGCGATGACGTCGACCCCGAGTTGGTCGGCGAGCACGGCCTCGTCGACGACCTGCCGGATCGCCGCAGCGTGGGAGACGAGCTTGCCGGCGTCGTCCTCCGGTACGTCGCCGAACGTGTCCAGGCCGAACAAGAGATCAGACATTTGTGGGCTCCTTCGCCAGCAGCTCCCGGACCCGCGGCGCGACCTCACTGCCCAGCAGTTCGATGGTGCGCGCGCGTGCCTCGCGGGGCAGGTGCATGATGTCGTACTTCAGGTCGAAGCGGCTCAGCCGCAGGTCGCGAGCGACTTTGGCGATCTTCTGCGCCACCGTCTCGGGTGAACCGACGAAGAGCGCCCCGTTGTCGATTTCGGCCTCGTAGCGCGCGCGGTCCGGTTTGTAGAAGCCGCGTTCGGCGGCCAGGGCCGCCACGACCGGCTGCCAGTATCGCCACCACGTCTCCACCGCCTCCTCGTCGGTGTCTGCGACAAGGCCGAGTGAGTGCTGCCCGATTGGCTGCAGGGTATGCCCGAATTGTTCCAGTGCCCTGGTGTAGAGGTCGACGTGGCCGGCGAAGCGCTGGGGGCGTCCGCCGATGATCGCGAGCAGGAGCGGAAGTCCGTGCCGGGCGGCGCGGATGACCGAGTTCGGGCTTCCTCCGACACCGATCCAGGTCGGGATGCCGCCCGGCTGCATCCGTGGGTGCAGGCGCTGCGCGGTCAGGGGGCTTCGCACCGTGCCGGACCAGGTGACCGGTTCGTCCTGCTGGAGCCGCAGGAAGAGGTCGAGTTTCTCCTCGAACAACCGCTCGTAGTCGGCCAGGTCGTAACCGAACAGCGGAAACGACTCGGTCGCCGACGCGCGTCCGAGGACCATCTGGGCGCGGCCGTCGGAGACGGCGTCGAGGGTGGAGAACTCGTGGTAGAGGCGCACCGGGTCGTTGGTGCTGAGCACGGTGACCGAGGTGCCGAGGCGAATTCGTTCGGTCGCCGTCGCGGCCGCCGCCAGCAACACGGGTGTCGCCGAGTCGTTGTGACCCTCGCGGTAGTGCTCACCGACGCTGAACACGTCGATTCCGGCCGACTCGGCGAGCCGTGCCTCGTCCACGAGCAGCCGTACGGTTTCGGCGTCGCTCAGGACCCGGTCGCCGTCGGTGGCGACCTCACCGAACGAGTTGAGCCCCAGCTCGAAGTCTGCAGCTGCCATCGTCTCCTCCTCGTGCAATCCGCCGGTGGCCTGCGGGAGCGGACCTACCGGTTGACGTGTCAATGATGCTAACTTGGCGATTGACACGTCAATTCCCGGGAGGGTGAGATGACGGAGGCCACAGGCGGCCGGCGGGGCGGACGCCAACTCCCGACCGCCGACGAGCTACGGATCTGGCGGGACTTCATCGAGACGACGGGAGTGCTCGGCTCCCGGCTCGAGTCCCGCCTGCAGAGCGACTCCTCGCTCTCGACGGGGGACTACGCCGTGCTCCTCGCCCTCAGCGAGGCGGAGGGGCAGGCGATGCGGTCGTCCGAACTCGCCGCGCACATCGGGTGGGAACGCAGCCGGCTCTCCCACCACCTCGGGCGGATGGAGCGCCGCGGCCTCATCCGCCGCCAGGAGTGCGCGACTGTTCCCCGGGGAGCGGAGGTGCTGCTCACGACGGCCGGCGCCGAGGCGTTCAAGGGAGCCACCTTTCCGCACCTGCGCGCCATCCGTGAGCTCTTCGTCGACGCCCTCACCCCGGATCAGATCGTCGCGGCGGGCGAGATCGCCGCAGCGCTGCGGGCGCAGCTCGACGTCCTGGGCAAGGACTGATCACCGGACGTCCCGGTCACCTGGCGAGCTGCCCGAGCACCGTGGTGTCGGTGATCGTGTCGTCGGCGGCCAGCATGAACGCCTTGGACAGAATCGTCGACAACATGGGGTCGTCGTCGAAGGGCAGGTGCAGTCGGCCCGTGCGGTCGCGTGCCGCGACGATGCAGAGATAGGCGTCGTCGGGCTCCATCATGATGTTGCCGGACCCGAGGTGGATCCGATAACCGCGGATGGTGCCGCGCACGTGCAGGTACCGCTCGGACAGACGCACCCGATCGGCGATGTTCGTGCGTGGCAGCAGCCGAGCCAACGCGTCCTTACGCACCTGCGCCGACGGGGTCAGCTCCGCGATGGCCGTGCGGTGCCAGTAGGCGTGGAAGCGGTCCTCGCCGCGATCGGCCCACTGCGGGTCACTGGCGATCGAGGTGACGCCGACGAACAGGTCCACGTCCCGCATGGCCTCGCTGAACACCAGCGGTGGCACGTCGACGACCGCCGTCGGTTGCCAGGTCGCGCCGTCGCGGCGGGCGAAGCGAACCTGGTCGGTGGAGCAGAACTCGACGTCGTAGCGGCGTTCATCCGTGTTGGCGACCAGTTGGTGGTGGAACGACGCCCGCCACGTGCCACCGCCGAAGGGCTTGGTGGCTTCGCTCTCGTAGCCGCCGTCCCAGGTGCCGAGGTATCCGGCCTGCCAGCCCCGGGCGCGGATGAGCGCGTTCGCCTGTCGGTAGCGCAGGATGTGGGCGGCGAACCGGTTGGAGTAGGTGTGCGTCCGCTCCTCGGCGGGCGTGAGCAGATAGACCTCTCGGAAGGCCTGCTTGAACGGCTGCGCCAGGCCGGTGGCGAGGACGTGCTCCCGCCAGGCGAGAACCTCGTTCGTCGTCGCGCGGACGGGATGCCAGAGCCGGACCTGGTCTCCGGAGACGGCCCGACCCTCCAGATCGACGATCGTCCAACCGTCGCTGTCGCGTCGCGGCAGGCCCGCCGTCCACCGGTGGCCGTCGGCGCTGGTCTCCCACACCAACCGCCGCCCGTAGGTCGCGGTGACCGGGTGCTCGAGATATCGGGCCGACCAGTCCGAGTACGACCAGGTGCGCTCCTCGGACAGCAGCCCCTCCACCCGCTGACGCTCGCCGGCCAACGTCGCGCCAACGCGCTTGGCGAGGTCACGGAGTTGCTGGAGTTCGTCACCGTACGCCTGCTTCACCGCGGCCGGAACGCCCTTGAGCGGGACGGCGTCACGAGCGAAGGTCAGGCGCGCCTTCTCGCCGATCACCTCGACCGCCGCCTCGTACGGCCCGACCCGTGTGCGCAGTCGACCGTCGGGGGCGAGCCCGTGGTCGTCGACGGCGAGCTCCATCACCTCGTTGAGCGACCACCCGCGCAGCGCCGCGAGGTTGGCCAGCGCGCTCTGGACCCGGCTCTGCACCGCCTTGTTTCGAACCGTGACCGCCAGCCTCGCCAGCGTGCGTACCGGCGCCTCGCCGCCGCGTCCCGCGAGCAGCTGAATGGCCGCCACCGCCGTCCTCTGGGCATGCGGGAAGCCCGGCGCCTGTCGCGGCGCCGCCGCCGCGGCGGCGGTGACACGCGCCAACAGGTCCGTCGGCCGCTCGTCCGGCTGGCGCGACAACGCCCAGACCAGGCCGCGGAGGAGGCGGTCGGTGTCGTCGTGCAGGCGTCGGCCGTAGACGGCGAATGTCTCCAGGATCGACTGCACGGCCGAGTTGCCGCCCGGCGTGGTGGCGAGAAGGTCGTCGACGCGGCGCTGCCACTTCGCTGGTGCCGTCGGCTTCTCCAACGAGACGCAGTGCGCCAGCAACTCCGGCACGCCCGGCGCGGCGAGGACGACACCCAGCTCGGCGCGGACGAGCGGCCCGAACCCGTCTCCGTCGTGGAGCAGCCAGGACGGCACGCTCCGGCCGGTGGCGCGATCGAGGCCCGCACCGATCAGCAGGACGGCGCGTCGTCGAGGCTCCGCCGCGACGAAATGGTCACCGACCAGTTCGCTGAGGAGGGCGTCGAGGGCCGGCACCAGGTCGGCCAACTCGGCCGGCGTCAGACGCGCGGCGACCACGGCCGGTAGCTCCAGGTGCGCCCCGTTGTCGTAGGACTCTCCGCGCGCGCAGACCTCCAGGCACCAGACGAGATCTTCCCGGGTCCAGGGCAGGTCGCCGTCGGCGAGGCTCCGCACCACGTCGTTGAGCGCGGTGGGAGTCGAACTGGTCGCCGACTCCAGGTGCATGGCCAGGGCGGCACTGCGGCGCAGCTCGACGGGCCACGTCTCGACCGCGCTCCACTCGGGCACGTTGGTCACCGAGAACCGCCAGTGGTACGTGCCGGCGGCGTGCAGGACGGCCCTGATGCGAGCGTCGGCGTCGGCGAGACCGACCTCCACCCGCTGTCGGTCCACGTCGGTCAGACTGGGGAGCAGTGTCGCCCAGCCGGCCATGTCAGCCACCCACCAGCGGGACCAGCCGTACGAACGCCACGTCCGGGTCGGCAAGCAGGTCGATCTCCTCGTCGAGGTCCTCGATCTGGTGGTGCCCGACCAGCAGCAGGAAGCCGTTGCGGGTGAAGGCCCTACAGGCGGCATCCGCCTGCTGCTCCCAGTCGAGCCGCCGGCCCGGGGTGACCCGGTAGCCGTTCAGGGTGGCCTCCGTGTCGGTTGGCTGAACCAACCCCCGGAAGTGCTCGGACTGCTGGGCGTTGAACCGGGCGACCTCCTCGCGGACCCGCAGCCGCACCAGCTCCCGAGCGGAGATGCGCTCCGGCAGCCCGGTCAACGGCCAGTGGTCGATGGACTTCCCTGTCGCTGTCTCGTCCCGAACGATCGCCGTGGCCATGCCGCCATGCTCCTTGCTGTGAGGTGAGCGCGATCATGGCATGGACGTCCGACGCGATGGAGTAGCGCCGCAGCTGCTCGACCGGACCTTCGTCCCGCCGCACCGTCCACTGGCCGCCTCGGCGCACGTGAACGGCCTTCTGACCTGCGGTTTTGTCGGATCCGAGCAGTGGCGCTCGGGCCCCACGAGTGGTACGACTGACGCATCGGACCGCGTGTGCGAGCTCAACAGGAGGTGGCGGATGCGTCTCATGAACACCAGGCCCCGGCGGCCCCTCCACCTGACGACGTCGACGGTCCAACCCGAGGGCGGGACCAGAGCCGCGTTCTCGTGGACGAGAGATCGGCGGTGACAAGCCATGAGAACGCGGAGGAGATGGCGGCTGCGTACGCCCGCGGTCTGGACGCGGGCCGGATCGAGCAGCGGCTGCACGGGCATGACGAGCACCTGCGAAGGATCAACGGCTCGATCGACTCGATGACACAGGCGCTCACGTATCTGACCGAGGAGTTACGTGCCAATGCCGCGCTGTTCAGCGCCAACGCGACCGAAGGCCGCCGTGACGCCACTGAGCGGGACAGGATCGCGGCGGCCCGGGTGGAGGAGGCGGGCATCGCCGAGTCCCAGAGGACGGTGCGGTGGACGGTATGGCAGCGCGTGTTCGCGGTCGTCGGCGCGATCGTGCTGGTCGTGAACTTCGGCCTCGGGCTCTACCTCGCGTTCGGTCCTTGACCTGGGGTTGGGGAGTCACCATCGGGTCTCGGCTCCAGCACCACCACAGTGGTTTCGGACGATCGCCGGGCCGCGTGGGCGTCGAAGTTCTTGTCGGCCTCGCGCCAGCGTGGCCACAGTCGCGACCGCTCGTCGCCGGTGGCGGCGCGACCGCGGACCAGCCGTCGCCCGTCGACCATCTCGACGGACGCGTCGGGGTGGGCCCGCAGGTTGAGCCACCAGGCCGGAGCGCCCTCGCCCCAGCCGTTCATCGCCACCGCGGCCAGGTTCGGGCCGTCCTCGAAGTACGCGATGATGACACTGCGCTGCTGACCGGTGCGGCGACCGATCGTGGTCAGCCGTAACGTGCCCCAGCGGTTCTCGCGCGGTCGCCACAGCCCGACCCGGCTGGCGGTGACCCGGTACAGGCCCCGATGCACGAACCAGGCCGTCCGGATGAACCACCGCGGCGGAAGCCACGGCGCTTTCGTCTCCTGACCATCCGACATGACGACCTCCTCCACCGAGCACCGCTGATGGCCCGACAGGCTGCCGCGTTCGGCCGGTGGCCGCCACTGTGGACCGAGATCCCAAGTCTCCCGGTACGAGCGCGGCCAGCGTCCCGCTGTCCATGATCTGACCATGGATCGATCCGATCGGTGCGGGCCCCGCGGGGCGGCAGCTGGGTGAGCTACCGCTGCCAGGCGTCGATGGTGTCTACGCCGTCCCGCACGACCCGATCCAGGATGGCCGGGTTGCCGCTGGTGCCCTCCCACCCCTGGTCGTTGAAGACCGTCACCGCGCTGTCGACGCGGGCCACGGCGATCTGGCTGGACGCGGTGTCGCCGGTGCGTTCGCCGTTCAGGCTCGTCTCGGGCCAGGTCCGGGTCAACAGCACCGCCTCGTCGCCGACGCCGGGCAGGGCCTTGCTCTTGACCGTGACACGGCCCCCCGACTGGTCGTACGAGGGGCAGGCCTGCACGGCGGCGCGGAGACGACTCAGGTAACCCGAGGCGCCGTCGCCGTCGAAGGTGAAGATGGTCTGGTGGATCATCCCCTGCGGCACGTTGCTGGAGGGCGCGCCGGCCGTCTGGTAGGTGACTGTCATCGCGGCGCTCGCGGTGACCTGCCGGCCGCCGGTGCCGAACTCGTTGGCGCACAGCTTCGGCAGGGCGTCCTCGACGGCTGTCGTCCGTCGAGGAGACTTCCGCAGCTCGGCGGGCAGCTCGACGAAGGCGGAGGTCGGGATGGTCACCCGGGTGCTCGCGCTCGGGGATGGTGGGTCCGTGGGGAGCGCCGACGCCGTCGCGGTGGCCGGCGCGGTCGTCGTCGGGGTGGAGTCGGGCGTGTCCTCGGTGGCGGTGCAGGCAGCGCCCAGTGCCATGGTCGCCAGCAGCGGGAGCAGCCCGAGCGCGCGTCGCGTGCGGGCCGCTGGCAGTGGTGCGTATCGGCTCATCTTCACCCCTTGTGTATCCCGAGGCAGTTCCCCGTGCCGGGCCGGCCAAAACGACCAGCGGCGCCTCGGAGATCGCCCGGACCACGGGAATGGATGTGCCGTCGCACCGGCCGGGCCGCTATCATGCCCGCATGACCAGCGTAAGCGCTCCGTGCACCACCGGACTGTCGTGTGACGTCCAGGTCGGTGCGGAGCGACGCCGGCGATCCGTCGCCCGCCCGCGCTGACGTGTTTCCTGCGACCGGCGGATCGAGCCGCCGGTCGTTCGCTGGTCGTCCTCGGTCCGCCCGCATCTCCCCGTCAACGGCTCGCGTGACAGCGCGGGTCCGAGCGAGATCGGCGTACTCATGGATCTTGAAAAGTTGTTGTCCGACCGGCTGGCGCCGGCGTTCGCGACGGTGGCCGGCGGCCCGGTCGACCCGCTCGTGCGGCGGTCTCCGCGTGCCGACTTCCAGTCCGACGCGGCCCTGGCGCTGGCCCGGCGGCTCGGCCGCCCACCCCGGGACATCGCCGCCGCGGTCTTGGCGCACGCGGTGCTCGACGACGTCGGCGTGTCGGCGGAGGTCTCCGGGCCGGGTTTCCTCAACCTGACGGTCACCGACCGCACCCTGGCCGACCTGGTCGCCGGGCTGGCGGGCGACGCCCGGCTCGGCGTGCCGGCGACGGTGACGCCGCAGACAGTTGTGGTCGACTATTCGGCGCCCAACGTGGCGAAGGAGATGCATGTCGGGCATCTCCGCTCCACAGTCATCGGCGACGCGGCGGTGCGGCTGCTGGACTGGCTGGGGCACCGGGTCGTGCGGGTCAACCACCTGGGTGACTGGGGGACACCGTTCGGCATGCTGATCGAGCATCTGGTCGACCTCGGTGAGGCCGAAGCCGCGCAGAACCTGTCGATGGGGGACCTGGACACCTTCTACCGGGAGGCCCGGGCGAAGTTCGACGCGGACGAGGCGTTCCAGGAACGGTCGCGGCTGCGGGTGGTCGCGTTGCAGGGCGGCGACGAGCGGACCCGGCGGTTGTGGCGGCTGCTGGTGACGCAGTCCGAGCGGTACTTCCTGACCGTGTACGACCTGCTCGACGTCACGTTGTCCGCTGACGACTTCCGGGGCGAGAGCGCCTACAACGATCTTCTCGCGGGCGTCGTCGACGACCTGGACCGGCTGGGGCTGCTGCTGCCCAGCGGTGGGGCCGAGTGCGTGTTTCCGCAGGGATTCACCGGCCGGGACGGCGAGCCGTTGCCGCTGATCGTGCGCAAGAGCGACGGTGGGTACGGCTATCCGGCCACCGACCTGGCCGCGCTGCGGCAGCGCGTCGGGGAGTTGGGCGCGACCCGGCTGCTGTACGTCGTGGGCCTACCGCAGCGGCAACACTTCGCGATGGTGTTCGCCGTTGCCCAGGCGGCCGGTTGGCTCCACCCGCCGGCGCACGCCGAGCATCTGGGCTTCGGGTCCATCCTCGGCACCGACGGGCGGATGCTGCGCAGCCGGGCCGGTGCGTCGGTGAAGCTGGTCGGCCTGCTGGAAGAGGCGGTCGCCCGCGCCACCGAGCTGGCCCGGAGCAGGAACCCGGAACTGGACGCCGCGGCCGCCGACGAGATCGGCCGCGCGGTGGGCATCGGCGCGATCAAGTACGCCGACCTGGCCGTCGACCGGACCAAGGACTACGTCCTGGACTGGGAGCGGATGCTGGCGCTGGACGGCAACACCGCGCCCTACCTGCAGTACGCGTACGCCCGCATCCGGTCGGTGCTGCGGCGGGCCGGGACCGCCGCGCGGCCGGACGCGACAATCGTGTTGACGCAGCCGGCGGAGCGGGCGCTCGCGGTCGAGCTGCTCGGCTTCGCCGGGGTGGTCGGCGAGGTGGAGCGGAGTCTCGAGTTCCATCAGCTCGCCGGCTACCTGCACCGACTCGCGACCGCGTTCAACGCGTTCTACGAGCGGTGCCCGGTGTTGCGCGCTGCGGACGAGCTGCGGCAGAGCCGGCTGCTGCTGGCCGAGCTGACCGCCCGGACCCTGCGGCAGGGGCTGCACCTGCTCGGCATCCGCACACTGGAGCGGATGTGACGAGGCAGCCTCCCGGCCCGGTCAGCGGGCCCTCTTCGTCGCCCGCTTTCGGGGCGGCGTCAACAGGTCGGCGATCTGCGCGATCGCGGCCGGCACCAGGCGGTAGTACGCCCAGACGCCGCGCTTGTCGCGTTCGAGTAGGCCGGCCTCGGTGAGGATCCGAAGGTGATGACTCACCGTCGGCTGGGAGAGATTGAGCGCCGAGGTGAGGTCACTCACGGACGCCTCACCTTCCGGCGCGGACTGGATCAGGCTGAGCAACCGGAGTCGCGCCGGATCGGCGAAGGCCTTGAGCACCCCCGCTAGCCGCTCGGCATCGGCCCGCTTGATGGGATCGCCGGTGAGCGGCGAGATCGCAGGCATGGCAGTTTTCGCAGTTCCCACGCCTGCCATAGTGACACCAACACCATCAATAAACCGGCAGAACCGGCACCAGTCCTCCGATGGCGTCCGGATGGCGGAACGGATCCACCGAACGTGAGTCGAACGTCGACGTCCGTGGTGGCACACGGGGCCGTGTGGAGCTTCGGGAAGCTCCACACGGCCCTACGCCGAAAAGGTACGTCAGCGGCGGGGTTTGGGTGCGATGCGGGGCAGGACGTACGGCGGCCCAGCGAAGATCAGGTCGGACTTCAACTCCTGGTAGGCCCGCTTGGGCTGGTAGTTCTCGTCGTAGATGGTGGCCAGCCCCTCCGGCGGGTCGTCGAACCAGCCCGGCACCCATGAATGGTTGTCACTGAAACCCCAGACCGTGTACGACAGGCAGCTGCGCACGGCGAGGCACGCCTTCATCAGCACGCTGAAGTTGGCGGCCGAGGCCTGCAGCCGGGGGTTGATCTCCTCCGAGTTGCCCGCCTGGACACCCTCGGTCAGCCGACTGCGGACGTCGACCTCGGTGAACGCGGTCGCGACGCCGAGCCCGTCGAACTTCTTCAGCGCGGCCGTCACCTGCAGGGTGTCGAAGTTGCCGTACTGGGTGCCCAGGTGCCCCTGGGAGCCGACGCCGTCGATCGGCACACCCTGGGCGCGCAGGCTCCTGGTCATGTCGTACACGAACTGGGTCTTGTCGTCCGCCGGGTTGCCGGAGCCGAACGCCTCGATGTTGTAGTCGTTGTAGAACAGCAGGGCCTTGGGGTCGGCGGCCCGCGCCCAGCGGAATGCGTCGGCGATGTAGCCGGGCCCGAGGTTCTGCGCCCAGAAGCCCTTGTAGTGCAGGGTCGACGGGGTGTCCCACGGGTCGCTCACCGCCTCGTTGACCACGTCCCACTGCCAGATCTTGCCCTTGTAGCGGTTGACGACAGTGGTGATGTGCTTGTGCAGCAGCTCGCGCAACTCCTGCTTGCTGATGGAGCCGTCGGCGACGCCGCTTGTCAACCAGGCGGGCAGCTGGCTGTGCCAGACCAGCACGTGGCCGCGCACGCTCTGCCGGTTGCGCTTGGCGAACTCGACGAACTGGTCGGCGGGCGCCCAGTTGTAGGTGCCGCGGGTGGGCTCCAGGCTCTCCCATTTCATCGCGTTCTCGGCGGTGACCGAGGCGAACTCGGAGGAGGCCAGCTCGCGGTACCGCGGGTCGCTGGCGTCGTTGAGGGCATCCATGCTCACCGCGGTGCCGACGTGCAGGCCGTGGCGCAGGCCGAGGGTGGCGAGGCTCTGGGCTGCGGGGTCGTACGGCCGGCTCGCGGTGGCCGGCACGGTGTTCAGGGTCGCGACGGTCGCGACGGCGACCAGGCCGACGGTCGACCACTGTCTCAACTTCATGGGCCTTCCCTTCCAGACGATCAATAGACAGATGTCGATCTAGGAGGTGAGGGTCCGGCGTTGACCGGACGGAGACGCAAAGCTGGGTTGGGTGACGCCGATAGTTCCGGCCGGAAACCGGAAACCCGCTCGAAACGTTAAGCCGATCTATGTCTGGGCGTCAACGCTGAAAACTTCCGGAAATTCATCACATGACCTGCCCGGCCCTGAGCGGCCGACGGTCGAAACTTTCGGCGGCTGCGGACCAGCGGGCGCGCGCTGCGGCGGCCCGACACGTTCGGCCGGTGACGTCATCGCGGCGCACGCCGCAGGCATCGTCGACGCGATGGCCGACGATGCCTGCCCCAGCGGAAGACCGGTCAGCGCAGACCGGCGAAGAGGTCGTCCTCGGGGGTCGGCGCGCCGGTCCGGTCCCGGACCCGGAGGAAGGTCTCCACGCCCATCAGCTCGGTGAACCGCTCCTGGCCCAGTTGCAGGAAGAAGATGTTCTCGGTCTGACTGGCGTGCGTGGCCAACGCGTCGAACTTCTGCGCGCCGTACTTGCTCGTGTCCACCCAGGTGGTGATCTCGTCGTCGGGAAGGCCGAGCTGCGGCCCCGGCTCCGTCGCCGCGTCCGGCTCGGCCCACTCGACGCCGAGCTCCTTCATGATCCGACCGAACTGCTCGAACGCCGTACGCGGCACAGTGGTCCAGTAGACCTTCGCCGGGACGTCGGTCTGCTCGACGGCGGCCATGGTGATCCGGTGGGCCTGGATGTGGTCCGGGTGGCCGTAGAAACCGTTCTCGTCGTACGTGACGATCACGTCCGGCTGGTACCGGCGAATCAGCTCCGCGAGCCGGGCCGCCGCGTCCGCCACCGGCGTCGTCCAGAACGCGCCGGGCAGGTCGTTGGTCGGCCAGCCCATCATTCCGGAGTCGGCGTAGCCGAGGGTCTCCAGGTGGGTGACGTTCAGAGTCGCGCAGCTGGCCTCCAGCTCGGCCTGGCGCATCGCCACGACGGCGGCCGGGTCGTGCCCCTCCTCGCCCGGCTTGACCCCGCCCGGGCCATCCCCGCATCGCCCGTCGGTGCAGGTCACGAGCACGGTCGTGACCCCCTCGGCGGCATAGCGGGCAAGAACGCCGCCGGTGCTCGTCGCCTCGTCGTCGGGGTGGGCGTGCACCGCCATCAGGGTCAGAGGTCGCTCAGCCATGACATCACCCTACGGTCATCCGGCCACGACCCCACGACCTCCACCCGGAACGTGTGCGGAAGCGCGGATCCTACCCAGTCCGGTGACCGCTGAGCGGTCCTTGTCCGAACGGTGATCGGGCCCCCGGCAGCTCGCTAGATTCAGCCGTGGCCAGCACGTCCGAGCGGGTCCCGAGCGCAGGGAGAAGTCGATGGCAATGGCCGCTGCCGGGTTCACCGACCTGCGACAGGTCGAGGCCGGAGTCCTGAACGTCGGATACGTGGACGCCGGGCCGCCCGACGGGGACCCGGTGATCCTCCTGCACGGGTGGCCCTACGACATCCACAGCTTCGCCGACGTCGTACCGCTGCTCACCGCCGCCGGTCACCGGGTCGTCGTCCCGTACCTGCGGGGCTACGGCACGACGACGTTCCTCTCCGACGACACCATGCGAAACGGCGAACCGGCGGCCATGGGCCTCGATCTCATCGCCCTGATGGACGCCCTGAAGATCGACACCGCGAAGCTCGCCGGGTTCGACTGGGGCGCGCGGACCGCCGACGTCGTCGCCGCGCTGTGGCCCGAACGCTGCCGAGGGTTGGTCTCGGTGAGCGGCTACCTGATCGACGGCCAGAAATCGGGCACGGTGCCGCTGCCGCCGAAGGCGGAGCTGGCCTGGTGGTACCAGTACTACTTCGCCACCGAGCGCGGCCGGGAAGGGTACGACAAGAACCGGCGCGACTTCGCCAAGCTGATCTGGCACACCGCGTCGCCCAGGTGGACGTTCGACGACGCGACGTTCGACCGCAGCGCGGCGGCGTTCGACAACCCCGACCACGTCGACATCGTCGTCCACAACTACCGCTGGCGGCTCGCCCTCACCGACGGTGAGCCGCAGTACGACGAGATCGAGAAGCGCCTGGCCGCGAAGCCGAAGATCACGGTGCCCAGCATCTCCCTGGAGGGAGATGCCAACGGCGCGCCGCACCTGGAGCCCACCGTCTACGGCAAGCAGTTCGCCGGCCGGTACGAGCACCGGACCGTCGGCGGCGGCGTCGGGCACAACCTGCCGCAGGAGGCGCCGCAGGCCTTCGCGGACGCGGTCCTGGAGGTCTGAGGTCCCTAGCCCTCCGGCCGCCGGGGCGTCGGACGTTCCACCCGCACCGGATCGCCGCGAACCAGCCCGTCGTGGATGCGCCACCGGGCGGTGGTGACGGCCCGCCGCGCTGCCTCGTCGCCGTGCTCGATGCGCTGCCGCAGCAGGTCCAGGGCGATCCCGCGGTTGAGACTGAACTGCCGCTCCTCGTCCACCACGACCACCAGGCCCGAGGGGCGGTGCGTTGCGCGTACCGCCGTGCTGGCCTTGTTCCGGTGCTGACCACCCGGCCCGCCGGTGCGGCAGGCGACGATGTCGACGTCCGTCTCGCGGAACGTCGTCGGCCGAGCGTCGCGTTCCGGCGGCTGGGCGGTGACGTACCAGTTCTTGCGGCCGATGCCCGACCGGTACGGGCTGGGGGCCTGCCAGCACAGCGTCCCGGTCCACGAGGCCGCGAAGGCCTCGGCGTCCACACCGGAGATCCGGATCAGCACCGACCGGTAGGTGCCGGTGCGGTCACCTGGCACCGCCTGAACCTGCTGGATCGTCAGACCTCGGCGGGCGGCCTCGCCGCGCAGACGGCGCAGCAGCTGACTCACTGCCCAGGCGCACTCCTGCGGCCCACGCCCGGCCGACAGCAGCAGGGACGCGTTCACGACCGGCCTCGCCGGCCGCGGTGGCCCCGCCGGTCCGCTCGCGCGGCCGACCCGAGATCGGGCGTCTTGTAGGTGACCAGGGGAGCCGTGCTGACCACAGGCGTGGCCAGGTGGTGCTCGACCAGGTCGGCGATCACCTGCTCGATGCGCTTGTACGCCGTGGGCGCCTCCTCGAAGAGCAGCTGCCGGTCGCCGCACACCACGAGCGACCCCAGCGGGGTACGGCGAAGCTCCTCGACCGTGTGCTTGGCCCGACCCCGTCGCAGCGCGTCGGCGCGGGACATCTTGCGGCCAGCGCCATGGGCCACGGAGTGGTTGGCGTCCGGCCCGGAATGCGCGGCCACCAGGTAGGACGCCGTTCCCCGGGTGCCGGCGACCAGGACGTCGCGACCGTCGCCCGGCGCCGCGCCCTTGCGGTGCAGGTAGACCCCGTCCCGGACCTCGACCAGGTTGTGGCACTGGTCGACGATCGGCGCGGTGGGCTCGGCCCCCAACGCGTACGCCACCCGCGCGGCCAGCACCCGGCGGTTGAGCGATCCCCAGCGCACGGCCTCGTCGTGCATGCCCAGGTAGGCGGCGGGGTCGGGAGCCGCCCCGGCGCCGTGGACCTCGGTGTGCGCCCGCAGGATCCGCTCGCCCAGACCACGGGAACCGCTGTGCACGATGAGCACGAGATCGCCCGCGTCGAGCCCGAGCCGACCCGCGTGAGCCACGTCGAGGATGGTGTCGACGCGGGCCAGCTCCACGAAGTGGTTGCCCCGGCCCACCGTGCCGAGACCGTCCAGGTGGCCCGCAGGAACGTCACCGTCCACGGCGGCCCAGGCGGGGTCGTCGGCGTCGCGTACCGGGTCGAGCGCCTGGTCGAGGTCGGGGAACCGGGTGGCGAGCCGTTCCGGTACGGCACGCTTGAGCTTGATCGGAAACACGGCGATGCCGCAGCCGATGTCGGAGCCCACCAGGAACGGGTACAGCACGGTCGACGCCATGGCCGCGCCGATGGGCGCGCCCTTGCCGGGATGCAGATCCGGCATCGCGGCGACGTGCAGCATGCCGTCCAGGGCGGCGACCTGTTGGCACTGCGCGAGCGCTTCGGACTCGATCCAGCTCGCGGGAGAGGCGAACACCGTGACGGTGGCCGAGGCGGACGGGGGCAGGGGCTCCCGAGGGAGATGGTGCTGGGACAAGGAGGCTCACTTTTCGCTGCGAACGTGGGAACGGACGGCGTCACGGCCCCCGGGAGGCAGCACCGGTGGCGCGGAGCAGAAGGTGGTGTCCGTCAGTACGTCATGGACGACACTCTGGCCGAGGCGCGTCGGGCACGACAACCGATTTTCGTTCGCGACGTACGCTGCCGCGATGAGCGCACCGCGTCGCATCCTGGTCTACGGGGTGTACGGCTCCGGCAAGTCCACCCTCGCGGCGCGGCTGGCCGAACACCTCGGGTTGCCCTGGTATCCGGTGGACGATCTGCTCTGGCAACCGGGCTGGGTCGAGGTGCCGGTCGCTCAGCAGCGCAGCCGGATCGAGGAGATCTGCCGACGGGACCGCTGGATCATCGACGGGGCATACCACGGTTGGCGGGACGTCCCGATGGCCCGCGCCGACCTGGTCGTCGGCCTGGACTATCCACGATGGCGCTCGTTCGGACGGTTGCTCCGCCGCACCGTCCGCCGGGTGGTCACGGGCGAGGTGATCTGCAACGGCAACCGTGAGTCGCTGGGCAGCGTACTGTCCCCGGACTCGATTCTGGTGTGGCACGTCACCGCGTTCGGCCGGGCCCGACGACGGATGCGGGCCTGGCAGGCCGATCCGTCCGCGCCGCCGGTGGTGTTACTGCGTTCCCCGGCGGACCTGGACGTCTGGCTGACCGGGCTGACCCGCCGGTGAAACCGTCGTCGGCCCGCCCCGGGTGGGAGCGGGCCGACGACTCGCGTGGCCCGGCCGGCAGTTCGCCGACCGGGCCGCCGATCAGGACTCCTGGCGTCGACGCCGTGCCAGGAAGAACGCGAATGCGCCCAGCACAACCAGCACGCTTCCGACACCGGTCATGGCCGGGACCACACCACCGCCGCCGGTCACCGGCAGGATGGGGTGCTTGCCGCCATCAGGCGCGCCGGGCCTACCGGGCGCTCCGGCGGGTCCGGACGGACCAGGCGCGCCGGGGCTACCAGGTGCTCCCGGACTACCAGGTGCTCCCGGACTACCAGGTGCGCCGGGGCTACCTGGCGCTCCCGGGCTACCAGGGGCTCCAGGTGCGCCGGGTGCGCCAGGGCTGCCGGGCGCTCCGGGGCTGCCGGGCGCTCCGGGGCTGCCGGGCGCTCCGGGGCCGCCAGGGCTACCGGGTGCTCCCGGGCTACCAGGGGCGCCGGGGCTGCCGGGCGGACCGGACGGTCCGGGCGGGCCGGTGGGTCCGGGCGGTCCCGTGGGTCCGGCGCAGATCGGTGCGGTGATGGTGTTGGTGTCCAGGGTGACGGCCTCGGTACGCGCCAGCGCCCGGCCCTGGAGGGTCGCGCCGGTGGCCATCGTGATCGCCGCCTGGGCCATGATGGTGCCCACGAAGGTGGTGTCCGTGCCGATTGTCGCCGAGCTGCCGATCTTCCAGAACACGTTGCAGGCCGAAGCCCCGTTGGTCAGGACGACGCTGCTGTTCGACGCCGTCGTCAGCGAGGAGTCGACCTGGAAGATGAACACGGCCGACGGATCGCCCTGGCCGTTGAGCGTCAACGCGTTGGTCAGCTGGGCGGCCCCGATCCGGTAGACCCCGGCGTTGAGCGTGTTGCCGCCGAGTTCCGCCGGGAGGTTGGTGAACGGGGTCCGGCCTGCGGCGTCGTTGAAGGCGATGGTCAGGTCGCTCTGGGCTTGGAGCGCGACCGCGTCACCGAGGTGCACCTCGCCACCGATGGTTGCCGTCCCGAACCCGGACGCGGTGCTTCCGGGGAACCGCCCGAGGCTCTGGGCCAGGAAGCTGGGGCCGGTGTTGGTGGGCTCCGCTCCGGCCAGGACGGAGGAGTTGGCCGCCGTTCCCAGGTTGACAGGGGCGTCCGCGGCGTTGGCGGCGGTCGAACTGAAGAGCAGCAGGCTGGCTGCCACAGTGGCGGCGGCGCCGGCCGCGAGCGTCGGTAGGACCACCCGCCGCCGTAGCCAGTGTTTGGGTTGAGCTGTCGCAGAACACCCTCCGTGGGTACTACTCGCAGGAGACGTCCAGCGAGTGGCGTCCTGCGTGATACGGCCTGTATGGCGCCGATAAGCGCGCTGACCACCACATCACGACGGGTATTCAAATGAGGGCAAATTGGGACAATCGGCTAAGTTCGACTATCTGAACTGGACTGATCTTCGCGTTCGTGTTCGCCGCTTTCGCGAAAGCGTCCGTGTGCGCGCCCAGGGCGGCCGACCAGATCTCGGCCTACTCCCGGCTCGCCGGGACCGGCCCGATGGCGCGGCCGAGGACGCAGGGGGAGGAGGGACTGTTGCTGGTGACCGGGAACCGGAACCTGCGCAACTCCGCCACCTCGAAGCCGGCCGCTGCGATGGCGGCGACGGTGTCGCGGTTGGTGTGGCAGCCGGCAAACAGCTTCGGCCACAGTGTGGCGTCGACGAGTCGTTGGGCGCGGTGCAGGCCGGTGCCCTCCTCGGCGGCCACGTGCTCGAAGAACCGCACCTGGCCTCCGGGGCGCAGCACCCGGCTGATCTCGGCCAACGCGCTCGCCTGATCGGGCACGGTACACAACACCAACGCGAGCACGGCCGCGTCGAACTCGCCGTCCCCGGCGGGCAGCGCCTGGGCCAGACCGTCCACGACGGTGACCGGGACCGGCGCGTCCGACGCGGCGCGCTCGGCAGCGGCGCGCAGGCGCCGCTCCGGTTCGACCGCGAGGACCTGGGTCACCTCCGGCGGATAGTGGGAGAACATCCGCCCGTTGCCCGCACCGATCTCGATCACCCGGCCGGACAGACCGGCGACCAGGTCGCGTCGGAACGCCGCCGTGCCGGCGCGGTCCATTGCGACGCTGAGTCGCTCGTACACCCGGGCGAACACCGGATGCGACACCGTGGCCACGGCGACCTCCTGATCTTGATGGAACGGTTCTCCGGCGATTGTCCTGCATCCGCGCACGCTTTCCGTCTTACTGATTGGCAGCACGATCCAACCAAGTGCAGACAGGACGTGGTTCGACCATGAAGATCGTCGTCATCGGGGGCAGCGGCCTCATCGGTTCCAAGCTGGTGGACCGCCTCGGCGCCCAGGGCCACGAGGCCGTGCCGGCATCGCCGAAGACCGGCGTGAACACCCTGACCGGCGAGGGCGTGGCCGATGTGCTCACCGGCGCCGAGGTCGTCGTCGACGTGTCGAACTCGCCGTCGTTCGAGGAGGCCGCCGTGCTGGAGTTCTTCGAGACATCCACCCGGACGCTCCTCGCCGCCGCGTCGGACGCCGGGGTGCGGCACTACGTGGCGCTCTCCATCGTGGGGTGCGACCGGATCCCGGACAGCGGGTACATGCGCGCGAAGGTCGCCCAGGAGAAGCTCATCGTCGCGTCCGGACTCCCGTACTCGGTGGTGCACGCCACCCAGTTCTTCGAGTTCCTCCAGGGCATCATCGACGCCGCCACGGACGGTGACACCGTGCACCTCGCGCCGGTGCTCATCCAGCCGATGGCCGCGGACGACGTCGCGGCCGCGGTGGCCGAGGTCGTGCTCAGCGCGCCGACGAACGCCGTGGTAGAGGTCGCTGGTCCGGAACAGTTCCGCCTCGACGAGCTGGGTCGCTCCCTCCTCGCCGACCAGCAGGACCGTCGCTCGGTGGTGGCCGACCCCGACGCTCGGTACTTCGGCGCCAGGCTGGGCGAACGCTCACTCGTCCCCGCCGACGACGCCCGCATTGCCGGCACCAGCCTGGACGACTGGCGTACGCGGGCGAGCCGGGGACGGTGAGCGGGCGGGCTACCTCGGCGTCCCGGGCGGGTCGGCCCGCCCACCGAGACGTCGCACCAACTCCGGTACCACCTCGGTGAACGGCTCGTCGGACTCGCCCGGCCAGTGACCGTGGATGGGTGGGGCGACGCTGTCCCCGGGGGGCGTCACCACGTCACGCGGATCACGCTGTCGGCGATCCACTCCGCTGGCCGGATCGTCGGTGGTGGCCGGCGCGGGTGACGGCTGCGGCGAGAAGATCCAGCCACCGATGGGGTCGGTGTCGCGCCACAGGTTCACCCAGCGCCAACCCACCCGACGGCCGATCTCGCGCAGTGCCGCGTCGTCGACGTAGGCGGGGAAGAGTCGGGCGTAGAGGCGGCGTAGCGGTGATCCATGGGTGAGCAGGGCGACCCGGTCGCTGATCCGCGGCGGCAACTGGAGCACGGTGGCGGCGAGCAGGACCGAGCCGTGGCTGTGCCCGGTGAGCAGCACCATGTCGCCGCGTTCGACGAGATAGGTGATTCGGCGGACCAGTTCCGGCACCGCCCGCTCGGCGTAGCAGGGCGGCGCGAACGGGTGGGCGGCCCGGGGCCAGAACGTGCCCAGGTCCCAGAGCACACCGATGTGCCGGCGGTACGACTCGGTCCGGTACGCGAAGATGCCGCCGATGATCAGTCCGAGGATGATCGCCGCGATCACCCAGCTGGCGAACACGATCGCGAACGTGATCGCCGCCGCCGGCAATCCGATGCTCCGCTCGATGACGTTGCCCGGGAACTGCTCGAGCAGGCCGATCGTGGTGGTGGCCGTGCCGAGTCCGGCGAGGCAGCCGTAGAGCACTGCCAACGGCACCAGTTTCTCGGTGAAACGAGCCCGGGCCATTGCGTCCCGAACCTGCCGCAGCCGGGGCCCTGCCTCGGCCGGCGGGTTCGGAAAGTCGCGCGCGACGATCGCCGCGGCGGCCCGCCGTCGACCGCGACGGGTGATCAGGATGACGAGGCCGGCGACGATCGCGGTGATCAGCACCGCGCGGAAGAAGCCGTAGATCGCCCAGACGTAGGCCCGGGGCGGGCCGGCGGCGATGCCCGCCTCGGTCGACACGTCGCGATCCAGGAAGTCCGCCAGCCGGCCGACCAGTTCGGCCGAGTACGCCACCGCCATGCTGATCCCGGTGGCGGCGACAACGAGAGCGCCCAGCCCGAACAGCGGGGTGGCGCCGCGCTCGCGGGGCAGGAGCAGCACCACGCCCAGCGCGGTCAGCAGCGTCGTCTGGGCCACGAACAGACCGGTAAGCGTCGAGTCGTAGCCGGGGAGTTCCCGCTCCTCAGGCCAGGGTTGCGAGCTGGTCAGCACGTGTGCCACGACGACGACGGTCAGGATGACGGCAGCGGTGCGGAGGGTGCGGGTGACCCGGTCGAGCCGTTTGTCGCCGGCGGCCCGGTCGATCAGGGGCGGCGTGCAGAGCAGCCCCACGCAGCCGGTCAGGATCACCCCCGTGATCACCGCCAGCGCGATCGTGGCCGCCGAGGCGCCACTCGCGCCGCGGGCCAGCAGCAGGACGAGGTCCAGCGTCGCGAAGGCAGCGGCGACGTGGATGGCGCGCAACCGGCCCACCAGCGGCTCGGCGTCCCACTGACCGACGGTGCCGAGTCGGGACGCGGAGACGTCCTGATCGGGTGCGCGAAACGCCTCGAACGTCCGCTCCGGCCGGCAGCTGACCCGCCAGATCAGGCCGATCGCGGCGGCCGGGACCACCGCGAGCACCGCCAGCCGCTGTCCGATCGGCCGTCCGCCCAACCAGGACAACCAACTGCGTCCGGCCAGGCAGTCCGTCGAGGCCAGGCACTTCCAACCGACGAGGTCCAGGGCGACGCCCGCGATGGCGAGCACGTACAACACGGTGAGCGTGAGCGCCAGCACCCGGCACAGCGACTTGACCGTCGCCTCGGAGCCGGGGTTCGCCGGGCGCATCCAGATCGCGACGTTGACCAGCATGAAGGGGAGCAGGAAGACCACCGCCAGGGTGCGGGCCACGGTCCCGGAGGGCAGGTCACCCCAGCGGTACGCCTCCAGCGTCACCCCGTGCACGCCGGTGTCCGAGCGCCGGGGGCGCGGCCGGTAGAACCCGCCACTACGGTCGCCGGCGACCTGCCCGGTCTGTTGCAGGTCCAGCACCTGTGCGGCACTCGCGCCGGAGACCCCGTGCACCCGTAGCTCCACGACCTCACCGGAGCTGTCCGGCCCGCTCAACCGCGCTGACCCATCCGACGTCCCCCCGAGGCGTCTCGCAGCCCTCGTCCCGCGACCCAGCCCCGACGGCACGCGCCGGGGCCGCCGACCGCGGTGGCAGCAGGGCGTGGTCTACCCGAACCGGACCCTCTCAATCGCGGCGGGCTGGGGCGCTACCGCCCAGGCCGGACCGGACCGGCGTGCGCCGTCGGTTCCGATGCGTCGAGCCGCGGCCGACCGGCGCCCGGCGTACGCCGAGAGGGCACTCACCTCGCGCTGAGGGCGGCCGGTCCGTGCCGGCGAGGATTGATCCGGCCGGGGCGGGGTAGGTGCCGCCATGGTCGCTGCCGGTCGGCGCGGAGCGGACGCGGGCCCGTCGACCGTACGGCTCTGGGATCGCGTGGTGGACACCTTGCGCGACCGGGTCCGCCGGTTACGGACCATCGGCGGCCTCGCCCTGCAGGCCGGCCTGGCCGCGGCGCTGTCCTGGTTCGTGGCCCACTCGCTCTTGCAGGTGTCGCAGCCGGTCTTCGCGCCGATCTCCGCCGTCTCGACGCTCGCCGCGTCCGTGGGCCAGCGGTTGCGTCGCACCGTCGAGCTGATCATCGGCGTCACCGTCGGGGTGCTGATCGGCGACCTGCTGCTCCTGGTGATCGGCACGGGGTGGTGGCAGCTGGCCCTGATCGTCGTGCTGGCGATCGTCGTCGCGCTCTTCCTTGCGGGCAGCGCGGCGGTGGTGGTCCAGGCCGGGGCGACGGCGGTGCTCATCGCCACGCTCAGCCCTGCCGTCCGTGATCTGGAGATCCCCCGGTTCGTGGACGCGCTCGTCGGGGGAGGGGTGGCGTTGCTGGTCACCGCCGTGTTGCTGCCGCTGAACCCGCTACGGGTGCTCAACCGGGCCGCGCGGCCGGCGTTGGAGCTCCTGGCGACCCAGCTCGACGGCACCGCCGAGGCGTTGACCGAGCGGGACGCCGACCGGGCCCGTGCCGCCCGGGGTGAGCTGCGGCAGAGCGCGGGCCGGTTGAAGGCGTTCGTCGAGGCGACCCAGGGTGCCCGGGAGGCGAGCACCCTGTCACCGGTGTACTGGCACCAACGGCACGGACCGGTGGGCCGCTACGCGCGGGCGGCGGAGCCGATCGACCGGGCGATGCGCAACAGCGGCACCCTGATCCGACGGTCGGTGACGCTCATCGAGGACGGCGAGCCGGTGCCGGAGTCGTTGCCGACGGCGGTGGCCGACCTCGCCGAGGCCGTCCGCCTGCTCAAGCGGCAGTTCGCCGCCGGCGCTGAGCCGAATCGGGCGCGGGAGCAGGCGCTGCGGGCGGTCCGGACGGCCGGGCACGCCTATCGGGACGGTGTCGGCTTCTCGGGTGCGGTCGTGGTGGCACAGATCCGGACGACCGTCAGTGATCTCCTGGTCGCCTCCGGCCTCACCCAGGAGGACGCGAATCACCTGGTCCGGAGGGTTTTCGGCGACCTCTGAGCGGCCGGTGGCCCGCAGCGGCGCCAGCCGGCGGCACCTTCTTGAGCCATGACTGTTGCACTCTGAGCCAAAGTGGTGCCATGATGGTGCCATGGAGCTGAGGTCATACGTCGAGAACCTGCGTAACGAGTTCGCCGTGGCCGCGGAGGGTGTGGACCCGGAGGCCCGGGTGCTGGCCGAACGGCTCTTCGCACAGTTGGAGGCGGCCACCCGTCTCACCCTGCTCGAAGCGCTCTCCGACGCGGCCGACGAGATCACCCGCGACCTCGCACCGGGTTCGGTGCACGTCCGGTTGCGCGGGCGCGAGCCCGACTTCGTGGTGCTGCCGGCCAGCCCGCCGGTCGAGGTGGTCAGCGAGCCCAGCTGCCCGCCACCGCTGTCGGTGCCGGTGTCCGCGCCCGACGGTGACGAGGGCGGCACCTCACGGATCAACCTGCGGCTCCCCGACCACCTGAAGGCCAGCGTGGAGGACGCCGCCGGCCGCGCCGGGCTCTCGGTCAACGCCTGGCTGGTGCGCGCCGTCGCCGGTGCCATCGGTGCGGGCGAGACGGAGCGTCGCCCACCCCGTCGACCGGAGCCGCGCTCCGGCCAGCACTTCACCGGCTGGGCCCGCTAACTTCCCGTACCCCTTCCACCACGCCGCTGACCAGCGGCGACCTTCGCCGACCACCTTCCGGGAGACCACCATGCCTGTTTTCGAAACGCCAGAACCGATCTCCGTGCAGATCGAGCTGCCGATCGGCGATGCCTGGATCGCCGCGAGTGACCGCACCGACACGGTGGTGACGGTGCGGCCCCGCGACCCGTCGAGCAAGGCCGACGTGAGCGCCGCCGAACAGAGCACCGTCGAGTTCGCCGGCGGGCGACTGGTGATCCGGGTGCCGAAGAGTTGGCGCCGCTACGCGTTCGGCTCCGGGCCGTCGGTCGACGTCCTGATCGAGGTGCCGACCGGGTCACGGGTGTTCGCCGAGGCGGCGTGGGCGGCGTTCCGCTGCGAGGGTCGGCTCGGCGAGTGTCGGATCAAGACCGGCAGCGGCATCCGACTCGACGAGACCGGGCCACTGGAGATCGACAGTAGCCACGGCGAGGTCGCGGTCGAGCGTGTCCTGGGTTCCGCCCGGGTGAAGGTCTCGTCCGGCAAGGTGCGCATCGGCGCGGTCGACGGCACCGCCGAGATCAAGAATTCGTCCGGCGACTGCTGGATCGGCCGCAGCGGTGGCGACGTCCGGATCAACACGGCCTACGGCGACATCACCGTGGACGCGGCGCTGGCCTCGGTGACGGCGCGCACCGCCTACGGCAACCTCCGGCTGGGTGAGGTCACCCGCGGCGCGATCGACGCGCAGACCTCCTACGGCGCGATCGAGGTCGGCATCCGTCGCGGTACCGCCGCCTGGCTCGACGTCAGTTCCAAGCACGGCCGGGTGCACAACGCGCTGGAGTCGACCGACAGCCCGGCGCAGACCGACGAGACGGTCGAGGTCCGGGCGAACACCTCCTACGGCGACGTCATGATCCGCCGCGCCTGACCCACCGCAGCGCCTGACCGATCACCGCGCCGACCGTAAATGAGGAGACCATGACCAGTTCCATGAACCCCGCGATCGTCGCCACCGACCTGCGCAAGTCCTACGGCGACAAGGTCGTGCTGGACGGCATCGACCTGATGATCACCGAGGGCACGATCTTCGCGTTGCTCGGGCCCAACGGCGCCGGCAAGACCACCACCGTGCAGATCCTCTCCACCCTGATCAATGCCGACGGCGGTGCGGCCCGGGTCTTCGGTCACGACCTGACCCGAGACCCCGACGCGGTACGCGCGCTGATCGGCGTCACCGGCCAGTTCTCCGCCGTCGACAACCTGCTCACCGGTCGGGAGAACCTGGCCCTGATGGCCGACCTGTGCCACCTGGACAGGGCCGCCGGTCGGCGGCGGATCGCCGATCTGCTCGACCAGTTCGACCTGGCCGAGGCTGCGGGCAAGCCGGTGTCGACGTACTCCGGTGGCATGCGCCGGCGGCTCGACCTCGCCATGACCCTGGTTGGCGAGCCCCGCGTCATCTTCCTCGACGAGCCGACCACAGGCCTCGACCCGCGCAGCCGCCGGGCCATGTGGCACATCATCCGCGCACTCGCCGCCGAGGGCGTCACGATCCTGCTCACCACGCAGTACCTGGAGGAGGCCGACCAGCTCGCCGACCGGGTGGCGTTCCTCGACCACGGCCGACTGATCGCCGAGGGCACGCCGCGTGAGCTCAAGCGGCTCATCCCGGGCGGCCACGTCGTGTTGCAGTTCGCCGACCAGGAGGGGCTCGACTCGGCGGCCCGAACGTTCGAGGCCGCCACCCGGGACGACGCGGCGCTCACCCTCCAGGTGCCGAGTGACGGCGGGGTCGGGTCGCTGCGATCCCTGCTCGACCAGCTCGACCGCGCCTCGATCAGCGTGGCGGGGCTCTCCGTGCACACCCCCGACCTCGACGACGTCTTCCTCACCCTCACCGGTCAGCCCGACACCCAGGCCGGCCGACCCGACCACGAAAGGGCTCCCGCGCGATGAGCACCCTCTCCCTCGCCGTCCGCGACTCGAGCACCATGCTGCGGCGCAACCTATTGCACATGCGGCGGTACCCGTCGATGACGTTCCTGCTCATCGGCATCCCGATCATCATCCTGCTGCTCTTCGTCTACGTGTTCGGCGGCACGCTCGGCGCCGGCCTCGGCCCGACCGGCGACCGCTCCCAGTACGCCAACTACGTCACCCCCGGCATCCTGCTCATCACGGTGGTCAGCGCCGCGCAGGGCACCGCCATCTCGGTCGCGATGGACATGACCGAGGGCATCATCGCCCGGTTCCGGACGATGTCGATCTTCCGACCGTCGGTCCTGACGGGCCACGTCCTGGGCAGCCTGGTCCAGACCATGCTCAGCCTCGCGGCCGTCACCGTCGTGGCGCTGCTGGTCGGGTTCCGGCCCACGGCCAACGCGGTCGAATGGCTCGCCGCGGTCGGCGTGCTGGCAATGATCACTTTTGCGCTCACCTGGCTGTCCGTCGCCCTCGGTCTGGTCAGCGACAGCGTCGAGACGGCCAGCAACCTGCCCATGCCGCTGATCCTCCTGCCGTTCCTCGGCAGCGGGTTCGTCCCCACCGACTCCATGCCTGCCGCCGTGCGGTGGTTCGCGGACTACCAGCCCTTCACGCCCGTCATGGAGACCCTTCGCGGCCTGCTCCTCGGCACCGGGATCGGCGCCAACGGGATCATCGCGGTCGTCTGGTGCGCCGTCATCAGTGTGGGCTGCTTCCTCTGGGCCAAGGCCCTGTACAACCGCAACCGGACGGCCTGACCCGACCGGCGCGGTCTCGCCATCGCGACAGAGAGCCGGCGGCTCGGCCCAGAGGGGTCGGGGCGCCGGCTCGTGGTGTGGCGCTCGCCGGTGGCGCGAGCGCCACGATCGGGCCGCGGATGATCACATGATCCGGTCGCGGATCGGCGGATGATCGCATGATCGACTCGGTTTTCGTGAAGCCGGCCGGTCGCACCGCCGCGGACCCCACGACGTCAGGAAAGACGAGTGGACCTTGCTCGCCGGCGCCGTCCGCGGCGCGGCCGACCCGGACGCCGGGGGCGCACCAAGACGTTGAATGTTATCGATAACACGGTCGCGTCGTCCGGCTGCGCGCGGCGCGGGTTGCCCCTGCGGAGCGCTCAGCCATCAGCCCGCATGGTCATCGATGGCTCTGGCGCGGTTCCGAGAACGCGGGCGCGACGCCCGGGCGATGTTATCGCTGCCATCATCGCCAAAAGGGAAGTGGTCGCTATCGGACGGTCGTCCCGCAGTGTCCGGCCCGTTGGACCCGTCGCCCCACCTGTCGACAGGTCTCCGGGCGACAGCCGGCTCCCGGGAGAGCCCCTTTCGTCACATGTCTGCCACCGTTGCCGCCGGAATCGCGCGGTTTGCACCGGTCCGCTATTGACCCTCCCGAGTCGGTCCGCCTTCCGCGTTCCGTTACGGAGCTGTTGCGGGTAGATGTCTTGACGAGCCTGGATGTGAGCGTTAACACTATCCCCGTTAACGGTGGAGGTGAACATGAACCGTGTGGACGGAGTTGACGACCGCTACGTCGTCGGTGTCGACTACGGCACCCTGTCCGGGCGAGCTCTGGTGGTCCGTGTCGGCGATGGTGCCGAGTTGGGGACCGCGGTGCACGAGTACGGCGATGCAGTGATCAGCACGACCCTTCCGGGAGGTCGATCCCTACCCCCGGACTGGGCCCTGCAGAACCCGCAGGACTACCGCGACGTGCTGCGGTACGCCGTTCCGGCGGCGGTTGCCGCCGCGGGGGTGGACCCGGCGGCGGTGGTCGGCATCGGCATCGACTTCACCGCCTGCACCGTGCTGCCGACGCTCGCCGACGGCACCCCGCTGTGCGAGACGCCCGAGTTGCGCGACCGACCGCACGCCTGGGTCAAGCTGTGGAAGCACCACGCCGCGCAGCCGCACGCCGACCGGATCAACGCGCTGGCCCACGAGCGGGCCGAGCCGTGGATCGGCAGGTACGGCGGCAAGATCTCCGCCGAGTGGCAGTACGCCAAGGGCCTGCAGATCCTGGAGGAGGACCCGGAGGTCTACGACCGGGCCGAGCGCTTCATCGAGGCGGCCGACTGGATCGTCTGGCAGCTCTGCGGCACCGAGACCCGCAACGTCTGCACCGCCGGATACAAGGGCATCCTGCAGGACGGTCACTATCCCTCCGAGGGCTTCCTGACCGCGCTCAACCCCAGCTTCGGCGACTTCGTGGCCAAGTTGGACGGCCCGTTGCTGCCCCTCGGCGCCCGGGCCGGTGCGCTCACTGCCCAGGCCGCCGCCTGGACCGGTCTGCCGGAGGGGATCGCGGTGGCCGTCGGCAACGTCGACGCGCACGTCACCGCGGCTTCCGCGCAGGCGGTGGAGCCCGGTCGACTGGTCGCCATCATGGGCACCTCGACCTGCCACGTCGTCAACGGCGCGGAGGTCGCCGAGGTGGCCGGCATGTGCGGTGTCGTGGACGGCGGCATCAGCCCCGGCGCGTGGGGATACGAGGCCGGGCAGAGCGGTGTCGGCGACATCTTCGGCTGGTTCGTCGAGCACGCCGCCCCGGCCGGGGTCGACTCGCACGAACGCCTCACCGAGCTGGCCGCGAGCCAGCCCGTCGGCGCGCACGGCCTGGTCGCCCTGGACTGGTGGAACGGCAACCGTTCGCTGCTGGTCAACCACGACCTCAGCGGGATGATCGTCGGCCTGACCCTGGCCACCCGGCCGCAGGACATCTACCGGGCCCTGTTGGAGTCCACCGCGTACGGCACCCGGATGATCATCGAGGCGTTCGTCGACGCCGGCGTTCCGGTGAACGACCTGGTGATCGCCGGTGGTCTGACCAACAACGCGCTGCTGATGCAGATCTACGCCGACGTGACCAGGCGACCGCTGAACATCATCGCCTCGGCGCAGGGGCCGGCGCTGGGCTCGGCGATCCACGCCGCCGTCGCCGCCGGTGAGTTCCCCTCGATCCACGAGGCGTCGCAGGCGATGGGTCGGGTGCACGAGGCCGTCTACCGTCCGGACCCCGAGCGGGCACGCGCCTACGACGCCCTCTACGCCGAGTACCGGGCGCTGCACGACCACTTCGGTCGCGGCGGCAACGACGTCATGCTCCGCCTTCGGGCGATCCGCAACGCGGCGGTCGAGACCGCCGCGGCCCCGCACGAGGCCCCGCTGGAGGTGGTGGCGTGAACCCCGAGGTGACCCGACAGATCGGCGAGCTGCGCGAGACCGTCGCCCGCCTGCACGCCGAGCTGACCCGGTACAACCTGGTCGCCTGGACGTCCGGCAACGTCTCCGCGAGGGTCCCCGGCCAGGATCTGATGCTGATCAAGCCGAGTGGGGTGAGCTACGACGACCTCACTGCGGCCACGATGGTGGTGTGTGACCTCGACGGCGTTCTCGTCGAGGGCGACTTCGCCCCGTCCAGCGACACCGCCGCCCACGCCTACGTCTACCGGGCCATGCCCGAGGTCGGCGGGGTCGTGCACACGCACAGCTCGTACGCGACCGCCTGGGCCGCGTGCGGGGAGTCGATCCCCTGCCACCTCACCGCGCAGGCCGACGAGTTCGGCGGGGAGATCCCGATCGGCCCGTTCGCGCTGATCGGCGGTGACGACATCGGCAAGGGCATCGTCGCCACGCTCGCCGGGCACCGCTCGCCCGCGGTGCTGATGCGCAACCACGGCGTGTTCACCATCGGCCGCGACGCCAAGGCGGCGGTCAAGGCGGCGGTCATGTGCGAGGACGTGGCCCGTACCGCACACCTGGCCCACACCCTCGGGCAGCCGGTCCCGATGGCGCAGGCCGACATCGACTCTCTCTACGACCGCTACCAGAACGTCTACGGCCAACAACCAGTCGCACCGGCGGGTTCCTGACCCTGCACCGATCATCCGGGCCCGTCGGTCTGCACCACGACGCACCAGCACGCACCACCCGCGTTCGCCGCTCTTTCGCACCTCGGCGGTCGGCGCGGTTACCCACCACATCCAGCCAAGGAGATTCGATGGGAAAGATGCGAACGCAGTCCGCTCCGTGGCGCGCTGCCGCGGTCCTCGCCAGCGTGCTGCTGGTCGGCGGCGTGGCGGCCTGCGGCAACAGCGACACGGGCGGCGGCGGCACCAAGGACGACGGCAAGATCACGATGGGCTTCTCCCAGGTCGGCGCGGAGAGCGGATGGCGTACGGCGAACACCATCTCGATCAAGGAGGCCGCCACGGCAGCCGGAATCGAGCTGAAGTTCGACGACGCGCAGCAGAAGCAGGAAAACCAGATCAAGGCGATCCGCAACTACATCCAGCAGAAGGTGGACGTGATCGCCTTCTCGCCGGTGGTGGAGTCCGGGTGGGACACCGTGCTCAAGGAGGCCAAGGACGCCAAGATCCCGGTCATCCTGACCGACCGCTCGGTCGACTCGGCCGACAAGTCGCTGTACAAGACCTTCCTCGGCTCGGACTTCGTCAAGGAGGGCCGGCTCGCCGGTGAGTGGCTGGTCGAGCAGAAGAAGACCGCCTCGGGCCCGGTGAACATCGTCGAGCTGCAGGGCAGCACGGGCGCGGCGCCGGCGAACGACCGCAAGAAGGGCTTCGGTGAGGCGATCGCCGCCAACCCGAACCTGAAGGTCGTCGCCTCCCAGACGGGCGACTTCACCCGGGCCGGCGGTAAGCAGGTCATGGAGCAGTTCCTCAAGGCCAACAAGCAGATCGACGTGCTGTTCGCGCACAACGACGACATGGGTCTGGGCGCGCTCGAGGCGATCACCGCGGCTGGCAAGGTGCCCGGCAAGGACATCACCATCATCACGGTCGACGCCGTCAAGGACGGCATGCAGGCTCTCGCCGACGGGAAGTTCAACTTCATCGCGGAGTGCAGCCCGCTGCTCGGCCCACAGCTGATGGACCTGGCCAAGAAGGTCCACGCGGGCGAGGAGGTGCCTGCTCGGATCGAGACGCAGGAGACCACCTTCACGCCCGAGCAGGCCAAGGAAGCTCTGCCCAACCGTAAGTACTGATCGACGACGGGGTCGCCGCGTTCGCGTGGCGGCCCCGCCGCGTCGCTTTCCTACCCGAAACGGACCGGGCTTGGCCCGCGACGGCCCCCGCACCACGCCCGCCCGAGCGACCCCCAGGGGACGACCGGGCGGGCGTGGCGGGAGCGTAGCGGCCCTTCCGTGTCGACAACCCAGAAGAGGTCTGATGGGATGACGGATAGCCGTCCGGTCCTGACGATGACCGGGATCAGCAAGTCCTTCCCCGGGGTGCGCGCACTCCACGACGTCAACTTCCAGCTCTTCCCCGGCGAGGTGCACGCCCTGATGGGCGAGAACGGCGCCGGCAAGTCCACCCTCATCAAGGTGTTGACAGGCGTCTACGACACCGACGAGGGCGCGATCACCCTCGATGGCGAGCCCGTGTCGTTCACCGGGCCGATGCAGGCGACCGCCGCCGGTGTGAGCACCGTGTTCCAGGAGGTCAACCTCTGCACCAACCTGTCGGTGGCGGAGAACATCTTCATCGGCCGTGAGCCGCGACTCCTCGGCGCCGTCCGTTGGGGTGAGGTTCGCCGCCGCGCCCGAGCGCTGCTGGCCCGCCTCGACCTCGACCTCGACGTCAGCGCGCCGCTCGGCTCATACTCCCTGGCGATCCAGCAGATGGTCGCCATCGCCCGCGCCATCGACATCAAGGCCCGGGTGCTGATTCTGGACGAGCCGACATCCAGCCTCGACGCCAGCGAGGTGGCGCAGCTGTTCCGCATCATGCGGCAACTGCGCGACCAGGGCATCGCCATCCTGTTCGTGACGCACTTCCTCGACCAGGTCTACGATATCGCCGACCGGATCACCGTGCTGCGCAACGGCGGGCTCGTCGGCGAGTACCTCACCACCGAGCTGCCCCAGCTGTCGCTGGTCGAGAAGATGATCGGCAAGGAGCTCGACGTCCTGGAGGGCATCGAGGAGCACTCCCGACGGGACCTGGCCGCGCTGGAGGAGGGCACCCCCCTGGTGGCGGTGTCGAACTTCGGTCGGGCGGGCGCGGTCGCGCCGTTCAGCCTCACCATCCACGCCGGCGAGGTGGTGGGCCTGGCCGGCCTGCTGGGCTCGGGGCGTACCGAGGTCGCGCGGTTGTTGTTCGGCGCCGACCGCACCGACGGTGGTCAGGTCGCGGTCGACGGCACGGCGAGCAGCCTGCGCACCCCCGCCCAGGCCATCGACCAGGGCGTGGGTTTCTGTTCGGAGAACCGCCGCGCGGAGGGCATCGTCGCCGACCTGTCGGTCCGCGAGAACATGATCCTCGCCATGCAGGCGGCCCGCGGCTGGCTGCGGCCCATTCCGCGTCGTCGCCAGGACGAGCTTGTCGAAAAGTACGTCAAGGCCCTCAACATCCGGCCCGCCGACCCGGAGGTTCCGGTACGTAACCTGTCCGGCGGCAACCAGCAGAAGGTGCTGCTGGCCCGGTGGCTGATCACGGAGCCACGCCTGCTGATCCTCGACGAGCCGACCCGGGGCATCGACATCGGCGCGAAGACCGAGATCCAGAAGCTCGTGACGCAGTTGTCCGACGGGGGCATGGCGGTGCTGTTCATCTCCGCCGAGCTGGAGGAGGTGCTGCGCCTCAGCCACAAGGTGGCCGTGATGCGGGACCGCCAGATGGTCGCGCAGCTCGCCAACGACGAGAGCCTCGACGCCGACCGCATCATGCAGACCATCGCCAGCGGATCCCACCGGGAGGAGGCAGACCGATGAACGACACCATGAGCCGCTATCGGACGATGATGGGTCACCGGCTGTTCTGGCCCGCCGCCGTGCTGTTCGCCATGCTCGCCGCGAACACGATCTACCGGCCCGGGTTCCTGTCCGTCGAGCTCAAGGACGGGCACCTGTACGGCACGCCTATCGACATCCTGCGGCTGAGCGCACCGCTGATCCTCGTCGCGTTGGGCATGACCCTGGTCATCTCGACCGGCGGCATCGACCTGTCGGTCGGCTCGCTCTGCGCGATCAGCGGCGCGATCGCCTGCATGTACATCAGCAAGCAGCCCGACCAGAACAGCGTCGGCGTGGTGGTGACCGCCCTCGCGATGGCGCTGGGGGTGTCGCTCGTGCTCGGCGCCTGGAACGGGGTGCTGGTGGCCGTGATCGGCATCCAACCGATCATCGCCACCCTGATCCTGATGGTCGCCGGCCGGGGTCTCGCCCAGCTGATCACCGAGGGTCAGATCATCACCATCAACTCCGAGCCGTACCGGGCGATCGGCCTGGGCCACGCGTTGACCCTGCCGCTGGCCATCTTCATCGCCCTCGCCGCGGCCCTGCTGGTCGCCGCGTTCACCCGTCGCACCGCACTCGGCATGATCATCGAGTCGGTGGGCGGCAACGCGGTGGCCAGCCGGCTCGCCGGCATCCGGTCCGGGCGGGTCATCTTCCTCGCGTACGTGATCAGCGCCGCGTGCGCAGCGGTCGCCGGGTTCATGATGACGGCCAACGTCTCCAGCGCCGACGGCAACGCCGCCGGTCTCTGGGTCGAACTGGACGCGATCCTCGCGGTCGTCATCGGCGGTACGTCCCTCGCGGGCGGCCGGTTCTTCCTCAGCGGCACGATCATCGGCGCGCTGATCATCCAGACCCTCACCACCACGGTGTACGCCATGGACATCTCACCGCAGACCTCGCTGCTGTTCAAAGCGGTAGTCGTCATCGCCGTCTGCCTCATCCAGGCACCGGCCTTCCGGGCCCGGTTCAGCCGCCGTAGGCGCAACGTCCCGCCGGCCGCCAGCATCGCCGACAAGCCGAAGGAGCAGGTGCCGGCATGACCACTGGAACGCTTACCGCCGGTCGTACCCGGTTCCGGCTGCCGAGGAAGCAGATACCGGTCCTGGCGACGCTCGCCCTGCTGCTGGTGATGTACGCCATCGGCGTCTCGCAGTACTCGGCGTTCTCCAACGTCCAGGTCATCTTCAACGTCTTCATCGACAACGGCTTCCTGCTCGTCGTCGCGGTGGGCATGACGTTCGTGATCCTCACCGGTGGCATCGACCTGTCGGTCGGGTCGGTCGTCGCCATGACGGCGATGGTGTCGGCCGCGTTGCTGCAGGACGGCATGCCGGCGGCGCTGGTGCTCGTCATCGCCCTGCTCATCGGCCCGACGCTCGGCCTGTTGATGGGCTGCGTCATCCACTTCTTCGAGATCCAGCCGTTCATCGTCACGCTCGCCGGGATGTTCTTCGCCCGGGGCATGTGCACGTTCATCTCGGGCGCGTCGATCCCGATCACCGACGGGTTCTGGACCTCGATGTCGCAGGAGCGGATCGGTAACCCCCAGGGCAACTTCGTGTCGATCAGCGTGCTGATCGCCTTCGTGGTGGTCGTCATCGCCGCGTACACGCTCGCCTACACCCGACTGGGTCGCAACGTGTACGCCATTGGCGGCAACCCGCAGTCGGCGCTGCTGATGGGTCTGCCGGTGGGACGGACCCGGATCGCCGTCTACACGATCAGTGGCCTGTGCTCGGCCATCGGCGGGATCCTGCTGTCCTTCTACACCCTCTCCGGCGCGCCTCTGATCGCCGTGGGGATGGAGCTGGACGTCATCGCCGCCGTGGTCATCGGTGGCACGGTGCTCACCGGCGGCGCGGGTTACGTCTTCGGCACGGTGCTCGGCGTACTGGTCCTGGGCGTGATCCAGACCCTCATCACCTTCGATGGGAGCCTCAACTCCTGGTGGACGAAGATCGTGATTGGCGGCCTGCTCTTCGCGTTCATCCTCCTGCAGCGCCTCATCGGAATCCGTTACAAGTGACCGCCCCTCTCGCGGAAGGCAACCCCATGGCACACACACAGAACCCGAGATCTGGTTCCTCACCGGCAGCCAAGGCATGTACGGCGAGGAGACGCTCCGCCAGGTGGCCGAGCAGTCCCGCCAGATCGCGGCCGCGCTCGACGACTCGCCGCAGATTCCCGCCCGCGTGGTCTGGAAGCCCGTCCTGACCAACAGCGGTGAGATCCTGCAGGTCTGCCGAGACGCCGCCGCTCAGGGTGCCGTCGGGGTCATCGCCTGGATGCACACGTTCTCGCCGGCCAAGATGTGGATCTCCGGTCTGGACGCGTTGCAGACACCGCTGCTGCACCTGCACACCCAGGCCAACGTTCTGCTGCCGTGGAACGACATCGACATGGACTTCATGAACCTGAACCAGGCCGCCCACGGCGACCGCGAGTTCGGGTACATCCAGACGCGTCTCGGTGTGGCCCGTAAGACGGTGGCCGGGCACGTCAGTGACCCGCGGGTGACCACCAGGGTGGGGGCGTGGGCGCGCGCCGCGCTGGGCTGGTCGGCGATGCGGTCGCTGCGCCTGGCGCGTTTCGGCGACAACATGCGCGACGTCGCGGTGACCGAGGGCGACAAGGTCGAGGCCGAGCTGCGCTTCGGGGTCTCGGTCAACACCTACGGCGTCAACGACCTGGTCGAGGTGGTCGGCGAGGTCACCGACGCGCAGGTGGACGACCTGGTCAAGGAGTACGAGGACACCTACCGCATCGTCGGCGAGCTGCTGCCCGGCGGCGAGCAGCACGACTCGCTGCGGTACGCCGCGCGCCTGGAACTGGGCATGCGCGCCTTCCTGGACGCGGGTGGGTTCCGGGCCTTCACGACGAACTTCGAGGACCTCGGAGGGCTGCGTCAGCTGCCGGGCATCGCCGTGCAGCGGCTGATGGCGGACGGCTACGGCTTCGGCGGCGAGGGCGACTGGAAGACCTCGGTCCTGGTCCGCACCCTCAAGGCGATGTCGGTGGGCGTGAGCGGCGGCACGTCGTTCATGGAGGACTACACCTACGACCTCACCCCGGGCAACGAGCTGGTGCTCGGGGCGCACATGCTGGAGGTCTGCCCGACCATCGCGTCGGACGTGCCCAACGTGGAGATCCATCCGCTGAGCATCGGTGGCCGGGAGGACCCGGTCCGGCTGGTCTTCGACGCCGCACCCGGTCCGGCCGTGGTGCTCGGGCTGGCCGACATGGGCGAGCGCTTCCGGCTCGTGGCCAACGAGATCGACGTCGTGTCCCCGCCGCAACCGCTGCGCCGGTTGCCGGTCGCCCGGGCCGTCTGGCGTCCGCGCCCCGACCTGCCCGTCTCGGCCGAGGCGTGGATCACCGCGGGCGCACCGCACCACACCGTGCTGTCGCAGGCGGTGGGCGTGGAGGAGCTGCACGACCTGGCGGAGATGAGTCGCACCGAGCTCGTCGTCATCGACGCCGAGACGGAGGCCCGCCGCTTCGCCGACGAGCTGCGCTGGAACCAGGCGTACTACCGGCTGGCCCGCGGCTTCTGATTCGCGCGGTCTGATCGTACGAAAAACGGGTGGTCCACCCCTGCCTGCGGGCGGGGGTGGGCCACCCGTTCGTGTGTGCGCCAGCCGTGCCACGAGGCGGTTGTGTTACGCCTTGACTAACAGCATGTTATCGCTCACAGTCTATAGCCAAGATGGTCGATGTCGTTGGCTGGTCCGGCCGCGCTCGCGTCCCACCCCTGCGGTTTCGGCACCTCGTCACCGCGACGGTCGGGTAATCGGTGTTAGCGATCACATGGCCGGGCCTGGTCAGCTCGGTGCCCCGCCCGGCGCCGCGGACGCCGGCCCAGACCGCACGGTTCGCGTCAGCAGAGGAGGATCATGCTTTCCATCGGTCGGGTTCCCCGGGGTGCGCCACGGCGGCGCGGGTGGCTGTCGAGACTCGCCGTCGCCGCGATGGTGCTTGTGGTCGGTGGCGCGGCTGCGGCCGTCGCCTCGTCGCCGGCGTCGGCGGCCACTGTCGACACCAGCGCCTGGTACGTGTTGGTGAACCGCAACAGTGGCAAGGCCGTGGACGTGTACAACATGGCCACGAACGACGGAGCGCGGATCACCCAGTGGACGCGTAACAACGGCAACCAGCAGCAGTGGCAGTTCGTGGACTCCGGAGGCGGCTACTACCGACTCAAGTCGCGGTTGTCGGGCAAGGTGCTGGACGTCTCCGGCCGCTCCACCGCCAACGGCGGTGCGATCGTGCAGTGGGCTGACAACAACGGCACCAACCAGCAGTTCCGGCTGGCCGACTCGGACGGTGGGTACGTCCGGTTGATCAACCGCAACAGCAACAAGGCGATGGAGGTGCAGGGCGCCTCGACCGCCGACGGTGGCAACATCGTGCAGTACGACGACTGGAACGGCACCAACCAGCAGTGGCAGCTCGTCCGCGTCGACGGCGGGACCGACCCCACGACGCCACCGCCCTCGAACGGCACGTACTCGAACCCGACGGTCTGGCAGGACTTCGCCGACGTCGACATCATCCGCGTGGACAACGCCTACTACATGTCGGCGTCCACCATGCACTACTCACCGGGCGCGCCGGTCCTGCGCTCGTACGACCTGGTCAACTGGGAGTTCGCCGGTCACTCCGTGCCCAAGCTCGATTTCGGCTCGAAGTACGACATGAGCGGCGGTAGTAACGCGTACGTCGACGGGATCTGGGCCTCGACGCTGAACTACCGGCCGAGCAACAAGACGTACTACTGGGCCGGGTGCATCGACTTCGCGCAGACCCACATCTACACCGCGTCCGCCGTCGACGGCACCTGGAGCAAGCACACCACCATCCCCAACTGCTACTACGACGCGGGGATGCTGATCGACGACAACGACACCATGTACGTGGCGTACGGCAACGGCACCATCAGCGTCGCGCAGCTGTCCGCGGACGGGAAGTCCCAGGTCCGCGCCCAGCAGGTGTACCAGACGCCGTCCAGCATCGGGACGCTGGAGGGCGCCCGCTTCTACAAGCGCAACGGCGCCTACTACATCTGGCTCACCCGCCCGGCCAACGGCCAGTACGTGCTGAAGTCCACGAACGGCCCGTTCGGCCCGTACGAGCAGCGTCAGGTGCTGCTCAACCTGCCCGGTCCGATCTCTGGCGGCGGCGTGCCGCACCAGGGTGGGCTGGTGCAGACCCAGAACGGCGACTGGTACTACATGTCCTTCGTCGACGCGTACCCCGGTGGTCGGATGCCGGCCATGGCCCCGATCACCTGGACCGGCGACGGCTGGCCCGTGCTGCAGACGGTCAACGGCACGTGGGGCAGCACCTACCCGAAGCCGAACCTGCCCGCGCCGCCCCGGGCGGTCAAGCCGCTCACCGGCACCGACACGTTCGCCGGCACCACCCTCGGCCCGCAGTGGGAGTGGAACCACAACCCCGACAACAGCAAGTGGTCGGTCAACAACGGGCTGAACCTGCAGACCGCCACCGTCACCGGCGACCTGTACAAGGCGCGCAACACGCTGACCCACCGGATCCAGGGCCCCACCTCCACCGCGACCATCGAGCTGGACTACTCCACCATGCGCGACGGTGATCGCACCGGCCTGGCGGTGCTGCGCAACTCGTCGGCCTGGATCGGAGTCCGACGGGACAACGGGTCCACACGTCTGGTCATGCAGAACGGCCTGACGATGGACGGCAGCTGGAACACCACGAGCACCGGCAGCGAGGTGGCGAGCACCGCCGTCTCCGGTGGCCGGATCTGGTTGCGCGCCAACGCGGACATCAGACCCGGCTCCGGGCGGCAGGCCCGTTTCTCGTACAGCACCGACGGGGTCAACTTCACCTCGTTCGGCAACGCCCTGACGTTGGCGAACAACTGGCAGTTCTTCATGGGCTACCGATTCGCCATCTTCAATCACGCGACACAGGCGCTCGGTGGCGCGGTCACCGTGCGACAGTTCAGCCTCACCACCCCGTGACACCTGTCACACGACGATCGGTCTGACCGGTGGCGCTGGCAACGCGTGCCTGGCGGCATGTCGAGTCCGCGCCACCGCGTCAGGTCCTCGCCGGCCTGCTCCATGCTCTGTCCGGGAGCGAGGGCAGGCCGGCGTACCACGTCGCGGCCGTGCCCGCACCGATTGGTCGCGTACTCCGGTGGGGACGCGACGTTGTACGGCTTCACCGCGTCGCACGGTCCACGCGAAGCCGTGCCGTGTTCGGGACCGTCGCTGGCGTAGACTGTCGGCGATCCAGCGCTGGTCACCTGGGATTCAGCACCGGCGTGGTGACTGAGCGAGGGGGACCGGGCCGGGCCGCTCCGGTCGACGTCGACGGGCCGCGGTCCGGAGATGTAGCGGGGGGAGTGAAATGGCCGTCCACGGTCCCGCGATGACGGACGTTGCTCGTCTCGCCGGTGTCTCCCATCAGACGGTGTCGCGGGTGCTCAACGGGCACCCCAACGTCCGTGAGCAGACCCGGCTTCGGGTGCGCGCGGCGATCGCCGAACTCGGCTACCGCCCCAATGGCGCGGCACGCGCCCTGGTGACCGGTCGATCGCAGGTCATCGGTGTGGTCGCGCAGAACACGACGCTCTACGGGCCGGCGTCGCTGCTGGCCGCGTTGGAGCAGACCGCCGCCGAAGAGGGTTTCGCGGTAAGTGTCGGCAGCGTGCGAAACCTCGACCACCGTTCCATCTCGGCGGCCGTCGAGCGGCACCTGTCGCACCGGGTCGCCGGCATCGTGGTCATCGCCCCGGTCGAGTCGGCCGGTGAGGCGCTGGAGCGCCTGCCCAAGGATGTCCCGCTGGTCACGGTCGACGGTGACCCGAGTCGGCCGGTGCCGTTGGTGACCGTCGACCAGGTGGCGGGCGCCCGGGCGGCGACGCAACATCTGCTCGACGCCGGGCACGGCACCGTCTGGCATGTCTCCGGGCCGACCGACTGGTTCGACAGCGTCGGCCGGATCGACGGCTGGCGGCAGGCGCTGCTGGCCGCCGGGCTGGATCCGCCGCCGCCGATGCCGGGGGACTGGTCCGCGGCGTCGGGTTACCGGTGCGGGCAGATGTTGGCGCGGATGCCGGAGGTCACCGCCGTCTTCACCGCCAACGACCATCTGGCGCTGGGCGTGCTGCGGGCGCTGCACGAGTTCGGCCGGCGGGTGCCGGACGAGATCAGCGTGGTCGGCTTCGACGACGTGCCGGAGGCGGCGTACTTCATTCCGCCGCTGACCACCGTCCGACCGGACTTCGACGCGGTGGCGCGGGCGAGCCTGCAGATGCTGCTGTCCCAGATCGAGTCGGGCACCGCTGGGGCGCTGCGGCAGACCGTCGCCCCGGCTCTGGTCGCCCGGGACAGCGTCGCCCCACCTCGTCGCTGACGGCTGGCCCAACCGGAGGTCGCCCCCGCGCGCCGCGGGGGAAGCAGTCCAGCCGCCCCGCTCCCCGCCCGAGTGGTCCACGCGCGCCAGCGTGCGCCGTTTTCGGCTTCCGCCTGGATAAGACGCGACTCGATGGGTCGCAGACTGTAACCAATCGATGTCAAACGATACGGCGGCGGCAAGGTATTGAACCTCGTGAAATGTCGCCGTAACATGATGTGCGTCTCTGTTAACGCTAACAAAAATTGGCGTACAACTATCGGCGCACCGACCAGGGATCGTAGCCACCGGCGGGCGCCACCAACAAGGAGGCTCGATGAACCGCATTACCCGAGGTCGTCGCTGGGGGAGCGCTTTGGCGGCCGGCGTACTGCTCGCCGGCGCCCTGGTCGGCCTTCGCGCCCCGACGGCGCAGGCACTCGACAACGGCGTGGCACGAACTCCCCCCATGGGCTGGAATTCCTGGAACTCGTTCGGCTGCAACATCAACGAGGGGCTGATCCGGCAGAGCGCCGACGCGATCGTCAGCAGCGGCATGCGGGACCTGGGCTACAACTACGTCGTGGTCGACGACTGCTGGTTCAACCCCAACCGGGACAGCTCCGGCAACATCCAGGGCGACCCCAGCCGGTTCCCCAGCGGAATGAAGGCGCTCGGCGACTACCTGCACGCCCGGAACCTGAAGTTCGGCCTCTACCAGGTGCCCGTCGACAAGACCTGCGCGCAGTACTTCGGCGCCTACCCTGGCGCGACCGGCAGCCGTGGCCACGAGGCGCAGGACGCGCGCCAGTTCGCCGCCTGGGGTGTCGACTTCCTCAAGTACGACTGGTGCTCGCCGGAGGGCAGCATCAGCGACCAGGTGACCACCTTCGCCAAGATGCGTGACGCGCTGGCTGCCACCGGCCGACCGATCGTGTACAGCATCAACTCCAACAGCATCCACGCCAAGACCGGCCCGCAGCGCAACTGGGGCGACGTGGCGAACATGTGGCGAACCACCGAGGACATCACCAACGCGTGGGACACCGGCCAGAGCAACGGCTACCCGATGGGCATCCAGAACATCATCAACGTGACCGTTCCGATGGCGTCCTACGCGAGGCCGGGCGGGTTCAACGACCCCGACATGATGGAAATTGGTCGCGGCGGCATGAACGACACGGAGATGCGCAGCCACTTCGCGATGTGGGCGATCATGGCGTCTCCGCTGATCGCCGGGAACGACGTGCGGAACATGAACTCCGCGACGCAGACCATCCTCAAGAACGCCAACCTGATCGCCATCAACCAGGACTCGCTCGGGTTGCAGGGCACGCAGGTGTCGTTCGACGGCACGCGTCGGGTGTTGGCCAAGCGGCTCGCCAACGGTGACGTCGCCGTGGCCCTCTTCAACCAGGGCGGTTCGACGACGACGATCTCGACCACGGCCGGGGCCGTCGGCAAGTCCGGCTCCTCGTTCACGCTCGTGGACGCGTGGACCGGAGGCACCAGCTCCAGCAGTGGGACCATCAGCGCCAGCGTCCCCGCGCACGGCACGGTGGTCTACCGGGTCAGCGGTGGCGGCACGACTCCTCCGACGACGCCGCCGCCGACCACGTCCAGCGCGTACGCCAGCGCCGCGTCCGGCCGCTGTCTCGACGTGCCGAACAGCAACACCAGCAACGGCACGCAGCCGGTCATCTGGGACTGCAACGGCGCCGCCAACCAGCGCTGGACCAGCAGCGGTCAGACCCTGCAGGCCCTCGGCAAGTGCCTGGACGCGCCGGCCAACGCCGCAGCCGGCGCCAAGGTGCAGATCTGGGACTGCAACGGCGGGGCCAACCAGCAATGGGTGGTCAACGCCAACGGCACGATCAGCGGCACGCAGTCGGGACTCTGCCTGGACGTCAACGGCAACGCCACGGCCAACGGCACCACGGTGATCCTGTGGACCTGCACCGGGGCGGCGAACCAGCGGTGGTCGCAACGGTAACCGGTCGGGTCCGCCGACCCCCGAGGTCGCGGCGACCCACCTGATCCGGCGGTAGTGCCGATGCCCGCGGACGACCGATGTCGTCCGCGGGCATCGGTCTGTAGGGTGCTGCGGGTGACCACGCTGAGTCGCCGCGTCCTGCCCTTCCGGCGGATCGGCCACATGGCTACGCTCGCCTGGATGCTCCGTTACGAGACCGTGACACCGGTATTTCGGATCTGGTGTTGACGCAATCTATGTGAGCGCTAACACTACCCGAAAGATGACACTTGGCCCCGGCAGTCGGCGGGGGAGTCCAGAGAGGAGAAGCCGGTGGGCAGGAAATTCCTGGTTGCTCTCGGCGGCGCGGCACTCGCGCTGAGTATGGCGGCGTGCAGCGGCGGGGGTGCGGGCAGCGGTGACAAGACCGGTGACGAGAAGCCCAGCGAGTTGACCATCGGCGTGTCGATGCCGACCCAGACCTCGGAGCGGTGGATCGCCGACGGCAACGCGGTGAAGTCGAAGCTTGAGGCCAAGGGCTACAAGGTCGACCTCCAGTACGCCGGCGACGACATCCCCACGCAGTCGCAGCAGGTCGACCAGATGATTACCCAGGGTGCTGATGTCCTGATCGTCGCGGCGATCGACGGCACCGCGCTCAACAGCCAGCTGCAGGCCGCCGCGGCCGCGAAGATCCCGGTCATCTCCTACGACCGGCTGATCCGCGGCAGCAAGGACGTCGACTTCTACGTCAGCTTCGACAACTACAAGGTTGGCGTCGCCCAGGGCACCGCGCTGCTCGTCGGTCTCGGCCTGCAGAACAAGGACGGCTCGAAGGGCACCGCCAAGGGGCCGTTCAACGTCGAGCTCTTCGCCGGGTCGCTGGACGACAACAACACCCAGTACTTCTTCGGCGGTGCGATGGACACGCTGAAGCCGTTCATCGAGAACGGCACGCTGAAGGTCAAGTCCAAGCAGACCACCCCCGAGCAGGTCGCCATCCTGCGGTGGCAGCAGGAGACCGCGCAGAAGCGGATGGAGAACCTGCTCACCTCGGCCTACAACGACGGCTCGAAGGTCGACGGGGTGCTCTCGCCGTACGACGGCATCTCCCGCGGCATCATCACCGCCCTGCAGAACGCCGGCTACGGCAAGGGCGCGAAGAAGCTCCCCGTGGTCACCGGCCAGGACGCGGAGATCGCCTCGATCAAGCTGATCAACGACGGCGTGCAGAACTCGACGGTCTTCAAGGACACCCGGCTGCTGGCCGAGCAGGCCGTGAACGCCGCCGAGGCGTTCCTGCAGAAGAAGCAGCCGCAGGCCAACGACACCCAGACGTACAACAACGGTGTCAAGGTCGTCCCGGCGTACCTGCTGCCGATCGCGACCGTCTACAAGGACGACATCAAGGCGACGCTGATCGACTCCGGCTACTGGACGGCGGAAGAGGTCGCCGCCGGTCAGGCCAAGAAGTAAGCCACTCGTCGGGCCCGGCGGTCATCCGCCGGGCCCGACGCCTGGGCGTGTACCGCGTCCAGACCTGACGGAGGACAGTGACCATGGACGACACCATCCTCGAGATGCGTCGCATCACCAAGACCTTCCCCGGCGTGACCGCGCTGGAGGACGTCACCCTCTCAGTTCGCCGCGGCGAGATCCACGCCATCTGCGGTGAGAACGGCGCCGGCAAGTCCACCCTGATGAAGGTGCTGTCCGGCGTCCACCCGTCCGGCTCGTACGACGGTGAGATCCTCTTCGACGGCAAGCCGATGCAGTTCCGTGGCATCCGCGACAGCGAGGCCAACGGCATCGTCATCATCCACCAGGAGCTCGCCCTGGTGCCGTACCTGTCGATCGCGGAGAACATCTTCCTCGGCAACGAGCGGCGTGGCCGCAGCGGGCTCATCGACTGGAACTTCGCCAACGCCGAAGCGGCGAAGCTGCTCGCTTCCGTCGGGCTGCACGAGAACCCGGTCACCCCGGTCATCCAGCTCGGCGTCGGCAAGCAGCAGTTGGTGGAGATCGCCAAGGCGCTGTCGAAGAAGGTGCGCCTGCTCATCCTGGACGAGCCGACCGCCGCGCTCAACGACATCGACTCGGCGCACCTGCTCGACCTGTTGCGGGCCCTCAAGGAGCAGGGCATCACCTGCATCATGATCTCGCACAAGCTCAACGAGATCACCGCCATCGCCGACTCGACCACAGTCATCCGGGACGGGCGCGCGGTGGAAACCCTCGACATGAAGTCCGACGACGTCAGCCAGCAGCGGATCATCCGGGGCATGGTCGGGCGCGACCTGGACAGCTTCTACCCCGACCGCGAGTCGTCCCCCGCGGACGAGGTCCTCCGCATCGAGGACTGGACGGTGCGGCACCCGGTCCAGGACCGGATGGTCGTCGAGGGCGTCGGGCTGTCCGTACGCGCCGGTGAGGTCGTCGGCATCGCCGGCCTCATGGGGGCCGGGCGGACCGAGCTGGCCATGAGCGTGTTCGGTCGGTCCTACGGGCGCGACATCCGGGGCCGACTCTTCGTGCACGGGCGGGAGGTGCAGGCGCGTACCGTCGCCGAGGCGATCGACAACGGCATCGCCTACGTCACCGAGGACCGCAAGCGCTACGGCCTCAACCTCATCGACGACGTGCGGCGCAACGTGTCCGCCGCCGCGTTGGACCGGCTGTCCCGCCTGGGCTGGGTGAACGGCAACGAGGAGATCAAGGTTGCCGAGACGAGCCGCAAGGAGATGAACATCCGGACGCCGAGCGTGATGGCGGTGGTCGGCAAGCTCTCCGGCGGCAACCAGCAGAAGGTCGTGCTGTCGAAGTGGCTGTTCACCGATCCGGACGTGCTGATCCTCGACGAACCCACCCGCGGGATCGACGTCGGCGCCAAGTACGAGATCTACACGATCATCAACCGGCTGGTGGCCGCCGGTAAGGCGGTGATCGTCATCTCCTCCGAGCTGCCGGAGCTGCTCGGAATGTGCGACCGCATCTACACCCTCGCCGCCGGCCGGATCACCGGCGAGATGCCGGTGGCCGAGGCGACTCAGGAGAGCCTCATGGAGCTGATGACCAAGGACAAGGAGCTCGTCGGATGACAAGCATCAAGACCCCTTCGACGGAGCGCCCCACGCCGCCGGACAGCACGCCCACCGCCGCCCTGCACAGCGGGACGAGCGACCTGCGGGCGCTGGTGTTGAACAACCTGCGGCAGAGCGGGATCTACGTCGCCCTGGTCGTCATCGTCGCGCTCTTCGCGGTCCTGACCGACGGGGTGTTGCTGAGCCCCGGCAACATCACAAACATCGTCCTCCAGTACTCCTACATCCTGGTCCTCGCGATCGGGATGGTCATCCTGATCATTGGCGGGCACATCGACCTGTCGGTCGGATCGATCGTCGCGCTCACCGGGGCGGTCTCCGCCGTCCTGGTGATCCAGCAGGGCCACCCCTGGTGGATCGGCGTCGTGGCCGCGCTTGTCGTCGGCCTCGCGGTCGGCGCCTGGCACGGGTTCTGGGTGGCGTACGCCGGCATTCCGGCCTTCATCGTGACCCTGGCCGGCATGCTCCTGTTCCGGGGCCTCACCCTGCGGGTGCTCGACAACATCTCGCTGTCGCCGTTCCCGTCCGAGTACCAGCAGGTCGCGGCGGGCTTCCTCAACGGCCTGCTCGGTGGTAACGGCTTCGACGCCTTCACGTTGCTGATCGGCGCCATCGCCGTGGCCGGCTACGCGGTCAGTGGCTTCCGCACCCGCGTGGCGCGTATCCGCTACCAGCAGCCTGTCGAGTCGTTCCCGCTGTTCGTCGCCCGGGTCGTGCTGGTCGGCGCGGTCCTCATGTACTTCGCCTGGCAGCTGGCGCACGCCCGAGGGCTGCCGATCGTGCTGATCATCCTGGCGGTCCTGGTGCTGGTCTACGGCCTGCTCACCCGGCGTACCGTCTTCGGTCGCCAGGTCTACGCGATCGGTGGCAACCTGTCGGCGGCGGCGCTGTCCGGGGTGAAGGTCCGCACCGTCAACTTCTGGATGTTCGTCAACATGGGCTTCCTGGCGGCGGTGGCCGGCGTCATCTACTCGTCCCGGTCGAACGGCGCTCAGCCCGCCGCCGGCAACATGTTCGAGCTGGACGCGATCGCCGCGGCCTTCATCGGCGGCGCGGCGGTCACCGGTGGCGTGGGCACCGTGGTGGGCGCGATGGTCGGTGGTCTGATCATGGCGGTGATGAGCAACGGCATGCAGCTGATGGGCATCGACCAGTCGACGCAGTCGGTGGTGAAGGGTCTCGTCCTGCTCGTCGCGGTCGCCTTCGACGTCTACAACAAGCGTCGGGCCGGCACGGCCCGCTGACGCCTGGACGGTACGCACGTGCCCCCTGCCCGCCTCGCGGACAGGGGGCACGCGTCGCTCGGCGGTGCCGGTCGCCGGAGCCCTGGCCGATGGCCGACTGGCCCGTCGGCGTCGGACCACCTGTTCGCGGTGCTGTAGAGCTGCCCCAGATATGGACCGGCACCGCCCGCACGGGTAGCCGCTCACGGTTCGGTGGGCGCGTGGTCCCGGCGCCGTCGGTGGACGACTCGCCGCCCGGTCGTTCGAGGGACTCGAACGGCGTCGTCAGGTTGGCAATGCGTTGGGGACGTAGCGGGTCCGCGATCGGCCGGCCCTCTACAGGCCGCCGCCGAGGCGCTCGGCCCGCCGCCGCCCCATATCTGGGGCAGCTCTACAGCGGACCGCGCAGGTGCGAACGCTCCCTCCAGGGTGCGGCGGACGACGGTCCCGCCGCGCCGCGAACGGCGCGGCGGGATCCACGCGGTCAGTGGCAGGTGGTGGTGCCGGTGTCTGTGTAGGTCTGGCCGGCCACCGGTAGGAACTGCCAGTCGTAGCTGTTGGAGTGCAGGGTGAACTTCAGCAGGCCCCACGCCGAGCTGTTGCGCGCCTCGCTGTTGGGCTGGATGGTGCCGAAGCCGTAGTGCCCCGCGCCTCCCATGCCGGCGACGAAGCTGCGCAGACCCCGGCTGGAGTCGGCGCCACCGGCCGGGTTCATCGGCGCGAACCGCTCGTACACGTGGTTGTGCCCCCACACCACGACGTCGGCGTTGTAGTCGTAGAGGGCCTGGTACAGCGGACGCGTCGACGTCGACGGCGCGTGGTTGGAGCTGGACGTGAACAGCGGGTGGTGCCAGTACGCGAGGGTGCACGGCTTGCCGCTGGCGGCCAGGTCGGCGCGCAGCCACTGCTCCTGGGTCGAGCCGGCCGACATGCTGATGTTCGAGTTCAGCGACACGATGTGCCAGTTGCCCAGGTCGAACGAGTAGTAGCCACGACCGCTCGGGCCGGCGGACGTACCGAAGTAGGTGTAGTAGCCGGTCGCGCCCGAGGTGTTGTAGTCGTGGTTGCCCGGCGACGGGCGGGTACGGGACTTGTGCCGGCCCCAGGTGGGCTCGTAGTAACTGTTGAACTGCGACGCCGTCCCGCTGTCGTAGACGTTGTCGCCGGTGGTGAAGACCGTTCCCGGGGTGTTGTCGAGCAGCGTCGCGGTGGCGCTGTCGCCGGAGCCCGAGTCGGCGATGTCGCCGGCGCCGACGAACACCGGGTCGCCCGACGTCGGTGGCGTGGTGGTCCCGGTGGTGACCATCAGCTGCGGAGCGTCCGCGCCACTCTCGCGGGTGTCGTAGTAGGCGCCGTCGCCGCTGGTCGAGGTGGCACCGAAGCTGTACGTGCCGTTGCCGGTGACCGCGGCCGTGACGTCGACCTCGTACCAGGTGTTGCCGCTGACCGCGCCGATCGTGCCGAGCGTGGCCCCGTCGATGGCCGGCTGGTTGTTCCAGGTGGTGCCGGTCTCCGACCAGGTCGTGTTGGACATCCGGCGGAACGTGCCACCGGCGTCGCTGCCGCTGTTGCCGCTGATCGTGCGCAGCCGCAGCTTGGCGGCGGTCACGGTGCCGCTGACACCGCTCACGGTGAACCGCAGGAACGAGCGCCGAACGGGCGAGTTGTCGACCACAACCTGCGTGGACGTGCCGTAGTTGGTGGCGGCCGCGTCGCTCTGGACGTAGGTGTCGGCGACCGGCGTGAAGGTCACGCTCGCCGCCGACGCCGCGCCGGCGCCGGTCACGACGACTGCGGCGGTCGCGGCGACGACCACCGCGACCACCCCCAGCGTCACCGACGGGCGGGGGAATCGAATGTCCATCCAGGACTCCTTACCTCGTGGGAAGAGCGCAAGGAATGTAGAAAGGTCGATGAGCCGGTGGGCGACAGGCGGATGAACAGTGCGTCCCGGCAGGCGAACACCTCGATGTTGGCGACCCGTTCATCCGGCCCTCGTCCGGATGCCACGCCTGGTCCGTTGTGCGCTCTCCACTGAGTACGGACGATGGCTGCCCGTCAGCCGTCGATCCGAGGAGATGCTCGTGTACCTGTCGACCGTCTCCCGACCGGTCGCCGACCAGCCCGGACCGAGGCCCCGGCGCCGTCGGTTCGCGATGGTCAGCGGCAACGTCATCGCGCTCGGCACGGTCAGTCTGATCACCGACGTGTCGGCCGAGATGGTGGCCGCGGTCCTGCCGCTCTATCTGGTGCTGGGCCTGCACCTCAGCCCGGTGGCCTTCGGCGTGCTGGACGGTGTCCACACCGGCGCCACCGCGCTGCTGCGTGTCGTCGGTGGTTTCGCCGCCGACCGGTTCCGGCGGCGCAAGCTGATCGCCGGCATCGGGTACGCGCTCTCGGCGGTCGCCAAACTCGGCCTGCTGCTCGCCGGCCGGTCGATACCGGCGATCGGCGCCGTCATCGCCGTCGACCGGCTCGGCAAGGGCGTGCGGAGCGCCCCGCGGGACGCGCTGATCACGCTGTCCACGCCGCCGGAGGCGCTGGGTCGGGCGTTCGGGGTGCACCGGGCGATGGACAGCGTCGGCGCGTTCCTCGGGCCACTCGCCGCGTTCGCGGTCCTGCTGGTCGTCGGGCAGTCGTACGACGCGGTCTTCGTCACCAGCTTCTGCGTCGCGGCCCTGGCCGTCGTGGTGCTGGTGCTCTTCGTCCGGGAACGACCAGCCGGCGAGACGGCCGACGGCGGGCCGGCGGACGGGCCGGACGACCCGAAGGTCTCCGTCCGCGAGGCGTTCGGCCTGCTGCGCGGCGGGCCCGCCCGGCGGCTGGTGCTGGCCGCCACGATGCTCGGGTTGGCCACCATCGGGGACGGCTTCGTCTACCTGCTGCTGCAACGCCGGGAGGACCTCGGTCTGCGCTGGTTCCCGCTGCTCGCGGTGGGGACCAGCCTGGCCTACCTGGTGCTCGCCGCCCCGCTCGGCGTACTCGCCGACCGGATCGGTCGCCTGCCCGTGGTGATCGGCGGCTACACCGCACTCGGTGCGACGTACCTCCTGCTGGCCGGCCCGGTCGACGGTTGGCCACTGATCACCCTGGCGCTGACCCTGTACGGGGCCTTCTACGCGGCCACCGACGGTGTGCTCGTCGCGCTCGCCGGCCCGGTGCTGCCGGCGCGACTGCGGACCACCGGAATCGCGCTGGTGCAGACCGGGCAGGCCCTCGCGTACCTCGTCTCCTCCGTGCTGTTCGGTCTGGCCTGGCAGGCGTGGGGGCCGGAGAGGGCGATCCGCGTGGCGGCCCTGGCCGTCGCCGGCGTGCTGGTCGGCACGCTGCTCCTGCTGGCCTCCCCGTCCCGACTCACCACCCGGAGGGTGCCCCGATGACCGCGATGTCGACCCGAGCGAAGCTCGGCGTGGTGGTCGCCTCGGCCGTGCTGTTGGGCGCCGTGGCGGCCGGCTACGCCGCCACGGCCGCGGAGGCTCCCCGGACCGCGCCGCCCGCCGGCGGCGAGCAGGCGGTCACCCTGACGCCCGGGCCGCGCCTGCTGGCGATCACCGACCGGCACGTCTCCACCGTCGCGGCGACCGACCCCGCCGGGCCGCGCACAGTCGCCGGCCTGGAATGCCTTCGGGTGTACGCCGCAGCCGGCACCGGGGTCTGTCTGAAGCCGGAGACCGCGTGGTCGTACCAGGTTGTCGTGCTCGACGCGACGTTGCGTCAGACCCGGGCGGTCAGTGTGCCGGGCCTGCCGAACCGGGCTCGGGTCTCGGCCTCCGGCCGGATGGTCTCCTGGACGACGTTCGTCGGTGGTGACTCGTACACCTCAGGTGGCTTCTCCACCCGCACCGGGATCCTCGACACCCGCAGCGGCGCCACGGTGGCCTCGCTCGAAGAGTTCACGATCAGCCGGGACGGCCGGGACCACCGCAACCCGGACGTCAACTTCTGGGGCGTCACCTTCACCGCCGACGACAACCGTTTCTACGCGACCATGTCGACCGGGGGCAAGAGGTACCTCGTCCGGGGTGACCTCGCCGCCCGTACGGTCGAGACGCTGAAGGAGAACGTCGAGTGCCCGTCGCTGTCACCGGACGGCGCCCGTCTCGCGTTCAAGGAGGCGATCGACGCCGATCCGGCGAAGGGCTGGCGGCTGTCGGTCCTCGACCTCTCGAGCATGCGGGTCACCGCGACCGCCGAGACCCGCAGCGTCGATGACCAGGCCGCGTGGCTGGACGGCGGGAAACTGGCCTACACGCTGCGCCGGGACGACGGCCAGCCCGACGTGTGGAGCGTTCCGGCGGACGGGTCCGGTACGCCGACGCTGGTGATCCCCGGCGCCGAGTCGCCGTCCCCGCTCACCTGACGGTCTGGCCCCGGTCGGCGGTCCGGACACCTGAACTCCTTGGCGCGGACAGCATTCCGTCAGCCGGCCCGGGCCAGCCGCTCGTAGAGCACCAGCGCGGCGAGGAAGACCGCAAGCAGGCCGAGGGCGGCCAGCGCGGGCAGCATCCGGGCCACCGGCACCAGTAGGAGGACGACGCCGATCGCGACCAGCTGACCCGGCGTGCCGCGTACGGTCAGGTCAGCACCTTCGCGGCGGCCGGGGCGACGCCCACGAAGTAGAGCCACCACAGGCAGACGGTCGCCGCGAAGCCGAACGCCGCGGCCAGCAGCACCGGCCAGGCGATCACCGCCTGGCCCGCGCCGGCCCCGGCCGACAGCAGGGACTCACCGAGCACGATGATCAGCACCAGGCCATGGCGTTCGGCGAAGTGCGCCCCGCTGCGGACCTCCCCGAAGCTGGCAGCGGTGGCGATCCGGCCACCCCCGTAGTCGACGAGGAACGCCACGGTCCACAGCACGGTGTGCCTCCTCGACCAGCACCGGCCGGGACCGCCGCACGCGGCTTATCCGCTCATCCTGGTCTGCCGACCACCCTGGCCGGGGGTCAACGCCCAGCTGGGGCCGGATCAGCCGAAGAGTAGGTCGAGGTGGGCGTCCAGCGCGCCCAGCGCCTGTTCGGCGGTGTACTGCCCGCCCAGCAGGTAGACACCGAGCCCCTCCATCAGCGCCAGCAGGCCGGCCGCGGCGGCGGTGCCGTGGCGGTCCGGCAGGACGCTGGCGATGAACGCGGTGAACTGCGCGGTGTCCTCGTGCAGGCGGGGCGCCGCCGATGGCCGTACCGCCGTGTAGGCGAGGAACGCGAGCGCCACCCGCCCGTCGTCGCGGGTGCGGTCGTCCAGCGGCAACAGCGCGGCGAGCATCGTCCGCAGCAGCAGCCGAGGTGACGGGGTCTCGCCCAGCCGCGCCACCGCCTCGGTGACCCGGAGCTGGCTGCGCTCCCGCACCACGCTCAGCGCGAACGCCATCATCTCGTCCTTGGTCCGGAAGTAGTGCTGGACCATCCCGGCGGACACGCCGGCCGCGGCAGCCACGTGTCGGAGGCTGACTGCCTCCAGGCCCTGGTCCGCGGCGACCCGCATCAGCGCGTCCGCGATGAGGGTGCGTCGCTCCTGGTGATCGACCTTCTTGGGCATGACCTCGATCGTTTCACAGTGGGCGTCGGTGGAGCGTGACGGTTCCGGCGCCGCCGTCCACGGTGACGAGCTGCCCCGTGGTGATGGTCCGGGTGGCGTCCGGCACGCAGATGACGGCGGGAATGCCGTACTCGCGGGCCACCGTCGGGCCGTGCGCCATGATCGCGCCGGTCTCGGTGACCAGCGCCGCCGCGGTGAGGAACAGCGGGGTCCAGCCGGGGTCCGTGGTCGCGGCCACCAGGACGTCGCCGGGTTCGACGTGGGCGGTGCGTGGGTCATGGACGACCCGGGCGGGACCGGTCACCCGGCCGGCCGACGCGCCCACTCCGGCGAGCGTGCCGTCGCCGGACGACACCGCCGGCAGGACTGTCTCGACATCCGTACCGTCGGAGAGCAGCGCCACCGGCACCGTCCGACGCCGCAGCTCCCGGCGGTGCGCCGCCCGTCGGGCGGTGACCGTATCGCGCAGATCAACACCCTGGTGTACGGCGGCGTGCACCTCGTCGAGGGTCAGGAACATGATGTCGTCGGTTTGGTCCAGCAACCCGGAGCCGTGCAGCTCGGCGCCGATGAGCAGCAGTTGCCGGCGGGTCTCGCGCAGCGGGTACAGCCCGGCGAACTTGCCGGCCTCGCGGAGACCGGCCAACGACCGCGCCCGGCGCAAGAGGAAACCGGCCACCCTGCCCCGCACCGGCCGCCGACGGCGAGCGCGCGCGACCAGGTCCCGCAGCGCTGTCTCCGCCGCCGACGCGGCTCGCTCGAAGCGCTGGTCGGGGCCCTGCTGCGGATCGGTGACCCGCAGGTAGTTGGCGACCGCGGCGAAGACCGGCGTGGGGTCCTCCGCCCAGCGCGGCACCCCGAGGTCGACTTCGGCGACGCCGCGGTGACCGTAGACGTCCAGGAAGGCCGCCATGCCGATCTCGGGCAGCGTGCCGCGCAGGTAGCGCGCGGCCAACTCGGTCGCAGGGGTGTCGAGGAGGAGCTGGCGGTGGTCGCCCACGCCCTGGGCCAGCCGCCACAGGGCCAGGTCCATCTCGATGGTGACGTTGTGCGGCATGCCGCCCAGCACGGCGTGGATCTCGTCCGGGCCGGCGACGCCCTTGAGCAGCGCGGTCGGCAGCGCGGCGGCGAGCATGCCGGCGACGATCGGCCACATGATCGCGTCGGCGCTGTCGTCGGCGTCCCGCGCCTGCACGAAGCGCAGCCGGTCGGCGGCGGTACGCAGGTCGGCGGGGGCAGCGGAGCGTACTCTCAGCTGCTCGACCGCCTCGAACATCCGGGTCCGCGCGGCCTCGGGACGGGTCAGCGCCCGCAGGATCCCGACCACCGCGCGGCCGGCCGTCCGCAGCGACGCAGGCCCCGGCACCCCGCCGCGCCTGGCGCCACCGCTGGTCGGGGCGAACCGGGGGTCCGCCAGCACGTGCCGCATCACCGCCTGGGCGCGCGGCCCGAAGTCGACAGCCAGGAGTTTCACAAGTCGCTTGCGGGACGACCGGTCCCGGGCCAGGTCGGTCAGGTCGCCGTAGAGGCGGCCGCCGATGTCGACGATCTCGACCCGCACCCCGAGCGCGGCGAGCATCGCGGCGATCTGCGCCCGCAGGGTCGACATGCCCATCGGGGTGACCGGTTGCAGCATGCCCTGGACGTGCCCGAACTCCAGGTAGACGCGGGGGAGGGGCTTGCCGCTGGGCGGCGGGGCGGGGAACAGGCTGGTGATCGGCCGGGACTGCACGAGCCACAGCACGTCGTGCGCGTCGATCGCCCACTCGACATCCTGCGGGCAGCCGAAGTGCTCCTGCAACCGCTCGCCGGTGGCACGGAGGCGGGCCAACTGCGTGGGGGCCAGGCATCCGGCCTCGGAGCGCGCGACGTCGTCGAGGACGTAGTGGTCGACGGCCGTGGCGCCGTCCACCACTGTCGTGCCGAGGCCCGGAGCGGCGTCGACCACCATCTCGTCGCGGCGCCCGGTCAGCGGGTTCGCGGTGAACAGCACTCCGGCCACCGTGGGTGCGACCATGCGCTGCACGACGACGGCCATCCGCACCGTTTGATGATCGATGCCGCGGGCGTCGCGGTAGGCGGTCGCCCGGTCGCCGTGCAACGAGTCCCAGCACTTCTCGATGGCGGCGATCAGCTCGACGGTGCCGGTGACGTCGAGGACGGTGTCCTGTTGCCCGGCGAAGCTCGCGTCCGGCAGGTCCTCGGCGGTGGCGCTGGAGCGCACCGCCACCGGGCCCGCGCCGAGCCGTTCGTACGCGGCGACGACCTCGGCCGTGGGGATGACGCCGAGCCGGTGCGCCTCGGTGGTGACGCAGAAACCGTCGGGGACCTGCTCGCCGTGTCGGATCAGCTCGCCCAGCCCGGCCGCCTTGCCGCCGACCAGGGCGGTCATGGCGGCGGTCACCTCGGACAATGCGATCACGTGCATGGGAGCCCACTCTCGTTGCAATACAACTGAATTGCATCCGACCGTACCCCGTTTGCGATGCGACTGCAATGTCTCCTTGTTCAGGCGTCGGCCCCCAGCCCGGAGGTTGCCGGGATCTGCCATGCTCGGGCCGGTGACGACCGGTCGCCCCACCACAGCCCGTTCCCACCGCCGCCCCCGAAGCCGTGCCATCCGGGTTCTCCTCGCGCTGGTCGCGGCGGCGGCCGTCCTGGGTATCGCGGTGGTCGCGGTGCCGATGCTGCGACCGGCCGGGCCGCGCCCGCTCTTCCAGATGCCGGTGACCTGTGGCGAGACGTGGCAGCTCAGCACCTACCCCGGTCACGACGACTACGACGTCGACTTCTTTCCGGTCGAGGGCGAGACGTGGGGGCGGCCGGTGCTCGCGTCGTACGCCGGCACGGTCACCGTGGCCGGCATCAACGGGTCGCTGGGCGACCGCACCCCGGAGAACCCGGAAGGCCCACGGGGGCGCGGTGGCGGCTACTGGGTGAAGATCGACCACGGTGGAAAGTGGGAGACGCAGTACCTGCACATGCTCGAACCGCCAGTGGTCACTGTCGGTCAGAAGGTCGCCCAGGGGGACCAGATCGGGCGGCTCGGCAGCACCGGCAACTCCGGCGCGCCGCACCTGCACTACGAGCAGCGCCGCGGCTGGGACAAGGTCGAGACCCACTTCGACGGCACGCCGTCCGGCATCACCACCGACGAACGCGAACAGATCCTCCGGCGGGTGAGCAACAACTGTCCGGCCGTCTCCTGAGGACCTCGGTTTGCCCGGCACGGCTCGGGGCACTGATTCGGGGGACAGTTCAGACGCAGGGAGGAGCCGGCCATGGCCAAGGGTGATGTCGACACGTACCACGAGGATGGGCAGTGGAAGAACAAGCCGGAGGGCCACGAGCGGGCCAGCAGCACGCATGACGTGAAGGCCGACGCGCAGGCCCAGGGCCGCGACATGGCGGCCGACCGCGGCGTCGAACACGTGATCAAGAAGCAGGACGGCACGATCGGCGAGAAGAACACCTACCCCCGCAGCCGTGACCCGCGGGACATCGAGGGCTGACGGCTTCCCGTCTTCGCGGACCGGCCTCCTCGGCGTGACCGAGGGGCCGGTCCGCCGCTGTGTGGTCCGGCGGCCCGGTGCCGTGTCGGCCGCCGAGCCCCGCGAGCGGCTTCAGGCCGGGACCACGTAGGGGAACGTGGCGGAACGGGCGGTCTTCGTGACGTCCGAGGTGAGGCCGGACGTGGTGCCGGTGTTGAGGACCAGGGAGAACATCACCTCGGGCGCGTTGTCGGCCAGGGTGCGCCCGTTGCGGACCGCGAAGCCGAAGTTCGCGGACGTGCCGACCTTGTACGACAGTAGGTCGGGGTAGAGCTGCCGGGCAACGCTCCAGCCGTACGCCTGTGGGTCCGGTGCGGTGCCGTTCGCCTTGACGACCCCGGCGACCGCGTTCGCGATCTCCTCGCCGCCTTCGCTGAGGTCGATGCCGGGGTGCCGGAAGTTGGCGGGGTTCGAGAAGTCGGTGTCGTGCGGCCAGAAGATCGGCCACATCATGGGGTGGCCGGCACGGTTGATCTGACGCCATCCGCCGGCGTCGGTGGCCAGCATGGTGCGACACCACACGCCGATCTCGGTGCCGTCGCGCAGCAGTGGCTCGTCATGGGAGACCTCGAGGACGATCGACTCGACGGTGGTGCCGGCGAAGCTGTTCTTGGCCTGGTCGACCCGCCACGCCGAGCGGTCCACCCGGGACCCGTTCTTGACCGCGCCGTTGATGGTGGCGAGTTCGTCGAGGTCGATGAAGAAGGGGTCGCTGATCCGCCCGGCCCAGATCCGGACGTTGCCGCCGGTCGTCACCTCGCCGGTTCGCCCCTCGGCCATGGGGGTGCCCATCGCGGCGTCGTCGCGGGCGTCCGCTCCGGTGAGCTCGTACACCTGGAGGGCCTGCCGGGCGTCGCCGTCCGGCTCGCCGAAGGCGAACCGGTAGGTCAGGTCCTCCACCTCGGCGCCGTTGATGTGAATCTTGATCTCGTAGCGCGCCTCGGCGTGGAAGCCGCGCTTGATGTCGGCCTTGGTCACCGAGCTGTTGACGTCCATGACGAACACGGTGGCGCGGTCACCGTTGAAGACGAACAGGTCGTCGATGTACAGCTGGCCGCCCTGGGCGGCCAGGGGCGTATCGAGGTGGTGCGACATGAGCTCACTCCCGGAACTGCCGGATCTGGACTAATCCGAACATAGTGGTCGTGAGCCTGGCCTCCTCGCTCATCGCGCCAATCCGGGTCTACGGAGACGAACACGGCGGTGGGCCGCCCGAGGTGTCCTCGGACGGCCCACTCCTTCGTGCCCGCTTCGTCAGATGCGAGACCACTTCTGGTTGGCGGCGCCGAGGCAGTCCCACAGGTGCAGCTTGCCGCCGTTGTTGGGGTTGGCCTCGCGTACGTCCACGCACTTGTTGGCGTTGAGGTTGACCAGGTCGCCGGCGGCGTTGAGGGTGAAGCGTTGCGCGGTGTTGCCGTTGCAACTGACCAGGTTGACCTCGGTGCCGTTGGCGGTGCCGGCCCAGGCCGGGTCCATGCACTTGCCCATCGCGCGGACGGTCCCGTCGGAGGCGAAGGTCCAACTCTGGGCCGCCGTGGTGTTGCAGTCCCAGATCTGGAGTTTGGCGCCCTCGACCGGGTTGGCGCCGGGGATGTCGATGCAGCGACCGCTCTGTGCGCCCCGGATGCGGTTGGTGCCGGGAGCCGGGTCGCCCCCACCCCCCGAGGTGTAGCTGGACACCCGGACGTAGTCGACGAGCATCTGCTGCGGGAACTGGGTCGAGCCGTCCGGGTAGCCGGGCCAGTTACCACCGACCGCCACGTTGAGGATCATGAAGAAGGGGTGGTCGAACACCCAGCGGCTGCCGCCGAGACGGGCGGGATCGACCCGGTGGTACTGCACCCCGTCGACGTACCACGTGATCACGTTCGGCTCCCAGTCCACCCGGTAGGTGTGGAAGGCGTCGGCCAGCGGAGCGCCGAGGGTGCGGCTGCCCGTGATGCCGCCGCCGCCGGAGTAGCCGGGCCCGTGCACGGTGCCGTAGACCGTGTTGGGCTCCCGGCCGATGTTCTCCATGACGTCGATCTCGCCGGCGTCGGGCCATCCGCCACCGGTGCCGAGCATCCAGAAGGCCGGCCAGATGCCCTGACCGCGCGGAATCTTGATCCGGGCCTCGAATCGCCCGTACGTCTGGGTGAAGGTGGCCGCCGTCAGCAACCGCGCCGACGTGTACTCACAGCGCCCGTAGTGGCACTGGTAGTTGGCGGGGTTGTCCCGGCGGGCGGTGATGACCAGGTTGCCCTGGCCGTCGTGGACGGCGTTGCTTGTGCTGTTCGTGTAGTACTGCCGCTCGTTGTTGCCCCAACCGCCCCCGCCGATGTCGAACCGCCACTTGTTCTGGTCGACGGGCGTGCCGGCGGGGGAGTTGAACTCGTCCTGCCAGCTGATGGCGCCGATGGCGGCCTCGGCCCGGTCGGGGTTCGCCGGGAGGACGAGCGCCGTCGTGGTCGCGACGAGGGCGACCGCCAGGAGTACGAGGGGACGGAAGCGGAGGCTGGGCCGGGCTGTGAACACGGGAGGCTCCTCAGCGTGGGGGTGAAGGCGGTTTACCAGGATAGAGAGCGCTCTCTAAAGCGAAGCATGTCGATATCATGTCTTTCTGTCAAGAGTGTTTCCAATATCACGACCGTCCGTTACCGCCCGATGCTGACCAGTGAGCGCCGTGGTGCCGACCCGGGCCGTCACCGTGCGATCGATCGATGCCTCCCGGATGGACGGCACCTGCCCATCGAAGGAGTTCGGCGCGGCCGAGGGTTACTCGATAGCTGTCGAATCGACCCTTCCTATTGCCGTGAGGCGTCCACGCGGGACAGGATGACGAGGCGTGCCGGAAACTTTCCCGTAACCTGCGCGCTGCTGGTCTCTGTCACAAGGAAGTGGGAGTCAGTCATGAGCGAGGCGTCGACGGCGCTGGGTGTGCGCCTCTACCCGGATCTGGTCGAGCGGGGTGGCCTGGCCCCCGCGCTCGTCGAAACCGCTGCCCGCCATGGCCTCGATGTCGGCCGGGTGACCGCGCCGGAGCAGGGGCGAGCCCGGTTCACCTGCGCCGAGCTGCAGTCCGACGAGGGCGTGGTCTGCGTGGGCCTGGGAGCACAGGCCCGATACTTCATGATCGATCTTCGCGTCTCGGGAGAGGTTCTCGCGCGCGGTGACGTCATGGACCTGGTGCAGGTCGCCCAACTGGCCGCAGCCTGGCGGGCCGGCCTGACCTTCGCCGAGCTGACCGCCCGGTTCCCGTTCATGGAGGAGATCAAGCACCGCCCGGCGCCGGTGGCCCAGGTCAGCTAGCCGGCGCGGTCGGGCAGGTCGTCAGCAGCGCAACCGAGGTGGCAGCGGTGTCTCGGCACCGGCCCCCCGGTTGAGGTAGGTCGACTGGGCGAAGGCGACGAAGCGTTCCGCGTCGGTCGCCGTGGAGGCCAGTCCGAACGAGACACGGACCGCGCCGCCCGTCGGCAGACGCAGCGCCATGAGGTACTGGTCGATCGTGTCGACCCCCGCCAACAGCCGCTGCCGGGTCGACCACCGGCTGATCCCGAACGCGCCCTCGCCCGCGCCCGGGTTGCAGAAACAGCCGGTACGCAGGGAGAAACCTGCCGCTGCCGCCTCCCGCGCGACGAGCCGTTCGTCGACAAGCGTGCCGTCCGGGTGGCGGAGGTTGAACGTCACAGTGCCACCGCGCCCCGCGCCCGTCGTCGGCCCGTAGACCTGGACCAGTGGCCCGCCGGTGTCGTGCCGCAGGGTGGCCAGCCGCTCCAGCAGCCATTCGGTGAGCAGGCCGACCCGGGAGTGCACGAGGTCCACGCCGATCGAGTCGAGCCAGCGCAACCCGACCTCCACGTCCGGGATGCTCAGGAAGTTGAGCGTGCCGTCCTCGAACGCCGACTCGTCGTCCATCGGCCGGTGCCAGTCGCCCTGCACGCTGACCGCGCGGATCGTGCCGCCAGCGAACCACGGACGGCGCAGCCGGGCCAGCGCCGTACGGCGGGCCAGCAGCGCGCCGACCCCGGTGGGGTAACCGAAAAGCTTGTACCAGCTCAGGCACACGAAATCCGGCCGGACGACGCTGAGGTCCAGCCGGTTCGTCGGCGCGAAGGCGGCAGCGTCGAGCAACACGTCGTAACCCCGTTGGTGGGCCAGCTCCACCCAGCCCAACGGGTGCTGCACCCCGGAGAAGTTGCTCTGCGCCGGATAGGCGAACAACCCGCGACGACCGGGTCGACCCCACCGGCGGGACAGGCTGCCCCGGCCGGCGTCGAGCGCCGCGACCAGGTCCGACTCGGCGACCCGTAGCTCCGGCCCACTCAGCGGCACGTAGCGGACGGACGCGTGGGCCGACCGGGCGAACTCGCGGATGCCGTTTACCGAGTTGTGGTTGTCCCAGGTCAGCACCAGCGGCGCCGCCCGGCCGAAGTCGTACGCCTCGCCGACCAGCCGGCAGGCGCCGCTGGCGTTCGGGGTGAAGACGACGGCGTACTCGGCCGGGTCGGCGCGGAAGAAGTCGAGCACCGCGCGTCGCGCCGACTCCACAAGCGAGCTCGCCGCCGCACTCGTGGGATTCTCCGAGTGGGGGTTGCTGTACAGGCCGGCGAGCAGCCGATCGTGATGGGCGCGAACCTGGGTCTGGGCCGCCACCCCGGACCCGGCGTAATCGAGGTACACCTGCCCGTCGGTGTCCAGGTGCCGGTACTCGGTGGCGCGCAGCTCGTCGATCCGGCCGGTGGTGGCGTATCCCGGCAGCGCCGCGGGGGAGGCGTGCGGGATCGCGTCAGGACGCACGGCGGGAGTCCCGTCGGACCAGGACCGCCCAGGCCGCGCCCAGGAAGAGCAGCACGAAACCGCCGAGCACCAGCCAGCCGACCCACACCGGCCGGGAGAAGCTGTCGCCGTACGTGGCCAGCAGCGGCGGACCGAGCGGGGAGCCGCCGTCGCGCCAGAGCCCCTCCACCCCGACGGTGTGCCCCAAGCCCTCGAACGCCCACCGATTCGACATCGCGTAGCTGATCCACTGACCGCCGACCGCCATGGCCGGCACCGGCAGGATCGCGCCGACGAACAGCACCTGGGGGAAACACAGCATCGGCAGCATGAGCGTCGCCTGGGCCGTGTCGGACACGGCCGCCGAGCACAGCAGACCGAGGGCGAGCGCCGCCGCCGAGGAGAGCAGCAGGGTCGCGTACAGGGCCGCGAAGTCGGCGCCGCCGAGCGGCGGCAACCTGTCCATGCCGCGCAGCACCCCGAGCAGGGCCAGGTCCACCAGGGCCAGCAGCGGCAGCAGCGCCGCGACCTTCGCCATCAGGTACGGGGCCAGCCGGACGCCGGCCAGCCGCTCCCGGCGCAGGATCGGCAGCTCGGTGCAGATCTGCAGGAGCCCGTAGGTCAGCCCGAAGAAGAAGCCGCCGAACGCGATCCAGAACAGGATCATCACGGTCACCGTCGGGCTGGGTCTGCTCGGCTCGAACGCCCCCGGACGGAACAGCAGCGCGAACATGCCGAGCACCATCAACGGCGAGCCGAGCAGGATCGCCAGGGTCAGCCGGTTGCGGACGACGATCTCGGCGTTGCGCGCGGTGAGGACCGCCCACTGGCGCAGCCGGCCGACACGCCGGGGCGGCGTCGCGGCGAGGTCACCACCGTCGGCGTCACGTTGCTGGACGTCGTGTTGCTGGGTGTCGCGTTGCTCGGCGAAGCGATCGGGCCACTCGGCGGGTCGGGTCGCGTCGTCGAGCCGGAGGTGCACCTCGACGAGGGAGCGCAGGCCGAAGAACTCCCGGGCCGCCGCCGGGGTGCCGGTGAACGCCAGCCGGCCCTGACGGGTCAGTACGACGACCCGGTCGCAATGGTCCACGTCGATGACCTGATGGGTGGTCAGCACGACTGTGGCTCCCGTGTCGGCGAGCGCGCGGAGCACCCGGAGCAGCTCCACGGCGATAGCCGGGTCCAACCCCGAGGTGGGCTCGTCCAGGAAGAACACGCCGGGCCGGGTGAGCAGCTCGACGGCGATGCTGGCGCGCTTGCGTTCACCGCCGCTGAGCAGGCCCACCGGCGTGGCGGCCCGGTCGGTGAGTCGCAGCTCGGCGAGCACCTCGGCGACCCGGTCCCTGATCTCGGCCGGCCCGGTGCTGGAGGGCAGGCGCAGCCGGGCGGCGTACCGCAGGGTGCGGGCCAGGGGCAGCTCGCGGTGGATGATGTCGTCCTGCGGAACGACACCGATGCCGCCGGCCGCGGCCGTGCCGTCGTACGTCACGGTGCCCGCCGCCGGTGGCCGCACCCGGGCGAGGATCTCCAGCAGGGTGGTCTTACCGGCGCCGCTGGCACCGATGATCGCGACCAGCTCGCCCGGCGCGATGCTCAGGGAGATGTCGGTCAGGATCTGGCGACCGCCCCGGACGGTCTGGCCCAGCCCCTGAGCGGCGATGCCGACACCGGCACGCGGGGGAGACGTGGTCTGCTCGGTCGTCATTCGAGTGCTCGATCCGGTCGGTGGGGGTCCGCCTGAATATCGTGCCTCGCCGATGTTACTGAGCGACCGCGCAGTGCGCCCGGAGTGGACGGTCAGCGACCGTCGTCCGTTCAGCCGGTGATGGTCCGTGCCTGCTCCGGCACCTGGAGGAGATCCAGGCAGTTGCGCCAGAGCGTCTCCAGCTGGGTCGGATCATTGAGCAACTTCGCGAGCAGGACCCGCCCCTCGATCTGCGCGACGATCGATCGGGCGGCTTCCCGGCTGTCGACCGCCGAGCCTGCCAGGCCGCGCTCCTTCGCCTCGACGACGACCCGCTCGATGAGGCTGATCTGCTCCTCGAAGATCTCCTGGAGCCGACCGCGGATCTCCTCGGCCTGGTTACTGAGTTCGAGGGCGAGGTTGCCGAACAGGCAGCCCGCGACCACGCCGGCTTTCTGCTGGCCGACGCGCTGGACCTCCTCGGTGGCCTCGAACAGGTCCCGGAGTCGCTGTAGGGGGTCGCGCTCGCTGCCGAGCAACTGCTCCCACTGGCGGCGCTGGGTGACCCAGTGCTCGTCGATGACGGTGCGGGCGAGCGCCTGCTTGGACTCGAAGAAGTAGTAGAAGCTGCCCTTGGGCACGCCCGCCGCCGCGCAGATCTCGGCCACGCCGAGCGCGGTGTAGCCGCGCTGCTCGATCAGTGCGGCGGCCGCGCTGAGGATCTTGTTCTTCGCGTCACTGGTCCGACCCATGACTCGACGATACACGACCGGTCGGCTAGCTTTTAGTAGACCAGTCGTCTAGTGAAGGTGGTTTCCTCATGAACAGCAGTCAGGGACCGAAGGTCGTCGTGATCACTGGCGCCTCCCAGGGCATCGGCGCCAGCCTCGTCGACGCCTACCGCAAGCTCGGGTACGGCGTCGTGGCGACCTCCCGCTCGATCGGCGCGTCCGACGACCCGGAGATCGTCACGGTCCGGGGCGACATCGCCGAGGCCGACACCGCCGAGCGGGTGGTGCGTGCCGCGCTGGACCGTTTCGGGCGGATCGACACCCTGGTGAACAATGCCGGCGTCTTCGTCGCCAAGCCGTTCACCGACTACACCGACGAGGAGTTCGACCTGGTCACCCGAGTCAACCTCGCCGGGTTCTTCCACCTCACCCGCCGTGTCCTGCCGCACCTGCTGGCCGAGGGCTCCGGGCACATCGTGAGCATCACGACCAGCTTCGTCGACCAGCCCAACTCGAACGTTCCGTCGGCGCTCGCGTCCCTCACCAAGGGTGGCCTCAGCTCTGCCACCAAGTCCCTGGCCATCGAGTACGCGGCTCGCGGCGTACGGGTCAACGCCGTCGCGCCCGGCATCATCAAGACCCCGATGCACCCGGTCGAGACGCACCAGACGCTCGCGGGCCTGCACCCGGTCGGCCGGATGGGCGAGACCAGCGACGTGGTCGACGCCGTCCTCTACCTCGAGAACGCCCCGTTCGTCACCGGCGAGATCCTGCACGTCGACGGCGGCCAGAACGCCGGTCACTGACTCCATTCCGCACCGAGAAAGGGGTAGACGATGCCGATCGTGACCATCCAGATCACCCGCGAGGGCAGCACTCCGGGCGCGTCCGCGGCGACCGCCGAGGAGAAGGCCGCCCTCATCAAGGGTGTGAGCGAGTTGTTGCGCGATGTCCTGAACAAGCCGATGACGTCGACCTTCGTGGTGATCGACGAGGTCGAGACCGAGAACTGGGGTCGCGGCGGCCTCCCGGTCGAACAGTTCCGCCAGCAGCAGGTGCCCGAGTAGGCCGGGGTTGCCCGCCGACTGGCTGGCCGTCCGCACCTGTGGTGAGGATGCTGCCCGCCAGTCGGCGTCGCTGATCGTTCCGTGCGACCGGCGGTCACCGGCTCGGCTGGACCGCCGGGGCCCCCGGCCGGCTGGGCTAGGCCGCCGGGGCCTCGGCCGGCTCGGCTAGGCCGCCGGGGCCTCGGCCGGCTCGGCTAGGCCGCCGGGGCCTCGGCCGGCTCGGCTAGGCCACTGGGACTTCGGCGAAGAACTGCCGCAGGGTGTCGGCGACCAGGGTGGGTGCCGTCATGGTCACGAAGTGCGACTGGCCCGCCCAGACGACGTGGCGGGCCGCCGGGATCGTCATCGCGAGGGCGTTCATCGTGGTGGGCATCGGCTCCCAGGTGTCCGCGCCGGCCAGTAGGAGAGTCGGCACAGCGATCGAGGACCACCGGGCGATGTCCGTGCTGTCCTGCGCGAGGGCTTCGAGATCGTGCAGCCAGCCGACCGCCGAGCGGCGCGCCTCGACCGGGTCGGGCACCCGCTGGCCGCCCACGAGCGCGGCGACGATCTCGGCCGGAACCCGCGTCACGTCGTTCAGGGCCGCTGCCATCGCGGCGGCGTCGTCGCGCTCGAAGGCGGCGCGGTACCGGTCGAGCATGGGCGCGATCCCCGCCCCGGCCGCGAAGAGTGGCGGCTCGAAGATGGCCAGGGAACGCACGTCGCGTGGATCAGCCAAGGCGGTGTGCAACGCCAGGGTCGCTCCGTAGGACGCGCCGACGAGGTGGACCGGCGGACCCCCGGGTTTGCGGGCCGCCTCGATGACGGCGACCAGATCGGCTGTCTCGTCCCGGAAGGACTTGGTGCCGGCCGGAATGTCGCTGGGACCGTATCCGCGTCGGGCCGGCAGCCACACCTCGTGGTCATGGGAGAGGTGCTCCGCGACGGCGGCCCAGGAGTGCAGCCCGCCACCCGAGCCGTGCACCAGGACGACGGGGTCTCCGACGCCCAGGCGCCGCACCACCAGGCGGGTGCCGTCGGCCGACTCGACCGACTGATCGTGGCTGCTCACTGCTGCTCCCGTTTCTCGGAGGGCCAGTTGCTCAACGTGGTGTGCACCGCGTCGAGGATCGACTGCCACGACGCGTCGACGGCGCGGGGATGCCCGAAGCCGTCGACCGTTTCGAGGCTTGCGAAGCCGTGGAAGGTGCTGCGGACGAATCGCATCGCGTCGGTCAGGGCCGGCTCGTCGAGCCCGTACCCGCGCAGCATCGCGTAGCTCAACTCGATCATGCGCAGGTGCCCCGCCGAGCGCGTGCCCACCTCGGGTGGCAGCTGAAGCTGGGTCGCCGTGTACTGCCCCGGGTGCGTGACGGCGAACGCGCGCCAGGCGTTGGCGAACCCGACCAGGGCCTGGCGGCCGGCCCGCCCCGCCACCGCGATCGCGAGCGCGTCGGCGAACGAGGCCGCAGCCCGGACCGCGACGTGCTCGATCAACGCGTCGCGGCTGCGGACGTGCACGTACAGGGCGGCGTCCGTCACCCCGAAGTGCCGGGCGACGGCCGCGACGGTCAGCCGTGACAGGCCGACCGAGTCCGCCAGTTCGGCTGCGGCGGCCGAGACGCGCGCGCTGGTCAGACCCTGCCGTGGCATGCCGCACCTTTGCTTCGCTAGGAAATAACTTAGGCATCCTAAGATAGCACCGCCCGGCCGCGGTCGTGCCGGGCAGGTATGAACGGCCCAGTCGGGGGAAGACCGGCCGTTCCGCAGCCGAACGGGAGAGTCGGGATGAGAGCCGTCGTCTACACGGACGTCCGGACTGTCGTGGTGCGGGAGGTGCCCGACGCGACGGCGGTGCTGCGCCCGAGCTGACCGGCCGGCCCCGGTGCGGTGTGCCGCTCCGAACCACACTTAACGGACGTTGGGGCACTGACCTGTCGTCCGGTGCCCGTCGCTGCGCGATGGCGGCTGTCGATGCGCTCGGCCGGCAGAGGCGTGGGTCACATCAGGTGCCCGAGGCTCGCGGTGTGCCCCGCGTACGGCGTCGGGGCCGGTGCCCAATCACCGACGTTCGATGGCGCGACGTGTGCGCTGCGTTACCGGCTTCCTCGTCCCAGGCGTGTCTTGCCTGGTGGGAAAGCTGCGGGAATGGCCGGAGTCGATTGGCACGTTGTCGCAGGTGGGCGTGGGTGCTGCGGCTCGACCGGGGGCGCCGGGAGAGGCTGCGGTGGCTGCTGTGACGGGCGAACACTGTGCGACATCTATATTGCCGGATTGTTACCTTTTCAACAGTCCCTCGCCTTGCGGATGGCCCGGCGGCCGCAATACGTTGCCGTCAACAACAAAACCAAGTGAAGGTTCAACCTTCCGGAGGCAACCGATGACGTTGGCGAGGTGGTACGAGCGATGAGCGACGTGCCCATCCTCCTTGAGATGCGTTCCATCACCAAGGAGTTCCCCGGAGTCAAGGCCCTCTCCGACGTCAACCTGGTGGTTCGCGCCGGCGAGATCCATGCCATCTGCGGCGAGAACGGTGCGGGCAAGTCCACCCTGATGAAGGTGCTCAGCGGGGTGTACCCGCACGGCACCTACGACGGCAAGATCGTCTACCAGGGGTCGGAGAGCAAGTTCTCCGACATCCGGGCCAGCGAGAACGCCGGCATCGTGATCATCCACCAGGAGCTCGCGCTCATTCCAGGAATGTCGATCGCCGAGAACATCTTCCTCGGCAACGAACCGCGCAAGCGGGGCGCGATCGACTGGAAGGCCGCGAACCGGATGGCGCTGGACCTGATGGCCCGGGTCGGTCTGGAAGAGGACCCGGACACCCTGATCAAGGACATCGGAGTCGGCAAGCAGCAGCTCGTCGAGATCGCCAAGGCATTCGCCAAGGACGTGAAGCTGCTCATCCTCGACGAGCCCACCGCGGCTCTCAACGAGGCCGACTCCCGCCACCTGCTGGACCTGCTGCGTGGTTTCCGCTCCCGTGGCATCACCTCGATCATGATCTCGCACAAACTGAACGAGATCGAGGCGATCGCCGACCAGATCACCATCCTGCGCGACGGCCGGACCGTGGAGACCCTCGACGTCAAGGCGGACGGGGTCGACGAGGACCGGATCGTGCGGGGCATGGTCGGCCGCGAGCTGAGCAGCCGGTTCCCGGACCACACGCCGAAGATCGGTGAGGTCTTCTTCGAGGTCCGCAACTGGAACGTCCGGCACCCGATCTCGGCCGAGCGGCAGGTCTGCAAGAACGAGAGTTTCGTGGTGCGCCGCGGCGAGATCGTCGGCTTCGCCGGTCTCATGGGCGCGGGCCGCACCGAACTCGCGATGAGTGTCTTCGGCCGCTCCTACGGGGTGTACGAGTCGGGCACGATCATCAAGGACGGCAAGGAGATCGTGCTGAAGTCGGTCGCCGACGCGATCGACAACGGCCTCGCGTACGTCAGCGAGGACCGCAAGGCGATCGGCCTCAACCTGCTCGACGACATCAAGACGTCGACGGTGGCGGCCAAGCTGTCCAAGATCCGGCACCACGGCGTCCTGAACGAGGTCGAGGAATACCAGGCGGCTGAGGCGTACCGCAAGGAGTTGCGGACCAAGGCCCCGACGGTCGACGAGAGCGTCTCGAAGCTCTCCGGCGGCAACCAGCAGAAGGTCGTCCTGGCCAAGTGGATGTTCACGGACCCGGACCTGCTGATCCTCGACGAACCGACGCGCGGCATCGACGTGGGTGCCAAGTACGAGATCTACGGCATCATCCAGCGGCTCGCCGACCAGGGGAAGGGCGTCATCGTCATCTCCTCGGAGCTGCCTGAGCTGATCGGGCTCTGCGACCGCATCTACACCGTGTTCGAAGGCGCCATCACGGGCGAGATCGCTCGGGCGGACGCGGACCCGGAGACCCTCATGAAGCAGATGACCTCGACGAAGAAGTTGGCCACCCGATGAGCCGTATCAAGGACCTTCAGAAGAACCTGTTTGGAGGCACGACCTCCAACGCCCGCCAGTTCGGGATGATCTTCACCCTGGTGGCGATCGTCTTGATCTTCCAGATCTGGACCAATGGGCTGACGCTGCGGTCGGACAACCTGATCGCGCTGTTCCAGCAGAACTCGTACATTCTGATTCTGGCCATCGGCATGCTCATGGTGATCGTGGCCGGGCACATCGATCTCTCGGTCGGCTCGGTCGCGGCCTTCACCGGCATCCTGGTCGCCAAGTCGATGACCGAGTGGGATCTGCCCTGGCCCGCCGCCATCCTGTTCGGCCTCGTGATCGGCGCGGTCATCGGTGCCTGGCAGGGCTTCTGGGTGGCCTACGTCGGGGTGCCGGCGTTCATCGTCACCCTGGCCGGCATGCTGCTCTTCCGCGGTGGCAACCAGTTCATCGGCAACGCGCAGAGCATCCCGGTGCCGGAGGGCTTCCGGGAGATCGGGTCGGGCTTCCTGCCCGAGTTCGGGCCGGACACCGGCTACAACAACGCCACGCTGCTGCTGGGTCTGGCCGCGGCGTTGGCGGTGGTGTGGCGCGAGATCAGGGCCCGCAACACCCGTCGGGCGATGGACGCCGACCCGGCGCCCATGTGGGTCTCGATCCTGCGGATGGCCATCATGGTCGGGGTCATCGCCTTCGCCTCGCTGCGCTTCGCCAGCGGTCGCGTCGGCACCAGCTTCCCGATCTCCGGCATCATCCTGCTGGTTCTGGTCATCGCGTACTCCTTCTACACCCGCAACACGGCAGGCGGCCGGCACATCTACGCGGTGGGCGGCAACTCCCGGGCGGCTGAGCTGTCCGGCGTGAAGCTCAAGCGGGTCAACTTCTTCGTCATGATGAACATGTCCGTCCTGGCCGCGCTGGCCGGCATGATCTTCGTGGCCCGTTCGGCGGCCTCCGGGCCGCAGGACGGCAACGGCTGGGAGCTCGACGCCATCGCCGCGGTCTTCATCGGTGGCGCGGCCGTCGCCGGTGGTATCGGCACCATCAGCGGCTCGATCGTCGGTGGTCTCGTCATGGCCGTGCTCAACAACGGCCTCCAGCTTCAGGGCGTGGGCACCGACAAGGTCCAGATCATCAAGGGCCTCGTCCTGCTGCTGGCCGTCGCGATCGACGTCTACAACAAGAGCCAGGGGCGGTTCTCCATCATCGGAAGTCTGATGCGGCCGTTCCGCCGCGACGACTCCGCCGCACCCGCCTCACCGCCGGACGCGGAGCGCGAGCCCGCCAAGGCAGCGGTGTCCGGCTGACGGTCACCGACCTCTCCACCCCGTTTTAATTCCAGAAAGGCAAGTCCTCACCATGCGTAAATTCTTCGGCACGTCGGTGGTCGCCATCAGCGCCGCCGCCATGCTGGCCCTCGCCGGTTGCGGCTCCGGCCGTGACGGCGACTCCGGCTCCAAGGGCGAGGCCGCCAAGGGCTTCCCGGCGAACTCGCTGATCGGCGTGGCCCTCCCGGCCAAGACCTCGGAGAACTGGGTCCTCGCCGGTGACCTGTTCACCAATGGCCTGAAGGAGGCCGGCTTCGAGGGCAACGTGCAGTACGCGGGCGCGTCGACCACCGTCGCCGACCAGCAGGCCCAGATCACCTCCATGGTGACCAAGGGCGCCAAGGTCATCGTCATCGGCGCGACCGACGCCGCGCAGCTGTCGACCCAGGTCGCGGCCGCCCACGCGGCCGGCGTGAAGGTGATCGCCTACGACCGGCTGATCACCAACGCCCCGGACCTCGACTACTACGTCGCCTTCGACAACTTCAAGGTCGGCCAGCTCCAGGGCCAGGCCCTGCTGGACGGCATGAAGGCCAAGAAGCCGAACGGCCCGTACAACATCGAGCTGTTCTCCGGCTCGCCGGACGACAACAACGCCGGTGTCTTCTTCAACGGCGCGATGGACGTGCTCAAGCCGGAGATCGACAAGGGCAACGTGGTCGTCGCCTCGGGTCAGAAGGACGTCAAGCAGACCGCCATCCAGGGCTGGAAGGCCGAGGGTGCGCAGGCCCGCATGGACCAGCTGCTGACCTCGACCTACGGCAACAAGGAGCTGGACGGCGTCCTCTCCCCGAACGACACGCTGGCCCGCGCCATCCTGACCTCGGTCAAGGGTGCTGGCAAGCCGACCCCGATCGTCACCGGTCAGGACTCCGAGGTTGAGTCGGTCAAGTCGATCGTCAAGGGCGAGCAGTACATGACGATCAACAAGGACACCCGCAACCTGGTGAAGGAGACCATCAACATGGTCAAGGCTCTCCAGGCCGGCGACAAGCCGCAGGTGAACGACACCAAGTCCTACAACAACGGCAGCAAGGTCGTCGACACGTACCTGCTCCCGCCGGTCGCCGTCACCAAGGCGAACGCGGCTGAGGCGTACGCCACCGACCCGAAGCTCGCGCCGCTCACCAAGTAATCACCGCACGGTAGGTAGTAACGCCGATGGGTCCCGGGTCTCCTCTACCGGGACCCATCGTCGTCCCTGCGCCCCCGCACCAACCGGCCTCGACCCGGAAGGAGGTCTGACCGTGGCGACACCAGTACGGGCCAGGCCAGCCGGCGTCGGCCGCAACGCCGAGTCCCCGCTGCCGTCGGTCCCCGGCGCCAGCCAGGAGGAGATCCGGCGGCAGAACCTCGGCGCTGTGCTGCGCTACGTCCACCTGCACGGACCGACGTCCCGCGCCGAACTGACCAGCCGGCTCGGCCTCAACCGAAGCACCATCGGCGCCCTCGCGGCGGACCTGGTCACCAGCGGCCTGGTCACCGAGGAGGCCCCGACCACCACCCGCCGTGCCGGCCGCCCCTCACTGGTGGTCAGTCCCCGCTCCGACCGGGTCTACGCGCACGCGTTGAGCATCGACGCGGATCGGCTGCGTGCCGCCCGGGTCGGCCTCGGCGGGCAGATCCTCGATCTGCGCGAGATCCCCCGACCCAGCGGCATGTCGGCGCTCGATGCCGTGGGGCCCCTCGCGGACCTGGTCCGCGACATGGAACGCTCCGTGGCCGGCGACGCGCTGCTGGTCGGTGGCGCCGCCGCGGTCACCGACACCACCCGCGACCCGGACGGCAGGATCCGGATCGCCAGCATCGACGAGACGCTCGGCGCCGCCCTGGAGGCGGAGTTCAGCGCCGGCCCCGGTTTCGTGGCCGGTGACCTGGCCGACATCGCCGGCCTGGCCGAGCACGTCCGGGGCGTCGCGGCCGGCATCGACGACGTCATCTACCTGCACGGTGACCTGGGCATCAGCGCCGGCATCATCGTCGGTGGCCGACTGGTGATCGGCCACCGGGGGCACAGCGGCAAGGTCGGCCACATGGTCGTGAACCCCAATGGCCTGCCCTGCGGCTGCGGCTCACGCGGCTGCTGGGAGACCGAGATCTCCGAAGCCGCGCTGTTGCGGCACGCCGGCCGTGACCCGAGCGACCGCGCGGCGGTGGCCGAGGTGCTGCGCGCGGCGGCGGACGACGACCCGACCGCCCGCGCGGCCGTCGAGCAGGTGGCGGACTGGCTCGGCTTCGGGGTGGCGAACCTGGTCAACGTGGTCAACCCGGACGCCGTGGTGTTCGGTGGCTCGCTGCGCGACATTTTCACCGCCGGCGCGGACGTGGTCCGGGACCGGCTGGACACCATGCCACTGCCCAGTTCCCGCGAGCACCTGCGGTTGCGCGCGGCGGCACTCGGCCCCGACGCGGTCCTGATCGGTGCCGCCGAGTTGGCGTTCGACAAGCTCCTGGCCGACCCGCTGAACGTCGGCGTCGCGGGCCAGATCGGGACCGCGGACTCGGCGTAGCCGTCGCGGCCAGCACCCCCGCCCGGGCGATGAACAGCCGCCCGTCCAACGAGACGACAGGTCGACGAATTCGGTCGATCCATCCTTGGCGTATCCACTACCGTACGTTGTACGGTAGTGGTCGTTTGTCGGTCGGACGAGGGGAACGCTGTGGCGACGAGTGGGAACGCGATAGTGGCGGAAGGGCTGCGCAAGCGGTATCGGGACCGGTACGCGCTCGACGGTTTCGACCTGCGGGTGCCGCAGGGAACGGTCTGCGGCCTGCTCGGCCCGAACGGGGCCGGCAAGACCACCTCGGTACGGATCCTGTCCACCCTGCTCCGACTCGACGAGGGTCGTGCCGAGGTGGCCGGCTTCGACGTGACCCGTCGGCCCGACCAGGTGCGCTATCGCATCGGGCTGGTGGGGCAGCATCCCGCGCTGGACGAGGCGCTCAGCGGCCGGCAGAATCTGGTGCTCTTCGGCCGGCTGTTCCACCTGGGCCGCCGCCGGGCCCGGCAGCGGGCGGTCGAGCTGCTGGAACGCTTCGGTCTCGCCGACGCCGCCGAGCAACCGGTCAGCACGTACTCCGGAGGCATGCGCCGGCGGCTCGACCTGGCGGCCGGCATGATCCTGGCCCCGTCGGTCCTCTTCCTCGACGAGCCCACCACCGGGCTGGATCCGCGTGGTCGCAACGAGGTGTGGGAGTCGGTCCGGGAGTTGGTGCGTGCCGGCACCACGGTGCTGCTCACCACCCAGCAGCTGGACGAGGCCGACCAGCTCGCCGACCGGATCTCGGTGGTCGAGGCCGGCCGGGTCATCGCCGAGGGGACCCCGGACAACCTCAAGACCCGACTCGGCGGCGACCGGATCGAGGTCGTCGTCGCCGCACCGACCGACCTTGCCGCCGCCGTCGCCCAGGTACGCCAGGCAGCCGACGACGAACCGACTGTCGACGTGGACCGGCGGATGGTGAGCGTCCGGGTCGGTCACCAGGCCGGTGCGCTCGTCGACGTGCTGCGGGCGCTCGACGCGGTGAACGTCCCGGTTATGGACGTCGCGCTGCGCCGTCCGACCCTGGACGACGTGTTCCTGCACCTCACCGGGCACCGGGCACCGACCGCCGAGGTGGCAGCGTGAGCGCGGTGAGCATGCCGGCCCCGGCGGTGGATCTGACGCCCGGACGGCCCACCCTCCTGGCCGACAGCAGCGCGTTGATCTGGCGCGCGCTGGCCCGGTGGCGACGCGACCCTGGCCCGCTGATCGCCTCGCTCGGCTTCAACATCCTGATCGTGCTGATGTTCGCCTACCTGTTCGGTGGTGCGTTGCGGGTGCCCGGCGGCGGCAGCTACCGGGAGTTCCTGATGCCCGGCATGTTCGTGATGACGATGGTCTTCGGCATCAGCCTCACCACGATCGCCGTTGCCGAGGACCTGGAGCGCGGGGTGACCGACCGGCTCCGATCGATGCCCGTCTCGCCGCTGGCGCCGCTGGTGGCCAGGGCCGTGGCCGACATGCTGTTCGCGCTCGTCACCCTTGGGGTCCTGCTGCTGACCGGCCTCGCGATCGGGTGGCGGGCGCACGGAGGGGCCGGTGCCACGCTGGCGGCGGTGGGGCTGATCCTGCTGCTGCGCTTCGCCCTGATCTGGGTCGGCATCTTCCTCGGGTTGGTCACCCGTGGGCAGACGGCCGTGATGGCCGTGCAGACCCTGGAGTTCCCGCTCGGCTTCCTCTCCAACGCGTTCGTCGCACCGTCCACCATGCCCGCCTGGCTCGGTGCGGTGGCCGCGTGGAACCCGCTGTCGGCGACCGTCGGCGCCGCCCGCGAGCTGTTCGGCAACCCCGGCTGGGGTGGTGACTCCTGGGCGGCGCAGCACTACCCCTGGCTGGCGGTGGTGTGGCCGCTCGTACTGGTAGCGGTCTTCCTGCCGCTCTCGGTCGCCCGCTACCGGCGGCTGGCCGGCTGAGCTCGCGCCCGGATGGCGATCCCACTCTCTGGGTCCGCTCGTTGTCGGTGGTCGCCGTTAGGCTCGCCGGCGTGGATGTGCACCGACTCGATCGGGCCCAGGCGCGGCGGATCGCCATCCGGGCCCAGCTGCTGGCCGCTCCGCGTCCGACCGACCTCCTGACCGTGGTCCGCCAGCTGACCCTCGTGCAGATCGACCCGACCGCCGCCGTCGCCCCCAGCGCCGACCTCGTCTGCTGGAGCCGGCTCGGCTCGTCTTACCAGCCCACGCACTTGCGCGAGGCCCTGGAACGGGACCGGACGCTCTTCGAGCACCAGGCGATGGTGCGACCGATGGACGACCTGGGGCTCTTCCTCGCGGCGGTGGCGGCGTCGCCCGGTCACGAGCGCCACAGCGAGTGGCTGCGCGCCAACGACTCGTTCCGGCGGGACGTGCTCGACCTGCTCGGCCGCTCCGGTCCGCTGCTCTCCCGCGACATCCCGGACACGAGCGCCGTGCCGTGGCCGTCGTCGGGCTGGACCAACAACCGCAACGTCACTCAGATGCTGGAGTTCCTGGTCCTGCGCGGCGAGGTCGCGATCGCCGGCCGTCAGGGCCGACAGCGGCTCTGGGACGTGGCCGAGCGGGTCTACCCGGCCGGCACACCCGTCGTCGAGCTGGAGCAGGCGCGCCGACTCCGCAACGAGCGACGGCTGCGGGCGCTGGGCATCGCTCGGGCGAAGGCGGTGGTCGTGCCCGGCGAGCCCGCCGACGTCGGCGACGCCGGCGAGCCGGCCGTGATCGAGGGCGTCGCGGGGGAGTGGCGGGTGGACCCGGCCGCGCTCGGGCAGCCCTTCACCGGGCGTACGGCGCTGTTGTCGCCGTTCGACCGGCTGGTGCACGACCGGGTCCGCCTCGCGGACCTCTTCGAGTACGAGTACGTGCTGGAGATGTACAAGCCCAGGGCGAGCCGCCGGTGGGGCTATTTCGCGCTGCCGATCCTGCACGGTGATCGGCTGGTCGGAAAGGTGGACGCCACGGCCGAGCGTCGGCGCGGCACGCTCACCGTGCACGCCATTCACGAGGACGTGCCCTTCACCCCGGAGGTGACCCGGGCCGTGCACGAGGAGCTGCACGACCTTGCGTCCTGGCTGTCGCTGACCGTCGAGGGCCTCCGCTGACGGGTGATCGCCGAGGCCCCCGCTCCTCGACGAGCACCCGTCGCCCAGCTAGGCGATCCGGCGGACCCGACGCACAGCCAGGTAGACCAGGAGCAGGGCGAGGGCGACGAAGATGCCCGTCTCGATGCCCTGGAACAGCCAGAACCGGTCCGCCGGCTGGTACAGCTCCCAGTTGTACGCACCCGGCTTGAGGCCCAGTTCGGCGCCGCAGGTCCGGCCGTCCGGCCCCTTGCCGCCCGGCGGGCACTGGATGCGGGTGTCCTCCGCCACCATCGCCCCGTCGGCGTTGCGGATGCCCACGGAGAGGACCCAGTCGCCCCGGTCCCCCTCCGGGATCCCGCCCCCGTCGATCGGGAATGTCTGGGTGCGGGCCGGCTGGTAGTGCGGTCGGGCCAGGACCGCGATCGCCGCCCGCACGCCGATGAACCCGGCGAGGGTGATGCCCATGGCGGGCAGCATCCGTTTCCACACGGTGCCGGCGAAGATGCCGAGCGCCACCGCGAAGAGGGTGTAACCGATCGGGACGACACCCTGCAGGTCGAAGACGATCAGACCGAACCGGCCCTCGGGCGCGGTCTGGGTGAGCGGTTCGACCCACCAGGACATGCCCAGCCCGTAGCCGATCGCGAGGACCAGTGCGCCCGCGCCAACCAGGCCGAACTTCACCAGGGCCCACCGGTTCCGGCCGACACCCTGGGTCCAGACGAACCGGTGCGTGCCCTGCTCGACCTCGCGGGCGACCAGCGGGGCGCCCCAGAACAATCCGACAAGCACCGGCAGGGTGATCAGGAGTACGGCCAGCAGGTTGAGGCTGCCGTACTGGTTGGTGAAGCGGTGGAAGCCCGCGTCGCAGGTCTCGCGGGTCGTCTGCGCCACGTCGGCACGGGCGAGCTGGCTGACGCAGTCCGTCAGCCCGAGGTCGGCGAAGGTGTGCCGCATCGACAGGCCGATCGGCACCAGCACGGCGGCCAGCACCGCAAACCCCAGCAGGGTGTAGAGCGCCTGCTTGCGGTGTTGCCGCCAGGTCAACCAGATCATGCTGCCACTCCCCACTCGCTGTGCTTGGTCTGCGTGGTGCCGTCGGCCAGATAGGCCAGCACGACGTCCTCCAGGCTGACCTCGCGGACCGTCCAGGCCGGATCGGTGACCGGCCCGTCGGTACGGACCAGCAACGTGGACTGCCGATCGGTGTGGCTGTCCCGGACCACTGCGGTGACGCCCCCGATTGCGCCGCCGTCGTGGCGCGGCCCGACGAGCTGCCGGTGCTCGGCGACCAGGTCGTCGACCGCGCCGGTGAGCTGCACCTGGGAGGCGTTGAGCACGATCAGGTAGTCGCAGACCCGTTCCAGGTCGGCCAGCAGGTGCGAGGAGAGCAGGACTGTGGTGCCCGACTCCGCGACGCTGCCCATCAACGACTGGAGGAACTCCCGTCGAGCCAGCGGGTCGAGGCTGGCGACCGGTTCGTCGAGCAGCAGCAGCCGCGGCTGCTTCGCCAGTGCCAGGGCAAGCGCGACCTGGGCCCGTTGACCGCCGGAGAGCTTGCCGACCGGCTTGTCCGGCGGTATGCCGAGCTGCGCCAGCCGCTGGCGGGCCAACGCCGCGTCCCACCGCTTGTTCAGCTTGCCGCCGGCGACGACCAACTCGGACGCCGTGAAGTCCCGGTACAGCGGGGTGTCCTGGGCGACGAAGCCGATGTCGGCCAGGCCCTCCGTGTCACCGTAGGGGGACCGGCCGAACACCCGGACCGTGCCCGCGTCGGGCTTGAGCAGCCCGACGGCCAGGTGCAACAGCGTGCTCTTGCCGGCGCCGTTCGGCCCGACCAACGCGGCGATCCGGCCGGCCGGCAGATGCAGCGAGCAGTCCCGTAACGCCCAGGTGCTGCCGTACCGCTTGCCGAGCCGGTCTGCTTCCAAGACCATGTCCATCCGTTGTCCTCTCGTTCCGCTCATGCGTGCTCCTTGTGCGGGGCGTCGTCGGTGAGGGTGGCGCGCAGCGTCGTCTCCACCAGGGCGATGACGTCCTCGGCCGTGAGGCCGGCAGCTTGCGCCCGGTGCAGCCAGGCGACCAGGTCGTCGCGTAGCTCGGCCTGGTTGGGCAGGGACGCGCCGGCCAGGGTGCGCTGGACGAACGTGCCCACCCCGGGGCGGCCGCCGACCAGACCCTCGATCTCCAACTCCCGGTACGCCTTCAGCACCGTGTTCGGGTTGATCGCCAGGGATTGCGCGACGTCCCGGACCTTCGGCAACTGGTCGCCCGGCGTCAGCAGGCCAACCCGCAGCGCCTGTTTCACCTGCTGCACGAGCTGCATGTAGGTGTTCACCTTCGACCGGCTGTCCAGTACGAACTCGATCACTCCCGATGATCCTTCCTGTTGTCCTACGACAGTAGGACTAATAGACAGCTTCATCGGTGACCCACCGGCTGTCAAGTCCGTCGTGTTCGAAGCGGCGTGCCCTGTCCGGCGCGGCGGGCCGACCCCTGTGGCACCGGCAGGCCAGCGGTTGGCACCGACGGGTCAGCCCGATGGGAAGGGACCGGCAGCGATCCGTGGGACGGGGAGGTGTTCGATGGTCACCAACGAACTGACGACGTCGAGGGCGACTCCGCTGCAGGCCGCTCGCGCCCGGGGCCGCGTACGCGGGCGGTTGATCCTGCTCGGCCCGGCGTTCGTCGCCGCCGTCGCCTACGTCGACCCCGGCAACTTCGCCACCAACTCCGCCGCCGGTGCCCGCTACGGCTACCTGCTGGTCTGGGTCGTGGTGGTGGCCAACCTGATGGCGATGCTGGTGCAGACGCTCACCGCGAAGCTGGGTCTGGCCACCGGGCGCAGCCTGCCCGAGTTGTGCCGGGAGCGCCTACCCCGGCCGGTGAACCGGATGATGTGGGTGCAGGCCGAGTTGGTCGCCATGGCCACCGACCTGGCCGAGGTGATCGGCGGCGCGGTCGCCCTGTACCTGCTCTTCGGCATCCCCCTGCTGCCCGGCGGGATCATCATCGGTGCGGCCGCGTTCGCCGTGCTCGCGTTGCGCTCGCGCGGCTACCGCGCCTTCGAGGTCGCCATCGCCGTGCTGCTCGGTGTGATCGTGCTGGCCTTCGCCGCCAACCTGCTCGCCTCCGGCTCCGACCCCGCCTCGGCCGTGGCCGGTCTGGTGCCGCGCCTGCAGGGCACGGACAGCGTGCTGCTGGCCGCCGGCATCCTCGGCGCGACAGTCATGCCGCACGTCATCTACGTGCACTCCGCGCTCACCCGTGACCGCATTCCCGCCGCCGACGACACCGAGCGCCGGATCCTGTTCCGCGGCCAGCGCACCGACGTACTGCTCGCCCTGAGCGCGGCCGGCGCGGTCAACCTCGCCATGCTGCTGATCGCCGCCGCCAGCTTCCGGGGCGGCGGCCCGAGCGGTGCGGACAGCCTGGAGGGGGTGCACGCCGGGCTCGGCCAGACCATCGGGACCGCCGCCGCGTTCGGGTTCGCCGTCGCCCTGCTGGTGTCGGGGCTCGCCTCCACGAGCGTGGGCACCTACGCCGGAGAAGTGATCATGCAGGGCTTCCTGCGGCGGCGGGTTCCGCTGCTGCTGCGTCGCCTGGTCACCCTGCTGCCCGCGTTGGCCGTGCTCGCCATCGGCCTCGACCCGACCCAGGCGCTCGTACTGTCCCAGGTCATCCTCAGTTTCGGCATCCCGTTCGCGCTGATCCCGGTGGTCGCCTTCACCCGCCGCCGCGACCTGATGGGCAACCTGGTCAACCACCCGCTCACCACCGCCGCCGCGTCCCTGGTGGCCCTGCTGGTGGTCGCGCTCAACGCGTTCCTCCTCTGCCAGGTCGTCGCCGGCTGAGCCGGCTGGTCGGCGTCGCCGGCTGAGCCGGCTGGTCGGCGTCGCCGGCTGAGCCGGCTGGCCAGCGTCGCCGGCCGGGCCTGCGTGGGCGGGCGTGGTCAGGTGCGGCGTCCCTCGTCGCGGGTGGGGATCTCCTGGCGCTGTTCGAGGGCGTCCGCCGGGTTGGCGTCGGCCGGCAGCGATGTCACCTCCTCGAGGGTGCCCGCCGGGAAGGCGCCCTGCTCGGCCAGGTCGGCCTCGGCCGCCTCCGGGTCCACGTCACCAGACATCCGGTCCGGCGGCCCCACGTCGAAGGCGTCCTGTCGTTGCTCAAGGGCATCCGCCTCCGGAGGAGGGATCGTGCCGCCTTGTTCGTCCCGGTACGTGCTCATCGGAGCCTCCCACCCGGCGGGGTCGACATGCCGCCGGTCCGCTGCCTACCCGCCACCGCCGCACTCAGGCCGCCCCGCCGGTCAAGATCTGGGCAGTTTCCGGGTAGGTGCTGCCTCCCGCGCCGCGGAGGCAGCACCTACCCGGTTGTTGCGCGGATCTTGACGGTGGTCTCGCGTCAGGGTGTGCGGCAGCGGCCCGCGGTTGGATTCCGCACCGTGGTGGGTGCTCCCAGATCGACCGGGGCCGGGCCGCCGGAGCAGGTCAGTGCTCCTACCTGGCCGCCGGCGAGGATGGGCGCCGACGCGGTACCGGTCAGCGCCAGCGGCCCGGTCACCCGCGCCCCCACCACCGTGCCGTGGTCGGTCGGACCGTACCGGTCTCCGCACCGACAGGTAACCCTCGGCGGTCAGTCGGCCGGCGCCTCGGGTGTGGTGTTCCGGTGGGTACCGGCGGCCAGTCCCAGCGCCAGCAGCACGCACACCGCGCCGACCAGGAAGAGCAGCGACGCGGCCGGCTGGCCCAGCCACTCCCAGTAGGGGTGCCAGGCGGGGTGTGGCTCGCCGAGGTGGTGGTGCAGCAGTTGCGGTGCGGCCAGGGGCACCGGCAGCCACCACAGCACCACGGCCACCCCGGCCAGCATGTTCACCGTGCCGCGACTACGGCGTCCCTCGGTGCGTCGGCTGACCCAGCCGAAGACCAGCCAGCCGGCCACCGCGCCCAGCACCGTGCCGAGCACTCCGGCGGGGACCACAAGGGGCGGCGGCGCGCGGTGCAGCTCGACCGAGAGGTAACTGGCGTCGACGGCTGTCTGCGAGGAGATCGAGGCGTTCAGGATGGTGTCGCCACGTCGGGCGGTCAGCGCGGTGGCGGTGATCGCCCGCGGGGTGGCGCACATCTTGTCCCCACAGGTTATGCCCTCGGACACCTGTGGGTCGTACACCCGCCAGCCGGCACCGGTCAGGCGCTCCTGGGCCACCGTGACGATCTGCGCGGCCGGCGCCGGTGGCGCTCTCCTGGTACTCGCCGCCGTCACCGAACACCAGGCTCTTGACGGTCCCCAGGCGCAGCGCGTGCCCGTAGACGACGAAGAGCGCCGGTGGGGTGTCGATCTCGCCCAGGTCGTGGCCGGGGAAGACCTCGGTCAGGATGACGGCGGCCTCGGCCCGGTCGGGTTGCGGTCGGGACGTCTCCCAGGCGGCCCGGCTGGCCAGCGCGCCGGTGAAGAGGCCGCAGACGACCGCGGCGAGCGGCACCCACGCGACGGCGGCGCCGCCGGCCGGGCGGCCGAGGCGGCGCAGCAGTCGCCGTCCGAACCGGGCGGCCGGCGCGGTGTCGCTCACGGACATGGCCACCCTCCAGCTTCAAAATCAGGCGGAGCGACAGTACATCGACCAGGGATTCCGGCGCGTCCCCCCGATGACCGTCGACCGTGGCGGCGATCGGTCAGGATGGGCGGGTGGCCGGTCCCGGCCGCGACGAGGAGGGTGGGCGATGCGGGTACGCGGACGGTTGACCTGGGGGCGGCGCGCTCGTGCGGGAGTGGTGCTGACCGCGTTGCTCGCGGGCGTGCTGCCGCCGGCCGTGACGCTGGTACCAGGCGCCGCCACGGCGGGGGCGGCGGCGGGGACGCCGGTCTGCCAGGTGCGCGACGACCGGCTGCGCGAGATCTCCGGGATGGTCGCCACCGACGACGGCTACGTCGTGATCAACGACGGGGCCGACGACGAGGCCCGCCGCCGGATCTTCTTCCTCGACCAGCGCTGCGCGGTGGTGCGAACCGTCTCCTTTCCGTCCCGGCCCCGCGACACCGAGGACCTGGCCATCGGCCCGGACGGCACCCTCTGGGTCGCCGACATCGGCGACAACGACCGTTCCCGGCTGACGGTCGGCGTGTGGCGGCTCGCGCCGGGAGCGGAGAAGCCGGTGCTGCACCGGATGACCTACCCGGACCGTCCGCACGACGCCGAGGCGCTGCTGCTCGACGCGTCCGGTCAGCCGTTGATCGTCACCAAGGGCGGCAGTGGCAGCGTCTTCCTGTACGGCCCAGCCACCGCGCTGCGGCCGGACGCGACGCCGATGCTGACCGCGCTCGGCACGGTGACCCTGCCGACGACCACGACCAGCAACCCGTTCTCGTTCCTGGGGCGCGGCGTGATCACCGGCGCGGCGAGCGCGCCGGACGGACGGCGGGTGGTGCTGCGCAGCTACGCCGACGCCTTCGAGTACGACGTGCCCGACGGCGACGTGGTTCGTGCGTTGACCACCGGCACCCCGCGGGTCACACCGTTGCCGGACGAGCCCCAGGGCGAGTCGATCACCTACAGTCGCGACGGCCGGTCGTTGCTGACGGTCTCCGAGTCCGCCGGTCAGCCAGCCGGCGCCCGCTCGACGATCCTGCGTTACCCGGCCACGGCCACCTCGGCCACCGCCGTGCCCTCCACGGAGTCCGTCGACCCGGTGACGCCCACGGCGTTCAGTCCGGCCGCCGGGGAGGTCGGCGGTGAGGGTGGGCGGACCTGGCCGCTGGTGTTCGGCGCCGGGACACTGCTGGTCCTGCTCGGGCTGGCCGGCTTGCTGTGGTGGAGGCACACCGCGCGCCGGTGAGCGGGCCGGGCCTGCGGCAGGATGGGGGCATGTCCGTCCTGTCCACGCTGCGCCACCCGATCATCGCCGCCCCGATGGCTGGCGGTCCGTCCACGCCCGCGCTGGTGGCCGCCGTTTCCGCAGCGGGTGGGCTGGGCTTCCTCGCCGCCGGGATGATCGACACCGGCCGGCTGGTCGCCGACGTCGCCGAGGTCCGCGCGCGTACCGATCGGCCGTTCGGTGTCAACGTCTTCCTTCCCGACCCCGGTGACGTCGACACGGCCGCCGTCCAGGCGTACGCCGAGCGGCTCGCCCCGCAGGCCGCGCGGCGCGGGGTGCGGCTGGGCGAGCCGGTGGGCGGCGACGACGCGTACCCGGAGAAGCTTGCCGCGCTGCTCGCGGACCCGGTCCCGGTCGTGTCCTTCGTGTTCGGGCTGCCCGACCGGGCGGCGGTGACCGCCCTGCGCGAGCGGGGCACCGAGGTGTGGGCCACCGTCACCCGTCCGGACGCGGCGACCGCCGCCGCCGAGCTGGGTGTGGACGCGGTGGTGGTGCAGGGCACCGAGGCCGGTGGGCATCGCGGCGGCCTGCCGGACGACGACGACTACGGGCTGCTGCCGCTGCTCCGGCTGACCGCCGCCCGCTGTGACCGGCCGCTGGTGGCCGCGGGCGGCCTCGTCGACGGCCCCGCGGTGGCCGCCGTGCTTGCCGCCGGCGCCGCCGCCGCGCAACTCGGCACGGCCTTCCTGCGCTGCCCGGAGGCGGGCAGCTCGCCGATGCACCGGGCGGCGGTGGCCGGTGCCACGCCGACCGCGTTGACCCGGTCGTTCACCGGCAAGCGGGCCCGGGGTGTGGCCAACGACTTCCTGCGCCAGCACGACGCGGTGGCACCGCGCGGTTACCCCCAGGTGCTGCACCTGACGCGCCCCCTGCTCGCCGCCGCCCGGCGCGACGGGGACACGTCGGTGGCCAACCTGTGGGCCGGGCAGGCGCACCCGCTGGCCCGGGACCTGCCGGCGGCGCAGGTGGTCGCCGAGGTGAGCGCCGACGCCCGGGCCGCGCTGGCCACAGTGGTCGAGCGGTCCGGCCGCTGGGGCTGAGCAGGCCGCCGGCAACCGGCTCGGGCGGGCGGGACAGGCCGGACGGGCAACCCGTTAGAGTCTCGCCGTGATCGAGATCGGTGCGCAGGTCGGCCTGTCCCACCCGCCTGAGCGGGTCTGGCTCGCGCTGACCGATCGGGAGTTGCTCGGCCGGTGGTTCGCCGAGGCCGAGACGGTCGAGGGCGTACCGGACCGGCTGCTGCTGCACACGGCCGGCCTGCCCGGCTTCGAGGCCAACGTCGAGGTCGAGGTGACCGAGCGGCAGGAGCCGGACCTCCTCGTGCTGGCCTGCGACGAGGCCGGCCGGCTCAGCGAGCTGACCTGCACGGTCACCACCACGAAGCAGGGCTGCCGGCTGGAGCTGCGGGAGGTCAGCACGCACGGCGCGTGGTCCGCCGAGCAGCACGAGCCCCGCGAGGAACAGCTCCGGCAGGCGCTGACCGTGCGGCTTCCGGCCATCCTCGACTGGCTCGCCTTCCAGCAGGTCGACCTGCGCCGCGCCGACGGTGGGATGACCGCCGAACTGCCGCTGATCCGCGTCCGCCGCGAGGCCGGCCGCAACCCCCGTCGGCGTCGCACGCTGGTCGCCGTGGTCGCCGGGGCCGTGCTGGTCGCGGGGACGGCGGCATGGGTGACGTTGCCGTCCGACCCGAAGCCGACCGCCGCGCCCGCACCGACAACCACCGCGTCGCCGACCGCGACGGCCGGCAGGACCACAGCCGCGCCCACGGCGACCCCCTCGGCACGCCCCACGCGCACCACCGCCTCGGCGACCACCCGCCCGAGCCGGACCCCGTCGGCGAAGCCCTCGCGGACGCCCGCGTCGGCTGCCCCGCCCCCGCCGCCGACACCCATGGTGGCCCGCTACGAGACCGACTCCAGCCGCCTGTTCGGCTACACCGGCGAGATCGTGGTCGACAACCCCGGCGGTGCACCGGTGACAGACTGGGCCGTGGTGGTCACCCTCGCCGAAGGCACCACCGTCGACGACGTCGACGGCGCGAACGGGCGACAGGACGGGCGGGCCATCACCTTCACCGGCGCCGCCGTGGCCGCTGGGGGATCCCTGACGATCAGCTTCGATGTCCGCGACAGCCGGCCGAAGGCCCGGGAACCGGAGAGCTGCGCGATCGGCGGGCAACCCTGCGCGGGCCTCTGACTAGGCTGCCGTCATGGCACTACTGCACAAGGCGACCCTGCGCCCCACGAAACTGGACCTGCTGGCGGCCTGGCTGCCCGACCGACCCTGGTTCGCCGGGCCGGCCGGCGGCGAGGTGGCCAGCCGAGGCGCCTACCGCTTCGACGATCCGGCCGGCGAGGTCGGCATCGAGACGATCCTTGTCCGCGCCGCCGACGGGCCGGTCCACCACGTTCCGCTCACCTACCGGTCCGCTCCCCTCGACGGTGCGGACGGCTGGCTCGTCGGCACCACCGAGCACTCGGTGCTCGGCCGGCGTTGGGTGTACGACGGCTGCGTCGACCCGGTGTACGCCGCCGCGCTCGCCCACGCGATTCTCACCGGCAGCGGCCAGGCGGAGGAGTTCTTCGAGGTCGACGGCCGGCGTGAGGTGCGTGAGCCGACGGTGACGGTCGTCGCCGACGGCGCCGCCGACGCTCCCGTACCGGCGGTCGGCGCGGTGCGACGGGTGGTCGACGAGGACCGCACGCTCATCTACACCGACACCGTGGAGCTGGTCGTCGTGCGCCGGCCGGGGGCCGGGGCCGAGGGGGCGGCCGGGGTGACGTTGAGCGGCCGGTGGGACGGACAGTCGACGACCGTGCCGCTGGCGTACGCCAGGACGCGCTGATCCGTGTGCGGTGGGCGGCCCGAGAACTCGGGCCGCCCACCGCTCTCACCACCGCGCCGGAGGCGGGGGTGGCGACACGGGTGGCCGGTCGTCGCAGGTGATGGTGTTGGGCAGCAGCCACGGCGCGAGCCACCCACCGTCGTTACCGCCGAGGTCGGTCACCGTGAACTCCGAACCGGCCGGGGTGAAGTGGAACGACCCGCAGTTGTTGACGCCGACCGCTCCCACGTTGCGGGCGTCCACGTTGGCGAACGAGGCGGCCCCGGCAGCGCGGGCGCTGACCACCGAGGTGCCGGTGCCGTCCACGCGGACGTCCCGGAACCGCACGTCGGAGATCGAGTAGAGATCCTTCACCGGCCAGTCGCTGACCAGCATGATCGCGTTGTACGTGCTGTCCAGGTATGCGTCGCCGGTCACCTCGATGGGTGCGTCGATGCTGCGGTCCAGGGCGAAGACCCAGATCGCGCCGAGCCCGATGTTCCAGTTCAGCTCGTACGTGCCGGCGCGGGCGGTGGTGTTGTTGGTGAAGCGCAGGTGCCCGGTGAACGGCTCCGCGCCGAAGCGGGACCCGGCGTGCAGACCGCTGCCCTCGCGCACCGGGTCGGCGACCAGGTTGTGCGAGACGATGGTGTCGGTGCCGCCGTAGATGGCGATGCCGTTGGCCAGGGTCGGTGACTGCACGGTGTTGTGGTCGAACGTGTTCCGCGCGTTGGCCGTCTTCTCCGACCACATCGCCAGGCCGTCGTCGCCGGTGTTGCGGACGAAGTTGTGCGACACGAGGGAGTCGGTCACGCCGGTGTGGAAGTTGAGCGCATCGGCGATCTGGTCGACGATGATGTTGTTGGTGACGCGGACGTTGCGCATCGGGCCGTCGAACCACAGGCCCGCCTTGGTGTGGTGCAGGTAGACCCCGTCGATTGTGGAGTCGCTCATCGCCCCGCCGATCGCGTTGACCTGGTCGGTGTCGATGCGCTCCCGCACGTCGCCCTCGATGGCGAAGCCGGCGAGGTGCACGTTGCGGCTGCCGCCGTCGGCGGCGTCCCGACCGTAGAAGCCGACTCCGGTGTGCACCGAGCCGTCCGGCGCGGGAGTCGTCAGGGCGACCTCGCGGCCCTTGATGATGGTGTACCAGTTGCCGGCGCCCTCGATGGTCACGTCGTCGACGATGACGTGCCGGTTGACCTGGTAGGTGCCTGGCGGGATGTACACCTTGAGGTGGGCGCGCCGAGCGAAGGCGATGGCCCGGTCCAGCGCGTCTGCGGAGTCCCGCCGGCCGGTGGGGTCGGCGCCGAAGGCGAGCACGTTCGCCGCGAGCAGCCGGACGTGCGGCGGCGCGACCAACTCGGAGTCGAGCAGGTCGATGACGGTCCAGGCGGCGGCGCTGCCGGGCGGCGCGGTGAGCCGGACCTTGTCGCCGGCCCGGTAGGTACGCCCGAGCAGCAGTCGTTGCTCGTCGTAGAAGTGGGTGGGCCGGAACGGCGTGCTGATGCTCGGGTACGGCGTGGTGGCCGACGGCACGCACTGGCACTCGGTGATCCACCAGTCCGGGTGCAGCAGCCCGGCCTGCGGGTCGTTGGTGAACGGGTACTGGTTGTAGAGCCACGAGTACTGCGACGTGAGCGTCATGGTGCGCAGGTGTTTGCCGTTGACCGCGACCCGCAGCGGAGCGGTGATCCCACCACCCTGCGGCGCGTCCGGGATGCTGTACCGCACGGTGATCCCGTTCGCCGCGCTGGGCAGGACGAACTCCACGTACTCCCCGGGGGTGAGTCGGACCGCCCGGCGACCGGAGGCCTCCGCGGGCAGCGTGTAGGCGGACCGGTCGGGTCCGATGATCTCGCCGTCGGTGCGGGCGTTCTCCGCTTCCTGCTCGAGAAAGTCGACGTCCGCGCCGCGTCCGGCGACCAGCGCCGGATCGAGGGCGGCCCGGGTGACCACCGGCTGCGCGCCGGCGGACGCCTGTGGACTGGCGGCGGCCACGGTGGGCCCGGCGACCAGCACGGCGAGACCGGCCGCGAACGCGACGGCGGTGCCGCCGGGGCGTCCCCGCGCCGGCGTGAGGCTGCGAAACATCGGTGACCCTCCTGGGTGGGTGGTGGTGGAGGTCCGCCCGGCGTTCCCCCGACGCCCGACATTGATCGTCATGATGCAGCACCAGACATGGCACTGCAAGACACCTATCGAACAATGAAAATAAACGACTATCGGGCCGCAAGAAATGGACGGTCGTCGAGTTGAGGTGTCGCGCGTCGCCCGCCCCGACCAGCTCACGCCCGGCGTAGGCTGGTCCGCGTGGATCAAGAAGACCGGATCGCCCTATTCCTCGACTACGAGAACCTCGCGTTGGGCGCGCGCGACCATCGCGGCGGCGCGGCCTTCGACTTCCGGCCGATCGCCGACGCGCTGGCCGAACGAGGGCGGGTGGTGGTCCGCCGGGCGTACGCCGACTGGTCCTATTTCGACGAGGACCGCCGCATGCTCACCCGGTCCCACGTCGAGCTGATCGAGATCCCGCAGCGGATGGGCGCGTCCCGCAAGAACGCCGCGGACATCAAGATGGCCGTCGACGCGATCGAGTTGGCGTTCGAACGCGACTACATCTCCACCTTCGTGATCTGTAGTGGTGACAGTGACTTCACCCCGCTGGTGCACAAGCTGCGCGAGCTGAACAAGCGGGTCATCGGCGTCGGGGTCGAGGGGTCCACATCAGGGCTGCTCCCGCCGGCGTGCGACGAGTTCCTCTACTACGACCGGTTGGAGGGCGTGGACATCCCGCCGGCCCGTGGTCGGCGCGCTCGCCCCACCACCCGACCGGCCGGCGCGGAGCAACGCCAGCCCGAGCCCGAGCCGGAGCGGGAGCAGGAGCCGGAGGTGGACCGCCGGCCGGCGGGGGAGGAGCCCGGCCGCGACGTGGACGCCCTCGCCGTGCTCGTCGCCCAGTCGGTCGCCGGGTTGCAGGGCAGTGCCAACGGTGAGGTCACCGCCTCCCGGCTCAAGCGCACCCTGCTGCGCAAGGACCCGACCTTCAGTGAGTCCGACTACGGCTTCCGCACCTTCGGCGAACTGCTGCGCCACCTCGCCGAGCGCAACGTGATCGAGCTGGGCGAGGGTCCGGCGAAGGGTGATCCCGAGGTCTCGCTGCCCGAACACGGCGACCGGGAGGTGGCGTTCGGCCTGCTTCGGGGCGTCGTGGCGGACCTGGGCAGCGGCGGCAACCCGGTGGCGTTGTCCGGATTGAAGAACCAGGTACGCCGGGCCCGCCCAGACTTCAGCGAGAAGAAACTCGGCTACCGCAGCTTCCTGCAGTTCTGCAAGGCCGCCGCCACCGCCGGCGTCCTGGACCTGCGTTGGAGCCCGGAGGCCGACGACTACCTCCTGACCACCCAACCCTGACCGCCCCTTCCCACGTTGATCAAGAGGTCTGCGTCCTCGGGGACCTCTTGATCAACAAGGGCCGGGGGTGGGAGTTGCGGGGAGGGGGCAGAGTGGGGTGGCCTCCTGATTCGCAAGTCAGGAGCGGGAGAACCGCCCGTTATGGTTTCGAACCGTCAACGGTTGGGCCGAAATGCGCCTGGAATGTCCCCCTTGCCCCGGTCCGGGCATACCTGCGCCGTACCCTCGGCGCGGGAATTGCTATACGGTCGGCGAATGAAGGTGGAGGAACACTGGTGGAACGGAGACACGACCCCGCGCGGGCGCAGGGACGTGTACATCCGTACTGACGGGCAGGGTTGGGAGGTCCGCGCCCAGATCGGTGGGGCGTCGGGTCGTGAGCGGGTGCAGCAGTGCCCCAGCCGGGCCTCGGCGGCCATCCTCGCCGACGCCTGGCGCGGCACCCACCCGTCCTGGCGCGAGCTAAAGCAGCGCTGATCCGGCACCGGGCCGGGTCGGCAACGCTCCCGGGCTCCAGCCCGGCGCGCCCGCCGACCGGCCCGGCGCTCGGTAACGTTCGTCCGCCGCAAGCGCTCCGCGGGTTCACCCGCCGATCGTGCCAACCCACAGGTCACCGCTTCTGAAGCATGACGGAAGCAACGTCTGCCAGAAGGGCCAACGCCCAATCCAGCTGCGAGCAGTTGCCGCGACCTTGGCACTCAAGGCAGCCGCCAGCTCGCCATGGCCGCTCTAGTGCCCGAGTCCTTCACATGCCCATACCTAGCGGCGGATACCGCGAGGTGGCCGGGGACCTTGCCGCTCGGATCAAGAGCGCCGAGTACGCGGCAGGGGAGCGTCTGCCCACCTACAGCGAACTATCGAACCTCTGTGACGTCAGTGTGACCACGGTCCAGCGGGCGATCATCGTTCTTCAGACACGCGGCGTGGTGGTGGGTCTCCAGGGCCGTGGCCTGTGGGTTGCCGAAGACAACTGATTTCAACTGACGGTGGCAGTCTGCCCTCAGCTTTCTTGATCACTTGATGAAGGGCAGTTCCTGGCGGCTCGATTCAACTACTCATCATCAAGTGATCAGGGGATGTGACGGACGTTCGTGTCTCCGTCCTCAGGTCGGGTATACGCAGGGCTGCTGGTCGCGCCCAAATGGAGGTCGCCCATGTCGCAGGACCCTGACGAGGAGAACCCCAGGATCGACGATGAGGCCCGGGAGGCCGAGCGTCGGCTCGCCAACCTGCCGAAGACGGTGGACGACGCGCTGACCGACGACGACGCCCGGACGCCGGACCAGGCCCCCTCCGAGGAGGACGCCGACTAGGGGCCTGCCCGGCGTCGTGCCGGACAGACCCCGAGGGCGGGTCAGCGCTTGAGTGTGAAGGCGAAGTCCCCGGAGAGCTTGCCGGTCAACCGGAACGCCGACACGACCTTCCCCTGCGTGATCAGTCGGTCGACCTCGCCCCGCGACAGACCACAACCCTCCGCGATCAGTCGGGTCGGCCGGACCGGGACCCGCGCCGCGTTGCGGACCGCGACGTCGAGCACGTCGAGGTCCAGGTGCTCCGATCCGTAGGTGTCGAGCCGCCAGGCGCCGGTCCAGTCCAGGACGAACCTGTTTCGGCGCTGAACGTCCGGATCCTGAAGCAGGTCCGCGGTCAGGCCGGGGTCGTTGGCGTGGAGCCGGTCCAGCAGGTCGGGTGGGATGGAGCGCACAGTCATCCGCTCCAGGACTGTGAGTTTTACCGTCTCCCCGCACGCGGTGCAGAGCACGAGAAGCCAGACGTCGAGCAGCTTCTGGTTGGCGTTGACACGGAACTTGCCGCTCGCCCGAAGGCGGTGGGACGCGCACGCGTGGCAACGGCGGTGAACGATGGGCAGGCAGGTGGGCACGACGGCCCAATTTTTGAGCACAGAAGTACACCGGTTTCAGTGAGAAGTCCGCAGCAAAAAGGAGCGCGGCGCAACTGCGCGACGCGCGACAGATCAGCTCTCGGGAGGTCTCACAGGGTGTACAACGGCACGTCCTTGCCTAGACGACCACGTTGCGCAGCACGGTAACGGCGCACGGCAGCGCCGCTCCACCGGTTTTCGGGCACGCCTCGGGAGCCCGGGTGGCGGGAGGCGCCCACCGGTCGGGTGTCAGGCCCGGGTCAGGCGGACGGGACCGGCAGCACCACTCTCTCGGCCGCGGACCGGTGCGCCAGCTCGATCAACTCGACCGTGTGGACCGAGTCCCGTGGGTCCACCGGCATCGGTGCGCCGTCGCGCAGCGCAGCCGCCACCTGTGCGTAGAAGCTCTGGTACGCGCCGGGCTCGGTCGGCACCGGCCGCAGGTCACCGTCGACGCCGAGCAGGCCGTAGCGCTCCGGCGGAACCTCGCCCCAGCCGGGCTGGCCCGGTCGGCCGCCGTCGTGCAGCGCCGCCTCCTGCACGTCCAGCCCGTAGCTGGTGTAGCCGGCCCGGTCGCCCAGCACCCGCAGGCGCGGCCCGAGTTGGGCGGTCACCGCGCCCATCCACAGGTGCGAGTGAACCCCGTTGGCGTGGGTCAACGCCACGAAGGCGTCGTCGTCGACGGCCGCGCCCGCGCGGCGACGGTCCACCTCCGCGTAGACGCGGTCGACCCGGCCGAACAACTGCACCGCCTGGTCGACGAGGTGGGCGCCGAGGTCGAAGAGGGCGCCGCCGGCCTCCTCCGGGCCGGCGAGCTCCCGCCAGCCCGGCTTGATCGTCGGACGGAACCGCTCGAACCGGGACTCGAAGCGCAACACCTGCCCCAACTCGCCCTGCTCGACCAGGCGACGGACGGTCAGGAAGTCGCCGTCCCAGCGCCGGTTCTGGAAGACCGTCAGCGGCACCCCACGCTCGGTCGCCTCGTCGATCAGGACGCGACCCTCCGCGGCGGTCGGGGAGAGGGGCTTGTCGACGACGACCGGGAGGCCGGCGGCGAGGGCCGCGCGCGCCATCGGCACGTGCTGCCGGTTCGGCGTCGCCACCACGACCAGGTCCACAGCGTCGGGGGTACGCCACAGCTCGTCGGCGTCGTCGACCAGGCGGGCGTCCGGGAAGTGCTGTCGCGCCTGCTCGCGCCGCTGCGGATCGCGGGTGACGATGGCGTCGAGCCGCAACCCGGGGGTCGCGGCGATCAGCGGCGCGTGAAACACCCGGCCCGCCAGCCCGTACCCCAGCAGACCAACCCGCAGCGCCTTCGCCATGCCGTGCCCCCGTCTCCCTGGTCCGCGCCCTGACCTGGCGTCGGTACCGCTGAGCTGAATCTACGCGCGGGGCCCTCGGGCCCGATCTCGGCCCGTCAGCTCACCGGGTCGGCGCGCAGGTAGGTGAGGACCGCGAGCACCCGACGGTTGGTGTCGTCGCTGGGTGGTAGGTCGAGTTTCAGCAGGATGTTGCCGACGTGCTTGCCGACCGCCGCCTCGCTGACGTGCAGCCGGCCGGCGATCGACGCGTTGGACCGCCCCTCGGCGAGCAGGGCCAACACCTCGCGTTCCCGGGCGGACAAGGCGGCGAGCGGGTCGCGGGGGCGGTGCAGGAGCTGTCGGACCACGTCCGGGTCGATGGCGGTGCCGCCGCCGGCGACCCGGCGCAGCGTGTCGACGAACTCGGTGACCTCGGCGACCCGGTCCTTGAGCAGGTAGCCCACCCGTTGGCCGTCGCCGCTGTCCAGTAGCGCGGTGGCGTACCCGGTCTGCACGTACTGGCTGAGCACCACGACCGGGAGGTGGGGTCGCTCGGCGCGCAGAGCGACGGCCGCGCGTAGCCCGTCGTCGCGGCCGCCCGGCGGCATCCGGATGTCGGTCAGCACCAGGTCCGGTTGGTGTTCGCGGGCCGCCCGCAGCAGTTCGGGGGCGGAGCCGACGGCCGCGCACACCGCGAAGTCGAAGCGGGTCAGCAGCGCGACCAGGCCCTCCCGCAGCAGCACCTCGTCCTCGGCGAGCACGACCCGGGTCACCGACGACATGGCAGCTCCACCCGGACCAGGGTAGGCCCGCCGGGCGGGCTGGACAGCAGCAGCCGGCCGTCCACGGCGGCGACCCGGTCGGCGAGCCCCGTCAGGCCGGTGCCCCGGGCCGGGTCGGCGCCGCCGTGGCCGTCGTCGGTCACCTCGACGACGAGGTCACCGCCGGCCCGGGTGAGGCGTACGTCGGCGCGGGCCGCCCGCGCGTGCCGGGCCACGTTGCCCAACGCCTCGGAGACCACGAAGTAGGCGGTGGTCTCCACGATCTCCGGCAACTCGTCGTGCAGGTCGGCGTGCACGGTCACCGGGATGGTGGCTGCGTCGGCCAGCTCGCGCACGGCGCCGGCCAGGCCGAGGTCGGTGAGGCTCTGCGGGCGGATGCCGTGCACCAACTGACGCAGCATCACCATCAGGCCCCGGGCCTGGTCGTGCGCCACGGCCAGGGGACGGGCGGCGGGCGAGTCCTCGGGTACGTCCAGCCGGGCCAGCCCCAGCTGGAGGGTGAGGCTGGTCAGCCGGGGCTGTGCGCCGTCGTGCAGGTCGCGCTCGATGCGCCGGCGTTCGGCCTCGTACGCGCCGACCAGTCGGGTGCGGGAGCGGGTGACCTCCCGCAGCGCCGCCGCGTCCACCGGATGGGCCAGTGCCCACCGGGCCACGGCGGCCTGGACGGCGGCGAGCAGACCGGCCGCGTAGCAGAGGACCGGCAGCAGGAGTACAGCCAGGATCGCGTACGGAACAGCTTCGCTGGTGGTCTCGATCGGGCGCCAGATCACGACCGGGTCGGCGTCGCCGGCCAACCAGGGGCTGGAGATCATCCCGAGGTCCAGCAGCACCAGGACCAGAAACACCCAGTACGCGACAGGCGTGAACCCGCCCAGCCAGAACAGGTACGCCACCTCCCGCCAGGTCGCGGGGCTGCGGTAGCGGGCGGCCAGGCCCGGCCACGGCGACGAGGGCAGCGGACGGTTGTCGACGAGCCGGACCCGCCACCGCTCGACGGCGGCCACCGCAAAGCTCAGGAGCGGGGCCAACGCCACCAGGATGACGCTGCCGGTGATCAGGAACAGCATCAGCGCGATGCTCGGCGGTCGGCCGTGCTGCCGGAGCGTGCTGAAGACGGGCAGCATGGGTGCGCCGATGATGAGCAGACCGACGGCGAGGAACCCGGCGATCGGCACGGTGGTCACCAGGTAGGCCAGCGCGCGCCAGGGCCACGCAGAGATCAGCCAGCGGCGGCGGCGCAGCGCCTCGGCCAGGTGCGAAGGGGGTTCCGTGGTCATGCAGCAGACGCTAATCGGGAGCGACAGGTCGCCCCAGCCGTCCAGATCCACTCTTCGGGGTATGCCCAGCACTACCGGCAACGGGTGTGCGGGGTCCGGAAACGGGAAGAACGGGCCAGGTCACGCGGCCCCGCGTGACCTGTGCTGGCGGCGGCTGGAGAGACATGGGTGCCAGAACCTTCGTGGTGGTCGGCGGGACCAGCGGTCTCGGCCTCGCGGTGGCCCGACTGCTCGTCGACGAGCATCAGGTCGTGGTGTTCGGCAACGTGCCGGCCGAGGTCGCCGCCGCGACCGACGAGTTGGGTTGCGACGGCGCCGTCTGCGACATCTCCTCCTACGAGCAGGTCCGCGACGGGTTCGCCGAGGTGGTCGAGCGCTACGGCACGATCGACGGGGTGGCGGCCTGCGCCTCGATGTGGGCGGGCGGCGACCTGGGGGACCTGTCGGTGGAGCACATCCGCCGGGCCGTGGAGATCAACGTTCTGGGCATCACGTACCTGCTGCGGGAGGCGGTGCAGCACCTACACCGGCAGGGCCACGGGAACGTCGTGTACATCGGCGCGCTGGCGTTGGCGGCCCCCCGGCCCGGCATCCCCGTCTACCGGGCCACCAAGAGCTACGGCAGCAGCCTTGTCGACTCGCTGGGGGAGGCCCAGCACAGCAACCGGGTCAAGGTGATGCAGCTGCATCCCGGGCCGATGCCGACGCGGCTACAGGAACGGGTGGGCGCCGAGTTCCTGGACGAGGTGTACGCCATGCCCGAACAGGTCGCCACCGAGGTCGTCCGGCTGCTGCTGCTCGAACCCGACGACCTCTACGTCTCCGGTGAGCGCGTGCTGCGCGCGGACGGGCGGTGGTGACGGCCGCAGCCGGACCCGCCGACCGTCCGGCGTCGGCGTGGGCGCCGCTGCGGACGGCGGTCTACCGCAACCTGTGGTTGGCCCTGCTCGCCGCCAACGTCGGCACCTGGATGCAGACCGTCGGCGCGCAGTGGCTGCTGATCAACCACTCCAACGCCTCCACCCTTGTCGCGTTGGTGCAGACCGCCAGTCTGCTGCCGGTGCTGCTGCTGGCCCTGCCCGCCGGCGTGCTGGCCGACAGCTTCGACCGCCGGCATTTGCTGATCGCCGTGCAGCTGTTCCTGGTGGCGGTGGCGGTGGCGTTGACGCTGCTCACCCTGACCGGCCGGATGCCGCCGGCGTTGCTGCTCACCCTCACCTTCGCGTTCGGGGTCGGGCAGGCGCTGACCCTGCCGGCCTGGGCGGCGGTCATCCCGGAGCTGGTGCCGCAGGACCAGCTGCGGTCGGCGTCCGCACTCGGTTCGATAAGCGTGAACGTGGCGAGGGCGGTCGGGCCCGCGGTGGCCGGCGTGCTCATCGCCCGTACCGGCGTCGCCCCGGTCTTCGGCATCAACGCGGTCGCCTTCGGCATCTTCGCGTACGCGCTGTGGCGTTGGCGGCCCGGCAACGCGCGCGCCGTCGAGGTGCCCGAACGGTTCACCGCGGCGCTGCGCGCCGGCAGCCGCTACGTTCGCCACTCGCCGACCGTACGCCGGCTGTTGCGCCGTGCGCTGGTCTTCGTGGTCCCGGCCAGCGCGCTGTGGGCGTTGCTGCCGTTGGTCGCGAGTCGGCGGCTGGCGCTGGGCTCCGGCGGGTACGGGGTGTTGCTGGCCGCCCTCGGCGTGGGCGCCATCGCGGGTGGCGTGCTGCTGGCCGTGATCCGCACCCGGTTGTCGGCCAACCAGCTCCTGCTGATCGCCGGGGCGCTGTTCACCGTGGCGCTGACCGTGGTCGGCACCGTGCGGGTGGTGCCGTTGGTGCTGCTCGCCCTGCTGCCCGCCGGGATGGCCTGGGTGACGGTGCTGGCCAACGTGAACGCCGAGATGCAGCTCTTCCTGCCCAGCTGGGTACGGGCCCGGGGCCTGGCCGTCTACCAGGTGTGCTTCGCCGGTGGGCAGGCCGCCGGTGCGCTGCTCTGGGGGTTGGTGGCCGAGATGGCCGGGCTGGTCGTCGCGTACCTGGTGGCGGCGGCGCTGATGCTTGTCGGCACCCTGACGAGTCGGATCTGGCCGTTGCCGGACCTGCGGTCGGTGAACCGGGAACCGGCCGCGTACTGGCCGCAACTGCACCTGGCGCACGAGCCGGACCCGGGGGTGGGCCCGGTGCTGGTGACCGTGCAGTACACCGTCCAACCGGAGCGGACCCAGCGGTTCCTGGCGGCGATGGACCTGGTGCGTGGCGCGCGGCAGCGGACCGGCGCGATGCGCTGGGGGCTGTTCCGCCCGGCCGAGACGGTGGATCGGTTCGTGGAGGTGTATCTGGTGCCGTCCTGGGACGAGCACCTGCGTCAGCACGGTGGCCGGTTGACCGGTGAGGACCGCGCGGCCGAGCAACGGGCCCGGGAGCTGACCGACGGGGAACCGCAGGTTCGACACCTGGTGCCCGCCGCCGCCGGCCCCAGCCTGGCCGACGACCGCGAGGCGCTCTGACGCACACCCTGGCCACCGCGTGGGGAGCAGGCCGGAGCAGCGCGGGCGTACGGCGTACGGCCTCGTGGTTAGGATGGTCGCACCATGGCGAGTGAGCGCAAGGCGACCGCAGACCCGGCCCGCAGCCTGGCCCTTCTGTGGCGCACCCGGGAGCCGACCAGCCGCAGCGCCGGTCCTGCGCTCAGCGTCGACCGGATCGTCCGGGCCGCGATCGACATCGCCGACGCCGAGGGGCTCGACGCGTTGACCATGCGCCGGGTCGGTGAGGCGCTGGGGGTCGGCACGATGTCGGTCTACACCTACGTGCCGGGCAAGGCCGAACTCGTCGCTGTCATGATCGACACCGCGTACGGGGAGATGCCACGCCCCACCGTCGAGGGCGACTGGCGCACCCGGCTGGAGCGGATCGCCCGCGACAACCTGGCGCTCTACCAGCGGCATCCCTGGATGCTGCGGGCCGAGACGACGCGGCCGGTGCTCGGCCCGCACCTGATCGCCAAGTACGACTACGAGCTCGGCGCGGTGGTCGACATCGGGCTCACCGACGTCGAGGTCGACGCGGTGCTCACCCTCGTGCTGGGTCACGTGAAGAGCGCCGCGCGGGCCGCCTCCGAGGTGGTCGACCTGGAGCGCGAGACCGGCTTGACCGATGGCCAGTGGTGGCAGTCGCACGCGCCCTGGCTGGAGACCTTCATGACGGCCGGCACCTACCCGACCGCCTCCCGGATCGGCACGGCGGCCGGCCAGCAGCACGGCGCCGCGTACGGCCCGGAGTACGCGTTCGAGTTCGGTCTGCAACGCGTCCTCGACGGGATCTCGGTGGTGGTCGCCGAGCGGGCGGCCACCCACTAGCGCGACGTGCCCTGGCCTGCCGCGTCGACGACCCGGCGGGCCAGCCGGGCGAGTGAGCGCGCCGACGGGCTGCCCGGCTCGGCGTGATAGACCACCAGCGACTGGTTGGTGCCGCTGATCGTGAGCTTCTCGTAGCGCAGCGCCAACTCGCCCAGCTCCGGGTGCTGGAACACTCGCACTCCACCGCCCGCGCGGGCGGCGACGTCATGCCGGGCCCACAGCCGCCGGAACCGTTCGCTGCCGGCCGTCAGCTCCTGGACAAGCTCGACGAGGCGGGCGTCTCGGCCCATGAGCCGACCAGCTGCCGGATGCCCACCGGCACCCGCTCCGATGGTCGCGCCGCCCGGCGGGCCGGCACCGGTCGGGCCAGGCCGTGCAGGTGTGCCGCAGCGTCCGCGTCCAGCATCAGCGCGCGGGCCAGGGCCTCGACCACCTGCGTCGACGGGTGCCGGTCACGCCCCTGCTCCAGCCGCAGGTAGTAGTCGGCGCTGATGCCGGCGAGCAGGGCGGCCTCCTCGCGGCGCAGGCCGGGCACCCGCCGACGGCCGTGCGCGGGCAACCCGACGTCACCCGGCCCGATCAGCTCGCGCCGGGCACGCAGGTATTCGCCGAGCGGGCCGGCCGTGCTCACCCGCCCATCGTCGGAGCCGCCGCCGGCCGCCCAGCCTGGTCCTGTCACTACCAGGAAAAACAGGGAACCGGCTAGCCGCTGCCGCCGGGGTGACAGTGTCGGGGTAAGCGTGATCGAGAGACGGGACAGCAATGACAGAGCGCATCACGACCCCCTTCGGTTTCGCCTCGACCGCCGACGAGGTCATCGCCGGCGTCGACCTGACCGGCAAGCGGGCCGTCATCACCGGAGGCGCCGCCGGTATCGGCGTCGAGACGGCCCGGTCGCTCGCCGCCGCCGGCGCCGAGGTCGTGCTCGGGGTCCGCCGGGTCGCGGCGGGTGAGCAGGCCGCCGCCGACATCGCGGCCAGCATCGGCGCGGAGCGGGTCACCGTCCGCGCGCTGGACCTGGCCGACCAGGATTCGGTACGCCAGTTCGTCGCCGGCTGGGACCAGCCGCTGCACATCCTGGTCAACAACGCGGGGATCATGGCGCTGCCCGAGCTGGAGCGCACCGCCGAGGGCTGGGAGATGCAGTTCGCCACCAACTTCATGGGGCACTTCGCCTTGACCGTCGGCCTGCACGACGCCCTCGCCGCGGCCGGCGGCGCCCGGGTGGTGTCGGTCAGCTCCAGCGGCAACCTCTTCTCACCGGTGATCTTCGACGACCTGCACTTCGCGTTCCGGCCGTACGATCCGCTGCTGGCCTACGGGCAGTCCAAGAGCGCCGAGGCTCTGCTCGCCGTGGAGGCCACCCGCCGGTGGGCCGGCGAGGGCATCTACTCCAACGCGCTGAACCCGGGTGCCATCGCCACCGGCCTGCAGAAGCACACAGGTGGGCTCAAGTCGCCCAAGGAGATGCACAAGACCCCGCAGCAGGGGGCCGCGACCTCGGTGCTGCTCGCGGCGTCCCCGTTGCTGGACGGCGTCGGCGGTCGCTACTTCGAGGACTGCACCGAGGCCCCGGTCGTCACCGAGCGGCCGGCCGACTACAGCGGCGTGGCCGCGTACGCGGTCGACCCGGCCAACGCCGAGCGGCTCTGGACCGTGGCGTCTGACCTGATCTCCCGAAGCGGCGGCATCGCCGGCCGCTGACGACGACGGCCCGGCTCGGCGGAACCGACCCGGGCCCACGCTCCGGGTGGTACGACTGGGGCGACGGTGAGCAGCTGCGGGCCGGGGAAGGATGACGATGGCGGGCAGGCTTCCGGGAGGGCTGCTGCTCCGGCGGGAGAACCCGGGCAAGGCCTCGTTCCTGGAGCTCTTCTTCGACCTGGCGTTCATCTTCGCGCTGACCCGCCTGTCCCGGGCGCTGCTCGACGACCCCAGCATCAACGGCGGTTTCGAGGCCCTGCTGATGCTGGCGGCGCTCTGGTGGGTGTGGTTCGTGACCGCCTGGTCGGCGGACTGGTTCGACCCGCGCGCTCCGCTGATCGTCGTACTGCTGCTCTGGACGATGTTCGGTGGCCTGCTGATGGCCGCAGCCGTACCCACCACGTTCGACGAGCACGCCATGATGTTCGCCGTCGCCTACGTGGCCATTCACCTGGGTCGGGGGGCGATCCTGATCCCCGCCCTGCGGGGGCACCCGCTACAGGTGCGCAGCCTGCGGGTGGCGGTCTGGTTCGCGATCTCCGGGGTGCTCTGGGTGGTCGGGGCGGCCGTCGCACCGGCCCGGGAGGTGCTCTGGGCGCTGGCACTGCTGTTGGACTACTCCCTGGCACGGCTGCGCTGGCCGTTCCCCTGGCTCGGACGCAGTACCTGGCCGGAACTCCAGGTGAACGGAAGGCACCTCTCCGAGCGGTACCAACAGATCTTCATCATCGCCCTGGGTGAGCTGATCCTGATCTCCGGCGTCACCTACAGCGGGTCCAGCCTGGACCGGGACAGCACGCTTGCCTTCGCCCTGGCGTTCGTGACCGCGGTGGCCCTCGCCCGGCTCTATCTGGTGCCCGCGGGCGGGCGGCTGGGCGCCAGAATCGAGGCGGAGGGCCCACCCGGGAGCAAGTTGACGCTGATGGCGGGCTACCTGCACCTCGTCATGATCGCCGGTGTGCTGGCCACCTCGGTGGCGATGGAGATGACGATCGGCCATCCGGAAGAACACAACACGGGGCAGACGACCGTGGGCGTCATCGGCCCCGCGTTGTTCCTGACCGCCCGGATTCTGCTCGCGATGATGGTCGACGGCAGCCGGCCCTGGGCGCGCGTGGTCGGTGTGCCGGCCATCATCGTGGGCGGGCTGGCCACCGTGCGGTCTCCGCAACTGGTCAACAGCGCCGTCGTCGCCGGGGTGCTGCTGCTGATCGTCCTGTTCGACGGGATGCCGGGGCTGTGGCGGTTCATCCGCCAACCCGGGGAGAGCGACGCGTCCGACGCTCGGCAACACGGATAGCCGCCCTGATGTCGGAGAGAAGACCGCAGCACGGCGACCAACCGCGACGACACGACGTGGTGGAGTTGCGGGTGCACGGCGTGTCCGGGGCGGATCCCACGGTCATCCTCGACCAGGCGCAGGTCCGGCAGGTCGCCGGCGACGGCAGCGGGGGCTTCCACCGCGCCGCCAGGTCGGACGGCGTCGGCCCGGACGGGGTGACGCTGGAGGCGTACCGCTGGGGTGATCTGCCCTCGGGCACCGTCGGCCGGACCCTCGCCATGGTCTTCGTGCTGCCGTTCATGCTCAGCAACGTGGCGGTGTGGATGCGCCCCACGGGCCGCCGCCGTGCCGCCTGGGTCACCGTGCTGTGTCGGCTCCTCGCCCTCAACCTCACAGTGCTGTACGTGGTGTCCATCGCCGGAGTCGCCCTCGATCTGCTCGCCTGGCAGTGTCTCGGTGCGGCCCGTTGCCGCGCGCCCTTCGACACCATGGCCGGGCTCGACGGCCGGCACGTCGGGCAGCGGCTGGCCGTGCTGGCGCTGCTGCCGATCGCCGCCATCGTGGTCCTGCGCCTACTCGGCACCCGTCGGTCGGGTCCGGCCGACAATCCACTGTGGGCGGTGGAGCCGCTGGTGCACCGACTGCGCGCGATCCACGTCGCCGCCGCACTCGCCGTACTCGATGTCGTGCTGCTCACGGCCCGTCGCGCCGGCGGCACGACGGTCGGGACGACGTTGCTGCTGGCGCTCAGCGCGGCGGTGTTGCTGGCCTGCGTCGGTCTGCTCGCCGTTCCGGGGATGATCGACCGGGCGGCGACCGCGCGAGGGGCCACCTGGACCGCCCGCACGGCGGGCGTGGTGGCGGCCGGCCTGAGCGTGGCGACCCTCGTTCTGGTGGCGAGCGACCGGCGCGGCTGGTCGTCGGCGGCCGGGCTACCCGGCTACGGCGCGATCGCCGGTGGCGCGCTGTTCGGCCAGATGGTGCTGCTGGTGCTGCTCAGCGCGGTGGTGCTGTGGCACCGTGGCCGGGTGGGCGGCAGGTCCGCGCTGCCGGGCGGCCTGGGCGCGGCGGTCCTCGCCGCAATGGCGGTCGGCCTGGCCGGCGCGCTCTCCGCCGGCCTCGTCTACCAGACGGGAGAGCTGCTCGGTGGCTACCGCGGTGACGGTGGGCCACCACTGCCGTATCGCTGGACGCTGCTGGCCTTCTTCCTGCACGTGGTCGCGGCGGCGCTGCTGTGCGGCGCGATGAGCGTCGTGTCGCGGCGGCGCCGGCGGCGTGCGGCGGCGGCGATCACCGCCCGGGACTTCCCGGTCGTGCCGCCGGAGGCGGTCGGTCGGCTGCGGCTGACGACGAAGACCATCGCCCAGGCGCGGTTCACCGAGTGGTTGGGTCTGCTGGCCGCCACCTACGCGGCGCTCGCGGTGATCGGACTGGCGACGAGCCTGGTGGGACGTACCGGGCGCGACCCGGAGGAGTTGACATGGCAGCTGTTCGGGCTGCCGGCCGCAGCCGTCCGGATGGGGCTCAGCGGCGGCAGCTACCTCCTCGCCGCGTTGCTGCTCACGCTGGTGGCGGGTGGCGTGTTCGCCTACCGGACCGCCTGGTTTCGCCGGCACGTCGGCATCCTGTGGGACCTGGGCACCTTCTGGCCCCGGGCCGCGCACCCGTTCGCGCCGCCGAGTTACGCCGACCGGGCGGTGCCGGAACTGGCCGACCGGATCAGCCAACTGACCGAGCGACACGTCGGGGTGTTGCTCTGCGGGCACAGCCACGGGTCCGCGCTGCTCGCTCTCGCGGTGCTGCGGCTGCCCCCGCGGGTACGTCAACGGGTCGCCCTGCTCACCTACGGGTCACCGCTGGACCGCCTGTACGCCCGACTCTTTCCGGCCTACCTCAACGAGGAGGTGCTGCGTGGGGTGGGGGACCGGGTCGAGTGGCGCTGGCTCAACCTCTGGCGGGACACCGACCCGGTCGGCGGCTGGGTCTTCGCCGCGCACCGCCCGGGCGACCCGCCCCCGGACCCGGCCGATCCGGCGGGCCAGGTCGACAGGCGGTTGCGGGACCCACCGGGCCTGCTGCCGGTACCGGGCGAGCGGTCTGCGCCGCCGCTACGGGGACACCATCCGGGCGAGACCGACCCCGAGTTCCGGGCGGCGGTGCGCGAACTCGCCGAACGCCTGCGTGGCCGGGGCTGAGCCGTCGAAACCGCTCAGCGGTCCTCCGCCAGACGTTCCGACTCCGCGACCACCGAGCGGATCTTGCGCAGCGTGGCGTCGGGAGCGTGCACCGCCGTACGCCACCGGTCGAGCGTGCGGCTCAACACCCGGACGACGAACTGCAACTGGTTGACCTGCTCGCGCAGCAACCCCAGCTCCGATCGAGCGTTCAACGCCTCGCTCTCCAGCTCGGTGATCCGCATCTGTAGCGGTTGGACCAGTGTCAGCGCGGCCTCGGTGAGGGTGTCGGCGGCGTCGGCCTTGAACTTGCCGCGCTGGGCCACGACGGCGGCGATGGCAGCCAGACCGGTGGTGCCGCCGAGCACGCCGAGCAGGCTGAGCAGCACCTGCACCCAGTGTGGTGCCTCGGGCGTCGGTGCGGAGATCACGTGACACCTCCCACGACCCGTCGGTGCGTCGAGCACTGGTGGCCCTTGGCCAGGCAGCGCAGGTCGATGGCGATCTGGGCGGCCCGCCAGAACGACCCGGCCGGCACCGCGGCGATCAGCGACGCGGCGACGATTCCCTGCTGGCCCGCGACCGCCACCAACGCCACCGCGTACATGCCGGTGATGGTGCCGAGCACCAGGACGGACGCGAGTTCGACGCCGAGGCCGGTGGAGAGCTGGCCAGGCCACAGGATGCCCAGCAGGCCGCCCAGGCCGACGACGACCAGGGCGACCTCCCAGCCGACCTGCATGGGTTCCGGCATGGACATCTGGACCGACGGTGGTCGAACGTCCAGCGCGAGCAGCAGGATGCCGCAGATGGGCGTCGTGACCAGCGCGGCCACCTCGAACGGTTGGTGCTTGGCTCGGATACGGAGATTTCCCACGGCAACTCCCTGGTCGAGAACCGGCACGTTCCGCCAGCCGGCGCGAGGGTCGATGCCGCGTTGAGGTTTCCCGACCGAGGGTGCGGTCCTGCGGCGAAGCCCGTGGGTGGCGGTACGTGCGAACAATCGAGGGTCGAGGAGATGAGCGACGTGCCACCGTTGGCTTGCCGATATCTGCCTGTGTATCACCGATGGCCGGTTGTCGTCCACCTGGTGTGACGTCGCATTCCCGCAGGTCAAACGCCCATTACCGACTGGTTCCCGGGCTCCGGGCGGATGAGGCGCGGCGACCCGGCCGCACCGCCACCCGGTGACGACGAGTGTCGGATATCTGGCCGAGGGTGACGGTGGCGTGGCCGGGTCGCCGATCGATCAACGGGCGAGCAGGGCGCGCAGCGCCCGCAGCACCTCGGCCGGGGCCTCCTCCGCCATGAAGTGCCCGCAGCTGACCGTCTGGTGGTCCAGGTCCGGCGCCCAGGCCCGCCACACCGCCGCCGCGTCGTAACCCAGCGCCGCGCCCCAGTCCTGCTGGAGCACCGTCACCGGCATCCGCAGCTGGTTGCCGGCCGTCCGGTCCGCGGTGTCGTGGGCCACATCTATCCCGGCGGACGCCCGGTAGTCGGCGACGATCGAGGGGATGGCGTCGCGGGAGGCGCGCAGGTACGCGGCCCGCACGTCCGCCGGCAGGGCCCCCGGATCACGGGTCCAGACGTCCAGGAAGTGACCGAAGAAGGCGTCCGGGCTGCCGGCGATCAGCTCCTCGGGCAGGCCGGGCGGCTGCGCCATCAGATACAGGTGAAACGCGACAGCGGCGTTGACGCCGTGCAGCACGTCCCACATGTCGAGGGTGGGTAGGACGTCGAGCAGGGCCAGCTGGGTGATCGCCGTCGGATGGTCGACGCCGGCGCGGAACGCGACAAGGGCGCCCCGGTCGTGCCCGGCCAACGCGAACCGGTCGTGACCGAGCGCGCCGGCCAACGCCACGATGTCGGCTGCCATGGTGCGCTTGGCGTACCCGGTGCCGTCGGCGTCGAAGGGCTTGTCGCTGTCGCCGTAGCCGCGAAGGTCGGGGCAGATCACCGTGTGGTCGGCGGCCAGGTCGGCCGCGACGTGCCGCCACATGAGGTGGGTCTGCGGAAAGCCGTGCAACAGCACGATCGCCGGCCCGGAACCGCCCACGGCGGCGTTGAGCGTCACCCCGTCGGCGACGGTGACGCGTCGGTAGTCGAATCCGTTGATCCTGGGGTCCACGGGGAACCTTCCTGGTGAGCAGTGCCGGCGGGGGCGGTGGCCCGCCGCCGTCGTACGTTGACGAGCCTGCCCGCAGGTGATCAGCGACCGGTCAGCGTCGGATCAGTGCCGGCCGGGCCATCGGCCTAGGGTGGTGCCATGACCAGGCAGCTGACGGCGCCCGTCGTGGTGACCTTCGGTGTGCTCGGGCCGGTGACCGCCGCGACCGAGCGCGGCCCGGTTCCCCTGCGGGGCCACCGGCAGCGCCTGGTGCTGGGCCGGCTGTTGATCGCCCACGGTCGGGTGGTGCCTGTGGATCGGCTCGTCGACGACCTGTGGGAGGTCCCACCGGACGGCGCGGTGGGCGCGATCCGGACCTTCGTCGCCGACCTGCGGCGGGCCCTGGAGCCCGATCGACCACCCCGGCAACCGCCAGGGATCCTGGTCACCGAGCCGCCCGGGTACGTGCTGAAGGCCGCCCCGGACGCGGTGGACGCCGGCCAGTTCGAGGCGGCCGTCGGGGAGGCGGCCCGACTGTTGGCGGCCGAACGCCCCGGGCCGGCCCTGGCCACGCTGGAGACGGCACTCGGGCTCTGGCGCGGGCCCGCCTACGCCGACTGCGCCAACGAGTCCTGGGCGGTCGCGGAGATCAACCGGCTGAACGAGTTACGGATGCTCGCCGTCGAGCGACGGGCGGAGGCGCTCCTCGCGGTGGGCCGGCCGGACGAGGCCGCCGCGGACCTGCCGGCACACCTGGCCAGCCATCCGTTGCGCGAGGACGCCTGGCGGCTGCTGGCGCTGGCCCGGTACCGCGCCGGCCGGCAGGGCGACGCGCTGGCCGCGCTGCGGGGGGCCCGCCACGTCCTGGTGACCGAGTTGGGCGTGGACCCGGGGCCCGAGCTGCGACGGCTGGAGGCCGACATCCTGGCCCAGGCGCCGCACCTCACCCCGCCCTTCGAACCGGCCGCCACCCCCGGCCTCGGGGAGGTCGCTCGACCCGTCGAGGTGGGGCAGCACCCGTTCGTCGGCCGCGCCGCCGAGCTGGAGCGGCTGCGGCACGCCGCCGAGGCCGCGTCCCGACGCCAGCAGCCCACGCTCGCCCTGCTCAGCGGCGACCCGGGCGCCGGCAAGACGGCGCTGGCCGAGGCCCTGACCCGGCGCCTCGGCGCCGCCGGTTGGACCACGGCGTGGGGACGCAGCCCCGAGTACGACGGCGCCCCGCCGGCGTGGCCGTGGACCCAGATCACCGACGCGCTCGCCGGGCCGGCTGCCCCCGTCGTCACCACCGGCCCGCAAGACCGCCCGGAAGACGGGTCGGCCGACCCCGCCACGGTGCGGTTTCGGCGACACCGCGCGGTGGCGTCGCTGCTTTCGGCGGTCGCCGACCGAGGGCCGGTCCTCCTGGTCCTCGACGACCTGCACCGCGCCGACGGCGACACCCTGGACCTGTTGACCGCGCTGCTCACCGGCCCGCAGCCGGCCAGCGGGCCGGTCCTGATCCTCGGCACCTACCGGGCCACCGAGATCAGCCCGGAGCTGACCGCCACCCTGGCCCGCGCCGCCGGGCTGGAGCCGGTCCGGGAGTACCTTGCCGGCTTGCCCGCGTCGGCGACCGGTGAGCTGGCCGCCGCCATCGTCGGGGTGGAGCTGGACGCCGCCACCGCCCGGTCGATCCACCGGCGCAGCGGCGGTAACCCGTTCTTCGTCCGCGAACTGGCCCAGCTGTACGCGGATGCGGGGGAGGCGGGTCTGGCCGCCGTGCCGCCCGGGGTACGCGACGTGATCAGGCACCGGTTGGCGCAGCTGCCAGCCTCGACCCGTACCGTGCTGCGGCAGGCGGCCGTGCTCGGCCGGGACCTCGACGCGGCCGTGCTCGGCGCGTTGACCGCTGACCCGACGGCGGTGCTGGACGCCGTGGACGGCGCCCTGGCGGCCGGGTTCCTCACCGAGCGGGAGTCCGACGGGCGGCTGCGTTTCACCCACATCCTGGTCCGCGACACGCTCTACGCCGACCTGTCCGCACCGCGTCGCTCCGCCTGGCACGCGGCCGTCGCCGAGGTGCTGCGACAGCGGGAACCCGTCGAGCCGGCGGCCCTCGCGTACCACCTGCTGCGTGCCGGTGGGCCGGTCGCCGCCGCGCAGGCGTCCACGTACGCCCGGGTGGCGGCCGAGCGGGCCGAACGGGACGGCAGCCCGCACGAGGCGGCCCGGCTGTGGGGTCAGACGGTCGAGGCGTACGACCGCGCCGGCGAGGTCGAGCCGCGCGGGCGGGTGACCGCGCTGCTCGGTCTGGGGCGGGCGCTGGCCGTGACGGGCCGGTTGGCCGAGGCGCGGCGACGGCGAGCCGAGGCGATCACCGCCGCCGAATCCACAGGCGATCCGTTGCTGATCCAGGAGGCGCTGGCGGGCTTCGACGTGCCCGCCAGTTGGACGCGCAACGATGACGACCTGCTCTCCGGGCACATCGTCCGAGCCGCCGAACACGCCCTGACCGCCCTCGGCCCGATCCGCTCGGCGCAGCGCAGCCGGCTGCTGAGCACCCTCGCGCTGGAACTGCGCGGCACCACCACCGATCGTGGCCGCCGCGCCGCGGCCGAGGCCGAGACGATAGCCCGCGACATCGGCGATCCCGGGCTGCTGGCCTTCGCGCTCAACGCCCGCTTCATGCACGCCTTCGAGCGCGTCGGTCTGGCCGACGCGCGGGCCCGGATCGGCGTCGACCTGGTCGAACTGGCCGCCCGGCACCACCTGGTGACCTTCGAGGTGCTCGGCCACCTCGTCCTGGTCCAGGCCAACTGCGCACTGGCCGACCGGCCCCGCGCCGACGCGCACGCACGCGCCGCCGACCGCCTCGCCGAACGGTACGAGCTGCCGTTGGTCGGCGTCTTCACCCGGTGGTACGCCGCACTGCGCCTGGCTCTCGACGGCGACCGGGACGCCGCGGCAACCGCGTACCGTGCCGCCGCTGAACAACTGCCCGCCGACGGTATGCCGGGCCTGGCCCAGGGGTTGCTGCCGCTCGCCCTGCTCGGTCTGCGCCTGGCCGACGCCGTCAGCGACGCCCCGCCGGCAGGTGACCCCCGGCCGAGCCCCGTACGACGACCGATTCCCGGGCCGGACGACGAAGACTGGGCGCGGCTGGACTGGGGCCCGCACGAGCCCTGGGTCCGACCGCTGCTGCTCGCCGCCGCCGGCGACCGCGGTGCCACCCGGGCGGCGCTGCGGGCCCTGCCGGACGGGCCGCACGACCTGCTGCGGGAGGTACGGCTGTGCCTCACCGCGCGGGCGGCGCTGGCCATCGACGACAGGTCCACCATGGCACGCGTCGCCGTCGCGCTCCGCCCGGCCGCCGCCGAACTGGCGGCCGGCAGCGGGGTGGTCACCGTCGGCCCGGTGGCCGGGCACCTCGCCGATCTGGCCGCTGCGCTGGGCCACGACGAGGAAGCCGCCGAGCACCGCCGCACCGCCCGCGCGCTCATCGCACGCGTCCGCGCCGACGCCCCAACCTGAGCGCCACACGGCACCGCCCGCGCGCGGGCTACCCGGCGACTTGCCGGTTTCCGCCGGAACCCAGCGCCGGGTGCGGTCAGATGGAACCGTCGGCGCGTCCGCCGTCGGCCATGGTCCGAGGGGGTACGCGTGGAGGCGCTCATCCTGATCGTGGTGCTGGGCGCCACCGTCCTCCTCGGCACCACCCTCGGCGGTCGGTACCGGGTCGCCCCGCCGGTCCTGCTCATCGCGTTGGGCGTGTTGCTCGGGCTCACGCCGCCGCTGTCCGAGGTCACCCTGGAACCGGACCTGGTCCTGCTGATCTTCCTGCCGGCGATCCTCTACCGGGAGAGCCTCACCATCAGCCTGCGGGAGATCCGGGCCAACCTGCCGGTGATCGGGTTGCTGGCCGTGGTGCTGGTGGTGCTCACCATGGTCACGGTGTCGCTCGCGGCGCAGGCGCTCGGGGTGAACCCCGCCGCCGCCTGGGTGCTCGGCGCGGTCCTCGCGCCGACCGACGCCGCCGCGGTCACCGGCCTGGCCAAACGACTGCCCCGGAAGCTTCTCACCACTCTGCACGCGGAGAGCCTGATCAACGACGGCACCGCGCTTGTGGTCTTCGCGGTGGCCGTGGGTCTGCTCAGCCAGAGCGACAAACCGGGCGTGCTGGGCATCGGCGAGGAGTTCGTCGGGGCCAGCGTCGGCGGGGTGGTCGCCGGTCTGCTGGTGGGCGCCGCCGTGGTGGTGATCCGCAAACGGCTCGACGACCCGCTGCGCGAGGGCGCGCTCAGCGTGCTGACACCGTTCGGCGCCTTCCTGCTCGCCGACTCGGTGCACGCCAGCGGTGTGCTGGCGGTGGTGGTCGCCGGCCTGGTGCTCGCCTACGCCGGCCCACGGGTGATCCGCGCCCGGTCCCGGGTGCTGGCGTACGCGTTCTGGGACCTGTCCACGTTCCTGATCAACGGCGGATTGTTCGTCCTGCTCGGCACGCAGATTCCCCGCGCGGTCCGGGGTATCACCAGCACCTCGCCCGGGCGTGCTCTGGTGATCGTGCTGGTGGTCACCCTTGTCGTGATCGGCACCCGCCTGCTCTTCGTCTACCTGACCGCGCAGTCGGCGCGGGTGCGGAGCCGGCGGGTGGTGGACCCGAGCCAGGGGCCGTCCGCCTGGCGGGTGGGGACGGTCGCGGGCTGGTCCGGCTTCCGGGGCGCCGTGTCGCTCGCCGCCGCGCTGGCTGTCCCGGCGATAACCGTCGACGGCCGTCCGGTGGTCGAACGCGACCTGATCATCTTCGTCACCGCGCTGGTGATCGTGCTGATCATGCTTCTGCAGGGCACCACCCTGCCACTTGTGGTGCGCTGGGCCGGGCTGACCGGCGACCCGGAACGCGTCGACGAGGCCCGCAACGCCCGGCGGCGGGCCACCGAGGTCGGTCTGGCCGCTCTTCCCCAGGTCGCCGCCGAGGTCGGTGCCCAGGACGACTCGGTGCGTCGGTTGCGGGCCGAGTACCAACGGCATCTGACGGACCTCGACGAGGGCGGCGGGAACACCGCGGAGGAGCGTCGGCTGGAACGGCGACTGCGCCTCGGCGTCCTCGCTCACAAGAGGCGGGAGGTCACCCGACTGCGCGACAACCGGGAGATCGACGACCTGGTGCTGCAGGAACTCCAGGCCGCGCTGGACAACGAGGAGATCCGGCTGCTGGGGCGCGGGCCCAACGAGTGATCGCCGGTGGTCGTCCGGCCCGCGCCGGCTCAGAGCACCTGGTTTCGGAGCACCTGGTCTCAGAGCACCTGGTCGAGGAACCGGCGAAGCCGCGGATGCTCGGCCCGCTCGAAGATCGCCTCGGGTGGGCCGGCCTCCAGCACCACGCCCCGGTCCATGAAGGCGACGGTGTCGGCGACCTGCCGGGCGAAGCCCATCTCGTGGGTCACCACCACCATGGTCATCCCGGCGGCGGACAGGTCGGCCATCACCCCGAGGACACCCTTGACCAGCTCCGGGTCGAGCGCCGAGGTCGCCTCGTCGAAGAGCATCACCTCGGGCCGCAGCGCCAACGCGCGGGCGATGGCCACCCGCTGCTGCTGACCACCGGAGAGCTGCGCAGGCCGGGAGTTCGCCTTGCCGGCCAGCCCCACCTGTTCCAACTGGGCCCGGGCGACAGCCTCCGCCTCGTCCGCCCCGAGCTTGCGCAGCCGGCGCAGCGCCAGCGTGATGTTGCGCAGCACGCTCATGTGCGGGAAGAGGTTGAACTGTTGGAACACCATGCCCACCCGCTGCCGCAGCGCGTCCGGGTCGTCGCCCAGCACGCTGCGCCCGTCCAGCAGCACGTCGCCCCGGTCCGGTTCGATGAGCCGGTTGATGGTGCGCAGCAGGGTGGACTTGCCCGACCCGGACGGGCCGATGACGCAGGCCGTCGCCCCACGCGGCACCGAGAGGTCGACGCCGCGCAGTACCCGGTTCGGTCCGAAGGCGAGGTGCACGTCGCGTACGTCGAGGCTGACCGAGGTCGTCGTGGCGGTGGTCATCGCCGATCTCCTTCCGTCGCGTACGACACGGTGTCGTCGTCCTCCTCGGTCGACGCGGTGGCCGGCCGACCGTTGCGCAGCCGCCTGTCGATCCAGTTGACGACGTGCGTCAGCGGAACTGTCAACGCCAGGTAGCAGAGCCCCGCCAGCAGCAGCGCCGACTCGTTGCCGGTGGTGGCCGCGTAGTCCTGCCCGATCCGGAACAGCTCCCGTTGACTCGCCACCAGGCCGAGGAAGTAGACCAGGCTGGAGTCCTTGATCAGCGCGATGAGCTGGTTGACCCAGGCCGGCAGCACTCGCCGGATGCCCTGCGGGATGATCACCAGCCGCATCGCGTCGGCCCAGGAGAAGCCGAGTGCCCGGGCGCCCTCCAACTGGGCTGCCTCCACCGACTGGATGCCCGAGCGGAAGATCTCCCCGATGTACGCGGCGGCGATGAGCGACAGCGCCAGGATGCCCAACGGGTAGGGATCCGGCCCCCAGACCTGCATGCCCAGCGGGGCCAGCCCGACACCGATCAGCAGGATCGTCGCCGCGGCCGGCAGCCCCCGGAACACGTCGGTGTAGACCCGTGCCGGCCAGCGCAACCAGCGGCTGCGGGAGATCCCGGCGACGGCCAGCAGCAGGCCCAGCACCGAGCCGAGCAGGGCGGCGGAGACCGCCAGGATCAGCGTGTTGGGCAACCCGACGGTCAGCATCTCGGGCAGCGCCTCGCGCATGGCGTCCCAGTCGAAGAAGGTCTCCCACAGGGTGCTCAACGGATCCATCGGTTGCCCCTCCTACCGCCCCGCTCGCTCGTCACCGGCTCAGGACGCGGCCGACGCGGACGCCGACGGCGTGACCGACGCGGACGGTGCGGCCGACGCGGACGGGGCTGGCACGGTGCCGCTGCCGGGCTTGAAGTCCGCCGGGATCGGCCGGCCCGGGTAGTACTGCGCCTGCAACCGGCTCCAGGTGCCATCGGCGATGACCTCGTCGAGGGCCTTGTTCAGCGCCTCGCGCAGCTTGTCGCCGCCCTTGGCCACGGCGTACGCCGTCGGTGCCGGGCTGAGCTGCTTGGCCGCCACGGTGATCTTGCCGTTGCTGTCGGTGGCCGACTTCTCGCCGATCTCCGCCGGGGCGATCCAGGCGTCGGCGGTGCCCGCCTTGAGCTGGTTGATCGCGCCGTTGTAGTCCGGCACCCGCACCGGGTTGAGCTGCTTGCCGGTGGCGTAGTCGTCCTGGACGGTGCCCTGCACCACCACGACCCGCTTGCCGGTGAGCTGGTCGAAGCTGGTGATCGAGGAGCCGGCCGGGACGTCCAGACCGAAGTAGCCGAAGTCGTAGCCGTTGCCGAAGTCGACTGTCTTCTTGCGTGCCTCGGTGATGGTGATCGACGAGCTGCCGACGTCGAACTTGCGGTTGTTGACCTGGCTGAGCAGCGCGGAGAAGTCGGTGCCGACGAACTCGACAGTGAGGCCGAGCTTGCCGGCCACCGCGGTCAGCAGGTCGTTGTCGAAGCCTGTGAACTTCCCGTCCTTGAGGTACACGTTCGGCGGGGCGTCGGTAAGCGTGCCGGCGCGCAGCACGCCCGGCTGCGCCAGACCGTACGGGTTGGCGGTGGCGTCGGACGAGCTGTCGTCGCCGCAGGCGGTGAGGGCGGTGGCGGCCAGGATCGTGGCCGCGCCCAGGGCGGCGGCACGGGTCAGGGCAGGAAGGAATCGCACGGGTGTCTCCGAAGGGTGGTGTCTCGGCGCGCACGGGCGTGCGCCACCGACGGCGCGCCCGCTGGGCGTACCGGTGGGAAGGAGCTCGGGAAGGGGTGTGCTAGAGCGTGGTGCCGCGACGACAGGCGGCGCTGCACATTCGCATCATGTCCACGTGCCGTCGCCGGGTGAGGGCGGGCACGGGTCGACCGGTGCGGGAAGCCGCGACGTCGGTCGGTGGTGTGGTGCGGAGGTTGCGCATGGTTCTCCCAGGTCTGTGCTGACCTGGGTGCCAGGCCACGCTTGCACCGACGTCGTGCCGGTGCCTGGTCTTCACCCGGGGCACCCCACCGCGGAGGAGGGTTGCCGGCCAGCGAGCCGGGGCTTCGCGCTGGCGCTCATGACCTGGGCCGAGGCTAGCAGCAGGAGCGGGTGGGTCGTCCAGTCGTTATGACCACGCTCACCGTGCGCCACCGGCTGCCCGTTCGTGCGTCAACCGGCGTGCACGTGCGGTCGACGGTGCGGGTCGGGCTCCTGGCGGCGCAGGATCTCCCGGGTCACCGAGGCGATGGCGCCCTGTCCGAACGCCAGGTAGCGCAGGAAGTTGCGGGTCGGACCGCCCTCGGACCACTCGAAGTAGATGTGCGGGCGTCGCCGGCTGCGGTCGCGGATCTCGAGCAGCAGGGCGGCGAGCGCGGTGGGCACCGACGAGCTGGCCAGGCTGAGCACCGGAAAGCGGCGGTCGACCACGCTGCCGTGGACCAGCAGTTCGGTCTCGAAGTCGGACGGGTCGGTGACCTTGACCTCGACGAAGATGACGTCGCCGTCGTCGGGGAAGTCGTTGTCCGCCATGGTCTGGGCCAACTTGGCGCGGTACTCCGCCTCGTCCCGCCGGTCGGGTTCGTGGGCGATGAGGCGGATCCGCCGCCCGGCCCGTTCGTCGATCATCCGGGCCGCGACCTCGTCCAGCTCGACGTGGTCGACGCGCAGCTCGTAGGCGCGCATCAGTCGGGACAGCACCGACACCAGGATGATCGCGCCGATGAAACAGGCCGCGATCTTGACACCGTCCGGGCGTTCCACCACGTTCGCCAGCGTGGTGTAGACGAAGATCACCGCGATGACTCCGAACGCGATGGTGCGGCCACGCTGACGGCGCCGCAGCGCCGCGAGCGTCACCGCCGTCGCCGCCGAGGTGATCAACACCAGGACCCCTGTGGCGTACGCGCCGCCCTGCGCGTCCACGCTGGCCTCGAAGACGATCGTGATCAGGAACGCCACGGCGGTGAAGACCAGCACCAGCGGCCGGACGGCTCGCGCCCAGGTCGGCGCCATGCCGTAGCGCGGCAGGTAGCGCGGCACGAGATTGAGCAGACCGGCCATCGCCGATGCCCCCGCGAACCAGAGGATCCCGATGGTGGACAGGTCGTAGATGGTGCCGAACACCTCGCCGAGGTGGGCGTGCGCCAGGTAGGCCAGCGCCCGCCCGTTCGCCGGCCCGCCCGGCTGGAAGGCCTCCGGCGGGATGAGCACGGTGGTCGTCACGCTGCTGGTGATCAGGAAGACGCTCATGATCGCCGCCGCGGTGGTGAGCAGCCGGCGCGCGCCACGGATCCGGCCCAGCGGTCGTGCCTCCGAGTCCTGCGGGTCACCCCGCACGCTCGGCATGACCGCCACCCCGGTCTCGAAGCCGGACAGGCCCAACGCCAGCTTCGGAAAGACCAGCAGCGACAGCCCGACCACCAGCAACGGATCGCCGTGCCCGGTGGTCAGCATGGTGGTCCAGTCGCCGACCGCGCTCGGATGAGTCGCCACCCGCCACAACGCGTCGGCCACCACCACCGCGTTCAGCGTCAGATAGACCGCGACCAGGACGACGGCGATCCCGATGGCCTCGGTGAACCCCTTGAGGAACACCACGCCGAGCAGCGACACGAGCAGCAGCGTGACCAGCACCTCGTGCCCCTTGAGCGCGCTCGGCCAGAACGGGTTCTCGTCGATGTGCGCCGTCGCGTCGGCGGCCGAGAGGGTGATGGTGATGATGAAGTCGGTGGCCGCGAAGCCGAGCAGCACCAGCACCAACAACTTGCCCGGCCAGTAGCTCAGCAGGCGTACCAGCATCGCGATGGAGCCCTCACCGTGCGGGCTCTCCACCGCCACCCGCCGGTAGACCGGCAGCGCCCCCAGCAGGGTCACCAGCACCAGCACCAGGGTCGCCACCGGGGAGAGCGCCCCGGCGGCCAGCGCCGCGATACCCGGCTGGTAACCCAGTGTGGAGAAGTAGTCGACACCGGTCAGGCACATCACCTTCCACCACGGGTGGTGCCGGTGCTCCGGCGGGCGCCCGTGCGGCCCCGGGTGCTGCACGGCCTGGTCCGAGCCGGCGTCGAGCAGCCACCTCCGCAACCGGCCGGCGCGTCTGTCGACCTCCACCGGCGCGTCCCCCGTCATCCCGCCCACGGTCACCGTGAGTATCCGCCCGCCGGGCCCTTCCCGTCCGCCGGTGCGCGGAACCCAGCCGACGTCCCGGCGGGTTTCGGGCCCAGGACAGGGGGGAAGCAGCGCCCCGGGCTGGACCGGACGGCACCGGGGGAGGGGACAGGGCATGGTCGGCGGCCGTCGCTTCCGCCCGGGTGGTGGCTTCGGCCGCCAACTCGACGAGTACGAGACGACTGTCGGTGTGCCGCCGTCCACGGAGCCGCCCGCCCCGTCCCACGGCGGTCTGGTGGACAGCGCGGTCTACGTCGGCGGGCACCGGTTCGCCTCTCCCTCCGGCCTCGCCGAGACGTACCGCTGCCTCCAGGAGCAGGACGGCGCGATGGCCTGGATCGGTCTGTACCGACCCGACATCGACCAGATCACCTCGCTGGCCCGGGAGTTCCGGCTGCACGACCTGGCGGTCGAGGACGCCATCAACGCCCACCAGCGGCCCAAGCTGGAGCGGTACGGGCACACCCTGTTCGTGGTGCTGCGTGCCGCCCGCTACGACGACCTCCGGGAGGAGGTCGAGTTCTCCGAGCTGCACCTGTTCATCGGGCCGGGCTTCGTGGTCACCGTCCGACATGGTGAGGCGCCGGATCTGGCCGCGGTGCGGCGGCGGATGGAAACCGACGCGCAGATGCTCGCCCGGGGCTCGGAGGCGATCCTGTACGCGATCCTCGACCAGGTCGTCGACGGGTACGCGCCGGTGGTGGCCGGACTGGAGAACGACATCGACGAGATCGAGACCCAGGTGTTCGGTGGCGACCCGAACGCCAGCCGCCGCATCTACGGCCTCAGCCGCGAGGTCATCCAGTTCCAGCGGGCCGCCCGCCCGCTGCTCAGCGTGCTCGACGCGCTGGCTGTCGGCGCCGGCAGCGCCGACGAGGAACTGCGCCGCTACCTGCGCGACGTGACCGACCACCTGACCCAGGTGGTGGAGCGGGTGGACGGGTTCCGGCACCTGTTGCAGAACATCCTCACCGTCAACGCCACACTCGTCTCGCAGCAGCAGAACGAGGAGATGCGCAGCCTCACCGCGGCCAGCTACAGCCAGAACGAGGAGCTGAAGAAGGTGTCGTCCTGGGCGGCGATCCTCTTCGCTCCCACGCTCATCGGCACCGTGTACGGCATGAACTTCATCCACATGCCGGAGCTGAACTGGCGCCTCGGCTACCTCTTCGCGCTGCTGTTGATGCTGCTGGTCTGCGGCACCCTCTACGTGATCTTCAAGCGGCGCGGCTGGCTCTGAGCCGCGCGGCCGGGGTTCACTCGATGCCGCGCAGGATGTGCCGCTCGTCCTCGACGTCGTCGTCGCCGGCGCTGATCCGGCCGAGCAGCACGGCGGCCGCCCAGATCGTCAGTGGCGTGGCCGCCCCGGTCAGTCCGCCGCCGGTCCGGTCGTCCCGGGTCTGGCTCCGCTCCGTGCGCGGTGGCCTGCGCTGAGCCTGCATGGGCCCTGCCTCTCCTCGTCGAAGCCGCCGTGGGCGGCACGGGGTAGACCCGCGCCACCGGCCGGGCGAACCACCTGCGAGCAGCACACCACCGGTACGACAGCCACCCGAACCTTCCCACGTTCGGCCACATCCGCACCGCTTGTTTTCGGGTTTCCGACTGTCGCCCGCCAAACCGGACATTACGGACCGACGGTCAGGGCGGCGGGTGAGCGATGCCGCGCGCGCGGTCGATGAGCGCCGCGCCGACCACTGTCGCGGCCAGCGGCAACACCTCCAGACAGCGGCGCACCGCCCCGGATCCGGCGGGTGGCGTCCGGGTCCAGGTACAACTCCACCGCGGCGACCATTCGATCACCGTAGCGGCCGAGGTTTGCGCGCCCGGATCCAGCGGTACCTGATCGGAAAGCGACAAGGAAGGCGTACCCCGTGGATGTGAGTGACCTGCTGACCGAGGCGTACGACCGGCTGCCCGACCTCGTTCGCGCGGCCGTCGACGGTCTCAGCCCCGAGCAACTGCGCCACCAGCCCGGTCCGGGCGCCAACACGGTCGGCTGGCTGGTCTGGCACCTCACCCGGGTACAGGACCACCACGTCGCCGACCTGCTCGACGCCGACCAGATCTGGGTCAGCGGCGACTGGGCGGGCCGGTTCGGGCTCGCCGTCGAACCCGACGACACCGGCTACGGGCACTCGGCCGCTCAGGTCGCGGCGGTGCGGCCGGAGAGCGCGCAGGCGCTGATCGACTACTACGAGGCGGTCGCGGCGCGTACCGGAAGCTTCCTGGCCGGCGTGGGCCCGGCGGACCTGGACCGCGTGGTCGACGAGGGGTGGGACCCGCCGGTCACCCTCGGCGTCCGGTTGGTAAGCGTCGCCGAGGACGACCTGCAACACGTGGGCCAGGCCGCCTACGTGCGCGGCCTGATCGAGGCCGGCTGACACGCCCCTCACCCGTTTCGGGTGAACCGGGCTCACCCCGGCGCGGGTGATCCTGCGGGAGACCGTGGGGAGGGGACCTGATGGGCGCGACGGCGGAGCAGTACCTGCGACAGTTGGACACCGGTCGGCGGCCCGACCTGCCGGAGGCCACCGCGGGGACGCTGCGACTGGATGTCCGCGACGACGGCAGCACCGATCACTGGTACCTGACCATCGCCGACCAGCACGTCCGGGTGAGCCGCTCGGCCGACGACGCCGATCTGGTGGTGCGGGCCGACCGGGCGGTCTTCGACCGGATGGCCCGCGGCGAGCTGCACCCGAGCGCGGGTCTGCTGCGCAACGAGCTGACCGTGCAGGGCAACATGCAACTGCTGATGCTGCTGCGGCGGATCTTCTCCGGGCCGGACGGCGCCCGCCATCCGCACGAGCTGGGCCGGGCCGCGCTGGTCGGCCGGGCCGCGACGACCGCTCGGAATGAGCGGTCGTGAAGCAGGAACTGGTGCACGTCATCGCGGGCAACCTGTTCGCGATCAGCGACGCACAGGGCGACATCGAGGCGGATCCGCAGGCCCCGGTCGGACTCTTCGCCTACGACACCCGGTTCCTGTCGCACTGGGTGCTCAGGATCGACGGCGAACGGATCCACGCGCTCTCCCGGGACGACCTCACGTACTTCGAGACCCGCTTCTTCCTGGTGCCCGGTGCGGCGAGCCACTACGTCGACGCCGACGTGTCGATCATCAGGCACCGCTCGGTCCACGACTGTTTCCACGAGAACATCACAGTGCTCAACCACTCGTCGCAGCCGGCCGAATACACCGTCCGGGTGGAGATGGCCAGCGACTTCACCGACATCGTCGAGGTCGGGCAGCTCCGCCGGCGAGCCGTCGAGGTCACCGCCGACCCGGCGGGCCAGCGGCTCGTGCTGCGCTACCAGCGGGACCGGTTCGTGCGCGAGACCACCGTACGCAGCACCGTCCCCGCCGAGGTGGACGAGCGGGGAATGACGTTCCGGGTCCGGGTCGCACCCGAGGGGAAGTGGGAGACCGACCTGCACGTCAGCGTGACCATGGGTGGCGAGCACGGCCGGGACCTCCGCGCCGACCTGCAGTCGCACCAGCAGACCGTGCGCACGGGGATGCGCGAGGACCTGGCGCGGTGGCTGGACCGGGCGCCGCTGCTGGTGGCCGAACGCGGCGGCCTGGAAGAGCTCTACCGGGGCAGCCTCGCGGACCTGGCGGCCCTGCGCTACCAGCCGTTGTCCTACCGCGAGCGGGTGCCGATCGGTGGTCTGCCGTGGGCGATGGGGTTGTGCGGACGGGACGCCATCATCACCTGCCTGCAGACGATGGCGTTCACTCCCGAGTTGGCCCCCGCGACGCTGCGGATGCTGGCGCTCATGCAGGGCGGCCAACTCGACGACACGCTGGACGAGGAGCCCGGCAAGATCCTGGCCCAGCTCCGGTACGGCGAGACGGGGGCGTTCGGCGACCGGGCGAGCGCGCTGTACTACGGCGCGGCCGACACCACCCCGCTGTTCGTCGTCCTGCTCGACGAGTACGAGCGCTGGTCCGGTGACGCGGACCTGGTCCGCGAGTTGCGTCACCCGGCCCGGATGGCGCTGGACTGGATCGACGAGTACGGCGACCTGACCGGGGACGGCTACGTGCGCTACCAGCGCCGCAACGAGCGCGACGGCACGATCAACCAAGTCTGGAAGGACTCCCCGGACGCCATCGTCGACTCCAAGGGTCGGCAACCCGCATTTCCTCGCGCCACCTGCGAGGTGCAGGGCTACGCGTACGACGCGAAGCGGCGAGGCGCCCGGCTGGCCCGGGAGTTCTGGGGCGACCCCGCGTACGCCGACCGGTTGGAACGGGAGGCGGCGGCGCTGAAGGACCGCTTCAACCGGGACTTCTGGCTGCCACGCCGGGAGTACTACGCGTTGGCGCTCGACCCGTACGGCGAACCGGTCGATGCGCTGGCCTCGAACATCGGGCATCTGCTCTGGAGTGGGATCGTCGCCGACGACCGCGCGGAAGCGGTCGCCGAGCACCTGGTCGGGCCGCGACTGTTCAGTGGGTGGGGGGTACGCACCCTCGCCGAGGGGCAGCGCACCTACAACCCGGTCGGCGCGCACCTGGGCGCGGTGTGGCCGTCGGACAACGCGCTGATCGCCGCCGGGTTGCGTCGTTACCGCCTCGACGCGCAGGCGGCCCGGGTAGCGTCCGGCATCTTCGACGCGGCGCAGACGCTCGGTGGCGCGGTGCCGGAGGTGATCGCCGGCTACGAGCGCAGCCTGACGACCTACCCCGTCGAACTGGAGATGAGCTGCCGCCCGCAGGCGTGGTCGTCGGGTGCCCTGCTGATGCTGCTGGGCACCATGCTGGGCCTGCGACCCACCGGCGACAACCTGCTGGTGAACCCGGCGGTGCCGGAGGGGTTCGGTCGGCTGGAACTGCTGGACATCCCGGGCCGTTGGGGTCACTCGGACGCCTACGCCAGAGACCGGACCACCGAACGGCGGCACCGCTCGCGCTGAGTCGACAACCCACCCTCAGCCCGCCACCGGGGTCGACGGGCCCCCGGGTCAGCCCATGGTCTTGGCGCCGTCGATCGACTCCCGCAGGATGTCGGCGTGCCCGGCGTGCTGGGCCGTCTCGGCGATGAGGTGCAGCAGCACCCGGCGGACCGTCCAACTCGCCCCCGGCTCGAACCAGGGCGCCTTCGGCAGCGGATGCGCCGCGTCCAGGTCGAGGGTGGCGACCAACTCGTCGGTCCGGTCGGCCACCTCGTGGAAGCGCGCGACCAGCCCGGCGAGGGTCTCGCCCGGTGCCATCTGGAACTGGCCGACCCAGTCGACCGCCTCACGGCCCATCGCCTCCGCGCCGCCCACGGCGAAGAGCATCCACCGGTGCTCGACGCCGGCCACGTGCTTGATCAGGCCGCCGAGGCAGAGGCCGCTGACGGTGGGGCGGCTGGCCGCCTGCTCGTCGGTGAGCCCGTCGACGGTCTGCAGGAGGAAACCGCGGTGCCCGCGGAGCGCCTGCAGGAGGTCGGTGCGCTCACCGGTGAGCTGCTCGGTGCTGGTCATGCCGCCACCCTTCGTTGATGTCATCCGCTGCCACCGTAGGGCGAGGCACCGACACTTCCCGGGCGCGACACCCAGGTCGACGGATGACCCGCCAGCGGTTGCCGATCCGCCCCGGTGGCGGTCCACTGAATGACATGGGTGTGATTAAGGTGGGCACGTCGTCCTGGGCGGACCAGTCCCTGCTGCGCTCCGGGTGGTACCCACGCTCGGCCGGCACGCCGGCCCGTCGGCTGGGCTTCTACGCCAGCCAGTTCCCGATGGTCGAGGTGGACACGTCCTACTACGCCATTCCGGTGCCGGAGACGACCCAGAGCTGGGTGGACGCCACACCTGACGACTTCACCTTCGACGTCAAGGCGTTCAGCCTCTTCACCGGCCATCCGACGCCGGTCGCCGTGCTGCCCCGGGACCTGCGTCCGGCCGCCGGCCCGAGCCGGATCCGCCGCCGCGACCTGCCGGAGCGGACCTACGACGAGCTGTGGGCCCGGTTCCGCGCGGCCCTCGACCCGATCGCGGCAGCCGGCAAGCTCGGTGTGGTGATGTTGCAGTTCCCCCCGTGGCTGGTGCGCGGCCAGGCGGCCGAACGCCGGATCGTCGAGCTGGCGCAGCGCTGCCGGCCGTGGCGGGTCGGTGTCGAGCTGCGGCACGGCTCCTGGTTCGACGACGACGCCGCGACGGACACTCTGGACCTGCTACGCGCCAACGACCTGTCCCTGGTCTGCGTCGACATGCCACAGGGGCATCCGTCGTCGGTGCCACCGATCCTGACCATGACGGCGGAGCCGGCGATCGTCCGGTTCCACGGTCACAGCGACGCCTGGGGCGAGGGCGACAAGCAGGACAAGTTCCGGTACGCGTACGACGAGGACGAGCTTCGACACTGGGCCGGGCTGCTGGCCGAGTTCGCCGATCTCCCCGACGAGCTGCACGTGCTGTTCAACAACTGCTGCGCCGGGCAGGCCCAGCGCGACGCGACCCGGCTGGCGCAACTGCTCGCCGAGACGATGATCGCCGATCGCGCGGTCCCGGCGACCGGCTGACCGTCGCGGGTGGACCCGGCCGGACACCGGGTCCGCTCAGGACCGCCGTCCCCGGCTGCGTAGTGCGTCCTGGCTCGACTCGCCGATGTCCGCGTCGTCGGGGAAGGTCCGGCCGCTGGGGGCGGGATCGGGTGGGGCGCCCGGTCCGGCCATCGTCGTGCGGGTCGGCTCGACCGAGCCGAAGCCGTGTCGTCCCGCCGGGTCCGACCGGCCCGCCGGGGCGCCCGCTCGCCGCTCGCCGCGCCGCCCCTCGGGCACCGCGGTCTCCTCGCTGCCCTCGTCCATCGGTGAGTCGTCGTCGGCGCCCCAGGGGGCGTCGGCGTCGAAGCCGTCGCCGGTGCCCCACGGCTTGGTCGCCTCCGGCTCCAGCCGGTCGTTGTCACCGTTGCGTCCCTCGTACGCCGTCATGGCCACCCCGCTCGTCGGTCCGCCGCTGCCGGCGGACGATGTGCCGTCCTCGGGCCGGGACTGCCCGCCCGACCTCGTCGCAGCGCTCCGGCGCGTGCGCAGGGCCGGCCAGCGCCCCGCCGTCGAGGTGGCGGCGGGACGCCGGCCGGCCCGACGTTCAGCGTCCGGCCATCGCCATCGGTCGCTTGCCGTTGCTCATTCCCGCCATCTTGATCATGCTCTTCGACGCGCCCTTCATCCCACCGGCGCGACCGAGCATCCCGCGGAACACCTGGCCGGGCTTCTGCTGCTCACCCATGTACGCGGTGACCACGACCAGAGTCCCGGTCAGCGCCGGAATGGCCCACTGGAGCAGCTTCATCTGCCGCTGCGACGAGGCCACACTGGCCGGGGTCTGGTGGTTCGGCTCGGTGGCGCCGCTCACCGACGGACCGCCCGCCTTCTCCAGCCGCATGCCGATCAACCGGCTGTAGCCGGTGACCGCCAGCGCGCCGATCGTCAACGCGGTCTTGATGGCGCTGGCCCGGCCCACGCCGGACTGGGCCGCCACCCGTGGGCTCTCGGTCACCAACTCGCCGACGGCGCCGGCCAGGTGGGCGCCGATCGCGGCCGCGTTGACCGGTGTCCACTTGGACCATCCGGCCGAGGCGACCGGGAGCCGCTGGGTCGAGTCGCTGATTTTCGCAGCCGCGCCGTTGACGCCGAAGGCACCCATGAGGGAGCCGCCAAACCAGGCCGCCAGGCCCAGATCGTGCATCGAGCGCAGTGCGGTATGCCGTTCGGACATGTGATCCCCTTCCGCCGTGTCGGGCGGTGCGGCTTACCCGCCGGTCGGGCGGCTAACCCCGCCCCGGGCGGGCCGATCCGGGCCGTGACCTGCGGCTACCGGACATCCGTGGCGTCGGCGGGTCGACCTGCCCCGGGCAGGAGTCGTTCGCCCGGTGGCGGGTAGATCCCGAGCGACGCCGACGAGAGGGGAACGCGATGTCGCAGCCGGACGAGAGCCGGGAGAAGACCCCCAAAACAGACGCGGTGCTCATGCACCCCGACAACGACCCACACCGGAACACCGCAGAGGTCGCGCCCCGCAAGGAGCACGCCGAGATCCAGGTCGAGCGCGACGGTGAGCTGGTGCCGCTGGACCAGGACGAGTGATCCGAGCGGCGCCCGCGCCGGTGCGGCTCAGCGGGGCGGCAGGTCGCCGACGAAACCGGCGATCCGCCGCGCCAGCGGGGCGCCCGCGCGGACCCAGGTGAAGTGGTCCAACGCCGCCCCGGCCTGCGCCACTGTGTACCGTTCCCGGGTCACCCGCGCGCCGTCGAGCTTCGCGCAGAGGTGGTCCATGGTCTCGTGCGGGGTGAACTGGTCGTCGTCCACACTGACGGCCAGCACCGGGGTCCGCACCGCGTGGACCGCGGCCTCGGTGTCCGTACCGTCGAGCCGGGGGAACCGGCCGGTCCGCGCGGTGTACGCCCAGTCGCGGATCACGCCGCGCGCCTGCCGACCGCCGAAGCCCCAGCCCGGCCAGACCCCGAGCAGGGCCGCCGTGGCGGCGATCCCCTGGGTGTAGGGCAGCACGCCGAGGCCGCGCCGGCCCGGGTAGGTCCGCCAGTACGGGATGCCGACCGCGATCAGTGCCAACCCGTCCACCTCGTCGTCGCCGTGCAGGGCGAGGTGCAGCAGCGCGGCCTGCCCGCCGAGCGAGTGCCCGAGCAGCAGTCGGGTGCGTCCGTCCAGCCGCGGTTTGAGGGCGGCCAGGACGGCGCGGACGTCGTCGGCCAGTTCGGTGTAACCGTGCCGATCCGCCCTGCTCGGCGCGGGCGTGCTCGTGCCGGTGCCGCGCAGGTCGGCCACGACCACGGCCAGTCCGGCGGCGCGCAGCGCGGCGGCGAAGGGCCGGTAGTACCGGGCCCGGACCCCCATCGCGGGCCAGATCACGACCACCGGCGCGGCCGGCATCCCGGCCGGTTCCGGATAGATCTGCACACCCAGCCGGCCACCGTCGACCTCGACGAACTCCTGCGCGTACTCCGGATCCCCGTTCACCGGCCCAGCCTACGGCCTGACGTTACCGGCGGGTAGCAGCAGGTCGCCGGGCGACTGCCGCGCCGTGCGGGCGCGCCCGTGCGCTCGACGGACGCGACGGAGGGCCCCGCCGGGTGGCGGAGCCCTCCGAACTGCGCTGCGGTCAGGAGACCGAGATCGCCCCGTTGCTGGACCGCACGCAGGCGACCGAACGGGCGCTGGTGGAGGCCGCCCCGCTCAGGCACTGGCCGAGCACCTGGTGCCCGGTGACGTTCGGGTGCCACGACTCCTGGCAGGTCTGGAAGTAGCTGACGCAGGTGTTGGCGATCCGCTGAATGGCGATCTTGTCCTTGCCGGCGAGGCTGGTGACGAAGGTGCCGGTCGCGCCGTCCTGAAGCCGGATCGGAGTGGCCAGCGCGCCGCTCGGGCTGTTGGTCTGCTCGCAGAGCCGGGCACCGTTGAAGGCCTGCTGCACGTTCAGGTACACCAGGTCGTCGGCGGGGAACTCGGCGGCCAGAGTGTCCCGGGTGGACTTCACGATGCCGCCCAGCCCCTGGGAGAAGCGGTGCCCCGGCGCCAGGCTGGCCCGGTGGATCGGGCAACCGGCCGCGTACCGCTCGGCGCCCAGGTCACGGAACTTGTCCCGGGTGTCGTCGCGGCTGTCCTCCTCGTGGAACTGCTGGTTCAGGTCCAGCGGCAGCGGGTTCGTGTAGTCCTGGAACACCACACGGTGCTGACCGTCCGCGTCCACCTGGTCGAGGGTGGTCAGGATCTGGCGTACGGCAGCGGTGGTCTCCGCGGTCGCGGCGCTGATCTGCGCGGCGGTGGCCAGGTCGGCGTCGCTGCACGGCTTCTGCTCGACCGGGCCGTTCAGGTACGCCCAGAACTCCCACCAACCGGTCCACGCGTCGGCGATGAACCGGTTGGCGCACTTCTCCGCGACGCTGCCGAAGGTGAACGAGCTGTTGTTGGAACCGAGGCCGATCAGCACCAGGTCGATGTCCTGGGTCTGCGCGACGGCACGCAGTTGGCTCAGCTGCGAGGCCACGGTGCGACCGTTGGTCCGCGCCTGGGAGGCGTTGGCGATGTCGTGTGGCTGGCCACCGGAGCAGGCCAGGTTGAACCGGTTCTGAATGCCCGGCAGGTTGGCCTGGTTGAGCGAGGCGTTCGCTGATCGGTGGCAGAAGAACGCGTTGTTGTTCGCCGCCGTCCAGCCGGGGAAGCCCTGGCTGACGCCGTTGGCGTCGACCACCGGGGTGTACGCCCCGGCGCCCTCGCCACTGATGAAGCTGTCCCCGAGTGCCACCGCGGCGGTGGGCAACGCGGCGGATACGGGTGCGGGCAGCGCGACGGCTGTCGACAACGCGGCTATGGCGATCGTCAGTCCCGCGGCGAGCGCGGTACGCCGGAACCTGGGCATGGGGCCCCCAACCATCGAAAGATGAAAGATTCTCTGAGAGCGCGATCAGATCACCCTGGCGCGACGGGCGTCAATGGCCCGTAACAGATTCGTTCGACGAAAGACACGCGCTCGTAGACATGAGGGCCTACGACGTCGAGAGTGGACCCGCGCTCCGGGTCGCCGGACCGACCGACCCGCGCCGGTGGGCGCGGGGAGTCAGTGACCGGCCGGGCGGTCGCGGCGGTTCAGCACCGCCGCGCCCACGGCGTTCAGGCCGACACCCCAGATCAGGAGTACGCACAGCCACTGCGCCCAGCGCAGCACGCTCATCTCGCCCGAGAGCAGGTTGCGCGCACTGCCGAGCGGGGTGAGCCACGGCAGCGCCGGACGGAGGGCGTCCACGGCGCCCAGCAGCGCGAACAGCCCCAACGGCAGGACGATCGTGGCCAGGAACGCCACCACCACCGAGCGCAGCAACAGGCCCAGCCCGGTGCCCACCAGACCGGCGCCGATCTGCACCAGCACGCTGCCCACCGCCACCGTCCCGGCGAACCGCCACGGCTCGTCGGCCACGTCGTCCGGCGTGAGAGCCAGCGTCGCGGCGCAGATCAGCACACCGACCACGCCGACGACGACCGCCGGCAGCACCACCGCGAGCACTGTGGGCAGGACCGGGACGCGGACCGGCGCCCGGCGCAGGTCGCGCACCAGCAGGACGCCGAAGAGCGGGGTCGCGACCGACATCAGGCTCTGCGCCGCGCCCGAGAGATCGACGAAGGTCCGGTCGGCGGGAGCCGCCGCCGCGGCCAGCGCCACGGCGGTCAGCAGCCCGGCCGCCAGGGTGCCCACCAGCAGCCACCGCCGGGCCCGGGTGCCGAGGGAGCGCCGCAGCGCGTCACGAAACGTTGCGTCCATCACGACCGCCTCTTGATCTTCCTGACCCGGACGGCGTGCACCCCGCGCGCACACCGGCCGCGATCATGGGTGATCGTACCGGCGACGCTGTCTCTGGGTGGTCCCATGATCACTGCCGGCTGTTCGTTGGCTCACGTCCGGAGGGCCGCGCGCGGCGGGTCGCGTAGGTCCTCCGGTAGTTGTCCTAGCCTCGGGCTAGGCTCGCTGCGGCGCGCCACGCCGGCTGATGTCGCCGGTGACCGGCAGCACACCGCCGAGACCGGGGAGTACGACCAGTTGACCGCAGAGCCTGACACCCTGTACGGGGCCGATGACCTCACCCACCTTGAGGGGCTGGACGCTGTCCGCAAGCGGCCCGGCATGTACATCGGTTCCACCGACAGCCGTGGCGTGGGTCACCTCGTCAACGAGATCCTCGACAACTCCACCGACGAGGGGGTCGCCGGCCACGCCACGCACGTCGAGGTGATCCTGCACGCCGACGGCTCGGTGCAGGTCGACGACGACGGTCGGGGCATCCCCACCGACGTGCACGCCAAGTCCGGCATCTCCGGCGTCGAGCTGGTGCTGACCCGGCTGCACGCCGGTGGCAAGTTCGGCGGCTCCGGCTACAAGACCTCCGGCGGTCTGCACGGCGTCGGCGCGTCGGCGGTCAACGCGCTGTCCCGCCGCTTCGACGTGACCGTCCGCCGGGCCGGCAAGGTCCACGCGATGTCGTTCCGACACGGCGTCCCGGGCATCTTCGACGGCGACGGGCCGGACGCCCCCTTCACCGCCGGCCCCGGGCTCCAGGTGATCGGCGCCATGAAGCGTGGCCAGCGCACCGGCACCTCGATCCGCTGGTGGCACGACGCCCGCTACTTCGAGACCGGCGCGGCGCTCGACGTCGACACCGTCCGGATGAAGCTGCGCAACACCGCGTTCCTCGTCCCCGGCGTGACCTACCTGCTCCGTGACCTGACCGGCGAGGCACCCGCCGAGGAGCGGTTCCACTACCCCAACGGGCTCAGCGACATGGTGGAGTTCCTCGCCCCGGCCGGCGACCGGCCGGTCTCCGGCACCCTGCTGGTCAACGGCGAGGGCACCTATCGGGAGAACGCCGCCGACGCCAACGGCGTCATGCAGTCCAACGTGCAGCGGCGCGCCGAGGTCGAGGTGGCGTTCCGGTGGGGCACCGGTTACGAGCGCACCGTCGAGTGCTTCACCAACACGATCCGCAACGCGCACGGCGGCACCCACCGCAAGGGCTTCGAACGGGCCCTCGTCCGCGCGCTCGCCGACGCGATCCGCAACACCCGTGGTCTGCTCAAGGCCAAGGAGGAGCCGCCCACCCTGGACGACGTCCTGGAGGGGATGACCGCGGTGGTGCACGTGCGGATCCCCGAGCCGCAGTTCACCTCGCAGACCAAGGACGAGCTCTCCACCACCGGCATCACCAAGGTTCTCCAGTCGCTGGTCGACGCGCACATCAAGACCTGGCTGGAGGACCGGCGCACCAAGGCCGAGGCGCGCACCGTCCTGCAGAAGATCGTCGACGCGGCCCGGGTGCGACTGACCCAGAAGCAACAGAAGGACGCGGCCCGGCGCAAGACCGCCCTGGAGGGCGCGTCCATGCCGCCGAAGCTTGTCGACTGCCGGGCCACCGGCATCGACCGCAGCGAGTTGTTCATCGTCGAGGGTGACAGCGCGTTGGGCACGAGCCGGATGGCCCGTTCCTCCGAATACCAGGCGCTGTTGCCGATCCGGGGCAAGATCCTCAACGTGCAGAAGGCCAACCTCCAGCAGGTTCTGGACAATGCCGAGTGCGCGGCCATCGTGCAGGTCCTCGGCGCCGGCTCGGGGCGCACCTTCGACCTCTCCGCGCTGCGCTACGGCCGCGTGCTGATCATGGCCGACGCCGACGTGGACGGCGCCCACATCCGTACGCTGCTGATCACCCTGTTCGCCAGGTACATGCGGCCGCTGATCGAGGCCGGCCGGCTCTACGCCGCGATGCCGCCCCTGCACAAGATCACCACCAAGGGGCGCAGCCCGCAGACCGTCTACACCTACACCCAGGCCGAGATGGAGACGACGGTCCGCAAGCTGGAGAAGTCCGGCAAGCAGATCGTCACGCCCATCCCACGGTTCAAGGGTCTCGGTGAGATGGACGCCGACGAGTTGTGGGACACCACGATGAACCCGGCCACCCGCGCCGTCCGCCGGATCACCCTCGACGACGTCGACGCCGCCGAACGCATCCTCGAACTGCTGATGGGGGAGAAGGTCGAGCCGCGCCGCAACTGGCTCATCGACTCCGCCGACCGCGTCGACCGGGATGCGATCGACGCATGAGCGCCCGTTCCGTTCCGATGGAGAGCTGAGTCATGGCACGCCGTAAGGAAAACAAGGTCGACCTCTCCTCGTTCGACCAGGCCGGCGCGCGGGTCTTCGACAACCCGCTGGTCACCGAGGTCTCCGACTCCTACCTGGAGTACGCCTTCTCGGTCATCCACTCCCGCGCCCTGCCCGACGCCCGGGACGGCCTCAAGCCCGTGCACCGGCGCATCCTCTGGTCGATGTACGAGCAGGGCTACCGCCCGGATCGCGGGCACGTAAAGTCTGCCCGAATTGTGGGCGACTGCTTCGTTGCCGGCACACTCGTCTCGACGCCCGACGGGTTGCGGGCCATCGAGGAGGTCGAGGTCGGGGACCTCGTGCTGGACGGCGACGGAGCCTCCGTACCGGTGACTGCTGTTTATCAAAACCCGACCTCCGAGCTCGTGCGCGTGACCTGGAGCAACGGGCACACGATGCTCGTCACGCCGGGCCAGCGCTTCCGCGTGGTCGCCGATGACCTTTCGGTCCAATGGGCGGAGGCCCGGGATCTCCCGGGGCGACTGGCATTGGCGTACGGCAGTCGCCGCAATGCGGTGTCGACGCCTGCCGGTGACGTTTACGACTATGTGCGCGGGCTGCTGGTGGCTGAGGGCTTCCCTGCCCATCGGTCTCGCGAAGCGGACGGCCGGGTCCGGATCCACATGTGTGACGTCGAGCCGCTGGATGTCGCTCACGGCTGGGCCATCGCCGGCGGATTGAACGTCTCCCGAGGTAAGCGCGAGGCGCGCAATCCCCTCCATCGCGACCAGCACATTCTGACCTTCAGCCGTCACGATGGGCTGCTGGAGGCCGCACGTCCGCTCAGCCGGGACAAGCACGTGCCGGGCGACATCGTCGCGAACCGGTCGGCGTGGGCGCCGTTCCTCGCCGGCTTCTTCGACGGGGACGGCTACGTCCGTAAGCGCTTCAGGGAGATCGTCTTCGTCAGCACGAGCGAGGTGCTGGTGCGGCAGATCTACGCCATGCTCGCCGACCTGGGGCTGCACGGGCACCACTGGACCAGGGGGCGCGCCTCCGCGGGTAACCCGCCCTTTGGTCTCTCGGTCAGCGGGCGGGACGCCGCAGACCTTGCCCGATTGTTGCTGCCCTGGGTGCGGATCGGATACAAGCACGACGGCTTGCAGCGGGTTGCCGAGATCGGCTACGAGTACAGCGGCAAGCAGGGCAACGACCGGTTGCCGTACGGTCCGGTCATCGCGGAGTTCACCGCGGCGCATCAGGGCGGCGGGTGGTTCCGGGACCAGGACGGACAGGCGTTCCGTGACTCGCTCTCGGCGAGCGGCGGCCCGAAGGTGCGGTATGGCAAGGACCGCAATGGGGTTCCGCTCGCGGACCGGTCGTTCCAGTTGGAGCGCGCGGTACGCGACGGCTGGATCCGCAAACTCCACCGCCTTGGCTCACCGCTCGCTGCTCGACTCGACGCGTTGGTCGGCAGTTCGTTCCTGCGGGTCACGTCGGTCGAGGCGGTTTCGCCCGACGTCACGTACGACATCCAGGTAGGCAGTGATGAGCACGCGTTCGTCGCCGAGGGCTATGTCGTTCACAACTGCATGGGTAAGTACCACCCACACGGTGACACGGCGATCTATGACGCCATGGTCCGCCTCGCGCAGGACTTCTCCCTCAACGTGCCACTCATCGACGGGCATGGAAATTTTGGGTCCCCGGACGATGGCCCGGCTGCGTCGAGATACACCGAAGCACGCATGTCTCGCGAGGCCATGCTGCTCGTCGGTGAGCTGGGCGAGGACACCGTCGATGTCGAGCCCAACTACGACGGGTCGCTGACCCAGCCGACAGTGCTGCCGGCGGCCTTCCCCAACCTGCTGGTCAACGGCGCGTCCGGGATCGCGGTCGGGATGGCCACCAACATGATCCCGCACAACCTGGCGGAGGTCGTCTCCGCGGCCCGCTGGCTGATCAACCACCCGGACGCCACTCTGGACAAACTCATGGAGTTCGTCCCCGGCCCGGACCTGCCCAGCGGTGGGGTGCTGCTCGGCCTGGACGAGGTGCGCCGGGCGTACGAGACCGGGCGTGGCGTGGTGCGGATGCGCGGCAAGGTGGAGATCGGCCCGATCGAGGGCAGCCGGGGCCGTCAGGCGATCACGGTTGTCGAACTGCCCTACGGCGTCGGCGCCGAGAAGGTCATCGCCGCGATCACCAACGAGGTCACCAAGACCAAGCGGCTGACCGGCATCGCCGACGTCAAGGACCTCACCGACCGGGAGAGCGGCACCCGGCTCGTCGTCGAGTGCAAGGTCGGGGTCAACCCGCAGGCGCTGCTCGCCGACCTCTACCGGCTGACCCCGCTGGAGCAGTCGTTCGGCGTCAACAACCTGGTCCTGGTCGACGGGCAGCCGCGCACGCTGGGCCTCAAGGCGCTGCTGGAGGTCTTCCTGGCCCACCGGTACGAGGTGGTCACCCGGCGCACCTCGTACCGTCGGCGCAAGCGTCAGGAACGGCTGCACCTGGTCGACGGTCTGCTGATCGCTCTGCTGGACATCGACGAGGTGGTCCGGCTGATCCGGGGCAGCGACGACGCGCAGGCCGCGAAGGACGGGCTAATGAGCCGGTTCGGCCTCTCCGACATCCAGGCCACGTACATCCTGGACACTCCGTTGCGCCGGCTGACCAAGTTCGACCGGATCGAGCTGGAGGCCGAGCAGGAGCGGCTGCGCACCGAGATCGCCGAGTTGAGCAAGATCCTCGACGACGAGCGGGTGCTCCGGAAGGTGGTCTCCGACGAGCTGGCCGCCGTGGTCAAGCAGTTCGGCACCGAACGTCGTACGACGCTTGTCGACGGTGACCTGAAGGAGGTGCTGGCCGCGTCCGCGCCGGCCGGCCCGCTGGAGGTCGCCGACGACCCGTGCCAGGTGATCCTCTCCGCTACCGGGCTGGTCGCCCGGACGGCGGCCGAGTCGGAGGAGAGCTCCGAGGGCCGCCGCCGCAACGGCCGGGTCAAGCACGACACGGTACGCGCCGTCGTGCACTCCACCGCCCGTGGTCGGGTGCTGTTGTTGACCAGCGCCGGTCGGGCGTTCAAGGTCGACGTCCTGCCGCTGCCGGTGCTGCCCGAGCAGGCGGGCACGGTGTCACTGCGGGGCGGCATGTCCGCTGCCGAGCTGGTGCCGCTGGCGGCGGGGGAGACCGTCGTCGGCCTGGCCCCGCTCGGCGGGCAGGCGGAGGGCTCACCGGGGCTGGCGTTGGGCACCCGGCAGGGCGCGGTGAAGATCTGCGCACCGGAGTGGCCGGTGCGCTCCGACGAGTTCGAGGTGATCGGTCTGCGTGACGGTGACGAGGTGGTCGGGGCGACTTGGCTGACCGACGGCACCGAGACGCTGACCTTCGTCACCTCGGAGGCGTCGCTGTTGCGCTTCCCCGTCGGGTTGGTCCGGCCACAGGGCCTCAAGGGCGGCGGTATGGCCGGCATCAACCTGCCGGCCGGGGCGCGGGTGGCGTTCTTCGGCGCGGTGCGCACCGACGACCCGGGGCATGGCGAGCCGATGGTGGTCACCTCCACCGGGGCGACGGTCAAGGTGACGCCGTTCAAGGCGTACCCGGCGAAGGGCCGGGCGACCGGCGGCGTGCGCGCGCACCGCTTCCTCAAGGGTGAGACGGACGTGGCCGTTGCGTGGGTTGGCCCGCGACCGGTCGGCGCGACCGCCACCGGCGACCCGGTGGAGTTGCCCGCGGCGGACCCACGCCGTGACGGCAGTGGCTTCGCGGTGATGCTCGGCCCAACGGTGGTGGGCCACCTGATCGAACGCGACTGACCCACCCACCTGCGCTGTCCCCCCGGGCGTGCGCCGGCAGGGCGCCCAGCGTCCGCCCGACCCCAAGATCCGCACAACGTCGGGGAAGGTGCTGCTTCCGGGATGCCGCAGGCAGCACTTTCCCTGACATTGTGCGGATCTTGTCGCTGGAGCCGCCGAAGATCGTGCTCGATCCTGGATGTGGTGGTCTCACCGACGCGGCGATGCCACTCGATCCTGGATCGAGCACGATCATGCGGACCGGGGCCGGGCCGGGCCGGGCCGGGCCGGGCCGGGCCGGGCCGGGCCGGGCCGGGGCCGGGGTCGGGCCGGGGCCGGGGTTTGGGTTAGGCGACGTTGTGGGGGCGGAACTGGACGCTTACCCGGGGGCCTACGGCGCGGGTGGTCTTGGGGATGGCGTGTTCCCAGGTGCGTTGGCAGGAGCCGCCCATGACGATCAGGTCACCGTGGCCCACCGGGAAGCGCAGGCTCTCGCCGCCGCCGCGTGGGCGCAGCAGCAGCGGTCGTGGTGCTCCGAAGGAGACGATCGCGACGATCGTGTCGGTGTGCGCCGAGCGGCCGATGGTGTCGCCGTGCCAGGCCACGCTGTCGCGCCCGGAGCGGTAGAGGCACATGCCGGCGGTGACGAAGGGCTCGCCCAGCTCGGGCGCGTAGTGCTCGGTGAGCGCGGCCCGCGCGGCGGTGAGCACGGGGTGCGGGAGTTGCCTCGCGCCGTCGTACCAGCAGAGCAGCCGGGGAACGTCGACCTCGGTCTCATACATGGTGCGCCGTTCGGCACGCCAGGGCACCTCGGTGAGCAGGGTGTCGAGGACCGTGTCGGAGCCGCGCACCCAGCCGGGGAGGTGGTCGACCCAGGCGCCCCGGCTGATCTGGTGTCGGCGGATCTGACCGGGCAGCGGCCCCAGGGTCGGCCCGGCGTCGGCCAGGTCGAGCATCGACGGCTGGTAGGCGGCAGGCGTCATGCGGCCACCCTAGCAGCACTTTCGTACACCCGTGCTAGCGGTTAGCTGGTGACGGCGGCGGTGCGTACGGCGTCGAACACCGCGTCCACGACCCGTGCCCGGCCCTGCCCGTCGACGGTGGACCAGGCACGCGCGGCGAGCGTCGCGCGCCGCTGCGGTGAGCTGAGCAGCCCGTGCAGGGTCCGCGCCGCCGTCGCGCGGGCGGCGCGTCCGGCGACGCCGCCGGCCGTCAGTTCCGGCAGTTCGCCGAGGCCGGCGGCCAGGCCGTGCCGCACCACCCGGCTGTACGACTCACGTTGGTTGTCGACCACGCAGACCAGTGCGCTGGGCGCGCCGAGGCAGCAGAGTTCCCAGGTGGACGTGCCGGCGGCGCTGACCACCAGGTCGGCTTCGGTGATCAGTGCCGGTAGCGCCGTGGTGGGTGGGACCGGTCGGATGATCTGCCCCCGGCCGGGGGTGACGTCCTCGACCTCGGCTTCGATCTCGGGTCGTCCCACGATGACGGTGAGGTCCATCGGGTGACCGGTGGCCACCAGCACCCGGGTCAGGACCGGGGCCGCGCCGACCGCGTCGGTGCCGCCGAAGAAGGCCAGCACCCGGGGGCGGCCGACCGTCGTGGCGGGCGGGGCGACAGGTGGCCGGAAGCCGATCACGGTGTCGCGCAGCAGGGCGTACCCGCTCCCGGCGAGCAACCGGCCGGGCAGCTCCGCCCCGACACCCACGCCCGCCCCGGCACTCAGCTCCGCTCCGAAGTTCTGGTCGAGGTAGAGGTCCGCGACCTGGCCTCGGCTGTCGCCGTCGATGATGGCGAGGGTGTACACGCCGGCGGCGCGCAGGGCGCCGGCCCCGGCCGGGTCCAGGTCGTAGGAGTCGAGGACCAGCACGTCCAGGTCGTGTCGGCGGGCCGCCTCGACCAGGTCGGCCGCCGAGTCCGGGCCGGGCAGCAGCGGGATGCCCCGGGCGGCCAGCTCCGCGATGGCCCAGTCGAGCCGTTCGACGGTGCCGAACACGGTGACGTCGGCGCCCCGGGCGCGGAACTCCTCGGCGAGCGCCAGGCAGCGGACGAGGTGGCCGACGCCGCGCCATGGCCCGGCGTCGCAGCGCAACCCGACCCTCAGGGTGCTCAGGATTCCTCCAGTTGCTTCTGTCGTACGTCGGCGTTGAGCGAGCGTAGCCGGGGCTGACCGTCGAGCCAGTCGGCGAGCTTGGCCAGCGGCACGCTGACGTCGCCGAAGTGGTCGATGATCGCGCTGACCAGCGCCCAGTCCCGCTCGGTGTCGAGGGTCAGCCGCAGCGCGGAACGGTCCGGCGTGAGCGTCACCCCGAGCACCCGGAACAGCTCCGGGTGGGTGTACGCGTACGAGGTCACGTGCACCCGGTGGTGGTCGGTGGCGAGCCGGCCCAGGGTGCGCAGCGTCTCCGCTCGGATGATCTCGACGTCCAGCCCGCGGGGCAGGGTCCGGGCGATCGACGTGCTCGCGTAGTCCAGCCCGGGGACCGCCCGGTACACCGCCGCGACCACTGTGATGATCTCCGGGTCGAGCAGCGGGCAGTCGGCGGTGAACCGCATGACGGCGTCCCCCGGGTGCGCCGCGAGGGCGCCCACGAAGCGATCCAGCACGTCGTCGACCGGCCCGCGGTGGCACGCCACGCCCAGCCGCGCGCATTCGGCCACCACCGCGTCGTCGACCGAGTCGGTGCTGGTGGCGACCACCAGGTCGGCCAGGACGCCGCTGTCCCGGGCGGCGCGTACGACCCGGCCCAGCACGGAACGTCCGGCGAGCGGGCGGAGCACCTTGCCGGGCAGTCGGGACGAGCCCATCCGCGCCTGCACGATGCCGACGATCCGTGGCCCCGCGTCGTCCCGGGAGGCCGCGGGCACCGGTACGGCGGTCACTGCTGCTCCTCCTGCCTGGGGGCGAATACCGCTGTGGCCCGGCGTTTGGCGGCGCGGGCGCCCCGCTTGGCCAGCCGGGCCGGGGTGATGGCGAGCCGGCCCACCCGGTAGCTGATCGACCCGCTGAGCAGGCCGATCGTCGTCTCGGCCCGGCGCAGCGCCCGTTCCCGCGAGGTGAGCAGTTCCTCGGTCCACGCGGTCAGCGCGGCCAACCGGGTGAGTTCCTCGCGCTGGCGCAGCCACGCCTCGCGCAGCTGCTGGTAGCTGTGCCCGCCGACCGGCGGGTCGGTCGGCGCGACGGCGTGCAGCTCGGCGGCGAGGTCGACCCTGCCGCCGGCGTCCAACCCGTGCAGCGCGGCGGCGATGGCCGCCTCGGCGTCCACCGCCTCGCTGACGGTCGCGCGGTCGAGGTCGTGGCCGGCGAGGCCGCCGAGCACCACGGTCAGGCCCGCGACGTCGAGAGTGGACGACCACGGATGGGCGTAGCCGCCGGTGAGCAGGCCCGCGGCGAAGCGCCACAGCCCGCGGGCGAGCACCACGTCGGTGGGCAGCGCGGCGGTGGCCCGCCAGCTGGGGTCGAGCACCGCGTACCGCTCGCCGTCGACCACGACGTTGTCGGTTCCGGCCAGCGCCGCCGCGCCGGCGATCCGACCCTCGCTGTCGGCCTGGTCGGCGAGCCAGCCCGCGTACCCGTCCAGCAGCGCGCGCAGGGTCGCCAGGTCGCGGCGCAGGGCCGCGTCGAGCAGCAGGGTACGCAGCAGCCGGCCGGACGGCACCGGCCCGGACAGAGCGTCCGCGTCCCGGTACGCGGCCTCGCGGCCGTCGAACGGCGTGCCGGCCGGCGTCCTCGGGTCGGCGGCCGGGATGAGCCCCCAGCGCCAACCGGACGGGCCGTGCAGCACCTCCAGCACGCCGATGCCGGGGCGACCGGTCTGCACGAGAGTCACCGGCAGGTCGCGATCGGTGGTCGGCGTGGTCGGGTCCGTGGGGTCGAGGGGCCGGTGGGCGAGCGTCAGCCAGCCCGGTGCGAGGTCGGCCGCGCGCCCGGCGTGCAGCGCGTCCACCGCCAGTCGGGCCGGGTCCTGGAGCACTGTGGCGCTTGTGAAACCCCCGGCGCAGGCGCCGTGCAGCACCGCGTCGAACAGGCCGGAGCCGGCGTCCCGGTCGAGGTGGTCGGCGTCCAGCAGCGCCGTCGGGGTGCTGACATCGGGGTACGCGGCCCAGCACGCGGCCGGCCGCAGCCCCGCCGCGCGCAGCCGGTCGCGCAACTGGTCCCGGTTGGTCGGGTGGGCGCGGTCCAGCACTCCGCCGATCACCCAGGCGGAGTCGTCCCGGCTTGCGTACCAGGGGGTGGTGTCGACGAGCCGGTGCAGGCCCAGCGGGTTGTCCAGGCGCAGCAGCAACGCGCCACCCGGCCGTACCGCGGCGACGAGTCGGGCCAGCACACCGTCCCAGCCGAGCCGGGCGCCCTCCACCGACTCCACCGGGTCCAGCCCGGCAGCCGCGATCACCACGTCGTACGTCTCGTCGTCGGGCAACCCGGCCGGGCCGCCCACCACCACGCGGGCGGCCCGGTGCGCCAGCGCCACCGCGTCCGGGTGGCTGCGCAGCAGGCAGGTCACCTCGGCGTGGGTGAGCTGGTCGAGCAGCGCCGGGTCGTGTGGACCGGCCACCAGGACCCGGGCGCCGGGCGGCACCAGCCGGGCGGCCAGCGCGGCGACGGGTCCACCGTTGGCCAGCCGCTCCCGCGGCAGGTCCGACCAGGCCAGCATCTCGCCGCCCGGCAGGGTGATCCGGCCGGCGGGTGCCGTCTCAGTCGTCACGGTCTTCCTCTTCCTCCTGGAGGTGCGCCCAACCGAGCAGCTCGCGGAGCTCGGCGGGCGTGCAGCGGTGGTCGGTGCCCAGCTCGGCGCGGGCGATCTCGATCGCGGTGGGCAGGTCGACAGTCGTGCCGTGCAACTGTGGCCACTGCCGCCGGATCCGGGCGGTGCCGCCGAAGGTCGGGTCCTCGTTGGACAGGACCATCGGGTCGCCGTAGACCGCCGGCTCGCACCCCGCGGCGATGCCGTAGAAGATCGCGCTGGTCAGCCGGTTGGAGGCTACCCGGCGGTGCCGGCGCAGCTCGGTGAGCTGTCGGTCGAGGAACTCCGGGTCGGTGTCCTTCCACCAGTGCCCCCGGTAGCCGTGGCAGATCACCCGGAACCCGGCGCGCTCGTAGAGCCGGCGCACGTTGCGCATCCGGTACTCGTGCCAGTAGAGGCAGACCGTGACCGGGCCGGGCTCGGTGTCCTGGATGAGGGCGATCAGCTTGCGGTGGTCGCCCTTGACATGCTGGCCCTCCCAGCCGTGGAACGGGTACCAGATGGTGCCCTCCCGTTCCTCGGCCGGTGGTTCCTCGGGTCGCAGGGCCAGCAGGTAGCTGAACGGCGCGCCGATGACGACCACGTTGCGTCGCCCCACCGACCAGGCCCGGCGGCGGGTCTGCTCGGACCAGAGCAGGCTGGGGGTGCGTTCGGCGTACGGGTGGCCGGGGGCCAGGCCGTCACCGATGTTCCAGCCGTGCTGCACGTACCCGTTGATCCGGGGTGGGTGCCGGTCGCCGAGGCCGGCGTACCGGGCCAGCACGTGCGCGTGGCCGTAGAAGTGGTTGGCGTGGTGCATCAGGTTCCCATCAGGCGGCGGAACGCACCGAGCCGACCCGCACCGCGGCGGTCAGCGCGTCGATGACGCGGTCCTGGTCGGCGTCGCTGAGCCCCGGGTAGAGCGGCAGCGACAGCTGCTGGGAGTAGAACGACTCGGCCACCGGGCAGGACCCGCGCCGGTAACCCAGGTCGGCGAAGGCCGGGTGCCAGTGCACCGGGAGGTAGTTGACCTGGACGCCGATGCCGGCGGCCCGCATCCGGTCGTACACCTCGCGGCGACGACCGTCGAGCACCCGGATCGGGTAGAGGTGCCAGGCCGGGTCGGCCCATGACCTGCGGGTGGGCAGCAGCACGCCGTCCAGGTCGGCAAGCGCCTCGTCGTAGCGGGCGACCAGGGCGCTGCGGCGGGCCGTGAACTCGCCGAGCCGACGGAGTTGGCTGCGACCCAGGGCACAGAGCACGTCCGGCAGTCGGTAGTTCAACCCGAACTCGTGCACCTCCTGGTGCCAGCCGCCCTCGTCCGGGAAACGCAGCTCGTCGCGTTCGCGGACCACCCCGACGCCCCGGAACCGGCGGGCCCGCCTCAGGATCGCCGGGTCCAGCGCCGCGACGGCGCCGCCCTCGGCGGTGGTCAGGTTCTTCGTGGGGAAGAACGAGAACGTGGTCAGGTCGGCGAGCGAACCGATCGGCCGACCGCGGTACGTCCCGCCGATCGAGTGCGCCGCGTCGGCGAGCAGCAGCGCGTCGCTGCCCTCGACCGACGTGCGCAACGCGTCGTAGTCGGCGGGGTGGCCGGCGTAGTCGACAGCGGCCACGACCTTCGTCCGTGCGGTGAGCGCGGCGGCGGCCGCCGCCGGGTCGAGGCAGAACGTCTCGTCGTCGACGTCCGCGAACACGATCTTCGCGCCGAGGGCGACCGCGCTGCTGGCGGTCGCCACGAACGTCATCGGCGGGACGACCACCTCGTCGCCCGGCCCCACCCCGGCCGCCGCGTACGCCACGTGCAGCGCCGCGGTGCCGTTGGAGACGGCGGCGACACCGACCCCGCCGGTCCACCGGGCGAGGTCGGCCTCGAAGGCGTCGACCTGCGGGCCGGTGGTGAGCCAGTCGCCGCGCAGCACGTCGGCGACGGCCGCGACGTCGTCCTCGCTGATCGACTGCCGGCCGTACGGGAGCATCCCCGTCATCCGTTGATGCCGAGCATGTCGCGCAACTGCTCGACGGTGAGCCACTCGTCGTTGGTGTCCGACTGGTAGGCGAAGCCGTCCGGCACCGGGTCGCAGTCGACAGGCGCCTGGTAGCCCCAGGTGGCGATGGTCGGCTGGACGATGAACCGGCCATCGGCGCGCAGCGTCCGCCGGCTGTCGTCGGGCGCGATCATCTCCTCGTGCAGCTTCTCGCCCGGCCGGATCCCGATCTCGTGGGTGGTGGCCTCCGGGGCCACGGCCTCGACCAGGTCGAGGATGCGCATGCTCGGGATACGCGGCACGAACAGCTCGCCGCCCTGCATCTGGTCGAACGAGTCCATGACGAACTGCACGGCCTGGTCGAGCGTGATCCAGAAGCGGGTCATCCGCTTGTCGGTGATCGGCAGGCTCTTGCCCTCGGCGGCCAGCCGACGGAACAGCGGGACGACCGAACCGCGGCTGCCCACCACGTTGCCGTAGCGCACCACCGAGAACCGGGTGGGGTGCTGGGCGGCGTAGTGGTTCGCCGAGACGAACAGCTTGTCGCCGACCAGCTTCGTCGCGCCGTACAGGTTGATCGGGCTGGACGCCTTGTCGGTGGAGAGCGCGATGACCTTCTTGACGCCGGCCTCGATCGCCGCGTCGACGACGTGCTGCGAGCCGGTGATGTTCGTGGCGATGTACTCCGAGGGGTTGTACTCCGCGGTGTCCACCTGCTTCAGCGCGGCGGCGTGCACCACGTGGTCCACGCCGTGCATGGCCCGGGTCAGGCGGTGCCGGTCCCGGATGTCGCCGATGAACCAGCGCAGCCGCGGATCGTCGCCGAGTTGCTGGCGCAGCTCGTACTGCTTGAGCTCGTCACGGGAGAACACCACCACGCGGGCGGGGTCGGCCTCGTTGAGGATGTGCCGGAGGAACGTCCTGCCGAAGGAACCAGTTCCCCCGGTGATCAGAATGGACGATCCATTCAACTCACTCAATGTGGTGCTCCCGTGTTCGTGGATGAACGAGCGGCCCTGGGCCGGCCGACCGGGGTGACACGCTAGCCATGGCGGGTTAACTCCTCGGCGCTCACGGGTGAACCACAACCTCTGCTCCCGTGAATGCCGGACACCGCGTAGGAGAACACTTCCGACCGCCCCAGATGTGGGCTGACCTGGCCGGATCGGGCCGCTACAGTGACCGCGCGAACGACCCGGCGGCCCCGCGCGCAGCCGGGTCCCGCGTTCACCCGACATCCACACCGGCTCGGTGCGAGCGGGCCACCCAGGGCGTCACCGACACCGGCCGGCGGGCCCGTCGGATCGGCGTGGGCCCGGTCCGGCCGGCAATTCTGGAGGCGTTGATGGCACCCGGTAGTGACGTGATCGAACGGCCGGTGGTGGTGGCCGAGACGCCGAACGGCCCGTCCGCCCGGCGTTGGCTGGTACCGCTGCTGCTGGTCGTCGGTTGGGTGCTCAGCGTGGCCTGGCGGATGTGGTTGTCCCGGCACATCGTGCTGCCGATCGCGCACACCGACGAGGACAGCTACCTGAACACCGCCCGCGCGCTCGCGGGCGGCCCGGGGGGCTTCAGCAGCGAGAACGACCTGCTGCGCCGGGTCGGCTACCCGATGCTGATCTCGCCGGCATTCCTCGGGGACCGGGACTTCACCGACAGCTACCGGATCGTCCAGCTGATCAACGCGATGGTGAACTCGACGTTGCTGCCGCTGGCGTACCTCCTCGGTCGCCGCCTGTTCCAACTGCGCCGCTCGTACGCGCTGCTCGGCGCGGTCGCGGCGGCGACGCTGCCGGCCACCGCCTTCTACGCGGGCGTCGCCATGATCGACGCGGTGATGGCGCCGCTCGTGGTCGCCTGGCTGCTCGCCGTGCACCGTTGGATCGCCCGGCCCGGCCCGCTCGCCGCCGCCACCGTCGGCCTGCTGGTCGGCGGGTTCCACCTGCTGCACTCCCGTGGCCTGGTGATCGTGGCCGTACACGCCGGGCTGGTCCTGCTGCTGTTCATCCGCCGACGGATCAGCCCGCCCGTGGTGCTCGCCGCGCTGCTGCCGGTCCTCGCCATGGCGCTCGTCAACGAGGCCGCCATCCGCCACCTCGGCGGCAGGGTCTACCTGCTCGGCAGCACCCCCGGCGGCAGCACGTTCGAGGCGCTCGCCTCGGCCCAGGGTGTGGCCCGGGTGAGCGCGGCGGTCACCACCCAGCTCTGGTACCTCGTGGTGATCACGTTCGGGATGGCCGGGGTGGCCTGGGCCGGCGCCGTGCGCGAGCTGTGGCGCCCACGGCACGGTGACGCGGCCCGCTGGACGATGGGCGTGGCGCTGGTGGTGACCGTCGGGGTGGCCGGCGGCGCGTCGGTGATCCTGTCCGGCATCACCGGCAAGCCACTGGACGCGATCTACGGGCGCTACGTGCAGATGCTCGCCCCGTTCTGGCTGCTGGTCGGGCTGGGGGTGCTGTTCACCGCCGGGTGGCGGGTGGTGTTGCGCCGGGCGGCCGTCGCGGTGGCGTTGCTGGTCGGTGGCGGCGCGCTGGTCGCCGCCCGACTCGCGTACGTGACCAGCCAGGGCCACCGGTTGCGCTACGGCGGCTTCAGCGCGCCGGACCTGATGGCGTTGACCGGGGGCTGGCGGGAGCTGCGACCGGTGCTGGGCTCGCTGGTCGGCATCGCCGGCTGTGCGCTGCTCGTCGCCGCGGTCCGGGTGCCCCGCCTGCGGCTGCCGATCCTCGGCGCCCTCGTGGTGGTCAACCTCGTCACGATGCAGGTGATCGACCAACGGATCGTGCGACCGATCGCCGCGAACACCGCGCCGACGCCCCGGGTGGCCGACGTCGGCGTACGCCCCGGCGAGCGGGTGTGGGCCTCGACCGGCGTGAACTACGTCGTCCGGTTCAACCTCAGCCACCAGGTGACCTGGACCGACGTCCGGTGGTTCGACGACGAGCAGCCGCCGGCCGCGGCGCAGGTCGTGTTCGCCCGCTGGGCGCCCGGGCAGGGCGACGACTGGGACGGCGCGGCGTACGGCTTCGTTCGACTCGGCGGCAACCCGAAACAGCACTGGGCGGCCTGGCGGCGGGTCTGACCCGCCGCGCCCCGGTGGACACCGCTATTCGTGAACGGCGGATGTCCACCGGGAGCACGGTCGGTTAATGGCTCCCGTCCATTGCGGAAAACTGTCCGACAATCAGCGCTGACGGCGATCTGCCCGAGTCAGAGAAATCGGGATGACGGTGATTTCCCGGCCGTCGGACAGCTCCTGTCGCGGAGTGCCCTCGACGAATCGGAAACGCCGGTTCATCTGTCGTACGACCGTATTGTGGCCGAGCACCTCCCCGTCGAGTCGGTCCAGGTGCAGCCCGTCGAAGGCGTACTCGACGGCCTCCCGCATGACGCCCAGCCAGGCCGGCAGGGTCTCGCACCGCACGTCCAGCCCGTCGGCGTCCAGATAGAAGCCCCACGCGCCAGTACGGGGGCCGTCCAACCGCAGGTCAAAGAAGGTGACCACACCGCAGGGACGGTCGTCGCGGACGTACACCAGCACCCGCCGGGACCTGTCGTCGCGGACCGCCGACCACCACCGGGCGTGCTCCTCGGCGGTGATCTCGTGACTGGTCTTGCTGACCTGTCGATTGGTTTCCTGATTACGCCAGGACAACATCAGATGAACGTCGTCCGCCGTCGCTTCGCGCAACACCTGCGTCTCGCTTTCCTCGCCGTTCACGTCGGGTCGAGGCACCTTACCCGGGCCTACCGGGAAATCGGTTATCCATTCGTTGGGTTGTAGACTGCGGCGCATGAACGAATTGAGTCGCGCGCAGATCCGCGACCTCATGGCTCAGGTGCTGAAAAACCAGGACAAGGAGCTGCCCGCGGACGACGCGGCGCAGTTGCGAGAGATCGGGTTCCGGTCGCTCGACTTCTCCGAGCTGGCCCTGCGAGTGGAGGACGAGACGGGGGAGGAGCTCAACTTCGACGCCCCCGGGCTGCGGCGCATCGCCACCGTCGGGGACGTCCTCGACTTCCTCGTCGAGCTTCAACACCAGTGACCGTCGCGACGTCGCGCCACCCCGCGCCCGCGTACCCGGAGCCGGCCGGGGTCGACAACCGGCTCGTCGTCGGCGGCGCCGCGCTGACCTGGCGCTCGCTGCCGACGCCGACACTTCCCGACCCCGCGGCGGTGCTCGCCCGCTCCGCCGTGCACGCGCTCACCGCGGCGCGGCAGCACGCCGTGCACGGCACCGAGCTGCTGCTCAGCACCGCGAGTCGGGTCGACGCCGTGCAGCGCGCCGAGCTGCTGGAGGCCGGGTTCACCGTCGGCGTCCTCGACGACGACGGCGTGCACCCGAGCGCGCCGGCCCGGCCGCGAGCCGCCGAGCACGGCCGGCTCTGGCTGCTGACCTCGGGCTCGACGGGGCGTCCGAAGCGGGTCGGGCACACCCTCGACACGCTGACCACCGTGCGCGCGGGCCAGCCTGAGCGCACCTGGCTCTGCCCGTACGCCCCCGGCACGTACGCCTGGTGGCAGGTGGTCACCCTGTCGCTGACCCAGCCCGGCCAGCATCTGGTGGTGGTCGAGCCCGACGAGTTGGACGACTGGCCCTCGGTCGCGGCCGCGCACGGGGTGGACGCCGCCTCCGGCACCCCGACCTTCTGGCGGCGCACCCTCTACCGCGACGCCGACGCGCTGGCCCGGGTGCCGCTGCGTCAGATCACCCTCGGCGGAGAGCCGGTGGACCAGGCGATCCTGGACCAACTGCGGGAGGTCTTCCCGACGGCCCGGATCTCCTGGATCTACGCGTCCTCCGAGGTGGGGGCGTCCATTGTGGTGCACGACGGGCGGGCCGGGTTCCCGGTCGACTGGCTGGACCGGGAAACACCGGGTAGGCCGACGCTCTCCGTCCGCGCCGACGAACTGGTGGTCACCTCCCCGTACCACGGGGCTGGTCTCGCCGGCCCGGTCCACACCGGCGACCGGGTGCAGGTGCTCGACGGCCGGGTGCTGATCACCGGCCGACTGGACTCCGACGAGATCAACGTCGGCGGTAGCAAGGTCTCCGCCGGCGTGGTCCGCGGCGTGCTGGCCGGTCATCCGGCGGTGGCCTGGGCCCGGGTGACCGGCCGCCGCGCCCCGGTGCTCGGGCGGATGGTGGTCGCCGAGGTGGTTCTCGCCCCCGCCGACGCGTCCTTGGCCGACGCCGCTGTGGCCGACGAGGCGGCGCTGGTCCGCTGGTGCGCCGACCGGCTTCCCGAGCACGCGGTGCCGCGCCGCATTCGCGTCCTGACCGACATTCCCGTCAAGGAGACCCTGAAGAGCGATGTCTGAGCCCGCCGACACCCAGCTCGTCCCGCCCAGCTCCGTGGTCCTCGTCTCCGGCGGTTCCCGTGGCCTGGGCCTGGCCATCGTCACCGACCTGCTCGACGCGGGCGTCAAGGTGGCCGCGTTCGCCCGCACCGTCACCCCGGAGCTGGAGAAGCTCGCCGCCGAGCACCCCGACCGGGTGCACGTCGGCTCGGTGGACGTCACCGACCTGCGCGCCGCGCAGAGCTTCGTCCGCGAGGTGGAGCAGCGTCTCGGCCCGATCGACGGCATCGTCAACAACGCCGCCATGGGGCAGGACTCCCTGCACGCGCACACCGCCACCGACGACATCGCCCGGATCGTCGAGACCAACCTGACGGCCCCACTGCAGCTGACCCGGCTGGTGATCCGGCGGATGCTCGCCAAGGGGCTGCGCGGGCGGATCGTCAACATCACCTCGATCTGCGGGCAACGCGGCTTCCCCGGCCTCGTCGCGTACTCGGCCACCAAGGGCGGCATGGACGCCGCCACCCGCTCGCTCGCCCGCGAACTGGGCGGCCGGATGCTCGTCAACTCGGTGGCGCCCGGCTTCTTCGCCTCGGAGATGTCCGCCGTGCTCGGCCCGACCCAGCTCGACCAGATCGTGCGCCGCACCCCGACCGGTCACCTGACCGAACCGGTGGAGGTCACCCCGGTCGTACGGATGCTGCTCCGGGAGCACACCAACATCAACGGCCAGGTCATCGTGGTGGACGGTGCCGCCGCCATCTGACCTGGAGCGGCTGGTCCGGCCGCGTCTTGTGCCGGGGTTGCTCGTCGCCGCCGAGGGGCATCTGCGCATCGGCGCTCCCGCCGACCTGGCCGACGCGGTGACCCGCAGCCACCTCGACGACGGACGGTGCGTCGGCTGGTACGGCCCGCCGGCGCCCGGTTGGCGGGTGGCCATCGACGCGGAACGCGCGAACGCTCCGGTGCCCCCGGCGCTGGCCCGCCGGTTCGGCGTGCAGGACTTCTGGGCACGGTGGACCCGCGCCGAGTGCTGCTGCAAGCTGGCCGACGTGTCGGTGGCGGCCTGGTGGCGGCGCCATGGTCTGGGTGCGCCGGCCGACGGATCGGCGGTCTGGCGAACGTTCGGGGTGGCCGACCTGGTGGTAACCGTCGGCTTCGCCCCCGCGCCCGCTCCCTTGTCGGTGGCGCGACCGGGTCTTCAGGTGGCTGGGTAGCCGCTGCCGCAGCTGGCCGGTCTGGGCTCGACGCGTGCCTGTAGAGCTGCCCCACAACCGGGGCTTCTGCCACCGGGCTGTGCCGCCTTGGTTGGCCTGTCCGTCTTGGTTGGCCTGTCCGTCTTGGTTGGCCTGTGCCGCCCTGGCCAGGCGGCCCCGTCGCGATCGGCCTGCGCTGCCCCATACTCGGGGCAGCTCTACAGGCGCTCAACCCACCGACCGGCGCCGGCCGGTAAGCGCCCCCTCCCGCCGCGCCCCTCCCGTCCGTCGATCTTGCACTTGCGGACGCCGAATCGCGGCTTACCACGCCTTTCGTCGGGACAGTAAGTGCAAGATCGGTGGGGTGGGGCGGTTAGATCTGGTCCCAGGTCAGGGGGGTGCCGCGGGGGACGTCGGTGGTGAAGGTCCGGCCCAGGACCCGGTCGATCTCCACGGGGGCCAGCCCGCCGGCCGGCCGGATCGAGCGGACGTTGTGCGCGGTCACCGGATCGCCGGCCCGGACGTCCTCGACCACGAAGAGCGACCGGCGAAACCGCAGCCCCTCCCGCTCCGCGGGGGTGGGGCCGATAGCGGTGCCGCCCAGCGCCGCGTACGCGCGGCCGGACTCGGCGACCAGGGCCGTGAGCTCCGCCGGGTTCAGGGAGAAGTCCGAGTCCACGCCGCCGTCGGCCCGGTCCAGCGTCACGTGCTTCTCGATGAAGCAGGCGCCGAGCGCCACCGAGGCGACCGCCACCCCGATGCCGGGGGTGTGGTCGGAGAGCCCGACCGGCACGTCGAACGCACCGGCCAGCACCGGCAGCCGGCGCAGGTTGCTGTCGGCCGGCGGCGCCGGGTAGGACGCGGTGCAGGCCAGCAGGACGACGCCCGCCGCGCCACCGGCCCGGGCGGTGCGTACGGCGGCGTCGATCTCGGCCACCGTCGCCATTCCGGTGGAGATCACCATCGGCTTGCCGGTGCTGGCCACGAGCCGGATCAGCGGCAGGTCCACCAGTTCCGACGAGGCGATCTTGTACGCGGGCGCGTCCAGCGACTCCAGCAGCTCCACGGCTGTCGCGTCGAACGGCGACGAGAACACGGTCAGGCCACGCTCGCGGGCCCGTTCGAAGATCGGGGCGTGCCACTCGTACGGGGTGTGCGCGCGCTCGTAGAGGCGGTACAGGTTCTCCCCGCCCCACAGCTCGTGCCCGTTGGAGATCCGGAACGCCGGGGTGTCGACGTCGATGGTGATCGTGTCCGGCCGGTACGTCTGGAGCTTCAGCGCGTGCGCCCCGCTGTCGGCCACCGCGTCGACGATGGTCAGCGCCCGGTTCAGATCGCCGTTGTGGTTGCCGGACATCTCAGCGACCACGAACGGTCGCTCCCCGGCACCGACCGCGTGCGGTCCGATCTTGATTGTCGCCGTCATTCCGACCTCTGCTCGGGTACGCCCGCACCGGGGTGCGGTGGTGCTGTCGTCGTCCACCCGGCGGGCGGACGACCTGGAAAACGAGGTCGCCGGGAGCCGCCCCGGCCCCCGGCGTGTGGTGTGGTGGAGCCGATCACGGCAGCCGACCAGCGGCCAGCATGTCGCGTCGATCCGGCGCGAGCCGCCCGTCGCGCGTCGGCGCGGCGCCCGCCCCTCGGCCCGGGTCCTCGTCGGCGGCGACCGAACCGTTGTCGGCGCCGCCCTCCGGGCCGGGCCGACGCAGACGACAAGCGACCCGGTGGGCCTGGCGCAGCGCCGAGTACGCCAACCAGTCACCCCGCCCGACGAGGCGGTGCTTGAGCCCGCTCACGCCGGGGGGCAGCGGGTAGCCGCCGGTGGGCAGGTACCGACGGTAGTGCGCGGCGGCCCGGTGGAAGAAGTCGCGCCGCAGGTGTGGGTGCAGCCGGCCGTCGTTACCCACCACCACCAGGTAGTGGTTGATCATCAGCTCGAACAACTCGGCCTGCAACCGCTCGTCCGGGTGCTTGCGCGCGACCCAGTCCAGCAGCCGCTCGTACTGGGCGAAGGCGTCGAAGTGCCGGCCGCTGCGGGTGGAGGTGATCGCACCCTGGCGGCCCTGGCGGTACAGGTAGCAGACCCGGTCCAGCACGGAGACCTTCTCGGCCCCGATCAGCAGGGGATGGCTGAACGGGATGTCCTCGTACCAGCCGGGGAAGAAGCGCAGCTCCAGCTCGTCCATGAAGTCCCGGCGGACCACCTTGTTCCAGGCGGTGTGCTGCACCCGCAGCAGCTGCGGTTGGTCGGCCAGCCGGGTGACGCCTGTGATTCCGCGCAGCAGTGGGCTGCTCGCGTCGACCTCCCGCCGGCCGTCCTCGTGCACCCGCAGGTGGTCGAGCATCAGCACGTCGGGCTGTTGCTGGCGCAGCCGGTCCAGCACCGCCGCGATCGTGCCCGGTGGCAACCAGTCGTCGCTGTCGACGAACCAGACGTATCGGCCGGTGGCCACGTCGAGCCCGGCGTTGCGGGCCAGCCCCAGACCCACGTTGCTGCTCAGGTGCACGACGCGGACGCCGTCACGGCCGACCGCGTACGAGCGGAGCATGTCGCCGCAGCCGTCCGGGGAGGCGTCGTCGACGGCGATCAGCTCGACCGCGTCCGACTCGCCCGCCGGGATGTTGGCCCGGATCGACTCGAGGCACTGGTACAGGTACGCCTCGACGCCGTAGACGGGCACGACGATGCTCAGCAGCGGTGCGTGCGTCGGCTCATTGACCACGTCCGCCACCTTCGACGACCTGGGTGGCCGGCCCCGGAACCTGACGTTGCCGCCGATGGTGGAGTCCCTGAACTCCCGCCCAGCGGAAGGTTAACGACGGCCGACGGGGCTTCCCAGATCCTGGGAGACCGGGAAACTCCGTCCGGTGACCACACGCTGGGCGGCCCGCCCGCCTCTGGGACGCCCGTCATCGGCGGGGCAGCGCGGAGGGCCGACGTCAAGTGAAGATCGTCGACGCCTGTTCCGATTGATGGAGGTCATATGAAAAGGTTGACGGCAGTGTTCCGGGCCACGGGGGGAGCCGGTCACACCAGAGGCGGTCGCATCACACGCGCCGCCGTCCTGCTCGCCGCACTGTTGGTCACCGCCCCGCTGGTCGCTCCCGGGTCGGCCGCCGCCGCACCCGCGCCGATCATCGGGGGTGAGACCCAGACCGACGCCGATGGACTCGCCGCGGTGCTCATCGACGGTCAGTACAACTGCTCCGGCTCGATCGTCGACAACTACTGGGTTCTCACCGCGCGGCATTGCATCTACTCGGGTAGCACCCGGATCGCGGACAGTCGGATCAGCGTCCGGGTCAAGAGCATCTACTACTACACGGGGGGTGGCGTGGTAAACGTCGCCGACTCCCGGGTGCGAACCAACCACGATATCGCGATGCTCAAGCTCAACCGGTCCGCGAACGCCCAGCCGGTCCGGCTGCCCACGGCCACCACCAAGGTCGGTGCCACCACCTACGCCTTCGGGTGGGGTCGGACCTGCGCGACCTGCGCGCCCTCGGCCATCCTGCGCCGGGCCACCCAGCAGGTCAACTCCATCGACGACACCGACTATCACGGCGGTCGGGCGATCCGCACCACCGGCATGAACGGGGACTCGTGCTTCGGTGACTCCGGAGGTCCGTTGTTCAAGCTCGTCGACGGTATGCGCTATCAGGTGGGGGTGCTCTCCATGGTCAGTTCCGGGTGTACCGGCACTGCGTATTGGGGGACTGTGCCGGACAGCAGAGACTGGATCTTGGATGTGATGGCCACCGTCTAGCCAGCACGACGCCGTGTGAGCGGGCTGGGCCGGTCGCGGTCCGGCCCGCTTCGCGTCCGGACACCCGTGGGACGCGTCCGGTTCACCCTGTAGTGACCCGGTAGGGTGCCTCGGTGCGGCCCTGCCGGGTCGTCGTGGGCGTCGCCGTCGCGCCGTCCGACGCCGCGACGAGGAGGCTACGACCGTGCTGGTGACCCTGCCGAGCGCCGGGATCCCGGCATGACGAGTGTCGCCGCGACGTCGGCCGCCCGGCCCGCCCCGGCCCTGCCCCGGTTGCCCTCGCTGACCGGACTGCGTTGGATCGCCGCTCTGCTGGTCTTCGGCTTTCACGCCGGCACCATGCGGATCATCGCCGAGCCGGACTACAAGGCCGTCATCGACGCGCTGTTCACCCTCGGTCTCTCCGGGGTGCAGTTCTTCTTCATCCTCAGCGGTTTCGTACTGGTCTGGTCGGCCCGCGCGGGCGACTCCCGGCGTACGTTCTGGCGGCGGCGGGTCGCCAAGATCTACCCGAACCACCTGGTGCTGTTCGCGGCCACGCTGCTGGTCGCCTGGTGGTTCGCCGACCCGGTCCTGCCGGCGGCCGCCCTGGAGAACCTGCTGCTGCTGCAGGCGTGGGACCCCCGGCCGGGCTGGTTCTACAGCCTCAACACCGTCAGCTGGTCGCTGTCCTGTGAGTTCTTCTTCTACCTCTGTCTGCCGCTGGCGTTGCCGCTGCTGCGCAGGGCCCGGCCGAAGCTGCTGTGGGCGCTGATCGTCGCGCTGCCGCTGCTGATCCTCGCGCTCTGGCCGGCCCAGGAGCTGGTGCCGGAGGTGAGCCGGTGGTGGTTCACCCAGATCTTCCCGCCGGTACGGTCGCTGGAGTTCTGGTTGGGCGCGGTGGCGGCCGAGTTGATGCGCCGAGGGCTCTGGCGCGGTCCCGGCCTGCGGGTGGCCAGCGGGATCTTCCTGGTCACCTGGGTGACGGCCGCGCAGTGGATCCGCGCCGAGCTGTGGACCACGCTGCTCGCTGTCGCCTACCTGTTGGTGATCACCGCCGCCGCGGACGCGGACGTGCGGGGTCGGCGCTCGCCCTGGCGGTCCCGGCCGCTGGTCTGGCTCGGTGAGGTCTCGTTCGCCTTCTACCTGGTGCACGTGCTGGTGATGACGAGCGTGCTGCGCTGGAGCGGAACCTGGGGGATCGGCTTCGCGGGCTGGCGTGGCCCGGCCGTGGTGCTCGGCTTCCTGGCGGCGAACCTGATCCTCGCCGGGCTGCTGCACCGCTACGTCGAAACCCCGATGATGCGCCGGCTCGCGCCGCGCCGTGCGGCCCGTCCGGCGCCCGTCCCCCGACAACGCACGGCCGGCGACGACGACGCACGGGACCCCGGAAGCAGCGCCCGCGGCGAGGTCGACGGACCTGCCGACGAGGTCGGTCAGGCCGGCGGTCGATCACCGTACGTCGACAGGCGCTGACAGCGTCCACCCTGGTCAACGGGGTCGGCGCGGCGTGATCCGACACGCCCGTGGTCGGTGCGCCCGGGTCGGCGCGACGGTAGCGTGGAGGCGTGCTTCCGGTCGCGTTCACCTGTCCGCTGTGGTGGGTGGCGCGCTGGGCGACGCGGGTGCTGACCAGCCTCGCCGTCGTCGCGGCCCTGGCGCTCGGCGCAGGCCCGGCCACGGCCGCCGCGCCAACGTCCAGCCAGGCGCCCGCCCCGGGCGTGGTGCCGGCCCTCGTCGCCGGAGGGCCGCTGGCGGCCTCCTGCCGACAGGTGGGGGCGCACAGTGCGGCGCGCCCGGCGATGCCGCCAGAGGCCGCCGAGGCGTCGGCTCCAGCATGGTCGGTCGACACGCCGGCGACGCTCCCCGCTGATCAGGGCACCGTCGCCGCGAGCGGGCTGTCGATCCGCGCGGCCGAGTCCGACCGGCTGCCCGTCGTCGACACGGCGAGCGGTCGGGCCTCCCGGGCCCCACCCCGGCGCTGAGCCACGGGGCCGACCGTCCCGTCACCGCGCCCTGTCGACCCACCCGCTTCCTACCCCGCCGACCCGTGGCCCTCCGTGCCCGCTGGTTGGCGCGGCTCCCATCGCGCTGTTCTCTCCCCGAGGTGCCGACCATGGAGACCGTCGTCTTCTACCAGTTCGTGACCGAGGTGCCGCAGGCCGCCGCCATCTGGTCCACCCTGTTCCTGTTGACCCTGGGCCTCCTCACCGTGCTGGCCGCCCGCCCCGAACGGGACCAGCCCACGGACGACAGGCCCCCGGCCGTGCCCAGCGCACGGGAGGTGGCCGCCGCCGACGCCGTCGACAGGCGCCGCTACGCCGAGGAGGTGGCCGTCGCCGCGGCCGGCGCGGCCACGACCGCCCGGCGGCGACGCGCCACCTGGCTGACCGCTCAGGAGCAGCTGGAGCGGGCCTGGATCGGGTACGACGAGGCGGACACCGCCGCGCGTCGCTTCGCGGGCGCCGGGGCGCTGCCCACTCCGCAGACGCCGCACACCCCCGCCGAGTACGCGGCCCGGGAGCGCTATCTGCACCGCACGGCGATGACGGCGTACTGGCGGGGCGACCTGACGATGGCCCAGCTCGGCGACGTGTTCGGGCACCGGCGCGGCTGGGATCCCCGACGACACCCGGTCGAGCAGGAGGTGCTGATCAGTCGGGTGGTCCGGGACGCGCGGCTGGCCGACTACCAGGTGGCCGCCGGCCGCGAGCGGGCCGCCTGGCGCGACGCCGAGTTGGCCGCCGAGTCGGCTCGCATCCTCGCCGAGGAGGCGTACGCGGCGGTGGCCCGGTTGTGCCCGACCCCGGTGCCCGCCCGCCGGACGGTGGCCGGGGCGTTGCGTCCCGCCGTCGTGGCACGGTGGCGTCCGGCCCGGGTGGGTTGAGCCCGATCTGTGACGTGAGGCCGGTCACCCGATCACGGAATCGGACGGCCGGCACGATCGGCGCCATTGTTCCCGCGAATGTGGTCGCGTTCTTTACGGCCTGTCCGGTTGTCGCCCGCAGGCGTCGCCGTAACCGGTTGTCCCATCGAGTCACGTCATCGGCAAGACGCGCAGAAATTGGCGCGCCAATTGGGGTTTACGCAGGTGAACCTGGCTTGGCAGGGCGCGGAGTGGCCAGTAGTGTCGTCCCGTCCGGTGCGGTAACCGATCGCAAGACGCGACGCCGCATCGACCCGCTCAATCGTGATCAACGAACCGGGGACCCACCAGTAAGTCCGGGGTGAATCCGCGAGCCACGGCCCGCGGTAGGGCGATCTTCCCGCCCGAATCCGTCAGCTAACCCGGTAGGCGGTGTCGGAAGGAGTCAACTCCTCGTGCAGCACCTTTCCACCCCTCGGTTGTTCCCTCGCCTCCACGGCGCGGCGGTGCGCCCGCTCACTCGTCCAGTGACGGTGAGCTGACCCCCGGGTCATCGCCCTTCCCGCCCGGCCACTCCGGGCGTTCCCCTGAGCGGTTCACCATCCGCGGACCACGGTCCGCGCGCTGGCGCCTGCCCGGATACCGGTCCGGCCCCGGTGTGCCGCTCTCCCCCTCGACCCGTGGAGGACCCCGTGAAGCACACCCTGCAGCGTCAGCTCCGCCGCCTCGCCACCGAGCGTCCGTACCAGATCGTCGCCGCCTCCGCCGCGGCCCTCGCGATCGCCACCACCACCGGCGCCCTGCTCACCACGGCCGACGACGCCCCGGCCGGCCAGCGCACCGCGACCACTGTCGCCGAGATGCGCAGCGACGTCGCCGCCTCCCGTGGCGACGCTCGGGACGCGTCCCCCTCGGCCAGCACCGCGCCGAGCACGGCCGCCCCGGCCACCAGCGCCGCGTCACCCGCCGCGAAGGCCAGCAGCAACCCGGACCTGACCCGGAAGCCGGAGCGGCCGAAGCCGCCCGCGACCAAGGTGCTCGACTACGACTACGAGGCGCAGAACACCTACTACAACTGCGGTCCGGCGGCCACCCGCAACGCGCTCAGCGCCGCCGGCATCGACCGCACCCAGGAGGAGCTCGGCGCCGAGCTGGGCACCACCGAGATGGGCACCAACTCGGCCGAGGACACCACCCGGGCGCTCAACGCCGAGGTGAAGGGCTCCCCGTACCGGACCCGGATGTTCCCCGGCGCGCCCAGCCCGGCACAGATGGACCGGCTCCAGGCCGACGTCGTGAAGGCCATCACCGACGGCCGGGGCGTGGTGGCGAACGTCGTCGGCGATGCCACCGACACCGACGGCGGCTGGCACTCCTACGGCGGCGGGCACTACATCGCCGTCGTGGGTTACAAGGACAACGGCCGCACCGTGCGGATCGCCGACTCGGCGAACCCGGCCGACCCGTCGTACTGGGTCACCACGATCGACCTGGCCAACTGGATCACCAGCCGGGGCTACTCCGCCTGACCCAGGTGTGTGGAAACGCCGCGGGCGCCGGCCCCCACTAGGGGCCGGCGCCCGCGGCGTCTTCGTATCCCGCTCAGTAGTCGATGAAGCCGTACAGCGCGAGGTGGTTCGACTTCGTCCCGCTGACCGTGTGGCCGATGCTGGACGGCCGCACTCCGCCCTTCACGAACAGATAGTCGATCTTGCTGGAACCGCTGGTGGCCGCCGAGCCGTAGCCGGTCATGCCGTACCCGCTCAACGTGCTGGCCGCGATGCCCGTGCGGTTCGCGTCGATGCCCACGATCCGGATCGTGGAGGCGTTCAGCAGGCTCGTCGCGTCGGCACCCAGGTGGATGCCGCTGTTGGCGATGCCCCGGTCACCGTCGCCGGCGCACGCGTTCTGCCGGTTCTCCTGCGGCAGGTGCATGGTCGCCGCGAACACGCTGGTGCCGGTCGCCTTGATGGTGAATCGGGCCGCGATGGCGCTGGTCCGCTTCCACTTGTAGTAGTCGGTGCTGTCCGGGTCGCTGTTCGGCGGCTTGTACAGCGTGCACCCGGCCCCGTCGGCGTACGCGGTGCCCGGCTTGAGCCAGCCCGCGCTCCAGTACTTGGAGATGTCGCCGGCGGCGAGGCTGAGCGTCCTGGTGTTCCAGATGATCCCGTTGGTCTGCTTCTTCTTCAGGTCGCCGAGCGACTGGGAGCTGCACTTGTGGGTGCTGCCCCACGGCTCCGGGTCGCTCCAGGCCACGATCGCCCCGTACGTGCCCGCCGGGTAACCGAACTTGGCCGACAGTTGATCGGCGTACGCCTCGGCCTGGCCGGTGCCGCGCACCTGCTGCACGATGAGGATGTCGGGTGCCACTACACCGCTGGTGCCGGTGCGTCCGGCGTCGTCGACCAGGATCGAGGTCAGGTGGTCCGGTCCGGAGATCCGGGTGCAGCTCCCGTCGGAGTTGTTCACCACCAGGTTCTCGATGTTGTTGTTGTAGACGCGCAGGACGCGATCGGCCGCCGCGACACCCGCGACGCGTACCGGCGTGCTCGCCGGTGTGCCGAGCGCGGGCACTGCCGGCGCGGTGCCGACCGCGACGAGCGCCACCGCCGCCACCAGTGTTGATCGATACCCTCTGAGCACGGGGCTCCTCTCCGTGACGATAATGCCCGTCCAGACGCCGCACTCTACAGTGGATCTTCGTCGGTCGGGTCCGCGCACGACGCTCGTACCTGGCCGCTAACCGTGGGAGACTGCGGCCGTGGTGGATGAATCGGGTGGTCACGCCGGCCGTGGGCCGGTCCTGCTCCTGCTGCACGGCATGGGGGCGACCGGCGACGTGTGGCTGCCCTGGGCGCCACTGCTGGAGCAGCACTGGCCCGGTCGGTGGCTGGCACCGGACCTCGCCGGCCACGGCTTCGCGCCGCCGCTGCCGTCGTACTCCTTTGTGGGCTTCGCCCAGCGGATGGCGCAGGCCCTCGCCCCCGACGACCGGCTGGTCGTGCTCGGGCACTCGCTGGGTGGGGTGGTCGGCCTCGCGTTGGCCGCCCGCGACGCCGGAACGCCTGTGGACGCGGTGGTCGGGCTCGGCATCAAGGCGCTCTGGTCACCCGCGGAGCTGACCCGCGCCGCCGAGGTCGCGGCCCGTCCGGTGAGCTGGTTCGCCAGCCGCACCGAGGCGGCTCGCCGGTACCTGCGCGTCTCCGGACTGGCCGGCCTGCTCCCACCGGATCACCCGGTGGTGGACGCCGGTCTGCGCCAGGTCGACGGCCGGTGGCGCCTCGCCATGGACCCGGCCGCCTTCGCCGTCGGCGAGCCCGACCTGGCCGCACTGCTCGCGGCGACCGACGTGCCGGTGGTCCTGGCGCGCGGGGAGAACGACCCGATGGTCACCGACGAACAGCTCAAGGAGTACGGCGTACCGATCGCCACGCTGCCCGGTCTCGGGCACAACGCGCACGTGGAGGACCCGTCGGCGGTGCTGGCGCTGCTCGACCCGTACCGCTGAGGTCGTTCGTCGGCAGGAAATCGCTCGTGCCGCCCCACCCCGGCCAATACGATCCGGCGTTGATGTCCACCGTCGAGCACACCCTGATCACCACCGTGAGCCTGAACGTCGTCGACGCCCGACTCGACGACGCGGCGCGTCGCTGCCGGCCACTCCTCGCGTCGCTCGGCGCGGTGAGCCTCGAGGCGTCCCGCACCGAGGTCGACGGCCCCCGCAGCGGGGTGAACCTGGACCTCACGCTGACGCCGACCACCTCCTCCGCGTCCGGCGGGGAGGCGGTGCGCCAGGTGGCCGCTCCGCTGCTGAAGCGCTTCCGGTGGGGTCGTGGCGACCTGGACGTGGACGAGTCGGCGGCGGGCTACCCGATGGGCTTCGCCGCCGGTCGGGAGCGGACGACCGACGGGGTGACGCCGATCTGCGTGTCCATCGGGGCGGTCGCCGACGCGGCAGAGGAATGGTGGGACCCGCCCGAAGGGCTGCCCACCGAGGAATCTCCCACCCCCGTCCGGCGACGGGTCAGACGACTGCCGTGGGCGGGGTCCGACGACGACGCCGTGGTGCGGGTGCACGCCCGCCTGCTGGCCCCGGACCTCGACACGGCCCTGGTCCGCTGCCTTCCGCTGCTGGGGCGGCCGGACGCGTGGTCCGTCGACCTCCACCCGTTGACGGTCGACGGGGATGGCGTCTGGGGTCTGGCCCTCATCATGGCGCCCAGTCCGGTCGGCATGTCACCACGGGCTTCCTTCGGGGCCGAGGTGGACGCGCTGGCGGCGGAGTTCGGGTTGCCGGCCGAGCACCTGCGTACCCACACCCTCGGATCGTGGCCGGTGCGGTCGCTGGAGACGAACCGGCCGCCCGCCGAGGCGCCGACTGTCGATGCCCTGTACGGGCGGACCGGCGCCGACCCGTTCGACCCGAGGCCGGCCGACCAGCCGGTGGAGACCCGGGAGATGGTGATCGTGGTCGACGCAGCGCCTCGGCTCGGCCTGGGCTAGCCGACCCGTGGGGCCCGATGGTCCGGATCAGGCCAGCGGGGAGAGCTGCGCGGACCCCTCGCTCACGCGGTCGTCCGGCAGCGCCAACTCCCGGCGGGCGGCGGCCAGGAACGCCTCGGCGTACGACTCGGCCGGGAAGTCACCCAGGTAGCGGCGGCGGGTGGCCCAGCGGGCCTCGGCCAGCGGGTCGGTGTCCAACAACGCGGTCAGCACCTCGTCCACGTTGGACATGTCCCGGCGCAGCACGTAACCCGACCCGGCCAGCGGGAACCGCTCCACGAACCGGTCGCCCTCGTCGCCCATGTCGGTGACCGCGTACGGCTTGCCGGAGTAGAGGAAGTCCGAGATCACGCCGGACACGTCGGAGACCAGCGCGTCGGAGGAGTTGACGCACTCGGTCAGGCTCAGCTCCCGGGCCGCCGCGCCGACCACGTGCTGTCGGCCGGTGCGGGCCCGGTCGGCGAGGAGCAGCTCGGTCAGGCGGCCCAGCTGGCGGGCCGACGCCGGGTTCTGCCCGGTGTACGGGTGGGCCCGCAGGATCACCGTCGCGCCGCGCTCCAGCAGCCGGTGCAGCAGCTCTTCGGCAACCGGCAGCGAGCAGTAGTCGGCGTCGGCGTGGTGCCCGGTCCAGGTGGGCGTGTACAGCACCGTCGGGTGCGCCAGCCCACGCGCGGGCTCCGGGCGTACCTCGATCGACTCGACCTGTGGGCGACCCACCACCACGAACTTGTCCGCAGGGATCTGCACCCCGGCGCGGCCGTACCTGTCGATCGCCGCCTGCCCGGCCACGAAGATCCGGTCGAAGATCCCGGACACCGGGTTGGCGCTCGGCGCCTTGTCGCTGTCGCCGTGGTGCAACTGGATGTGGGTGAGCTGGGTGAAGCGGACGCAGTGGCTGTTCTTCGCCCCGTGGTTGACGTAGAACGCCACGCGCAGGCTCGGCACCAACACCTCGTCCAACGCCCCCAGGGTGGGGCAGTAGACCACCGGCGAGTCGGTGGCCGCCGCGATCGGGGCCAGGAACTCCGGCTCGCGCAGCACGACCAGGAACGGCCGGCCGATCCGTTCCAGGTACGGCAGCCACATGGTGACCTGGTATTCCGACCCGGGAGGCGCGGAGAAGTAGAGCAGGAACTCCGGCTGGTACCGGCGCAGCGCGGCGGCCACCGGCCCGCCGCCGGCCCTCGGCCGGAACCGCCGCCGGGCCAGGTCCAGTGCGACCGCGCCGGCGCCCGCGCCGACCAGCAGGCTGGCGGCGAGCGCCACGCCGGCCGGCAGGGCGAGCGCGGCGGCGAGCGCCAGGGCCGCGAGCAGTCCGAGCAGAGCCGTGCCGAGCCGGTCGGCGATCAGCGGCGTCCACGCGCGTACCGGCAGGTTGACCGCCCGGATCTCCAGACTGCCGGCGGTGCGCAGCGGCCCCACCAGCAGCACCAGCCCCAGCAGGACCAGCCCGGTGGCGACCAGCGCGAGGTTGAGCCCGTCGTCCAGCCGCCGGGAGTAACCGACAAGGATCGCGGCGGCGATCAACGTGGTCTCCGCCACGAGGTCGGCGCTGGGCCGGATCCGCTGCTCGGCGGCCGAGGCGGCCAGCGCGGCGACGGCCAGCGCCAGCCCCCAACCGGTGGCGCCGGTGAGCGCCAGCACGACAAAGGCCAGCACGGCCAACCCGGTGGTCAGGCACCGGGCGGCCAGCTTTCGGACCAGGTCGCCGCGCATGTCGCTCCGTTCGTGGTTCCGCAGCCGTCGGCGTCAGTTCGTGGACGTCGCGCCGGCCGCTGCGTCGACCCGACCCGACCCGGCTTGGGCCGGCACGCTCGGCGTGGGCCCGTCGCCGGGTGCCCGGCGTACGTCGATCACCTGGCCGGTCAGGTCGGAGATCAGCACGTCCAGCGACGACTGGGCGACGGCCTCCGCGGCGAGCAGGGTGTGCTCCGGCTCCTCGCCGAAGGCCCGCGTCCGCATCGGGGTGGCGGTGCGCTCCGGGTTGATGCAGTTGACGCGGACACCGACGTCGGCCCACTCGTCGGCGAGCGCCTGGGTGAGGTTGACCAGGGCGGCCTTGGTGGCCGAGTAGAGCGCGTAGCGGGCCCGGCCCCGGGTGTACGAGCTGGAGGTGTAGAGCAGCAGCTGACCCTTGGTCTGCTGGAGGTACGGGAGGGCCTGGCGGGCGATGGTCACCGGGCCGACGAAGTTGACCTGGAGCAGCCGGTCCATGGTCTCCTCGTCCATCTCGGCGAGGGCGCCCTTCTCCAGGATGCCGGCGGTGACCACCACGTGGTCGATCCGGCCGGTGGCCTCGAAGGCGGTGGTCAGCGCGGCAGCGACGTCCTCGGCCCGCTCCACGTGGGTGCCCGTGCTGGAACGGCTGAACGGGAAGACCTGGGCGCCGTAGCGTCGGGCCAGCTCGGTCAACTCGTGGCCGATGCCGTAGCTGCCGCCGAACACCACGATGGTGCGGCCGGTCAGCTCCTCGCTGTAGCTGCGGTGGTCGGTCAGCCGGGGCGCCTGCGCCGCGGCGAGCTGGAAGAGCTTGTCCGCCAGGTGCACGTCGACCGGGTGGGTGACCTTGATGTTCTCGTCGGAGCCGTCGATCACCTTGATCGGGGTGCCCGGCAGGTAGCGCAGCACCACGCCGCAGTCGTCGGTGGCGGCGAAGTCCGGGTCGTCCTCGGCGATCCGGTACGCCGCGCGGATCGTGGGGGAGCGAAACGCCTGCGGGGTCTGGCCCCGGCGCAGCCGGGAGCGCACCGGGATGTCGGTGATGCAGTCGTTGTCGTCGACCTGGATGATCGTGTCCGCGGAGGGGATGGCCACGTCCACCGCGTCGTAGCTCCAGAGCGCGTTGACGCACTCACGCACGATCCGGCCGCTGAGCAGCGGGCGCACCGCGTCGTGGAAGAGGATGTTGCAGTCTTCCGGGCCGACCGCGTCCAGAGCGATCCGGGTGGTCGCGTTGCGGGTGTCCCCGCCCTCGATCACCTTGGTGACCTTGCGCAGGCCGGCCTTCTCGACGATCTGCTGGGCGTCCTCGACGTGGCCGGTGGCCATCAGCACGATGATCTCGTCGATCTCCGGTGCCGTCTCGAAGACCGCCAGGGTGTGCTCGATGATCGGCTTACCGGCGATCTTCAGCAGTTGCTTCGGGATGCCGAGGCCCAGCCGGGTCCCGGTGCCGCCGGCCAGAACCACCGCCACTGTCCGCGAGGGCCGCCACGGCGTCGGGGTCTCCGCTTCGGCGTCCGGGCCAGTGGTCTGGTCCTGCGTCATTGCCGGATCCTCACTCTCAGGGATGCGTTAACGGAAGGTTCCGCCCGAGCGGCGACGGAATGAACCTTAACGCGCGGACCGCGCCGCCCCCACGCGGGCGACGCGGTCCTCAGGTGCCATGTCGGTGCCGGACGTTCGCCGGAACTCTACTTGCTGTTGGCGTACGCCTCGTACGCCCGGATGACCTCGTCGGTGGGGCCATCCATCCGGATGACGCCCGATTCCAGCCAGATCGTCCGTTCGCAGGTGTCCCGGACGGAGGAGAGTTGGTGGCTGACCAGGAACACCGTCCCCGCGCCCTCCCGCAGCTCCCGCACCCGCTGCTCGCTGCGCTTGCGGAAGCCCTTGTCGCCGGTGGCGAGCGCCTCGTCGATGAGCAGCACGTCGTGCTTCTTGGCGGCGGCGATGGAGAACCGCAGCCGGGCCGCCATGCCGGACGAGTACGTCCGCATCGGCAGGCTGGCGAAGTCACCCCGCTCGTTGATCCCGGAGAAGTCGATGATCCCGGCCGCCTGCTTGGCCACGTCATCGGGGTGCATGCCCATGGCCAGGCAGCCGAGGACGACGTTGCGCTCCCCGGAGAGGTCGTTGAGCAGGGCGGCGTTGACGCCCAGCAGCGACGGTTGCCCCTGGGTGTGGATGGCGCCCCGGTTGACCGGCAGCAGGCCGGCGATGGCCCGCAGGATTGTGGACTTGCCGGAGCCGTTGCTGCCGATCAGCCCGATCGCCTCGCCCCGGTACGCGGTGAAGGAGACGCCCTTGACCGCGTGCACCTCCCGGACGTTCGGCGCGTGGGTGCGCTTGACCAGCCGGCGCAGCGCGGCCACCGGCGTGGTGCCACCGGCGGCGCCCTGGTGCACCCGGTAGATGATGTGCGCGTCGTCCACGACCACTGTCGGGATGCGCTCCTGCGTGCGGGTCATCGTCGCGCTCGCCTCGATGGGGGCGTCGAAGTGCTCAACCACGGCCGTACTCCTGTTCGCCGCGCCAGAAGTAGATGAAACCGCCGATGCCGGCCACCAACGCCCAACCGGCGCCGACCAGCCAGAGCTGGGTCAGCGACTCGTTGAGCAGCGGTGCCTCCTCAAGCAGCGTGTAGCGCGCCAGCTCGATGTAGACCAGCAGGGGGTTGAACTGCACAAGCGTCGTCGCCCAGCCGGGCAGCCGGTCGAAGAGGCTGACGCTGTAGAGGACGCCGGAGCCGTACATCCAGGTCCGCATGATGAACGGCATGACCTGCTTCAGGTCGCTCGACTTGGCGCCCAGCCGGGCCACCAGCAGCACCACACCGGCGTTGAACACCGCCTGCAACAGCAGTGCCGGCACCAGCAGCAACCACTCCCAGGTGAGCGGCTCGCCGGTGACCAGGACGATGCCGATCAGCACCACCATCGAGGCCAGCAGTTGCTGGAACTGGGTGATGGTGGTGGACAGCGGCAGGCTGGCACGGGGGAAGTGCAGCGCCCGGATCAGCCCCAGGTTGCTGCTGATCGACTGGGTGCCGGCCAGGACCGCGCTCTGGGTGAAGTTGAAGATGAACAACCCGGTGGTCAGGTAGGCGATGAAGTTCGGGATGCTGTTCTGTGCGAGCACCACCCCGAAGATCAGGTAGTAGACCGCCGCGTTGGTCAGCGGGGTGAGCACCTGCCAGAGCTGACCCAGCTTGGCGTTGCTGTACGAGGCGACGAGCTTGGCATTGGCGTACGCGGCGATGAAGTGCCGGTAGGCCCATAGTCGGCGGCTGTACTCGACGAGGCTGGGTCGCTCACCGGCGACCCTCAGCCCGTGCCGAGCGGCCAGCTGCGCCTGGGTCAGGCCCGTGGCGGGGTCGACCAGCGCGGTGGTGGCCATGGAAATGGCGCTCCGATCTTTCGTGCAGACGGGGGTTGCTCGCGACGATCGAATCCTAGTGGGAAGTGTGCGCGGGGCGCCGCCTCGTCGCTGCGTGGACAGTAGTCCGAAACACGTCGGGACGCAACCGTACCGTCGTTGCGCTACGCTATCCGGCGTGACCTGCGATAAGAGCCCTCGATGACGACCGAGAAGAGGCGGGCGCCGGCCGGCGCGGCGGTGCTGCGGGACGAGATCACCACGGCGATCCGCCGCGCGCTGATGCAGGAGCTCGCCGCGGTCGGCTACGGCCGGCTCTCCATCGAGGCGGTGGCCCGGCGGGCCGGCGTCAGCAAGACGGCTGTCTACCGACGGTGGAGCTCCAAGCTCGACCTGGTGTTGGAGATGGTCGCCGCCGCGGCGCACGGCAAGCTCCCCGCTCTGGACACCGGCACGCTGCGCGGTGATCTCGCGCTGCTGTTCCAGGCGGTGGCGCACGCGCTCCGGCACCCACTGGCATCGCAGATCATTCCGGACCTGCTGGCCGAGGCCGCCCGCAACCCCAGCATCGACGCGACCCTGCGTCAGGTGCTGCACGCCCGGCAGCAGGAGATCGGCGGTCGCCTGGTGACCCGTGCCGTGCAGCGTGGCGAACTGCCCGCCGACACCGAGCCGGACGCCGCCATCGACCTCATCGTGGGTCCGCTCTACTGGCGGCTCGCCATCGCCCGTCTCCCGCTCACCGACGGTTACCTGGACAACCTGGTCGAATCCGTGGCGGCCGGGCTCGGCGCCGACAGCGTCCTGCCCCGTCCCCGGGAGGCTCCGATCTCGGGTTGACCAGCACCCCGACACTCGGTCGCCGGTAGCGGCGGCACCCCTGCCCGATTCCGCTACGCTGCCCCCTTGACAGCCGGCCGTCACCCTGCCGATGCCTCTCATCCGCCTGACGAGTAAGGACGCCCGTGGCCAACGTCGACAGCATCGCCGTAGCGCCCGCCGAACCGGATCCGACGGCGCGGAACGGGCCGGCATCCCGGCCCGCCGGCGCTCGCGCGGGGCTGTCCCGGGTACGCGCGCTGGTGGCCGTCGCCCCGGCGGTGCTCACCGATGGCGCCGTGATCGCGTTCGCGCTCTTCACCGTGCTCTACCACCTGGCCTTCCTGGGGGACCTGCGTCCGTCGGTGACCTTCCGGATCTGGCTGCTGGCCTGTGTGGTGCTCGCCGTCGTGGCCGTGCTGCGCGCCCGCCGCCGCGCCGGCGCCCCGGCCGACAGCACCCCGCTCGACAGCGCCCCGGCGGTGCAGGACGAGACCGTCCGCGCACGACCCGCCGCCGACCGCCGCCTGCTGATCGGGGTTCTGGTCGCCGCCGCCGTGGCCGCCATCTCCGCCGGTGTGGCCGGCACCGGCGTCAGCCTCTCCTGGTGGATCCCGGCCGTGGCCGGCCTGCTCGCCGCCGTCGGCGGGCTCCTGCTGGTACGCAAGGCCTGGCTGAGCGGCCCGGCGCCCACCCCGGCCGCGCCGGCGCCCACCCCGGCGCAGTCGGCGTACGCGCTTGTCGTCTCGGTCCTGGTCGGCATCTCCTCGTTCTTCCTGGCCCGCAACACCCCGGACGACGTCTACTACGTCGGCAAGTCGGTGTGGATCGCCGAGCGCGACCTGATTCCGCTCAACGACTTCCTGTTCTCCGAGAACGTGTTGCCGGCCATGGGTTCGCAGCCGCCCATCCCGTCGATCGAGGTCTTCGACGGCGCGTTCGCCAATGTCGTCGGCATCCATGCCAGCTCCGCCCTCTGGTACGTGCTGCTGCCGATCATGGCGGTGCTCGCGGCGCTGGCGCTGTGGCGGCTGACGCACCGGTGGGCCCCGCGCCGTCCGCTGCTCGCCTTCACCGTGGCGATCGCGTACCTGTACCTCGTCGCCGGTGACGATGCCGCACTGGGCACGTTCCACCTGCTCCGGCTGCACGAGGGCAAGGGCATGTTCGTCTCGACGGTCATCCCGCTGATGTGGCTCTACCTGACCGAGTGGTTCGACAACCGTTCGCGTCGCAGCCTGCTGCTCATCGTGGCGCTCTCGATCACCGCGATCGGGCTCACCAACACCGCGGCGATCATCCTGCCGATGCTGGTCGGCGCCGCCGGCTTCGCCATGCTGCTGGTCGGCCGCTGGAAGGCGGCCATCGTCGCGGCGGTCGCCGCCCTCGCGTACCCGATCGGCTCGCTGGTGGTCTCCCGCCTGCTGCTCGGCGGGATGACCGCGACCGGCGCGGACGACACCTTCTTCGACGCGGCGTACACCTACAAGCGGACCCTGCTGTTCGGTGTGGTCGGCGTGATCAGCGGCCTCGCGCTGTGGTGCGGCGCGTTGCTCGCCCGTCGGCGTACGCCCGCGCTGCTCGCCGCCGGCGCCACCCTGGCGTTGAGCGTGTTGTTCGTGCCCGGCGTGCTGGAGCTGCTGAGCGCGTTGAGCGGCATCTCGGTGGTGCTCTGGCGCGTGCCGTGGCTGCTCGCCCTGCCGACCCTTATCGGTCTGCTCTGCACCGTGCGCGTGCCGGCGCCGACCCCGGCGCTGCGCCGGGCGGCATCCGGGGGGATCGCGGTGCTGCTGGTCGCCTCGTTCGCGCTGTTCGCCACCCCGATGTGGTCGTCGAACAGCTGGGTCGAGGTGCACCACCGCCCCACCTGGAAGCTCCCGCAGCAGCGCCAGGCGATCGCGTTCTGGATCAAGGGCCTGGACCGCCCGCAGGGCCTGCTGCTCGCCCCGAAGACGATCATGCGCACCACGCCGATCGTCACCAGCGAGGTCCGGGTCGTCCTGCCCCGCGACTTCTATCTCGTCGAGTACGACCTGAACTCCCAGTTCGCCAAGGACCGGCTGCTGCTCTCCGACTTCGCGGACGGCACCGCCAGCCCGACGCCGGCCGAGCTGACGCCGGCACTGGACCGCCTGGACGTGGGCACCATCTGCGTCTACAACGGCAACCGGTACGCCCGCGACACCGCGCCGCGGCTGGGCTACCAGCAGTTCGCCACGCGCCCGGCGCCCGGCGCGATGACCTGCTTCCGGCGGGCCGACTGAACGCTCTCCCCGCCCGGGCGCCCGACCCCCTGGTGGGGCCGGGCGCGCCACCGCACGGAGCTTTGCCCGAAATGGTGCCGGATACCCGAGCGGCGCCGAGCTGTCCCCTCGCGTTAAGGTCGCAGTCACACGCAGCCGGCCACGATTGAGCCGCTGCGTCACGGGGGAGTGACGTCGGTCCATCACGGGCACCGCCCGCAATGAAATCTCGTAGGGAGCGAACTCGTTTGTTCGGCACGTTGACAGGACGCCTCGGAGTGGCCGCTCAGAGTGCGCTACTGGTACTGGCCTACCTGGTCATGCTCGTCGGCGGCGTATTCGGTTGGATCGGCCTGTTCGCCGTCGCCGGGTTGGCCGCCATCATCGGCGAGTTCGCCGTCGCCCGCTGGTCACCGCCCTCGCAGCTGCTGTTGGAGAAGGTGGGCCTGCACTGGTCGTACCGACAGTTGACCCGGGATCTCGCCGCCGTGTTGCTGGTCGTCGCCGAGGTGCGGCTCAGCGGTGGCGAGCTGACCCTGCTACTCGTACTGCCGGCGGCGGTGTGGGTCGTGTCGGTCTTCGCCGGTGCGTTCTCCACCATGATCGAGCGTCGTAACCCGCTCTCCGCCATGGTGCGCAACATCGAGCTGGGTCCACTGTCGAGCGCCCCCCAGCCGCCCGCCTGGGCGGCGGCGGTCGCCGGCGACCGGATGCCCCTGCTCAACCTGCTACTGGTGCCGGCCGGCGTGGCCGCCGCGGTGCAGCACGATCCGACGCCGTTCATCGTGGCCGGCGCGGTGGCGGTCGTGGCGACCGGTCTGGTGGGCGCCATCATCGCGCTGACCTGGCTCCGGGGTCGGGGCGCGGGGCAGGGCCCACTGCTGCCGGCGGTCCAGCGGTGGCTGGACAGCCACCGGCCGGAGGTGGCGCTCTACTTCGCCGGCCCGGCCAAGGACGTCTACCAGGCGAACATGTGGCTCGCCCCGACCGAGGCGCTGCAGCAGCGCGCGGTGGTGCTGATGCGCAGCCGGGAGGCGTTCCTGGAGTTGGCCGACACCCGTCTGCCGGTGATCTGCGTACCGGCCGGCGTCGACTTCATGAACCTCGACCTCGGCGGCGTCCGCGCGGCGCTCTACTCCGCAAACGTCGGCGCGAACATCCACATGCTCCGCGAGCCGGGTACGAAGCACGTCTTCGTCGGGCACGGCGACAGCGACAAGCAGGCAAGCGTCAACCCCTACAGCAAGGTGTACGACGAGGTCTGGGTCGCCGGTCTGGCCGGTCGGGAGCGCTACGCGCGGGCCGGCGTGGGGGTGCTCGACTCGGACATCGTCGAGATCGGTCGGCCGCAGCTCGCCGGGGTGCACACCTTCGGCGCCGAGTCGGTGGATCGGCCGTTCACCGTGCTCTACGCGCCCACCTGGGAGGGCTGGCTCGACGACGACCCGTACCACACCTCGCTGGTGCTGATGGGTGAGCGGATCGTCAAGGGGGTGCTCGCCACGAATCCTCGGGTTCGCCTGATCTACAAGCCGCACCCGCTCACCGGGTCGCGGTCCAGGGCGGCGAAGGCCGTGCACGACCGGGTCGTGTCGGCGATCCGCGCTGCCGGCGGCAACCCGGACGCGTCCTCGCTGGACGGCACCGCGCACCTGGTGGTCACCGGCCGCACGCCGGGGCTGTTCGACTGCTTCAACCAGACCGACCTGTTGATCAGCGACGTGTCCAGTGTGGTGTCCGACTTCGTGCAGAGTCAGCGGCCGTACGTGGTGGCCAACCCGGCCGGCCTGTCCGAGGACGAGTTCCGCCGCGAGTACCCGACGGCGCGGGCCGCGTACCTGCTCTCCAAGGACTGCGGCGAGTTGGAGAAGATCGTGACGGTCACCCGGGCCGGTGACGACCCGATGACCGAGGCCCGCCGGGACCTGAAGACGTACCTGCTCGGCCCCGCCGAGGCGAACCCGATGGACCGGTTCCAGCAGGAGATCGACCGGCTCTGCCACTGAGCCCCGTCCGCACGGCATCGCGCCCGGCCCGACACTGTCGGGTCGGGCGCGTCCGGTTCAGCCCAGCAGGGCGGCCACCTGGTCAGCCGAGCAGGGCGGCCACCGCGTCGGCGGCCGGAAGGTCCGCCGGCAACGCCCGCGCCTCGACCACCGACGCGACCGGCAGCCGGCCGTACACGTGGGGGAAGAGTTGCCCGCCGCGCGACGGCTCCCACCGCAGCGCGTCACCCAGTCGCTCCTCCTCGACGCTGAGCAGGGTCAACCCGGTCACCCCGGTGAAGTGCCGTCGCGCCGTCTCCACCACCTGGTCGCCGCCGGAGAGGTGGATGAACCCGTCCTGCCGGTCCACCGCGGAGCCGGCGAAGGCGCCGGCGGCGAGGGCGTCGTCCCATTCCGCGTTCGACAGCAGTTTGTAGATCACCACAGCAGCGTACGGGGCCGCCGTGGGCGCGCTCGCCCGGTTTTCGCCGGTACCGCCGCGCCCGTCGCCTCCCGCCGGGCATGCTCAGGTCAAGGGCCGCGGAGGGATGGGCGATGCAGAGCTACGACGATGACTGGACCGACAGCCAGCGCGCGCTGTACGACGAGTGCTACCGGGCCGGCGGCGAGTGGGCCGAGGACCCGGACACTCCGTCCGACGACGTACAACATGTGATCAACCTGGCCGAGGCGGACGACGACGCCTTCCAGGATGCCGAGATCGACTACCCGCCTCTGGTCGACGCGGTCACCCAGGCCAGCGGGGTCAACGTCACAAGCGTGCCGGCCAGCCACGAGGACCCGGGTTTCCGCGGGTTCACCGACGGCGTGCGGGACGCCACCGCCGACGACGTCTTCGGTCTTTAGGGCGTGGGTCGAAGCCCCTGGCCGGCCTGCGGCGGGTCCAGACGACGGCCGGCCGCGTTGGAGGTTGGCCCGGATACAACACCGGTATCCGGGCCAACCTCCGCCTTGCCGGACCGCCGCCTGGACTCCGCCTCGGCTCGACCGAGGACTTCGACCCACGCCCTAAGCGGCCGGTAGCCCGCCCAGCGCGGGCGGGTGGCCTCCCGGTCCGCGCGCGCTTCTGCCACCATTCGCAGGACAGCGCTGCGACGGACGGGGGCACGGGTGCGCATCCTGCTGGTGGAGGACGACCGCCGGGTGGCTGCCGCGCTGTCCTCCGCCCTCACCCGCCGGGGGTACGAGGTCGAGCACGCGGCCACCGTCGCCGCCGCGCTCTCCGCCGCCCCGTGCGACCTGGTGCTGCTCGACCTGACCCTGCCCGACGGGGACGGCACCGACCTGTGCCGGGAGCTGCGTCGGCGCAGCAGTCAGCTCGGCATCATCGCGGTGACCGCCCGGGGTGAGGAACGGGACCGGGTGCTGGGTCTGCGCCTGGGCGCGGACGACTACGTGGTCAAGCCGTTCTCGATGGTGGAGTTGCAGGCCCGGATCGAGGCGGTGCTGCGCCGCGCCGCGAACGCCGCGCCGGAGCGGCACCTCATCGAGGCCGGGTCGGTCCGCATCGACGTGGCCGCGCGGACGGTGACCGTCGACGGCCGCGCCGTCACGTTGACCCGCAAGGAGTTCGACGTGCTCCTCTCGCTGGCCCGCCAGCCCGGGGTGGCGGTGCCCCGCGACCGGATCCTGCTCGACGCCTGGGGCACCACCTGGGCCGACCGGCACACCGTCGAGGTGCACGTCGGGTCGCTGCGCGGCAAGCTCGGCGACGCCCGCCTGGTGGAGACCGTGCGCGGTGTCGGCTACCGGCTGCGCGACGCGTGAGGAGCTGACGTGCGCCGTCGCCTGGTGATCAGCTACCTGCTGTTGATGGTCCTCGTCCTCATCGCGTTGGAGACTCCACTGGCCGCCACCATGGCCAGCCGCGAGACCGAACGGGTCCGTGCCGACCGGCTCGCCGACGCCACCCGGTTCGCCTCGCTGGCCGGGCCGGCGTTGCGTGACGGCGGGCCCGGCCCGATCGAGTCCGAGCTGACCAGCTACGACGACCTGTACGCGCTCCGCGCCGCGATCGTCGACCGGGATCGGAACATCTCGGTCTCGTCGCCCAGGTGGCAGCCCAGCCCGGGGACCGCGACGGTGCTGGACGTCGCGCTGTCCGGGCAGCAGACCAGCGCCCCCGAGTCGGTCTGGCCCTGGACGACCGACCCGGTGGTGGTGGCGGTGCCGATCAACGACGGAGGTGAGGTGCTCGGCGCGGTGGTGATCGTGACCCCGGCCGGCGCGATCCGCCGAGCTGTCGTCGCGTGGTGGCTGCTGCTCGCCCTGGCCGGCCTGCTCGCCGTGCTGGCCTGTGTGCTCACCGCGTTCGGGCTGGCCGGTTGGGTGCTGCGCCCGGTCACCGAACTGGACGCGGTCACCCACGAGATCGCCGAGGGCGACCGGGGCGCCCGGGTGCAGCACCGGCTGGGCCCGCCGGAGCTGCGCCGCCTCGCGGCCAGCTTCAACCACATGGCCGACGTGGTGTCCGACGTGATGGACCGGCAGCGCGCCTTCGTCGCGCACGCCAGCCACCAACTGCGCAACCCGCTCACCGCGCTGCGGCTGCGGGTGGAGGAGTTGGGGCCCAGCCTCACCGACCCGGACGGTCGGTCCGAGCACCGGCTGGCCCTGGAGGAGACCGACCGGCTCGCGCTGGTGCTGGACGCGCTGCTCACCCTCGCCCGGGCCGAACGGGAGGAGAACGAGCGCGTCACCGTGGACGCCGCCGCGGTGGCCGCCTCCCGGGTGGCCGCGTGGGCGCCGCTGGCTCGGCACCGGTCGGTCGCGTTGCGGCTGGCCACGACCGACGCCCCGGCGTACGCCCGGACCGTGCCGACCGCCGTCGACCAGGCGCTGGACGCGCTCATCGACAACGCGGTGAAGTTCAGCGGGGCGGGTGGGGCGGTGACGGTGACAGTGGTCCGCCGCGACGGCGGGGTGGCGCTGGAGGTTCGCGACTCCGGCCCCGGCATGACCGAGAGTCAGCTCGGCCAGGCCACCGAGCGGTTCTGGCGGGCCCCGGACGCGCAGAACGTGGACGGCGCGGGGCTCGGCCTGACCATCGCCGCCGTGCTTGTCGACGCGTCGGACGGGCGGCTGACCATGCGTCCGGGGGAGTCACGGGGGCTGGTCGCCGCCCTGTGGTTCCCGACGCCGGCCGTTGCGGTGGAGCCGGCGGAGGAGGAGGAACCGGCCGCCGACAGGCGTCCCAGCCCGGCGCGGTGAGGCCCGGCCGTCACGGTTTGGTGGCGCGGTACCAGGCGGCGGCCCCCGGGTGCAGCGACAGCGGCGCGGTGACGATCGCCGAGCGCGGGCTCATCCGTCCCGCCGCCGGGTGGGCGTCGGCCAGTTCGGCGCGGCGTTCCATCAGCAGCCGGGTCACCTCACGGACCAGCGGCTCCGGCAGGTCGGCCCGGACGATCAGGTAGTTCGGGTCGGCCACCGTGGTCACCGCGTCCACCCCGTACACCGAGCGGGGGATGTCCCGGGAGACGTAGACCTGGCCGAAGCGTGAGCGCAGCGGCTCGGTCCACTCGCTGAGGTCCACGATCCGGATGGCACTGGCCTCGGCCAACTCCTCGATGCCCCGGACCGGCAACCCGCCGGAGAAGAAGAAAGCGTCGATCCGCCCGGAGCGCAGTGCCGTCACCGAATCGTCCAGACCGAGTCGTTCGCGGCGCACCTCGTCACCACCGAGGCGGGCCACCTCCAGCAGCCGGGTCGCGGTGATCTCGGTGCCCGAGCCGGGCGCGCCGACGGAGACCCGCCGGCCGCGCAGGTCGGCGACCGTGCGGACCGGGCCACCGCTCGTGGTGACCAGGTGCAGTTGGTCGTCGTACACCCGGGCGACGGCGTCGACCGTCGGGCTTCCCGCCGTGCTGGTGGGCAGCACGTCGGCCTGGGTGAAGCCCAGCTCGGCCGCTCCGGAGCCGACGAGCTGGACGTTCTCCGCCGAGGCGGCGGTGATCACCACGCTCGCCCGCACGTCGGGGAGTTCCCGGTTGAGGATGGCCGCCAGGGACTGCCCGAACGCGTAGTAGACAGCGGTGGGGCTGCCGGTGGCGATCCGGATCGTCGTCGGCTCGGTCGGGGCGTCCCGGCAGCCGGCGATGGCCAGGTTCGCGATCAGCAGCACCGTCGACAGGGCGACCAGGCCGGCGCGGCCGGACGGGGTACGACTCACGCGGTGCACTGTGCGCCGTCGGACCGGTGCGCGCAAGCCCGGGTCGGCGACGTCCCGGAGGATCGGAACCCGGTCAGCAGGCCGCGCGACCTGCCGGTGCCACCGTCGCGCCCCGCGCCGAGGCCGGGAGCACCCCGCGCGCCGTCGCCGTCCCGGGTGCGACAAGCGGGCCGCGCGCCGGCTCCAACGCCGCGCTGCGCAGGATCCGCTGCCGGTCCGGGCCGTCGGCCACGCTGACCAGGAAGCAGCCCGTACCGGGGCGGAGCCGGGCCGGCACGTCGAGCACGGCCGCGCTGCGGATCAGCACCGCGGCCAGCTCCCGGTCGGTGAGCCGGACGCCGAGGATGTGCCGGCGGACGTGCCGCCCGGCGGCCAGCAGCGCCGAGCGCCAGGCCGCCTCCGCCAGCCGGGTCACCAACCGCCGGCGGGCCGGCGAGGCGCCGGGCAACGGCCCGCCGAGCAGCTCGCGCCGCCCCTGCCACCAACCCGCGTCCAATATCCGGGTGTACGCGCCCCGGTGCTCCCGGGGCACCCACAGCCGGTGCAGCTCGTAGCGGCGGCGCAGGCCGCCGACGGCCACCTCGTGGGTGACCGGGATGTCCAGCCGGCTGAGCAGTTGCCGCATCCGTTGCGCGGCGTCCTCCCGGTTGAACTCCACCCCGGGCGTGTGCTCGGCACGTACCGTGCTCGGCCGGGCGGCGGTCGGCGGCGGTGTGCAACGCAGCAGGCAGGCGGCCTCGAACGCGTCGCCCAGGGTCAACCAGCCCAGCGGGGATGGGGACGTCGGGGAGTGGGGCCGGTCGAGCAGGGCGGGTTCGCGGGTCAACGAAGGCTCCCTTGTCGGAGTCTGGGTTGCCTTACCGTGGCCCCTGCCACGCCGTTACGGAACCGGTCCGGCGCAGCCTTGAGCAAATCTTGCGACTGCGATGCCGCTACAGGTCGCTGACCACCAGATCCACCTGCCGTACGCGGCCCGCGGCGGTGGCCTGCTCCAGCACTGTGTGTTTCAGCTCCCGCAGGGTGCCCACCAGCTCCGCGGCGGTGCGCGGCCGGGCGCCGGCGACGAGCAGATCCCGGACCAGCCGCCCCTTGGTCGCCTTGTTGAAGTGGCTGACCACCGAGCGGACCGGCACGCCGTCAACCTCCCGCTCGTGCAGTACCCGCACGGTGACCGTCCGCTCGGCCAGCTCACCGCGCGGCGTCCAGGTGGCGGCGTACGCGCCGGAGCGCAGGTCGAGCACCGGGCCCCGCCCGGCGGCCTCGTCCACCGTCGGCGTCAGCTCCCCACGCCAGTACGTCGACAGCGCCCCGACGTCGGGCAGGCGAGCGCCGATCGGGCAGCGGTACGGCGGGATCCGGTCGGCCAGCCGGACCACGCCCCACAACCCGGAGCTGATCAGGATCGACCGGCGGGCCGCCCGTTGCGCCGTGGCCGGCAGGGAGACCAGGTCCAATGCCTCGTAGAGCACCCCGGTGTAGAGCCGCTCGGCCGGCGCGGTGGCGGCCTCCCGCAGCCGGGCGTTGCGCCGCAGCTCGCCCCGCTGGCCCTCGCTGAGGCCGAGCGCCGCCCGCGCGGCCTCCTCGTCCGGCCCGGCGCTCAGCGCCACCAGGGCTTCCAGCACCCGCTCGCGGGCCGGGTTCAGCGCGGGCAGCGAGAGCCGGTCCGGTGTCCAGCGCCGTCCGGTGCCGGCGTCGGCCTTCCCCTCCGAGGGCGGCAGCAGGATGAGCATGGGTCTCCTCGACGGGCGAAACGGCGGCGCCCCACGCGCCGGCCCGGCCAGCGTACGACCAGCCCCTAGCGCCAGGGCCGTACCGGGGCGTCGGGGTGGTACACGCGATAGCCGCCGACCTCCCGCACCGGCGCGGCGTCGGCCCGGTCGGCGAGCAACCGGCGCAACCGCCGGTCCATCGGCGAGTCGACAGCCACCACGTAGCCCGGCCGATCGGCCCGTCCCACCTGCCGCCAGTACGGTCGGTAGCGGTTCTGCCCCGGCGACAGGTCCCCGTCGAGCACCCCGCAGACCACCGACTCGTCCGTGTTGAAGATCAACCGGTTGCAGGTCCAGTAGTCCCCGTACACCTCGTGCGGTCCGTCGGCGCGCAGCGCGGCGGCCAACTCCCGGGCCTGGCGCTCCTCGGTCCGCGACGCGGCGGTGCCGGTGGCCGCGAAGAGCACGGTTGCCACCAGCGTGGTCACGGTCAGCGCGGCCAGCACGGCGCTGGACAGCACGCCGGTGAACCGTCCCAGCACGCTGCTGGTGCCCCGCCAGGCGGTCAGCGCCGCCACCCAGAGCGGCCAGAGCACCGCCGGCAGCGACAGTTGCAGCACCGACAGGTAGCGGGCGTTGTCCAGCGGACTGGTCGCGGCGAGCGGGCTGCGCACGTACGACAGCAGGGTCAACGCCGCGCCGGCGACCAGCGCGAGCTGCACGACCGGCCCGACCCGCTCCCCGCGCGACGCCCCGGCCGCCCGGCGGTACGCGAGCACCGCGAGTGCCGCCCCGGCCACCAGCAGCAGCGGGTAGAGCACGCCGAACCACTGTTGCCAGCGTCCGCAGCCGTCCACCGGGCAGAGCCCGTGTGCCAGCGGCACCCCCTCCAGCAGACCGCCCCGGATTCGGTCTGACCACGGCGGCTGCGGCCCGGCCTTGGTGCTGACCTCCCGGAACACCGTCAGCGAGTCGTCACCGGGCCCGGCCCGCAGGTTGTCGACGATCATCGGGGCCACACCGACGACCGCTCCCGCCACCAGCAGCAGGCCGGACCAGCCGAGCAGCTCCCGCCGTACCGCCCACACCAGGGCCAGCCCGGCCACCGCGAGGTACGGGAGGATCAGCCAGTCCGACCAGACGGCCAGCCCGACGAGCAGCCCGAACAGGCCGACCGCGAGCCGGCGGCGGTGGACCGTGCCGGCGGCCAGTCCCACGGTGACCAGCAGCATCAGCAGCACCGCCGGCTTCACCTCCGGCCGCCCACCGACGACGGTGAGCTGGTCGCGCACCACCCGCTCCGGCCCGAGCGCGAGCAGACCCACCACGAAGGCGGCGAACCACGGGGTGCAGAGCCGGCGGGTCAGCCGGTGGATCAGGTAGAGGAAGACCGCGTACAGGGCGAGCATCGGCAGCCGCAGCACCGGCCAGCTCGGCCCGGCCACCGCCAGCAGGGGAGCGGCCAGGTACGACTCCAACATCCCCATGTAGTGCTGGCCGTAGAGGAAGACCGGGTGTTCCCGGCCCCGGGCAATGTGCAGCGCGGCGAGGCCGAAGGTGGCCTCGTCGCTGTTCGACACCGGCACCGTGAAGAGCGTCAGGACCAGCCGGTAGACGACACCGACGAGCCCGAACAGCAGCGCGACGAGCGCCGGCCGGTCGAGTCGCGGACGCCGTCGCCCGCGGTGCTGCTCTGGATGCGACACGACCAACGCCCCCGTCGTCGTCCCGACCCGGAGTGTTTCACGGTCGGCCGGGCCCCCGAGGTGGATCGGCGCAGCCCGGGTTGGCTCGCGTGGCCGTGGCTGTCGACGTGTGGCAGGGTTGGCGCGTGCCACCCACTCCCGCCGGCCAGCTGGCCGTTCCGAACCTGCACCGGGCTGCGCGGATCGAGGACGCCGTACACCAGCTCGTCGAGCGTCGGCTGCGGCGCACCGGCTGGCGGGTCAACATCGTCGCGTACACCGGCTATGGCGCGCCGGGGTGGGTGCGGGTGATGTGTCGGGTGTTGCTGGGCCGTCCGGACACCCGCCAGCGGGGTCGGCTGGACAAGGTCCGCGGCTGGCGCAGCTTCACCACGCTGCCCAACAAGCACGTCACGGTGACCATCGAGGCCGGCGGGGTGCGGCACGAGACGCGGGCCGACCGCAGCGGTTTCGTCGACACCCTGGTCGAGGCGGACCTGCCGCCCGGTTGGGGCACGGTCCGGCTCAGTGTGCCGGACGCCGAGCCGGTCGACGCCCCGGTGCGCATCCTCGACCCGGAGGTCAAGTTCGGCATCATCTCCGACATCGACGACACGGTGATGGTGACCGCGCTGCCCCGACCGCTGCTCGCCGCCTGGAACACGTTCGTGCTCGACGAGCACGCCCGCGCGGCCGTGCCCGGCATGGCGGTGCTCTACGAGCGGCTGGTCACCGCGCACCCCGGCGCGCCGGTCTTCTACCTCTCCACCGGGGCGTGGAACGTGGCGCCCACGTTGACCCGCTTCCTGTCCCGACACCTCTACCCGGCCGGGCCGCTGCTGCTCACCGACTGGGGCCCGACCGCCGACCGCTGGTTCCGCAGCGGAATGGAACACAAGCGGGTCACCCTCGCGCGGCTGGCCCAGGAGTTCCCCGACGTGCGCTGGCTGCTCGTCGGTGACGACGGCCAACACGACCAGGAGATCTACCGGGAGTTCGCCGCCGCCCACCCGGAGAACGTCGCCGCCGTGGCGATCCGCCGGCTCTCCCCGACGCAGTCGGTGCTGGCCGGCACCCTGCCCGCCCCGGCCGGCCGCCCGTCGTCGGGGCCGGTGGGGCAGAAGTGGCTGTCTGCCCCGGACGGCGCCGGCCTGTGGCAGCTCCTGCGCGACGCCGGCCTGGTCTGACGGCCGATCAGGACGACGGGTTCCCGGCGTCCTGCGGTGCGGCGCCGAGGGACCGGCGGAGCATGCTGACCAGTTCTTCGGCGGCGTGGCCGCTGTCGAAGTAGGGGTCGGCGAGGCACTCCGACACGATCGCGTCAATGGCCCCGTTCACGATGACGGCGGTGGCCTGCGGGTCGACGCTGGGCCGGTAGTCGCCTGCCGCCCGCGCCGCGTCGATCAGACCGGCGACCGCTTCTCGCCGACTGCGGGCGTTCGGCGTGTCACTGATGCCGGTCTCCTCGCTCAACGCCTCGACGATCATCCGCGTGTGGTCCGGGTGGTTCCGCAGGTACGCCACCAGGGACCGGACGTAGGCCTCCACCGCGGACGCGCCGGATCGCAACCCGACTTCGGTGCCGACGTACTCGGTGAGGGACTCCAGGACCGAGGCGTAGGCGGTCCGCACGACCGCGTCCTTGGACGGGAAGTGGTAGAGAACGGCGGCCTTGGAGATGCCCGCCGCCTCCGCGATCCGGGCCAGTGAGGTGCCCGGATAGCCGTGTCGGGCAACCAGGTCGATGGTCACGCCGATCAGTTGCGCCCGTCGCGCCTGCTCGGTGATCGTGAGTGGCTTGGCGGCGCGGACCTGCGCTGACGTGGCGTCGTTCGGGTGCACCCGCTTACCGTACCGGCCCCTTCGCCCAGCACTCTCTGACCTGACGGTTGTATTTTCTACCAAGCGGTTAGTAATCTGACCTCATGGTGATGAAGGTGGTGCGGAGGATGGGCGGATTCCTGCGAGCGCATCGACGCCTCCTGATTCGGGCCGCCGCGGTGCTCGCGGTGATCACGGTGGCGATCGCGTACGCGCTGCGCGACCCCGCCCCCGTCGGCTACTTCACGTCGACGGAGTCCCACGACCGTTTCGTCGGTGCGTATCGGGAGGCGATGGCGGACCTGCCGGAGCCCGACCGCACCCTCGACGTCCGGACCGGCTACGGCGTCGTACGCCTCTACCACTTCAGTGGCGGCACCGACCCGGCAGCCGCGCCCCTGCTGCTTCTGCCCGGCCGGGCGTCGGCGTCGCCGGTCTGGGCGGACAACCTGCCGTCGCTGCTGCGGTCGCGCAGCGTCTACACCGTCGACCTGCTCGGTGAACCGGGCATGAGCATCCAGCAGCGCCCCATCAAGGACACGACAGCGCACGCGCAGTGGTTGCACGAGGTCCTGCTGGCGCTACCCGAGCCGACGATCCACCTGGTCGGCGTGTCGTTCGGCGGCTGGACGGCGATGAACCTCGCGGTGCACCGGCCACAGAAGGTCGGGAGTGTCGTCCTGCTCGATCCGGTCCTGGTCTTCGCTGACCTGTCAACGGAGGTGGTGCTGAGGTCCATCCCGGTGAGCGTCCGCTGGGCGCCCCGATCCTGGCGGGACAGCTTCGCCAGTTGGACGGCGAACGGCGCCCCGGTGGAGGACGTACCGGTCGCCCGGATGATCGAGGCCGGCATGCAGGCGTACGTGATGAAACTGTCCGCCCCGACCCGGCCGTCCGAGGACCAACTCGCGGCGGTCGGCGTTCCGGTGCTCGTCCTGATGGCGGGGAAATCCCGGCTGCACGACGCGGGCGAGGCCGCGAAGCTGGCCGAGCGGTCCCTGACCCAGGGCACCGTGAAGACCTACCCGGACGCGTCGCATGCCATCAACGGCGAGTACCCGAACGAGATAGCCGCGGACATCTCCTCGTTCGTCAATTGAGGGGCGAACCCTTGTCGACGTCGGCGGCATGACCCGGCCAGTCAGCCCTGCCGCAGGCGAACCGCGCCCAGCGGCGGCTCCTGGAGGGCCGCCGACGCCACCATCCCGTGCCACGGCCTGTCCTCGCGGTGCACAGCCGCCCCGAGGCCGGAAGCTCGGCCCGCACATGCGAAACCCCCGGACACCGCTTTCGCGGTGCCCGGGGGTTTCGGCCCTTCGGACTACATGAACGAGTGTGAGCCCCAGGTGACGGTGCCGGGGGCGCCGTTGCCCGTGTAGAGGTTCAGGGTGCCGTTGCTCCTGCGACGGACCAGCAGATCCATCTTCCCGTCGTTGGTGACGTCGCCGAGGCTGCTCATGTCGAAGTCCTTGCACTTGCCGCAGACCAGGACACGGGTGGCCCACACCGGGGCTCCGCTGGCGGCGGCGTTGGGGTACACCCACATGTCGCCGGTGCCGGCGTTGCGCATGACCAGGTCCGGCTTGCCGTCGTTGTTGGCGTCCTCGATGTGCACGTTGTCGTACCCACCGCAGGAGCCGCAGAGCAGAATCCGATTACTCCAGGTGATCGCGCCGCCGGTCGGGCCGTTGCCCAGGTACGCGTACATGTCCCCGGTGTTGTTCTCCCTGATGAACAGGTCGGTCTTGCCGTCGCGATTCACATCGGCCAGGTCGGACGTGCCGAAGTTGACGCACTTGCCACAGACCAGCTGGCGGGTGGCCCAGACCGGGTCTCCGCTGGCGACCGTGTTCGGGTAGACGTACATGTCGCCGGTGCTGATCTGGCGCATGAAGAGGTCCAACTTGCCGTCGTTGTTGGCATCGGCGATGTTGAACGAGTCGTAGCCTCCGCACTTGCCGCACACCACCACGCCGGCATCGAACGTGAGCGTGTTGTCCAGGTTCGTTCCGCGGCGCAGCAGCACGTCGCCGTTGGCCTGCCTGACCAGCATGTCGCCCCGGCCATCGCCGGTGACGTCGCGGACGTTGGGTGCGAGGAGCGTCTGGGCGTAGTTGCCCGGCGCGGTGGCCTCGGCCGGGTTCAGGGCCCGGTCCCAGTGCTGCACGTTGCTGATCTGGCCTGAGTAGTAGGAACTCGGGGCGCCCTTGTAGCGGTAGTGGCCGATGACGAACCGACCGGTGCTGGGCCAGGACACAGCGGCGGCGTGCTGTGCCGTGCCGGCAAGGTTGTTGTTGACGTAGAGAGCCATCGTGCTCGTGGTGTGGTTGTAGGTGGCCACCAGGTGCGTCCACACACCGAGCTGCGCGTTGGGTGCGCTGGCGGCCTGGTCGTACGACCAGCCGTCGCCGTCGGACCGGGCCATCCCGAAGCGCCAGGTGTTGTCGCTCTGCTCCTGCCAGAGGATGAACCGGGCGGAACGCGCCCCCTCCTCGGAAAGGATGACCTTGCCGGCGGTGGTGGGCTTCACCCAGGCGGCGACGCTGAACGACTTGGTGGTGTCGATCAGTACCGGGCCGTCGGCGCTGACCAGGCTGCCGGTGCCGTTGGCGTCCACGCCCGTGCCGGTGGCATCGCTGTTCAGCCGCAGGTCCGGGCTGAAGAGGTCACCCTCGTGCCAGTAGGCGTTGCCGGTGCCGGTGAGGGTGCTGCCGCCGGAGGTGTCGGCCGCGGTACCCGCGGCCGCCCCGGCCGTACCGTCGTTGAGCGGCCAGGTGTGCTTGGTGGTGACCAGACCCTGCGCCTGCTGGGTGGCGATGGCGGGCGTGCCGCCGAGGCCAGTCACGAGGTACGCCGTGGTGAGGCCGTTGGCGCCGACGGTCCACAGGTCGGGGGTGTTGTCGGAGTTGATGTCGGCGGCCCGCAGGCTCAGTGCGGCGCTGCGGTTCCAGTTGGTCGAGAGCGTGTGCGGCGTGTACGTGAGCTGGTTGGTGTCCTGGTTGTAGGCCAGGTTGGTCCAGAGGTGCAGGGCCCCCGTGCTGCTGTTCCACAGGAACATCGAGGAGCTGCCGTTGACCTGGGCGGTGGCGATGGTCCAGTTGTTCCAGTCCACGCCGCCGGTCGGCGTTCGCGTCGGGGTGCTGGCGTTGTAGTAGTACAGGCCGGGTGCGAAGGCCATCGGGTAGTAGTTGAGGTAGTAACCGTTCGTGGCGTCGCCGCTGGTGCCGATCAGGTCCGGCAGGAGGGACCCGGTGGCACGGGCGTCGCCGGCGTTGGCCAACTGCAGCGGCGCGTTGCCGTTGCCGTCGCGCAGCAGCTCACCGGAGACGCTTACCTGGTTGTTGTACGGCTGGATGACCGAGCCGTCGCCACTGCCCCGCAGGATGGTTCCATTGCCGGCGCTGGCGCCCGCCGTGTAGTAGACGAGAACGTCCTGCAACCCGGAGCCGAAGAAGTGGCCGGAGATCGCCTGGCCACCGTTGAAGTCGGACGGGTCCTCGTTGCCGGTGACCCCGTTGCCCCGCGCTCCGATGTCGTTCACCGTGGTGCGCACCGCGCCGCTGTTCATGCCCGTTCCGAGCCAGAGGCCGGAGGGCAGCCCATTGCGGGCGCCGACGGTCAGCAGGTCGGCGACACCGTCACCGGTGAGGTCCGCGTCGGCAGCCGTGTCGGCGGGATCCGCGTTGAAGGTGACGGTGGCGGTCTCGCCGAAGTTGCCACCCGCCGAGAGGCTGGTCACCGCGAGCGTGTTGGTGAACCGGGTCGGCGTCGTGATGACGGTGGCCGCGCCGGCCGTGGCGGAGACGGTGACCGGGGGCAGGCCGTTGAGCTGGTAGCTGTAGCTGGTCGGCTGGGTGCCGGTCCGGGGCGGGGTGATGGCGAAGCTGGTCTCATCGCCGATCTTCGGCTGTCCCTGCGGCTGGCTGATCTCCGGCGCGCCGGTCCGGGTGGGGTCGAAGGTGAAGCTGCAGGTCGCGGACCAGTCGCTTGTCGCCTGGAAGTCGGTCGCCTGGACCTTCCAGGAGAAGTTGGTGATCGCGCCGCCGGCTGCGGCGCGCAGCGTGGCGGACGGCACGATCAGCACGCCGGTGCTGCCGGAGGAGTAGGTGAGCAGGTTCGGGTTGGACGACGCCAGGGCGGTCTGCGAGGCGTCGGCGGTCTTCCAGAGCTTGAAGCTCACCCCGAGGGCGCCGCCGTTGGGGTCGGACACCGGGGCGTAGAGGTAGACCGGGTTGTCGCCGACGGCCGACCCGCCGGCGCAAGCGGTCCGTGGCGAGGTGGTCATACCGGTCGGCTTGTTCGGCTTGTGGTTGTAGAGGATCTCCAGCGTGGGGCTGGTCTCGAGGAACTCTTTCCAGCTCTCGGGATCACTGCCCTCGTTCTCGCCGACCAGCTTCAGGGTCCGGGTGGCCGTCCGGTTGTTGGCGAGGTCGGTCGTGATCTGGGTGGTGATGTTGAAAGCAACGCCGGCGGCGGCGCAGCCGCTGTAGCCGTGGGCGAAGCTCGCGCTCGCCGCGAGTCGGGTGTTGCTCTGTCCCGCCCAGTAGTTCCAGGTGGCGTTGGACTTGGTCAGCACCGTGTCCGGGGCGTAGACGTTTACCTGCTTCGCCCTGCAGGACCACGACCGGGTGTTGGTGATCTTGAAGATGGCGGAGCTGATCGTCGCGTTCCTCAAGGCGCTGTAGGGCACCGGGAAGTTGATCAGCGTGTTCGACCGCTGTTCGCCGGAGTTGCCCACCTGCATCCGACCTTCCGGGTCGGGGGTGTTGTTCCAGTAGTTGGAGCCCGGGTGCTGGTAGGAGACGCTGGCCCAGCCGGACATCCGCGGACCGGTGCTGCTCCAGTTGAAGTCGGGGTCGATGTAGACCGGGTAGACGGTCGAGGCATCGGTGAACAGCTTGCGGTCCGGCTTGAGACCGAGCTTGCCGGGGGCGATGGCCACCCCGATGGCGGCGGTACGTGCCGCGCGGCCGGGAGCTTTGCTCGTCGACGTGGCGCCGCTGCGCGCGGTCGGTCCGTTGGTGCCCCCCGCCGAGGAGTCCCACATGAGTGGCGCGGGTGCCGTGATGACCGCGTCGCCGGTCCGGTCCTGCCCGCTGATGTTTCCGACCGAGTCGGCGCTGAGCGTGAAGCCCTTGGCGGCGGTGGCCAGCTCCAGCGTGGCCAGCTTCGGGTTCGCGGCGGCCTTCGCGTCCTTGACCACGAAGACGTGCGAGAAGCCACCCTGGGCGTTGACGGTCGCGGTCAGGTCCACGCCGGGCAGTACGTTGGCGTACGTGGCCGTCGGCCCGTCGAGCGTGGGCTTGGGCAGGGCGACGGGTGCCGTCAGGGCGAGCGAGCGGTCCCCGCTGACCAGGTGTGCCATCGGTCCGGTACCGCCACCGGAGAGCGTGATGTCATGCGTGGTGGTGGTCGCCGTGATGGCACCGTCGGCCCGCCGAACCAGTGTGGGGTCCAGCGCCTTCCAGGTGTCCCCGACGCGCTTGCGGGCCGGCATGGCGCTCTGGCTGAGCAGGAGCTGTCCGTCTGGGCGAGCGGTCAGGGTCTCCGTCGAGGTACCGGCGGCGGTCGCTTCGACCTGCTTGCCGGTCCGCTTGGCCTGGGCCAGCGCCGCATCCACCCCGAGCGGTCCGGCCGGTGGTTGGTCCACGCCGCGTTCGTACGTGGAGCAGGTCACCGATTCGGTGACCTCGGCCGCCTTGAGAGCTGTTAGGGGTGGCAGACAGCCTGCCCTGGGCCGCCGGCTACGTCCGGTCAGCTCTGGCGAAGCCAGACCGCGCCCAGCGGCGGCACCTGGAGGGCCGCCGAGGCGACCATCCCGTGCCACGGCACGTCCTCGGCGTGCACCGCACCCATGTTGCCCACCCCGGACCCGCCGTAGTGGTGGGCGTCGGTGTTGAGCACCTCCTGCCACGTCCCACCGGCCGGCAACCCGACCCGGTAGTCGTGCAGCGGCTGGGCGGAGAAGTTCGCCACGCAGACAAGCGTCGAGCCGTCCGGGGCGATCCGGACGAACGACACCGTGTTGTTGGCGACGTCGTCGCCGGCGATCCAGCGGAACCCGGCCGGTTCGGTGTCCTGGGCCCAGAGTGCCGGGGTGTCCCGGTAGACCCGGTTGAGGTCGCCGACGAGCCGTTGCACGCCGGCGCGGGCCGGGTCGTGCAGCAGGTACCAGTCGAGGCCGCGTTCCTCGCTCCACTCCCGGTCGTCGGCCAGTTCGGAGCCCATGAAGAGCAGTTGCTTGCCGGGGTGCGCCCACATGTACGCCAGCAGCGCCCGCACGTTGGCCAGCCGCTGCCAGGTGTCGCCGGGCATCTTGCCGGCCAGTGAGCCCTTGCCGTGCACGACCTCGTCGTGGCTGATCGGCAGCACGTAGTTCTCGCTCCAGGCGTACGCCAGGGAGAAGGTGAGCTGGTGGTGGTGGTGCTGGCGGTAGATCGGGTCCTTCGAGGTGTAGAGCAGGGTGTCGTGCATCCAGCCCATGTTCCACTTGAAGCCGAAGCCCAGCCCGCCGTCGGCGGTCGGGCGGGTGACGCCCGGCCAGGCGGTGGACTCCTCGGCGATCATGACGACGCCGGCGTGGTGCTTGTAGACGGTCGCGTTCACCTCCTGCATGAACGCGATGGCCTCCAGGTTCTCCCGGCCGCCGTACTTGTTCGGGGCCCACTCGCCGTGGTTGCGGGAGTAGTCCAGGTAGAGCATCGAGGCGACCGCGTCGACCCGCAGCCCGTCGACGTGGAACTGGTCGCACCAGTAGAGCGCGTTGGCGACCAGGAAGTTGCGGACCTCGTTGCGGCCGAAGTCGAAGACGTATGTGCCCCAGTCGGGGTGTTCGCCGCGCCGCGGGTCGGGGTGTTCGTAGAGCGGGGTGCCGTCGAAGCGGGCCAGGGCCCACTCGTCCTTGGGGAAGTGCGCGGGCACCCAGTCCAGGAGTACGCCGATGCCGGCTGCGTGCAGCCGGTCGACGAGGTGGCGGAACTCGTCCGGGTCGCCGAACCGGGAGGTCGGCGCGTAGTAGCCGGTCACCTGGTAGCCCCAGGAACCGCCGAACGGGTGCTCCATCACCGGCAGGAACTCCACGTGCGTGAAGCCCAACTCGGTGACGTACGCGGTGAGCTGCTCGGCCAGTTCGCGGTAGCTCAGGCCGGGTCGCCACGAGCCGAGGTGCACCTCGTAGACGCTCATCGGCTCCTGGTGCGGCTGCCGTTCGGCCCGCCGGGCCAGCCAGTCCGCGTCGTTCCACTGGTACGTCGAGTGGTGCACCACCGAGGCGGTGGCCGGCGGCACCTCGGCGCACGCGGCCAGGGGGTCGGCCTTGTCCCGCCACTGCCCGTCGGCGCCCAGCACCCGGTACTTGTAGCGGGCCCCGGCCCGGGCGTTGGGGACGAACAGTTCCCACACTCCGCTGGAGCCGAGCGACCGCATCGGCCAGCCGTCGTCGGGGCCCCAGCCGGTGAAGTCGCCGACCACCCGCACCCCACGGGCGTTGGGCGCCCAGACGCTGAACGCCACGCCCTCGTCGAAGACCCGGGCGCCGAGCGCCTCCCACAGTCGCTCGTGCCGACCCTCCCGGATCAGGTGCAGGTCCAGCTCTCCGAGGGTGGGCGGGTAGCGGTACGGGTCGTCGTGGGTGGTGCCGTCGACCTCCACCCGGTAGTCGAGCACGGTGCCGTCGACCTGGGCCTCGAAGACGCCCACGTCGTGCACCCGCTTCATCGGGTGCCGCTCGTCGCCGACGAGCAGCGTCACGTCGCCGGCGCCCCGGCGCATCGTGCGGATCGTCGTCGAGGAGTCGGCGGGGTGCGCGCCGAGCAGCGCGTGCGGGTCGTGCGTCGCGCCGGAGATCAGCTGGTCCATCGGGGGTCCTTCGGGGCGGCGTCGGTCGGTGCGGAGGCGGGCGGGCGGGTCGCCGATCGGCGCGGCGGGGTCGGAACCGGGCCCGACCGGCGGGGCGGAGTCGGAACGGGAGCTGCCGGAGCAGGAGCTGCCGATGCAGGAGCAGCAGGAACGGGAGCTGCCGGTGCAGGAGCTGTCGGAGCAGGAGGTGTCGGAGCAGGAGGTGTCGGGACGGGAGTTGTCGGTGCGGTGCCACCGGAGAGGTCGTCCGGCACGTCGGCGACGGTCAGGTCCGCCGGTTCGACGCCGGCGGGCTCCGGCGCGGAGGGCGGGACCGGGCGACGCACGGTCAACACGTGCGCGGGTTGCAGGTACGGGTCGAGCCGTACCGCGTTGCGCTGGCCCCAGTCGTAGCTGGTGCCGGTCAGCTCGTCGTGCACGGTGAACCGTTCGTGCCAGTCGAAGCCGAGCGCCGGCATGTCGAGTGTGGTGTTGCCCCACTGCACGATGCGCGGGTCGAACGAGCAGATCACGATGACCGTGTTGCCGGTTTCCGGGTCGTGCTTGGACCAGCAGAGCAGCGCCGGGTTGTCGATCTCGTGGAAGCGCAGGTTGCGGAGCTGGTGCAGGGCCGGGTTGTCGCGACGTACCCGGTTGAGGGTGGTCAGGAACGGCGCCAGCGAGCGGCCGTGCGCCTCGGCGTCGGCCCAGTCCCGGGGTCGCAGCTCGTACTTCTCGTTGTCCAGGTACTCCTCCGCGCCCGGCCGGGCCACGTGCTCGAACAGCTCGTAACCGGCGTACAGGCCCCAGGAGGGGGAGAGCATCGCGGCCAGCACCGCCCTGATCTTGAACATCGGCGGGCCGCCGTGCTGCAACGACTCGTGCAGGATGTCCGGGGTGTTCGGCCAGAAGTTCGGCCGCATGTAGTCGGCCGCCTCGATCAGCTCCTCGCAGTACGCCCGCATCTCGGCGGCCGTCGTGCGCCAGGTGAAATAGGTGTACGACTGCGTGAAGCCGATCTTGCCGAGGCCGTGCATGATGGCCGGCCGGGTGAACGCCTCGGCCAGGAACAGCACGTCCGGGTCGACAGCCTTCACCTCGGCGATCAGCCAGTGCCAGAAGTCGAACGGCTTGGTATGCGGGTTGTCCACCCGGAAGATCCGGATGCCCTCGCCGACCCAGTGCAGCACCACCCGCAGCACCTCGGCCCGGATGCCCTCCGGATCGTTGTCGAAGTTGACCGGGTAGATGTCCTGGTACTTCTTCGGCGGGTTCTCCGCGTACGCGATGCTGCCGTCGGCCCGGGTGGTGAACCACTCCGGGTGCTCGGTGACCCAGGGGTGGTCCGGGGCGCACTGCAACGCCAGGTCCATCGCCACTTCCAGGCCCTGCGCGGCAGCCGCCTGGATGAACGCCCGGAAGTCCGCCGGCGTACCCAGATCGGGGTGGATGGTGTCGTGGCCGCCCTCGGCGGCGCCGATCGCCCACGGCGAGCCCACGTCGGTCGGCCCGGCGGTGAGCGCGTTGTTGGGGCCCTTGCGGTTGACCCGGCCGATTGGGTGGATCGGCGGCAGGTAGAGCACGTCGAAGCCCATCGCGGCGACACCCGGCAGCCGCTCGGTGGCGGTCGCGAAGGTGCCGGACCGCCCGCCCGCCGCACCCTCGGAGCGGGGGAAGAACTCGTACCAGGCCGAGTAGAGCGCCCGCTTGCGGTCAACCCAGATCGAGTACGTGTCACCGGCGGTGACGAACTCCCGCACCGGGTGCTCCCAGAGCAGGTCGGCCAGGGTCAGCGCCGGGTCGACCCGCTGCGCCAGCGGCAGGTCGGTGTCGACAAGCGCGGCGAGCGCGTCGGCGACCCGGGGCCGGTCGGCGGCCGGGACGAGGCCCCGGGCGGCGGCGAGCACCCGCGCGCCCTCGGCCAGGTCGTTGGCCAGGTCCTCCGGCCCCTGCCCGGCGGCGATCTTCTTGGTCACCGCGTTCTGCCAGGTCAGGTACGGGTCCTGGAACGCCTCCACGGAGAAGGCCCACGAGCCGACGGCGTCCGGTGCGATGGTGGCGTGCCAGCGGTCCTGGCCGGGCTCGCCGGGGCGCATCCGGGTGAACGGCCGGCTCGCGCCGTCCGGACCGGCCCACACCACGTTGCAGCCCAGCGCGTCGTGCCCCTCCCGGTAGGCGCGCGCCGACACCGGAACCGGCTCGTCGACCACCGCCTTTGCCGGGTATCGCCCGCACGAGACGACGGGGGAGACGTCTTCGATCGGGAACCGTCCAGTCACTCCGCCAACCTACTGCGCGAGATCCGTTCGCGCGCGGCCAAGCACCCTGGTCCATCCCACCCGCTGCGAGCGCTCGGCAAGATCCGCGCACTTCCGGGGAAGTTGCTGCCTCAACGCTCGTCGACCCAGCAACTTCCCCGAAGTTGCGCGGATCTCCGCGCTTGTCGGCCCCGCGTTTTGGGCAGCCCGGCAGGGACCCGATCCGCGCGCGCCCCACAAACGGGGCAGGTCGACAGCGCACACTCCAGCAGCAGGCAGCAGGCAGCAGGCAGCAGGCAGCAGGCAGCAGGCAGCAGGCAGCAGGCAGCGGGCAGCACGCCGAGGTGCCGTAGCCTCCGGCCATGATCGAACGGGTGAGGGTCGCGGTTGTCGGGGTCGGCAACAACACGTCGGCATTGCTGCAAGGGCTTGCCCTCTACCGCCAGAGCGGCAGCCTGGTCGGAATCCGCAGGCCGGTGATCGACGGCCTCGGGGTGGGGGATATCGACATCGTCGCCGCCTTCGCCACCTCCGAGGAGAAGATCGGTCGGGACCTGACCGAGGCGATCTTCCTGGCGCCCAACAACTTCCCCCGGCTGGACTGCGACCTGCCCACATCGGGTGTGCCGGTCACGAAGGGCCTCGTCGACGCGACCGAGGTGCGGCGGGTGGCAGCGGTGCTGGCCGGGGCGGAGGTGCTGCTCTACTCGGCGCCGAGTGGCCGGCCGGAGACCGCCCAGGCGTACGCCGAGGCAGCTCACACGGCGGGTGTCGCGTTCATCAACACCACGTCCGACCCGGTCGCCCGCGATCCCCGCCGGATGGCGAGGTTCGAGGCGGCCGGCCTGCCGCTGCTCGGTGACGACCTGGCCAGCCAGTTCGGCACCTCGGTGCTACACAAAGCGCTGTTGCGGTTACTCGAGGAGCGGGGCCTCACCCTGGTCAGCTCGTACCAGGTCAACCTGGGCGGCACCGAGGACTTCCGCAACCTGGTCGAGAACCCCGACACCAAGAAGCAGTCCAAGCTCAACGCCCTGTCGACGGCCGACAAGGCTGCGGCCGACACCGTCGCGGTGGCCCCGCTCGGCTACCTGCCGCATCTCGCGTCGCAGAAGATCGCCCACCTCAACGTCGAGGCACAGGGTTGGGGCGGGACGGCGGTGAGCCTCGACGTGAAGCTGACCGTGCATGACCCGAGTGGCGCTGCGGGGGTCAACATCGACCTGATCCGCATCGCCGCGAGCGCTCTCCGGAACGGGCGCGGTGGTCACTCCGCCGAGGCGACGTCGTTGCTCAAGTCCCCGCCGGGGACGGCGATCTGAGACCGGCGGTGAGTAGGTGCCTGATCCGCGCGTACTCGGCGGCCATCTCCGGGGTGGCGAGGACGTCGTCGAGGTCGGCCGAGACCTGGATGTCGACCTCCTCGACGGAGCGGATGGCCAGCTCGTAGATCTCGCCGCGCTGGCCCTCCTCCAGGTAGGTGGTCCAGTGTTCGAGCGCGGTGAGGACGATCAGGATGCCCTGATCCAGGTCGCCGTCGGCGAGCACGCCCGCGTCGATCCGCTCCAACTGGGCCCGGAGTTCCGCCGCGGTGGCCGTCTGGACGGTCTCGCGGGCGGCGGCCAGCGCCGCCCACGCGTCCTCGTCCAGTTCGTCGTCCACGGCGCTGTCGAGCAGCTCGCTGCGGACCAGCCGGCTGACCGTCTCCAGGCCGAAGACGCGCAGCGCGTTCTCGTCGGCCGCGACGACCAACTCACGGATCGCCGCTTCGAGTTCGTCGTACCGCATGTCGTCGGTCTCCCTCAGGCCGCGCCGACGGAGCGGTAGACCTCCAGGGTCTGCCGGGCGATGGCGTCCCAGGAGAAATGCTGCACCGCGCGCTGCCGGCCGGCCAGGCCGAACCGGTCGGTGCGCGCCGGGTCGGCGAGCAGCGTGTTGATCGCCGCGGCCAGGTCGGCGACGAACTTCTCCGGTGCCAGCGGCCGGCCGGACCCGTCGGTGGCCTGCTCGATCGGCACCAGCAGACCGGTCTCGTCGTCGGCCACGACCTCGGGGATGCCACCGGTCGCGGTCGCCACCACGGCCGTCTCGCAGGCCATCGCCTCCAGGTTGACGATGCCCATCGGTTCGTAGACCGACGGGCAGACGAAGACGGTGGCGTGCGTGAGCACCTGGATCACCTCGGGCTTGGGCAGCATCTCGGCCACCCAGACCACGCCGGAACGGTTGGCCCGCAGCTCGGCGACCAGCCCCTCCACCTCGGCGGCGATCTCGGCGGTGTCCGGCGCACCGGCGAGGAGCACGAGCTGGGTGTCGGCCGGCAACTCCCGGGCGGCCCGCAGCAGGTACGGCAGCCCCTTCTGCCGGGTGATCCTGCCCACGTAGACCACGCTGGGGCGGGACGGGTCGACGCCGAGCCGGTCGAGCACGTCGGTGTCCTGATCCGGGGCGTACTGGATGGTGTCGATGCCGTTGTAGACCACCCGGACGCGGTCGGGGTCGATCTGCGGGTACGCGGTGAGCACGTCGTTGCGCATCCCGCCGCTGACCGCGATCACCGCGTCGGCGGCCTCCATCGCGGTGCGCTCGATCCAGGAGGAGAGCGCGTAACCGCCGCCGAGCTGCTCGGCCTTCCACGGCCGCAGCGGCTCCAGGCTGTGCGCGGTCACCACGTGCGGCACCCCGTGCAGCAGCTTCGCGGTGTGGCCGGCCAGGTTCGCGTACCAGGTGTGACTGTGCACCACGTCGGTGCCGGCCGCGCCGGCGGCCATCTCCAGGTCCACGCCCATCGTGCGCAGCGCGGCGTTCGCGCCGGTCAGGCCGGGCGGTTCGGCGTACGCGGTGACGCCCGGCTCGGTGCGCGGCAGGCCGAAGCAGTGCACGCGTACGTCGGTGCGGCGGCGCAACTCCCGGGCCAGGTACTCGACGTGCACGCCCGCACCGCCGTAGACCTCCGGTGGGTACTCGCGGGTGAGCAGATCGACGCGCAGGGATCCGGTGGCCGGGGAGGAGTCGGTCATGTGCGCACCCTAGTGCAGAAGACTCCCCGTACGAGTGGTGAAGTGCGACGCGGATGGATAGCGTCGGGGCATGGCTGCCAAGGTGCTCGCGATCGTCCTGGCGGGTGGGGAGGGCAAGCGCCTGATGCCACTCACCACGGATCGGGCCAAGCCGGCCGTCCCGTTCGGCGGGATGTACCGCATGGTCGACTTCGTCCTCTCCAACCTGGCCAACGCCGGCTATCTCAAGATCGTCGTGCTGACCCAGTACAAGTCCCACTCCCTCGACCGACACATCACCAAGACCTGGCGGATGTCCACGCTGCTCGGCAACTACGTCACCCCGGTGCCCGCGCAACAGCGTCGCGGCCCGTGGTGGTTCGCCGGCTCGGCCGACGCCATCTACCAGAGCTTCAACCTCATCAACGACGAGCAGCCCGACTACGTGATCGTCTTCGGCGCCGACCACATCTACCGGATGGACCCGCGGCAGATGGTGGAGGACCACATCGCCTCCGGCGCGGCGGTGACCGTCGCCGGCATCCGCCAGCCGCTGTCGATGGCCGACCAGTTCGGCGTCATCGAGGTCGGCGAGGACGGCAAACGGATCCGGGCGTTCCGTGAGAAGCCCACCGACGCGGTCGGCCTGCCCGACGCACCGGACGAGATCTACGCCTCGATGGGCAACTACGTCTTCACCACCCGGGCGCTCTGCGAGGCGGTCGAGCGCGACGCCGAAGACAAGACCAGCAAGCACGACATGGGCGGCAGCATCATCCCGATGCTCGTCGAGCGCGGCGACGCCAACGTCTACGACTTCCGCGACAACGAGGTGCCCGGCAGCACCGACCGTGATCGCGGCTACTGGCGGGACGTGGGAACGCTCGACTCGTTCTACGACGCGCACATGGATCTGATCAACGTGCACCCCGTCTTCAACATGTACAACTTCGACTGGCCGATCTACACGGAGCAGCCGCCGTGGCCACCGGCGAAGTTCGTCCACCAGTGGGGTGAGCGGGTGGGCCGGGCGGTCGGCTCGATGGTCTCCCCGGGCGTGGTGATCTCCGGCTCGCTGGTGGAGAACTCGATCGTCTCGCCGAAGGTGCGCGTGCACTCCTGGGCCCACGTCGAGGGCTCGGTGCTGATGGAGGGTGTGGAGATCGGCCGACACGCGGTGGTCCGGCGGGCCATCCTGGACAAGAACGTCTTCGTCCCGGAGGGCGCCGAGATCGGCGTCGACCTGGAGAAGGACCGGCAGCGCTACACCGTCTCCGACAACGGCATCGTGGTGATCGGCAAGGGCCAGAAGGTCGAGCCGTGACCGATCCGTACTCCCCGAGGAGGTTCCCGCAGTGACCCACCCCCGTGCCGGCCAGCCCGCCGAGCCCGCCGACCTGGTCGACGTGCCGCGCCTGGTGACCGCCTACTACGCCGAGCATCCGGATCCCGCGGACCCGGCGCAGCAGGTCTCGTTCGGCACCTCCGGCCACCGCGGCTCCAGCCTGCGCAACGCGTTCAACTCCGACCACATCCTGGCGGTCACCCAGGCGCTCTGCGACTACCGACGCGAGCAGGGGCTGGACGGGCCGCTCTTCCTCGCCCGGGACACCCACGCGCTCTCCGCGCCGGCCGCGGTGGACGCCCTGGAGGTGCTCGCCGCCAACGGGGTCACCGTGCTGGTGGACAGCCGCGACGGCTACACCCCGACCCCGGCGCTGTCGCACGCCATCCTCACGCACAACCGGGGGCGGACCAGCGGGCTCGCCGACGGCATCGTCATCACCCCGTCGCACAACCCGCCCGACGACGGCGGTTTCAAGTACAACCCCACAAACGGCGGGCCGGCCGACACCGACGTGACCCGGTGGATCCAGGACCGGGCCAACACCATCCTCGCCGCCGGGCTCAAGGAGGTCCGCCGGATCACCTACGCGCGGGCGCGGGCCGCCGACACCACCGGGGAGTACGACTTCCTCGCCAACTACGTCGACGACCTGCCGGCGGCGATCGACATCGACGCCATCCGCGACGCCGGGATCCGGATCGGCGCGGACCCGCTGGGCGGGGCGAGCGTGGCGTACTGGGGTGAGATCGCCGAGCGACACCGTCTGGACCTGACCGTGGTCAACCCGACAGTCGACCCGACCTGGCGGTTCATGACCCTGGACGGCGACGGCAAGATCCGGATGGACTGTTCGTCGCCGAACGCGATGGCGTCGCTGATCGCCGCACGCGCCGACTACCAGATCTCCACGGGCAACGACGCCGACGCCGACCGGCACGGCATCGTCACCCCGGACGCCGGGCTGATGAACCCCAACCACTACCTGGCGGTGGCGATTCGTCACCTGTTCCGCACCCGTACGGAGTGGGGGCCGGCCGCCGCGGTGGGCAAGACCCTGGTCTCGTCGTCGATGATCGACCGGGTCGCCGCCGACCTGGGCCGGCCGTTGTTGGAGGTGCCGGTCGGCTTCAAGTGGTTTGTGCCCGGCCTGCTGGACGGCGCGGTCGGCTTCGGCGGTGAGGAGAGCGCCGGGGCGTCGTTCCTGCGCCGCGACGGCTCGACCTGGACCACCGACAAGGACGGCCTGCTGCTCTGTCTGCTCGCCGCCGAGATCCAGGCCACCACCGGCCGCAGCCCGAGCGAGCACTGGGCGGAGTTGGCCGAGCGCTTCGGCGCGCCCGCGTATGCCCGGATCGACGCCCCGGCCACCCGGGAGCAGAAGGCCGTGCTGGGCAAGCTCTCCCCGGAGCAGGTCACCGCCACCGAGCTGGCCGGTGAGCCGATCACCGCGACGCTGACCACCGCACCCGGCAACGGCGCACCGATCGGCGGCCTCAAGGTCAGCACCGAGTCCGGCTGGTTCGCCGCCCGCCCGTCCGGCACCGAGGACGTCTACAAGATCTACGCCGAGTCGTTCCAGGGGCCGGAGCACCTTCGCCGTCTCCAGCAGGAAGCCCAGGATCTGGTCACGCAGGTTCTCGGCTGAGCGACCGCGCCTCGTCTCGACCCGCAGCGGGGCCGACGCCACAACGGCGTCGGCCCCGTTTGCAGCGAGGTCAGCGGGCCAGCGGTATGCCCGGGCGCCGTTGTGGGAGCGGGCTGTGCAGGATGCCGCAGAGCCGGGCGAGCTGATCGACGACCTTGGCAGGTTCGGCGAACGGATCCAGTCCGGTGACCTCCAGGGGGTCCAGGGCCGGAACGGTCACCTGCGAGATCAGCGGGTGCAGCGGTCGGTGGTCGGCCTCGCCCTTACCGAGCAGGTCCTCGTGCAGCTTCTCCCCGGGGCGCAGCCCGGTGTAGACGATCGGGACCGGGCTGGCCGCCTGCTCGACCATGCGGCGGGCAAGGTCGTCGATCCGGACCGGCTCGCCCATGTCGAGCACCAGGGCCTCCCCGTCTCGGCCGATGGCTGCGGCCTGAAGGACCAGGTGCACCGCCTCCTGCACCGTCATCAGGTACCGGGTCACGTTGGGGTCGGTGACGGTCAGCGGCTGCATCGCCTCGATCTGCCGTTGGAAGGCGGTCACCACCGAGCCCCGGCTGCTCAGGACGTTGCCGAACCGGACGCTCAGGAAGGTGCCCGGGTAGGTCGCCGCCGCGTGCGCGGTCAGCATCTCGGTGATGCGCTTCGAGTAGCCGAGCACGCTGATCGGGTCGGCGGCCTTGTCGGTGGAGATGTTGACGAAGCGGGCGACGTCCCGGCACGCGTCCAGGACGGTGAGCGTCCCCCAGACGTTGGTCTTGACCGCCTCGCCCGGGTGACGTTCCAGCAGGGTCAGGTGCTTCAGCGCGGCGGCGTGGAAGACGATCTCGGGGCGGCGTTCCCGCATGATGCGTCGGATACCTTCGTCGTCCCGAAGGTCGGCGAGGATGAGTTCGGGCCCGTCCAACAGCGCGCGTCCGGTGAGCGACATCTGGAGGCTGTGCAGGGCCGACTCGTCCCGGTCCAGCATCATCAGCTCACCGGGGTTGGCGCGCATGATCTGCCGGCACAGTTCCGAGCCGATCGAGCCGCCGGCGCCGGTGACCAGGACGCGTCGACCGGTGAGCCCGTTGTCGTCCAGGGTCAGGTCGCCGACCACCTGACGTCGGCCGAGCAGGTCACTGATCTGGACATCCCGCACGTCGCTGACCGTGATCCGGTGATCCACCAACTCCCGGACCGGAGGCAGGACCTTGAACGCGGCACCGGTGCGCAGGGTCGCCTCCCGCACCTCGCGGATCAGCGTGGCGTCGGCGTTGGCCACGGCGAAGATCACCGTGGTGGCGCCGGTGCGGCGGATCACCTCGACGAGGTGCTGCCGGCTGCCCAGCACCGGGACACCGGCGATGCGCAGGTCGTGTTTGCCCGGGTCGTCGTCGAGCGCGCCGACGGGCAGGTAGCGGCCCTTCGGGTCGCTGAGCATCGCGCGCACCAGCCCCTGCCCGGCCTCGCCGAGACCGAAGAGCAGCACCGGGGTCGCCGAACGGGCGTCCGGTCGCATCGCACGGTCCCGCCGGTGGCGGTGCAGGAGACGACAGCTGAGCATCAGTAGCAGCGCCAGCGCACCACCGATCACGGGGGTGCTGGCCGGCACCGGGCGTTCGCCCAGCGCGAGAAGGGCGACGAGGACCATTGCCGCAGTGGTGGCGGTGGTGCCGGCGAGGCCACGAACCTCCTCGACGGTGCCGAGGGGCTGGCGACCGGAACGAATGCGACGCAGTGCACTGACGCCGACGTGCAGCACGGCAGCCCCGCCGCCGAGCATTACCGCGTTGATCGCCTGGTCGATGGTGAGAGCTAGCTCGTACCTCGCCCAGCCCGCGACCGTGAACCCGCCGACCCAGCCGAGGGCGTCGGCGGCGAGGAAGATGGCGGTCCGACGACGACTCACCCTGGCCCGGCCGACGGCCGTTGATGTCGTTGGCTCAACCCGTTGTATCTCCGGCGGCATCTACGACTCCCTGTCCTGTCCGTGGCCGGCAGTGACCCAGGGCAGGTCAGGGAGCCACGTACGTCCCCTAACTGCTTAGCGGAATATGCTCCCTAGAATCCGGTTTTCACGTTTGTATGGCCGGTTGTCTGATTTCGTGTCGGCAAACCAGACGAGAGCGCCGCTACCGGCGAGGCTCCTCGCGGCGGCCGAGCTGGCGACGCAGGCTCTCGGGGAGCAGCTCGCGAAGCTGCTCCGGCAACAGGGGCAGATCCAGCAGCCCCAGCTTGAGCTGATTGCGTTCCTGGTGGCGGCGCGGATCGAGGCGGACCACCAGGCCGGCGTCGGGGCGGTAGTGCACCTCCACCGCGCCCGTCGTCGACCTGTTGCGGATCACCCGCCCGTCCACCTCCACCGAGACCGGTCCGGACCCGGGGCGCAGGTCCAGCCGTACCGTCTCCTCCGGCGAGAGCACCACCGACCGGGAGATGCCGGCCATGGGAGCGCTCGGCGTCACCACCACGGCCCGCGTCGCCGGAGAGATCAGCGGCCCACCGGCGGCGTAGCTGTAGGCCGTCGACCCGGTCGGGGTGCACACGACCACCGCGTCACAGCGGTAGTAGCCGTACTGTTGCCCGTCCACCGCCAGGGTGACGCTGACGAAGCCCTGACCCGGATGGCGGACCAGCGCGATGTCGTTGAACGCGACAACGTCGTCGCCGCAGACGGTGCAGGCCAGGCAGCTGTGTGCCTCGAGGGTGTACTCCCCGGTCAGCAGTCGGGCCAGCGCGGCAGGCAGGTCCGGCGGTTCGACCTCCACGAGGAACCCCAGCTTGCCCAGGTGCACGCCGAGCACCGGTTTCGGGTCGCGGACGGCCATCCGCAGCGCGCCCAGCATCGTGCCGTCCCCGCCGATGGCGATCAGCATGTCCGACCCGGAGGCCAGCTCCTCCTCCGGCACCCCCCGGACCACCTCGGGCACCCGGTGCCGGTCCTGTTCGCGAACCGCCAGGGCGGCGTGGTGCTGGGCGGCCCAGGCCACGATCGTGCCCACCACCGGGGACACGTCCCGGGTGGGATGGAGCACCAGCCCGAGCCGGAACTGATCCATGTGCCCAGCTCATCACAGTTTGGGCGGCCGGCACGGCCCTACGCGCAACGACCGCAGACGTAAGGGCGTTTCGCCCGGTCGGTTGGTTCGTTGGGTCAAGAGCGACCAACCACATGCCAAAGGGGGCGCGCGCGATGACCTGGCCCGGGGCTGCCCTCGACCCCGGCGGAGCGACCGGTGCGACCGAGGAGCGGATGGATCAGCCAACCGGCGACGGGGCGTCAGGCGCCCAGCGGGATCTCGTCGGTCGGATGCTCCGCTGCTATCCGGTGACCGTGGTCGTACTCGCCCCGTACGCGCTGATCATCCTGCCGATGGCGGTCTTCTACCAGAATCCCGAGACCGGCTTCATCGCCTCGCTGGTCGGGCTCGCGTTGCTCGGCAGCGTCGCCGTGGAGACGATCGGCCTGCTGTTCGGACGTCCCGACCCGCGCTGGCGGGAGAGCTTCCGGCGTGCCCACGCCCGGTATCCGTGGCTCTACCCGATCGCCGTCGTGATCACGCTGATCAGCATCACCGCGAAACTGCTCGCTGCCCACCTTGGCCGCGGCACCATCGAGAACCAGGTCTCCGGTGACCTGTCCGACGGGCCGCTCGCGATGGTGAGCACGCTCTTCTCGGGTTGGACAGCCCTGAGCTTCGCGTTGCTGGTGGCCAGCCACCTGAGCGGTCGACTGTCGCGGGCGAAGCTGTACGGCTGGCTGGCCGTTCTCGTCGCCGCGGAGTTCTACGTCTCCGTGCTGACGGCTGTCACCGCGCCGCTGATCGCGCTGGTGTTCTTCATGGCGGCCACCGGAGCGCTCTGTGGCGTCTTCCGACTGCGTTACCTGGTGTTCTGCGCGGTGGCGCTCCTGTTCGCGTGGCCGGCCGTGTTCGAGCAGCGCAACGCCATCCGGGCGGATCGCGGCGTCCGGGTGGATAACCAGGTCACCGCCACGGACCGGCTGCGACTGGACAGCCAACTCAGCGCGGTGACGGGCTTCGACACCCCGGTCGACCTGGGGCAGCCCGGGGTCGCCGACTATCTGCGGTACGGGCTGGTGCCCCGGGTGCTCGATCCGGACCGGCCGGCGCTCTCCACCGGGCAGCGAATCAACCAGTACATCGGCGGCGGCTCGACATCGGCCTACACCTTCCTGCTGCTGGGCAACATCTGGTTCTTCGACGGCGCGGTCGGCGTGATCGCCGTGCACGCCTTCTGGGCCGCGGTGGCAGCGGTGCTACTGCGCCGGCGGGGTCCGCCCGGCCCGATCCGGCTGAGCCTCTTCTGCCTGGTGCTCTTCGACCCGCTGCTCTGGTCCAACACCTATCCGGACTCCACGATAAGTTTTCTGCAACACGTGGTGGCGGCGACACCGGTCTTCGCTCTTCTGGCGCTCAGCCGCCGCCCCCTGCACGGGGCTCCCAAGAGTTTGGACACCGGCTGGTCGCCCACCGCCCCCGGTCTGATCCGGTGACCGTACGGGTAGGTCGGCATGCGGTAGGTCGGCATGCGGTAGGTCGGCATGCGGTAGGTCGGACCGGCGCTCCGGTCGGTCCGCGCACCGGTCGCCGTGCTCTGCTCGCGCTGGTCGTCGGCGGGCTTTCCAGCGGCGGCAACCTGCTGTTGGCGATCACCGTGACCCGACTGGAGTCGGTCGGCGGGCTGGGTCAGTTCGCCCTGGCGTTCTCGTTCTACATCGTCGGTTCCGGGATGGTACGGAGCACCGTGACCGACACCGTGCTGGCCACCGGGGTCGGGGTCGCGTCAGCCGCCCGGCGGGCGATCCTGCTCGGCCTCGTCGGAGGCAGCCTCGTCTGCGCGGCCGGCGCGGCGTACAACTCGCCCTACCTGCTGTTCGCGGGCCTCGCCCTGCCCGGGTTGGTCCTCTACGACTACACCAAGGCGGTCGCCGTCGGCATCGGCGCTCCCTCAGCGGCGATGGCCCAGGAGATCGCCTGGGCGGCGCTCACCGGCTGTGCCGCGCTGGCCGGCCTGCTCCGAATGATCGACATGCCGTACGTCTTCGCGCTGTGGGCCGTCGGCGGCGGTCTGATCGGCGTGGTCGTCGCTGCCCGACGCCGGTACGCGCTGGTGCCCGGCTGGCGGGTCGGGCGAGCCGAGACGCGCGTCGCGGCGGGGTTCGGTGCGCAGTTCCTGCTGACCACCGGGTCGGCGCAGCTCGCGCTGACCGCGGTGGCGCTGGTCGCCGGCACGGCCGTTGTCGGCGCGTTGAGCGCCGGGCGCACGCTGCTGGGGCCGGTCAACCTGGTGCTGTCGACGGCGGCCACGCTGATCCTGCCGCAGTTGGCCGGCACCCGAGCCGAGTCCCGCGCGGTGCGGACGCGGGTGGCTGTCCGGCTGGCACTGCTGGTGGCCGCCGCCGTCCTGCCGTTGACCATCGCGGTCGCGCTGCTGCCGGACGCAGTGGGGAAGGAACTGCTCGGCGCCAACTGGACCGTCGCCCGGAGCCTGCTGGTGCTGCTCGCGCTGGAGAGTCTGCTCGCCGTGCCCGCCATGATCGGTTTCGCCGGGCTGCGGGTCGAGCAGGCGAGCCGGCGGGCGATCGTGCTCGGCATCCTGCTCGGCGCGCTCCGCGTGCCGGCGGTCGTCGCCGGGGCGGTCCTGTTCGGCGCGCCCGGCGCGGCCGGCGCGCTGGTCCTGCTGGCCCTGTTCAGCGCGGTCGCCTGGGGCGGCAGCTATCTCCTGCTGCTCTCCGACCGCGCGGCGGACCGCCCACCGGCGGTCCAACCGGTCTGACCGCGACCCGTGTCTGACGCCCGGCCCGCGCCGACGGGGTCCGCGCGGGCCGGGCGTCAGGTCAGGCGATGGTCGCCAGGGCGGCGCGGACGCGCTCCACCACTGCCTTGACCGCCGGTTCGGTCAGATCGGCGTACGTGGGCAGGTTGATGCCGCGCCGACTCAGGTCCTCGGTCACCGGACAGTGCGCGTCCGGATCACGATGCGCGGGCAGATCCGGGATCGGCACGAAGAACGGGCGGGTCTCCACGCCGAGCCGGGCGAGCCCACGGGCCAGCGCGTCCCGGGACGTCGCGTCCCCGTCGGCCCCGACGAGGAAGGCCGCCATCCAGGGCGCGCGGCGAACTCCGGCGGCCACCGGCTGCGCCGACAGTGCCGGCTCGTCGGCCAACTGTTCCTCGTAACCGGCGATCACCCGGTCCCGCAGGGCGATGATCTCGTCCGCCCGCTCCAGTTGGGCGCAGAGCAGTGCGGCGCACAGGTTCGTCATCCGGTAGTTGTAGCCCAGCACCGGGAAGTAGTACCGCCGCTGCGGATCCATGCCCTGGTTGCGCAGCAGGCGCATCCGATCGGCCAGTGCCGCGTCGGAGGTGGTCACGCAGCCGCCCTCACCGGAGGTGAGCACCTTGTTGCCGAAGAACGAGAAGGTCGTGACGTCGGCGAGTGAGCCGGTGGGTCGCCCGTCGAGGGTGGCGCCGAACGACTCCGCCGCGTCGGCGACCAGGAGCAGACCGTGTCGGTCGCAGAGGTGGCGCAGGGCGGTGTAGTCGGCCGGGTGCCCGTACAGGTCGACGGCGATGATCGCCCGGGTACGCGGGCCGATCGCGGCGCGTACCGCGGCGGGGTCGACACACCAACTCTCCGGCAGGACGTCCACACAGACGGCACGCGCGCCGCAGTACGCGACGGCGTTGGCCGTCGCCACGTAGGTCAGCGCGGGGACGATCACCTCGTCCCCCGGTCCAATGCCGGCCGCCGCGAGGACCAGGTGCAGTGCGACGGTGCCGTTGCTGGTCGTCAGGGCGGTGTCGGCGGCGCAGCGACGGGCGAAATGCTCCTCGAAGTCCCGCAGGTACGGGCCCTGCGAGGAGATCCACCCGCTCCGCAGCGCATCGACCACGTACCGTTCCTCCAACGTGGAGAGGCTCGGTCGGGCAACCGGATAGGTGTCGTCCGCGATACTCATGACCCATCTCCTCGGCTGGTGGCCGCGTCGTTCGCGGCCTCCGCGAACGGAGACCGTGGCACCGGTCCGGATCCGCCCCGCGCGGCCCAACCCAGGACGTCCAGATAGTCGCGGCCGGTGGCCTCCCAGGTGCGACCGGCCAGCCGATCGTTCGCCCGCCGGGAGGCGGCGGCGTAGCGGTCCCGCTCGTCGAGCAGGTGCCGCACCGCGTCGGCGAGGGACTGCGGATCCCGTCCCCGGAAGATCGCCGCCTCGGCGCCGTTGAACTCCAACTGGTCGCGCAGCGGCTCGACGTCGGCGCAGGCGACCGGGAGACCCCAGGTGAACGCCTCCAGCATCGCGCCACTGGCCGCCTCCCAGAGCGAGGGTACGACCACCGCGTCCGCCCGGGCATAGATGTCGTTCAGCTCGTCCAGGCTGACGAAGCCGGGGAAGGACACCCGGCCGCGTAGGTCGGGTTGCGCCGCGCGGGCCAGCAGTCGGCTCGCCTGGGGCTCGACCAGCGGCCCCGGGCAGATCAGCCGGCAGCCCGGCAGCAGCGCCATGGCCTCCAGCAGGGTGATGTGGTTCTTGTGCTCCGCGGTGGACGACGGATAGACCAGCAGCCCCGGTTCGGGCCGTGCGTGTGCGCGCTCCGGCGCTGGTTGGAACGTCGGTGTCGGGATGAGCACGGTCCGCTCCGCGGCCTCCGGGAAGAGGCGCAGGGCCTCCCGGTACGGATGCGGCCAGGTGACCACGATCGCCGCCGCACGCGCCACGTTCTCCCGGACCACCGCCGCGTAGCCGGGGGCGTGGAACTCGGCCCCCAGGTGGCGCAGGTCATGCAGGACGACCACCGACTTGCCCGACCCGATCGGGGCGCAGTGGAACGGGAACAGGGTGACGTCGACGTCGGTGTGTCGCACGACGGACCGTTGTCGGACCGCGTTGACGGCCGTGCGAACCGTACGGGAGTCGCGCATCACCCGCGGTGTCCACCGCCGTAGCAGTTGGCCTGTGGGGTTGTCCGAGCGGAGCGGCTGCGCCACCTCGGTCCAGGCGATCCGCGCGTCGGGCACCTGGTCCCGCCACTCGGGAAGCGTGCCGCGCAGGACGTTCACCCGCAGATCGCAGGAGTCGTCGGCGACCATGCCGGTCAACAGGCCGTACGTGAAGGCTTCGAGCCCCGCGGCGTGACCGGGACGGATGGGTGCGGCGTCGACCGCGACTCTCACCGGTCCACCCGGATCAGTCGACCCATCCGCTCGTCCTCGAGGAGCTGCCGGTCGGCGTCGACCATGACGCGGACCAGATCGCTGAAGAGCGTCTTCGGTGCCCATCCCAGGGTGCGTCGGGCCTTCGAGTAGTCGCCGATGAGCGCGTCGACCTCCGCCGGACGGAAGTAGGCGGGGTCCAGCCCCACGTACCGCTGCCAGTCCAACCCGACCCGGTCGAACGCGGCCTCGACGAACTCACGCACGGTGTGGCCCTCGCCGGTGGCGACCACGTAGTCGTCCGGAGTGTCCTGCTGGAGGGCGAGCCACATCGCCTCGACGTACTCCGGTGCGTAGCCCCAGTCCCGAACGGCGTCCAGGTTGCCCAGGTAGAGCTTTTCCTGAATGCCGGCCTCGATCCGGGCCACCGCACGGGTGATCTTGCGGGTCACGAAGTTCTCGCCCCGGCGAGGGCTCTCGTGGTTGAACAGGATGCCGTTGGCGCAGAACATGTTCCAGGATTCGCGGTAGTTCACCGCCGACCAGTAGGCGTACACCTTGGCGCACGCGTACGGGCTGCGCGGGTGAAACGGGGTTTCCTCGCGCTGCGGGGGCGGGGTCGAGCCAAACATCTCCGACGAGGAAGCCTGGTAGAACCGGCAGCCGACGTCGGCGGACCGGGCCGCCTCCATCATGCGCAGCGCCCCGAGCCCGGTGACGTCGGCCGTGTATCCGGGAATGTCGAAGGACACCCGCACATGACTCTGCGCGCCCAGGTTGTAGATCTCGTGGGGGCGGATGTCCCGGATGAGCGCGGACAGCGAGGCCGGATCGGAGAGGTCGCTGTAGTGGAGGAAGAGGCGGGCGTCGCCGTTGCGCGGATGAACGTCCACCTGGTCGATCCGCTCGGTGTTGAAAGAGGACGACCTCCGTTTGATGCCGTGCACCGTGTATCCCTTGTCGAGCAGGAACTCCGACAGGTAACTGCCGTCCTGACCTGTGATGCCGGATATGAGTGCCACTCGTGACATACGGTCCCTCCCCTGCTGGCTCAATTTTCCCCGCGGTTCCTCTTATCCCTATCGGCGTCGGCACTCCTGAAGTAACTGGCGGAATTAATTTTTTGCGGGGCGGTTCAGAGAATGACTCAGTCACGGATCGAGTTCCCGATCGTTAGGTGAATCGATCCTGTGGCACGAGCGAGGAGTGAGGATGGCCGGCGACCCCACCCCCGCGACGGACACCCGAGAAAGGCCGACGGCGCTCGACGAGAACAAATTCCACGTCCTTGTCACTGCCGGCTATTTCGCTCCCGGTTGGCGGGCCGGAGGGCCAGTCCGGTCCATTTCCGAGGTGCTCGCCCTGGCCAGTGACGACATTGAGACGTCCATGCTGACCCGCGACCGCGACCTCGGTTGCCGCGACCCCTATCCGGGGCTCTCCGGTCGCTGGGCCCGGGTCGGCCGGACGAACGTCTTCTATCTCGGCGTGCGTCGGTTGGGGCACTGGCGGTCGCTCTGGCGCTCGCTTCGCGCCGGCCGTTTCGACCTGCTGTACGTCAACAGCGTCTGGTCGACCTTCTCCATCCTGCCCATGGCCGCGGCTCGGCTCGGTCTGCTGCGGGTGGGCCGCATCCTGGTCGCCCCCCGAGGTGAGTTCGGCGTAGCCGCTCTGCGGGTGCACCGACTCCGTAAGCGAATCTTCCTGGCGGCCTGGCGGTGGATGCTGCTGGACCGTCGGGTGCTGTGGCACGCCACCACACCTGTCGAGGCCAACGACATCAAGCGGGTGCTGCCCCGGGCGCGGATCGATGTCGTCGCGGTCAGCCGGGGCCCCGAGCCGGAACTGGCGCCGGTCGAGAGGCCCACGACCCACCACGCGCGGCTGGTCTTCATCGGCCGGATCTCCCCGATGAAGAACCTCGACCTGTTGCTGGCCGCGCTCGCCCTAGTACCGGTGCCGGTGCGGCTGGACATCTACGGGCCGGTGGCTGACCAGGCGTACTGGCGACGCTGCCGGGAGCACCTGGCCGGCCTCCCCGACTCGGTCGTCGTCAGCTACCGGGGTGAGCTGCCACCCGAGCAGGTCCGCGCGACCTTCTCCGGCTACGACGCGTTCGTCATGCCGACCCGGGGGGAGAACTACGGCAACGCCATCGCCGAAAGCCTGTCCGCGTGCTGCCCGGTGCTCTGCTCCGACCGGACACCCTGGACGCCGGTGCTGCGCGACGGCGGCGGGTTGGTCCTCACCGAGTTGACCGCGACGGCGTTGGGTGCCCTCGTCACCCAGGTGGCCAGCGCCACCCCCGAGCAGCGACACGCGGCGCGGGTCGAGGCGGGGGCAGCCTACCGCCGGTGGCGGGAGAGTGTGGCTCCGGTCAGCGTTCTCGACCAGGCGTGGCAGGTGATTCGCGACCCGGCGTACCGGGTGCCGCCGCAGGGACGGACCCCCTGAAACGTGTTCAACCCCGCCCAGCACAGCAGCCAACCAGGAGGCGTCAAGTGACCCGCGTGATGACCGTCGTCGGGACCAGGCCGGAGATCATCCGGCTGGCCCGGGTGATTGACACACTCGACCGGACCGTGGACCACACACTGGTGCACACCGGGCAGAACTGGGATCCCGCGCTCTCCGACGTCTTCTTCAGCGAGTTGGGTGTCCGAGCGCCTGACCTCTTCCTGCGGGCCGACACCCGATCGCTCGGCAGCCTCCTCGGCGCGGTCCTGGTCGGTACGGAGAGGGCGATCACCGAGCTGCGCCCGGACGCGCTGCTGGTGCTCGGTGACACCAACAGCGCGATCTCGGCGCTGATGGCCCGGCGGATGAACGTGCCGGTGTACCACATGGAGGCCGGCAACCGTTGCTTCGATTTGAACGTGCCGGAGGAGACCAACCGGTGCATGGTCGACCACATCGCCGACTTCAACCTGGTCTACTCGGAGCACGCCCGGCGCAACCTGCTCGCCGAGGGGTTGCACCCGCGCCGCATCCTGCACACCGGCTCACCGATGCGCGAGGTGCTCGACCACTACCGGCGGCAGATCGAGCGGTCCACCGTGCTGGCCCAACTCGAACTCGAACCGGGAGGCTACTTCGTCGTCAGCGCGCACCGGCAGGAGAACGTCGACCACCCGGACCGGCTCCGTCGGTTGCTGGACTGCCTGCGGGCGGTCCGTGACGAGTGGCGGCTGCCGCTGCTGGTCTCCACGCATCCTCGTACCCGCAAACGGCTGGAGGCGCTCGCGGGCGACGGCCTGCACCTCGACGGCGTCGCCTTCCACGAGCCGTTCGGCTTCTTCGACTACGTGACCCTGCAACGGCATGCCCGATGCACCCTCTCCGACAGCGGCACCGTCAGCGAGGAGGCCGCGATTCTCGGGTTCCCGGCGGTGACCCTGCGCGAGTCCATCGAGCGTCCCGAGGCACTGGACAGCGGGGCGATCGTGATGACCGGCCTGGAGCCCGACGGGGTGGTCGAGGCCATCCGGGTCGTGGTCGCGCAGGTGGCCGACGGCTCGGTCGCCTGCCCGCTCGACTACCAGGTCCCCGACACGTCACGCCGGGTGGTCGACTTCATCCTGTCGACGGTGCGCCGCCATCACGACTGGGCGGGCATCCGCCGCTGACCGGTCCACCGGCCGGGCCGGCACACCTGTGACCACGAGGCCCGGGGCGACGTCGCGGGTCACGCAGGCACCGGCGCCCACTGTGGCGTCCCGGCCAACTGTCAGCTTCGGCAGGATCGCGGCCGTGGTGCCCACCAGGACGCCGTCCTCCAGCCGGCAGTAGCCGGAGACCGCAGCGAGCGGATTGATCGATACATGGTCGCCGAGCACTGTGTCGTGTCCCACCGTGCAGTTCTGATTGAGGTGCACGTGCCGCCCCATCAGCACGTTCGTCGTCACCCGGGCGCCACCGGCGGCGAACAGCCCCTGCTGGTGGACGCAGTCGGGGCCGATCTCCGCGGTCGGATGCACCACTGTGGCGGCCGGTAGGCCGTACCGGGCAACGGCCTGGTCGGTCTCGCGACGCAGCCTCGGATGTCCGACGCCGAGCACCACGTGAGTGCTGGCCGGTTGGGCGGCCAGCCACCGGGTCGGGCCGAGGAAGGCAACGCCGAGGCGCTGTACCGAATCGACGTTGGACTCGGTCGGGTAGTCGTCGACGAAGCCCAGAACCCGCCACGGCGGTGCACCGTCCGCAATGGTGTTCAATAGCCAAATAACGCCATATACCTCGCGGCCCATCCCACCCGTGCCTACGATCACTACGTCGGTCGTCAACCGCGGCTCCCTCGGCTCCGGAGAACGCTGGCCGCTCTCCGTCAACTGAACCGGTTACCGGTGCCGATGGTGACGGGTGGGTGGTGACGCCTTGGTCAAGCCTCGCGCGTTCCAGGTGCCGGCGGGCCCGTGCCGACGCCGGGACAGCAGTCTGGAAGGTGGGCCGAAGGTGAACGATCTGACAAAGTCGCGTCTCCCCGACAGCGAAGAAACACCGAGCGGGTCAGCGCGGTCCGCGACCACCGCGGGGTACCGGGTGCTCGCCACCGCTCGCGTGTTCGAGCCGGGCTTTCGGGGTGGCGGGCCGATCAGGTCCCTGCGGTTCATCCTCGACACCCTGCCGGACGACCTCGACGTCACACTGGTCACCGGAGACCGGGACCTCTCCTCGTCCACGCCCTACCCGGGACTGTCCGGGCGGCTGGTGCGCCGCGACGACCGCTGCGCCGTCTTCTACCTCGGCTCGTTCGCGATGCGGCACTGGGTCCGACTGGCGCGGCACATCCGGTCCCGCCCGCTCGACCTGATCTACGTCAACAGCCTCTGGTCGCTCTTCTCGGTGCTGCCGATCCTGGCGGTGGCGCTGCGGTTGGTGCGCGTCCGCGCGATCATGCTGGCCCCGCGCGGCGAGCTCTCGCCCGGCGCGCTCGCCATCAAGGCGCGCAAGAAGCGGCTCTTCCTGGCGGTCTGGGCCCCGCTCCTGCGTCGGCTGGACGTGCGCTGGCAGGCGTGCAGCCGGTTGGAGGAGGACCAGATCCGCGCCAACATGCCATGGGCCCAGATCATGCTGAACGGCAACGAGTGCCCTATCCCGGAGCAGCCGGCGCCCCGGGCCGTCGCGCACGACGGACCGCTGCGGTTGGTGTTCGTCGGCCGGATCTCCCCGATGAAGAACCTCACCAGGGCATTGGAGGCGGTCGCCGGCGCAACGCGCCCGCTGGAGTTCGACATCTACGGTCCACGGGAGGACGAGCAGTACTGGGCGTGTTGCCGACGCCTCCTCGACGCGATGCCCGACCATGTCCGGGTCCGCTACCTCGGGGAACTCAAGGCGGACGAGGTGATGGTGACCTTCAGACGATATGACGCCTTCCTCTTCCCCACGCTGGGCGAGAACTACGGGCACGTCATCCTGGAGAGCCTGGCGTCCGGCTGCCCGGTGGTCTGCTCCGACGCGACGCCATTCAGCGAGCTGATCGCCGCCGGCGGAGGAGCGGTGGTCCGGCCGGCGACGGCGGCCGCCCTGAGCGAGACCCTCGACCGGCTGGCCGACCGGTCCGCCGGGGAGCGCGCCGAGGCGAAGGAGACCGCGGGTCGGCGGTACCGGCTCTGGCGACAACAACTCCGAGAACTCAACGTGCTGGACCACGCCAGGCGATTCTGCGGCTGATCCGGCCGGCCGCGACCCTGCGGCTGATCCGGCCGGCCGCGACCCTGCGGCTGATCCGGCCGGCCGCGACCCTGCGGCTGATCCGGCTGGCCGCGACCGCGTCACTCGGGCTGGAACTGCCTCGTTGCAATGGCTGGGCCCGCGCGATGGGTCCGTCGTCCGTCACCCCGATAGGCCCCGATGAGCGAGGACAGCACGTGCCCAGTCGCGTTCGTACGATGGTCCGACGAGTCCAGGACCACCTGGCCGCCACCCGTGACCCCGAGGCGTTCGCGCGGTCCCTCGGGGTGAACCTGACCGGACGGGTCCGCTTCTACGGGATCAGCCGGGCGATGTTCGGCTCGGAGCCATGGCTGATCACCATCGGAGACAACGTCTACATCACCTCCGAGGTGCAGTTCGTCACCCACGACGGGGGGACGTTGATCCTGCGCAAGGACCACCCCGACCTGGACTGGACCGCCCCGATCACGATCGGCGACGACGTCTACATCGGTATGCGGTCGATGATCCTGGCCGGCGTCACGATCGGAAACCGGTGCGTCATCGGGGCGGGCTCGATAGTCACGCGTGACATCCCGGACAACACGGTGGTGGCCGGTGTCCCGGCGCGACCGCTGCGGACCACCGACGAGTACCTCGAACGGTTGCAGGCCAAGTCGCTGGGCATCGGGCACCTTCCCGTCCCGGAGAAGCACGAGGCGATGAGGAGGATCTACGGGGTCACCACCGTCTGACCCGTGCGCCGGGCGCGACGGTCCGTTCAGGCCCGCCGGTACGCGACTCGTGGTGGCGGCAGTTGGTGGACGCCGGCGATGGTGATCGCTCCCAACGCGCCTGTCGTCCCGGTCACCACGTAACCGAACCGGTCCCCGGTCATCGCCGCCGAACTGGTGCCGAGGTTGAGGGTGGTGGCGGCGCCGGCGCTGCTGACCCGCAACGTGGGCGGGGTGACACCGTTGGTCTGCCAGACGTGCCCATACCAGTGCCAGCCGGCGGGCAGCATCACGGGAGCGGTCAACACCGACTCCCGTACACCCACCGACGTGACGGTGACGGTGTCGAAGTCGGCGATCGGGCCGAGGACGGCGGGACGGCCGGTCGCCGGATCGTGGGCGTACACGCCGTGGCGCACCACGCCGGTGCCGGCCACGGTGACCTCGACGCAGACCCGGTCGACCGGGGTGGGTTCTGCCAGGTACACCGGGTGCAGCAGGAGCGACTGGTAGCTACCGGTGTAGGTGACGGTCTGGGTCGGGCCAGCGAGGGGGAGGAAGTAACTGCCGCGCGGGCAGGTCGCCCCGGGTAGCGGCCCCACCGGTGCCGGGTCGGGCTCCGCGCGCCACATCCCGTACCCGGTGGGGACCGTCATGCCGTACGAGATCCCGGTGACGGCGACCCGGTCCGGCACGGTGAGGTTCGTCGGGCCGGCCGGGACCAGCAGCCGGTGGAACAGCTGGGGCGCTGCCATCTGGGTCTGGGCGACGGGGTCGACCCGTTCGATCATCACGAAGTCGTGGGTGGAGTCCGAAACGACGATCTCCGTGGCCGCCGAGGGCGGCGCCAGGTAACGCCGGTAGGCGGTGCCGGTCACGGATTCGCCGGCTTCGAGGGTGCGACCCCACACCAGCTGCGGGTAGTTCTTCTTCTGGGTGGAGCTGATGAACCAGCCCTTGGCCGTGGTGTGCCGGGCCCGGATCTCGGGCACGCCGTCGGCGACCGGCAGCAGACCGACGGCGATGCCCCACTGCTGGACCTGGCCGCTGGTGACCACCCACTGGGTCATGCTGCTCGCCGGCATCAGCCGGTTTTTCAGGGTCGCCGGGGTGAAGTCGGTGAGGGCCGGCAGCGTGTCGATGTTCGCCCACACCGACCAGTTCAGGCCGCCGGCCGCGCCCACGTTCGGCATGAACTGCAGGCGGGTGCCGCCGGCCACCGGGGTGAGCGGCTGGCACTGGGTCACCCCGGCGTTCACTGCGAAGCGCTCCAGCGCGGCCACCGTCTGCCCGACCACCAGACCCCCCTGCGACCAGCGGTAGACGTTGGAGATGCGGCACAGGGACGGGATCCGGGACATGATCGTGGCGATCGGTGTGCCGATGTTCGCCCGGGCGGTGTCGATCATTCCTCGGTAGGACGGGATCAGGTACGACTCCCGGATCGTCAGCTCCTGCCCCGTGGACCGGCCGTCCGGTACCGGCCGCCCGTCGAGTTCGACAGTCACCGTGTGGGAGTGGGTGGCCGGGCGGATCTGCACGTCGGGCGTCAGACCCGTGATCGGCACGGTGGCTGTGTGGGTCGCCCCCGACAGGTGGGTGAGGGGCGCGGCCGGCTTGACCCGGGCGCCCTGCGCGATGCCGTCGACGATCGTGTACGGGTTGCCGAAGAGCAGGCTGTCCGCGCTGGTGATGGCCAGCAGGGTGAAGGTGCGCGTCCCGTCGGTCCACTGCGAGCCCACGTCGACTGTCGTCTTGCCGTGGTTGGTGACGACGATCTGGTTGCCGACGTTGTAGCCGTGGTTGCCGCCGACGTACGACCAGCCGGTGTTGATCGGGCAGTTGTCGTCGGCGGTGTCGTGGATCTTCGTTCCGACTGCGGACATCACCGGCCACACCTGGGCGTCGGTCGCCGTCGAGGGCACCAGCGTGACCTGGGGAAGACCCGAGTGCCACATGCCGACCATCGACTCGGCGTACGCGAGGTTGGCCGGCATGACCAGGTCCCTGGTGCTGTCGAAGCGCGACCGGACGGACATCAGGGCATTGAACCGGTAGACGATCAGCTCGGGCATTGTCGGCACCTCCACCGCGAACGCACTGACGACGAATTCTCACTGTGCGCCGTCGAGGCAGGGAGGTCGTTCTCACGGTCAGCACCCGGACAGGGTGAATCTGTCGTCGACACCAGCACGTTGTCCGTTTTGAGTCTATAAGCTGGCTTTCACGCGTAAACGGGGGGTTCTATGCGCACTTTGATCACCGGCGGAGCCGGTTTCATCGGGTCCAATCTGGCCCGTGCCGCGATGGTCGATCCCGCCGTCCAGGGGGTTACCGTCCTCGACGACCTCTCGATCGGGCTGCGGGCCAACCTCGACGGCCTGGACGTCGAGCTGATCGAGGGCTCGATCCTGGACCCGGCCGCCCTGGACGTGGCGATGGCGGGCTGCGAGGCGGTGGTCCACCTGGCCGCGCTGCCCAGCGTCCCCCGCTCGCTGAACGACCCGTTGGCCTCCCACCACGCGAACGCGACAGGCACTCTCATGGTGTTGGAGGCGGCGCGGCGACACCGGGTCGGGCACGTCCTCGTCGCCTCGTCCTCGTCGGTGTACGGCATGAACCCGGCGCTGCCCAAGACCGAGCTGACCTGGACCCGCCCGATGAGCCCGTACGCGGCCAGCAAGCTCGCCACCGAGGCGTACGCCCTGGCCCACCAGGCGTCGTTCGGGCTGCCGACGTTGGCCTTCCGCTTCTTCAACGTCTTCGGCCCGGGCCAGCGACACGACCACGCCTACGCGGCCGTCATCCCCCGCTTCGTGCACGCCGCCCTGCGCGACGAACCCGCAGTGGTGCACGGCGACGGGACGCAGTCGCGCGACTTCACCTACGTCGGCACCGTCTGCGACGTCATCCTCGACGCGCTCCGCCGCCGGGTACACCACCCGCACCCGGTCAACCTCGCCTTCGGCGCCCGGGCCAGCCTGCTGCGGGTCCTCGACGAGCTGGAGTGGTTGTGCGGCCGGCCGATCGCCCGCGAGTACGCGCAGCCGCGCACCGGCGACGTCGCGCACTCCCTGGCCGACAACGCCACGCTGCGGCAGCTGTTCCCGGACGTCGCACCGGTCGCCCGCTCGGAGGGCCTGCGCGCGACAGTCGAGTGGATGGCCGGTCGGTTGGACGCCGAGCGTGCCGTAGCCGCCGCACCTCGGTGACCCAGGCAGCGAGTCGGGCCGTACCGGAGCCGGTGGCCTCGGTGGCGGCGGTTCCGGCCGCCGCGGCACCTGCCGACACCACTGTCGCGCCCGCCGCCTTGACCCCGGCGGCGTCGAAGGATCGGGACCGCACGGTCACCGTGGGCATCGCCGCCGCGATGGTGGCGAAGGGTATCGGCCTGGCCGCACCACTGGTCATCACCCCGGCCTGCTTCCGGTTCCTCGGCGACCAACGGTACGGCCTGTGGATGGCGGTCACCGCCCTCACCGGGATGGCGTGGTTCGCCGATCTGGGGCTGGGCAACGGGCTGCTCACCCGGCTCAGTCACCTGGCCGACGACCCCCGGCAACAGGCTCGCGAGGTCTCCAGCGCGTTCGCCACCCTCGGGGTGGTCGCGGTGGCGCTGCTGGCGGGTCTCCTGCTGGTCGTTCCCGTGGTGCCCTGGGCCGCGCTGTTCAACGTCAGTGACCCGGGTGTCGCCGCGGAGGCGCCCGCCCTGGTCCTGCTCTGCTTCGGCGCCTTCGTGGTCAACATTCCGCTCTCGCTGATCCAGCGGATCCAGTACGCCCGTGGCCAGGTGGTGCAGAGCAACGTCTGGCAGTCGGCCGGGGCGCTGGTGGCCATGGCGGCCGTGCTCGGCGCCATCGCCGCCGGGTGGGAGCCACTGGCGGTCATCGCCTGCGCGGTGCTGGCCGTGCCGGTGACCAACCTGCTCAACTGCGTGACCTACTTCTGGTTCCAGGATCGCGGACGGCGGCCGGGCCCGAAACTCGTGCACCGGACCACCGCCGTCGGTCTGCTCCGGCTGGGTCTGCGGTTCTTCGCGCTCACCGCGATGTCGGCGATCGCGCTGAACGTGGACAGCCCGCTTGTCGCGAACGTCCTCGGGCCCACCACTGCGGCGCACTACGCGGTCGTGGGGAAGCTGTTCGGCGTCCTCTCGATCTTCGTCGGGCTGGTCGGTATGACGGTCTGGCCGGTCAACGGCGCCGCTCTGGCCCGGGGTGAGGTGGCCTGGGTGCGCCGTAACACGCGCCGCATGGTGCTGCTCTACGGGGTGATCGTGGGGGCGGTCGGGGTCGTGCTGGTCGGCTACGGCCACCAGCTGATCGACAGGTGGGTGGGTGGCATCGACAGCACCGAAATCCCCGTCACGGTCCTGGTCGGGCTGGCGAGCTGGTCCCTCCTGATCGCGGTCACCTCCCCGCTGATCCTGGTGCAGAACAGCATCGGGCTGCTCCGGCCGCAGTTCGTCGGCTGGGCCACGTTCCTGCTGCTGGCGACCGCGCTGAAGATCTGGGGGCTGCGGCAGTTCGGGCTCGCCGGCCTGCCGGCGGCGGCCTGCGTCGCGTACGTGCTCACCATGTGGCCGGCCGTGCTGGTGGGATACCGCCGGGCCCTCCGCAGGGGAGAGCCGACGTGACCGGGGAGTGCCGGGTGCTGCGCGTCGTCGGCGAGCTGAACTTCGGCGGCACCGAGATGCGGACCGCGGAACTGCTACCCCGGCTCGCGGCGGCCGGTGTCCAGGTGCACCTGGTGACGCTCAGCGAGCGGATCGGTCCCGGCCCGCTGGCTGGCGTGGTCAGTCGGCACGGCGGCTCGGTCACCCCGATCCCGCTCGACCTCCGCTTCGCCACCCGCTTCCTGGGCCTGCTGCGGCGGCTGCGACCGGACGTGCTGCACGTCGACTGCGCCAACTTCTCCGGGGTGCTGCTCGCGCTCGCCGCCCTGTGCGGTGTGCGCGTCCGCGTCGCCCACTTCCGGGGAGACGACAACCAGCACCGCAACCTGCGCCGACGCGTCTACCGGTGGATCTGTAAAGGGCTGCTGTGGGCCTCCGCCACCGACATCCTCGGCGTCTCGTCCAGCTCGCTCACCTTCGCCTACGATCCGCGCTGGCGCGATGACCCCCGCTGCCAGGTGGTCCTCAACGGACTAGACCTGGACCGGCTGCGCCTACCCAGCCAGGACGACCTACGTGAGTTGATCGGCGCACGCCCGGCCGAACTGGTCTGCGTCAGCGTCGGTCGGGCTTCGCCGGAGAAGCGGCGCTGGCTCCTGCCGCCGATCCTCGCCGAGCTGCGGGCTCGGGGAGTGGAGGCCCACGCGGTCCTCATCGGGCCGGGCGACGACGCCGACGACGAGCGTGTCCGGGTGGCGGCGGCCGCCGCCGGTCTCGCCGACCGGGTGCATCTGCTGGGCCCGCGCGACGACGTGGGCGGGCTGCTGAGCCAGGCCGACGTGGTGGTCCACCCGTCCTGCCTGGAAGGGCTGCCCGGGGGCGTGCTGGAACCCGTCGCGTTGGGCATCGGCACGGTGGCCGCCGACCTGCCGGGGGTCCGCTTCATCGGCGAGCACCTACCCGGCGTGACAATCGTCGACACCGACGCCCCACCGAGGCGCTGGGCGAGTGCGGTGTGCGCGGCGGCGTCGTACACCGAGCAGACCTTGGCCTCGGCGGCGGCCGAGCGGTTCACGGGCAGCGTCTTCGCCATCGACACGGCGACCACCACCCACCTGACGATCTACCGACGGTGGGTCTCGGCCCGCCCGCACCACCCGGTGCAACCCCGACCGCCAGCCTTCTCGACACGGGGAGAGAAATGAACCATCAGACAACCGTCATCCGCCGGCGACCACGGCTGGACGCCGGGGCGGCCGGGCGGGCTGAGCGGCCGCGTCCAATGCTCGTGGGCGCGTACGCGTTTCCGCACGGGGACGCCACCTCCAACCGGCTGTTGCAACTCGCCCGCTCCGCCGCGCCCGACGGCGCGCAGACGCTTGTCGTCAACGACTGGCCCTGCGAGGTGGCCGTTCCGGCCGGGCAGCCCGACGTGGCCGGCATCGACCTGGTCACCATGCGGATCCGGGGTCGGCACCACCTCACCCGCGCGTCGGCCCGGCTGGCCCGACCGCTGCGGGTGCTACGGGCGGTCCGCCGGGCCGGCGTGGGGCGCGGCGAGGTGAGCGCCGTGCTGTTGCCGATGGCCCTGCTGACCCTTGGCAACTGGGCGACCCTGCGCCTCGTGCTGCGGTGCCCGGTGGTGGTGGACGCCAGTGAGCGCCACGACCGACGGCAGTTCCGCCACGGCTGGCTCACCCCGTACTTCGTCCGACATCGCTGGTCGACGTTCCTGGCGACCCGGCTCGTCGACCGGGCCACGGCGGTCTCCACCACGCTTGCCGACTACCTGACGGGCCACGGCCTGGAGGTGCTGGTGGTGCCTCCGCAGGTGGACTGCGACGAGTACCGGGCGCCACAACCACAGCCGATCAGCGACGGCCTGCGGCTGCTCTACGCCGGCACCCCCGAACGTAAGGACATGCTCGACGTGATCCTGCGGGGGATCAGCCGGCTCGCCCCGCAGCACCAGCGGCGGGTCAGCCTCACCATCGCCGGCGTCAGCGCCGCCGACGCCGCCGCCCACTCGGACCTGGACGTCGGGGTGCTGGACGCGGTCTCGGCCGACGTCCGGTTCCTCGGTCGCGTCCCGCGGGAGACGGTGCTGACCCTGCTGTCGGAGTCGCACTTCTCGATGCTCGTCCGCCCCACCGGCGGGTACGCGGCCAACGGGTTTCCGTCAAAGGTGCCGGAGAGTCTCGCCGCCGGGTGCCCGGTGCTGCTCAACCACACAAGTGACCTGGCCACCTATGTGCACGACGGGGTCGAGGGGTTGGTGCTCGACGGCAACGGCCCGGACGACGTCCGTAACGCCATCGAGCGGGCGCTGCGGCTGCGCGACGAGGAGTGGATGGCGATGAGCAAGGCGGCCCGGTCGCGGGCCTCGGAGTCGTTCGACCACCGGGCCTGGCGGGACCGGGTGAGCGCCTTCGTGACGGCCGGTCGGGGCAACTGAGCTGACGCCCACGGGTGCACGCGTCCGGGCGTCCCGGTGGCAGCCGTCGGCGGGCTCTCAGCGCAGCAGGCCCGCGGGTTGCCGCGGTGCTTTGTCGTCGAACACGCCGGCCCGCTGCTGGCGTGCCTCCGTGTGCGGCAGGTTGGCGTGGGCGGCGGCGTCCCGGTCGGTGGGGTCCGGCCTCTTCGGCAGGTGCAGCAGCGCGGCGGCGACCACGGACCAGAACACGTACGGGTAGGTCTGGCCCGTGCCGAACATGGCCGACTCGGTGACCTGGATCAACAGGCCGGTGACGACCAGCCAGACGAGACCCGCGTCGGCTCGGCGCACCGGGGCCCGCAGGACGACCCGTCCGGCGGCCACGAGCAGCAGCACCAGCGGTACCACGGCGGCGAGCCCCAGCTCCAGCAGCAGTTGCAGGTAACTGTTGTGCACCACGCTGACGCCGGCGGTCCCGAAGAACTCGTCGGCGCCGGCGAGCTCGAACAGGTGGTTGCGCGACGCGTACCCGAAGCCCTGCATGGGGTGGTTCTGCCACCACAGGTCGATGGTCGTCTGCCACATCTGGGTCCGCCCGTTGGACAGGTCGCCGTCGGTGGGGTCGGTGAAGCGCAGGACGAACTGGCGCATCCAGGGTGCGGCGAAGATGGTGGGCAGCAGGTTGAGCAGGTGTGCCACCAGCAGCAGGGCGGTCACCCCCGCGGCCAGGCGGACCATCCGGCCGAGCCCGTAGCGCAGCACCAGCCAGAGCGCGCCGACGAGCACGGCGATCAGCGCGGTACGCGACTGGGACAGCAGGAGGCTGGCGGCGGCCGGCACCATGCCGACAAGTGCGATGTGCCGGCGGGACTGCCGGTAGACGGCCCAGCCCAACGGAATCGTCAGGGCGCAGACGATGCCGAGCATGTTCGGGTTGTTGTAGAGGCCCTGGAACCGCGTGACGCTGGAGGTCGCGGCGACGAGTGAGCCGTCGACGAGCCCGATGCCGAGACTGACCACGATGGACGCGGCGAGGACCAGGTAGACCACGCGCAGGTCGGCCATCATGACCGCCCGGTCGGGCCACCGGCGCTGGACGAGTACGTGCACCAGGGCGGCCAGCAGCAGCAGCGCGACGCCTCGCTGGAGGGTCTCCATCGGCACCACCGACCAGGCGAAGCTCACCGTGGCGAGGCCGCCCATCGCCCAGAGCGCGGCGACGAACACGCGGGTCCAGACATCGGTGCGTGTCGGCGTCCGGCCCGGAAGGCAGAGCCCCCAGAGGACCAGGCCGGCGACCGCCGCGTACCGGGGATAGAAGCTGGCCTCGACCAGCGCCGGCACGTTCGACGAGGCGCAGACCAGAAGGCTCATGGTCAGGGCCAGCATCCACCGCCAGCCGTCCACCCGCCGGGAGAAGGCGAGCAGCAGCACCAGCCCCACCAACCCGGTCGCGACCAGCGGGACGTTGATGGCGGCGATGGTGGTGATAACCACCAGACACGTCGCGCCGACGAGCAGGCCCAGTTGACCCATCCGGTTTCCCACGTGATGTTCCTTTGAAGTCCGGCCGCCGGCGTTGCCGGCGGTCGTCGGGTGGACAGCCCTCAGCGAGGCACGTCCTGTAGGCCCGGTTGGGCCGGTTCGACAGCCCAGCGGGCCCTGGCGGCGTGCATCGCCCGGATCATGTCCGGCCAGTTCGGCGGCCGATAGCCGGTGGCCTGGGCGAGGGCGTCCGCTTTCATCGACCGGTCGCAGGTGAACTCGTCGTCCGGCACGATGTCGCCGGGCCACTCGTACACCTCGGCGATCAGGCGGAGCAGGTCGTACTTGGAGATCGGCTCGGCGGCCACGTGGTAGAGCCCGGTCAGCTCCGGCCGGGGCAGGATCACCGTACGGAGCAGTCGGGCGAACTCGACTGTCGTCACGCCGCTGTAGATGGCCCGGGTGAAGCCGCGTACCCGCACCCGCTGCGACAGGAACCAGTCCACCAGCGAACGGTTCGTGACCAGCTCGTGCCCGATGATCGACGTGCGGAGGGTGAGCGCGGAGACCCCGCGCGCCTCACCCAGCAGCTTGGACCGCCCGTACAGGTCGGGCGGGTCCGGCAGGTCGTCCTCGACGTAGCCGCCCCGTCGGCCGGAGAAGACGCAGTCGGTGCTGACGTGGATCAGGCGGCTGCCGAGTTGCCCGCAGGCGTCGGCGAGCAGATGGGGAAAGAGCGCGTTGATGGTGACCGTCCGCACCGCGTCCTGCACGTCCGGCCGTTGCTTGATCACACCCACGCAGTTGATCACGACGTCCGGCCGCAGGTCGTCGATGAGCTGCCGGACCTGGCCGAAGCGGGTCGCGTCGACGGCCGGGGTGATCCGGTCGAGCAGCCGCTGGGGGTAGTACCCCGCGCGGTCCTCGATGCTCCGGGCGATGCCGTGGACGTCGAGCTCCGGATCGTCGCCGAGTTCGCGGATGACCGCGTGGCCGAGCATGCCGGTGACGCCGACGACGAGGACCCGTCGCGTCGGGCGAGGGTCGTTCTCGCCGGGAACGCTGCGTCGACGGGGGACCAGTTCCGGTCGCCGTCCGCCGGTACCGGTGCTCATGCCGTTACGACCGCCGTCGCCGCGGCCTCGACCTGCGTCCGGACCTCGGGCAGCGTCAGCAGCAGCGCCTCGATCTCCGGTACGGACAGCCGCCGGGCGTTGTGCGAGTGGAAGTCGGCCATGCTGCCGCCCTCGACGTCGCCCTCCTCGAAGTAGAGGGAGTAGTTGAGGTCACGGCTGTCCACCGGCACCCGGAGGAACTCGCCGAGATCCTCGACGTGGGCGAGTTCCTCGCGGCTGGCCAGGGTCTCGTACAGCTTCTCCCCGTGCCGGATGCCGAGCACGTTGAACTTCGCCGGGACCCGGAACAGGTTGCACAGCGCGGTGGCCAGATCGCCGATGGTGCAGGCGTCGGCCTTGCGGATGAAGACGTCACCCGGCTGGCCGTACCGGAAGGCGTGCTCCACCAGGTCGACCGACTGCGGCAGGGACATCAGGAACCGGGTCATCGACGGCTCGGTCACCGTCGGCAGCCCGCCGCGCAGGATCTGGTCGATGAACAGTGGGATCACCGATCCGCGCGAGTACATGACGTTGCCGTAGCGCACGCAGCAGACCCGGGTACGGGCTTGGGGATTGTTGCGGGAGTGCGCCTGCGCGACCTTCTCCATGAGGGCCTTGGTCATGCCCATCGCGTTGACCGGATAGACGGCCTTGTCGGTGCTCAGCAGCACCAGCGCCTCGACGCCGACCCGCTCGCAGGCGTCCACCACGTTGGCGCTGCCGAGCACATTGGTGCGCACGGCCTCCAACGGGAAGAACTCGCACGAGGGAACCTGCTTGAGGGCCGCGGCGTGAAAGACGAACTCCATTCCCCGCGCGGCCTTGAGCACACTGTCGTAGTCCCGGACGTCACCGACGTAGTAGCGGACCCGGTCGTCACCGAGGCGGTGCCGCATCGCGTCCTGTTTCGACTCGTCACGGCTGAGTACGCGCACCTCGGCGGCGCCGGCGTCGAGCAGTCGGGAGACCATCGTCTGGCCGAATGATCCGGTGCCACCGGTGATCAGGAATCGCCGGTCCGAAAGCGAGGAAATCACATCTTCTCCTGCCTGTTTCCCGGGGGGATCCTCGGGAATCGGATTCTCGTCGAACGCGACCCTACGCGTGCATAAGAGGCGCCGTGGCTTCTTCCGCTAAGAGGAATCCGAGTCGCGTTCGCTGTTCGTGGCGGCCCGTTCGACAAATACGCGAACGAGGATCGGCGTTGCCGAAGTAGCCGTTCGGCCCCCCATTGTCGACGCGCCGAAGTCGTTAGCGCTAAAGACGGAGTTGGTGCTCTGGAAAGGTGGTATGCGTACTCCATGCCAAAAGTTGCTCTCCACGCGGCGTACCCGCGTGCTGGTGCTTCCGACCTGCGGACCGGTCGGGAAAAACCTCGGGACGGCACCACGACACGGCGACCGTACGATCGCTGGAAGCGGCTTCTCGACGTGCTCGGCGCTCTTCTCGTCCTGCTGCTCGGCGCTCCCGTGCTGGCCCTGGTGGCCCTGGTCGTGCTGGTGGCGCACGGGCGTCCGGTGCTGTTCCGGCACACCCGCCCCGGCCTGCACGGCGAACTCTTCGAGGTGGTCAAGTTCCGGACCATGCGCCACCCCGACCCGGACCGGGGGCTGGTGAGCGACGCGGACCGCCTGACCCGGGCGGGCCGCTGGTTGCGGGCCAGCAGCCTCGACGAGTTGCCGGAGTTCTGGAACGTGCTGCGGGGCGAGATGAGCGTGGTCGGACCCCGCCCGCACCTGGTCCGCTATCTCAGCCTCTACAACCCGGAACAGGCCCGCCGGCACGACGTGCGGCCGGGCATCACCGGCCTGGCCCAGGTGCGTGGCCGCAACGCGCTGGACTGGGACGCGAAGTTCACCTACGACGTCGAGTACGTCGACCGCCGTTCCTTCCTGCTGGACCTGCGGATCGTCCTGGCCACGATCTGGGTGGTGCTCAGCCGCCAGGGGATCTCCGCTCCGGGTGCGGCCACCTGGCACGAGTTCACCGGCAACCCGCCCGCGCGGGCGACCGCCGAACACGACCCCGCCCACCGGCGATGAGCCGGGTCCTGCTCCTGGGCGCCGGTGGATTCCTCGGCCGGCACATCCGCACGGCGCTGGCCGCCCACAGCACCGTCCGGTCGATCACCCGCGCGGAGTGTGACCTGGTCCGGGTCGAACTGCGCGACCTGACCGCGCTGGTCGCCCGGGAGCGACCGGACGTGGTGGTGACGGCGGCCGGGCGGATCGTCGGCTCCGGGTACGACTTCGTGCAGGCGCACGTCGTTGCGACCGCGAAACTGATCGAGGCGGTGGCCGCCGCCGCCCCCGGAGCCCGCCTGATCCGGATCGGCTCGGCCGCCGAGTACGGCGCCGTGCCGCACGGCCTCGCCGTCAGCGAGGACTACCCGGGCACACCCGTCAGCGAGTACGGGCTCAGCCACCTTGCCGCCACCCGGTTGGCGGAGTTGGCGGGTGATGCCGGCCGACTCGACACGATGGTATTGCGGATCTTCAACCCGGTCGGGCCGGGAATGCCGCCGGGCAACGTGCTCACTCGGGTGACCGCGATGGTGAGGTCGGCGGTCGCCACCGGAATGGGGGAGATCGCCGTGGGCCTGCACGACACGTACCGGGACTTCGTCGACGTGCGGGACGTCGGCACGGCGGTCCTCGCCGCGGCGCGCTGCCGGCCGGGGCCCACGCGGGTCTTCAACGTGGGCAGCGGCAAGGCGGTGGCGACGCGCGACGTCGTACAGCTGCTCGCCGAGGTGTCCGGCTTCACCGGCGACATCCGCGACGGCAGCTTCGCGCCGGACGCCAGCCGCTCGGCCGCCGTGCCCTGGATGTGCGCCGACGTCGAACGCGCCAACCGGGTGCTCGGGTGGGCGCCCGCGTACGACCTCGGTGAATCGCTGACCACGCTGTGGCAGGCCGACGGCGAGCGGTCCGCCCGCCCCGTCGCCGGCTCGGCGGCGAGGTGAGGCCCATGCGGATCGGCATGCTCACCCAGTGGTACGACCCGGAGCCGGGCGCCGCCGCGCTCCCCGGGATGCTCGCCCGGGCCCTCGCCCGCCGAGGACACGAGGTCCAGGTCCTCACCGGCTTCCCCAACTACCCGACCGGCGAGTTGGCGCCCGGCTACCGGGTGACACGCCGCCTCGACGAGGTCGACGGGACGACCCGGATCCGCCGGGTGGCCCTCTATCCCAGCCACGACCGCTCCGCGCTGCGACGGATGGCCAACTACGGCTCCTTCGCCACCTCCGCGCTGGTCTCCGGCACGCCGGCCCTGCGCGGCCTGGACGCCCTCTGGGTCGGGAACTCACCGATCAGCGTCGCCCTGCCCATGTGGTTCACCAGATACGTGCAGCGGGTGCCGGTGCTACTGCACGTCCTGGACCTGTGGCCGGACAGCGCGTTGGCCAGCGGCTTCCTCGGCACCGACCGGGTGTCGCGGATGATCGAGCGGGGAATGGCCGGCTGGTGCGGTGGGATGTACCGCAGCGCCGGCCGCGTCGCGTACGTCTCGCCCGGCGCCGCCGACCTGCTCGCCAGCCGGGGCGTGCCCCGGGAGAAGCTCGTCCACATTCCGGTGTGGGCCGACGAGACACCGCAGACCGGCGTCGCGGACCTCCGCGCGGAGCTGGGGCTCCGCGCGGACCAGGTGGTGCTGGTGTACGCCGGCACGCTCGGTGAGGCGCAGGGGCTCGACTCGCTCATCGACGCCTGCGCCCGGATCCGCGACCCGCGGCTGGTCTGTCTGATCGCCGGCTCCGGAACCACCGAGGAGCGGCTACGACGGCGGGCCGAGGAGCTGAAAGCGACTCATGTGCGTTTCCTCGGGCGGCTGCCCCGGGAGCGGATGCCCGCGCTGATGGCCACCGGCGACGCCCACTACGTGAGCCTGCGACCCGGCGGCATGTCGGCGTACACGATGCCCAGCAAGGTACAGGCCACCCTCGCCGCCGGGCGGGCCCTGCTTGTCGCCGCGGAAGGGGACGCCGCCGCCGTCGCGCGGGACAGCGGCGCCGGTATCACCGCTCGACCTGGTGACCCCGACTCGATCGCCGACGCCCTACGGGAACTCTGCGGCCTGGGCCGAGAGAAGCTGGAGCTGCTCGGTCAGGCCGGCCGGGCGCACTACGACCGGGCCTTCTCCGTCGCCGCCGGTGCCGAGCGGGTCGAGCGGGCGCTGTGCGAGGCGATGGAGAGCCACCGACGGCGTTGACCCCGGTGCGGCGTCAACGCCAGTCGTCGCCCGCCGCGAGGCGCTGGCTCAGCAACGCCTCCAGCGGCATGGACTCGCCGTCGCGGCCACCCCGGCCGATCACCAGCGGCGGCGGGGACGGCTCGGGCGTCGCGCCGAGCAGCAGCGAACGCAGGCTGGCCGGCACGGTCAGCAGGTAGAAGCGCCCCTGGGTGTCGACCGCCCGGCTGCGGGCCCGGTCGACGTACCAGCCGGTGAGGCTGGTGCGATACCGCTGCCGGCCATCGTAGGACGTCGCGCTGAGCCGCACCGGACGCAGCCCGCGCTCGGTCGCCTCGGCGGCGAAGCGCGTCACAAGCGTCGCCGCCGTGGCCTGCTCGGCGGCGCGGGCCCGAGCGTCCGCGTCGGCATGCGCGCGCACCGCCCGTTCCCGCCGGTCCCGCCAGTTCTGGTCGTCGCCCACCACGGCAGCCACGGTACGCGACCAGATTCAGTCGAGGACGGCCAGCAGAGTGTGCCGGGCGATGCCGGCCATCACCGGGTTGGTGTCGACGTAGTAGGGCAACGCGTTGATCGCCTGCTCCAGGGCCCAGCCGCGCCCCCGCTGCCAGGTCGCGTCGTCCACGCCCAACGCCCGCCGGTACGTCTCCCGGGAGCCCGCGTCGAACAGGTTCCACGCCGGCATCAGGTCCACCGCGGGGTCGCCCACGCCGACCGCACCCAGATCGATGACCGCAACCAGCCGGCCGTCGCGGACCAGCAGGTTGCCCGGCATCAGGTCACCGTGGATCCACCGGTCGGCGGCGTCGTCGCGGCGCGCGTCCCGGCACCGCTCCCACACCTCGATGAGCGCGGTGGTGTCGGTGAGCGCGCCGCTGACCGCGAGCGCGGCCCGTACGCTGGCGTCCTCGGCGGCCAGCGGCCCACCGCGCCCGTTCCCGGACCAGACCCGCCCACCGGTGTCGATGCCGCGCAGGGCCGTCACCACGCTGGCCAGGTCGCGGGCGAAGACGTCGAGGTCGTCGATCCGGTCGCGCTGGGCCGTCTCCCCCGGGATGAACTGGTACGCCGTCCACGGCCCGGGGTACCCGTCGCCCGGCTCGCCGAGGCCGAGCGGTTCGGGCACCGCGACCGGCAGGCGCGCGGCGAGCAGCACCGCGTACTCCTGCTCGCGCCGCAGCTCGGCGCGCAGCTCGGGGTCGGTCGAGGGGAGCAGCGGGAACCGCAGCACGATGTCCGGGCCGAGCCGGAACAGGGCGTTCACCGTGCCGGTCGAGGGGAGCGGCCGGATCGGCAGGCCCCGCCACCGCGGAAACTGCTCGGCCACCAGCGCGGTAACCACGTCCACGCTCACGTCCACCTGATCGGCGTGCATTCTCACCGCGAGATCATCACCCCGAACCCCACCGCCCCGCGAGCGCATTTTCCCCCGGCCGCGCCCGCGCCGATCTTCTAGTTTTGGTCGTCGAGATAGGTGGAATGCCGGCTTATGTCGGGACGGTAAGTGCAAGATCGACGGAGAAGGGCAGCTCGGCTTTGTCGATCATGGAGTTGTGGTGCCTGGTTTGGCTTCATGCGGGCGGTTTGTCGCCCACCACAACTCCATGATCGACGGGACGGCGCGGGGTTGACGTGTTGAATGGGGTCAGGCCAGTCCGGCGCGGCGCAGGGCTTCGGCCATCGCGTCGTTGGCCGGCGCCGGTGCGCCCTGCCGCTGCTGCCCGCCGCGACCGCCGTGCCCGGCGCCGCGACCGGCCTGGCCTTCGCGACCACCCTGCCCGCCGCGACCGGCCTGGCCTTCGCGACCACCCTGCCCGCCGCGACCGGCCTGGCCTTCGCGACCGCCCTGGCCGCCGCCGCGACCGCCCTGCGGCGCGCGCTGCGCCGGGCCCCGGCCCTCCTGGCCGGTCCGGCTGCTACCACCACCGTCGCCGGTGGCCGGCTCGTCGTCCAGGCGCAGGGTCAGCGAGATCCGCTTGCGGGGTACGTCCACGTCGAGCACCCGGACCTTGACCACGTCGCCGGACTTCACCACCTCGCGGGGGTCCTTCACGAAGGTCCGGGACATCGCCGAGACGTGCACCAGACCGTCCTGGTGCACGCCGACGTCGACGAACGCCCCGAACGCGGCCACGTTTGTGACCACACCCTCCAGCACCATGCCCGGCGTCAGGTCGCCGATCTTCTCCACCCCTTCGACGAAGGTGGCGGTGCGGAACTCCGGGCGGGGATCCCGGCCCGGCTTCTCCAGCTCGGCGAGGATGTCGGTCACGGTCGGGAGGCCGAACCGGTCATCGACGAAGTCGGTGGCCCGCAGCCCTCGCAGGATGCCGCTCCTGCCGATCACCGAACGCAGGTCCTGCCCGGTGGTGGAGAGGATCCGGCGCACCACCGGGTACGCCTCGGGGTGCACGCTTGAGGAGTCCAGTGGGTCGTCGCCGTCCGGGATGCGCAGGAAGCCGGCGCACTGTTCGAACGCCTTCGGCCCCAGCCGGGCCACCTTCTTCAGCTCGGTACGCGAGCGGAACGGCCCGTTGGCGTCCCGGTGCAGCACGATGTTCTCGGCCAGGCCGGCGCCGATCCCGGAGACCCGGGTCAGCAGCGGCGCGGAGGCGGTGTTGACGTCCACCCCGACCGCGTTGACGCAGTCCTCCACGACAGCGTCCAGCGACCGGGACAGCTTCACCTCGGACAGGTCGTGCTGGTACTGACCGACGCCTATCGAACGCGGATCGATCTTGACCAGCTCCGCGAGGGGGTCCTGGAGGCGGCGGGCGATGGAGACCGCGCCGCGCAGCGACACGTCCATCCCGGGCAGCTCCTGCGAGGCGTACGCGGAGGCGGAGTAGACCGACGCTCCGGCCTCGGAGACCATCACCTTGGTCAGGTTGAGCTGCGGGTGCCGGGCGATCAGATCACCGGCGAGCTTGTCGGTCTCGCGGGAGGCGGTGCCGTTACCGATCGCGATCAGCTCCACCCCGTGCGCGCCGGCCAGCCGGGCGAGGGTCTCCACCGACGCGTCCCACTGCCGGCGCGGCTCGTGCGGATAGATGGTGTCGGTGGCGACCACCTTGCCGGTGGCGTCCACGACGGCCACCTTCACCCCGGTCCGCAGGCCCGGGTCCAGGCCCATCGTGGGCCGGGTGCCGGCCGGCGCGGCGAGCAGCAGGTCCCGCAGGTTGGTGGCGAAGACCCGCACCGCCTCCTCCTCGGCCGCCTGCCACAGCCGCATCCGCAGGTCCGCGCCGAGGTGGATGAGGATCCGGGTACGCCACGCCCAGCGGACCGTGTCGGTCAGCCAACGGTCGGCCGGGCGGCCCGCGTCGGACACCCCGAACCGACCGGCGATGGCCGCCTCGTACCGGGTCGGGCCGGTCGGTACGGCGTCTGCCTCGCCCGCCTCCTCCGACTCCATGGTCAGGTCGAGCACGCCCTCCTTCTCGCCCCGGAACATCGCCAGGATCCGGTGTGAGGGCAGCTTCGGGTACGGCTCGGAGAAGTCGAAGTAGTCGGCGAACTTGGCGCCGGCCGCCTCCTGACCCTCGCGTACCCGGGAGACCAGACGGCCCCGCGACCACATCTGCTCGCGCAGCGTGCCGATCAGGTCGGCGTCCTCAGCGAAGGTCTCGATGAGGATCGCCCGCGCGCCCTCCAGCGCGGCCGCGACGTCGGCGACGCCCTTCTCCGGGTCGACGAACCGGGCGGCGGTGGCGCGCGGGTCCTGACCCGGATCGGCCAGCAGCGTCTCGGCCAACGGCGCCAACCCGGCCTCGCGGGCGATCTGCGCCCGGGTCCGCCGCTTCGGCTTGTACGGGAGGTAGATGTCCTCCAGCCGGGACTTCGAGTCGGCGGCCATGATCTGCGCTTCCAGGGCGTCGTCCAACTTGCCCTGCCCGCGGATCGACTCCAGTACCGCGGCCCGCCGTTCGTCCAGCTCGCGCAGGTAACGCAGCCGCTCCTCCAGGGTGCGCAGCTGGGTGTCGTCGAGCAGGCCGGTGGCCTCCTTGCGGTAGCGGGCGATGAACGGCACGGTGGAGCCGCCGTCGAGCAGCTCCACGGCCGCCCGCACCTGACGCTCGGCCACGCCGAGCTCGTCGGCGATCCGCTGATGAACAGACTGGGTCACGATCTCGATCCGCCTTCGACTCGATCCGCCTTCAAAGAGCGGGTACGCCTGCATTCTGCCGGGCGCGCCGGTGCGCTGTCGCCGCGCCCGGCCGGGGCGGGGGACTGATCCGACGGGTCCCGGCCGGGGCGGGCGACGCGTCCCGGCCGGGGCCGGGGATCGAACCACCGCGCCCGGCCGGGGTGACCTGCGGCGGCCCCGTCGGGCCTGCGCTAGCGTGGCGATCATGGAATCTGCTGCGGAGCCGCGCGCCCGGCGGCTCTTCGGCGGCAGCGCCCGGGCCCTCGGCGACCTCACGGCCAACCCGTTCCGCGCCGACCGGGACCGGATCGTCGGCTCGCCGTTCTTCGCCCGCCTCGGCGGTGTCACCCAGGTGATCAGCCCGGTCGGCTCCGGGCTGCTGGTACACAACCGGCTCACGCACAGCCTCAAGGTCGCCCAGGTGGCCCGTGCGGTCGCCGAACGGTTGAACGCCGACGAGCGGTGGCGTGACCTGCTGGACAGGCTCGGCGGCTGTGATCCCGACGTGGTGGAGGCGGCGGCGCTCGCCCACGACCTCGGCCACCCACCGTTCGGGCACCTGGGGGAGCGGGTGTTGGACCGGCTGGCCCGCCAGCGCCTCGGCCTCTCCGACGGTTTCGAGGGCAACGCGCAGTCGTACCGGATCGTCACCAGCACCGAGATCCGCGGCGCGGCCACCACCGGGTTGGACCTGACCGCGGCGGTCCGCGCGGCCATGTTGAAGTACCCGTGGACCCGCCTGGACCACCCCGACCCGCACCCCCGCACCATGGACCCCCCGCCGCGCGGAGCCACCCCGCCGCCGGACGACCCGGACAGCGGCTCGTCGAAGTTCGGCGCGTACCGGACCGAACTGGACGACCTACGGCAGGCCCGGGAGCCGTTCGCCGGCCGCATCCCGGACTGGCAGCAGACCGTGGAGGCGTCCGTGATGGACACCGCCGACGACATCGCGTACGCCATCCACGACGTGGAGGACTTCTACCGGGTCGGCGTGCTCCAGCAGGGTTCGGTCTCCGCCGAGTTGATGGCCTGGCAGCGCGAGAGCGGGCACTTCCGGGCGATCACCGACGCGGCGCTGGCCACCGCGGCCCGGCGACCCGGGGCGGCGATCGAGCGGCTGCGCCGGCAACTGCACCGCAAGGACGCCTGGATCGCCGACGACGACGCGTTCGCCGCCGCCGTCGAGCACGTCCGCGAGGAGTTGGTGGACGGGCTGCTCGCGATGCCGTTCGACGGCTCGATCGAGGCCGAGCAGTACGTGGCGCGGTTCTCCGCCCGCTGGTCCACCCGCTTCGTCGAGGCGATCACCGTCACCGACCAGCCGTCGGTGCGCTCCGGGCACGTGCTGCTGGGCTGCGCGCAGTGGCACGAGGTGCAGGTGCTCAAGTTCGTCCACCACCGGTTCGTGCTGGCCCGCCCGGACCTCGCCCTGCACCAGCGCGGCCAGGCCCGGCTGCTGGGCACCCTTGTCGAGGCGCTCTGGGAGTGGCTGCTCGACCCGGAGGAGGAGTCCCGGCTGCCCCGCCGACTGCACGACCTGGTCGAGTTGGCCGAGGCGGAGCTGCACCCGCGTACCCCGGACCGGATCGGTCGCGCCCGGGGGCGAGCCATCGTGGATTTCGTCGCGCAGCTCACCGACGGTCAGGCGGTGGCCATGCTGGACGCCCTCTCCGGCCGGTCCGGCGCGCTCTGGACCGACGCGTTCGTGCTCTGACCCGGCTCAGGCGGTGCCTGCTCTGGCCTGACTCAGGCGGTGCCTGCTTTGGCCTGACTCAGGCGGTGCCTGCTTTGGCCTGACTCAGGCGGTGCCTGCTTTGGCCTGACTCAGGCGATGGCCTGCCACCAACCGTCGACGGCGGGCGGCTCGTCCACCACCACCCGCTCGCCCGGTCGGGGCACGGCGAGCCGCACGTCGCGGGCCTTCGCCTCGGCCCACAACCGGTCGACCGGCTCCGACCAGTCGTGCAGCGCCAGGTTGAACGTCGCCCAGTGCACCGGCATGAACAGCCCGCCGCGCAGGTCGAGGTGGGCGCTGACCGCCTCCTCCGGGAACATGTGGATCGTCGGCCAGGCCCGGTCGTACGCCCCGATCTGCATCAGCGTCACGTCGAACGGCCCGTGCTCGGCGCCGATCTCGGCGTACCCGTCGAAGTAACCGGAGTCGCCGGTGTAGAAGACCTTCCGGCGCGCCCCGGCCACCACCCACGAGCTCCAGAGCGTGCCGTCGCGACGCAACCCGCGACCGGAGAAGTGCTGGGCGGCGGTTGCGGTGATCTCCAAGCCGGCGACCTGGTGCGACTCGGACCAGTCCAGCTCGATGATCCGCTCGGCGGGTACGCCCCAGCGGTCCAGGTGCGCGCCCACGCCGAGCGGCACCAGGAACGGCGCGGACTGCCCGGCGAGCAGCGCCCGCACGGTGGCCATGTCGAGGTGGTCGTAGTGGTCGTGCGAGATCAGGATGGCGTCCAGCGGGGGCAACTCGTCGATGCCGACCGGTGGCTCGTGCAGCCGGCGCGGGCCGACCAGGCCCGAGGGGGAGCACCTGTCGCTCCACACCGGGTCGAGCAGCACCCGCCGCCCCTCGATCTCGATAAGCGTCGAGGCGTGGCCGTACCAGACGATGTTGAGCTCGTCGGCGGCCTCCGACGCGCCCGTGCTGGGGCGCACCAGCGGAACCGGCGCGGTCGGACGCCGCTTCTGCTTGCCGAAGATCAGCTCACGGAGCAGGTTGCGCCCCGGCTCGGCGATCATGGTGCGGGTGCCGGCCCGGTTGTGGAAGGTGCCCTCGCGGAACTGGGGCGAGCGGGCCGCCCGTTCCGCCCGTGCCCCGCTGAGCCGGCCACCCAGCGCGGCCGGCACATCCCGGGCGACCCAGGCCAGGCCGGCCAGCGCGGCCAGGCCCGCCGCACCCCGCATCCGCCGCCCGAGCGACCGTTCGACGTCCGTGTTCTGCGCTCGTGCCATTGCCGTCCCTCCGACGTGTCCGCCCTACACGGTAGTCACCCGGACCGACCCGTGCCTCGGCGGTCGCCACGCCGGGTCGGTCGCCGGCAGCGGCGACCGACCCGGGACGGGCCCACGGTGTGCCTAGCCGCCGTTGCTGGGGCGTCGGGCGGTGATCCGGAACGTCCTGCCCACGCCCGCGATCCGGTCCACCGCGGCCAGGAACTTGGGCCCCATGGCGGCCCGGGCCTGCACCGCCGGGTGGGTCGCGCCGAAGTCGTCCGGGTTGGCCTGCCCGTCGGCGAAGAGCGCGTACGTGAGCACCGCCGCGCCGGAGCGGTCGAAGATCACACCGGCCTCGTGCCGGGCGTCGGCGTACCAGCCGGCCTTGGTGGCGATCCGGGCCCGCTCGTCGGAGGACATCGTGCGCCGGATGCCGTCGGTGAACGCCACCGGGGAGCGCAGGATGCCCAACAGGTACGTCGTCGAGGCGGGGGAGAGCAGCGTGCCAGCGACCAGGGCGCGCAGCAGGTCGTGCGTCTCCCGAGGCGTGCTGGTGCCGAGGAAGAACCGGTTCGGGTTGGCCACCGGCTGGACCTGGGTGTTCGGGAAGCCCTTGGCGACCAGGATGGAGTTGATCTCGGCGGCCGGGGCGACCAGGCCGCACAACCGCACCGCCGTGTCGTCCGAGACGGTCAGCAGGTTGGCCAGCACGTGCCCGATGGTCACCAGGCTCGGGTACGCGCCGTCCAGGCTGAAGATGCCGTCCCCACCCGGTACGATGATCGCCGCGCTCACCTCGACCTGCTGGTCCAGGGTGAGCAGCCCGCGGTCGACCTTGTCGAGCACCGCCGTGGCAACGGCGATCTTGTTGACGCTGTACGCCTCGATCCGCCGGTCCGCGTCCGCCTCCACCGCGACCACCGGCGTGCCGGCCGGGTCGGCGACGCTGACGTACGCCTGCCAGTTGCCGCCGGCCTCGGCGCTGTGCTTGTCGAAGACCGAGGCGACCCGACGGGCGGCCCGAGCGGGGGTGGTCGGCGACGCCTCGGTGGTCTCGGCGGCGCTCGCCGGGGCGGCGGCGCCCAGCACCGTGCCGGCGGTGGCCACCGTGCCCAACCCGAGCGCGGTTCTGCGGTTCAGTCGCATGGTCAATCGTCTCCCCGATCGTGGTGCGCCAGAGCGCTTGCTGGCCCACCACCCTAGGCGAGTTGATCGATGCACGATGCCCCCGAATTTGTCCCGAACAGTCCCGAACAGGTCAGCCGAATCGTCGGCGCAGTGCGGCGCCCACCGCGCCGACCGGTCCGAACACGAGTCGCCGTAGGCCGGGCGCGTGACCGCCGCGTACCGCCTCACCGGCCGGGTTCGGAGCGAAGACGCTACCGTCGTTCGCCGCGACCGGCCGTCCACTCAGGCCGGCCAACCGCATCAGCGGCCCGACGAGGACGTCGTACACCCCCGGCAGCACGGTGAAGCCGGCGCGCAGCACCACGTTGAGCCGGCCCACTGACACCTCCCGACGGGGTCGGTCGACGCAGTCCACGATGGCCCGGGCCACCCGCTGCGGGCTGGCGACCGGCGCCGGCGGCCGCCCGACCCGGCCCAGATAGTTGGCCGCCTGCTGGTAGACGGGCGTGTCCACGCTGCCCGGGTTGACCAGACACAACCGGATCTCCGGGCTGCCGCGCAACTCCTGCTGCACCGTCCGGACCAGACCCTGCAACCCCCACTTGCTCGCCACGTACGCGCTCATGTACGGCGCGGTGACATGCCCGAGCACCGAACCGGTGAGGATCACCGTGCCGGCCCCGGCGGCCCGGAAGTGCCGCAACGCCACCCGCACCGAACCGGCGGCGCCGAGCAGATCGGTCCGTACCACCTGGTCGAAGACCCGCCCGGGCAGCTCGTCGAAACGCCCGTAGGCCATCACCGCCGCCGTGTGCACCCACACGTCGACACGGCCGAAGCGGTCCATCGCCGCGACCGCGAGAGCGTCCAACGCGTCCGGCCCGGTCACGTCTGTCGACACGGTCAGTACGTCGACGTCGGCGCACTCCGCGCGTACCTCGGCCAGGGTCGTGGCGGCGCGAGCGGCGAGGACCAGGCGGTCGCCGCGCTCGGCGAACGCCCGGGCCGTCGCCCGGCCGATCCCGCTGCTCGCGCCAACGATCACGACCACCCGGCTCACGGCGTCAACTGCGCTCGTGACTGCGGGGCTCGCAACCCCGGCTCACTCCTCGCACTCATGGTTCGAGCACGACCTTGATGCAGCCGTCCTCCTTCTTCTGGAACATCTCGTACGCCTGCGGCGCCCGGGCCAGCGGCATCCGGTGGGTACGCAGATCCTCCACGCCCAGCGGGTCGTCGTCACCGGCGAGCAGCGGCAGGATCTCGTCGGTCCACCGGCGCACGTGACACTGCCCCATGCGCAGCTGAACACCCCGGTCGAACATCTCCATCAGCGGCATCGGATCGGCCTCGCCGCCGTACACCCCGGAGATCGACACGGTGCCGCCACGACGGACCCCCTTGACCGCGGCGTGCAGGACGGACAGCCGGTCCATGCCGACCCGGTCGGTCATCGTCTGGGCCAGCTTGTCCGGCAGCAACCCGACCGCGGCGTGGGCCAACTTCCCCGCCGGCGAACCATGCGCCTCCATCCCCACCGCGTCGATCACCGCGTCCGGGCCGCGCCCGTCGACCAGGTCGATCAACGCGCCCGGCACATCGGACAGCTCAGTGACGTCGAGCACCTCGATGCCGTGCCGGCGGGCCAACTCCAGCCGCTCGGGCACCAGGTCCAGCCCGATCACCCGGCCCGCGCCGAGATGGCGGCCGATCCGCGCGCAGAACTGCCCGACCGGGCCCAGGCCGAACACGGCCAGGGTGCCGCCCGGCGGGGTGTCCGCGTACTTCACCGCCTGCCAGGCGGTGGGCAGAATGTCGGACAGGTAGAGGTAGCGCTCGTCCGCACCGGTCTGGGGGATCTTGATCGGCCCGAAGTGCGCCTGCGGGACCCGCAGGTACTCGGCCTGCCCGCCCGGCACCGAACCGTAGAGCGAGGTGTAGCCGAACAGGGCCGCACCCTTGCCCTCGCTGGTGACCTGGGTGGTCTCACACTGGGCGTAGAGCTGGCGCTCACACATCCAACAACTGCCGCAGGCGATGTTGAACGGCACCACCACCCGATCGCCCGGCTTGAGCCCGGTCACCTCCGACCCGACCTCCTCGACGATGCCCATCGGCTCGTGGCCCAGGACATCACCAGGCTTCAGGTACGGTCCGAGCACCTCGTACAGGTGCAGGTCGGAACCGCAGATAGCGGTCGAGGTGATCTTCACGATCGCATCGGTCGGCTCCTCGATCCGGGGGTCCGGGACCTCCTCGACCCGTACGTCTCGCTTGCCCTGCCAGGTGAGCGCCTTCATGTCCCTCATCCCTTCTCACTGCCGTCTCGGAAGACTGCTACCCGGGCTCGGGCACTTGAACCGGCCGCCTGTCCCGGTCCTGTCTCGCGGGCTCGCCTCGGGCCCGCCTCGCGCTCGCCTCGCGCTCGCCTCGCGCTCGCCTCGGGCCCGCCTCGGGCTGGTCGGTGGTTGCGGTGGGGCTGTGGGCCGGGCCGGGCCGGGCCGGGCCGGGTCGGGTTTGTGGGCCGGGCCGGTAAGCCGGGTTCGCGGTCCCGGCCGGTGGGCCGGGCTCGTGAGTCGGTCTGCTGTGGGGTCGGGTCCATGGATGGCTACTGCTCGTGCGCGTCGTGGGTGGGGCCGATGAGCCACACACCGTGCGGCGATTGCACGCCTTTACACCCTTTGTCGCCCTGGGGTGCGGCTCATCTTGGCCGAGATGGAGTTGATCCACTCGCGTTCCTTGAAGTCGCGGTATCCGAGGCTCGGTGACAGGCCGACTTCCTGAAACCCGAGTGGATCATGCGATGCGAGAGGGCAAGGCAAGGCTCGACAGGGGAGACGGAGCGCGAGCGGGCGGCACGAAGCGTGGCGGGGTGACGTGACGGGGCGAGCCGATGGGACGGAGCGTGAGGACGGCACGAAGCGTGGCGAGAGGGCGGGACGACGCGACGGGGGTCGCTGAAGCGGGCGACCAACGATGCGGCGACACCGCCGCGATCCCCAACGACGCCGCGTGGGCGAGAGCCACCCGCCGCGCCCGATGGGGCGGAGCACGAGGGCGGCGCGGCGTGGCCGGAGTGGGCGCGGGGTGGGTTCGCCGGGCTGGCTAGCTGGGCGCGTCGGTGGTGGAAGCTGCCGACGTACCCCAGCAGGAGCGCAACGTGCGGACGAACCGTGACAAGGGTCAGGGCTGGGGCGACCGTGCCCGGCGCAGGGATCAAGCCTGACCGCCCGGAGCCGGGGACGGTCGCCCCAGCCCCAGCCCTCACCGCAACCAAAGACCAAAGACCAAAGGCCAAAGCCTCAAGCCCAAAACGCCAAGACCGCCGTACCCCTGGGAAAAGCGCGGGGTACGGCGGTCTGGCGGCGGATCTCAGGAACCGGGGGTGTTGTTGGCTCCCTTGGCGGTGGCCGTGAGGTAGTCGCGGTTGAGGCGGCCGATGGTGTTCAGCGGGATGCCCTTCGGGCAGGCCGGGGTGCATTCGCCGGCGTTGGTGCAGCCGCCGAAGCCGGCCTCGTCGTGCGCGTCGACCATGCCGATCACCCGGGTGTAGCGCTCGGGCTGGCCCTGCGGCAGCAGCGAGAGCTGGGTGAGCTTGGCGGCGGTGAAGAGCATGCCGGAGCCGTTCGGGCAGGCTGCCACGCAGGCGCCACAGCCGATGCAGGCCGCCGATTCGAAGGCGGCGTCCGCGTTGGCCTTGGCGACCGGGGTGGAGTGGGCTTCGGGCGCGCTGCCGGTCGGGGCGGTGACGTACCCGCCGGCCGCGATGATCTTGTCGAAGGCGCCCCGGTTGACCACCAAATCCTTGATGACCGGGAAGGCGCTGGCCCGCCACGGTTCGATGTCGATGGTCTCGCCGTCCGTGAACTGCCGCATGTGCAACTGGCACGCGGTGGTGCCGCGCTGCGGCCCGTGCGCGTCGCCGTTGATCATCAGGCCGCACATGCCGCAGATGCCCTCGCGGCAGTCGTGGTCGAACGCCACCGGGTCCTCGCCCGCGAGGATCAGCCGCTCGTTGAGGACGTCGAGCATCTCCAGGAACGACATGTCCGGGGACACGTCGTCGACCGGGTAGGTCACCATCCGACCCTTGTCCTCGGGGCCCTTCTGGCGCCAGATGCGCAGGGTCAGGTTCACTTGTAGCTCCGCTGCGTGGGGTGGACGTACTCGAACTTCAGGTCTTCCTTGTGCAGCACCGAGGGCTCACCGGTGGCGGTGAACTCCCAGGCCGCCACGTACGCGAACCGGTCGTCGTCGCGCTGCGCCTCACCGTCGGGGGTCTGGTGCTCGGCCCGGAAGTGGCCGCCGCAGGACTCCTCGCGGTGCAGGGCGTCGATGCACATCAGCTCGGCCAGTTCGAAGAAGTCGGCCACCCGGCCGGCCTTCTCCAGCGACTGGTTGAGTTCCTCGCCGGTGCCGGACACCTTGACCCGCTGCCAGAACGCCTCGCGCAGGGCGCGGATCTCGTCGATCGCCTTGCGCAGCCCGGCCTCGCTGCGTTCCATGCCGCAGTGTTCCCACATGATCTGGCCCAGTTCCCGGTGGAACGAGTCCACGGTCCGGTCGCCGTCGACCGCGAGCAGCCGCTGGACGCGGTCCTCGACGTCGGTGCGCGCCTCGACAGCAGCCGGGTGGCTGGCGTCGACCTTCTCCAGTGGACCGGAGGCCAGGTAGTTGGCGATGGTGGTGGGCAGCACGAAGTAGCCGTCGGCGAGGCCCTGCATCAGTGCCGAGGCGCCGAGGCGGTTGGCGCCGTGGTCGGAGAAGTTGGCCTCACCGATCACGAACAGGCCGGGGATGTTCGACTGGAGGTCGTAGTCGACCCACAGGCCGCCCATCGTGTAGTGCACGGCGGGGTAGATGCGCATCGGCACCTCGTACGGGTCCTCGCCGGTGATCCGCTCGTACATCTCGAAGAGGTTGCCGTACTTGGCCTCGATGGCCTTGCGGCCCAGCCGGCCGATCGCGTCGGCGAAGTCGAGGTAGACGCCGAGCTTGGTCGGCCCGACGCCCCGCCCCTCGTCGCACACGTTCTTGGCGGCGCGGGAGGCGATGTCACGGGGGACCAGGTTGCCGAAGGAGGGGTAGATCCGCTCCAGGTAGTAGTCCCGCTCGTCCTCGGGAATCTCCCGAGGGTTGCGGTCGTCGCCCTTGGTCTTCGGCACCCAGACCCGGCCGTCGTTGCGCAGCGACTCGCTCATCAGAGTGAGCTTCGACTGGTGGTCGCCGGAGACGGGGATGCAGGTCGGGTGGATCTGCGTGTAGCACGGGTTGGCGAAGTACGCGCCCTTGCGGTGTGCGCGCCAGGTGGCGGTGACGTTGCAGCCCTTGGCGTTTGTGGAGAGGTAGAAGACGTTGCCGTAGCCGCCGGAGGCGAGCACCACGGCGTCGGCCATCTCGGTGCTGATCTCGCCGGTGACCAGGTCCCGGACGACGATGCCCCGGGCCTTGCCGTCGACGAGGACCAGCTCCAGCATCTCGTGCCGGGCGTTCATCTCCACGTTGCCAAGGCCGATCTGCCGCTCCAGGGCCTGGTACGCGCCGAGCAGCAACTGCTGGCCGGTCTGGCCCCGGGCGTAGAAGGTGCGCTGCACCTGGGCGCCACCGAAGGAGCGGGTGTCCAGTAGGCCGCCGTACTCGCGAGCGAACGGCACGCCCTGGGCGACGCACTGGTCGATGATGTTGACCGACACCTCGGCGAGCCGGTGCACGTTCGACTCGCGGGAGCGGAAGTCGCCGCCCTTGACGGTGTCGTAGAAGAGCCGGTGCACGGAGTCGCCGTCGTTGCGGTAGTTCTTCGCCGCGTTGATGCCGCCCTGTGCCGCGATGGAGTGCGCCCGGCGGGGGCTGTCCTGGTAGCAGTAGGACTTGACGTGGTAGCCCTGCTCGGCCAGGGTGGCGGCGGCCGAGCCGCCGGCCAGGCCGGTGCCGACCACGATCACCGTCATCTTGCGGCGGTTGGCGGGGTTGACCAGCTTGGCCTCGAAGCGCCGGGTCTCCCAACGCTTCTCGACCGGGCCGGCGGGAGCCCTGGTGTCGGCGATCGGGTCGCCCTCGGTGAAGAGTTCCATGTCAGGACACCAATCCGGTGAGTACGGCGAACGGGACCACCAGGTACCCGGCGCAGAGCAGCACGGCGAAGACCAGAGCCGCGGTACGCGCCCTGCGCTCGCCGCGCGGCGTCTGCTGGCCGAGGCTGCGGAACGCGCTGAACGCGCCGTGGCGCAGGTGGAAGCCCACCGCGAGGATGGCGAGCGTGTAGAAGAGCGTGACGTACCAGCGTTCCGGCGCGAAGTCGGCGACGACGTTGCCGTACGGCTTGCTGGCGTTGCCGACCGGGTTCAGCGTGCCGGTGGTCAGGTCCAGGAGGTGGTAGATCACGAAGAGCAGGATGATCACTCCACCCCAGCGCATCGTGCGGGCCGCGTAGCTGCCGTTGACCTTCTTGCGGTGGGCGTACTTGACCGGGCGGGCGGCGCGGGCGCGCCGGGCCAGCACGGTGGCGGCGACGATGTGGGCGACGACCGCAACCACCAGCCCGGTGCGCAGGATCCACAGGAACCAGACGCCGGGCAGCAGGGGCTTGCCGATGTCGCGTAGCCAGTGCGCGTAGTGGTCGAACGAGGTTGCCCCCGTGAACACCTTGAGGTTCCCGAGCATGTGGGCGATGAGGAACAGCGCCAGCAGGATGCCCGTCACCGCCATGACGGCCTTGAGGCCGACGTTCGAGCGGATGGGCGACCGAGTTTTCGTGATTACCACAGGACCGACGCTAGGAGCACTTCGATCAGTCGTCCAATGCATCAAACTCGCAGTGTTGATAGCCGTAAGCTATTTAGATGCAGCTCCATCAGCTCCGGTACTTCGTCGCGGTGGCCGAAGTACGACATTTCACCCAAGCCGCCGACATCGTGGGCATCACGCAGCCCTCGCTCAGTAAGCAAATTCACGCTCTGGAGGCCGACCTCGGAGCGCCGCTGTTCGAGCGGGTAAGGGGCAATATCGCACTCACCGCGGCGGGTGAGGTGCTGCTGCCGTTGGCCACCCGCATCCTCGCCGACGTGGAGACCGCGACCCGGGAGGTCCAGGAGTTGGTCGGGCTGCGCCGGGGCCGCGTCCGGCTCGGGGCCACCCCCAGTCTGGCCACCTCGCTCGCCCCGCCGGTGCTGCGCCGGTTCCGCGACGCGCACCCCACCATCGACCTGCGCGTCGAAGAAGGCGGCTCCCAGGACCTGGTCCGCGATCTGCTGCGCGGCGACCTCGACCTGGCCCTGATCATCATGCCGGCGCAGGGCGCCGACCCGGGGCTGCGGGTCGACCCGATCCTGCGGGAGAGCCTGGTGGTGGCCTCGGTGGGGGAGGTGCCCACCGCGTCGACCACCGGCGAGCTGCGCATCACCGACCTACGGGACCAGCCGATGGTGATGTTCCGGGAGGGGTACGACCTGCGCGACGCGACCATCCAGGCATGTCGGGAGGCGGGCTTCGAACCGACCTTCGCGGTGGACGGCGGCGAGATGGACGCCGTGCTCAGCTTCGTTGAGGCGGGGCTCGGCATCGCGCTCGTGCCCGGCATCGTGCTGGCCCGCCGGCCGGGAGTGCGGATCACCCCGCTCGCCCCGCCCGGGGTGCGACGGACCATCGCGGTGGCCCGCCGACGCGACGTCGTACCCACCCACGCCGGTCGGGAGCTTCGGCGCATCCTGCTCGACTACATCCAGTCGGCGATCGACAGCGACGAGCTCCCGCCCGGGGTGGATCCGCTCTGAGCGGTGTCAGCGGCCCTCGGCGTCGTCCATCGCCCGGTAGATCCGCTGCTCGGAGACGGGGTACGGGGTGCCCAGCGCCTGGGCGAACACGTTCACCCGCAGCTCCTCGATCATCCAGCGGATCTGCCGGACGGCCGCCTCCTGGCGGCGGGCCGGCGGCAGGTTGGCGAGCAGGTCGGCGTACTCCTTCTGCACCACAGCGATCCGGTCCTGCTGCTGGCGGTCCCGCTGCGGGTTGCCGCCCAACCGTTCCAGTCGACGTTCGATGGCGGTGAGGTAGCGCAGCAGGTCGGGCAGCCGCGCGTACCCGGTCTCGGTGATGAAGCCGGCGTGCACCAGCCCGGCGAGCTGGCCGCGGATGTCGGCCAGCGCCGCCACCACGGCGAGGTTCCGGGTCGCGCCGAGCCGCTGCTCGACGGCGTACGCGGCGGCCAGGACCCTGCGGACCCGGTCCATCACCTCGACCACTGTGTCGACCAGGTCGGCGCGGACCTTCTCGCGCAGGGCCGCGAAACCGTCGGCGTCCCACGCCGGGCCGCCGGCCGCGCCGATCAGCCGGTCGATGGCCGCGCCCGCCGCGTCCTCGATCAACTCCTGGACGCCGCCGTGCGGGTTGCGACTCAGCGCCAGCTTCGCCTCGTTGTCGAGTCGTCCCTGCAGGAACCGCGCCGGGGACGGCACGGTGAGCCGCAGCAGCCGGCGGGTGCCGGCCCAGTGCGCCGCCTCCGCCTCGGCGGGGGAGTCGAACACCCGCACCCCGACCGTCGAACCCTCGTCGACGAGCGCCGGGTACGCGGTGACCGCGTACCCCGCCCGGACCTGCTCGATGGTCCGTGGCAGCGTGCCGATGCTCCACTCGCGCAGCCCGGTCCGGGCCACCTCCGGAGCGGCGGCCGCCACCACCTGGCGTACCTCCTGGCGGAGCTGACGTTGCAGGGCCGGCAGGTCCTTGCCCTCGGCGACCGGCTTCTCGTCGTCGCCGAGGACCCGGAAGGTCACCCGCAGGTGCGCCGGGAGCTTGCCCGGCTCCCAGGCGTCGCGGGGCACTGTCACCCCGGTCATCCGGCGCAGCTGCCGGGTGAGCGCGTCCAGCAGCGACTCCTCGCCGGGAGTGATCGCCGCCAGGGCGGCCCGGGCGTAGTCCGGCACCGGGACGAAGTTGCGACGGATCGCCTTGGGCAGCGAGCGCATCAACGCGATCACCGTCTCCTCGCGCAGCCCCGGCACCTGCCAGTCGAAGCTCTCCGCCGGCACCTGGTTGAGCAGCGGCAACGGGATGTCCACTGTGACGCCGTCGTCAGGCGTGCCCGGCTCGAACCGGTAGGTCAGCGGCAGGCTCACCCCGTGGGCCTGCCACTCGTCCGGGTAGTCGTCCTCGTCCACCCCCGGCTGGCCGTCGTTGACCAGCAGGTCGCGGGTGAAGGTGAGCAGGTCGGGTTGCTCCCGGCGGGTCTTCTTCCACCAGCTGTCGAAGTGCCGGCCGGAGGACACGTCGGCCGGGATCCGCTGGTCGTAGAAGCCGAAGATGGTCTCGTCGTCGACCAGGATGTCCCGGCGTCGGGCCCGGCTCTCCAACTCCTCGATTTCGGCGAGCAGCCGCTTGTTGTCCGTCCAGAACTGGTGGTGGGTCTGCCAGTCGCCCTCGACGAGGGCGTGCCGGATGAACAGCTCCCGGCTCAGCGTCGGGTCGATCCGCCCGAAGTTGACCTTGCGGGCGCTGACCAGCGGGACGCCGTACAGGGTGACCTTCTCGTAGGCCATCACCGCGGCCTGCTTCTTCTCCCAGTGCGGTTCGCTGTAGCTGCGCTTGACCAGGTGCTGCGCGAGCGGCTCGACCCACTCCGGCTCGACCCGGCCGGCGATGCGGCCCCACAGCCGGGAGGTCTCCACCAACTCGGCGGCCATCACCCAGCGCGGCGGCTTCTTGAACAACGCCGATCCGGGGAAGAGGCCGAACTTCGCGCCCCGCGCACCCAGGTACTCGTGTTTCTGGGCGTCCTTGAGGCCGATGTGCGACAGCAGGCCGGGCAGCAGCGACTGGTGCACCTTCGGGGTGTCGATCTCCTCCGGCAGGTCCGCGCCACCCCGGCGGCCCGCACCCCGGCCGGCGTCCGCGTCGCCGGCGGCGTCGCGCGCCGGCCGCCCACCACGCCGGTCACCGTCGGCCGGGGTACGCAGCACCTGCCGCAGCTGGCTGACGATGTCCTGCCACTCGCGGATCCGCAGGTAGTTCAGGTACTCCGCCTTGCACATCCGGCGGAACGCGCTGGAGGAGAGCTCCCGCTGCTGCTCACGCAGGTAACGCCACAGGTTGAGGTAGGCGACGAAGTCCGACTCCTTGTCGGCGAACCGGGCGTGCGCCTGGTCCGCCTGGGCCTGCTTCTCGGCCGGCCGCTCCCGCGGGTCCTGGATGGACAGCGCGGCGGTGATCACCAGCACCTCGGTGGCGCATCCGTTGCGTTCGCCCTCGACCACCATCCGGGCCAGGCGCGGGTCGACCGGCAGTTGGGCCAGCCGCCTGCCGAGCGCGGTGAGCCGCTTCGCCGGGTCGACCTCGGTCGGGTCCAACGCGCCCAGCTCGTGCAGCAGGTTGACGCCGTCGGTGATGTTGCGCTTGTCCGGTGGGTCGATGAACGGGAACGCGGCGAGGTCGCCGAGCCCGATCGCGGTCATCTGGAGGATGACCGACGCCAGGTTGGTCCGCAGGATCTCCGGGTCGGTGAACTCGGGTCGGGACAGGAAGTCCTGCTCGTCGTAGAGCCGGATGCAGATGCCGTCCGACGTACGGCCACACCGGCCCTTGCGCTGGTTGGCCGACGCCTGGGAGACCGGCTCGATCGGCAGCCGCTGCACCTTCAGGCGGCTGGAGTAGCGGGAGATGCGGGCGGTGCCCGGGTCCACCACGTACTTGATCCCGGGCACGGTCAGCGAGGTCTCCGCGACGTTTGTGGCGAGCACCACCCGGCGCGAGGAGTGCGCGGCGAAGACCCGGTGCTGCTCGGCGCTGGACAGCCGCGCGTACAGCGGCAGGATCTCGGTGCCGAGCAGCGAGCGCTTCGTCTGCACCAGCTTGCCGAGCGCGTCGGCGGTGTCCCGGATCTCCCGCTCACCGCTGAGGAAGACCAGGATGTCGCCGGGACCCTCGGCGGCCAGTTCCTCGACGGCGTCGCCGATCGCCTGGATCTGGTCGCGGACGTTCTCCTCGTCACCGTCGCCGTCCTCCTCGCCCTCGGCGAGCTCGACGAGGGGCCGGTAGCGCACCTCCACCGGATAGGTGCGCCCCGACACCTCGACCACCGGCGCGGGCGCGCCCTCCGGCTCGTCGGCCGTGGGCGGGCCGGCGAAGTGCCGGGCGAACCTGTCGGTCTCGATGGTCGCCGAGGTGATGATCACCTTGAGGTCGGGTCGTCGGGGCAGCAGCTCCCGCAGGTACCCGAGGATGAAGTCGATGTTGAGGCTGCGCTCGTGCGCCTCGTCGATGATCAACGTGTCGTACTGGCGCAGCATCCGGTCGGTCTGCAACTCGGCCAGCAGGATGCCGTCGGTCATCAGCTTCACCAGGCTGCGCTCGCTGACCTGGTCGGTGAAGCGCACCTTGTAACCGACGACGTCGCCCAACTCGGTGCCCAGCTCGTCGGCGATCCGGTCGGCCACCGTGCGGGCGGCCAACCGCCGGGGCTGGGTGTGCCCGATCAGGCCGTGCACCCCGCGCCCCAACTCCAGGCAGATCTTGGGAATCTGGGTGGTCTTGCCGGAGCCGGTCTCGCCCGCCACGATCACCACCTGGTGATCGCGGATGGCGGCGGCGATGTCGTCCTTGCGCTCACTGACCGGCAGACCCACCGGGTACGTGATCACGGGCACCGCCGCCTGGCGGGCAGCGAGCCGTTGCTCGGCCCGGACCAGGTCGGCGGTGATCTCGGTCAGCGCCGCCTCCCGACGCTGCGGGTCGCGCAGCTTGCGGGCACCGTCGAGGCGCCGCTGGAGCCGGCGCTGGTCGCGGAACATCAGAGGTGTCAGGCGGCGGTGCAGCTCGCGAACGGGGTCGGACGCGACGGAGGCGGTTGGATTCTGCATGTCGTGCCCAAGGATAGGCAGCCCGGCGGCGCACCGCCCCCGGGTTACCGGGCGGCCGGCTCTCCGACGGCCACCTCCCGTCCCTCGACGGCCCCGAGCGGGCCCCTAGAGTTGGCGGCCGACGTCGAGCGCTGGGGGAGCCGGGATGGAGATGCGTGACACCGACCGCGCGTTGGTGCAGGCCGCCATGGCGGTCTCCAAGCTGCGCTGCCGCAGCCAGCACCACACGGTCGCGTCGGCGGCCCGGACCGCGGACGGCCGGGTCTTCACAGGCGTGAACGTCCGGCACGCCACCGGAGGGGCCTGCGCCGAGCTGGTCGTGATCGGCACGGCCGCCACGCAGGGCGTCACGGCGCTGGAGACGATCGTCACGGTCGCCGACCGTGGCCGCGAGGTCGTCGCGCCCTGTGACAGGTGCCGGCAGGTGCTGCGGGACCACTTCCCGGAACTGCTGGTGATCGTCGGTCCGATGGAGGCCCTGCGGGTGGTCCCGCTCGGCGAGCTGTCGACGGAGGCCGGGAGCGGCGCGGCCGGCTGACCGGGCCTGGCGTCAGTCCCCGGCGGCCGCCTCCAGCATCGACTGCGGCACCGGCACGCTCTCGAACCGCAGGTTGCCCTCGGGAAGCAGCCACGTCGTGACCCGCGCGACCAGGCGACCGGCCCGCACGGCCGGGTCGTTGGCGAAGAGCGCACGTGCCTCGTCCGGCGCGATGGACAGCACCACGAAACCCCGCAGCTCGTCGTCGTCGGGGTGCAGGAACGGCCCGGCCGCGAGCACCAGCCCCTGCTGCACGAGGCCCGCCTGGTGGGCCAGGTGCGCGTCCCGCAGCCGGTCGATCGCGTCCTGCGGCAGCTCCGGCGGGTCCGACGGCCGGGTCAGCAGGACGACCGTGTGCTGGTCGAATCGCATGTCCACACCCTATGGCGCGAATCTTCCTCTTCTGGGTGTCATCTGCCATCTGTCCGCCCTGTCATCGTCTGCGAATCTCATTCTCATACCGAGGTTCGGAGTGATTGGGAGGTGCGGCATGGTCACCAGACGACAGATGCTCGCGGCCGGTGCCGTCGGCGGCGCCGCGGTGCTGGTCCCGGCGGGCGGGACGGCGTCGGGCCGGGCGCTCGCCGCCGCGGCGGCGGCGCTGCTGGACGCTCGCGAGATCCCGAAGTACGTCACGCCGCTGCGAATCCCACCGGCCATGCCGGCCGTGGCGACCGGACCGGAGCGGGACGAGTACGTGATCGCGGTACGACAGTTCCGCCAGCAGATCCTGCCGCCGTCGTGGCCGCGCACCACCGTGTGGGGTTACGGCTCCACCGCCCACCCCGGCAGCTTCGGTTACCCGGCGCCCACCATCATGGCGCGGGTCGGCCACCCGGTACGGGTGACCTGGGTCAACCAGCTCGTCGACGACCGGGGCGACTACCTGCCGTACCTGCTGCCGGTGGACCCCACCCTGCACTGGGCCAACCCGGCCGGTGGCATCGAGCACCGGGACCGCCATGGGCAGTGGGACGGCAGCCCGCAGGGTTATCGCGGTCCGGTGCCCCAGGTGGTGCACCTGCACGGTGGGCACAGCACGCAGGAGAGCGACGGACACTCCGAGGCGTGGTACCTGCCGGTGGCCCGCGACATCCCGTCCGACTTCGCCGTGACCGGCAGCGCGTACCGCGAGTTCCGGTCCCGCTTCGCCGAGGGTTCCGGCCTGCGCTGGGCACCCGGTTCGGCCACCTTCGAATACGCGAACGACCAGCGCTCCTGCACCCTCTGGTACCACGACCACACGCTGGGGCTCACCCGGGAGAACGTCTACGCCGGGGCCGCCGGGTTCTATCTGCTCGGCGGTGGGGACGAGCTGCCGGAGGAAGCGCTGCCCGGCCCGGCGCCGACCCGCGACGATCCGCCGAACGCCTCGTACTACGACATCCCGCTGATGATCCAGGACCGCAGCTTCACCGCTGAGGGTGAGTTGCGCTACCCGAAGCGGTACTCCGCCGGCGGCGACGGGCCACCGGTGTGGGTGTCCGGGTTCTCCGGCTCCGCAATCGTGGTCAACGGCCGCACCTGGCCCACGTTGACGGTCCAGCGTCGCCGTTACCGGTTCCGGCTGCTCAACGGCTGTAACAGTCGGTTCCTGCTGCTGAGCGTGGTCTCCCACGCCACCGCGCGGCCGGCCCGGCCGGTGCTGCCGGTCTGGCAGATCGGCAGCGACGGCGGTCTCCTGCCCGAGCCGGTGCCGCACGAGCGGGTGACCCTCGGCCCGGCCCAGCGGGTCGACGCGATCGTCGACTTCAGCAACGTGCCGGCCGGCACCGAGCTGTACCTCGTCAACGAAGGGCCGGACGGGATGTACGCAGGCGGTCGGCCCGGGGTGGACTTCGATCCCGCCGATCCGCACACCACCGGCCAGGTGCTGCGCTTCGTGGTCACCGAAGCGGCCAGCGCGGACCCGAGCGTGCCACCGGAGCAGCTGCGGCTACCGGCGCACCCGCGGCTCGGCCCGGCCCAGCGGGTACGCCGGTTGTCGCTCAACGAGCGGATGTCCGACGGGTCGATGGCGATGCTGCTGGGCGTCCTCGACGAGCGTGGTCGGGGCCTGCCGTTGCGTTGGAGCGACCCGGTGACCGAGCAGCCCATCCTAGGCGACACCGAGATCTGGGAGGTGCGCAACTTCACCCGACACGTGCATCCGGTCCACCTGCACCAGGTCCAGTTCGAGGTGCTCGGCCGGGGGCACTCGGGTCTGGCGCAGCCCGGCCCGGGGGACCGGGGGCGGATGGACACGGTGCTGGCGTACCCGTGGGAGGCGACCCGGATCAAGGCGCGCTTCGACCTGCCGGGTCGCTACGCCTGGCACTGCCACCTCTTGGAGCACGAGGACAACGAGATGATGCGACCGCTGACAGTGCTGCCAGGCGGTGGCGCGGCGGCCGGGGACGGTGGCTCGGCGGGCGGGCCGGAGGGACCCGGGACGGCATCGACAGAGGCCGGTTAGCCCCCTTTCCGCAGCTCGGCTAAGGTTAGGCGAACCTAAGCGCGAACCTGCAGGAGACTCGTGACCACCCTCGTCGCCCGGCCGGCCCCGGCCCGCAGCCGGTCCGGCACCCGGACCGGCCGCCGGGTGGCCGTCACCGTCGGGGCCGCGCTGGTGCTGCTGCTCACCGTGCTGGCCAGCTTCGCGCTCGGCAGCCGACAACTCGGCGTCGACCAGGTCTGGCACGCGCTCGTCGCGCCGGACGGCGGCGACGCCAGCACAATCGTCCGTGAGTTGCGGATGCCACGGACCGCGCTCGGCCTCGCCGTCGGGCTCGCGCTCGCCGTGGCGGGAGTGCTGTTCCAGGCGCTCACCCGTAACCCCCTCGCCGAGCCGCGCATCCTCGGCATCAGCGCGGGCGCGTCGTTCGGGGTGGTCCTCGCGATCTCCGTGTTCGGCGTCGGCACGCTCGCCGGGTACGTCTGGTTCGGCATCGGCGGAGCCCTGATCGCCGGGCTGCTGGTCTTCGCCGTCGCCACCCGCGCCCGCGAGGGCGCCAGCCCGGTCACCCTCGCACTGGTCGGCGCGGCGCTCGACGCCAGCCTGGCCTCCGGGGTGTACGCGCTGCTCAGCATCGACGCCCGGACCTTCGAGGAGTACCGCTTCTGGGTGGTCGGCGGGCTGGCCGGCCGGGACCTGTCGGTCGCCGCCCAGGTGCTGCCCTTCGTCCTCACCGGCCTGGTGCTGGCCGCAGTGGTGGCCCGCGGTCTCGACGCGCTGGCCCTCGGTGACGACGTGGCCCGTGGGCTCGGTCACCGGATCGGCCTGGTCCGCATCGGTGGTGGCCTCGCCGCCGTGCTGCTGACCGGCGCCGCGGTGGCCGCCGCCGGCCCTGTCGCGTTCGTCGGGCTGGCCGTGCCGCACCTGGCGCGCGCCCTGGTCGGCGCGGACCACCGCTGGACCCTCGCCGTCTCCGCCCTGCTCGGGCCGGCGCTGTTGCTCGCCGCCGACATCGTCGGTCGGCTCGTCGCCCCGCCCGGCGAGATACCGGCCGGGATCGTCACCGCGCTGATCGGCGCGCCACTGCTGGCCGTGCTGGTCCGCCGCGCCCGGGTGGTGACCGCGTGACCACCACCCGCCATCCCTCCGGCCCCGTTGACACGTCCGCCGTCGCGGACGCCGGCTCGGTCGGCGCCGCCCGTGCCGGGTTGCCCGGGCGCTCGCTGCTGCGGATCGGCCCGGTCAGCCTGCTGATCCGCCGTCGCGCGGTCCTGGTGGCCGCCGTGCTGACCGTGCTGCTCCTGCTGGCCGTCGTGCTCAGCCTCTCGCTGGGCACCCCGTACGTCGCCCCGGCGGACGTGCTGCGTGCCCTCTCCGGTGCCGGCACCCCGTACGACCTCGTGGTCTTTGATCTTCGGCTGCCGCGGGTCGTGCTGGCGGCCGTGGCCGGCGCCGCCTTCGGCGTGGCCGGCACGCTGATCCAGAGCGTGGCCCGTAACCCGCTCGCCAGCCCCGACGTCATCGGCATCACCCAGGGCGCCGGCCTCGCCGCGACCGTGGCCCTGACCAGCGGAATGGCCGCGGTGCTGGTGGCGCCCACCGCGCTGGTGGGCGGGCTGCTCGCGGCGGTGCTGCTGTTCGCCCTCGGCGCCCGACACGGGCTGGCCGCGCAGCGGTTCGTGCTCGCCGGGGTGGCTGTCGCGTTCGGCTTCCGGGCGCTCACCGAGGTGGTCATGCTCACCGCCGACCCGATCGACGGGCTGCGCGCGCAGATCTGGCTGATCGGCACCCTGGCCGGCAAGGGCTGGACCGAGGCCGCCTGGATCGCCGGCACCCTGCTGGTGCTGCTGCCGGTGCTGGCCTGGGCCGGCTGGGCGCTGAACAGCACCGCCCTGGACGACGACACCGCCCGGGGCGTCGGGTTGCGCCCGGTGGCCCGCCGGATCGGGCTCGCCGGCACCGGCGTGCTCGTCGCCGCGATGGTCACCGCCCAGGTCGGCGCCGTCGACTTCGTGGCCCTGGTCGCCCCGCAGGTGGCCCGACGGCTGGTACGCGCCGAACGACCACCGCTGGTCTGCGCGGCGCTGCTCGGCGCGCTCCTGCTGGTGCTGGCCGACCTGGCCGGCCGGCGGCTGTTCGCACCCACCCAACTACCCGCCGGTGTGCTGACCGCCGCGATCGGCGGCCCGTACCTGATCTTCCTGCTGCTGCGCGGCCGACGGCGGTCGTCGTGACCCCCCAAGGAGTCGTGTGATGCTCTCCACCCGCGACCTGGTCGCCGGCTACGACGAGCGGACCGTGCTCGACGGGCTCGACCTCGACCTGCCCACCGACGCGTTCACCGTGATCGTCGGACCCAACGCGTGCGGCAAGTCCACCCTGCTGCGAACGATGGCCCGGCTGCTCACCCCCCGCCGAGGCACGGTCCTGTTGGACGGCACCGCCATCCGTGACCTGCCGACCCGGGAGGTCGCCCGCCGCCTCGGCGTCCTGCCGCAGAGCCCGCTGGTGCCCGAGGGCGTCACCGTGGCAGACCTGGTCGGCCGTGGCCGGCAGCCCTACCAGCGCTGGTGGCGGCAGTGGTCGTCGGAGGACGGCGCGGCGGTGGACCAGGCGATGGCCCTCGCCGACGTCGCCGACCTGGCCGACCGGCCGGTGGACAGCCTCTCCGGCGGTCAGCGGCAACGGGTGTGGATCGCCATGACCCTCGCCCAGGACACCGACGCACTGCTGCTGGACGAGCCGACCACCTTCCTCGACCTGGCCCACCAGGTGGAGGTACTGGATCTCCTGCACCGGCTGCGTTCCGAGCGGGGTCGCACCGTGGTCGCCGTGCTGCACGACCTCAACCAGGCCGCCCGCTACGCCGACCACCTGGTCGCGATGCGCGACGGCGCGGTGGTCGCCGCCGGACCGCCCCGGGAGATCCTCACCGCCGACCTGGTCGGCGACGTCTTCGGGCTGGCCTGCGTGGTCGTGCCCTGCCCGGTGACCGGCGCACCGCTGGTGGTGCCCGCGTACACCGGTGGCAACGCCGCCCCGCCCGCTGCCGCGGGCAACGCCGCCCCGCCCGCTGCCGCGGGCAACGCCGCCCCGCCCGCTGCCGGCGCGGCCGCTTCGCCGGGTGGCGCGGGTGGCCCGGTCGCCGCGTCCGCCGGCGCGCAAGACCCCTCTTCGTCGACGGCGTCCGCACCGGACGCCCGGCCCGCCACCGGCGACGCGGCCAACCCGCTCGCCGGCTCGTACCCCTCGAAAGGACTCTGATGCGTCGTCTCGTCGCCGCTCTCGCCGCGGCCGCCGCCCTCGGCGTCGGACTCACCGCCTGCGGTGAGAGCGACCCGGTCGCCGGCACCACCGCCGGGGAGACCCGGGAGATCAGCCACGCCATGGGCACCACAAAGGTCCCGGCCGAGCCCAAGCGCGTCGTCGTGCTCGACACCGACAAGATCGACACGGCGCTCTCGCTGGGCATCACGCCCGTCGGCGCCGCCACCGCCGGTGAGGCGAAGAGCTGGCCGACCTACTTCGGCGCGGACAAGCTCGCCGGCATCAAGGAGGTCGGGGTGCTCACCGAGCCCGACCTGGAGGCGATCAACGCGCTGAAGCCGGACCTCATCCTCGGCAGCAAGTTCCGCCAGGAGAAGTTCTACGACGAGCTGGCCGCCATCGCGCCGACCGTGTTCACCGACAAGGTGGGCATCACCTGGAAGGACAACCTTCTCCTCGACGGCAAGGCGCTCGGCCGTGAGCAGCAGGCAAAGGATCTGCTCGCCACCTACGAGAAGCGGGCCAAGGACTTCGGTGCGACGCTCGGCGACGCCGCCGCGCGCAAGGTGTCGATCGTGCGGTTCCTGCCCGGCAACATCCGGGTGTACGGCCCCGACTCGTTCTCCGGCATCGTCATCGGCGACACCGGCCTGGGTCGCCCCGAGCGGCAGCTGCTCGCCAACAAGGAGGACAAGCGCTTCGACCTGGTCAGCCCCGAGCGGATCAACGAGGTCGACGGTGACGTCATCTTCGTGACCGCGTACGGCGACAAGGCCGCCGCCGAGCAGACAAAGGTCGCCGGTGGGACGCTCTGGAAGGGCCTCAACGCCGTCAAGGCCGGCAAGGCGTACCCCGTCTCCGACGAGGTCTGGATGACCGGCATCGGCGTCGGCGCCGCCAACAAGATCCTCGACGACCTGGCCAAGTACCTCCCCGCCGCCTGACAAGCCCGCCGCCCACGCCCGTCCGCGCGGGCCTCGCCGGTTCATGATCGTGCTAGATCCAGGAAGTAGTGGCCTCCCTCGACGGGGAGGCCACTACTTCCATGTTCGAGCGCGATCATCGTCAGCGGGGGAAACGTGAGCGTGCTCGTAGGGCGGCTCGAACCTCGGCGAGGAACCCGTCGAAGTCCTCCCGGAGACGCCTGGCGGTCAGGTGGAGCACGATCCAGTCGCCGCCGAGCAGTCGGTTGAGGCGTTGGCGGTCCCGATGGAACTGCTCGGGGTCGTCGTGCCAGAGTCCGTCGTACTCCACCGCGACCTTGAACTGTGGCCAGGCGAGGTCCAGTCGCGCCACGAATCGGCCCTGCTGGGTCACGACCCACTGCGTCTCCGGCCTCGGCAGGCCGGCCAACACCAGCCGCACCCGTGTCCGGGACTCCTGGGGGGACTCAGCGCCCGCGTCGGCCAGGTCGACCGCGCGTAGCAGCGACCGCCAGCCGCGTCGTCCGGCCCGGCTCAGCGCGTACTCGCGCAGGGCAGGCACAGCGGTCTGCCGCCTCGCCAGCATGGCGTCGATGACGACCACCGCCTCGATCACGTCGAGCCAACGGGCCAGGTCCCAGCACGTACGCGCCGGGCTGGTCACCCTGACCCCAGCGCGGTCCGCGGTATCGCCGGGATCGATCTCTCCGTGGTGGACCCGGATGCCGGCGGTCGGGCCGATCCGGGTGGCGGCGGGAACCAGGACGTCGACCGGCTCGTTCGCGAGCGGCTCGGCGCACCCGTACAGACCGGCGGCAGCGCGCCCTGCGATGGCCGCACCGGGCGGGACCAACCAGCGTCCGATGGCGGCGCATCTCACGGTGTGGGTGACTGTGACCTGGGCATCGGCGTAGACGTCGCGGAAGAGCGGTCGCCACGCCGAACTGCGTAGGTCATTGCGGGTCAGTAGGCCTCGCGAGACGGCGGTTGAGCCACGGAAGACTCGACCTCGCAACTGCGGGGGCCGGCGAGGAACCTTCGGCATGGGCTTCAGGCTGGCCGAAAACCCCCGCGTCACGCTGCCCCTGTGGATAACCACCGTCACCACACAGGCGTTCGGTGCGCGCCGTTATCCCCAAGATCACGCTCGAACATGGATGTCAACGCCGTTGCGTTAGGGCTGTGATCGGCGGGTCAACCCCTGCTGGATAACGGGAACGGGACTCCTGGTAGATC
>NZ_JBNCKM010000012.1:0-12810 GCF_049841535.1 Micromonospora sp. DT53
TCCTTACTCCGCACCCGGCGCTTTCAGCGCCAGGCACTTTTACTACGTTACCCGCTCGTTTCCGCCGTGTCAAACCGATATTTCGCGGTTCGTCATGCTTCACCCGAGATTGTGGGCACCATGTCGCGATCGGCTTGCGCCGCTCTCGTCATGGATTCGGCAGGCCGGCCGTCGCGATTTCCCGCGACCCGCCCGGTGCCCTGCCGGTTCGTAACCATACCCGGTCGGTTTCGCCGCGCCAAATCCGCCTCGCGGCGTTTCTGGGGGCACCTCCCGGTTGGGGCTCCGATGGGCTGTGCCCATCCGACCCCCAGGCCGTTGGCCGGCGCTCCGGCCGTCTCAGGCTTTCGCCTGTTTCGTCCGTTCCGCGCTGACAGAGAGAAAGTTACGCGTCCGGCGGGATGATCGTCAAATCCGCCGGACGCGTCCCCCGTCACAGCGTCGACAGGTGGCTATTCACCCAGCTCAACGCCCGCGAACGAGCGCTTTCCCCGACGCAGGACCAGGTACCGCCCGTGCAGCAGATCCTCCGGCGACACCGCGGCGTCCACAGCGGTCACCCGATTGTTGTTGACGTAGGCGCCACCCTCGGTGATCACCCGACGGGCCTCCTTGAGGCCGTTCACCAGACCGGAGTCCCGCAGCAGACCCGCCACATCAGGCAATTCGCCGGTGAGGCGAACGAGACCGGCCTCGGTCAGGGCCGCCCGCAGGGTCTCCGGCGCCAACTCGTCCAACGATCCGCGGCCGAAGAGCGCCTGGCTCGCGGCGATCGCCTGCCGCGCCTCGTCGGCGCCGTGCACCAGGGTGGTCAGTTCCTCGGCGAGCGCCCGCTGCGCCAGGCGGGCCGCCGGCCGCTCGGCGGTGGCCTTCGCCAGCTCCTCCAACTCGTCGCGGGAGCGGAAGCTGAAGTACCGCAGGTAGCGGTCGACCTCCTGGTCCTCGACATTGAGCCAGAACTGGTAGAAGGCGTACGGGCTGGTCATCGTGGGGTCGAGCCAGACGGCACCGCCCTCGCTCTTGCCGAACTTCGTGCCGTCGGACTTGGTGACCAGGGGCGTGGTGAACGCCTGCACCGGCCCGGCGCCTCGCCGACGGACGTAGTCGACGCCTGCGGTGATGTTGCCCCACTGGTCGGAGCCACCGAACTGGAGCTGGCAGCCGTGCCGGCGGTGCAGCTCGAAGAAGTCGTTGGCCTGTAGCAGCTGGTAGCTGAACTCGGTGAAGCTGATGCCGGTCTCCAGGCGGGCCCGCACCACCTCCCGCGCCAGCATCTTGTTCACCGGGAAGTGCTTGCCCACGTCCCGGAGGAAGTCGACGATCGACATCTCGCCGGTCCAGTCCAGGTTGTTGACCAGATGCGCCGCGTTGTCCCCGGTGTACGACACGAACGGCGCGAGCTGTTCGCGGATGCGCTCGACCCAGCCGGCGATCACCTCCGGCGGGTTGAGGGTCCGCTCGGCGCTCTCCTTCGGGTCACCGATCTGGCCGGTGGCCCCGCCGACCAGCAGCAACGGGCGGTGGCCGGCGAGTTGCAGCCGGCGGGCCGTGGTGACCTGCATGAGGTTGCCGACGTGCAGGCTCGGGGCGGTGGGGTCGAAGCCCACGTAGTACGTGGCGGGCTTCTCACCGTCGAACAGCTCACGCAGCTCGTCGAGGCCTGTCGAGTCCTGTATCAGGCCACGCCAGAGCAGGTCGTCGGTCAGGGAGTCCCGCCCGGGCGGCGGAGGGTTGCTGTCGGTCACGGTCACCGATTCTCCCCCATCGTCGGCGTCGACCCGTACCGGGTTTGCCGCTACCCACCCCGGCTAGGCTTGCGCCCCGTTGATCGAGGAGGGCGTTGCCATGGAGATTCCGGATCTGACGGGCGGTTTCGTCGCCCTGCTCGGCCTGAAGTTCGAGGAGGCCAGCGCCGACCGGGTGGTCATCAGCTGGCAGGTCCGTCCGGAGCTGCACCAGCCGTTCGGCATCCAGCACGGCGGGGTGTACTGCTCGGTGGTGGAGACCGCGGCCAGCGTGGGTGGCTCCCTCTGGCTGGCCGACCGGGGCACGGTGGTCGGGGTGTCGAACCAGACCGACTTCCTGCGGGCCGTCCGGGACGGCGAGCTGACCGCTGTCGGTACCCCGGTGCACCGGGGCCGCAGCCAGCAGCTCTGGCAGGTGGAGATCACCGACGCCGACGAGCGACTGGTCGCCCGTGGTCAGGTCCGGCTGCAGAACCTCTCGCGTTCCTGAGCGACGGCGTCCGGCGGATGGCTCAGCTGTGGGCCTCGTCCAGCACCGGCTCCGCGGCCTGGTCGGTGTCGTCGGCTTCATCGGGTACGCGGCTGAGCCGCACCTCGGTGATCGCCCGGTGGTCGATGCCGGCCACGACCAGCACCCAGCCGTCCAGCGTGACGTCCTCCCCGGCGACGGTGGGGATGTGTCCGAGCCGGGCCAGCACCAGCCCGGCGACTGTGGTGTAGTCGCCGTCCGGTCGCGACGGCAGCTCGACGCCGATGTCCGGGAGGTCGTGCACCGGGAAGGTGCCGGGCAACAGCAACGCGCCGTCGGGGTCGCGCCGCACCGAGCGCACATCCCGGTCGGTCTCGTCGTAGATCTCACCGACGATCTCCTCCAGGATGTCCTCCAACGTCACGATGCCGTCGACGGCGCCGCGCTCGTCCACGACGAGCGCGATGTGCTGACGCTCGGCCTTGAACTGGCGCAGCGCATCCACCACCGGTAGCGAGTCGGGAAGCAGCATCGGTGGCCTGGCGATCTCGTCGACCGGGCGGTCGTCGGGCACGCCCACCAGGTCACGCAGGTGGATCACTCCGGCCGTGTCGTCCAGGCCGCCGTGGCGCACGACCGGCGCCCGGGAGTGCCCGGTGGCGGCCAGCACGAGCCGCGCGGCGTCCGCGGTGGTTCCGCTGTCGAGCGTGAAGACCTGCAACCGGGGTACGAGGACAGCCCGCAACCGCCGGTCGGCGATCTCCACGGCGCCCGCGATGATGGTGCGCTGTTCCTTGGTGAAGCCGTGGTTGCCGGCGACGATGTCGCGCAGCTCGTCCGGGCCGATCTCCTCCGGCTGGTGTTTGGGGTTGAGCCCGACCAGGCGGACCACCACGTCGCTTGTGGCGCCGAGTGCCCAGACGGCCGGTCGGGTGAGGCTGGCCAGCAGGTCGAGTGGGCGGGCCACCAGCAGCGCCCACCGCTCGGCGGACTGCATGGCGATGCGCTTGGGCGCCAGCTCGCCGAAGACCAGGGTGACGAAGGTCAGCGCGAGGGTGACCACCACGATCGCCACCGTCTCGGCGGCGCTGCCGAACACGCCGAGCAGGGGCACCAGGGGTTTGGCCAGCGAGACCGCTGCGGCCGCGGAGGCCAGGAAGCCGGCGAGGGTGATGCCGATCTGGATGGTGGCCAGGAAGCGGTTCGGGTCCTTGGCGAGTCGGGCCAACACCCGCCCGGCCCGGCTGGTGCGCTCCAACCGCTGGATCTGGCTGTCTCGCAGCGACACCAACGCCATCTCGCTGCCCGCGAAGAGCGCGTTGATCACGACCAGGACTCCGACCAGGGCCAGTTGGCTCCCGTAGCTCTGCACGCCCGGTTCGCTCCCTCGTGGTGGTGGCACCGGCCGCTGCGCGCGGCACCCGCCGGTCGGCGAGCCCGCCCGGCGTAGGCGATTCTTTGCCCCGTCCGGCGCCTGCCGAATCCTGCCCCGGCGACGCTATGCCGAATCCGGCGGCTGTCGACGCCGTGCCGAATGGTACGACGGTGATGCCGGGCCGAATCGAACGACGGTGACGCCGGGCCGAATCGGACGACGGTGACGCCGGGCCGACTGGAGCGACGCTACGCCGACCGGGACGCCGATGACGTCGGCAGGTCGAGAACGTACGAGTCGCCCTCCGGGCGGAAGCCGAGCCGGTGGTAGTAGGGGGCGACCATCCGGGGTGGGCTGACCACCTGGTGGAAGCCCCGTTCGGTGAACAGGTGGCTGCGCCGGTAGACGAACTCGCCCGGGGTGAAGTCACGGAACTTCGGGGTCACGTAGTCCAGGTCGATCTGGGCGACGCCCGGCGCCTCGGCGTGCGACAGCACCACCCCGACCACCTCGTCCGCCGTCACCACCAGGAACGCCGAGCGCCCCGCCGCGGCCGGGTCCCAGTGGAAGCCGGGGTTGAACCGGGCGATGTCGGCGGCGTGCACCCGCAGCGTGTGCGCGAGGAACTGGTCGCCGACACCGACCTCGACCACCTGGTAGGTCTTCTCGTCGTGCCGGGTGGCGAGCATCCCCCGCAGGTACCAGATGTTGATCACCGCGAGCACGACGTTGAGCCCGACGCCGGGCCAGACCTCGATCGCGGCGTTGTAGCCGATCAGCACGAAGCAGCCGACGAGGTTGAGCGCCCGCAACCGCAGGATGCGCGATTGCAGCAGCGACCAGACCAGCACTGCGGAGCCGGCCCAGCCGACGAGATCCAACCAGTTCACGCCGCGAGACTAGTGCCCGCCCAGGTCAGGGCCATCGGCGGGCAGCTCCAGCAGCCACTCCTCGACGTCCTCGCCGCGACCGTTGGCGTACCCCGAGTCTTCACCGACCACCACGAACCCGCACTTGCGCAGCACCGCGAGGGAGGCGGCGTTGTCCTTGGCGGCGCGGGCGTGGATCGGCCGGGGCAGCTCGCGCAGCAGGGCGGCCAGGGCCGCGGTGGCGTGCCCCCGACCCCAGCGCGCCGGGTCGATCCAGTAGCTGACCTCGGTCTGCCCCTCGGCCGGGAAGGCGCTCACGTAGCCGACCACCTCGCTGTCGACCTCGACGGTGCGGACCAGGTTCGCCGGGTTGGTGAGCACCCGGGCCCAGTGTGCGGCGAATTCCCGCCGGTCGGTCGGGTCCTTGGGGCCGAAGGCTGCCATCCGGTTGGCCTCCGGGTCCTGCTGGTGCAGGAAGAACTCGACGAGGTCGTCCTCACGGACCGGGCGCAGCAGCACATCGGAGGTCATCGGCCGAGGGTACGCAGTGGCAGGCGTGGCTCACACGATGACGGCCGCGACTGCCAACGCGGCGGCTGTCAGCGAACTCGTCACCGACAGCACGCGACGCCACGGCACCTTCGCGTCGACCGTCGGCAGTACCCGCCACCGGGCCGCCGCCTGGGTGATTCCCCCAGCTGACAGGCCGGCCCCGACCGGCCACAGCCAGGCCGGCACCGCCGACCAGTCCCCCATCCGGTGCCCCAGGGCGAGGTAGGCAACCCCCCACACCGTCGCCGCCAGCAGCGTCACCCGGTCCAGGTCGCGGCGGCGGGCGGTGCTGAGCAGGGAGAGGCCGCCGAGGAAGGTGAAGGCCACCGCGAGGCCGATACCGATCCAGACCGGGGTCACCGGGGCGGCCGCCCCGGCCTCCTCCTGCGGCACTCCGAGCAGCCGCAGACCGATCGGTTCAACACCCTTGTCGGTGTTGCCGAGCACCACGACCGCTCTGCCGGTGGCACGTTCGAAGCCGATGTAGGACCGGAACCCACTGGTCGCGCCGTTGTGCCAGACCACCTCCTGGTCGCCGTGGCGGGTGGTGAACCAGCCGTACCCGATGCGGGTATCGCCCTCCTCGCGGAAGCGGGCGGTGGCGGCGTCGGCGCCCGGCGCGGTGCCGGCGAGGGTCGCGGCGGCCAGGCGGGCCAGATCCCCCGCCGTGGACCAGGCGCCGACTCCGGCCGGCGCGTACCCGGTGCCTGTCCAGGGGATCCAGCGGCCGACCGCTGGCCCGGCTGCCGTGGGCACGCCCGGCCGGCAGGCCGTCGTCCCGGGCGGCGACCACTGTGGCGGTCATGCCGAGCGGCCTGAGCAGTCGGTCCTGGAGCAGATCGGGGTACGTGAGGCCGGCCTTCGCGGCGAGCGCATGGCCGAGCACGGACGGCCCGAGGTTGGAGTAGTGGACCTCGCCGCGCCCGTCGCCGGGGGTGACCCGGTCGGCGGCACCGCGGACGGTGTCGACGCCCTGCCCGGCGTAGAGGTTGCTGCCGGAGACGTTGGACCACAGCATGCGTGCCCAGGCCAACGGGGAGCCGAGGGCGACCCGGGGCAGGCCGGAGCGGTGGCTGGCCAACTCGGCGAGGGTGACGTCTCGGGCCGGGCCGGTGACCATGGGCCAGGTGGCACCGAGCGGGTCGTCGGGGGGACTGCGCCGGCGGCGGCCTGGTCGGCGAGGAGCATGCCGGTGAGCGCCTTGGCGATCGAGCCGATCTCGAACGCGGTGTCGGGCTCGACCGGCTGGCCGGTGAGGTCCCGGTCTCCCAGGCCGGCGGTGCGGATCCGGCCGTTCTCTACCAGCGCGACGGCGAGGCCCCGGTGCCCCTTCGCGTCGGACACGGCCGCTCGGGCGGCGCTGTTCAGATCCGGGTCGCCGGTGGCGTGCGAACCGAGTCGCGGCACGCGGGGCATCAACGCGACCCCGACGAGGCCGGCGATCAGCGCGACGACGAGGGCGGTGACGATTGGCCTGCGCATGGTGCTCCTTCCGTCGACGCGAGGGGTGTCCACAGTGGTGGTGGCTCGCGCGGTCGGTGCTTGGGTGCAGGGGTCAACGGCCGGCGGCGGCGAGGATGGCCAGCAACGGCACCACGCGTTCGGCCGGGACCGCGTAGCGTCCTCGGCCGGCGCTGCGCAGCCAACCGGCGGCGGTGATCTGGCGCAGGTGGTGATGCAGTTGGCCGGTGGTGCCCAACTCGTCGATCTCGGCCAGCTCGCTGGTGCTCTGCCGGCCGCCGAGGATCTCCCGCAGCAGCCGCAGGCGCACCGGGTGCGCCAACGCGGAGAGGGTGCTGGCCAGCTCGGTCCAGTCGACGGCGAGCAGGTCGTCGACGGTGCGGCCGTACTGCCAGTCGTAGTGCTGGCCGGCGACTCGGACGGTGCCGGTGTAGAGCACCGCGCCCGACCCATCTGCTGGCAGGCGCTGCTTGAGTCCGTCGAGCGCCCAGAACGTGCCCTCGGGCGCGGGTGGTGGCGGTGGTGCCGCGGCAAACCGTTGGCTCAACGCGGCAACGTGTGCCTCCAGCGCGGCGAGCCGATCCTCCATGCTGTCCATGCGTCGATACTACGAACATACGTAGTTACGTGCAAGCGTCGGAACCGACCGCCGCCAGGACCGGCGCGTCCGGCCCATCCGGCGTGGCCGAGCGGTCGACAATGACGAGACCAACCCAGGGAGTGCCATGAACCGACCTGTCGTGGTGGGCGTGGACGGATCGCCGTCCAGCCTCGTCGCCGCCGAGCACGCGGCGCGGGCCGCGCTGCTCCGGTCCCGGCCGCTGCTCCTGGTGCACGGCTACCTGCATGCCTCCGGCTACGGCGTGCCGCTCAACCCGTACGACGTCGGGGTGCCGGTGCCCTCGGAGGAGGCGCAGAAGATGTTGGAGCGCACGGCGGCCGAGCTGATCGGGCGGTGGCCCGGCCTGGCCGTCGAGGTGCGTCAGGTCGCCGGCGGCCCGGGAGTCACCATGATCGAGGAGTCCCGCGGGGCGGAGCTGGTCGTGGTGGGCAGCCGTGGCCTGGGCGGTTTCGCCGGCCTGTTGCTCGGCTCGGTCGGCGCGCAGGTGGCCGCGCACGCGCACTGCCCGGTGCTGGTGGTCCGCCCGGACGAGCAGCCGATCCCGGTGGACGCCCCGGTGCTGGTCGGCGTCGACGGGTCCGAGTCGTCCCGGCTCGCCGTCGGCCTCGGTGCGGACGAGGCGGCACTGCGGGACGTGCCGTTGGTGCTGGTGCACGTCGGTCCCGCGGACGGGGGCCGGACGGTGCCGGAGGAGATCGAGGAGTCGCAGGCCGTGTACCAGGCCGAGGCGGTGCGGCTGCTGGCCGATGCCTCAACCGGGGTGCGCGCCGGGCACCCCGACCTGGTGGTGCGGGAGCATCCGGTCCGGACGGCCGGCGCGGCCCAGGGGCTCATCGAGGCCAGCGGGACGGCGTCGCTGCTGGTCGTGGGCACCCGGGGCCGGGCCGGGTTCGCCGGTCTGCTGCTCGGGTCGGTCAGTCAGGCGGCGATCCAGCACGCGCACTGCCCGGTGCTGGTCGCCCACCCGGTCAGCTGATCGGCGTGCCGTCACCCCGACCGAGCATCTGCAGGAAGTCGGTGGTGAGGGCAAACGGGTCGGCCGGCCCGGTGGCCGGTGGTCGGCGCTCGATCTGGTCGGCCAACTCCCCGGCGGCGCGCCGGATGCGGTTGCGCAACGCGCCGTCGGCGGTGCCGTCGGACCAGTCCTCCGGGGCGGCGAAGACCGCTGTCGGGACGACCACCGACCGGAGGTAGGCGAACATCGGGCGGACGGCGTGCTCCAGTGCCAGGGAGTGCCGGGCGGTGCCACCCGTGGCGCCGATCAGCACCGGCCGGTCGACAAGCGACTCGGCATCCAACACGTCGAAGAAGGACTTGAACAGCCCGTTGTACGAGGCGCTGAAGATCGGGGTGACGGCGATGATCCCGTCCGCCCCGGTCACCGTGTCGATGACCTCGCGCAGCGCTGCCGGCGCGAACCCGGTGAGCAGGTTGTTGACCACGTCGTGGGCGTACTCCCGCAGGTCGACGACGTGCAGCTCCACGTCGGAGCCGCGCCGGACCAACTCGTCGCGGGTGGCCGCGGCGAGCTGGTCGGCGAGCAGCCGGGTCGACGAGGGCTGACTCAGCCCTGCCGAGACCACGGCCAGGGTGCGGTGGGTCATCGGGTCGCCCCCTCCGGCGCCTTGCCCGTCACGTCGTCGACGGCGTGCACGGTGCTGTCCTTGGCGCCGCCCGCCGCGGCGACCAGCGAGGCGTGCGTGGGCGCCGCCGGCACGTGCGCCGGACGCAGCGCGTCGAACTCCTTGCGCAGCACCGGCACGACCTCCTCGCCGAGCAGGTCGAGCTGCTCCAGCACGGTCTTCAGCGGCAAACCCGCGTGGTCCATCAGGAACAGCTGCCGCTGGTAGTCACCGACGTACTCCCGGAAGCCCAGCGTGCGGTCGATGACCTGCTGCGGGCTGCCCACGGTCAGCGGGGTCTCCCGGGTGAACTCCTCCAGCGACGGCCCGTGCCCGTAGACCGGGGCGTTGTCGAAGTAGGGCCGGAACTCCCGGACCGCGTCCTGCGAGTTGCGGCGCATGAACACCTGCCCGCCGAGACCGACGATCGCCTGGTCGGCGGAGCCGTGGCCGTAGTGCGCGTAGCGCTGGCGGTAGAGCGCGACCATCCGCTGGGTGTGCTCCTTGGGCCAGAAGATGTGGTTGGCGAAGAAGCCGTCGCCGTAGTACGCGGCCTGCTCGGCGATCTCCGGGCTGCGGATCGAGCCGTGCCAGACGAACGGGGGCACGCCGTCGAGCGGACGCGGCGTCGAGGTGAACGACTGCAACGGGGTGCGGTGCTTGCCCTTCCAGTCGACCACGTCCTCGCGCCACAGCCGGTGCAGCAGGTCGTAGTTCTCGATGGCCAGGGGGATGCCGGCGCGGATGTCCTTGCCGAACCACGGGTAGACCGGGCCGGTGTTGCCGCGGCCCATCATGAGGTCCACCCGGCCGTCGGACAGGTGCTGGAGCATCGCGTAGTCCTCGGCGATCTTCACCGGGTCGTTGGTGGTGATCAGCGTGGTGGCGGTGGACAGCAGCAGCCGCTCGGTGCGCGCCGCGATGTGGCCGAGCATGGTGGTGGGTGACGACGGCACGAACGGCGGGTTGTGGTGCTCGCCGGTGGCGAAGACGTCCAGGCCGACCTCCTCGGCCTTCACCGCGATCGCGACCATCGCCTTGATCCGCTCATGCTCGGTCGGCTCCCGACCGGTGGTCGGATCGACCGTGACATCCCCGACGGTGAAGATTCCGAACTGCATGACCAGCTCCTCGCGTGTCAACCGGGTGCCGTCGTGGTACCCGGACGCAGCTCTCAACTTATTTGACGACGCAACTATTCCGTCGGCGGGACGCCTCGCAGTGGCGCCGATCACTCTCCACAACCGGACACCCGGCCCCAGACTGCCCCTTGGTGGCAGGTCGGTCAGCCTCCCGCCACCGAGGGCAACACCTGCACCTCCGCGCCGTCCTTGACGGGGGTGGCGAGACCGCCGGAGTGCCGGCAGTCCTCCCCGTCGACGAAGACGTTGACGTAGCGGCGCAGCTCGCCACGCTCGTCGCGGATGCGCCGGGCCAGCCGGGGATGCGCGACGGCCATCTCGTCGAGGACCGCCCGGAGCGTCCCGGCGGCGGTGACGTTCAGTCGACTCGCGCCCCCGGCCTCGCCGCGCAGCGGGCCGGGCAGCAACACGGTGACCACGCTCAGACCTCCGCGGCGCGAACGCAGAGCACGTCGGGCAGGTGTGCCGCGACCGACGACCAGGAGTCACCCTCGTCGCGGCTGGCGAAGACCGAGCCGGAGCGGGTGCCGAAGTAGACCCCGCCGGGGCTGGCGTCATCGGCGCACATCGCGTCCCGCAGCACCGCCGGATAGAACGGGCCCTCGGGCAGCCCCACCGACAGCGGCTCCCACTTGCCGCCGGCGTCGGCGGAACGGAACACCCGACAGCGGTGGTCGGTGGGGAACCGCTCGCCGTCGGCCACCAACGGGAAGGTCCACACCGTGCCGCCCCGCCCCGGGTGGGCCACCATCGGGAAGCCGAAGTCGCTGGGCAGCCCGTCGGCGATCGAGGACCAGGTGCGGCCGTCGTCGTCGGAGCGGTAGACGCCGTGGTGGTTCTGCGCGTACAGCCGCTCGGGGTTGCCGGCGTCCCGGGCGACCTTGTGCACGCACTGGCCGAACTCCGGCCACTCGTCGGGCATGAAGTAGGCGCGGATGCCGGTGTTGCCCGGCGTCCAGCTCGCCCCGGCGTCCTCCGAGCGGTAGACCCCGCCTGTGGACATGGCGACCAGCAGCCGAGCCGGGTCACGCGGGTGGGGCAGCACGGTGTGCACGGCCTGACCGCCGAAGCCGGCCTCCCACTGCGGCCGGTGCGGGTGGTCCCAGAGGGAACGGACCAACTCGAAGCTGCGGCCACCGTCGGTGGATTTGAACAACGCCGAGGGCTCGGTGCCGGCCCAGACCACGTCCGGCTGGTCGGGACCGGCCGGCATCAGCTGCCACACCCGCCCGAGGGAGACGTCGGTGTCGGCCGGGAACGCGACAGGCGCCTGGTCGGGCTCGTCCCAGGAGGCGCCGAGGTCGTCGCTGGTGGCGACACTGGGCCCGAAGTGTGAGCTGGTCATGCCGGCGAGCAGCCGCGGGGTGGAACGGCGAGTGTCGATCGCCACCGCGTAGACACCGGTCATCGGAAAGTGCGGGCCGGTGATCTCCCAACTGCGCCTGTCGTCGGTGCTGGTGGCGAGAAACAATCCCTTGGCCGTGCCGATCGCGAGCAGCGTTGCCATGACGTCCTCCGAACCGTCGGTGAGCAGGTTCGGTGATTATGGCCACACCCCCCGACAACCTTCGCCGCCCACACGCCGGAGGGGCTGCTCAGGGCCGGATGCGGGGCACGTGCCGACGGTAGGCGCTGACCGTGGGGTCGCCGTCGAGCCAGAACCGCCACGGCAGGTCGTGCGCGCCGGTCACGCCGACCCGGGGACCCGCCACCACCCTCTCCGGCGGCACCGGTCGGGCCGGGGGCCGCAGCCCGACCGGGCCGTCGCCGAGCAGGTACGCGCCGTACGCCGCGCGGTCGATGCCGAGCGCGGAGCAGAGCCGGGCGGGCCCGCGGGCCAGGTCCACGTCCCGCCGGATGGCCGGCCGGCGCTCCCGTGCCGTGGCCAGCCCGTCGACCACCTCACCGGCGCGCAGCAGCACGGCGGAAGCCTCCCCCTCGACGCCGGTGACCACGTTCACGCACCAGTGCATGCCGTAGGTGAAGTAGACGTAGGCGTGTCCGGCGGGGCCGAACATCACGGCGTTGCGCGGGGTGCGGCCCCGATGGGCGTGCGAGGCGGGATCGCCACCACTTCCCGCGTACGCCTCGACCTCGGTGATCCGGACGGTGACCCCGCCGGCGTGCAGTCGGCAGCCCAGCAGCCCGCGCGCCGCCGGCAGCGGTGGACCGGCGAGCAGGTCCGCCAGTGCCGCCAGGCCGGCCTCGGCACTGGGGTCATCCGGCACGAACTCCATGACCCGACGGTACCCAGCCTTCCACCCGGCCATTCCGCTGACGGATCGCACCGGCCACCGGTAGGGCCTCCAGCGTTCACCAGTTGGACATTCAAGGTATTGAAACGCGTCCGGTGGCCCACGGGTGTATCCAGTGTCGTCGCACGGCGCGGCGGCACATTCGAAGAGGAGCCATCATGACCGTACGAAGCATCCGTCGGCCCCTGGTCACCATCGGCCTGATCGCGGCCGGTGCCACGCTCGCCTTCGCCCCGTCCGCCAGCGCCAACGCCCCGCTGCGGGCGGCTGCCCTGACCGACGGCGCCCCGTTGACCGCTGTCGCACTCGGGGGCACCGGCAAGATCGACGCCAACGGTGCGGCGGTCTTCGTTCCGGTCAGCCTGACCTGTTCGCAGCCGACCCAGGTCGACCTGACGGTGAAGGTCGCCCAGGCGATCGGGGAGTCGGTGCGGACCGGCACGACCACCCGGAAGGTGCCCTGCGACGCGACCACCCAGAAGGTGCGGATCGCGGTGACCGCGACCGAGCTCCCGTTCGCTCCCGGCGTGGCGTTCGGCGTGGTGACCGGAAACTCCTGCGACTCGCTGTGCAACTCGATCACCGACGAGCACCGGTTCGATTTGGCCCTCTGAGCCGCGGCGTGGGGGGGGGCCGCGGCAGGGGGCGGCCCCCCCAACAAGACGGAGGAGAGGGTGGGCGGGATGGGGGGGGGGGCG
>NZ_JBNCKM010000012.1:12820-110724 GCF_049841535.1 Micromonospora sp. DT53
GTGTCAAACTCTAGACCCGACGCGCACGGGTTGGTTGTGGCCCTCGGAGCCGGGGCGGGGCGCCCCGGCAGGTCCGTGCCGCCACGCTTCAACAGTCTGTTGACAATCTGGCGTTCATGGGGTGTGCTCGGGAACATGACGACCGAGGACCTGTTCGCCGCACCGGACCCGGGCCGGGCCCGCGCCCACCGCACCCACGAGGCGTTACAGCGGATCAGCGAACGGCACGCCGGCTCCGAGGCGCGGCGCGGGCGGTGGGCCCACCCGTACGTGCTCGACCCGTGGGAGGCCGTCGCCCTGGTCACCGCGCTCGCCGCCGGCGGGGCCGAGCACGAACCCGCGGAGGAGCCGATCGACGCCGCCGACCTCACCGCCGCGCTGACCCTGCTGCCACACGTCCGCGCCGAGCTGGACGCCCTGGAGGCCGGCCTGCTGACGCTGGCCCGCGACCGGGGGCTGACCTGGCAGGCGATCGCGTACGGGCTGGGGCTGGGCAGCGCACAGGCGGCCCGACAGCGCTACGAACGGGTGGCCGCCCGCTCGTCCGAGCAGAACGCCGGATCCGGCACGTCCTGAGCCGACGCCCGGATCGGCACGCCGCGCCTGCGACGGCGGTCGGACGGGCACACTGTGCGCACGACGAGGAGGCACCCATGGAGCGCGCGGAGATGCTGGCGTACTGCCTGGCCAAGCCGGGAGCGTGGCTGGACCGGCCGTGGGAGGGCGACGAGGTGGTGAAGGTGGGCGGCCGGATCTTCGCGTTCCTCGGCAGCGACGGGGGCAAACCGACTGTCGGCATCAAGTGCGGGCCGACCCGCGAGATCGCCGACGCGTGGCTGCACCGGCACCCCGGCGACGCCAGGGTGATGGCCTACATCGGCCGGTCCGGGTGGAACACGCTGCGCCTGGACGGCGGAATCGACGACGAGGAGCTGACCGAGGCGGTCGACTCGTCGTACGACATGGTGGTGGCCAAGCTCCCCAAGCGGGAGCGCCCGACGGCCTGAACCGGCCGCGGCGCCGACGGCAGGCGCCGACGCCACGGCACCGCTCAGCGCGGGACGACAGGTTCGGCGGCCCACTCCCGCCAGCTCGCCAGCCGGTCCGCCGCGGCGGCGAGCTGGTCGGCGACCGGGCCGGGGCCGGTGGAGCCGGGGGTGGTCCGGGCCGCGAGAGCCGAACGGACCGAGAGCACGTCGCGCACCGACGGGTCGAGGTGCCCGCTGATCGTGGCCAGGTCCTCGTTGGAAACGTCGCTCAGCTCGCACTCCCGAGCCGCGCAGAGCGCCACCAGCTGGCCGGTGATCTCGTGCGCGTCGCGGAACGGCACGTTGCGTCGGACCAGCCAGTCGGCGACCTCGGTGGCGAGGGAGAAGCCGACCGGGGCGGCGGCGACGAGGCGGTCCACCCGGACCGTCATCGTGGAGATCATTCCCGCCAGGGCCGGAAGCAGCAGCTCCAGGGTGTCGACCGCGTCGAAGGCCGGCTCCTTGTCCTCCTGCATGTCCCGGTCGTAGGTCATCGGCAGGCCCTTGAGCATGGTGAGCACTGTCATCAGGCCGCCGACCAGACGCCCGGACTTGCCCCGGGCCAGCTCGGCGATGTCCGCGTTCTTCTTCTGCGGCATGATCGACGAGCCGGTGGCGAACGAGTCGTCCAGCTCCACCCAGCCGAACTCGTGCGAGGTCCAGAGCACCACCTCCTCGCCGAGGCGGGACAGGTGCACCCCGATCAGGGCGGTGGTGAAGAGGAACTCGGCCACGAAGTCCCGGTCGGCGACGGCGTCCATCGAGTTGGCGAACGACGTACGGAAACCCAGCTCCTTGGCCACGGCCACCGGGTCCAGCGGGAGCCCGGAACCGGCCAGGGCGCCCGCGCCGAGCGGGCTGATCGCCGCCCGGTGGTCCCAGTCGCGCAGCCGTTCCAGATCGCGCAGCAGCGGCTGCACGTGCGCGAGCAGCCAGTGCCCGAAGGTGACCGGCTGGGCGTGCTGGAGGTGGGTCATGCCCGGCGCGGCGGTGTCGATGTGCCGCTCGGCCTGCTCGACAAGCGCCTCCGCCAACTCCACCAGGCGGCTGGCCACGCCCCGGGCGTGGTCGCGCAGGTAGAGCCGCAGGTCGGTGGCGACCTGGTCGTTGCGCGACCGGCCGGCGCGCAGCTTGCCACCGAGGCTGCCGAGACGCTCCAGCAGACCGCGCTCCAACGCGGTGTGCACGTCCTCGTCGTCGATGGTGGGGCGGAACGAGCCGGAGGCGCAGGCGGCCTCCAGGTCGTCCAGCGCCGCCAGCATCCGGCCCAGCTCCTCCGGATCGAGCAGGCCGGCGCCGGCCAGGACCCGGGCGTGCGCCCGGGAACCGGCGATGTCGTACGGGGCCAGGCGCCAGTCGAACTGCACGCTCACCGACAGTCGGGCGAGCGCCTCGGCGGGGCCACCCGCGAACCGGCCACCCCAGAGGCTCGTCCGGTTGGTGGCGGCGCTGTTCTCGGTCAGGCTCTTGTCGTCCACGTCGCCCATCATTGCGCTGGTTGCCTTTCGCTCGCGACTGCGGGGCCTACTCGCCGCGCTCGCTCGGTCTGCGCGCTCGCACGCGTCACTGTCCGCCACCGCCCAGCCGGGCGTCCCGGGCGGCGGCCATCCGACTCGGCAGCCCCCACAACTGCACGAAGCCCTTGGCCAGGGACTGGTCGAAGGTGTCGCCGGTGTCGTAGGTGGCCATCCCGAAGTCGTAGAGGCTCGCCTCGGAGCGCCGGCCGGTCACCGTGGCCCGGCCGCCGTGCAGGATCATCCGCACCTCGCCGCTCACGTGCCGCTGCGCGTCGTCGATGAACGCGTCCAGCGACGCCTTCAGCGGCGAGAACCACAGCCCGTCGTAGACCAGCTCACCCCAGCGCTGGTCGATGCCCTTCTTGAACCGGGCCACGTCCCGCTCGACGGTCACCGCCTCCAACTCCTGGTGGGCGGTGATCAGCGCGATCGCGCCGGGCGCCTCGTACACCTCGCGGCTCTTGATGCCGACCAGGCGGTCCTCGACCATGTCGAGCCGGCCCACGCCCTGGGCGCCGGCGCGTCGGTTGAGCTCCAGGATCGCCTGGTACGGGGTGACCGTCTCACCGTCGATCGCCACCGGCACGCCGCCGTCGAAGGTGATCACGACCTCGTCGGGGTCGCGCTCCTGTGTCGGGTCGGAGGTGTACGAGTAGAGGTCCTCCACGGGTGCGTTCCAGATGTCCTCCAGGAAGCCGGTCTCCACCGCGCGACCCCACAGGTTCTGGTCGATCGAGTACGGCGACTTGGCCGACACGTCGATCGGCAGCCCCTTCTCCTCGGCGAAGGCGATCGCCTTGTCCCGGGTCCAGGCGAAGTCCCGGGCCGGCGCGATGATCTTCAGGTCGGGGGCGAGCGCGTTCAGGCCCACCTCGAACCGGACCTGGTCGTTGCCCTTGCCGGTGCAGCCGTGCGACACGATCGTGCCGCCGTGCTTGCGCGCCGCGGTCACCAGGTGCTTGACGATCAGCGGCCGGGACAGCGCCGACACCAGCGGGTAGCGATCCATGTAGAGGGCGTTGGCCCGGATCGCCGGCAGGCAGTAGTCGGCGGCGAACTCGTCGCGCGCGTCCACCACCTCGGACTCGGCGGCGCCGCAGTCCAGGGCACGCTGACGGATGGCGTCGAGGTCCTCGCCGCCCTGCCCGACGTCGACCGCGACCGCGATCACCTCGGCGCCGGTCTGCTCGGACAGGTACGGAATGGCGACGGAGGTGTCCAACCCTCCGGAGTACGCGAGCACGACCCGCTCGGTCATGGCGTGCTGTTCCCTTCAACTGTGTCTTCCCGGCGGGCCCAGCCGGCGAGCTTGTCTCCGAGTGCGGCCCCGCCGACGGCCTCACGGGCCACCACGAGGATGGTGTCGTCGCCCGCGATGGTGCCGACGATCTCGGGCAGGCCCGCCCGGTCCAACGCGCTGGCCAGGTACTGGGCCGCGCCCGGCGGTGTCCGCAGCACGGCGATGTTGCCGCTGGAGTCGACCCCGTTGAGCAGTTCGCGCAGCAGCCGTACCAGCCGGGCCGGGGCGGCCTCGGCGTCGCGCAACGGGCGCTGCCCGTCCTCGGGGATCAGGTAGACGGCCGGGCCGTCGCCGCCGCGCACCTTGACCGCGCCCAACTCCTCCAGGTCCCGCGAGAGGGTGGCCTGGGTGACGCCCACACCGTCGGCGGCGAGCAGGTCGGCCAGTTCGGTCTGCGAGCGGATCGCCCGGTCGCGGATCAGCTCCACGATCCGGGCGTGCCGGGCCGCGCGGGTCAGCGGCGCGGTCATCGCGGCCCGCCGGTCACGGCGTCGCCGGTCACGGCGTCGCCGGTCACGATTCCCAGGAGGAACGTCAGCAGCGCCTTCTGCGCGTGCAGCCGGTTCTCGGCCTGGTCGAAGACCGCGCTCTGCGGCCCGTCGAGCACCTCGTCGGTGATCTCCTCGCCGCGGTGCGCGGGCAGGCAGTGCAGCACGATCGCGTCCGGCGCGGCCTGGCCGAGCAACTCCTTGTTGACCTGGTACGGCAGGAACGGGGTGATCCGGTCCAACCCGTCGGCCTCCTGCCCCATCGACGTCCAGGTGTCGGTGGCCAGCACGTCGGCGTCGCGGACCGCCTGGGCCGGGTCGGTCAACACCCGCACCGACCCGCCGGTGTCCGCCGCGATCCGGGCCGCCCGTTCCACCACGGCCGCGTCCGGCGCGAACCCGGCCGGGCCGGCGATCCGCACGTGCATCCCGGCCGTCGCCCCGGCCAGCAGGTACGACTGCGCCATGTTGTTCGCGCCGTCCCCCACGTACGCCAGGGTGCGGCCGGCCGTGCCACCGCACCGCTCCCGGACGGTGAGCAGGTCGGCCAGCAACTGGCACGGGTGGAAACCGTCGGTGAGCGCGTTGATCACCGGCACGCTGGCGCCCGCCGCCACCTCGGCGATCCGCTCGTCACCATGGGTCCGCAGCACGATCGCCGCGACGTAGCGGGACAGCACGCGACCCGCGTCCGCGAGGGACTCGCCACGGCCGAAGTGGGTGACCTGGGTGTCCACGACGAGAGGGTGCCCGCCCAACTCGGCGATCCCGGCGTCGAACGAGATCCTGGTCCGCAGGCTCTGCTTGTCGAAGAGCACCGCCACCGAGCGGGGGCCGACCAGCGGCCGGTGGCCGAACCGATCCGCCTTCATCCGCGCCGCCAGGTCGAGGACCGCGGACTGTTCGGCGGGCGAGAGGTCGTCGTCGCGCAGGAAGTGCCGGGTCATCGAGTCGTCCCCGTCGTGGTGGTCGGCGTCGAGATCTTGGAAGATTTCGGCCCCTGGAGGGGCGCTTTCCCTCCAAGATCTGCGGCGGTTCCGGCCGCGGCCGGGGCGGTCGCGTCCAGTGCGGCGGGTAGGGCCGCGAGGAAGGCGTCCGCCTGGGCGGCGGTGAGGATCAGCGGCGGAGCCAGCCGGAGCGCACCTGGCTGCACCGGATTGACCAGGAAGCCCGCTTCCCGCAGGGCGTCGGCCAGCACCGACGCCACCGGCGCGGTGAGCGCCACGCCGAGCAGCAGCCCGGCACCGCGCACCTCGGCGATGAGCGGGTGGCCCAGCGCCTCGATGCCGCGACGCAACCGCTCACCGACCCGCTTGACGTTGTCGAGCAGGCCCTCGTTGGCGATGGTCGCCACCACGGCGAGCGCCGCCGCGCAGCTGACCGGGTTACCGCCGAACGTGGTGCCGTGCGAGCCAGGGGTGAGCAGGTCCGCGGCAGGGCCGAAGGCCAGCGTCGCGCCGATGGGCAGCCCGCCACCCAGCCCCTTCGCCAGGGTGACCACGTCCGGCTCCACGCCCTCGGCCTGGTGCGCGAACCAGTGCCCGGTACGCCCGACACCGGTCTGCACCTCGTCGAGGACCAGCAGCGCGCCGTGCCGGGCGGTGATCCGCCGAGCCGCGGCGAGATAACCGGCCGGCGGGACGAGGACGCCGTTCTCACCCTGGATGGGTTCCAGGATCACCATGGCGGTGGCGTCGGAGACGGCCGCGTCGAGGGCGGCGACATCGCCGTAGTCGACGTGGGTCACCTCGCCGGGCAGCGGCCGGAACGGGTCGGCCTTGGCCGGTTGGCCGGTCAACGCGAGGGCGCCCATGGTGCGGCCGTGGAAGCCGCCCCGGGTGGCCACCACGTGGGTGCGGCCGGTGCGCCGGGAGAGCTTGAACGCCGCCTCGTTCGCCTCCGCGCCCGAGTTGGCGAAGAAGACCCGCCCGGGCCGGCCGGCGAGCGCCAACAGCAGCTCGGCGAGGGCGACCGGCGGCTCGGCCACATAGAGGTTGGAGACGTGCCCAAGGGTCGCGACCTGCTTCGACACCGCCGCCACCACCGCCGGATGGGCGTGACCGAGGGCGTTGACCGCGATGCCACCCACCAGGTCGAGGTACTCCCGGCCGGCGTCGTCGACCACGACGGCACCGGCGCCGGAGACCAACGCCAACGGCGGCGTGCCGTAGTTGTCCATCATGGACTGCTTCCACCGCTGCGCCAACGTGCTCATGTCGCGTCCGTCCCGTCTGCCGGCACCACCATCGTTCCGAACCCTTCCGAGGTGAACACCTCGAGCAACGTGGAGTGCGCCACCCGACCGTCGACGACGTGCGCGGCGGGCACTCCCCCACGCACCGCCCGCAGGCAGGCCTCCATCTTCGGCACCATCCCCGACTCGAGGCTGGGCAACAGCTTGGCCAGGTCGTCCGCCGCGATCTCGGACACCAGGCTTGTGGTGTCCGGCCAGTCGGCGTACAGACCGGCCACGTCGGTCAGCACCACGAGCTTTCGAGCCCGCAGGGCGATGGCCAACGCCGCGGCGGCGGTGTCCGCGTTGAGGTTGTGCAACACGCCCTCCACGTCCGGCGCCACCGTGGAGATCACCGGAATCCGACCGGCCTCGATCAGGTCGGTCACCGCGGACACGTCGACCGACTCGACGTCCCCGACCTGGCCCACGTCGACCGGCACCCCGTCCACGTACGCCGGACGGCGCACCGCGGTGAACAGCCGGGCGTCCTCCCCGGAGAGGCCGACGGCGTACGGACCGTGCGAGTTGATCAAACCCACCAACTCCCGGCCCACCTGACCGACAAGCACCATCCGGACCACGTCCATCGCCTCGGCGGTGGTCACCCGCAGACCACCCCGGAACTCGCTGGCGATGCCGAGGCGACCCAGCATCGCGGAGATCTGCGGACCACCACCGTGCACCACCACGGGCTTCAGGCCCACAAAGCGCAGAAAGACCATGTCGGCCGCGAACGCCCGCTGCAACTCCGGGTCGGTCATCGCGTTGCCGCCGTACTTGACCACGATCGTCGAGCCGGAGAAGCGCGCCAACCAGGGCAGCGCCTCGATCAGCGTCTCCGCCTTGACCTGGGCGCGAGCCAGGTCGCTGCTGAGTGTCATGTGGAATACGCCGAGTTCTCGTGGACGTACGCGTGGGACAGATCGTTGGTCCAGATCGTGGCGGCCGACGTGCCCGCGTGCAGGTCGATCCGGATGGTCACGTCCCGCCCGGTCAGGTCGACCTTCGAGCGGTCCTCGGCGGCGGCGCCGCCCCGGCACACCCACACCCCGTTGACCGCCACGTCCACCTCGTCCGGCTCGAACGCTGCGGCGGTCGTCCCGACGGCGGCGAGGATCCGGCCCCAGTTCGGGTCGTTGCCGAACAGCGCCGTCTTGACCAGGTTGTTGCGGGCCACCGTACGGCCCACCTCGACCGCCTCGTCCTCGTCCGCCGCGCCGACCACGTCGATGGCGACCTGCTTCGTCGCGCCCTCGGCGTCGGCCACCAACTGCTGGGCCAGGTCGTGACAGGCCGCGGTGACGGCGGCAGCCAACTCGGCCGGCGTCGGCTCGATGCCGCTCGCGCCGCTGGCCAGCAGCAGCACGGTGTCGTTCGTGGACATGCAACCGTCGGAGTCGACCCGGTCGAAGGTGATCCGGGTCGCCGCGCGCAACGCCTCGTCCAGCGTCGCCGGCCCGGCCACCGCGTCGGTGGTCAGCACGCACAGCATGGTGGCCATCCCCGGCGCGAGCATCCCGGAGCCCTTGGCCATGCCGCCGACAGTCCAGCCGCTCCCCCGGGCCACAGTGGTCTTCGGCCGGGTGTCCGTGGTCATGATCGCCTCGGCGGCGGCCGGGCCACCGTCGCGGGACAGGCCCCGGATCGCCGAGCGGACGCCCGGCAGCAGCTTCGGCATCGGCAGCCGCTCACCGATCAGGCCGGTCGAGCAGACCGCGACCTCACCGGCACCGAGGATCAACCGTGGGCTGACCGAGGTCAACACGGCGGCGGTGTGCTCGGCGGTGGCGTGCGTGTCCTGGAAGCCGGCCGGGCCGGTGCAGGCGTTGGCGCCACCGGAGTTGAGCACCACGGCGCGGACCACACCGCCCTGCACGACCCGCTGGCTCCAGAGCACCGGCGCGGCCTTGACCCGGTTGGTGGTGAAGACACCGGCCACGCCGGTGTCCGGACCGTCGTTGACCACCAGGGCGACATCCGCGCCACCGCTGGCCTTGAGGCCGGCGGCCACACCGGCCGCCCGGAACCCCCGAGGGGTGGTGACACTCACGGCGCCTGCCTTTCGTTCGCGACTGCGGGGCTCCGCTGCGCTGCACTCCTCGCGCTCACGGCGCGGTTCCCCAGATCGACAGGCCCGTCGTCTCCGGCAGGCCGAGCATCAGGTTGGCGTTCTGGACGGCCTGACCGGCGGCGCCCTTGCCCAGGTTGTCCAACGCGCTGAGCACGATCAGACGACCCGAGTCGACGTCGACGGTGGCCTGTAGGTGACACGAGTTGGAGCCCAGGGTGGCGGCGGTGTGCGGCCAGCGGCCCTCCGGCAGCACGTGCACGAACGGCGCGTCCGCGTACGCCCGCGCCAGCACGTCCTGCGGGTCGACGCCGCGCGCCGGCACCGCCGTGACCGTGGCCAGGATGCCGCGCGGCATCGGCGCCAGGACCGGTGTGAACGACAGGCCTGTCGCGCCGGTGGCCTGCTTGATCTCCGGGACGTGCTGGTGGGTTCCCACCCGGTACGGCGACAGGTCGCCCATCACCTCGCTGGCCAACAGGTGCGGCTTGGCCGCCCGGCCGGCCCCGGAGGTGCCGGAGGCGGCGACCACCACCACGTCGGCGGGGCTGGCCGCGCCGTCGGCGATCAGCGGCGCGAGCGCCAGGGTGATCGCGGCGGCGTAGCAGCCGGTGTTCGCCACCCGGGTGGAGTCGGCGATCAGCTCCCGCTGGCCGGGCAGCTCGGGCAGACCGTAGGTCCACTGCCCGGCGTGCGTGCCGCCGTAGTACTGCGCCCAGGCGTACGGGTCGGCCAGCCGGTGGTCGGCGCCCAGGTCGACGACCCGCACCTCGGCCGGGAGCTGTGCCGCGAGGGCCGCCGACTCGCCGTGCGGCAGGGCCAGGAAGACCAGGTCGGCGTCGGCCAGAGTGGTTGGATCGGTCTTGCCGAGCACCAGGTCGAGCCCGGTGAGCTGTGGGTGCACCACGTCGACGCGGTGTCCGGCCTGGCTGTGCGCGGTGGCGGCGACCAGGTCGAACTCCGGGTGCCCGGCGATCAGGCGCAGCAGTTCGCCCCCGGCATACCCGCTCGCTCCGGCGACCGCGACTCGGATCCCCATACTCACCTCCGCATGACTATGCAGCGAAGGCTAGCAGCGGCCCAGGGCCCACTGCAACTTAATACGGCCGACTGCATGGTGATGTACCCCTGCCCCCTGGATCGGGTCGGGTGGGCGCAGACGTGGTCGGCGAGGTCGACGAGGCAGCCGAGGCGGTGGGCCGCACGATCGTGCCGGAATCCCCGCTCGCACCGGCGGCGGGGGCTCCTCGCGGGTTCTACGTGACGATCGGGCGCACATCGTTGTCATGGGCGATGCTGCTCTCACCCGAGCCGGAGTTACCTCGAACGCAGACGAGGATCGTTGAGTCCGGGGAATTGCGTCCGATGCAAGAAGTGTCGGCATGCTGGCCTTCTGGCACGGGGAACTCTCGCAGTCGCACGACGCCTCCTTGGCTTCAGTTGTCGCGGACGGTGAGGTTCCGACGCCGTGGTCACGACAGCCCGAACAGAATGTGGGCGACGGCCTGCGGCTCTGACAGGAACGGGTGGTGGCCCGTCGACAGTTCAACGACCTTGTCGGCGCGGCGGGAGAACTCACGTTGGGACGACGCGGGAGTGCCGCGATCGTCGGCGCACACCACGTACGTTGTCGGCAGGTCGTGCCATGCCACCTGCTGCACCGGCTGCTGGGTGACGGCCATCGTCTGCCGGATCAGGCGAGCCGCACCTTCGCGGATGATGTCCGGCGGGCAGTCCTGCATGAAGGTCTCGGCGAACAACTGCGGCACCGCGCCGAACGTGCCGCCCTCGGGGTCGAAGTCAAGGAACGGCGGCGGTTCCGCAGCGCCGAAGGTCGACAGCGACTCGCCCGGCTCGGGCAGATAGCTCGACACGAAAACCATGTGCCGCACCGATGCGACGCCCACTGCGGCCTCGGCCGCAACGATTCCGCCATAGCTGTGTCCCACGACCACCGTCGGCTGATCGCCCGCAGCCAGCACGGTCCGCACCGCCGCGACGTCCTCCGGCAGGCCGGGACCGTTCGAACCGGCGGGCCGATCGCCCTCACCGCAGCTCGGCAACGCCGGGGAGACGCTGCTGATGCCCCGCTCGCGCAGTGCTTCGGCGGTCGGGTGCCACCACCAGGCGCCGTCCCGAACACACGCACCGTGCACGAATACCACTCGCATCTCTGCCTCCTTCTCCGGCTGGGATCAACGTTAGACGTACCGCCAGTTACGTGAAAAAGTGTGATGGTGGGACGTCACAAGCAGCCCGAGATCCGCGACCGCATCCTCGACGCCTGCGTCGATCACGCGCTCGCCCACGGCCTGCCCGACCGTCTCGAACCGTTGGTGAAGGCATCGGGCTACTCGACCCGCATGCTGATCTACCACTTCGGGACGCGCGACGCGCTGCTGCGCGAGACCCTGCGCCGGGCACGGCAGCGTCAGCGCGAGTTCTACGGCGACCTGTTGTCCCCCACGCCGGGCGAGCCTTACCTGAGCACGCTGCGGCGCACGTGGCAGGCCATGACCGGCCCCGAGGGCCGCCCCTACCTCAGCATGTTCGGCAAGCTCCGTCAGGACGCAGAGCAGCAGTTGTGGCCGAACTTCCGGCGCGAGGCCACCACCGACTGGCTGCAGCCCCTCGAGGACGGCATGCGTACCGTCGGCCGCCCCGAGCTCGCCACTCTCGTGCTGGCCGTCATCCGCGGCCTCATCATGGACGTCGAGGCCACCGGCGACACGCCGCGAGCCGACCGGGCCTTCGACGATTTCCTGGACGCGCTCGTCCTCATGACGACCGCTGGCAAGGTCGGCACGGACGGCTCAGGCAGATCGTGAAGCCGCCGGCCTCGACGGAGCAAGGGCGCAGAGGGACCACCCAGCGCCGCCGTACGCGAAAGAGGCCCTGACCCAGTGAGAAAACCAGGTCAGAGCCTTGATCGTTGGTGCGCCGCCAGGGACTCGAACCCGCGGACCAAGAGATCGCGGGGCGGGGGCGGGCCGACCCCTGTCAGGCGCCGCGCAGGGTGGCGCCGAGGCGCTCCGCCGCGACGGCGACCGCCGCGTCCCGTGCCGCGACCGCCTCCTCGACGGTGAGCGTCCGGTCCGGTGCCCGGAAGGTGAGCTTGTACGCCAGCGACCGGCGACCCTCGCCGAGCTGCGCGCCGGAGTACACGTCGAACAGCCGCACGTCCTCCAGCAGCTCACCGGCGCCCGCCTCCAACGCCCGGCGCACCTGCTCCGCCGGCACCGAGTCGTCCACCACCAGGGCCACGTCGATCAGCGCCGGCGGGAAGCCGGAGACCGCCGGCGCGGGCGTCACCGGGGTGGGCGGCAGCGCGTCGAGGTTCAGCTCCATCGCGCTGGTACGGCGGGGCAGCTCCAACGCCGCTACCACCACCGGGTGCAGTTCGCCGGCGTGTCCGACGACCGAGTCGTCGACCCGCAGCTCGGCGCAGCGGCCCGGGTGCCACGGGGCGTACTCGGCGGCACGCACCTCGACCCGCTCGTCGGGGATCCCGGCGGCGGCCAGCACGTCACGGGCCGCCTCGATCGCGTCCGCCCAGCCGGCCGGGCGACCGGCACCCCACCAACCGGCCGGGTCCAGGTCGCCGGAGAGCACCACCGCGACGTGCACCGGCTGCGCCGGCACCACCGCGTCGGCGGCCGCGAACTCGGCGTCGGTGGGGCGTCGGTCCACGCCCATCGCCGGCGGGCTGCCGGCGCCGACGCGCGGGTGGAAGACCGCACCGATCTCGTAGAGGGCGAGGTCGCGGTGACCCCGGCCGAGGTTGCGCTTGAGGATGCCGAGCAGCGGGCCGAGCAGCGTGGTGCGCAGCAGCGGCTCCTCCTCGGACAGCGGGTTGGCCAGCCGCACCGCGGGCCGACGCGGGTCAGCGGCCGGCAGGCCGAGCTGGTCGGCCAGCTCCGGCGACACGAACGGGTGCGCGAGCACCTCCACGTACCCCCGCTCGGCCAGCGACCCGGCGACGGCCCGGCGGCGACGCTGCCGCGGGGTCAGACCGCGCCCCGGAGGCGCGGTCGGCAGCACCGACGGCACCTTGTCGTACCCGTCGAGGCGGACCACCTCCTCGACCAGGTCGGCCGGGTCGGTCAGGTCGGGCCGCCAGGTCGGCGGGGTGACGCTCAGCACCGCCCCGACGCCGCTGGCCACGCCGACCGCGCCCGGGTCCTCGGACAACCGGTCCGTGCCCTGCGCCACCGTGCAGCCGACCCGCTCCAGCAGGGCGACCACCCGCGCCGGCGGGTACTCGACGCCGACCCGCCGGGTCGGCAGATCCGCCGGAAGGCTGATCGGGGTACGCGGCCGCACGTGGTCGATGTCCAGGATCTCCGCGCTCGGCGTGCCCCCGCCGTGCTCGGTGAGCAGCCGCACGGCACGCTCCAGCGCGACAAGCGCCACGGCCGGGTCGACGCCCCGCTCCCAGCGCTTCGCGGCCTCGCTGAACAGCTTGTGCCGGCGGGCCGTGCGCCCGACCATCGCCGGGTCCCAGTGCGCCGCCTCGAAGAGCACGTTCGTGGTGCCGGCAACGACCTCACTGGTCTCGCCGCCCATCACCGCGGCGAGGGAGATCGGCCCAGTGTCGTCGCAGATCACCATGTCGTCGGCGGTGAGCACCCGGTTGACGCCGTCGAGGGTGGTCAGCTTCTCCCCCGCCTCGGCGCGACGGACCACCAGCGGCCCGACGATCCGGTCGGCGTCGAAGGCGTGCATCGGCTGACCCAGCTCCACCATCACGTAGTTGGTGATGTCGACGGGCAGCGAGATGCTGCGGATGCCGGCGGTGACGAGCCGCTGCTGCATCCAGGACGGCGTGGGCGCGGTCGGGTCGACCCCGCGGACCAGGCGGGCCGTGAACCTGTCGCAGCCGACAGTGTCGCGGACCTCCACCGGGTACGCCGGCGTCTCGGTGCCGCCCGGAGCCGGCGCCAGGGCCGGGTCGCGCAGCGGCACGTCGAACGCGTGCGACAGCTCCCGGGCCAGGCCGCGCAGGCTCAGCGCGTACCCCCGGTCCGGGGTGATCTCCAGATCGAGCACGACGTCGTCGAGGCCGACCACCGGGCGCGCGTCGTCACCCGGCTTCGCCGTCACGTCCGGACCCAGCACGATGATCCCGGAGTGGTCGTCGCCCAGGCCCAGCTCCTTGACCGAGCAGATCATGCCCGCCGAGTTGTGCCCGTACGTCTTGCGGGCGCCGATCGCGAAACCGCCGGGCAGCACGCCGCCGGGCAGGATCACCACCACCCGGTCACCCTCGGCGAAGTTACGGGCACCGCAGACGATCTCCTGCGGCTCACCGGTGCCGTTGGCGGCGCCCACGTCGACCCGGCAGAACCGGATCGGCTTCTTGAAGCCGGTCAGCTCCTCGATCTCGCGGACCTCACCGACGACCAACTGGCCGGTGACGGTCTCGGCCAGGTCCACAGCGGACTCGACCTCGATGCCGAGGTCGACCAGGGCCTGCTCCAGGTCACCGGTGGGCAGGTCGGCGGGAAGGTCGACGTACTCCCGCAGCCAACTGACAGAAACTCGCATGACTTCAGACCACCGTTCCCGTGTCTCGTACCCGCATCGCCTACGCCCCGGTCCCGAGCGCGCGGCTGAACCGCACGTCGCCCTCGAAGAGATGGCGGATGTCGCTGACCCCGTGCCGGACCATCAGGGTCCGGTCGATGCCCATGCCGAAGGCGAAGCCGGAGTAGACCTCCGGGTCGACGCCGCAGGCGCGCAGCACCCGCGGGTTGACCATGCCGCAGCCACCCCACTCGACCCACTGCGGGCCGTCACGGTGCTCCGGGAACCACACGTCGAACTCCGCCGACGGCTCCGTGAACGGGAAGTAGTGCGGCCGCCACCGGGTCTTCGCCTCCGGGCCGAACATCGCCCGGGCGAAGTGGTCGAGCGTGCCCCGCAGGTGCGCCATCGTGATGCCCTTGTCGACCACCAGACCCTCGGCCTGGTGGAACACCGGGCTGTGGGTGGCGTCGATCTCGTCGGTGCGGTAGACGCGACCGGGCACGATCACGTAGATCGGCGGCTTGCGGCTGAGCATCGTCCGGGTCTGCACCGTGGACGTGTGCGTTCGCAACACCAGGCCGGAGCCCTCCGGTGCGATGTGGAACGTGTCCATCAACCCCCGCGCCGGGTGGTCGGCGGGGATGTTCAACGCGTCGAAGTTGACCCACTCCAGGTCGACCTCGGGCCCCTCGGCAACCTCGTAGCCCATCCCGACGAAGAGGTCGCTGATCGACTCCATCAGGGTGCTCAACGGGTGCCGGGCGCCACGCGGACGCCTGTCGTAGGGCAGGGTGACGTCCACCCGCTCCTCGACCAGCACCCGCTCGGCCTGCTCGCGCTCCACCACCTCGGCGCGCTCGGCGTACGCGGACTCGATGGCCCGTCGGGCCTCGTTGACCCGCTTGCCGGCGTCGGACTTCGCGGCCGGCGGCAGCGCGCCGATCTCCCGGCGGGCCAGCGAGACCGGTGACCGGTCACCCAGGTGCACCGAGCGCAGCGCGGTCAGCGCGTCCGGGTCGGCGGCGGCCTCGAACGCCTTCGTGGCGTCCGCGACGGCCTCGGCCAGGGCGGCGGGGTCGAGCAGGGCGACCTGCTTCGGGTCGTACGGATCGTTGCGGTAGCTCATGGCGTACGGGCACTCCCTCACGGCGGCGCCAGCCCTCACCGGGGCGGCTAGGCGAGTCTACGGACGCGCGGCTGTGCCGCAGCCCGCCGGTAGGAGTTGCGCAGGGAGCAGGTCAGGCCCGCCGCCCGCCGACACCGGCGGGCTGGCTAAACGAACGCCGTGTCGCGTTCATGGACGGACGCTCTCCCCTGCTGTCAGTCGCGCCGGAGGCGATCACCCTCAGCGCTGCGCTCTCGCTGAAGCGTACAGGCAGACCGCCGCGGCGGCAGCCAGGTTGAGGCTCTCCGCGCGCCCGTACAGCGGCACCCGCACCGTGGTGTCGGCGGCGGCGGTCAACTCCTCGGGCAGCCCGTGCGCCTCCGAGCCGAACAACCACGCGGTGGGCCCGACGAGCCGACCGTAGTCGGTCAGGTCGTCCAGGTCGTTGTCGCCGTACCCGGTGGTGGCGAAGATCGACAGCCCGGCGGCGCGCAGCGTGTCGACCACCGCGACCGGGTCGGGAGCGCGCACCACGTCGACGTGGAAGAGGCTGCCGGCCGAGGCCCGCACACACTTGCCGTTGTACGGGTCGACGGCGTCTCCGGCGAAGACCACCGCGCCCGCGCCGGCCGCGTCGGCGGTGCGCAACACCGTGCCGGCGTTGCCCGGGTCGCGGATCTCGGCGAGCACCGCCACCAGCCGGGGCGCGCCCGCGAGGGCCTGCTCCAGCGAGACGTCCACGTGCCGGCAGACGGCCACCAGCCCCTGCGGGGCGACCGTCTCGGTCAGCGCCGCGACGGCGTCGTCGGTCACCTCGGAGACCGGCACGTCGGCGCGGGCCGCCGTGGCGGCCAACTCCGGGTACCTGTCGAGCGCGGTGGTCGTACCGAACAGTTCGGTGACCACCCCCGGTCGCGCGAGGGCCTCGCGGACCGCCTGCGGGCCCTCGGCCAGGAAACGGCCGGTGGCGTCGCGGTCCCGGCGGCGTTGCAGACGGCGGGCGGCGACAACCCTGGGGGTACGCGGGGTGAAAGCCATGATGTGCGCTCCTCCGGCACGATTGAGGCGCCCCCCGGACGGCGATGCCGACGCGGGAGACGCCTCGCTCTGGTGCGTGGGGATCAGGCGGCCTGAGCCGCCGCGCCGCCGGTGCCCTCGGCCGTGACCGCGGCCCGGGCCAGCTCGACGATCGCCGCGAAAGAGGCGGCGTCGTTGACAGCCATGTCGGCCAGGATCTTGCGGTCGACCTCGATGCCGGCCAGACGCAGGCCCTGGATCAGACGGTTGTAGGTCATCCCGTTGGCCCGGGCGCCCGCGTTGATCCGCTGAATCCACAGCTGCCGGAAGTCGCCCTTGCGGTCGCGACGGTCCCGGTAGGCGTACTGCATCGAGTGCAGCACCTGCTCCTTGGCCTTGCGGTACAGGCGGGAGCGCTGACCGCGGTAACCACTCGCGGACTCCAGCAGGGTACGACGCTTCTTCTGGGCGTTTACAGCCCGCTTGACGCGTGCCATCTCAACTCCTAATTACGTAAAGGTGGCGCGCGTCAGCGGCCGAGCAGCTTCTTGATGCGCTTGACGTCGGCCTTGGCCAGCACGACCGTGCCGGTCAGCCGGCGGGTCTGGGTGGAGGGCTTCTTCTCCAGGTTGTGGCGGAGGCCGGCCTGCTGGGCAACGATCTTGCCCTTGCCGGTCACCTTGACCCGCTTACCCATACCCGTGTGGCTCTTCATCTTCGGCATGTGGAACGTCTTCTCCCCTGTTACTCGCCGCTGGTGTCGGCGGCGAGGCCGGTGTCACCGGCTGCTGCGGTCTCGCTGACCGCCGCGGTCTCATCGGCTTCCGGAGCGGCGGACTCGTCCCCTGCCCGGTCCCGAGGTCCGCCGCGAGACGCCGTAGCGGCGACCGCGGAGGCCTTGACGGCCCGATGCGGGGCGAGAACCATGATCATGTTTCGGCCGTCCTGCTTTGGAGCGGCCTCGACGTATCCCAGTTCCGTGATCTCGGACTCGAGCCGGCGCAGGAGCCGGTAACCCAGCTCCGGGCGGCTCTGCTCGCGACCGCGGAACATGATCGTCACCTTGACCTTGTCGCCCGCCTTGAGGAACCGCACCACGTGACCCTTCTTGGTCTCGTAGTCGTGCGGGTCGATCTTCGGCCGAAGCTTCATTTCCTTGATGACGGTCTGCTGCTGATTACGCCGCGCTTCGCGCGCCTTGAGTGCGCTCTCGTACTTGAACTTGCCGAAGTCCATGAGCTTGCACACCGGCGGGCGCGCCATCGGCGCAACCTCGACCAGGTCCAGATCGACGTCCGCGGCCAGCTGAAGAGCGCGCTCCAGCGGGACGATGCCCACCTGCTCACCCTCTGGGCCGACCAGTCGGACCTCACGTGCCCGGATCTGCTCGTTCACGCGTGGTTCGACGCTGATGGGGCCTCCTCGAGTCGTTTCTGCTCTGTCGCCGACCCCTGCGGCTCCCAGGAGGGAACCGACCCGAAAAAGCAGAAGGCCCCGGCGCATGCCAGGGCCCGCTCGACCGGTCAGCACGATCACAAGGATCGCGCATCCGGCACCGGGACATGCCCGGAACCGGTGACCGGACCCGGCCACCGTAGCGGCGACTCGGGTGGGAGCAGGCGCTCCGCTTTCAAAGGCTGCCTGCTCGCACGCGGAGACAGCCTGGTCGACTCGATAACACTACACCGGCGCCCCGGCCACCCCCAAACCGGGCACGGCCTGCGCTCACACCGGCGCGGCGCGCCCCGCCGCGCCCCGCCGCGAGATCCGCGCGCCCCGCCGCGCCCCGCCGCGAGATCCGCGCACTTTCCCCGAAACTGCCGCCTCAGGATGCCGGGAGGCGGCAGTTTCGGGGAAGTTGTCCAGACCTTGGCGAGGGTGCGCGGCCGGGCTGGCGGCGACGCGGGGTCGGCGGTGGGCAGGTCGCCACCGGGCGGTGGCGGGCGGTGGCGCGTGGTCCTGGGGTGGGCAGGTCGCCGCCAGGCGGCGGCGGGCGGCGGCGCGTGGTCCTGGGGTGGGCAGGTCGCCGCCAGGCGGCGGCGGGCGGCGGCGCGTGGTCCTGGGGTGGGCGGTGTCGCCGGGTCAGCGGCCGACGGCGCGTTCGGCGAGGCGGGCCTGGTGGGCCTCGCGCAGCCGGCGCAGCGCGCGGACCCCGTCGACGGCCAACTCCTTGTCGGCGGCCTGCAACGCGACCATCGGCAGCAGGTCGTCGTCGTGCAGCTCCAGGCTGGCCCACGGCGCGCCCCGGTCGAAGCGCACGCCCCGGACGACCTCCCAGGGCAGCTCGTAGGAGCTGATGACGTTCCGCACCCGGATGCCCCGCGCGTCCGCCTCCACCCGGGGACGGGTGAACAGCAGGAAGCCCAGCGCCCCGAAGATGCCCAGGCCGATCATGGCGATCTGGTCGCCGCGCTGGAAGCTGCCGTAACCATCGCCGGTCGGGCCGCTCAGCGACGTGGCGACCAGGCCGAACACCACCACCAGGGCAACCGCCGCCGACCAGCAGACCACGCGAATGCGGCGGGGCTTCAGGCGGACCAGCTCGGTTTCACTCACCCCACCAGTCTGCCACCCACATTCCCCCATCAAACGCACCACCCGCCGAGCCACCACCCGGAGCACGCGGAGCAGGGCCAGGTCGGGCTCGTCGATCATGGAGTTGTGGTGCCCGGTTTGGGGCTTTACGGGCGCTTTGTCGCCCACCACAACTCCATGATCGACGAGGCATCACTGGACCGGGGGTGTCCCTGGCGCGCGGGCACCCCGGTCCGGGGGCGGGGGCGGGGGCGGTCAGAGGCGGCAGGCGTGGATGTTGGTGACGAGGATGGCGCGGGCGCCCAGCTCGTACAGCTCGTCCATGATGCGGTGCACGTCGTCACGGAGCACCATCGCCTGCACCGCCACCCAGCCCTCGCGGTGCAACGGCGACACGGTGGGCGACTCGATGCCCGGGGTGAGCCCGCTGGCCCGGTCCAGCAGACCGGCCGGCACGTCGTAGGCGAGCATCACGTAGCGGCGGGCCACCAGCACGCCGTGCAGGCGGCGCAGCAACTGCTCGGCCTGGGGTTGTGCGGGCGCGCCGGCGCGCCGGACCAGCACGGCCGACGAGCGCAGCAGCGGCTCGCCGAAGACCACCAGGCCCGCCTGGCGCAGGGTCGCGCCGGTCTCCACCACGTCCGCGATGACGTCGGCGACACCGAGGCGTACGGCGTTCTCCACGGCGCCGTCGAGGCGGATCACGTCGGCCTTGACCCCCACCTCGCCGAGGTGCCGCTCGACCAGCCCCGGGTACGCGGTGGCGATCCGGTGACCGCCGAGCTCCTGGACGGAGGCGATGTCGTCGGGGCGGGCGGCGAAGCGGAAGGTGGCTCGGCCGAAGGCGAGGTCGACGACCTCCTCGGCCGGCGCGGCCGAGTCGATCAGCAGGTCCCGGCCGGTGATGCCCAGGTCGAGGTCACCGGAGCCGACGTAGGTGGCGATGTCCTTCGGACGTAGGTAGAAGAATTCGACGTCGTTGGCCTCGTCCCGGCAGACGAGGTCCTTGGGGTCGGTGCGCTGGCGGTAGCCCGCCTCACGCAGCATCTGGGCGGCCGGTTCGGCCAGGGTGCCCTTGTTGGGAATGGCGACACGCAGCATGACGGAGTGCTCCTTCGATCCGGATGGCGATCAACGGGGTGGGGGGCACTCACAGATGTCGGTAGACGTCCTTGAGCTCGAGGCCACTGGCGAGCATCAGCACCTGGACCTGGTAGAGCAGTTGGGAGATCTCCTCGGCGGTGCGCTCCGGCCCCTCGTGCTCGGCGGCCATCCACGACTCGGCCGCCTCCTCGACGACCTTCTTGCCGATGAAGTGCACGCCCTTGTCCAGCGCGGCGACGGTGCCCGAGCCCGGGGTGCCGGCGGCGGCCTTGGCCTGCAGCTCGGCGAACAACTCCTCGAACGTCTTCACGGGGAACGATTCTTCCAGCCGCCCGGGCGGCGCCCCGCGTCCGGGTCCGCCGGAATCCAGCAAGCGGACAATTCCCTACCAACATGGTGGGACAATTGTCGATCGATGCCCATGGAGCTCTACGCTGTCCGCCATGGCCAGCAGCTCACGTCTCCTCGCGCTCACCCTCACCGGCGCCGTCGTCGTAGCCACCGCCGGATGCGCGCCGCAGGACGAGAAACCCACCCCCACCGTCACCGCGGCGTCGTCGTGCGCCAGGGACAGCCTGCCCACGCGTACCCCGGGCAAGTTGACCATCGCCACCGACCAGCCCGCGTACGAGCCGTGGTTCGCCAAGGACAAGCCGGACAGCGGCGAGGGCTTCGAATCCGCCGTGGCGTACGCGGTGGCCGAGAAGCTCGGTTACGCCCGCGCCGACGTCACCTGGACCCGGGTCAAGTTCGACACCGCTATCGCGCCGGGGCCGAAGGACTTCGACTTCGACATCAACCAGTTCTCCATCACCGAGGAGCGCAAGCAGGCTGTCGACTTCTCCGCGCCGTACTACCTGGTGCGGCAGACCGTCATCGCGTTGAAGTCCTCGAAGATCGCCGGCCGGAAGTCGTTGGCCGAGCTGCGCGACGCCCGGCTCGGCGCGCAGGTCGGCACCACCAGCTACCAGGCGATCACCGACGTGATCAGGCCGGCCGCCAAGCCGCAGGTCTACAACAGCAACGACGATGCCAAGAAGGCCCTGCAGAACGGGCAGTTGGACGGTCTCGTGGTGGACCTGCCGACCGCCTTCTACATCACCGGCGCGGAGATCACCGACGCGACGATCGTCGGGCAGGTGCCGCAGGTCGGCACGCCCGAAGCGTTCGGGTTGCTGCTGGACAAGAACTCCCCGCTGACGTCCTGCGTGAGCGGGGCGGTTGGTCAGCTCACCGCGGCGGGCACGCTCAAGGAGCTGGAGCAGAAGTGGCTCGCCCAGGTGGCGGGGGCGGCCGAGCTGCGGTGACACTTCTGGATCACGTGCCGTCCGAGGCGCAGCTGCGGCGCTCGGCGTACCGGCGTCGGCAGACCATCTACAGCGTGCTCGTCGCGGCGTCCTCGACGGCGGCGCTCGGCACGCTGCTGGTGATCGCGGTGACCGGGGCGCCCGGCTGGGACCGGGTCCGGCGGTCGTTCCTGGATCCGCAGATCGCCCGCGACGCGCTGCCGACGGTGCTGAGCGGGCTCTGGCTCAACGTACGGCTGCTGGTGTGCTGTGCGGCCGGCGCGCTGCTGCTCGGGTTGGTGATCGCCGTGCTGCGGACGCTGCGCGGGCCGGTCTTCTTCCCGGTCCGGGCGCTGGCCGCCGGCTACACCTACACGTTCCGCGGCCTACCGCTGATCATCGTGCTCTACCTGCTCACCCTCGGCGTGCCGGGGCTGCGGTTGCAGGGCATGCCGCCGGTGCTGGTGCTGGGCGGGATCGCGTTGGTCCTCACCTACGGCGGCTATCTCGCCGAGGTGTTCCGGGCCGGCATCGAGTCGGTGCACTCCAGTCAGCTCGCCGCCGCCCGCTCGTTGGGCCTGACCTACCGGCAGACGATGCGGCACGTGGTCCTGCCGCAGGCCGTCCGTCGGGTGGCGCCACCGCTACTCAACGACGTGGTGGCGTTGCAGAAGGACGTGGGCCTGGTGTCGCTCGCCGGGCCGATCGACGCGGTCCGCGCCGCCCAGATCGCCACCGCCCAGACGTTCAACTACACGCCGTACGTGGTGGCGGGGGTGCTCTTCGTGCTGCTCGCGATCCCGTTGATCGCGGTCACGGACTGGGTGACGCTGCGCGCGGCCCGCCGACAGTCGGGGGGCTGACCCGTGGCGTTGTTGCGGTGTCGTGGCCTGCGCAAGGAGTTCGGCGGGCACGTCGTGCTCGACCAGCTCGACCTGACCGTCGCCGAGCACCAGGTGGTGGCCCTGATCGGGGCGTCCGGGTCCGGCAAGTCGACACTGCTGCGCTGCCTCAACCTGCTGGACGAACTCGACGACGGCACCATCGAGTTGGACGGGGAGGACATCTCCGATCCCCGGGTGGACCCGGACCAGGTCCGGCGGCGGATCGGCATGGTGTTCCAGGCGTACAACCTCTTTCCGCACCTGAGCGTGTTGGACAACATCACCCTCGCGCCGCGCCGCGTCCACCGGCGGGCCCGGGCGGAGGCCGAGGCCCAGGCCCGGGAGTTGCTCGACCGGGTGGGGCTCGGCGCCAAGGCGGACGCCTACCCGGACCGGCTCTCCGGCGGGCAGCAGCAGCGGGTGGCGATCGTCCGGGCGCTGGCCAACTCACCTCGGCTGATGCTGCTCGACGAGGTCACCTCCGCGCTGGACCCGGAACTCGTCGGCGAGGTGCTGTCGATGATCCGGGACCTGAAGGCCGACGGCATGACCATGGTGCTGGCCACCCACGAGATGGGCTTCGCCCGGGAGGTCGCCGACGAGGTGTGTTTCCTCGACGCCGGGCGGGTCGTCGAGAGCGGCCCTCCCGAGCAGGTGCTCGGCGAGCCGACGCAGCCCCGTACCCGGCAGTTCCTGCGCCGGATCATCGAGGCCGGTCGGCTGTGAGGGCCAGCCTTCAGAGACGGCCGAGGCCGAGGGCGGGTCAGCCGCCGAAGCCGACCCGCTGGGCGTTGCCCGCCGCCACGGTCCGCACGGCCAGCGCCGCGTCGAGCGCCGCGACGGTGGCCGCCCAGCCCTTGTCCTCCGCCGACCCGGGCAGACCGGCGCGGTCGCGGGCCTGCTCGATGGTCTCCACGGTCAACACGCCGTGCGCCACCGGCTTGCCCTCGTCCAGCGCCACCCGGGTCAGCCCGTCGGTGACCGAGCGGCAGACGTAGTCGAAGTGGGCGGTGGACCCGCGGACCACCACGCCGAGGGCGACCACCACGTCGCAGCGGCGGGCGAGGGCCTGCGCCACCACCGGCAGCTCGACCGAACCGGCGACCCGGGCCACCACGGAACGGGCGCCGCACGCCTCGGCGGCGGCCACCGCACGCTCCAGCATGTGGTCGGTCAGCTCGCCGTGCCAGCGGGCGGCAACGACCCCGACGGTCAGCCCCGCGGCGTCGACCGCCTCGACTCCCGGCTCACCGAAACCCGCCATCGTCATGCTCCGATCTCGTCGTTGGCGACCGGACGCCCCAGCGGCGCCTCGGACACCTCGTCCAACTGGTCCAGCAGGTGACCCATCCGGTCCCGCTTGGTGCGCAGGTAGCGCATGTTCTCCGGGTGCGCGCCGACCGGCAGCCCCTCGCGGCCGGTGATGGTCAGCCCGTACCCCTCCAGCCCGGCCCGCTTGGCCGGGTTGTTGGTCAGCAGCCGCATCGACCGCACGCCCAGGTCGTAGAGGATCTGCGCGCCGGTGCCGTAGTCGCGGGCGTCGGCCGGCAGGCCCAGGTCGAGGTTGGCGTCGACGGTGTCGCGGCCGGAGTCCTGCAACTGGTACGCCTGGAGCTTGTGCAGCAGCCCGATGCCGCGCCCCTCGTGCCCACGCACGTAGAGCACCACGCCCCGGCCCTCCTGCCCGACCCGAGCCAGCGCGGCGTCCAACTGCGGCCCGCAGTCGCAGCGCAGCGAGCCGAACACGTCCCCGGTCAGGCACTCGGAGTGCACCCGGACCAGCACGTCCTGGCCGTCGCCCAGGTCACCCAGCACCATCGCGACGTGCTCGGCAGGGTCGTGCTCGGCGCGGTAGCCGAGCGCCCGGAACACCCCGTGGCGCGTCGGCATCCGGGCGTCGGCGACCAGCTCGACCTGCTTCTCGGTACGCCGCCGGTAGGCGATCAGGTCGGCGATGGTGATCAGCGTGAGACCGTGCTCGGCGGAGAACTTCTCCAGGTCCGGTAGGCGCATCATGGTGCCGTCGTCGTTGACCAGCTCGCAGAGCACGCCCGCCGGACGCAGCCCGGCCATCCGGGTCAGGTCGATCCCCGCCTCGGTGTGCCCCGGCCGGCGCAGCACCCCGCCCTCGCGAGCGCGCAGCGGCACCACGTGCCCGGGCCGGGCCAGGTCGGTCGGGTCGGTGGCCGCGGCGGCGAGCAGCCGGCTGGTGTGCGCGCGGTCGGCCGCCGAGATGCCGGTGCTGACCCCCTCCCGGGCGTCCACGGTCACCGTGTACGCGGTGCCCCGCCGGTCCTGGTTGGTGTGGTGCATCGGCGGCAGGTCGAGCCGGTCGGCCTCGCTCTCGGTCAGCGCCACGCACACGTACCCGGAGGTGTGGCGCACCATGAACGCCATCAGCTCCGGCGTGGCCAACTCGGCCGCGAAGATCAGGTCGCCCTCGTTCTCCCGGTCCGCGTCGTCGACCACCACGACTGGCCGGCCGGCGGCGATCTCCGCGACCGCCTGCTCGATATCCCCAAAACCGGTCACGCCAGGGCCTCCGTGTAGATGGGCGTACGGACGGTGGCCGTCGCGCGCGAGGTGCGCCACCAGGCGGCGAAGCCCCAGACGCAGAGGGCGCCGTAGATCAGGTACATGACGGCCGACGGGTAGAACCCGCCGCGCAGCAGCAGCGGCACACCTACCGCGTCCACCGCGATCCAGAGCAGCCAGAACTCCACCCAGCCGCGGGCCATGCCGTAGGTGGCCAGCAGGCTGCCGGTGAGGATCCAGGCGTCGGGCAGCGGGCCCCACGAGCCCAGCGCCTTGAGCAGCGGGTACGCCGCGGCGGTGCCGATCACGGCGGCCACCAGCAGCATCAGTCGTTCCCGTCCGGTGGCCCAGCGCGGGACGACAGCCGCCTGTCCGGCGTCGCCGCGACGGTTGCGCTGCCAGCGCCACCAGCCGTAGACGCTGACCGCGAAGAAGAACACCTGTCGACCGGCCTGCCCGTACAGGTCGTGCTCCTGCGGGGTGGCGAACACCCCGCCGAGGAAGACGGTGAGGAGCAGCGCGTTACCGATCATGCCGACCGGCCACGCCCAGAGCAGCCGGCGCAGCCCGAGCAGCGCCGAGACCAGCCCGAACGCGTTGCCGACGATCTCCCGGGCCAGCACCGGCGAGCCGGCGATCTGCACCTGGGCGTCCAGCAGCCAGCTGAGCGGGCCCATCAGGCCACCCGGCCCGGGTGCGTGGCCAGCCCGCGAGCGTCGGCGTCGGCGTTTGTCAGCCGGTCGCCGAGCAGCCGCTCGACGTACTTGGCCAGCACGTCGACCTCCAGGTTGACCGGGTCGCCGACGCCCTTCGCGCCGAGCGTGGTCAGCTTGAGCGTGGTCGGGATCAGCCCGACGGCGAACTCGTCCGCGCCGACGGCGGCCACGGTCAACGAGACACCGTCGATGGTGATCGAGCCCTTCTCCACCACGTACCGGGACAGGGCGGCGGGCAGTCGGAACCGGACGGTCTCCCACTGCTCGGCCGGCTCCCGGGAGATCAGTTCACCGACGCCGTCGACGTGGCCCTGCACCAGGTGCCCGCCGAGGCGACTGCCGAGCGCGGCGGCCCGCTCCAGGTTGACCGGGTCGCCGCGGCGCAGCGCGCCCAGCGCGGAGCGGCGCAGCGTCTCCCCCATCACGTCGGCGGTGAAGACCCCGTCGGCCACCTCCACGACGGTCAGGCAGACGCCGTTGACGGCGATCGAGTCGCCGTGCCGGGCGTCGGACGTGACAAGCGGGCCGCGTACGCCGAGCAACGCCGAGTCTCCCGCCGTCGGCGCGACCCGGACGATCTCGCCCAATTCCTCGATAATGCCGGTGAACATCTCAGCCCTCCCTTTTTCGGGGCAAAGCGGTGATCCGGAGATCCGGACCGATCTGTGTAACGTCGACGAACTCCAGATCGATGGCCTCAGCGATGGTGGTCACTCCCGCGTCGACCAGAGCGGTCGGGCCGGCGCCGAGCAACCGCGGCGCGACGTACCCGACGATCTTGTCGACCAGGCCGGCCCGCAGGAACGCGCCGGCCAACCGGGGGCCGCCCTCCAGCAGCACCGCGCGGATCCCGCGCTGGTGCAGCGCCGCGAGCAGCGCCGACAGGTCGACCCGGCCGTCCGGGTCGGCGCCGACCTCGTCGGCGGTCGCGATCCACGTCCGCGCGGCGCCGTCGCGGACCAGGGCGTCAGCCGGGGTACGCCCCGAGCTGTCCACCACCACCCGCAGCGGCTGCCGGATGGCCAGGCTGCCGTCGCGCAGGTTGCGGGCGGTCAACCGAGGGTTGTCGGCGAGCACGGTGCCCACCCCGGCGATGACCGCGTCGACAGTGCCCCGCAGCGCGTGCACGTCGATCCGGGCCGCCTCCGAGGTGATCCACATGCTGGTGCCGTCCGCCGCCGCGGAGCGCCCGTCGAGCGTGGCGGCGTACTTCCAGATCACGTACGGCCAGCCCCGGCGCATCGAGGTCAGCCACGCGACGTTGCCGGCCTCGGCCTCCTCGCCGCGTACCCCCAGATCGACCCGGACCCCGGCGGCGCGCAACGTGGCGGCGCCCCCGGTGGCGACCGGGTTGGGGTCGGGTACGGCGATGACCACCCGGCCCACCCCCGCCTGGACGAGCGCGGAACTACAGGGGCCGGTGCGGCCGGTGTGGTTGCAGGGTTCCAGAGTGACGACCGCGGTGCCGCCCTTGGCCCGGCGCCCGGCCTGCGCCAGCGCGACGATCTCGGCGTGCGGCCCGCCGGCGTACGCGTGGAAGCCCTCGCCCACGACCTCGCCGTCCTCGTCGAGCAGCACGCACCCGACCACCGGGTTGGGGCTGGTGGTGCCGAGCCCGCGCGCCGCCAACTCGATCGCACGCCGCATCGCCTCATCAACGGAGACGCTGGCCATCGCCCTGCCCCTGCCCTCTCACTCGCCGGTCCGCGCGCGGGCGGTCAGGGAGGCGGTGGCCATGGGGCCACGGGCAGGCGGTGGCGGAATCCGGGAACGGCACAGCCGCCCCGGGGGGTCGGGACGGCACGCTGAAGCCAGCGGCCGGCTCGGACCCGTCCGTCCCGCGCGCTGTCTCCCATCCGGACTGTCTGGGCGCGGACGAACCGCCCCCAACCGTCGGCCCCGGATTTTCACCAGGTCCACCGGACGGCAGAGCCGTCCGGGTCGCGGGCTGACCACGGTTGGACCGTGGATCACCGCCGGTTCGGAATTTCACCGAGTCCCGCCAGCGCGTGGTGGGTACACGGGAAGTCTTACACGCCGATGCGACTCTGCCGCCACCTAGGCGAGCTACTTCACAGCGGTATCACGCTCAGGTGACGCCGCGACGCCGGTCCACCGCCACGTACGAACCCGGTTGACTCTTGGCGACCGTCTTCATCTCCGAGGCCACCGCTATCGCTTCGAGGGGGTCGGTGAACCGCTTGCCGGCGTCGGAGAGGGACACCCCGATCGAGAGCGTGACCAGGGCCGCGCGCCGGATGTTGCCGCGCCGGTCCTTCAGCTCGACGAAGCCGCGCTCACGGTCGGTCGCGTCGTAGAGCGTGTCGGCGGCCTTCTCGAAGTCGACGACCGCCCGGGACGTCAGTGAGCGCACCTGGTCCGGGGCGCAGACGATGACGAAGTCGTCGCCGCCGACGTGGCCGAGGAAGGCCGGCGGCAGGCCCACCGCCACGACCGCCCGGTGCAGGCTGCGGGCCAGCGCGGAGATGAAGTCGTCCCCGCGCACGAAGCCGTACCTGTCGTTGACGCTCTTGAACCGGTCGATGTCGATGTAGCCGACCGCGTAGTCCACGCCGTTTCGGACCCGGTCGCTGATCTCCCGACGGATCCGGCTGTTGCCGGGCAGCCCGGTCAGCGGGGAGACCTCCCGGAACTCCTTGTTGCGGCGCAGCGTGGACGAGACCCGGGCCACCAGCTCGGCGGTGTCGAACGGCTTGACCAGGTAGTCGTCCGCGCCGGCGCTGAGCCCGTGCACCTTGTCGACTGTCATTCCCTTGGCCGTCAGCATGATCACCGGAAGGGCGGAGGTCATCGGGTCGGCGCGCAGCCGACGGGTCAGCTCCAGCCCGTCGATCCGCGGCATCATGAGGTCGACCACCGCCAGGTCCGGCCGCTGGCGTTCGATGACCTCCAGAGCCTCCTGGCCGTCGCTGGCGTGGATCACCTCGAAGCCGTGCAGCCGCAGGTTGAACTCGACGAAACGAGCGATGTCCGCGTCGTCGTCCACGACGAGGATGATGTCCTTGCGGTCGGCCTCCGGCTCCACCTCAGGCCCCGGGAGCCGCGCGTTCCGCCAGTGCCCGCAGGTGCCGTACCGCCTCCGCCGGGTCGGCGGCGCCGTACACGGCGGTCCCGGCCACGAACGCGTCGGCGCCCGCGGCGGCCGCCTGCTCGATGGTGTCGGCGGCGATCCCGCCGTCCACCTCGATGCGCAGCTCCAGGTGCCCGGCCGACACGTGCCGCCGGGCCGTCCGCACCTTGTCCAGCATCTGCGGAATGAACCGCTGACCACCGAAGCCGGCCTTGATCGTCATGATCAGCAGGGTGTCGAAGCTGGGCAGCAGGTCCAGGTAGGGCTCGATCGGAGTGTCCCGGTCGATGGCCAGGCCCGCCTTCGCACCGGCCGAGCGCAGGTCCTTGGCCAACGCCACCGGGTCGTCCGACGCCTCCGCGTGGAAGGTGACGTTGTACGCCCCCGCGTCGGCGTACCCGGGCGCCCACCGGCGCGGGTCCTCGATCATCAGGTGCACGTCGAAGGGCATCGCCGTGACAGCGCGCAGGCTCTGCACCACGGGCAGCCCAATGGTCAGGTTCGGCACGAAGTGGTTGTCCATCACGTCGACGTGCAACCAGTCCGCGGCGTCCTCGACGGCACGGACCTCTTCGGCGAGGCGGGCGAAATCGGCGGCCAGGATGCTCGGCGCGACGATCGGCGGCGGTACGGTCACGGGGCCAGTGTACGAACGTGGCCACCCGCCACCCGCATCGCGCCACCTTCGGGGACGCGCTGTGACCCAGTAGTGACCAGTGGTGCAGAATTCGACGCTCCGGACCCCCGAATCCGGACGAACAGACATCAGCGACTGGCCGATCGACGGAAACGCGACGACACTCCAACCGGGACGGTGCCATAGGCTGCACGCCCGCCGGGGTCTCGCCGCGGGGCGCGGTGACCGGCCGCCAGCTCCCGGGAGGGCGGACGATGCGACGGTGGCTTCCAGCGCTGGTGCTGGCCGGCGTCACGACCATGCTGCTGCTGACCGGTTGCGCGCCGGCGCGGGGCGCGGACGGTGATCTCACCGACGACTGGCCGACGCTGCGGGTGCCGAAGCCGTTCACCCCCGCCACCGACACCTGTCTGCCGCGGATCGCCACGGTCGTGCAGGCCAGCACGTACGAGACGGTGGACTGCGCGCGCAACCACCTGGCCGAGACCATTCACGTCGGCACCTTCGTCGGGCCCGACGCGCTGACCGAGACCCGACCGGAACCCGGATCGTCGGCGCTGCGCACGGCTCGCGGCGAGTGCGACCAGCGGGCCCGGCAGGTGCTCGGCGGTGACTGGCACACGGCCCGGCTCACGCTGTCCCTCGCGCTGCCGTCCGCGCCCGCGTGGACCGGCGGCGCCCGCTGGTTCCGCTGCGACCTCAGCGAGACCGGCAGCATCGACAACACCCGCGCGGTGAACCGCACCGGGAGCCTGCGCGGCGCCCTGATCGGCGACACGCCCCTGACGCACCGCTGCTTCGACCCCAAGCTGATCGGCGACAACCTCAACTACATGGCGCCGGTGCTCTGCACCGAGCCGCACCGCGCCGAGTTCGTGGGCGTCTACGAGGAGCGGAACATGAGCTGGGCGGCGTTCGCCAAGTCCGCCGAACAGGCGCACCAACGGTGCATGGCGCTGATCGCCGAGTACGCGGCGGTGCCCAACAACAGCGAGCTGCCGTACCGGGCCGGGTCCATCTACTACCCACCGTCGCAGCGGGAGTGGGAGGAGGGCGACCGTGGAGTGCGCTGTTTCCTGTGGAGCGACGACCGCAAACTCACCCGCTCGATGCGCGGCGCCGGCCCCGAGGGACTGCCCGCGATCTGAGCATCGGTGCCGTATGCTGCTGCGCCGTGGCGCTATCGACCGGCTGGGTCCGGTCGGGGGCCAGCAGCGGCGGGAGGTCGGGATGCGACGGTGGTTGGCGGCGGTCGCCGCGGGTGGGACGCTGGCCCTGGCGCTGGCCGGGTGCGGCGCGCCCGCCGGAGTCGACAGTGATCTCATCGACGACTGGCCGGCGCCCGTCGCGGCGCAGCAGTTCGTCCCCGCTGCCGACGTCTGCCACCAGAGTTCCCAGCAGGTCGGCTTCCTGACCGGTTACAACCCGACGGCGTGCACCGAGTCGCACCGGGTGGAGACCATGCACGTCGGCACCCTCACCGGCCCGGGCGCCGCGGGCGGCACTCCCCCACAGCCCGGCTCGGCCGGCATGCGGGCCGCGCAGGCCGGGTGCGACACGGCGGTCAACAAGGCGGTGGGCGCCGACTGGCGTTCCGGGCGGCTCGGCCTGACCGTCGTGCTGCCGTCACCGCAGGCCTGGTCGGGCGGGGCCCGCTGGTACCGGTGCGACGTCACCGAGATCGCCAGCATCGACGACACCGCGGTCGACCTGCGCACCGGCAGCCTCCGGGGCGCGCTGTCCGGGGCGGCCCCGCTGGCGTACCGCTGCTTCAACCCGAAGCTGGTGAAGGACGACATCGACGAGATGGTGCCGGTCTCCTGCACCACCAAGCACCACGCCGAGTTCGTCGGCGTCTGGCAGGCGCCGGACACCACCTACGCGGCATTCACCGGCGGCGTCAAGCGGACCCACCGGGCCTGCCAGACGATGATCGCCAAGTACGCCAAGGTTCCGGACAACTCCCAGCTCGACTTCCGCGCCGGAACGATCTACTACCAGCCGTACGAGGAGGAGTGGCGCAACGGCAACCGGGGCGTGCAGTGCTTCCTCTGGATCTCCGACCGGAACCTGACCCGGTCGATGAGGAACGCCGGCACCAAGGGCCTTCCGGTCACCTGAGCGCCGCGTCCGGCCGGTCGGGTCACCGATCGGCCGGACGCAGGGTCGGGTCAGCCTCGGCGCAGGACGGCGAGGAACATCGCGTCGGTGCCGTGCCGGTGCGGCCAGAGCTGCACGGTCGGCCCGTCGCCGAGACCGGGCATGCCGGCCGGCAGCAGCGGCCGGGCGTCCACGAAGTCCACCGAAACCCCGCTGCGGCGCGCCGCCTCGGTCACCGTCACGTGCGTCTCGACGGTGTGTGGCGAGCAGGTGACATAGGCGACCAGGCCACCCGGGCGGACCGCCCGCAGCGCCGCGCCGAGCAACTCCCGTTGCAGGCGGGTCAGCGGCGGCAGGTCGGACGGCTGGCGACGCCAGCGCGACTCCGGCCGACGACGCAGCGAGCCCAGCCCCGTGCACGGCGCGTCCACCAGCACCCGGTCGAAGTGCTGCTCCGGCAGCTTCGGGTCGCCGCCGACCTCACGACCGTCCATGGTCAGCACGGCCACCGGCAGGTCCCGGGTGGCCAACGAGACCAGTCGGGCGCGGTGCTCGGCCACCTCCACCGCGGTCACCCGGGCGCCCCGCTGCGCGGCCAACGCGCCGAGCAGCCCGGCCTTGCCACCCGGGCCGGCGCACAGGTCCAGCCAACGCCCGTCCGGGCCGTCCAACGGCGCGTCGGCGAGCGCGGTCGCCACCAACTGGGAGCCCTCGTCCTGGACGTGGGCACGGCCGTCGACCACCGCCGGGATGTCACCAGGCGCGCCACCGGGCAGATAGACGGCGTACGGCGAGAAGGCGCCGGGCGCACCGCCGACCTGGTCGGCCAGCTCGACCGGGTCGATCAGGCCGGGCCGGGCGCACAGGTGCACCGGCGGGCGCTCATTGTCCTCGATCAGGAGGCGCTCCGTCTCACCCAGATCGCCGCCGAGCGCCTCGGAGAAGGCCCGCACGATCCACTGCGGATGGCTGTACGCCAACGCGAGGTGCCCGACCGGGTCGGTCTCCATCGGTGGGGCGAGCTTCGCCACCCAGGCGTCCGCGTCACGGGTGGACACCTCGCGCAGCACCGCGTTGGCGAACCCGGTCGCGCCCGGTGCGACCGAACGGACCAGGTCCACCGTCGACGAGACCGCGGCGTGCGCCGGCACCCGGGTGTGCAGGAGTTGGTACGCCCCGAGCCGCAGCGCGTCGCGTACCGGCGGGTCGATCCGGGCCACGTCCCGGCCGGCCGCGTCGGTCAGGATCGCGTCCAACGTGCCCAGGTGGCGCAGGGTGCCGTAGGTGAGCTCGGTGGCGAAGGCCGCGTCCCGACCGAACAGCCCCTCCTCCCGCAGGATGATGGGCAGCACCAGGTTGGCGAACGCGTCGTCCCGGTGCACCGCCGCCACCGCCTCGTACGCGGCGCGGCGCGGTCGGTCCAGCGGCGGCCGGACCGGACGGCGATCCCCGCCACGGCCGGTCGACGGGCCGGAGCGCGTCGGTCGGGTTCCCTCCGGTGCCGTCACGCGAAGTCCTCTCCAGTGCCGACCCGGACGCCGCGCGCCCAGTCGGTCGCGCCCATGGCCCGCTTGCCCGCGGCGCGGACCTCGCCGAGACGCACCGGCACGGTCGCCGTGCCCACCAGCACCCGGGACTTCTCCACCAGCAGCTCCCCCGGCTTCAGCTCGGGGCCGTCGGGCACCGGGACGACCGGCCCGAGCTTCACCCGCTCGTCGCGGAACGTGGTCCAGCCACCCGGCGCGGGCGTGCAGGCCCGGATCCGCCGATCCACGGCGAAGGCCGGGTCACCCCAGCGCACCCGAGCGTCGTCCACTGTCAGTTTCGGCGCCAGCGACACCCCGTCGGCGGGCTGCGGCTCCGCGCGGGCGGTGCCGTCGGCGATCGCGTCGAGCACCGCCACCAGCAGCCCGGCGCCGGAGTCGGCGAGCCGTCCCAACAGGTCACCGGAGGTGTCGGCGGCGCGGATCTCGTCGGTCAGCGTGCCGTAGACCGGGCCGGTGTCCAGGCCCTCCTCCAACTGGAAGACGCTGGCCCCGGTCAGCTCGTCACCGTGCAGCACCGCGTGCTGCACGGGCGCGGCGCCACGCCACGCGGGCAACAGGGAGAAGTGCAGGTTGATCCAGCCGTACCGGGGGATCTCCAGGGCCGCCGGTGGCACCAGCGCGCCGTAGGCGACCACCGGCACGCAGTCCGGTGCCAGCTCACGCAGCCGGTCGAGGAACTCCGGGTCACGGGGACGGGCCGGCGTGAGCACCTCGACGCCGTGCTCGTCGGCCCACGCGCCGACCGGGGAGCGGGACAGGCCCCGCCCACGCCCGGCGGGCGCGTCGGGCCGGGTGACCACGGCCACCACCTCGTGGCGGGAGGCGGCGACGGCGGCCAGGGCGGGCACGGCGACGGCCGGCGTACCGGCGAAGATCACGCGCATCCGGGTCAGCGCCCCAGACCGAAGGGGTCGCTGATGTGCGGGCTGAGCTTGACCGTGGGCGGGGCCGCCGCGTCGTACCACTCGGCCTGGCGGATCGCCTTCATGGCTTCCTTGCGCCCCTCCGGGTCCAGGCGGTCCAGGAAGAGCACCCCGTCGAGGTGGTCGGTCTCGTGCTGCACGCAACGCGCCATCAGACCGGTGCCGACGATCTGCACGGGGTCACCGAACGAGCTGAAGCCCTTGGCGACGACGTTCTGCCGACGCTTGGTGTCGAAGTAGAGCCCGGGGATCGACAGGCAGCCCTCCGGGCCGTCCTGCTCCTCCTCGTCGGGGAACTCCAGCACGGGGTTGATCAGGTGCCCGAGGACGTCGTCGACGTCGAAGGTGAACACCCGCAGGCTCACACCGAGCTGCGGCGCGGCCAGGCCGGCGCCGTTCTGCTCACGCATCGTGTCGGTGAGGTCGGCGACGAGCCGACGGAGCTCGGCGTCGAAGTCGACCACCGGATCGGCCGGCGTGCGCAGCACCGGATCCCCAAACAGACGGATGGGCTGGACGGTCACGCGGGACGGCTCCTTCGTGGGGTGGGACGAGCTGTGCGCCACCAGTCTACGGAGTGCCCGGCTGGAGACCGGGCGGCCCACCTCGGTCACCCACCGTCGGTGTGCCCGGCGTCACCGGGCGGCAGCCCGGGCCAGCAGGTCACGCACCCGCTCGGCGTCCGGGTGGCCGAGATCGTCGAGGATGCCCAGGGCACGGCGCCAGGCACGCGCGGCACCGGCCGCGTCCCCCACCGCCTGCCGGCTCTCCCCGAGCCGGGACAGGGTGTCCGCCTCGTCGTAGCGGTCGCTGACCTGCCGGTACAGCCCGAGCGCCCGCTGGAAACAGCGGATCGCCGCACGGTGGTCACCCAGCCGGGCGTGGATGAAGCCCAGGCTGTCCCAGGTGTTCGCCTCCCCGTGCCGGTCACCCGTCGTGCGCAGCAGCGCCAACGCCTCCCGGCAGTGCGTGAGCGCCGGCCCGTACTGGCCGAGCTGGGCGTGCGCCCACCCCACCGCGTTGCGGGCGCTGGCCTCCCCGGCGACGTGGCCGGCGGCCCGGTACAGCGCCAGGGCCCGCTCGCTCTGCTCCAGCGACTCGGCGTGCCGGCCGAGCCCGTCGAGCATCGCCCCGAACGCCCGGTGGGTGCGCGCCTGCCCGGTGTGGTCGCCCAACTCCGCGAAGATCACCAGGGCCTGGCGGTAGTTCCTCGACGCCTCGTCCACCCGGCCCAGCCGGGACAGCACCCGGGCGAGGTCGCGGTGGGCGTTCGCCTGCCCGGGCCGGTCGCCGGCCCGCCGCGCCCCGGCCAGGGCGTTGCGCTGGGCCACGGCCAGGTCCGGCCAACGCCCCCGACGTTGCAGGAAGTCCACGAGTGTCCAGGCCAGCTGCCAGGCATGGCCGTCGAACCCGGCCCACCGCGCGTGGGCGACCGCCGCCAGCAGCACCGGATACTCGACGGTGAACCAGGCGAGGGCCTGGCCGAGGTCGGTGATCTCCTCGGGCGCCACACCCGGTGCGGCGACAGCGAGGGTGACCGGATCCCGGCCCGGCTGCAACAGCAGCGCCGCCGCGTGCGCGGTGTGCAGGTAGTGGTCCAGCCCACGCCGGATCGCCGCCCGCCGGTCCTGCGCCGGTTCGAGACGCTCGACCTGCTCCACCGCGTACGCCCGGAGCAGGTCGTGCGCGCCGAACCGGCCGGGGGCGTGTTCGGTGACGAGGTGTGCGTGGGCCAACTCGGCCAGCAGGCGGGGCACCTGGTCCCGGGGCAGCCCGGCCAGACTGGCCGCCGCCGCGAACCCGATGTCCGGCCCGGGATGGCAGCCGAGGAGCCGGAACAGGCGTGCCGCCGCCGGCGACAGGCTCCGGTACGACCAGGAGAAGACGCCCTGCACGTCGGTGCCGGCGTCCCCTCCGTCGAACGAGTCGAGTGGTCGGGGCGCCGCCCGCAGTTCGGCCGCGAGGGTGGCCAGCGGGAACGTCGGCTTCTCCGCGCCTCTCGCGGCGAGCACGGCCAGCGCCAGCGGCAGCCGCGCACACCGCTCGATGATCTCGTCCACCGCCTGCGGCTCGGCCGCCAACCGGTCCGGGCCGAGCCGCCGGCCCAACAGCTGCCAGGCCTCGGCGCTGCTGAGCAGGTCGACGCCGATCGGTCGGGCCCCCTCGGCGGCGACGAGGCCGGCGAGCCGGTTGCGGCTGGTGACCAGGACCAGGCAGCTCGGGCTGCCGACCAGCAGGGGCCGGACCTGCTCGGCGTCGCGGGCGTTGTCCAGCAGCACCAGCATCCGGCGGCCGGCGAGCAGGCTGCGGTAGAGGCCCACCTGCGCGGGCAGGTGGGTGGGGATTCGTTCGGGCGGCACCTCGAGGGCCTCCAGGAAGCCCCGAACCGCCTCGACGGCCGTCACCACCGTTCCGGTGGAGTCGAACCCGCGCAGGTCGACGTAGAGCTGGCCGTCCGGGAAGCGGTCGGCGACCCGGTGCGCCCAGTTGACCGCGAGGGTCGTCTTGCCGACCCCGGCCGTCCCGGACAGCGTCATGACGGTGACCGGCGCCACGCCGTCGTCCCCGGGCGCCACGACGCCGGCGCACTCGGCGTCGAGCTGCGCGAGTTGGGTTGCGCGCCCGACGAACCCGGGCAGCGCCGGGGGCAGTTGGCGGGGCACCGGGAATCGCGGGGACGTCGGAGGGGTGCGTGGGCCGCCGGCCCTGGCCCGGGCGACCGCCCGCCCGGTGGTCGCGTGGTCGCGGTTCGGGCGTCGACGTCGCTCCTCGACCCGGTCCCGTGCGGTGGCCAGCACCCCCTGCTCGGCGGCTGTCGCGCCGAGCAGTCGGATGAGCGCGTCGAACCGCTCCGGCGGCGGCAGGATGTTGCCGGCGAAGTACTCCCCGATGATCCCGCGCGACCAGCCGGTCTTCGCGGCCAACTGCCGGTACGTCAACAGGGTCTCGCCCTGCTGACGGGCTTCGCGGCGGCGCAACTGACGCAGCAACCCGGCCAACTCCGGCAGTGTCTGCACCTCGCTGCCGGCGCGGGCCAGCTCGAACCCGCCGGCCGACCCATGTGACGTCTGATGAGTGCCGGACGGTATCCACTGATCAGGCATGCGGCCCCCACCCCCGGTCATCCGGCCCCCCGGATACGCACCGGCAGGCTAATCCGGCCACTCACCGATCGATAGACCCATGCCAATGAATGACAGATCCACTGCGGACCGTCACCCCGTCCGGCGGTGTCCAACGGTGTCCAGTCCCGTCCAGGATCCGCCCCGAGGCGCCGACGCCCCTGCCACCGTCCTGGTGCGGGCCCGGCCCGCTCCACGATCCCTGGGGGAAGAGGTACCCGATGATCCGTCCACACCCGACCACCCGACGTCCCGTGGCGATGCTGCGTCGACTCGCCGTCACCGCGATCGGCCTCACGCTGCTCGCCGCGGGCATGACCGCCACCCCGGCCGCCGCCGCTCCGGGCGGCAAGGCCGCCACCACCGGATCCTTCGTCGACAGCACACCGGTGCCCGGCGGCTTCGCCTCCTGGTCTGAGCTGCTCCGGTTGCAGCAGCGCATGAACACCGCCGCCGCGCGGATCACCAACGCGGCGCAGCGCAGCGCCAACTCCGGATTCGCCGGCATCGTCGCCGACCCCACCACCCGCCAGCTGCAGGTCTACTGGAAGGGGGAGCCGCCGGCCAACCTGGTGGCCACCGCCCGGGCCACCGTCGCCACCCAGGTGCTGTCCGCCGCGTACTCACAGCGGGAACTCCTCGTCGCGGCGGAGCGGCTGCGGGCCGCGGCCGGCAACAAGATCACCACGGTCGGTCCGCGCGCCGACGGCGCCGGCCTGCTCGTCGGCACCCAGGACGGGCTGCTCGGCGCGACGGCTCTCGCCGGGGTACCGGTGACCGTGCAGACCGGGGTCGCCGCCGCGCCCGCGACCCGGTGGGACGACTCGCCGCCGTGGTGGGGTGGCGCCGCGTGGCGCAACACCGCCAACGGCGGTGGCTGCTCGACCGGCTTCGGGGTGTTCCAGGGCGGGGTGTCGCGGGTGCTCTCCGCCGCGCACTGCGCCAACCTCAACGTTCTGGCGACCGACCCGACCGGGCAGACGATCGGCGTCGTCGGCACCCGCAACGTCAGCACCGACACCCTGCTGCTCAACGGCAGCTCGGGCGGCCGGGTCTTCAACAACAGCACCACCGCGGCCGGCGCGGTGGTCAGCGAGTTCAGCAACCAGGTGATCGGCGCGACGGCCAGCCAGGTCGGCAACTTCGTATGCACCTCCGGCGCGTACTCCGGCACCCGGTGCTCGATCCAGGTGAAGGCCCGCAACCTGTGCATCAACGTGCGCAACTTCGGCACGGTCTGCGGCCAGGTGCAGGCGGAGAACACCACAGGCACCAACGCCGTCGGTCAGGGCGACAGCGGCGGCCCGGTGGAGATCGTCAATGCGGCGAACACCCTCCAGGTCTGGGCGACCGGCACCACCACCGCAATCGACGACACCAACACCACGGTCCCCTGTACCGGCTACGTGACCACCGGTCGGGTCTGCGCCTGGCGGATGTACTACGAGGACATTCTCTCCGGCATGAACGGAGTCGGCGCCACGGGCGTCGTCCTCGGCTGAGCCGTCTCGGCGACCGCCGGACCACTCGGTGGCCGGGCCGGCGCGCGTACCCCGCGCGTCGGCCCGGCCTCGCGTTCAGTTCAGACGCTGGCGCCCGGGTCGCCCGCGAGCACCGCGTCGCCACGCAGCAGCGCGGGCTCGGGCAGCGGCAGTTGGATCTTGTGGGCCGCCTCCCAGTCGTAGATCAGGCCGGGACGCACCTGGGCGGCGAAGTAGTCGATCGCGGTCATCCCACCCACGACCGGCTCGTCGACCTCGGCGACCAGCTGGGCCGGGACCAGGGAGAACCCGTTCTGCAGAGCGGCGCTGAGCCGGCGGTGACCGTCGACGACGAAGAAGTACTCGCCGGTGAACCCGATCTTCAGCGGTTCGAGGGCCTCGTCACCGGCCTCGGCCACCCCACCGACGAAGTCGGTGTCCCACAGACCCCGCAGGGTGGCGATGTCCTCGGTCGGGTAGACCCGGGCCGGGTCCAGCAGCAGAAGCGGCGGCGCGTCGCGCAGCACCTCGGCACCGAGCGTGCCCTCGTACGCGGCCACGATGTGCTCGATCACCTCGGCGGCGGACGCCCGGGTGGTGTCGCAGATCAGGTCATAGTTGCGCAGACGGGCCTTGTCCACCCCGTACCGGATGATGAACCGGCTCCGCTCGCTCGAACTGCGCTCACGGAGCTTGGCCTTGGCCTCGTCCAGGGAGGCGTAGCTCTCCGCCGGCCCGGAAGGTCGGGCGAGCACCCGACGGGCCGCCTCACCCGGCTCGGTGATCATGTGCACCTTGAGCGCGTCGGTGAAGAAGTGCCAGGCCAGCCGGGAGTCCATCACGAGGCGCTCACCGGAGGCGGCGATGTCCCGCTGGAGCTGGTCGACGTAGCCGTCCACGGCCTGGTCGAGCTCGGCGTGCAGATTGAGCTGCAGGGCGGTCATCTGCCGCTGCTGAGCCATCTCCCGGTAGAGGTCCCCCACGCTGACCCGACGCATTCCGAGCCGCTTGGCGATCTCGACCGACACGGTGCTCTTGCCGCTGCCGAGGTCGCCGTTGAAGACGATCGATTGTCCAACGGTCACGACTGGTCCACCCCTGCTCACCGGCTCATTGACATCATCGACCTCGCGCCCGACCGACGCGTTCCCGCCATCGTCGCGCCATCCCGCGGCAGCTCCCGCTCGGCGCGGCTGACGCTCCGTCGCGACCAGGAGCCCGTCGTACGCCTCGGCATGACGGGCGATGCTACCACTCGGACGCCACCGCTTTGCCGGACGCGGTGTGCGAGGGCCACCGCAGCGGGAGAGGTCCGCCACCACCGGCACCGGCCAAAACTTCTCAGAACAGGCTCAGCGGATCGACCTGGAGACGAACCGGATCGGCGGCCTTACGGGCGGCCCGAACGCCAGCGGCCGAGTGCAACGCCTCGGCGAGCGCGGCAGCCCGGGCCCGGGGCACCCGAACCAACATCCGCTCCCGACCCTCCTCGGCCGGCACCGGCCCGAGCACCTCGGCGTCGTCCGGCAGCCGGGCCGCGGCCAGCAGGTCCGCCACCGCCTCGGCCACGCCTGTGACGCTCGCCATCCGTACGGCCGGCGGGAAGCCCAGCTCGCGGCGCTCGGCCAACTCCCGGCCGGCGAACCAGCCGGCGTCCCAGCGCAGCAGCGCCTGCACGGGGGCGAGCGCGCCGTCGGCGACCACCACCACCCGACCGGCCGGCGCCGGGCGGGCGAGGGCCGCAGCCGAGAGCCAGCGGCGCAGCGCCTCCTCACCGGCGCGCAGGTCGGCCCGGGTCAGCAGGGCCCACGAGTCGAGCAGCAGCACCGCGCCGTACCCGCCCTCGGCGACCGGCTCGGCGCCCGGGGTGGCCACCACCAGGGCCGCGCCGCCGGGCACGTCGGTCAGCACCTCCTCACGCCCCGAGGTGCGCACCGGGACACCGGGGAACGCCCGGCCCAACTCCTCGGCGGTCCGCCGGGCGCCGGTCACCGCGGCCCGAAGCCGCCGCCCACCGCACTCCGGGCAGGCGTACGCGGCGGCCACCCGGGCGCACCACCGGCAGGCCGGGGTGCCGCCCGCCGACGGCAACGCGAGCGGGCCGGCACAGTGCGCGCAGCGGGCCGGGGTACGGCACTCGGCGCAGGAGATCGACGGCAGGTAGCCGCGACGGGGCACCTGCACCAGCACCGGCAGATCCTGCCGGAGCGCGTCACGGGCAGCCGTCCAGGCCAGGCTGGGCAGCCGGGCGGTGGCGGCCCCGGGGTCACGGGCCAGTTGGGGGTCGTCTCCGGTCGGCGCGATGGCCGGGATCCGCGCCCGCACGGTGGCCCGGTCCGCGACCACCTCCGGGGCCCAGCCGGTCTCCACCAGCAACTGCGCCTCGGCCGTCCGGGCGTACCCGCCGACCAGCGCGCCGGCCTCGGCGAGGTGGGCGCGGGTGAGCAGCACGTCGCGGGCGTGCGGGTAGGGCGCCCGAGGCTCGGAGTGCAGGTCGTCGCCGTCGTCCCAGACGGCGACCAGGCCGAGTCGGGCCACCGGGGCGAACATCGCCGCCCGGGTGCCGATCACCACCGGCACCTGTCCGCGACGAGCGGCGAGGAACGCCCGGTAACGCCGGGCCGGGCCGAGCGCGGCGGACAGGCTGACGTGTCGCCCCGGGCCGAGCACACCTGTGAGCGCGGCGTCGAGGCGGTCGAGGTCACGCGCGTCGGGCACCACGACCACCGCACCGCGCCCACCGGCGACGGTGGCCGCCACCGCGTCGGCGTAGCGCGCCGCCCAGTCCTCGCCGGGCAGCGCCGACCAGACCGCGCGGGGCGCCCGGCCGTCGGTGAGCGCCCGCAGCAGGGCCGGGCCGGTGGGGTAGTCGCGCCACCCGCGCGGGTCGACCTCCCCGGTGGGGACCGCCGGGGTGGGCTGGTCGTCCCGGGGCTCCTTCTCCACCCGCGCGTGCCGGGGCGGCACGGCGAGCCGGAGCACGTCGGCGAGGCTGCCCGCGTACCGGTCGGCGACCGCCCGGGCCAGCCGGGCGATCTCGGGGGCCAGCACCGGCTCCGGCGAGACCACCTTCTCCAGGTACGCGAGGCGGCCGGTGTGGCCGGAGTCGTCGGCGCGCGACAGCAACCACCCGTCGACGAGTTGCCCGGCGAAACGCACCTTCACCCGGGTACCGGGCACCGCCACCTCGTCCAGCTCCGCCGGCACCAGGTAGTCGAACGGCCGGTCCAGGTGCGCCAGCCCGACATCCACGCAGACGCGCGCGACCGGCGACCCGTCCGCGGGTCGCCGGTCGCTGCGCTTGGTGGCGGTCAGGCTCCCGCGGCCGACTTGAGGTCGGCGGCCCGGTCGGTGCTCTCCCAGGTCAGGTCCGGCAGTTCCCGGCCGAAGTGGCCGTACGCGGCAGTCTGCTGGTAGATCGGGCGGAGCAGGTTGAGGTCCCGGATGATCGCGGCGGGACGCAGGTCGAACACCTCGGTGACGGCCTTCTCGATCGAGGAGACGGGCACGGTCTCGGTGCCGAACGTCTCGATGAACAGGCTCACCGGGTGCGCCTTGCCGATGGCGTAGGCGACCTGCGCCTCGCACCGCTCGGCCAGACCGGCGGCGACCACGTTCTTGGCCACCCAGCGCATCGCGTACGCGGCCGAACGGTCCACCTTCGACGGGTCCTTGCCGGAGAACGCGCCGCCACCGTGGCGGGCGTATCCGCCGTAGGTGTCGACGATGATCTTGCGACCGGTCAGCCCGGCGTCACCCATCGGGCCGCCGATCTCGAACCGACCGGTCGGGTTGACCAGCAGCCGGTAGCCGTCGGTGTCCAGGCCGAGGCTCTCCAGCTCCGGGGCGATCACGTGGTCGCGCACGTCCGGGGTGAGCAGCGAGTCCAGTGAGATGTCGGCGGCGTGCTGGCTGGACACGACCACGGTGTTCAGCCGGACCGGGCGCAGCCCCTCGTACTCGATGGTGACCTGGGTCTTGCCGTCCGGCCGCAGGTACGGGATCGTGCCGTCCTTGCGCACCGCGGACAGGCGGCGGGCCAGCCGGTGGGCGAGCGCGATCGGCAGCGGCATCAGCTCGGGCGTCTCCGAGCAGGCGAAGCCGAACATCATGCCCTGGTCGCCGGCACCCTGCGCGTCCAGCGCGCTCTCCGACGCCCCGGTCCGCAGCTCGAAGGCGTTGTCCACACCCTGGGCGATGTCCTCGGACTGGGCGCCGATGGAGACGCTGACCCCACAGGAGGCGCCGTCGAAGCCCTTCTTCGACGAGTCGTAGCCGATGTCCAGGATGGTCCGGCGGACGATCGTCGGGATGTCGGCGTACGCCTTGGTGGTCACCTCACCGGCGATGTGCACCTGACCGGTGGTGATCATGGTCTCCACCGCCACCCGGCTGTGGGGGTCCTCGGTCAGCAGCGCGTCGAGGATGCCATCGCTGATCTGGTCAGCGATCTTGTCCGGGTGGCCTTCCGTGACCGATTCGGACGTGAAGAGACGGCGTGTCACGGCACTCCTAAGCGTGTGAGGTCGTTCCGCGGCAGTCTAATCACCACTGCGGTCGGTGTCGGGATCGGTCGCGCACTGTTCCACCCGTCAGGAGCGGCCGGGCAGCCGTGCCACGACGAGATCCCAGACGGCGTCGGCCACGGCCTCCTTGGCCTGCTCGGGCAGCCGGCTGACCGAACCGTCCGCGCCGATGACCGTCACCGTGTTGGTGTCGGCGCCGAAGACCAGGTCCGGACCGACCTCGTTGACCACGATCAGGTCGGCCCGCTTCCGGGCGAGTTTCACCCGACCGTTGGCCTCGGCATCGCCGGTCTCGGCGGCGAACACCACAAGCACCTGCTCTGGTCGCTTGCGCTGGCCGAGCTCCGCCGCGATGTCCGGGTTCGTGACGAGCTCGATGGTGGGCGCGACACCGTCGTCCGACTTCTTGATTTTGCCAGGCTCGTAGGTCGCGGGCCGGAAATCGGCCGGAGCCGCCGCCATCACCACCGCGTCGGCCCCGGCGGCGGCCTCGACGGTCGCCTCCCGCAGCTCGGCGGTGGTGCCCACCCGGATCAGGTCGACGCCGGCCGGGTCGGCGAGGCCGACGTTGGCCGCGATCAGGGTGACCCGGGCGCCCCGGGCCACCGCCGCGCGGGCGAACGCGTACCCCTGCTTGCCCGACGAGCGGTTACCGAGGAAGCGGACCGGGTCCAGGGGCTCGCGGGTGCCACCGGCGGTGACGACCACCCGGCGACCGGCCAGGTCGGCGGGGGCGGAGTCACCGCGGGCCAGGAGCCGACCGGCGACGGCGAAGATCTCCGCCGGGTCGGGCAGCCGACCCTTGCCGGTGTCGGCGCCGGTGAGCCGGCCAACGGCGGGCTCGATGACCCGCACACCCCGGGAGCGCAGCGTGGCGACGTTGGCCACGGTGGCGGGGTGCTCCCACATCTCGGTGTGCATGGCCGGGGCCAGCAGGACCGGGCAGCGGGCGGTCAGCAGGGTGTTGGTCAGCAGGTCGTCGGCGAGGCCGTGCGCGGCCTTGGCGAGCAGGTCGGTGGTGGTCGGCGCGACCACCACCAGGTCGGCCTGCTTACCGAGCCGGACGTGCGGCACCTCGTGCACGTCGGTCCACACGTCGTCGGCGACCGGTTGACCGGAGAGCGCGGCCCAGGTCGGCGCTCCAACGAAGCGGAGCGCCGACGCGGTTGGCACGACCCGAACCCGGTGACCCGATTCGGTGAAGAGTCGCAGCAGCTCGCACGCCTTGTAGGCGGCGATACCGCCACCGACCCCGAGGACGATCGAGGCGGACATCGGCCAGCGGGGGCTTACGGCTGGTCGGTCGGCTCGGCGGTGAGCAGGCCCGAGTTGATCTCGCGCATGGCGATCGAGAGGGGCTTCTCCTGCGGGGTGGTCTCGACGAGCGGACCGACGTACTCCAGCAGACCCTCACCGAGCTGGCTGTAGTAGGCGTTGACCTGGCGCGCGCGCTTGGCGGCGAAGATGACCAGCGCGTACTTCGACGTCGTCTTCTCGAGGAGCTCGTCGATCGGCGGGTTGGTGATGCCTTCGGGGTTGGCGATGGATCCCACGAATTAACCTCTGCGTCTTTCGAGCCGCGCGGACGCGGTGCTGAGTCTCAACGGCGGCCGACCGTCAGCCACGCGCGCGCGACCAGGCCGGATCCGGATAAGAAGAACCGAGTAAGCCTACCAGCTCGTCGACCACCCGTTCGGTGTGGTCGTGCGTCAGCGTGTGCTCGACGGTGGCGACCACCGTGGCGTCCGGCGCGTACCCGGGTGGGCTCAGCAGCACCAACCGGGCATCGGGCAGGCGCGCGCGGACGAGTGGGGCGCCGCGCAGGTCGAGCGGGAGGAGCACCGGCTGCCCGGCGTCGAGCCGGGCCCGCAGCGGCGGGTACGGGGTGCCCCGGCGGTACGAACCGATCCGGGACCACTCCAGCAGCTCGCCGTCGACGATCCGCCGATCGAACTCGGCCGGGGCGAGGAAGACGCGGTCCGCCCCGTCGATCTCCGACTCCCGGCGCGGCCTGGTGGTCGCCGCGACCGGGATCCACACGGACGGAGAACGCGCCCGGACGAGCTCGACGACACTCTCCCTGCCGGAACCCGAAGGTCCAGCCAGGACAGTGAGCCGAGCCGCCGGGCGCGCCTCGTCATCCGTGCTCACTGCTTGTTTCTACACGCTGCCAGGTTCAGTTGGCGGCGAACTCTCCAAGCAGTGCCTTGCGCTGCTGCTCGCCGAGGCCACGCAGGCGACGGCTGTCGGCGATCTTGAGCTTCTCCATGATCTGGGTAGCCCGGATCTTGCCGATGCCCGGCATGGCCTGCAGGACGGCCGACACCTTGAGCTTGCCAACGACGTCGTCGCTCTCGGCCCGCTCGAGGACGGCACCGAGGGTGGTCTTGCCCTGCTTGAGCTGCTCCTTCAGCTGAGCACGGGCCTTGCGGATCTCCGCGGCCTTCTCGAGCGCGGCAGCGCGTTGTTCGGGGGTCAGTGACGGGAGCGGCACCAGTTCTCCTCAGGTCCCTATCGCGGCGGGCGGGGCGCACCGCCGCATCTGTGAAACGTGGTGTCGCTGTGAACCAAGGGGTCCATGGTTCCCAGCGCGGGGAAAACTAGCGGCCAACGGAGCTTTCGGCAACGTGGGGGCCGCATGATCACCGTAGAGTGACCGACCCGTCAGTCAGTCACCGGGCAGGCAGGACGGCCCGACAGTCGACCAACACGCGGTCCGCGGCGGCCCGCAGCGCGGCCACGTCGGGGCCGGCCGAGAGCACTTCCCGGGAGTACGACGGGAGCACCGAGGCGAGGCTCGAACCGAAGACGGTACGCAGATCGGCTGCGCCGGCACCCTGCGCGCCGAGCCCCGGAGCGAGCAGTGGGCCACCCACACCGGAGAGGTCGTGACCGGTGTCACCGATGGTCGCGCCGACCACCAGACCGAAGCTCCCGAGCGGAGACGCACCCCTGTTGAGCTGGGAAATCTTGTCGATCACGGTTTGCGCCACGGTGCGGCCGTCCGCCGTGACGGCCCGCTGCACGGCCGCGCCCTCGGGGTTGGAGGTGAGGGCCAGCACGAACACCCCGCCGCCGTGCTTGGCGGCCAGCTCGAACATCGGCGCCAGCGAACCGACCCCGAGGTACGGGCTCGCGGTGACCGCGTCGACATACATCGGGCTGGATGGATCAAGGTACGCGGCGGCGTACGCGCTCACCGTCGAGCCGATGTCGCCGCGCTTGACGTCGAGCAGAACGAGCGAGCCGGCATTCCGTAACTGTCGGATAGTTGACTCAAGAATCGCCACACCTCGGGATCCGAACCGCTCGAAAAAGGCCGACTGAGGCTTGACTACCGCAACCCGGTCACCGAGGGCTTCCACGACGGTCCGGCTGAACCGGTCGAGCCCCTGAACGTCGTCCGGGAGACCCCACTGAGCCAGCAGACCGGGATGCGGGTCGATGCCCACACACAGCGGGCCCCGCTCAATGACCGCCCGGTGCAGTCGAGTACCGAAGCTCTCCATCGGAGTGTTCCCCTCTTCTCGTCCGGGCGGCTGCCCCGCCCGGGTAACCGTCGACCCGGTGACCGGGCCGACTCAGCCAGCCGCCACCGCCGCCGCCACCCCACTCGCGATCCGGGCCAGATCGTCGTCGTCGGTGACGTACGGCGGCATCGTGTAGATCAGGTCGCGGAACGGACGCAGCCACACCCCCTGGGCGACCGCGGCCGCGGTCGCCGCGCCCAGGTCGACCTCGTGATCGAGCTGGACCACGCCGATCGCGCCGAGCACCCGTACGTCGGCCACGCCCGGCGTGCCACGCAGGGGCTCCAGGCCGGCGCGCAGGCCGGCGCCGACCCTGGCGACCTGGCCGGCCCAGTCTCCGGCCCGCAGCAGCCCGATGGAGGCGTTCGCCACCGCGCAGGCCAGGGGGTTGCCCATGAACGTGGGACCGTGCGCCAGCACGCCGGTCGTCGAGATGCCCCGGGCGACCTCCGGGGTGCATAGGGTCGCCGCGAGGGTCAGGTACCCGCCGGTCAGCGCCTTGCCCACGCACAGCACGTCCGGCGTCACCCCGGCGTGCTCGGCGGCGAACATCGCACCGGTACGGCCGAACCCGGTGGCGATCTCGTCGAAGATCAGCAGAATCCCGTGCGCCCGGGTCACCTCGCGCAGCACCCGCAGGTAACCCGGGTGGTGGAAGCGCATCCCGCCGGCGCCCTGGACGACGGGCTCGACGATCACGGCGGCCAGTTCGTCGGCGTGCCGCTCGACCGTCTCCACAAGCGCCGCCACGTACGCGTCGTCGGGCGGATCGGTGAAGCCGCCTGGCGGCACCGGGGCGAACACCTGCCGGGGCAGCACGTCGCCCCACAGGTGGTGCATCCCGCCCTCCGGGTCGCAGACGCTCATCGGGTGGAACGTGTCGCCGTGGTAGCCACCCCGCCAGGTCGCCAGCCGACGCCGCTGCGGCCGCCCGACGGCCCGCTGGTACTGCAGGCACATCTTCACCGCCACCTCGACGCTGACCGAGCCGGAGTCGGCCAGGAACACGTGCTCCAGGCCGTCCGGGGTCAGCTCGACCAGGGTCCGGGCGAGCCGCACCGCCGGCTCGTGGGTGAGCCCGCCGAACATCACGTGGCTCATTCGGCCGAGCTGGTCGGTCACCGCCGCGTCCAGCACCGGGTGCCGGTACCCGTGGATCGCCGCCCACCAGGACGACATCCCGTCCACCAGCTCCCGGCCGTCGGCCAGGGTCAGCCGTACCCCCTCGGCGCCGCGCACCACGTAGGGCGGGTTGGCCGGCGGCAGCGCGGCGTACGGATGCCAGACGTGCGCCCGGTCAGCGGCCAGGATCTCCTCGGGTGTCACGCGTACTCCTTCCAGACACGGACGGGCCGGGAGGCGGACGTCCCACAGCCGAGTCGAGTCATCCCTTCGCCACCTTTGCTCTGCTTCACCGGACGCAACACCCGGTGTCCGGAGATCGGACGTCGGCCGTTGCGTGGGTTGAAGCAGAGCAAAGGGCCAGCAACGGGGATTGCCTCCCGGGCGCGCAGCCGGTTCGGCGGCGAGCCGGCGCGGGCCTGCCCGACGCGAGGCCGGGCGAGCACCGGGCCGGCGCGCTCACCGGCCAGCGACCGCGTCCGGTGCCATCGTTGTGGCAGTCGCACGGGCGGTGGCACGGACCAGGGCCGGCCCTCGGTAGATGAAACCGGTGTAGAGCTGCACCAGGGCGGCGCCGGCGTCGAACATCCGCGCCGCGTCGTCCGGGTCCAACACGCCGCCGACGCCGATGATCGGCAACTGGCCGGCGGTCTCCCGGTGCACGAAGGCGACCACGTCGCGGGCCCGCCCGGTGAGCGGCCGACCGGACAGGCCACCGGCCTGCGCGCCACGCTCCACGTCACCGTCAGCGAGCCCGTCCCGGGACAGGGTGGTGTTGGTGGCGATCACCCCGGCGGCGCCGCGGGCCAGGCAGACCTCCAGCAGCTCGGTGATCGCCGCCTCGGTCAGGTCTGGTGCGATCTTGACCAGCACCGGCTTCTCCCCCACCAGCGCGCCGAGCAGCGCGTCCAGGTGGGCGCGGTCCTGCAACGACCGCAGACCCGGGGTGTTCGGTGAGGACACGTTCACCGCGAAGTAGTCGCCGTGCCCCCGCAGCGCCCGGTACGAGGCGAGGTAGTCCTCGACCGCCTCGTCGAGCGGGGTCACCTTGGACTTGCCCAGCGAGATGCCCAGCGGCACCCCGAGCGGGCGCGGCAGCGCCGCCAGCCGGGCGGCCAGCGCGGCGGCCCCGGCGTTGTTGAAGCCCATCCGGTTGACCACCGCCTCGCTGGCCGGCAGCCGGAACAGCCGGGGCCGGGGGTTGCCCGGCTGGGCGTGCGCGGTGACCGTGCCGACCTCCACGAAGCCGAAGCCGAGCGCCGGCCAGGCCGGCAACGCCGCGCCGTCCTTGTCCATGCCGGCGGCCAACCCGACCGGGTTGGGGAACCGCACCCCGAACACCGTGCGCGGCGCGTCGACCGCGTACCGGGCCCGCAGCGCGGCGAGCGCGGCCGGCCGCCGCGACAGGGCCGCCAACCGCCGTAGCGTCCACTCGTGCGCCGCCTCGGCGTCCCCACCGCCAAGCCGGAACAACCACGGCCGTACCGCCTGCTCGAACAGGGTCACTGGGCCGCCCGCAGGATGGCGTGCAGGTCCTGCAGGGGGCGGACCTGCATGTCGCCGCGGATCCGCGCCTCGATGCCCATCACCGCCGCCGCCGCGCCCGGGACCGTGGTGATGCAGGGGATGTCCGCGGTGACGGCCGCGCTGCGGATCTCGTAGCCGTCGGAGCGGGCGCTGGCACCCGAACCCTGCGGCGTGTTGATCACCAGCGCCACGTGGCCACCGCCGATCAGCGACACCGCGTCGTCGCCCGCACCCGCCTGGTAGTGCTTACGGATCTGCTCACAGGCGATGCCGTGCCGGCGCAGCACCTCCGCCGTGCCGGTCGTGGCGACGATCTCGAAGCCCAGATCGGCCAGCCGCTTGATCGGGAAGATCATGCCGCGCTTGTCCCGGTTCGCCACCGAGACGAAGATCTTCCCGGCGGTCGGCAGCGACCCGTACGCGGCCGACTGACTCTTGGCGAAGGCATGACCGAAGTTGGTGTCGATGCCCATCACCTCGCCCGTCGACTTCATCTCCGGCCCGAGCAGCGAGTCGATCCCCTTGCCCGCCCGGGTCCGGAAGCGCTTGAACGGCAGCACCGCCTCCTTGACCGCGACCGGCGCGTCCGCGGGCATCGTGCCCCCGTCCCCGGTCGCCGGCAGCAGGCCCTCGGCGCGCAACTCGGCGATGCTCGCCCCGAGCGCGATCCGGGCCGCCGCCTTCGCCAGCGGCACCGCCGTGGCCTTGGAGACGAACGGGACGGTCCGCGACGCGCGCGGATTGGCCTCCAACACGTAGAGCACGTCGTCCTTGAGGGCGTACTGCACGTTGAGCAGGCCGCGAACGCCGACGCCACGCGCGATGGCCTCGGTGTAGCGGCGGACCTCGGCCAGGTGCGAGCCCGCCAGGGTGATCGGCGGGAGCGCGCAGGACGAGTCGCCGGAGTGGATGCCCGCCTCCTCGATGTGCTCCATCACGCCGCCGACGTAGACCTCGCCGTCGGCGTCGCACAGCGCGTCCACGTCGATCTCGATGGCGTCGTCGAGGAACCGGTCCACAAGCACCGGGTGGTCCGGGGAGATGTCGGTGGCCCGGCCGATGTAGTCGCGCAGCGTCGGGTCGTCGTAGACAATCTCCATGCCCCGCCCGCCCAGCACGTACGACGGCCGGACCAGCACCGGGTAGCCGATCTCGTCGGCGATCGTCTTGGCCTCGTCGTACGAGGTCGCCATGCCGTGCGCCGGCGCGCGCAGGCCGGCGCGGGCCAGCACCGCGCCGAACGCGCCCCGCTCCTCGGCCAGGTGGATCGACTCCGGGGAGGTGCCGACGATCGGCACACCGGCGTTCTTGAGCCGCTGCGCCAGACCCAGCGGGGTCTGCCCGCCGAGTTGCACGACCACCCCGACCACGCCCGGCCCACCGGCCGCCCGGCCGGACGAATCCTCGGCGTGCCAGACCTCCAGCACGTCCTCGAAGGTCAACGGCTCGAAGTAGAGCCGGTCGGCGGTGTCGTAGTCGGTGGACACCGTCTCCGGGTTGCAGTTGACCATCACGGTCTCGTAACCGGCCGCCCGCAACGCCTGCACCGCGTGCACGCAGGAGTAGTCGAACTCGATGCCCTGCCCGATCCGGTTCGGACCGGAGCCCAGGATCAGCACCTTCGGCCGGTCCGACGGCACGACCTCGGTCTCCAGGTCGTACGTCGAGTAGTGGTACGGCGTGGTCGCCTCGAACTCGGCCGCGCAGGTGTCCACCGTCTTGTAGACCGGGCGCACGTCGAGGCGGTGCCGCAGGGTCCGTACGCCGTCCTCGGCGGCCAACTCCGGGCGCAGCGCGGCGAGCTGCCGGTCGGACAGACCGGCCCGCTTGGCGCGGCGCAACAGGTCGGCGTCGAGCACCGGCGCGTCGACGATCTCGGCGCGCAGCTCGATCAGCGCGGCGATCTGGTCCAGGAACCACGGGTCGATCCCGCCGGACGCCTCGGCGACCTCGGCGATCGACGCCCCGAGCCGCAGCGCCCGCTCGACGGTGTACAGCCGGCCGTCGTGCGGGATCCGCAGCGCGGCGAGAGTGTCCGCCAGGGTGACGCCCGCCGGGTCCGGCACGCTCCAGAAACCGGCTGACTTGGTTTCCATCGAGCGCATCGCCTTGTTCAGCGCCTCGGTGAAGTTGCGCCCGAGGCTCATCGCCTCGCCCACCGACTTCATCGTGGTGGTCAGCTCCGGGTCCGCGCCGGGGAACTTCTCGAACGCGAACCGGGGGATCTTCACCACCACGTAGTCGAGGGACGGCTCGAACGCCGCAGGGGTCTTCAGGGTGATGTCGTTGGGGATCTCGTCGAGGGTGTAGCCGATGGCCAGCTTCGCGGCGATCTTCGCGATCGGGAAGCCGGTCGCCTTGGAGGCCAACGCCGAGGACCGCGACACCCGGGGGTTCATCTCGATCACGACGATCCGGCCGTCGACCGGGTTGACCGCGAACTGGATGTTGCAGCCGCCGGTGTCCACCCCGACCTCGCGCAGCACCGCGATGCCCAGGTCCCGCAGGCGCTGGTACTCCCGGTCGGTGAGCGTCATGGCCGGGGCCACGGTGACGCTGTCGCCGGTGTGCACGCCCATCGGGTCGATGTTCTCGATCGAGCAGACCACCACCACGTTGTCGTGCCGGTCGCGCATCAGCTCGAGCTCGTACTCCTTCCAGCCGAGCACGCTCTCCTCGATGAGCACCTCGTGCACCGGGCTGGCGGACAGGCCGTCACCGGCGATGCGGGCCAGGTCCTCCGGGGTGTGCGCCATGCCGGAGCCCAGGCCACCCATGGTGAACGACGGCCGGATCACCACCGGCAGGCCCAGCTCGGCGACTGTCGCCTCGACCTCGTCCATCGAGTGGCAGACCCGCGAGCGGGGCACCAGCGCGGTCGGCTCGTCGACGCCCAGCCGAACCCCGGCCTTCGCCACGATGTCCTTGAACAGCTGCCGGTCCTCGCCCCGGTTGATGGCGTCGATGTTCGCGCCGATCAGCTCCACGCCGTACTTCTCCAGGACGCCGGCCTCGTGCAGGGCGACGGCCGTGTTCAGCGCGGTCTGCCCGCCGAGGGTCGCGAGGATCGCGTCCGGGCGCTCCTTGGCGATGACCAGCTCCACGAACTCCGGGGTGATCGGCTCAACGTAGGTCGCGTCGGCGAACTCCGGGTCCGTCATGATCGTCGCCGGGTTGGAGTTGACCAGGCTGACCCGGATCCCCTCACTGCGCAGGACCCGGCACGCCTGGGTGCCGGAGTAGTCGAACTCGCAGGCCTGCCCGATGACGATCGGCCCGGAGCCGATCACGAGGATGTGCTTGAGATCGGTCCGCTTAGGCATTGCTGCGCCCCCTGCTGTGGTTCCGGCCCTCGATGAGATCGGCGAATCGGTCGAAGAGGTAGTCCGCGTCGTGCGGGCCGGCCGCCGCCTCCGGGTGGTACTGAACGGTGAACGCGGGCAGGTCGACGGCCCGCAGCCCCTCGACCACGTTGTCATTGAGGCAGACGTGCGACACCCGTACGCCACCGAAGTCGGTGTCGATCACCTGGTCGGGGACGACAGCGCCGGCGCCAGCACCCGGCACCTGCACCGCGCCGAGCCGCTGTTCGCGGCCCGACACGTCGACCGCGAAGCCGTGGTTGTGGCTGGTCACCTCGACCTTGCCGGTGACCCGGTCGAGCACCGGCTGGTTGATCCCCCGGTGGCCGTAGCCCAGCTTGTAGGTGCCGAAGCCGAGCGCCCGACCGAGGATCTGGCTGCCGAAGCAGATGCCGAACAGCGGCACCTCCCGCCGCAGCGCCTCCCGGGCCAACTCCACCGGGGCGTCGGCGGTGGCCGGGTCGCCCGGGCCGGGCGACAGGAAGATCGCGTCCGCGCCGGTGGCGAGCATCTGCTCGATGCTCGACGACGCCGGCAGCACGTGGGTGGTCACCCCACGGGTGGCCAGCCGACGCGGGACGTTGCGCTTGATGCCCAGGTCCAGGGCGGCCACGGTGAACCGGTGCTCACCCACGGCCTCGACGACGTACGGCTCGGCGGTGCTCACCTCGGCGGACAGGTCCGCGCCGACCATCTGCGGCGCCTGGCGGACCCGGGCCAGCAGGCTCTGCGGGTCGTTGTCGATGCTGGAGATGCCCACCCGCATGGCGCCCCGCTCGCGCAGGTGCCGGGTCAACGCCCGGGTGTCCACCCCGCTGATGCCCACCACGCCCTCGGTGGCGAGGCGGTCCTCTAGGCCACCGGTGGCCCGCCAGTTCGAGCCGATCCGGGCCGGGTCACGCACGACGTAGCCGGCCACCCAGATCCGACCGGACTCGTCGTCCTCGCCGTTGACGCCTGTGTTGCCGATGTGCGGCGCGGTCTGCACCACCACCTGACGGTGGTAGGACGGGTCGGTCAGCGTCTCCTGGTAACCGGTCATACCGGTGTTGAAGACCGCCTCACCGAAGGTCTCCCCGACACTGCCGTACGCCTCACCGGGGAACGTGCGCCCGTCCTCCAGCACCAGAATTGCGGAACGTCTGCGGGTCACTTGACTGCCTTTCCGTCCAGGACCGTCGGCTCGCCGCGCAGGAAGGTCGCCACGATGCGACCCGGCAGCGTCATGCGGGCGTACGGGGTGTTGCGACTGCGACTGGCCAGCTCCGCCGGCTCGATGGTGCGGCGGGCGGCCGGGTCGATCAGGGTCAGGTTGGCCGGCACACCCGGCGCGGGGTCGGCGCCGTGCCCGGTGAGGCCGGCGATCCGTGCGGGGGTGCGCGACATCCGCTCGGCGATCAGGTCCCACTCGGGGCCGAGCACGTCCAGTGCGATGGAGAGGGCCGTCTCCAGACCGAGCATTCCCGGCCGGGCGTACGCCCACTCGCACTCCTTGTCCTCCACCGAGTGCGGGGCGTGGTCGGTGGCGATCACGTCGATCACCCCGTCGGCGAGGGCGGCGCGCAGCGCGGTGACGTCCGAGGCGGTACGCAGCGGCGGGTTCACCTTGAAGACCGGGTCGTAGGACTCCGCCCGTTCGTCGGTGAGCAGCAGGTGGTGCGGGGTCACCTCGGCGGTCACGCGTACCCCGCGTGCCTTTGCCTGGCGCAGCACCTCGACGCTGCCGGCGGTGGAGACGTGGCAGACGTGCAGTCGGCTGCCCACGTGCTCGGTGAGCAGCACGTCCCGGGCGATGATCGCCTCCTCGGCGACCGCCGGCCAGCCGATCAGGCCGAGCCGGGTGGAGACCTCGCCCTCGTGCATCTGGGCGCCCTCGGTGAGCCGGGGCTCCTCGGCGTGCTGGGCGATGATCCCGTCGAACGCCTTGACGTACTCCAGGGCCCGGCGCATCAACTTCGGGTCGGCGACGCAGTGCCCGTCGTCGGAGAAGATCCGCACCCGGGCCGCCGAGTCGGCCATCGCGCCCAGTTCGGCCAGCCGCTCGCCGGCCAGCCCGACGGTGACCGCGCCGATCGGCTGCACGTCGACCAGGCTGGCCTCCCGGCCGAGCCGCCAGACCTGCTCGACCACGCCTGCGGTGTCCGCCACCGGGGAGGTGTTGGCCATCGCGCAGACCGCCGTGTAGCCGCCCAACGCCGCCGCCCGGGAACCGGACTCGACGGTCTCGGCATCCTCCCGGCCGGGCTCGCGCAGGTGGGTGTGCAGGTCGACGAGGCCGGGCAGGGCGACCAGGCCGGTGCCGTCGACGACTGTGGCGTCCGGCGCGGTCAGGCCGGGACCGACCTCGGCGACCACACCGTCGCGGATCAGCAGGTCGGTCGGCGCGGCGCCGACGACACTCACGCTGGTGATCAGGTACGCGGTCACCGGTTGTTCCCTCCGAGCAGCAGGTAAAGGACAGCCATCCGCACGGAGACCCCGTTGGTGACCTGTTCGACGATTGTGGAGCGGGGTGAGTCGGCGACCTCGGGGGTGATCTCCATCCCCCGGTTCATCGGCCCGGGGTGCATGACGATCGCGTGCTCGGGCAGCCGGCGCATCCGCGGCCCGTCCAGCCCGTAGCGGCGGGCGTACTCGCGCGCGGAGGGAAAGTAGGAGTCGTTCATCCGCTCCCGCTGCACGCGCAGCATCATCACCACGTCCACGTTCGGCAGGACGGAGTCGAGGTCGTAGGAGACGTCGGTGGCGGGGGCGAGGGCGCCCGCGATGTCGACCGGGATGAGGGTCGGCGGGCCGACCAGGGTGACCTTGGCGCCGAGGGTGGAGAGCAGCAGCACGTTGGAACGGGCCACCCGGGAGTGCAGCACGTCCCCGACCACCGCGACCGACAGGCCGGCGAGCCGGCCCAGCCGGGCCCGCATGGTGTACGCGTCCAGCAGCGCCTGGGTGGGGTGCTCGTGGGTGCCGTCACCGGCGTTGACCACCGACCCGTCCACCCAGTTGGCCAGGCGGTGCGGCGCGCCGGAGGCGGGGTGTCGGACGACCACGGCGTCCGCGCCCATGGCCTGCAGGGTCAACGCGGTGTCCTTCAGGCTCTCACCCTTGGTGACGCTGGACCCCTTCGCGGAAAAGTTGATCACGTCGGCGCTGAGCCGCTTCGCCGCCGCCTCGAAAGAGATCCGGGTGCGCGTGGAGTCCTCGTAGAAGAGGTTGACCACGGTCCGTCCCCGCAGCGCGGGCAGCTTCTTGATCTCGCGGCCGGCGACGGTGGCCATCTCGGCGGCGGTGTCCAGGATCTCGGTGGCGGTGTCGGCGTCCAGGTCCCCGCCGGAGAGTAGATGCTTGATCATGAGGAGGTTCCCCCGTAGAGCTTGACCTCGTCCGTCCCGTCGATCTCGGCGAGCGTCACCTTGACGCTCTCGGCGAGCGACGTCGGAATGTTCTTGCCGACGTAGTCGGCGCGGATCGGCAACTCCCGGTGACCCCTGTCGACCAGGACGGCGAGCTGCACCGACGCCGGGCGGCCCACGTCGTTGAGCGCGTCGAGCGCGGCCCGGACGGTACGGCCGGAGAAGAGCACGTCGTCGACCAGGATGACCCGTTTGCCGTCGATCCCGCCGGACGGCAGCTCGGTCGGGCCCACCGCGCGGGTGGCGTGCCGACGGAGGTCGTCGCGATAGAGGGTGATGTCGAGCACACCGACCGGGACGGCGACGTCCTCGAAGGTGCTGATCCGGTCGGCGAGCCGCCGGGCGAGGGGGGTGCCCCGGGTGGGGATCCCCAGGAGCACCGTGTTGGCGGCGCCCTGGGTCTTTTCCAGGATCTGGTGGGCGATGCGGTCGACCACGCGTTGCACGTCGGCGCTGGCGAGGATCACCTTCACCGAGGGTTGTCGCGGTGGTGACGAGCGGGCAGCCGGTGGGTATGCCACGGCGGACCTCCTTCCCCGCCTCACGGGACGGGTCGTTAAAGGATGTCGGGCACCTCCGGCCGGACCGCGCAGCGGACCTGGGCCGGGGCTTCCGCCACGTTACCAGTGGTCACCGGGCCGATGGACGGCGGCCGCTGACCACCCGATCAGGCACCGGAAAAGGGGATAACTTCCCGGACGCTCCCCAACGGTAGGGTCACGACCACTTGACCACGTGTCCCATTCCCCGTACCGTCACGCTCCGTAGCGATCGACGGGAGAACCCCGAGCAGCACTGGGAGTGTCCGAATGCCCTCTGAATACGCCAAGTCTCTGGGCGCCCGCCTGCGCTCCATCCGCCAGCAGCAGGGTCTCTCCCTGCAGGGTGTGGAGGAGAAGTCGAACGGGCGGTGGAAGGCCGTGGTGGTCGGCTCGTACGAGCGTGGCGACCGGGCCGTGACGGTGTCCCGTCTGGCCGAGTTGGCCGAGTTCTACCGCGTACCCGTCTCGGAGCTGCTGCCTGACGGCAGTGGCGTCCGTCACGAGCCCACCAGCAAGATTGTCCTGGACCTGGAGCGGCTCTACGACGAGGCCTCCGAGGACCTGGCCTACGTCGCCCGCTACGCCCGCGCCATTCAGCAGCAGCGCGGCGACTACAACGGCCGGGTGCTCTCCATCCGCGCCGACGACCTGCGGGCGCTCGCGATCGTCTACGACGCCTCACCGTCGGGTCTGATCGAGCGGCTCACCGAGCACGGCGTGCTGGTGGCCGACCCCCGGGCGTTCTTCGCCTCCTGATCTGCCGCTTCACCTGATCCACCGCCTCACCGAAAGGGCCCGTGCCAACCGGCACGGGCCCTATCGTGTTGCGGCGTTCGGTGGGGACGCTCAGCGGGTGGCGTACTCGGCGATCCGGCCGAGCACCCCGTTGAGGAAGCGCGGCGAATCGTCTGTCGACATCTGCCGGGCCAGCTCCACGGCCTCGCTGATCGCCACCGCGTCGTCGATCTCGTCGACGTAGAGCAACTCGTAGACGGCGATCCGGGCCAGATTACGGTCGACGACCGGCATCCGCTCCAACGTCCAACCCTCGGCGTAGCTGGCGATCAGCTCGTCGATCCGGTCGAGGTGCTCGGCGACACCCTCGACCAGGCCCACCGCGTAGCCCAGATGCTCCGGTCGGGGCTGCTCGATGCGCTGCACGTAGCCAGCGAGCACCTCCACCGGAGGCTTGTCCCGTAGGTCGGCCTCGTAAAGGACATCCAGCGCCCGCTTGCGCGCCTTACGGCGCGCCGGCATCTGCTGCTTGGAACCCTCAGCCATCAGGCGCGGCCGAGGTAACGGCCGTCGCGGGTGTCGACCTTGATCTTCTCGCCGGTGGTGATGAACAGTGGGACCGGCACGGTGGCGCCGGTCTCCACGGTCGCCGGCTTGGTGCCGCCGGTCGAACGGTCGCCCTGCAGGCCCGGCTCGGTGTAGGTGACCTCCAGCACGACGCTGGTGGGCAACTCGATGTAGAGCGGCACACCCTCGTGCTGGGCGACTGTCGCCTCCGCCTCCGGCAGCAGGTAGTTGGCTGCCTCACCGACGGTGCCACCGGGCACGGTGATCTGGTCGAAGGTCTCCAGATCCATGAAGACGAAGTCCTCGCCGTCGGCGTACAGGTATTGCATCGTGCGCTTGTCAACGGTCGCGGTTTCGACCTTGGTGCCCGCGTTGAAGGTCTTGTCGACCACCTTCCCGGACAGCACGTTCTTCAGCGTGGTGCGCACGAAGGCACCACCCTTACCGGGCTTGACGTGCTGGAACTCGACGACGGCCCAAAGCTCGCCGTCCAGGTTGAGTACCAGGCCGTTTTTGAGGTCGTTGGTGGAGGCCATTTCCTGCCTTGATCATCAATTGGCGGACAGACCTTACGAGTCTACTAGCTGCGCCGAGACCTGCTGACCGCCCTACTTCGGCGGGGCCGGCGACGACGGCATCGACACCCACAACAGTAACGGACCGTCACGTCCAGGTCGCCGCCGACCCCCTGCTCGGGCCCTTTGCTCTGCTTCAACCCACGCAACAGTCACGCACCGTGTCGGGCTGACAGCAACCCCGATTCGGTACGGCGCACATAGCCGCAGCTCACCACACTGTTGCGCCCGTTGAAGCAGAGCAAAGGTTGCGACCAGGCCGCATGCTCCACCGCCGCGAGAGTCGCTGGGTAACGATCAGTGACCGGAGTTTATGATTACGTTCAGTGAGTTACCACAGATTGCCGTGTGGACAGGCCCACTGCGGCGCGAGGTAGCCGAAGCGCGGAGGCGTTGGTCAGCCGCCTCGGGCGGCCAGGTGGTGCAGAGCGAGACGATACCCATCGATGCCCAAACCGCAGATCACCCCGGTCGCCACCGCCGACACCACCGAATGGTGCCGGAACTCCTCGCGGGTGTGGATGTTGGAGATGTGCACCTCCACCAGCGGCCCCCTCAGCATGGCGCAGGCGTCCCGCACCGCGTACGAGTAGTGCGACCAGGCGGCCGGGTTGAGCACCACCGCGGCACCCTCGTCGGCCGCCGTGTGCAGCCAACCGAGCAGCTCGTGCTCCGCGTCGGTCTGCCGGACCGTCACCTCCAGCCCCAGCTCGCGACCTGTGGTCTCACAGAGGGCCACCAGGTCCGCGTAGGTGGTCGCGCCGTACACGTCGGGCTCGCGGGTGCCCAGCCGACCCAGGTTCGGCCCGTTCAGGACGTAGACCTTCACGGGCTGGCCACCTCGCGGTAGGCGGCCTCCAACACCGCGTCGTTCGGGCCCTCCAGCATCGCCGGGCGGGCCAGCCCGTCGAGCACCACGAAGCGCAGCCGGCTGCCCCGGGCCTTCTTGTCCACCCGCATCGCGGCCAACAACTGCGGCCAGGCGTCGGCCGGGTAGCTCACCGGCAGGCCCAGCGCGCTCAACGTGACCCGGTGCCGCTCGGCGGTCGACGCGTCCAGTCGCCCGGCGAGGCGGGCCAGCGTGGCCGCGTACACCAGACCGACCGCCACGGCGTGGCCGTGCCGCCAGCGGTAGCCCTCGTTCTGCTCGATGGCGTGGGCCAGGGTGTGACCGTAGTTGAGCACCTCCCGCACGCCCGACTCGCGCAGGTCGCCGGAGACCACGTCGGCCTTGACCCGGATCGCCCGCTCGATCAGCTCCCGGCTCACCGGCCCACGAGGGTCGGTGGCGGCCCGCGGGTCGTCCTCGACGAGATCCAGGATCGTCGGGTCGGCGATGAAACCGCACTTCACGACCTCGGCCAGGCCGGCCGCCAGGTCGACCGCGGGCAGGCTGTCCAGAGTGGCCAGGTCGGCCAACACCCCGACCGGCGGGTGGAACGCGCCCACCAGGTTCTTGCCGGCGGCCGTGTTGATGCCCGTCTTGCCGCCCACCGCGGCGTCGACCATGCCCAGCAGCGAGGTCGCCACCGGCACCCAGCGCACCCCCCGCAACCAGCAGGCCGCGACGAAGCCGGCCAGGTCGGTCACCGCGCCGCCGCCCACCCCGACCACCGCGTCGGTACGGGTGAAGCCCGCCGCCCCGAGCCGGTCCCAGCAGGCGGAGGCCACGTCGATGTGCTTGCCCGACTCGGCGTCGGGCACCTCGATCGGCAGTGGCTCGACGCCGGCGGCGCGCAGGCGCTCACCGAGCGCGTCCGCGAGGGCCTTGAGCGGAGGCGCGTGCAGCACCGCCACCCGGGTCGCGCCGGGCAGCAGGCCAGGCAGCGCGCCCAGCAGGTCACGTCCCACCAAGACGTCGTACGGCCGCTCGCCGCCGACCGGAATCCGGGTCACCTCGTCCATCGCCGGCAGCCTAGTCCAGCGGAAGGCGCGGCGAGGGCGGCTGTCCACCTGCTGGCCGGGTAGCCCATCCCGCCAACCGGCGGGCGTGCTCGGCCACCGCGACGCGCAGCGCGTCCGGATGGCGCACGGTGAAGGGACAGCCCAGCCCGGCGAGCAGCGCCGCCATACCGGGCAGGCTCTCCGCTCGGGCCCGCAGCAGCACCCCGTCGGAGGTGGCGGTCAAATCGGCCACGCTGGGCGGGATGCGGCGGCGGGCGGCGACCAGGTCGGTCTCCAGTACGACCTCCACCTCGTGCGCGTACGGCACGCCGGCCAACGACCGGGTCACCCAGGCCACCGCCTCGAAGCCGTCCGGCACGGTGAACGTCGCCACCCCGGGCGTCACCGCGCCGATCCGGTCCAGTCGAAAGGTGCGGACCTCTCCGCGCCGGTGGTCGTGGCCGGTGACGTACCAACGGCCGGAGTGGAAGACCAGGCCGTACGGGTCGAGCTCGCGGTGCGACTGCTCGCCCCGCCAGGAGCGGTAGTCCAGTGCCACCCGCTGCCGGTGCCGGGTGGCCGAGGCCAGCGCGAGCAGGGTGCCCGACGCCGGTCCGCGTTCCGGATCGGCGCGACGCAGGGTGAAGCCCAGATGCTCCTGGACGGCGGCGAGCCGGTCGGCGAGCGCCGCCGGCAGCACTCGGCGGATCTTCGCCAGCGCGGTGGCGGTGGCGGGTTGCTCGGTGGCGAGCCCGACCCGTTCGGCGACGACGAGGCCGAGCAGCACGGCCACCGCCTCGTCGTCGGTGAGCATCAACGGCGGCAGCTTGTAACCGGAGTGCAGCCGGTAGCCGCCGTAGCGGCCCCGGTCGGCGGTGACGGGGATGCCCAGCTCGACGAGCGTGCTCGCGTATCGGCGCACGGTCCGCTCGTCCACCCCGAGTTGGCCGGCGAGGTCGGCGGCGGTCGACCGGTGCCGGGTCTGCAGCAGTTCGAGCAGAGCCAGCACCCGGCCCGCGGGATGTGACACGGGCCACTCCTCCAAACCGGGCGGATCCTGCCCGGATTCGATCGTACGGTCTGTCGGTAACCGAGAGAAGGAGCGACAGATGGCGACATTCGTGCTGGTGCCGGGATTCTGGCTGGGTGCCTGGGCGTGGCGGGACGTGACTGTCGCGCTGCGGTCGCAGGGGCACGAGGTCTATCCGATGACACTGACCGGGGTGGCCGAGCGCGACCACCTGGCCGGGCCGGACGTCAGCCTGGACACGCACACCACCGACATCGTCCGGCTGCTCGAGGTCGAGGACCTGCGCGACGTGCTGCTGGTCGGGCACTCGGGCGGCGGCATGCCCGTCGCCCAGGCGGCGGACCGCGTTCCGGATCGGATCGCCCGGGTCGTCTACGTGGAGAGTGGGCCGTTGCCGGACGGCACGGCGCAGTTCGACACGGTGCCGCCGGAGGAGCAGCAACGGCTGCGCGCCGCCATCGGCACCGGGCACCTCCTGCCACCGCCGGCCTGGGACCCGGCCGCCGACCCGACCAACCTGGCCGGCCTGGACGAGCCGACGCTCGCGCTGCTGCGCGCCCGGGCCACCCCGCAGCCGCTGCGGGCCGCCACCGACCCGGTCCGACGCACCGGTGGTCGCCCGGCGCCGACCGCCCTGGTCGCCAGCACCTTCCCCCTCAGCGTGGTGCGGCAGATGATCAGTGAGGAGCATCCGTTCTTCACCGGACTGGCCGACGGCCAACTGCACGAGCTGCCCACCGGGCACTGGCCGATGCTCAGCGAACCGAAGGCGCTGACCGACGTCCTGGACCTGATCGCCCGCGGCTGACGCCCACCCCACTGCGCCGATCTTGCGGTTCCGGTTGCCGAGCGCCCCTGAGGCCGGGGCAGCAGGTGCAGGATCGGCGCGGCAGGGTGGCGGCGTCAGCGCGGCAGCAGGGCGGCGATGTCGGCGACGACCTGCGCCGGGGCCCGGCCGTCGGTGACCACCGTCTCGGTGGCCACCTCGGCGTAGAGCGGCCGGCGCTGGTCCAGCAGATGCTTGAGGGTGGCCCGCGGGTTGATCGCCAGCAGCGGCCGGCCGGCGCCGAGCCCGACCCGCCGCACCGCGTCGGGCAGCTCGACCGACAGGTGCACCACCCGGTGCCCGATCAGGGCGGCCCGGGTCTCCTCGGCCAGCACCGCGCCGCCGCCGAGGGCGAGCACGCCCGTGCCGGCGGCCAGCGCCGCGGCCACGGCCGCCCGCTCCAGGGTACGGAAGTGCGGCTCACCCTCGTCGATGAAGATCTCCGGGATCGGCTTCCCGGCCATCTGCTCGATGTCGGCATCGGTGTCGCGGAACTCCACACCGAGGGTGGCGGCGAGCGCCCGCCCGACAGTGGTCTTGCCGCAGCCGGGCGCGCCGACCAGCACGACGACAGGTGCCATCAGCGGATGACCAGCGCATCGAGGTAGCCGGCCAGGTTGCGGCGGATCTCGGCGATCGAGTCCCCGCCGAACTTCTCGGTGGCCGCCTCGGCGAGCACCAGCGCCACCATCGCCTCGGCGACCACCGCCGCGGCGGGCACCGCGCAGACGTCGGAGCGCTGGTTGATCGCGGTGGCCGCCTCGCCGGTGGTGACGTCCACGGTGGCCAGCGCCCGGTTCAGCGAGGAGATCGGCTTCATCGCGGCGCGGACCCGCAGCGGCTCACCTGTGGTGATGCCACCCTCCAGCCCACCGGCCCGGTCGGTGACCCGACGGACGCCTGTCGCCGACGGGATGATCTCGTCGTGCGCCTCCGAGCCGCGGGACCGGGCCTGCTGCCAACCGTCGCCGATCTCCACGCCCTTGATCGCCTGAATGGACATCAGCGCGGTGGCCAGACGGGCGTCGAGCTTGCGGTCCCACTGCACGTGGCTGCCCAGCCCCGGCGGCACCCCGTACGCCAGCACCTCGACCACGCCACCGAGGGTGTCCGCGGCCTTCTTCGCGGCGTCGACCTCGGCGACCATCAGGGCGCTGGCCTCCGGGTCGAGGCAGCGCAGCGGGTCGGCGTCGATCCGGGCCGCGTCGGACGGCGTCGGACGCAGCCCGGGCTTCGCGGCCACCGGGCCCAACTCGATGACGTGCGAGACGATCTCGATGCCGAGCGCCTGACGGATCAACGCCTTGGCGACCGTGCCGACGGCCACCCGGGCGGCGGTCTCCCGTGCGCTGGCACGTTCCAGGATCGGCCGGGCGTCGGTGTGGCCGTACTTCTGCATGCCGGCCAGATCCGCGTGGCCCGGGCGGGGACGGGTCAGCGGGGCGTTGCGGGCCTGCCGGGCCAGCTCGTCGGGGTCGACCGGATCGGCGGCCATCACGGTCTGCCACTTCGGCCACTCGGAGTTGCCGACCCGGATCGCCACCGGGCTGCCCAGGGTGACACCGTGCCGCAGGCCGCCGAGCAGCTCGACCTCGTCCCGTTCGAACGCCATCCGGGCGCCCCGGCCATAGCCCAGCCGCCGACGGGCCAGCTCGTCGGCGATCTCGGTGGTGGTCACCTCGATGCCGGCCGGCACCCCCTCCAACATCGCGACGAGGGCGGGACCGTGCGATTCACCTGCAGTCAGCCAACGCAACACAGCGATCAGTCTGTCACGGCGGGCCACCGACCCGGCGCGCTCCCCGGGGCGTCCCGCCCAGCGGACGCCGCCGCCCGCTCGCGCGGGCGGCGGCTCAGATCCCTCGACCGCGCTTGTGCAGGGTGCGCAGCACCGCGTCGGCCCGGACCACCCGACCGGCGACGGCGAGGGCCAGGTAGGCGCGCGGCTCGCGGGGGTTGCTCCGCAGGGTGCGCCGGGCCCAGCGCAGCGCGCCCCGACGGTCACCGGAGGCGGCCTGGGCGAACGCGATCTGCCCGGCCACCCGAGCCTCGCCGGCCGGTTGGCTGGCGAACTCCGGATAGCGCCGCAACAACCACTGCAACGCCTCGGAGATGGTGTCCCAGCGCTGCGCGAAGTACGAGCGCTTGTGCCAACGGACCAGCACCGACGGCGTCCGCAGATTGATCAGCGGCGCGCTGCGCGCGGCCCGGAGCAGGAACTCGTAGTCCTCCGCGTAGCTGCCCGGGATCTCCTCGTCGACCAACCCGAACCCGTTGCGCAGAGCGCTGGCACGGATCAGGAAGGTCGACGGGTGCAGCTCGGTCATCCGGTCGCGAAGCAGGTCGTCCAGGGTGATCCGGTCCTTGTCGAGCACCCGGTCGACGCTGTGCCCGTCGTAGGTGACGCGGATGCCGCAGCAGACGAACTCGGCGGCCGGGTCGGCGGCCAGCGCGTCGACCTGGGGGGCCAGCTTGCCGGGCAGCCACTCGTCGTCGTCGTCGCAGAACGCGACAAGCTCACCCTCCGCCGCGAGGGTGCCGCTGTTGCGGGCACCGGCCAACCCGGCGGTACGGACGTTGCTGACCACCCGTACCGCGCGGGTCGGGCCGCTGCCCAGCTCGGTCAGCGACTCGTCCGGCTCGGACTGGTCGAACACCACGACGACCTCGATCGGGCCCGGGTAGTCCTGGGCCAGGATCGCGCGCACCGCGGCCCGCAGCAGCTCGGGGCGGTCCCGGGTGGGCACCACGACGCTGACGCTCGGCTGCTCGGTCATCGAGTCTCCTTCATACCCGGACGCGGCCGGGACCAGGCCCGCCACCGGGGTGGGCGCGGGGTCGAACGGGCCACCAGGTCGTCGACGATCTGCCCGACCCGGGCCACCGCCGCCCGTCGTGCCTCGTGTGCCTCCGGGTCGGCGGCCACCGCGTACCGGGAGGGGTCGGCCACCCCGGCGGCCAACGCGTCGTGCAGCGCCTCCCGGGTCTCGCAGAGCGCCACCAGCCCGGCGGCGCCGAGCCGGCGGGCGAAGAGGAGCTGATGGTTGTCGACGTGCTCGCCGCGCGCCGGATCGCGGGGCACCACGATCGGCAGGTGGCCGTGCCGGCGGGCCTCCAGGATGGTCGCCGGACCGCCGTGGCAGACCACCAGGTCCGCATCGATCATCGCCTGTTGCAACGCGTCGTGACCGAGGAACGGCACCGCGCCGGGCAGCTGGGGCGCGTTCGTGTGCCCGTGCTGCAGGGTCAGCCCGATCGGGCCGGCGGCCTGCGCGTGCCACTGCGTCAACCAGTCGACGAGCCGGTCGAAGGGGTGTTTGTCGGTGCCCACCGCGACCAGCAGTCGGAGCTGGGCGACCGCCGAGCTGTCGCGCTGGCGAGGCAGGCGGGCCGCCTCGGTGCCCGGCCCGGGTTGCGGACGTCGGGCGGTGCCCGTCTCCCCGGTCACAGCAGCGTCCCGACGACTGTCGCCTCGGGGTACTGCCGGCGCTGCTCGTCCCACTGCACCAGCATCGCGGACAGGAACGGCCGGCAGAGCCGAGCGGTCAACGTCGGGGTGTCGATCCGGTCGTACACCTCGATGTAGACGGTCGGGATGCGCCGGAGCCGGGCCAGCACCACGAACGGCACCGCCACCCCGGCGCCGGTGGTGACCACGGCGGCGACCCGCCGTGCCCGCAGCACCCGCCAGGCCAGCAGCGCGTTGCGCAGCAGGTTCGGCACGTTACGGGTGGTCGGGTGGTGCGCCGGCACCAGGTCCTCGCCGGCCAGCAGCGACACCGCCTCCGGGGTGTCGAAGGTGACCCAGCAGCGCCGCCACTGTTCGTACCAGGGCCGCAGGGCCAGTAGTTGGGCCAGATGGCCGCCGCTGGAGCCGACCAGCAGCAGCACCGGCGCCCCACTGTCGTCGTTGTTCGTGTCCACGCGACTCCCCACAAGTTCGCTTGGAATTTCGGTTCACGCCAGGCAGAAGCAGATCACACGATTCCCGGTCGTTGAATAGCGCGACCGGCCGAGGTGGCGATCTCCGCAGCAGGCGGATCGGTGCGCCGAACGTCCGAGGTCCATCGATCGTCATCACCACCTGCGATTTTGTGGTTACTCTGCGGCACGCCGTCGCCGCCGCGATTCCTCCCGATCAACCGCTATGTCTTTTCTCGATGACATCCAAGAGTGCGGGATGCAGCGCGGCGTTCCAGCCCGCGCCCGCGTCGGCCAGCCGCCACGTCCGCAACCACATCTCCACCAGGTACGCGTCGGCGACGAGCCGGCGCTGTGCCGCGTCGAGGCCGAGCCGATCGCCGTGCCGGCTCAGATACCCGTCGACTGCCGACGCGGCGACGTCGGCCGGCTCCCCCCGCAGCACGAGCGCCCGCTGGAACGCGTCGTGTGCCAGGTCGAAGCCGACCGGCACGTCCGGCCCGCTGTGCTCCCAGTCCCAGGCGACCAACCGGCCGGCGTGCCAGCCCAGGTTCCAGGGCACCCAGTCACCATGCCAGTGACCAAACTCGACGCTGGTGTCGCCGTGCCGGCGGGCCAGCGCGGAGACCGCGGCGACCGCCCGCGCACCGGCCGGCTCGGTCGCGGCCGCCCGGCCGGCCTGCTCAGCCAGCCGGAGCAGGAATGTCGAGTCGACAAGCGGTCGAGGTGCTCCCGCCGGACCGCCACGCCGGGCGACCGCGAGCAGCGCCGCGATCCGTGGTGGATCGTCCACCGGCACACCGCGTACACCCGGGGGCAACGGCTCGATCACCGCGACCACCTGGCCCGCCCACGACGTCTCGGTGAGCAGCCTCGGCGGCGTCGGGTGGTCGGCGACGCCGACCACCGCGCGCAACGCCCGCAGCGCCGCCGCCTCCGCGCTGACCAACGCACGTGTCGCGTCGTTCCAGCCGATCTTCGCGTAGCCACGCGGGCGCCCGTCGGCGCTGAAGAGTTGCAGGGTGGGCTTGCCGTTCGGGTCGGGTGGACGGACCCCGAACGCGGCCAGCAGCGGCGTGTCGCCCAGGTCGGCGGAGAGCCGCTCGCTCAGCAACAGCTCCGCGGCCGGCACCCCGGCCGGCACCGAGACGGTCAACGTCGGAAAGGGCGCGAGCCCCACCCGACCGAACCGGGCCAACCCGCCGAGCACCGCCCGCAGCGCGCGCACCTTCGGTGGCCGCAGGGCGTTGTACGCCAACAGGGACGCCGCCCCGGCCCGGCGCGCGCCCAACGGCACCAGGAAGCGGGCCCGGGCGACCGACGGCACCACCGCATACCGGGCCACCGCCTGGTGACCGGCCGGCGGGGCGCCGTCCACGGTCAGGCCGACCCGGTCGTCCGGGAACACCGCACGACTCACCCAACCCAGGCCGTCCACCCGGGAACGCGGGTCGGCGGCCGGGCCCACCCGGGTCGTCACGCCGCCCGGTCCGCCCAGTCGAGGTCCAGCCCGAGCCGCTGGCGCAACGCGTCGTTGTACGGCCGGTAGTAGTCGGTCAGCTCGGCGCGCACCGCCGGCTCCAGTGGTGCCGAACGCCGATCGTTGTAGACCTTGAAGTCGGGCAGGTCGTACGCCGGCAGACCGAGGAAGTCCAGGGTGCGCCGGTAGGTCGCGCGGGAGTCGCGGTACAGGTCCTCGCTGGGCAGGAAGAGGATCTGCTTGCGGTCGAAGCGCTCCAGCCACGGCTCCAGGTGCTCCAGATAGCGCCCCCGGGCCCGGTACGTGTACCAGTCGTACGGCTCGCTGAACGACTCCGGTTCGGCGATCAACCGCTCCCGCTCCCCCGCCGTGCGCTCCGGCTCGGCCGCCAGCGCGGCGGCGAAGTCCAGTGGTTCGATGCCGTGGGTGCGGCGTTCCTTCCAGTGCGAGTACGCCCGCTCCACCGGGTCGCGCAGCAGCACGATGAGTTTCACCGTCGGCATCAGCGCGGCGACGCGCTGCGCGGCGAGTGGGTGGAACATGTACAGCGGCGCGGCCTCACCGACGCGGACCGGCCCGCCGTGCCGCTTGGCCAGGGCCTCGCGGTGCCGCTCGGTCGGGAAGTGTGAGCGGTACCAGGATTCGCCGCGACCCCAGTGCTCCTCGAAGTAGTGCGCCGACTTGGTGTTCCAGGCGGGGAACAGCCGGGGCACCAGCGGGTGCTGGATGAGGTAGTTCCACAGGGAGGTGGTGCCACCCCGTTTGGTCCCGATGATCAGGAAGTCCGGCAGCGGCCGGCGATCGCTGGTGCGAACGCCGTAGTCGACAAGCGACTCCTTCACCCGGGTGGTCACCTGGGTCGGAACCAACTGCTTGACCCGGTCACGGATGGACACCACGTCGAACCTCACCTGCCTCTCGTCGATGCCGAGGTGGGCTCGGCGGCCGGGGCCGCGTCGTTCCCCCCACGGATCTGCCTCATGGTCCCCCGGACGGCGGCGCGCACCCGGGGCAACGTCAACATGCCGACGCAGCCGGCCAGCAGCACCACGAGCGCCACCGCGAGGCCGGGCAGGCCGCGACCGCCCACCAGCACGCCGGCGCCGGCGGCCACACCCACACCGGCGATCGTGGTCGCCGCGGCACGCACCATCGCGGCGTCGAACAGCGGCTCCCGGACCACCGATCGGGCGAACCCGGCGGCGGTGAGGTTCTCGGTGGCGATACCGGCCGCCCAGGCCACCGCCGCGCCCGTCGCGCCGTAGCGGGGGATCAGCCAGAGGCCCAGCGAGACGGTCACCGTCAACCCGGCCACGGTGGCGACCAGGTGCAGTCCGCTGCGCCCGCCCATCAGCAGCAGGCTCTGCACGTTGCCCACACCGGTGTTGACCAACATCGCCAGCGCGAGCACGGTCATCGCCGGCACACCGGCGGCGAACTCCGGCCCGAACAGTTGGAGGAAGGCCAGCGCGAAGACCGCCAGCAGCAGGTACACCGGCCAGGACAGCACCAGCCCCCAGGTGGTCAACTGCCGGTGCACGGCCGCCGCCGCGGCCCGCTCGCCCCGCCCCAGCAGCCGGGACAGCTGCGGAGACACCGCCACCCGCAGCCCCTGCATGGCCAACTGACCGGCCAGCACGTACCGGCCGACGGCGCCGAACACACCGGCGTCCGCCGGCCCGGCCAGCACCGAGGTGAGCAGCACGCCCACCCACATGCTGCCGGCGTCGATGGCCGCCGAGGCGGCCCGGGGCAACGCGAAGCGCCAGAACGTCGACCAGTCCGCCCGGCGCGGACGCAGCGTCGCGCCCCGGCCCAGCCCGAGCGGGCCGGCGACGAGGGTGAGGCAGGCCAGCAACGCCAACGCCGCCGGCACCAACCAGCCGGTCATGCCGGCGAGCAGGCCACCACCCGCCAGCGCGGCGGCACCGACCAGCACCGGGCGGGCAACCGGCAGCAACAGGAACTGCACCCCGACGTACGCCCGGATGGGCCGCACGCAGCGCAGCGCGGCCAGCAGCAGGGTCATCGCGACCACCACCGGCACCGCGGCGAACGTGACGGTGAGCAGCGCGTCGCCGTTCGCGCCGGAGCCGCGCAACAGCCGGGGCGCGAGCGTGTCGGCGGCCAGCACGCCCACGCCGGCGACCAGCAGCCCGGTCAGCAGCGGCGGGATCAGCGCCACCGGGAGCACCCGGGCCGCGTCACCGCGCACCCCGACGCTGCGGCGGGGCAGCGCCCACATCAGACCGGTCTCCGCGCCGAGCGTGCAGATCGCGGTGGCCACGGTGACGACCCCGATCGCGGCGAAGAACGCGCCCGCGCCGACCGTGCCATACCCCCGGGTGATCACGACGGCCAGTACGAACCCGAACAACCCACTGGTGGCCGCGCCGAGCAGTCCGGCCACGCCGCTACGCGCGCTGCGGCGGGTCTCGGCCGAGCCGGCGTCCCCGGCGGGCGAGGGCGTGGCCTCGGCCTCGACGGAGGCGGGCGTCGACCGGCCCTCGTCGGCGCCAGCCGGCGGTCGGGTGGCGGCGGTCACGCGGACACCGGTGCCTTCCGCGCGGGCTTCGGCGGCGACCCGGCCAACCGGGTCAGCCGTTCGCGTTCGGTCAACGCCATCGCGAAGGCGACCGCGAAGAACGCGACAGCCAGGTTCTGATTCGCCATGCCGTAGAACGGGATCTGCACGAGGCACACCACCGGCACCACCGCCAGCCACTGCCCGGCCGCCGAGGTCGCCCGCGCGCAGATCACCGCGGCGGCGACGAACCACGCCACGAAACAGATGAGCGCGGGTACGCCATGGCTGAACAGCACCATCCACAACTGCCCCTGGGTGCCGATCGGGGCGGCCGCCGACACGGTGTCGACGTTCACCGGAGCGCCGTAGCCCAACCACGGCGACTCCTGCACCCGGCGGATCACCTCGGTGTAGAGCGAGAGCCGGTCGGTGTTGGTGTCGCTGGAGTCCACCCGTCTGCTGATCAGCTCGGTGATCGGAATGAACAGGGTGGCCAACGCGCCGATCACCACCACCCCGACGATGGACGCGGCCACCCGGACGTTGCCACGCAGGCTGGCCCGTACCCCGAGCACCGCCAGCCCGGCGCCGAGGCTGAGGAACATCGCCCGGTTGAGGGTGAGGAACGCCGGCGCCAGCGACAGCGGCAGCGACGCCAGCAGCGCCCAGCGCAGCAGACCCTGCCGGCGCAGCATCGCGAAGGCCACCACGCAGGGCAGGGTCATGGCGTACGCGCTGCCGTAGTTGTTGGTGTACGCGAACGGCGCGGCCGGGCGGTAGATCGGGTTGAGCGAACGGGCGCTGTACTCAGCGGTGGTGAGGTGCACCATGTCCTGGATGAACGGGGTGCCGGCCACCCCGCCGGGCAGCAGCACCTCCATCGGGGTCGTCATGGCCAGCCGGGGCACCAGCACCCCGAGCCAGCCCAGCGCCACCAGCCCGAACCAGAACGCGCACAGCGGGGTGAGCACCGCCACCAGGCTGGCGCGTTCCCGGGCGGCGGCGTAGACGTAGACGCCGACCACCAGCGCGGTCAGGTAGAACGCCAGTCGCAGGGCGAACGTGAGCAGCGACGCGGGCGACGACAGCTGGGTGGCGCTGACCACCACGATGGCGAGGAAGAGCAGCCAGATGCCGGCCGCCGGTGGCAGCGGCACGCGCCCCCGGGTGAGCAGCAACGCGAACAGCAGCGCACCCAGCAGCGGCCAGCCGAGGTAGAACGCACCGAACAGCCACCAGAGCGGCACCAGGCCGAACATCATCGACAGCGGCCAGAGCGGCAGGTGCGGCGGCGCGGACGCCGGCACCGGCGCGACCTCCTGCGGAGCGCCTCCGGGCGGTGGTTCGGTCGCCGGGGCGCGGGTCACCGACACGCTCAGGCCCGGCCGTTTCGGGTGAGCACGAAGCCCAGCGGGGTGACCCCGGCGGCGCGCAGCCGCTCCACCAGGCGTCGCAGGTCGCTCTGCCGGGTGCGGTCCCGTTCGACGACCACCACCGCGCCGCCCTGCCGGGCCACGGCCACGCCACGCTCGTCGGACTCCGCCGGAGGTGCGTTGAACAGGACCAGCCCGTGATCCGCGCCCTGCCGCCAGGTGCCGAACCGGACGGTGCCCACGCCCACGACGACCTCGTCCGGGGTGACGACGCGACTGTTCTCCGGGCGGGCTGACGCCACCCGCGGCAGCGTCAGCGTGGCGTCCGGGTCGGTGGACGGGCGGGCGCCGGGCGGGTGCGGGGAGGGCCGGCGGGCGGCCGTGCCGTCCGTGGCGGCGCCGGCGGCCGGTGTGCTGCCGGTCGCCGGCCGGGGCTTGGGCACCAGCGGCCGGGACGGGTCGATGGGCAACCGCCCCCGGTCGGCGAGCACGATGGCACGCAGCCGCTCGATCCGGCCGCTGTCGTCGGCGACGAACACCTCCCGGCCGTCGACGGCGAGCGCCACCGCGAGCCCGGCGGTGAGCGCGGTGGCGTCCTCCCGAGCGGTGACCAACGCCACCCGGGCAGGCTGCCGGACCCGCTCGGCGACCGCCATCGCCACGTACCGGACGTCGGCGTCGACCGCCCGAGGGCTGCCGCGGAACGCCGGTCGACGCACCGTGCCGAGCAGCGGAAGGCCGGACGCCTCCCGACCGTCGGCCACCGAGCGGACGCGCCGGTCGGTCGACTCCCAGAGGTACGCCAGCACGACGCCGACCAGCGCGCCACCGAGCAGGCCGGCGACCAGGTAGAGCGGCCGGTGCCCGGCGGAGGTGACAAGCGCCTTCTCGGCGGTCTGGGTGACCCAGCCGGGGTTGACGTCGACCGCCGCGATCTCGGTACGGGCGGCGTTGAGCTGGGTGAGCTGGTTGTTGATTCCGGCCAGCTCGGCCACCAACGCGTCACCGGCGGCGGTGTCCTTGGCGGTGTTCGCCCGCTTCTGCAACGCGACCTGCTGGGCGACGACCTTGGTGATGCTGGCGTCGTAGGAGCGCAGCATCTCGGCGCGCTGCTGCTCGTACATGGTCCGGCGCACGTTCAGGTAGGCCTCGGCGGCCATGTTGGCGCTCTGCACGGCCCGGTGCGCGTCGCCCGCCTGGTAGGTGAAGCGCAGGATCTGCCCGCCGGTGGGCACCTCGACCTCGAGCGCGTCGCGGATGTCCCGCGGGTCACCGCCGGCCGAGTCGGCGAGCCGCTGCACCACCTCGGTGCCGGTGGCGATGCCACTCTCCACGTTCATGTTGACCGCGCGGTCGGCGCCCGCGCCGCTGGGGGTGAAGGCGTCGGTCACCACCGGCCGGACCGCGACCACGGCGCTCGCGCTCAGCGCCGCCGGCACCAGCAGCACGTAGCCGAGCGCGAGCAGCAGACCGACCAGGGCGACCGCCGCCACCAACCGCAACCGGTGCAGCGGCACCCGCAGCAGGTCGGTCAGTGTCACGGCACGCGAGGTGCCGGAGGACGGCCCGTCCGTGGGCCAGGGGGCGGGCGCTGCATCAGTCATGGAACTTCTTCACCGTCTGTTGAGGATTGCCGACGACCACGACGCCGGGTGGTACGTCCGTGCGGACCACCGTCGCCGCGCCGACGACGCTGTCCCGGCCGACCCGCACGCCCTTCAGGACCAGGGCGTGCGCACCGACCCAGACGTTGTCCTCCAGGACGATCGGGGCCCGGGTGAGCGGGCTGGGCGGTGCGTGCCGCTGCTCGGGGGGCAGGTTGTGGAAGTCGTTGTCGAGCAGCTCGCAGTCCGACAGGAGGCACCTGTCCCCCACCGTCACCGACGTCCAGGTGCCGATCCAGGTGGCGTTGAGCAGACAGTCCGCGCCGACGCGGACCTCGCCGGGGCCCGCGAAGCGGACGAGCTTGTTCAGACGGGTGCGGTCACCGATGGTCACCCGCACGCCGCGCCGCAGTCGGATCCGACCACGGATCTCCACGTCCCGACCGAGCGTCAACCGTCGGTAACGGAGCTTGTACCAGCCGCGTTTGACCGCGAAGACCAGACGCGCCACGCGTCTCGTTCGGATGCCAGCGGCGCCGAGCAACGATCCTCCCCCACCGTCGCGGGCCGGCGGCGGTGGTGCCCGCCACCGGCCCAACGTGAACAATCTACCGATGCTCCGTTACGAACGGTTGACTCTTACTGTACGGAGAAGAACGTCGATGGGGTAGACCAGGACAACTCGGGCGTCGCGCTGCTGATGACGGTCGCCGAGGTGCCGTTGACCACCGTGCCCGGCGCGGCCGTCGGGTCGAACGGCACACTCCGCAGAGCGCCGTCGGTGGAGCCGTAGACGATCTGGCCACCCACCCAGGCCATGCCCCGCACCGCGGACCAGGTCACACCCGTGGTCGGCAGAGCGAACTCGGTGGCGCCCAGGTAGCTGCCGTCGATCTCGAAGTAGCGGTAATACAGGCTGTTGGCACCGGTACGGGTGTAGTAGAGCCGGCCGTCGAGGAAGAACGCGCCGGTCAACAACGCCGGGTTGTACCAGTCGTTGTAGCCGGACGCCTCCCACGGCGAGCCGATCGCGCCCCCGTTGAAGAGCGAGACGTCGATCCGGCTACCGGTGGGCGTGCCGGCCACCGTGTGCGACCAGTAGATCCGGTCGTCCACCCGCCAGGTCGCGCCGGCCGCCGTGTACGCGGGCTGGCTGACGCTGGCCGCGGTGCCCAACGTGGTGCCGTCGAACGGCACCTTCGCCACGGTGCCCGAGGCGGTGCCCAGGTAGAGGTTGCCGGTGGTGGCCGACGGCGGGTTCTTCGGGGTGAAGGTGCGTCCGCCGGCGAGCGGGAACATACCGAGCCGGCCGTGGTACTCCTCGCCCATGCCGTCGGAGTTGTGCCCGAAGTAGAGGCCGTCCGAGCCACGCCAGAGCACCGGCACCGCCGAACCCCAGTTGCTGGTGCCCGACGGCATCGAGGCGCTGCCGCTACGGCGCGGGTTCCAGTTCACCGGCATGCCGGTCGCCGGACTCACCGCGGCGATGCCGAGCCGGTCGACCGCGCCCGGACCGGCTGCGTCGCTGGCGTTCGGGTTGTTGACCCAACGGAAGTGCCCGCCCAGGTAGATGACGTTGTCCGCCACCTCGACCGCGGTGATGGTGTCGTTCCCGGTGAAGTCGACCCAGGTGGCGAGCAGGCCGGTGCCCCGGGCGGCGGTCTCGAAGCGGACCAGGGCGTCGCAGTACGCGGTCGGCCAGCCGGCGCCGCCGTTGCTGCCGACCACGAACCAACTGCCGTCGCCACCGAACTTCACGTCCTGCACGTAGTGCACGAAGGTCGTCGGCGCCGCGCACGGCGCGACGAACTTGTCGGTGCTCCAGTCGAGCACCGTCGGCGTGCCGGAGACGTCGACCAACGCGATCTGGTTACGCGGCAGGTCGTTGACGAGCGTGAAGTTGCCGCCGACGACCAGGGTGTCGCCGTCCGGCGCCACGTCGATGGTCCAGACGTACGACGTGGTGCTGTGCCGCCCCACGGTCGCGTCGATGCTGAAGCTCGGGTCGATCGCGCCGGTGGTCGCGTTGAGTCGGCCGAGACCGGAGTGCGCGGTGCCGTTGAGCCAGTTGAACGCGCCGGCCACGTACAGCCAGTTGCCGTCCAGAGCCAGGTCACGGACCGTGCCGCCGTCGGAGCGCCCGACCCAGCTGTCGACGATCGCGCCGGTGGACGGGTTGAGCGCCACCAGGTTCTTCCGGGAGACACCGTTGACGTTCTTGAAGGTGCCGCCGACGATAAGCGTGCCGCCGGGGCCGGCGACCAGCGTGTTGACCGCGCCGTCGAGCACCGGCAGGAAGGTGGTCGACATGGTGCCGGTGGTCCGGTCGTACGCGAAGAGATAACGCTGCGTGACCCACGCGGAGCTGGCGGTCTGCCGGAGCTGGGTGAAGCTGCCGCCGACGAAGACCGTGTTGCCCACCTGCGCGAAAGCACGGGTCTCACCGTCTCGCGCGTGCGGGGTCGCGTCGGCGGGGTTCGCCGACACCAGGGTCGCCGTCACCGGGACCGGTACGACCGCGGCCGACGCGGTCGTGGGCACACCCAGAGCGGCGGCGATGATCGTCAACGCGACCATCCCCGCCCGAGTACGACGTCGTCCTGCGGAACGCCACAAGTGCGAGAGTTTGGGCACGCTGCGCCTCCAGATTGGATGAGAACCCGAGGTAGCGTGCCTCGTCCAGCCTGGTTAACAAAATCCGCCGATTGGGCGGTGCATGAATCCGCAAGCCGACAGAACGCCGAAGGATCGGTTGTCCGACCCCCGGCGAACGCCGTTTTGTCAGTTCATTTGGGTCGTCAGCGGCTACCCCCGGTGGGCTGCCGCAGGTACGGGTCCTTGCCAGCCTGCGCGAAGCCGGCCACCGCCGAGGCGTCGTGGTTCATCGTCATGTCGCAGGTCGACGTGCGGCTGGTCATGCCGGCCGAGTTGAAGTAGATCGCCGCCTTGATCTTCGGGTGCGCCTTCAGCGCCGCCGGGAACTCCTGGAACCAGCGCTGCTTCGCGCCCGGGTCCGCGGAGTCGAAGTTGGTGCCGAACTCGGCGAGCATCCGGGGCTTGCCGGCGCCGATGCCGTTGTCGTCCAACCACCCGTAGAAGCCACCGACAGTCGTGCTCGGGCTCTTCCACACCGTGCTGCCGTTGCAGACGTGGAAGTTGTACGGGTCGTAGGCGACCCAATCGACGTACTGGTCACCGGGGTACAGGCCGGCGTACCGGGAGTAGTGCCCGGACCAGCCCATCATCGTCCAGACCCAGACCGCGTTTGTCGCGCCGGCGCTGACGAACCGCTCGTGCACGTAACGCCAGGCGCGGACGAAGTCGGCGTCGCTGCCCTTGTTCGGCTCGTCCTCCGGCTCGTGGTCGAAGCCGATGAACACCGGCACGCCGGCGGCCCGGATCCGGCCCGCGACCGCGTCGATGGTCTCGTCCTGCTTGCCACCGTAGACATCGGACCACTTGAGGGTGGTGCCGGCGGAGAAGTCACGGGACTCCCAGGCGAAGAACATCAGCCGGCCTTCGCGCATCTGCTGCGACTCGTAGGCGTCGGGGAAGGCGCCGTTACTGCCGGAGTTGGAGAAGTCGTGGTAGCGGTGCACGATGTCGAACTTGCGCCCGACCTGCGCCTCCACGTCGGTGACGGCCTTGCCGTGGTCCCAACCCCCGGCCGCCCCGGCGGGCGAGTACATGCCCCACCAGGCGCCACAGGACGGGACGAGCTTGTTCGAGACGGACCCACACTTGCCGGACGGCAGCGTGCCGCTGGCGCTCGGCGTCGCCGTCCGGGTCGGGGCGATGGTCGGCGACGGCTTCGGCGCGGCGGTGGTCGGCGACGCACTGGGCGACGGCGGCGGCGCCGACCGGGTGGTCGTCACCGGCGACGGCCGGGCCCCGAGGTCGTAGGTGATCAGCAGGCTGGGCCGCAGGTCCGGGTTACGGTTCTCGACCGACGCCCAGTAGATCCTGCTCTCCAGGCCGCTCTGCGCCAGCGAGACCGTCCAGGTGCCGTTGCCGGTGACCAGCTTGGAGACGTCCCACTCGTTGACGCCCTTGGACACACTTGTCACCCTGTCCAACGCGGCACCGGCCGACGTCAGGGGAGGTCGCGACTCGCGGGCGCTCAGCGGCGAGGCGTGCGCCGTCACCGTGGCCGCGAACTGCTGCCAGGCGTGCACCCGCAGCGTCGCCCGAATGTTGACGGCGGCGGCCGGCACCGTGGTCACCGCGAACTCGATGACCGCCTCGCGGCCACCGCGCGGGTTGCCGTCGCAGCGCGTCGCACAGGTGGCCAGCGTGCTCTTGGTCGCGTTGTCACCGTCCTGCGACACGACTGTCGCGGTGGTGTCCGCCGCCGCCCGGATCGACAGGTCGTCGCTGGCCAGCAGCGGCATCATGGTGGCCACGATGCCGGCCACCACCGAGCCGCCGAGCACGCCGATGGCAATCGCCTTACGCCGGGGTCCGGAACGGAACCGGGTGATGCGGTGCAGTCCGTGCCTGGTCAAGGAAACTCCCTGTGTCTGCGTCCATAACGGTGAGCAGCGTATCGATGACCAGGGCACATCGTGGGTAGGACAGTTTCCCGTAAGCGCGTCTTAACCGTCAGCTAAGAAAGCCGTGCCGGGGCACCCGCTGGGGTGTCGTACACGATGCCGGGCAGGCGTACGCGGAGTCAACGGCGCTACATGCGACCGCGTCGGACGGCCAGCGGGATCCCGTCCGCGGTCACCGCGTCGCCCGGTCGAGCTCGGTCTTCTCTGGACCGCCCGTCCGGCAGGTCAGCCGGCGCGAGCGGCAGCCAGCGCGGCGGCCATCGCCGCCCTCGGCGCGGCAACCCCGGTGAACTGCTCGAACTGCCCGACCGCCTGAGCCAGCAGCAGATCCAGACCGGAGACGATCCGGCAGCCGGCCGCTTCGGCGGCGGTCGCCAACGGTGTCGGCCACGGGTCGTAGAGCGCGTCGAAGAACACCGCGCCCGACCGCCAGACCACCGCGTCGGCCAGCGGGTCGGCAACCCCCTTCGGCACCGTGGAGACGACCACGTCGGCGGTGGAGAACTGCCGGGGCGCGTCGGCCCATCGGGCGGCCGTCAGCGCCACATCCACCGCGTGCGCCACCGGGCGCAGCTCCTCGACCGCCTCCGGTCGCCGGGCCACCACCGTCACCGACGAGCAGGCCAGCTGCGCGGCGGCGGCCAGCGCGGCGCGGGCCGTCCCGCCGGCACCGAGCACCGTCACGGCGGCACCGGCGGTCACACCGGCGTCGGTGAGCACCCGCACCATGCCGGCGACGTCGGTGTTGTCCGCGTACCAGGAGCCGTCCGGACGGCGTACCAACGTGTTGGCCGCGCCGACGGCGGCGGCGACCGGCGACGCGGCGTCGGCCACGGCGAGCGCCGCCTCCTTGCCCGGCATGGTCACCGACAACCCGGCCCACTCCGGGCCCAGGCCGGCGACCAGATCCGGCAGCTCCGCCGCCGCGCACTCGATCCGGGTGTACGACCACCCGGTCAGCCCGGCGGCGACGTAACCCGCGGTGTGGATCACCGGGGAGAGGGAGTGCGCGATCGGCTTGCCCAGCACCGCGGCCCTACGCGTCGACACGATCACCGCCGGTCAAGGCCGACATCATTTCTCCGCTCTCCCCCACACGTCGGGATCGACCCTGACCAGCAATGGGAGGGAAGCCTTCACGCGGCACCCAGCCGGTCAGATGATGCCGGCCTCCTTGGCCTTGTTCTCGTTGCGCTTCTGGTCCTCGTACGTCTCGGCGAAGGCAGAGTGGCCCTGCTTGTCGATCGCCACGAAGTAGAGCCACTTGCCCGGCGGCGGGTCCATCGCGCCTTCCAGGGCCTGCTTGCCCGGGTTGTTGATCGGGGTGGGGATCATGCCGCGCAGCTTGCGGTTGTACGGGTTCTTCTGGTCGTCCAACTCGGCCGCCGTCATCTGCTTGGACGACTTGGTCGGCTTGCCGATCGACTCCAGGTAGTAGTTGACCGTGACGTCCATCTCCAGGCAGTTGCAGTTGAACTCGCCGTACACCCGGTTGTAGGCCACCCGGGCGACCTTGCCGAGGTCGTCCTTGTTGCCGGCCTCGGCCTGGGCCAGCGAGGCAACGATCAGCGCCTCGTACGGACTGACCTTGCGCTCCTCCTGCACCCGGTCGGCGAACTTCATCTCACCGCTCACCGAGAGGAAACGGTTCACCATCAGCTTGAGGATGCTCTCGGCCGTGGACTTCGGTGGAATCTCGTAGGTGTCCGGGAAGAGGAAGCCCTCGACAGACTTGACGACCTTCTTGCCGTCGTCGCGCTTGAACCACCAGTCCGGGATGCCGAGCCCTTCCGGGTCCTTGGCGGCAGCCTGGAAGTCCTTCACCGGGATCTTGGTCTTCTCCGAGAGCAGCTTGTAGATGTTGAAGCTCGTGCGGCCCTCGGGGATGGTCAGCCCGTTGACGATCTTGTTCTTCAGGTCGAGCATCGCCGTCACGGCGTTCGCGCCGCTCATCTGCTTACGCAGCTTGTACGTGCCCGGCTGGATGTTCTTGCTGCGCGAGTTGGCCTCGGCCGCCTCGATGAAGGCCTTCTGGCTCTTCACCACGTCGGCCGCCACCAGGGCGTCGGCCATGTCGGCGATCAGCGCACCGCTCTTGATCTCGACGGTGATCTCACCGGCCCCACTGCCGTCGTAGTCGGGGGTGACGAAGTAGTTCTGGATGCGGTCGAAGCCGTAGAACGCGACGCCCCCGATGCCACCCAACAGGATCAGGGCCATCAGCAGGGCCAGGAATGTCTTGCCCCGGCTGCTGCCGCCGGACCCACTCTTGCGCTTGCGGAAGCCGCGCCGGTGCCGACCCTTCTCCCCCCGCTCCGGCTCGTCGAACCCAAGATCTAGATCGTCGATCATTACGTCCGCCTCCGCTGCGCGTCCAGCCAGCTCTGCAGGATCTCCACCGCGGCCGCCTGATCGACAACCGCACGTTGACGTTTACCTCGGACGCCACGCTCGGCAAGCCTACGAGAAGCGACCACGGTCGACATCCTCTCGTCAGTGAGCGTTACCGGGACAGGCGCTATCACATCGACCAGTCGGTCAGCGTACGCCTTCACATGGACGGCCGCAGGGCCGTGCTTGCCGGCGAGATTGACCGGAAGACCGACGACAACCCCGACGGCCTCGTGCTCGGCCACCAACGCGGCCAGCTCGGCGAGGTCGCTCGGCACCGCGTCCGGAGCCGCCGAGAGATCACGCGCCAGGGTGACAAGCGGCGTCGCCAAGATCCCGTCCGGATCCGAGCGGGAGATCCCCACCCGCACCTGACCGACATCCACACCGATCCGCACACCGCGCGTCAACTCAGCCACCGACGGTCACCACCGGTCGGGTACGAACCAGGGCGGACCGAATGGCCCGCCCTGACTCACAGTAATGATCTATCACGCGTCAGCGATCGCCTTCTCGACGGTGAGCAGCAGGTTCGGCGCCTCGGCCGCGGGCAGACCGCCACCCTGGGCCAGGTCGGGGCTGCCACCGCCACGCCCGGAGAACGCCGCCTTCACCAGATCCGAAGCGGCCAGGCCGCGACCGCGCGCCGCCGCGTTGACCGCCACCACCAGGGACGCCTTGCCGTTCGACCGCGCCGCCACCGCCACGACCGCCGGCCGCGCCGGGTCGATCTTGCCGCGGATCTCCTGGGCCAGGGTGCGCACATCGTTGCCGGCCGCGCCCTCCGGCGCCTCGGTGCCCACGTACGCGACCCCGCGCACGTCCTTGGCCTGCGCCGCGAGCGCCCCGGCGCCACCCAGCACCAGCTGGGCGCGCAGCTTCTCCAGCTCCTTCTCGGCGTCCCGAAGCTGGGTGACGGTCTGCTCCACCCGGTCGGCGACCTGATCGTTGGGCACCCGGTACAGCTCGGCCAGCCGGGAGACCAGCAGATGCTCCTTGGCCAGGAAGCCGAAGGCGTCCATGCCGACAAGCGCCTCGACCCGGCGGACACCGGAGCCGATCGACGACTCGGAGAGGATCTTCACGAGGCCGAGTTGGGCCGAGCGGGCAACGTGCGTGCCGCCACACAGCTCCCGGGCGTAGTCACCCACCTCGACGACCCGCACCTCCTCGCCGTACTTCTCGCCGAAGAGCGCCATCGCGCCGATCCGCCGCGCCTCCTCCAACGAGGTGATGAAGGCGTGCACCTCCAGGTCGGCCAGGAGCACCTCGTTGACCTGCTGCTCCACGTCGCGCAGGACGCTCGGCGACACCCCGGTCGGGGTGTTGAAGTCGAACCGGAGCCGACCCGGGGCGTTCAGCGACCCGGCCTGCGTGGCCGACTCGCCGAGGAAGTTCCGCATGGTCTGGTGCACCAGGTGCGTGGCGGTGTGCGACCGGGAGATCGCCCGACGCCGGGTCGTGTCGATCTCGGCGAAGCCGGCCTCACCGGCGCGTACCTCACCCCGGATCACCCGGGCGCGGTGCACGATCAGGCCCGGCACCGGCTGCTGCACGTCGAGCACCTCGACCTGCCCGCCACCGACCGTGATCATGCCCTGGTCGGGCTGCTGACCACCGCCCTCGGCGTAGAACGGGGTGGTGTCCAGCACCAGCTCGATGGTGTCGCCCTCGGTCGCCGCCTGACGCGGGCCGTCGGCGCCGAGCAGCGCCCGCACCGTCGACTCGCGGGACACCTCGCTGTACCCGGTGAACGTCACCGGCCCACCCGCGTCCAGCACCGACCGGTACGCCGACAGGTCGGTGTGCCCCGTCTTGCGGGCCTGCGCGTCGGCCTTCGCCCGGGTCCGCTGGTCGGCCATCAGCCGCCGGAAACCCTCGTCGTCGACCGTGAGGCCCTGCTCCGCGGCGATCTCCAGGGTCAGGTCGATCGGGAAGCCGTACGTGTCGTGCAACTGGAACGCCTTCGCCCCGGACAGCGCGGAGCCGCCCGCCGTGCGGGTCTCCGCGATCGCGGTGTCCAGGATCGTGGTGCCGGCCCGCAGGGTGGACAGGAACGCCTCCTCCTCCGCGTACGCGTAATCCGCGATCCGGTCGAAGTCGGTCGCCAGCTCCGGGTACGACGGCGCCATGCAGTCCCGGGCCACCGGCAGCAACTCCGGCAACGCCCGGTCCTGCCAGCCCAACAGCCGGATCGACCGGATCGCCCGGCGCATGATCCGGCGCAGCACGTACCCGCGGCCCTCGTTGGACGGGGTCACCCCGTCGCCGATCAGCATCAGCGCGGTCCGCACGTGATCCGCGATCACCCGCAGCCGGACGTCGTCCGGGTGCGACTCGCTCGCCACGTGCCCGGAGTGCGCGCCGTACCGCTTGCCTGTCAACTCGGCCGCCCGGGCCAGGATCGGCCGGACCTCGTCGATCTCGTACAGGTTGTCCACACCCTGCAGGATCGAGGCCATCCGCTCCAGGCCCATGCCGGTGTCGATGTTCTTCGCCGGCAGGTCACCCAGGATCGGGTAGTCCTCCTTGGTCGTGCCCGGACCCCGTTCGAACTGCATGAAGACAAGGTTCCAGTACTCCATGTAGCGGTCCTCGTCGACCGCCGGGCCGCCCTCGCGGCCGTACTCCGGGCCCCGGTCGTAGAACAGCTCCGACGACGGACCGCACGGCCCGGGAATGCCCATCGACCAGAAGTTGTCCGCCTTGCCCCGGCGGACGATCCGCTCGGCCGGCACCCCCACCGACCGCCAGATCTCGTACGCCTCGTCGTCGTCGAGGTAGATCGTCGGCCAGATCCGCTCCGGATCCAGCCCGTAACCACCCTCGGCGATCGGCTTCGTGGACAACTCCCAGGCCAGCGGGATCGCGCCGGCCTTGAAGTAGTCGCCGAAGGAGAAGTTGCCGTTCATCTGGAAGAACGTGCCGTGCCGGCTGGTCTTGCCGACCTCGTCGATGTCCGGGGTGCGCAGGCACTTCTGCACGCTTACCGCCCGCTGGTACGCCGGAGTCTGCTGACCCAGGAAGTACGGGACGAACTGCACCATGCCGGCGTTGACGAACAGCAGGTTCGGGTCGCTGATGGCGGGCAGCGGAGCGGACGGCACCACGGTGTGGCCATTCGCCTCGAAGTGCGCGAGGTACCGCCGCTTGATCTCCGCCGTCTTCATCGCTGGTGTTCCTCCGGAAAGATTTCTCGATCGCCGATCCGCGGGTCTTCCCGCAGGTCGGCGAACTTGTCGTCGAACGCCTCGCCCTGGGCGAACGCGTGGTGGATCTCCTGCTCGCGTTCGGCCATCCCGACCCGGACGTCCTCCACGAAACTACGCAGCGACTCGACGAGCCCGCCAGCGGATTCCGTCAGCGAGCTGGCGATGCCCGCCGGCGTGTACGACTGGGCGGTCCGGGTCGCCTTGCGGACCACGACCACACCGACGGCCACCCCGATACCGAGCCAGAACAAGCGCCTCATGTCCCGCTACCTCCTGGTGCGCCGGTCGGTCAGCTGTTGCCGCGTCGCGCGGCCCGTCGCTGCTGCTTGATGGTGTCGCGTACCTCGCGCTCGGTTTCGGCGTGCCGGCGGCCGGCGGCGGCCTTCCGCACGCCGTAGCCGAACGCGGCCACCTTGACCAACGGGTTGGCGGCCGCCGCGGAGACGACGGTGGCCAGGTTGGCGACGTTGGCGGTGACGTTCTGCGCGTGGCTGGTCATGGTGTCGACCTTCGCCAGCTGGAGGTTCACACCGTCGAGCGAGGTCTGCACCTGCTCCAGCGCGGTGTTGACGTTCTTCACAGTGGTGTTCACGTCGCCGAGCAGCGGTGCGGTCCGATCGTTGAGGTCGTTGATCATGCGGGTGGTGGCGTCAACCGTGTGCCGCAGCCGCAGGATGGGCAGCGTCAGGATGAGCACCAGCACCGCGAAAGCGGATGCAGCGATCAGCGCCGCGATCGCTCCAATGTCGCCCACGCCTGTCCTCCTCAAACAGAGTTCCGCAGGACCCGACGTCCCCGGAACGCACAACCATGGCACCCGTACCGGTCGCCGAGTCGGCGGCTGTCACCGGTAGCGGGCGTGCCCGCCAGCCCCAGACCCTACCGTCCGTGATGGAGACCGGCTCAGGACGGTGAGGGTGTCAGCTCACCCAGCGGGTCCGCGCTGACCGTCGGGAACGGATCCTCACCGGTCAGTGACGGGTCGGTGGTCGGCTGCGGCCTGGTCCGCTCGTCGTCGATCGCGTTGCGCACCTTCACCGACACCAACGAGCCGGTGCACTCGGTCGCAGCGGCCGACGGGTCGGCGGACGGGTCGGCCGACGGCGTGACTGCCGGCTCCCCGTCGACCGGCGGTGGCACACAGGTCGGCTCGCGCACCCACAGGTCCAGGGTCAGCTCGTCGCGACGCCAGCAGGTGTAGCTGCCCTTCGTCTGCTGCTCCGGGCAGCGGCTCACCTTCCACGGCCGCCACCCGTCCTGGCGCAGCGCGTCCTCGTAGACCTGCGCCGTCTCCTTGGGCGCCTTCTCCGAGGTCACGGTGCGCTCACGCAGCCGGCAGTCGAGCAGGCACCATCGGCTGCCGCTGACGTCGTCGACAGTCTTCGCGGCCGCCCAGCCGGGCACGCCGAGCTGGTCCAGGTTGTCGAAGACCGGGTCACGGCTCAGCGTCCGGATGCCGAAGAAGAGCGGCAGCGCGCCGAGCAGCACCACGCTGACCAGCACCAGTACCGCGGCGCGCAGGCGGCGCCGTTCACGGGTCTGCCGGCGTTCCTCGGAACGGGCACCCGGCGCGGCGTCGTCGTCCGACGCGTCCTGACCGGCCGCACGCAGCGCCGGTCCGTCGGAGGGCTCCGGCGCCGACCTGTCGACCGGGCCGGACGCGGCGGGCACCACGGCGGCGGCGCGAGCCACGCCAACGGGCTCGGTGGGGCGTCCGGGTGGCGGCACGGGCGCGACACCGCTGGGCTCGGCACGACCGGGCTCGCGATGCGGGGGCAGGGCACGTCCGGCGGCACGGTCTGCCGGCGCCGATCGGCCGACCGGCGCACCACCACGGGCCGGGCCGGCCGGGCCCGGCTCACCGACCGTCCGGTCGTCGGTGGGTGGCTGTGCGCCGGGCGGGCGGACGGCGGCACGCGCCGGACCGTCCGGACGTGAACGTGGCGGACCATCCACACCTGGCGGGACAGCCGCACGCGCCGGACCGTCCGAACGCGTCGCGTCCCGGGCGTCCGGACGCGTCGCGTCCCGGGCGTCCGAACGCGTCGCGTCCCGGGCGTCCGGACGCGTCGCGTCCCGGGCGTCCGGACGCGTCGCGTCCCGGGCGTCCGGGCGGGTCGCGTCCCGGGCGTCCGGACGCGTCGCGTCCCGGGGTGCCGCGTCGACACCTGGGCCGGGGCGCGGTGGGCCGTCAACGCCACGGCGCACGGTGCCGGATGCCGGCGCGTCGCCGGGGATGGGTCGGGCCCGGCCGGGTGGGGCGGAGCGGGCCGCGCCCCGAGCCGCGGGACCGGCGGCGGGTCGCCCACCGGCGTAGGGGTCGTCGCCCTGGTCTCCGGCGGGCCCGGGTCGACCGGGGCCGGCCGTACCCTCCTGGCCGGGCTCGGTTCGACGTCGGCGGCCGGCCGGGTCCGAGGTGGGCGGTGCGTCCGGGCCGGGCCCCGCCACGGCACGGCCGCGCCGACCGGTGGGGTCCGGAGTCGGTACTGCCGCCGCGCCCCGCCCACGGGTGGGCCGTTCACCGGGCGCCGGCGGATAGGGCAGTGCCTGCTCGCCGGTGGATCCCGACCCGTCGGGCCGGACGGCGCGACGACCGGTCGGCGCGTCCGCGCCCGGGTCGACCGGTGGGCCGGCGGGCCGGTGGGCGGCGGTGCGCTCCGCAGCCGGGTCCGGTACGGCGAGCCGACCGGACGCCTGGTCGGCGAGGTCCGCCGGCCCGGTGGCCGGCGCCGGGTGGCGACCCCCGGCCGGCGGGCTGCCGTCTCGGCGGTCGACCACCGGCAGGCCGGGGTCGGTGTGTGGCAGGCGGCCGGCCTGGCGGAGCCAGTCCGCGGGCCGCTCCGGACGGTCCGGACGGTCCAGGCGGGGCTCGCCGGCGGGTGGCGTTCGGCGTTCCGGTTCACCCGAGACGACCCGGCGGCGACCGGTGCCGTCGGCGGGGCCCGCGGTGGGGCCGGCGGTGGGGCCGGCAGTGGGCAGTGCGCCGCTGTGCGCGCCGGTCGCCTCGGGCACCGACGACGCGTTGCCCGAGCGGGGCATGGGTGGCGCGTTGCCCGAGCGGGGCACGGGTGGCGCGTTGCCCGAGCGGGGCACGGGTGGCGCGTTGCCCGAACGGGGCACCACCGGCTCGTCCGGCTCGGCGGCGCGGCGACGCCCGCCGGCTGCCGGACGGGCACGCTCGGCGTCGCGCCGCCCGCTGGGCTCGGGAGCACCGGGGTCGGCCGGGCCCGGACGACGCCGGGCGGTACGCGGGTCACGATCGATGGCGGGGTCGGGCCGCAGGCCGTCCTCGGCCGGCGGCACGACGCCAGCCGGCGCGCCGTCGAAGCGGGCCGGCCCGGGGGCGGCCGCTGCTCCGGCGGCCCGCGCCGGGTCGGATGTCGGGCCGACGGCGCGTCGACCCGCGGGCGTGCCGTCGGCGGGCGGCCGGGCACGGCCGGGCTCGACCGGCTGCTCCGGGCCGGGTCGGCGGCCCGACGGACCAGCGTCCGGACGGCGCAGCGGCGGCATCGCGTCGGGATGCCCAGCGGGTGCGGCGGGGTCCTGATGACGGCCCGGCGGAACAGCGACGTCCGGACGACGGCCCGGCGCAGCGGAGGCGTCCGGGCGACGACCGGCCGGGGCGCCTGTGGTCGGAGGGCCCGAGGGTGGGCCGGGAGGGGCCGCCGCACCGCGAGAACGGGCCGGGCCACCGGGCGCCTCGGGTGCCGGGCGAGGCCCCTGCGGGCCGGCCGGGTCACCCCCGCCCGGGCGAGCGGAGGGTGGCGACTGTGGTACGGCAGCACGGGCGCCGGGCACCTGTTGCACGCCGCGGCGCGGCGGCTGCCCGGGTGCGGCGGGACCGGCGGCGGGTGGCCGGTCATCCGGGCGGCGGCCCGCTGGCGGCGTCTCCCCCGGCCAGGGACCGTCCACCTGTCGACGGGCGGCGGCGCCCGGGTCCCCCTGGCGCGGGGCCGGCGGCGCCGAGGACTCCGGCGCACTGCCGCGCGCACCTGCCGGCTCTGCCGGCGTCCGCGGGGTGGGCTGTGCCGGCGGCCCGGAGGGGTCTGCCGGCGGCATGCCCCCGCGGGGCCGGTTCGGCTCCGCGGGTGCGCCGTCCGGGCCCAGCTCGGTACGTTGCTCCTTGGCCGAGCGCAGGTCGTCGATCCAGCCGAACTCCTCGCCGGCGACCGGCTCAGCCGGCTCGGGCTCAGCCGCCCGGCCGCGACCCCAACGGCGGGTCTTGGCGCGGGGATCGCGCCGCTCGTCCGGGCCCTCGTCGTCCGGGCGGTCCCCACCACGCGATCTCACTGTTGACCCTCTCCTGCGGCGTCGGTGCCGCTGTCCTGCATCGTGCCGGAGGCACCCGTGCCCGTCGTCGGCCGGACGGCCCCCGGGGATAGCGTTGGCGCGGTCTGCGCCGTTACGGACGGCCCGGATGTCGACGTCTCCGGACGGGCGGCCGGGGCCGGCAGACCCCGCACGATCCGACGTAGCAGCGGCAGCCGGCTGGCCACCGACCGCTCCGCGCCGTGCGGGCTGGGCTGGTAGTAGTCGGTGCCCACCAGGTCGTCCGGGACGTACTGCTGGGTGACCACGCCGCGCTGGTCGTCGTGCGGGTAGCGGTAGCCGGTCCCGTGGCCCAACCCTCGGGCGCCGGCGTAGTGCGCGTCGCGCAGTCCTCGCGGCACCGACCCACCGCGGCCGGCCCGGACGTCGGCGATCGCGGCGCCGATGGCGGTGGTGGCCGAGTTCGACTTGGGCGCGGTGGCCAGGTGGATCACCGCCTGGGCGAGGTTGAGCTGCGCCTCGGGCAGCCCGACGTACTCGACCGCGTGCGCGGCGGCGGTCGCGACGCTGAGCGCCCCGGGATCGGCCATGCCGACGTCCTCGCTGGCGAAGATGACCAGACGACGCGCGATGAACCGGGCGTCCTCACCGGCGACCAGCATGCGGGCCAGCCAGTGCACGGCCGCGTCCACGTCCGAGCCACGCATGCTCTTGATGAAGGCGCTGACCACGTCGTAGTGGGCGTCGCCGTCGCGGTCGTAACGCACCGCCGCCACGTCGACCGCCTGCTCGGCGGTGGCCAGGTCGATCCGCCCGCCGCCGAGGGCCGTGGCGGAGGCCGCCGCCGCCTCCAGGGCGGTGAGTGCCTTACGGACGTCACCGGCGGCCAGCCGGACCAGGTGGTCCTCGGCCTCGGTGGTCAGGGCGAGCGCGCCGTCCAGGCCACGCTTGTCGGCGACCGCGCGGCGCAGCAGGCCCCGCACCGCCTCGTCGTCCAACGGTTGCAGGGTGAGCAGCACGCACCGCGACAGCAGCGGTGAGATGACCGAGAAGTACGGGTTCTCGGTGGTCGCCGCCAGCAGGGTGACCGTACGGTCCTCGACGGCGGCGAGCAGCGAATCCTGTTGGGTCTTGCTGAACCGGTGCACCTCGTCGATGAAGAGCACGGTCTGTGGGCCGCCGGACCGGCGCTGGCGGCGAGCCGCCTCGATCACCGCCCGGACGTCCTTCACGCCGGCGGAGAGCGCCGACATGGCGACGAAACGGCGGTCGGTCGCACCGGCGACCAGGTGCGCGATGGTGGTCTTGCCGCTGCCCGGTGGGCCCCAGAGGATCACCGACATCGGAGCCCCGCCGGAGACCAGTTGCCGCAGGGGTGCGCCGGGGGCGAGCAGGTGCTCCTGCCCGACCAGCTCGTCGAGGGTCACCGGGCGCATCCGGACGGGCAGGGGCGAATCGTCGGCCACCGCGGTGAAGCCGTCGACACCGGCGGGACCGGCGGGCGCGCTGCGCGACCCGGCGGGTTCACCGAGGGAGAAGAGGGCGTCGGACTCCATCACGAAGACAGTACCGGGCCGGGCCCACGACGCCGGAATCGCGCCGCGGGCCCGCCACCGGTGATCGGTTCCGGTCAGCCACGCCCGGGGCGACGGCCCCGGTACCAACGGCCGCCGCCACCGCCGCGCGGGCCGCTGCCCACGCCGGCCAGGTAGAGGGAGAGCAGGAGCAGCCCGATGAGCACGAGGGTGTTCCAGTTGAACAGGTCGGGTGCGCCGAAGTTGGTGTCGAGCAGGTCGAGCAGCAGGGCAAAGCCAAAGACGATGGCCGCGAGAATGGCGAGCATGTCGGTCCTCCGGTGGGGGTTCCCAGTAGGTCGGCGCGTGATGTACCCAATCGGTCGACTCGCCAATCTCCACGGTGGAGAGGTGCCGCACCGCGGCGGCCCCGACGCGCTTGTTCGCTCCCCGGCTCCTAGGCTGAACAGCATGATCATCAACGACCAGGTGCTCCAGGACCGGGACGCCATCCTGGCCGCCGCCGGCCAGCACCCGTTCGCCCGGCACGCGCTCGGGCGGGCCGCGCCGGCGCGCGGGTACCGGCGCGACGGCGCCGTGCTGTGGATGGTTCCGCCCGAGTTCGGACCGGCCGGCTGCGCGATCGGCCCGGTCGAACCGGCGCTGGAGATCTGCGTCGCGCTCGCCGCCGACGGGATGCTCCAGCCCGGACAGCGGGTGCACCTGCCTCGACACGATCGTGGTCTGCTGGTCGACCGGCTGGCGGTGGCCGAGCACACCGACTGGGACTTCCACTGGACGGACACGTCGCCGCCGCAGCAGCGCGACGAGCAGCAGGTGGTACGCCTCACCGCCGCCGACCAGCCGGCGCTGGCAGCGCTTGTCGAGGAGTCGTTCCCCAGCAGCACCTCCCGCCCGGGCGACCCACGGGTGGTCGACTGGTACGGCATCCGGGCCGGCGACCGGTTGGTGGCGTGCGGCGCGGACCGCAGCCAGGGTGAACTCGGCTTCGTCGCCGGTCTGACCGTCGCCCCCGACCAGCGCGGTCGAGGGCTGGGCGCGTCCCTGACCGCCGGGATGACCCGGGCGCTGCTGACCCGCCACGACATGGTGGCGCTCGGCGTCTATACACACAACGTCGGTGCGGCGCGGCTCTACCGTCGGCTCGGCTACACCAACACCCTCCCGCTCAGCTCGATCCGCCTCGCCTGACCGGCCGGCTGCCAGTCAGGCGAGGGGCCTTCCCTCAACGGTCGGCGGCGGGCACCGGAACGGCGGTCGGCTCGACGGCCGGGACGGCTCGGCGGCCGGCCAGCCAGGCGGGCAGGTAGAGCGGTGCGGCGACGGCCAACACCACAGCGCCGACCACCATCGCGGTGCTGACGCTGGTGGCGGCGGCGAGCGCGGTGAGCACCACCCCACCGAGCGCGGCGGCCGGCTGCGCCATCATCGAGTTCAGCGAGAGCACGCTGGTCCGGTACGGACCGTCGACCTGCCGGTGCAGCAGCCCACTGTGCAGCGGGTTGGACGCACCGTGCACGGCGTAGCAGGCCAGGTAGGCCACCAGCACGCCGACCGGTCCGGCGAACAGCCCCATGCCGACCACCGTCACGCCCTGGAGGACACGCAGCAGGGCCGCGCCCGGCGCGGCGCCGAACCAGCGCAGCAGCAGGGGGGTCAGTGCCGCGCCCGCCGCCGAGGCGAGCCAGGCGGCCGAACTGGCCGGCCCGAGCAGCGCGGCGGCCCGTTCCGGGTTGCCGATCACCTCGGCGAGCCGAACCGGCAGCAGCGACTCGAAGGTGATCATGCCGAAGCCCCAGAACAGTTCCACCGACACCAGCGCCAGCAACACCCGGGAACGGCGCAGCAGCCCGAACGCCTGGCTGACCATCCGGGGCGCCTGGACCACCGAGGCCCGCAGCGCCGCCACCCCGGTGGCCGGCCGCTCCTCGACAAGCAGCACGACAAGCGCGACGAGCGCCCCCGCCTGCGCGACGATCGCGGCCAGCACGGGCACTGTGAGCGCGCTGACCGGCCCGATCGAACCCAGGGCGACCAGGCCACCGCTGAGCAGCGCGCCGGCGCCGATGGCCCCGCCGCTGACGGCCCCGGCGTGCCCGAGGCCGCGTTCATACTCGGCCTCCGAGTCGGCGGCCAGGGTCGCGTCGACGTACCACGACTCCAGCGGGCCGCTGTCCAGTGCCCGGTAGATCCCCTGCACCGCATAGACCAGGAAGAACACCCAGAACGAGTTGGCCACCGCGAACAGCGTCAGCGAGACGAGGCTGAGCACCCCGGCGACGAGCAGCACCGGCCGGCGGCCGAGGGCGTCGGCGAGCCCGCCGGTGGGCAACTCCAGCGCGAGCACCAGCAGCCCTTGCGCGGTGAAGACCAGGCCGATCTGCGGCAACGACAGGCCGCGCTCCTGCATCAGCAGGATCATCACCGGGATCATCAGACCCGTGGGCAGCCAGCGCAGGCCGTACAGCGTGAGGTAACGACGGCGAACCTGGCGTACGGTCAGCGCGCTCACGACACCACCTCCGTTCGCGACTGCGGGGCTCGCAAACCCCGCTCACTCCTCGCGCTCACGACGACACCTCGGTTCGCGACTGCGGGGCTCGCAAACCCCGCTCACTCCTCGCGCTCACGACGACACCTCGGTTCGCGACTGCGGGGCTCGCAAACCCGGCTCACTCCTCGCGCTCACGACGACACCTCGGTTCGCGACTGCGGGGCTCGCAACCCCGGCTCACTCCTCGCCCTCACTGGAGGCCCTCGCGCAACGGGTAGGCAGCCAGGAACACCTGCACCGGGCGGGCCTCCGGGTCGGTGGAGGCGGCGGGCTCGGCCTCGCGGTGGTACCGCTCCAGCACCTGCCACACCTCCGCCTTGAGTTCTTCCAGCCGGGCCGGCGGAATGGTCATGAAGATGTCGCCCATGCCGAATCCGTCCCGCCAGGCGGCCGACCACTCGTGCTGGGTGGCGAACCAGCGGTCGGCGGTTTCCGCGAGGAGACGCACCTGGTCGCCCTGGATCCACTCGATCGCGGCCCGGGCGTCGGGGTCGTCGTCGAAGTCAGACGGCTCCCAGTTGGTGACGTCGTGGGCGGCCTGCCACCAGCGCTGCCGCCCGCTGCCCCGTTCGGGATCCTCAATGACCAGCCCGACCTCGGCGAGCTGTCGCAGGTGGTAGCTGGTTGCGCCGGTGTTGGTGCCGAGCAGTTCGGCGAGGGTGGTCGCGGTAGCGGGCCCCTTCACGCGCAGCGCTCCGACCAGCCGCATTCGCAGCGGATGCGCCAGCACCCGGACCTGCCGTTTGTCGATCCGCACTTCACGCAGCACCGGCCGCGAGACGCCTTCGTCGTTCACCATGACTGCACACTATCTCTGCACACTTTCTATGCACAATAGTTGTGCATAGAAAGTGTGCACGCGCCCGTTCAGGGGGCGAGGACCTCGCGGACTCCGCGCAGCCGGGTGCGCAGCAGGCCTGCGGCACGGGTGGAGTCGAGGCGGACGTCCAGCGGGCGGACCAGGCCGCTCGCCGCGCTGGTCGTGGTCTTCAGCCCGGCCGCGTCCAGGCCGTACCGCTCGGCGACCAGCAGGCCCAGCTCCGCCCGGCTGACCGCGTCCGGGCCGGCCACGTTGAGCAGACCGGCGTACGACGAGGCGACCAACTCCAGCACGGCGTCGGCCAGGTCGGCGACGTCGATCGGGCAGCGCAGTTCGTCGCTGAACAGGGTGGCCCGGCCGGCGAGCGCATCCCGGCAGAGCTGGATCTGCTTGCTGCCCTCCCCCACGATCAGGGAGGTCCGCACCAGGGCCGCGCCCGGGTCGATCGCCCGCACGGCGGTCTCGGCGGCGGCCTTGGCGGCACCGTAGGCGTGCACAGGTGTGGGTGGTTCGTCGTCGGCGTACGGCACGGGCCGTCCGGCGTGCAGCGCGTCACTGGACACGTGCACCAGCCGGGCGCCCACCTCGGCGGCGGCGACCGCCACGTACGCGGCCCCGTCGGCGGTGACCGCCCAGTCGTCGTACCGATAGGGGGTGCCGACCACGGCGTCCGGCCGCACCTCGCCGACCAGCGCGCGCACGGCGGCCCGGTCGGTCACGTCCAACCGCCGTGCCACGACACCCGGCACGGCGATCTCACCGGAGTGGAACGTCCCGACAACTGACCAGCCGGCGCTCACGCCCCGCCGACAAACCTCCCGCCCCAGTAACCCACTACCCCCGACAACAAGAACCCGCATCCCAGCCCACTCCCCCACCATTGATCAAGAGGTTTGCGTCATCTCGCGGGGCGATGATGACGCAAACCTCTTGATCAACCAAGCAAGGGCGGGGCGTGGGGTCAGACCGGGTCTGCTACCGGGGCTGCGGGGCCCGCCGTGCCGGTGTGAGCGGCGGGCGCTGGCTTGGGCTTGGCGTCGATGCCGGCCTCGGTGCGCTGCTGGGCGGTGATCGGGGTGGGGGCGCTGGTCAGCGGGTCGAAGCCGCCCCGGGTCTTCGGGAAGGCGATGACCTCACGGATGGAGTCGGCACCGGCGAGCAGCATGCACACCCGGTCCCAGCCGAACGCGATGCCGCCGTGCGGCGGCGCGCCGTACTTGAACGCCTCCAGCAGGAAGCCGAACTTGTCCTGCGCCTCCTCGGGAGTGATGCCGAGCAGGTCGAAGACCCGCTTCTGCACGTCACCCCGGTGGATACGGATCGACCCGCCGCCGATCTCGTTGCCGTTGCAGACGATGTCGTACGCGTACGCCAGGGCCCGGTCCGGAGCCTCCTCGAACCGGTCGACCCACTCCGCGTTCGGCGAGGTGAACGGGTGGTGCACGGCCGTCCAACCGCCCTCGTCCGTGCGTTCGAACATCGGCGCGTCGACCACCCAGCAGAACGCCCAGGTGCTCTCGTCGATCAGGCCGGACCGCTTGGCGATCTCGACGCGGGCCGCCCCGAGCAGCTCCTGCGCCTCCCGCGTGGTGGCGCTCGCGGCGAAGAACACCGCGTCACCCGGCTTGGCGCCGACCGTGTCGGCGAGCCCGGCCAAATGCTCCGCGGAGAGGTTCTTCGCCACCGGGCCGCGCGCCTCGCCGGTCTCGGCGTCCAGCACCACGTAGGCCAGACCGCGGGCGCCACGCGCCTTCGCCCAGTCCTGCCAGCCGTCCAACTCCTTGCGGCTCTGCGCCGCGCCGCCCGGCATCACCACCGCGCCGACGTAACCGCCCGCGTCGATCGCCCCGGCGAAGACCCGGAACTCGGTGCCGCGCAGGTACTCGGTCAGCTCGGTCAGCTCGACGCCGTAGCGCAGGTCCGGCTTGTCCGAGCCGTACCGGGCCATCGCGTCGTGCCAGGTGATCCGCGGGATCGGCCCGGAGATCTCGTGCCCGGCCAGGTCCTTCCACAGCGTCGAGACGATCGCCTCACCGAGGTCGATCACGTCGTCCTCGGTGACGAACGACATCTCGATGTCGAGCTGGGTGAACTCCGGCTGCCGGTCGGCGCGGAAGTCCTCGTCGCGGTAGCAGCGGGCGATCTGGTAGTACCGCTCCATGCCGCCGACCATCAGCAGCTGCTTGAACAGCTGCGGCGACTGCGGCAGCGCGTACCAGCTGCCGGGCTGCAGGCGCACCGGCACCAGGAAGTCGCGGGCGCCCTCCGGCGTCGAGCGGGTCAGCGTCGGCGTCTCGATCTCCAGGAAGTCCCGCTCGTGCAGCACGCCCCGGGCGAGCTGACTGGCGCGCGAACGCAGCCGCAGCGCGTTCGCCGGGCCACTGCGGCGCAGGTCCAGGTAGCGGTAGCGCAGGCGGATGTCGTCGCCGGCCTCGACCTGGTCGTCCACCGGCAGCGGCAGCGGCGCCGCCTCGGAGAGCACCTCCAGCTCGACGACTGTCACCTCGACCTCACCGGTGGGCAGCTCGTGGTTCTCGTTGCCGGCCGGCCGGCGGGTCACCTCGCCGACGACCTTCACGCAGAACTCGTTGCGCAGCGCGTGCGCGTCTTCCTCACGGAACACCACCTGGACAACACCGGAGCCGTCGCGCAGGTCGACGAAGATGACCCCGCCGTGGTCACGGCGGCGGGCCACCCAGCCGGCGAGCGTCACCGTCGAGCCGGCGTCCGCGGCGCGCAGGCTTCCGGCATTGTGGGTACGGATCACGGCTGGCAACTCCTCATCGTGGAACAGTCCTCACCGGCATTCTGTCAGGGGTGGCCGCCCCGCCTCCGGGGCACCCGGCAGGCCGGCACGATTCGCTGGTGGGGTGGACCGGCGAACCCGACTCCCCCGGCAGCCACGCCGGTTAACGTGGCGAAATGCGCGCCGTACCGAACTGGGCCGTCGCCACGGCGGCGGCGGCGCCCGTGCTGCTGGTGGCCGGCTGGACGGTGGCGGAGGCCCGACAACCCGTCGGGTACGACCCGGTCCGGGACACCATCAGCGAGTTGGCGGGGCAGGACGCCACCGACGCGTGGATCATGGTGGTGGCCCTGGTGCTGCTCGGCTGCTGTTACCTGTCGGTCGCCGCCGTCCTGCACGCGGCCGGGCTGCCCAGCCGCTTCCTGCTCGCGATCGGTGGCGTGGCCACCATCGCGCTTGTCGCCTTCCCCCGGCCGCCGGTCGGCGGCTCGCTCAGCCACGGGATCGCGGCCACGGTGGCCGTCCTCGCCCTGGTGCTCTGGCCGGCCGGCTCGGCGCTGCGGCTGCCGCGCGGCCACGACACCGAGCACCCCAGCCGACCGGAGCCGCCCTGGGCGTTCCGCCGGGCGGTGGGGCTGAGCACCACGCTCGTGCTGCTCGCGCTCTTCGGCTGGTGCGCGTTCGAGGTGACCAGTGGGTCCCGCACCGGGCTGGCCGAGCGGGTGACGGCGGTGGCGGTCTCCCTCTGGCCCCTACTGGCGGTCCTTTCCGCACGGCGGGCGCACCTCGCCTGGTCGACCGCCGGCACCGTACGCGTCGGCCCGGACCTGCCGACCATCGGCGTCGTACCCCCGGATCCCCTCGGACCACCGAGTGGGCCCGCTCCCGGACGACCCGACCGGCTGCCGTGAGTTGTCGCCCGGGAACCGCGCTCGTCGCACCGCTACCATCGCCCGATGTCCGCCGTTCCCCGTTGGGCCCTGCTGTCGGCAGGTGGCGCACCGCTGTTCCTCATCGGCGGCTGGACGCTGGCGCAGGCCGCGCAGCCCGACGGGTTCGACCCGGTGCGGCAGACCATCAGCGCGCTCGCCGCCACGGGTGCGGACCATCGTTGGATCATGACGATCGGGCTGGCTGGCCTGGGCCTGTGTCACCTGACGACCGCGCTCGGCCTGGTCAGCGCCGCGCCGGCGGGCCGAGCCCTGCTCGCGCTGGGCGGGCTGGCGACAGTGGTTCTGGTCGCGTTCCCGCAGAACCCGGCCGGTGACTCGACGACACACGCCGTGGCCGCCGGTGTGGCGTTCGGGGCGTTGGCCGTCTGGCCGGCCCTGGCGGTGCCCCGTCGAGCGGTGCCGTCCCTCGACCGGGAGCACCGCCACCCGCCCGCTCCCGTACGCCGGGTGGCGCTCGCGGCGGCGGCGCTCCTCCTCGGGCTGGTCGGCTGGTTCGCCGTCGAGCTCGTCACCGACGGGACCTGGATCGGGCTGACAGAGCGGCTGGCGGCGGCCGCCGAGGCGGGCGTACCGCTGGGGGCCGTCCTGGTTTCCTGGGTGCGGCCGAGACCGTCTGGTCCCGGCTGACCGCCGTCGGCTTCACCAGGTGTCGGCGTTCGGTGGCCGTCAACGCGACGCGGGCCGCCGGAGTTCCGGCGGCCCGCGAGCGGTGCGGGGATCAGAAGACGCTGACGCCGTAGCGGCTGAGCGCCTCGGTGACCGGCTGGAAGTAGGTCGTGCCACCGGTGCGGCAGTTGCCGCTACCACCGGAGGTCATGCCCAGGGCGGTGCCGCCGGCGAAGAGCGAGCCGCCGCTGTCGCCCGGCTCGGCGCAGACGTTGGTGCGGATCAGACCGGAGACCGAGCCCTCGGCGTAGTTCACCGTGGCGTTTGTCGCGTTCACCGTGCCGCCGTGCAGGCCGGTGGTGCTGCCGGAACGCTGCACCGACTGGCCGACGGAGGCGTTGCCGGCGCCGGTGATGTCCCGGTAGCTGCCGTTGTAGAGGTAGACGTTGCCGGCGGCGTTGGCCGAGTTGTTGTGCCGCACGATGCCGTAGTCGTTGCCCGGGAAGCTGGTGCCGGTACGGGTGCCGAGCAGCGCGGTCTGGGCGGAGTTCGAGTACCAGCTGGCCGAGATGTTGGTGCAGTGCCCGGCCGTCAGGAAGTAGTAGGTGCTGCCACTGCGCACGTTGAAGCCGAGCGAGCATCGCCCGCCCCCACCGGCGTAGATGGCCTGGCCGCCCGAGATCCGGGTGCTCAGCACGCCCGCCTCGGCCTCGACCCGGACCGCGCCGTTGGCCCGCGCGGCGGCGGCCTTGACCCGCTCCAGCTTGGCCCCGGTGACGGTGCTGTCGACGGAGACGACGACCTGGTTGGTGACCGGGTCGCTCCACCAGGCGGTGCCCGGGATCTTCGCGGAGCGCTCCAGGTCGGCCGTGGCCCGGTTGAGCTCGGCGGCGCCGCGGGTGACGTAGCGGACGGCGGCGCCGGCCTTGCTCGCCTTGCTGGCGGCGGCCGCGTCGGTCACCGTGACGACGGATTTGCCGCTGGCGTCGATGTACGAGCCGGCGGAGCGGTCGCCGAGTTCCGCGGAGATCGCGGCGGCGGTGTCGGGCGACGCGGCGGGAGCGGCCTGAGCGGGCGCGCCGATCAGCGAGCCGACGACCAGGGTTCCGGAAACGGCGACTGTAGCCGCAACACGGAATGAGGACCTCGTGGGTCGCATGTAACAACCTCCTGGGCGGGGGAGCGGGTCTGGCCGGGGGCGGCTGACCCGAGGGCAACCCGGCCGATCTGGGGAAACCTGCCGGATGAGAGTGAAGTATTCACATCCTTAAGATCATTGACAAGGCTTGGATTCGCCCGGATTTACCGATCTTGATCGGCCACATGGCCGCAACACCTCTGACACGCTGGTGGACAGCCACCGTCACACCAACCGACATCCGAACCAGTTTTGGCGCGCACGGTCATCAATGTCTGCCGGTGCTGGGTGGCGGGGCTCCCCCACCGGGACGACACCCGCGCGTCAGGGGGTACGG
>NZ_JBNCKM010000012.1:110816-283365 GCF_049841535.1 Micromonospora sp. DT53
GGGTACGGCGACGCGCGCCGCGCATCAGGGGGTACGGCGACGCGCGCCGCGCATCAGGGGGTACGGCGACGCGCGCCGCGCATCAGGGGGTACGGCGACGCGCGCCGGGGCCTGGACTGGGTATCACGTCGCGTGGCCGGCCCACGTCGTGCCCGTCGGCGCAGCGCAGTTCGGCGCGCACCTCGGCGCCGCAGTCGCGGTGGGTGACGCTGAGCGGCGGGCCCTCGGCGTCGGCGAGGTACCGGTCGCCCCATCCGAGGACGGCGACCAGCACCGGCCACAGATCCAGACCCTTCTCCGTCAGCCGGTACTCGTGGCGTAGCCGACTGCCGGGCTCCCGGTACGGCTCGCGACTCAGCACGCCCTGCTCCACCAGGCTGGCGAGCCGGTTGGTCAGCACCTGACGCGGAATGCCGGTGCGCACCCGCATGTCGTCGAAGCGGCGTACGCCGGTGAACACCTCGCGGAGGACCACAAGCGTCCACCGCTCACCGAGGACCTCCATGGCGCGAGCGATGGTGCAGTTCTCCACTGACCAGTCCAGAGCCGCGGGTCGCATCCGACCAGGCTAGATCTCGTTGACAGACTCAGCAACCTGCTGCCAGGCTGCGTCCATGACGCAGACGCAGGAACCCGTGCGCAGCCGTACCTTCTCCTGGGCGGACCCGTCGGTCAACGCGGCCCAGATCGGTCGACGCGCCGGCCTCGACACGCTCCGGGCGATGATCGCCGGCGAACTGGCCGCGCCACCGGTGATGCACCTTCTCGACATGAGCCGGATGGAAGCCGACGAGGGTCGGGTGGTCGTCGAGTTGACTCCCCAGGAGTTCCACTACAACCCGCTCGGCAGCGTCCACGGTGGTGTGCTCTCGACCCTGCTGGACACCGCCGCGGCGTGCGCCGTGCACACCACCCTGCCCGCCGGCGTCGGCTACACCTCACTGGACCTCAACGTGAAGTTCCTCCGCCCGGTCACCGTCGACAGCGGCACCCTGCGCTGCGAGGGCACGGTGCTGCAACGCGGCCGTCGCACGGCCCTGGCCGAGGCCCGCGTCACCGACGCCAGCGCCCGTCTGATAGCCCACGCCACCAGCACCTGCCTGATCCTCCCCCTCCCCTAACCCCACCCCCCACCCCCGCTGGGTTGATCATGAAGTTATTGCCCCGACACGCCGTCGCGAGTGGCAATAACTTCATGATCAACGGCCCGAGGGGACCGAGGGGGACCGAGGGGGACCAGGGGGACCAGGAGGGCCGGGGGCCCGGAGGGGCCGGGGTGGGGTTTAGCGGAGGGCTAGGCGGGCGGCTCGGGCGTCGCGCTTCTCCTCGAAGCGGCTCGCGGCGCGGTCCAGGCCTTCCAGCTGGGCGGCCAGCTGCTCGCGGGCGGCCTCGCCGTCGGCGTCGAGGCCGGTCACGTTGAACACGTCCCACTGGCGCAGGACCGGCTGCAGCACGTCGTCGCGGTGCTGGCGCAGGTCGTAGATGCCGGCCAGGGCGATCGCCACCGACTTGCGGGCGAAGCCCTCGATGCCGTTGCCCGGCATCTGGAAGTCGGCCACCACGTCGGCGACGGCCCGCATGGCCTGACTCGGAGCCAGCTCGAACGCGGCCGCGAGCAGGTTGCGGTAGAAGACCATGTGCAGGTTCTCGTCGGCGGCCACCCGGGCCAGCAGCGCCTCGCAGGCGGGGTCGCCGGTGGCCTTGCCGGTGTTGCGGTGCGAGATCCGGGTGGCCAGCTCCTGGAACGAGACGTACGCCAGTGAGTGCAGCACCTCGTCGCCGTGGGCGTTGGTGTAGCCCTCCGACATGTGCGTCATCCGGGCCCGCTCCAACGCCACCGGGTCGACCGCCCGGGTCACGGTCAGGTAGTCGCGGATCGCGACGCCGTGCCGACCCTCCTCGGCGGTCCACCGGTGCACCCAGGTGCCCCACGCGCCGTCGCGACCGAACAGGGTGGCGATCTCGTGGTGGTACGAGGGCAGGTTGTCCTCGGTCAGCAGGTTCACGATCAGCGCGGTGCGGGCCACGTCCGGGATGGTGGAGTCGGTCGGTGACCACGCCTCGCCGCCGAGCGGCCCGTCGAAGGTCCGCCCCTCGCTCCACGGCACGTACTCGTGCGGGAACCACTCCTTGGCGAGCGAGAGGTGGCGGTCCAGGTTGCGCGCGACAACCGGCTCCAACTCGACGAGCAGCGCGGTCTGACTCACTGTGGTGCTGACGGTCACGAGAAACTCCCTACGGTGGCGTAACTTACGCTACCGTAGGTCCCCGCGGCCGTCAGCGCCAGTGGGGAACTCAACCGACAGTCGGCTTGAGGTCCGCCAAAGGTGGCATCCACTCCTCGGCACCGGCCGTGGTCTGCTCACCGGAGCGGATGTCCTTCACCTCGTCCGGCGCCCCGTCGGCACCCGGGAACCAGACGTACGGGATGCCCCGCCGCTCGGCGTAGCGGATCTGCTTGCCGAACTTCGCCGCGCTCGGCGAGACCTCGGTGGGGATACCGCGCCGCCGCAGCGCCGCCGCGATCCGGCCACTGGTCGGGCGGTGCTCCTCGTCGGCCAACGCCACCAGGACGCAGGTGGGCACCGAACGCGAGACCGACAGCTCCCCCGCGCCGAAGAGCAGCCCGAGCAGCCGGGTCACCCCGATCGAGATCCCCACGCCCGGGTACGAGACAGCGCCGGCGCTGGCCAGGTTGTCGTACCGTCCACCGGAGCAGATCGAGCCGAAGCGCTCGTAGCCGCGCAGCTGGGTCTCGTAGACGGTGCCCGTGTAGTAATCCAGGCCACGGGCGATGCGCAGGTCCGCCACGCAGAGGCCGGGCGAGTGCTCGGAGGCGGTCTCCACCACCCGGACCAGCTCCTCGATCCCCTCGTCGAGCAGCGGGTCGCTCACGCCGAGCGCCCGGACGGCGTCGGCGAACGACGCGTCCGGGGCGATGATCTCGGCCAGCGCCAGGCACGCCTTGGCCTGCGCCTCGTTCGCCCCGGCGGTCTGGGTCAGCAGCTCGGCCACCTTCGCCGGACCGATCTTGTCGAGCTTGTCCACGGCGCGCAGCACCGCCTCCGGGTCGGTCAGCCCGAGGCCCCGGTAGAAACCCTCGGAAATCTTGCGGTTGTTGACCTGGATGGTCACCTGCGGGATCGGCAACGAGCGCAGCGCGTCCCCGATCACCAGGGGCATCTCCGCCTCGTGGTGCGCGGCCAGGGTGTCCCGGTCGACGATGTCGATGTCGGCCTGGACGAACTCCCGGTAACGGCCCTCCTGTGGCCGCTCACCCCGCCACACCTTCTGGATCTGGTAGCGGCGGAACGGGAAGCTCAGCTTGCCGGCGTTCTCCAGCACGTACCTGGCGAACGGCACGGTCAGGTCGAAGTGCAGGCCGAGCTGATCGTCCGTGCCGGCACCCTCGGCGTCGGCGTGCAGCCGCCGGATCACGTAGACCTCCTTCGAGGTCTCGCCCTTGCGCAGCAGCTGGTCCAGCGGCTCCACGGCGCGGGTCTCCAGCGGCGCGAAGCCGTACAGCTCGAAGGTGGCCCGGATCTTGTCGAGCACGAACTGCTCGATCATCCGCTGGCCGGGCGTCCACTCCGGGAAGCCGGAGATGGGCGTGGGCTTGCTCATTGGCGTACTCCTTGCGGTTCCGCGCCCGCGGCGCGGTGGTGTCGTGGGTCCGCGCGTGGCGCGGACGAAGATCTAGAGGCCCCGGGTGGGAGCGGCCGGCGACGTGCCAGCCACCTCGATGAGGTACGGGTTGCTGGCGCGCTCACGGCCGATGGTGGTGGCGGGGCCGTGGCCGGGCAGCACGACGGTGTCGTCGGCCAGCGGAAGGATCTTGTCGCGCAGGCTGGTGAGCATGGCCGGCATGCTGCCGCCCGGCAGGTCGGTGCGGCCGATCGACCCGGCGAAGAGCACGTCGCCGGAGAGGCACAGCTCGTCAGCCTCCCAGGTCGACCCGGCGCCCGGCAGCCGGAACAGCACCGACCCGCTGGTATGGCCCGGCGCATGGTCGACGGCGATCTCCAGACCCGCGAGCGTGAGGGTGGCGCCGTCGGTCAGCTCCGCCACGTCCTCCGGCTCGGTGTAGCTCAGCCGGCCGCCGAAGAGCGACTTCAGGTCGGCCGAGAGGCCCTTGGACGGGTCGGCCAGCATCTCCCGGTCGCCGGGGTGCACGTAGGCGGTGATGCCGCGCGCGCCGCAGACCGGCGCGACCGAGAAGGCGTGGTCGACGTGGCCGTGGGTGAGCAGCACGGCGGCCGGATGCAGGCGGTGTTCGGCGAGCAGCGCGTCGAGCTGGTCGAGCACCCCGATGCCGGGGTCGACCACCACGCACTGCTCCCCCGGCGCGGTGGCAACCACGTAGCAGTTGGTGCCGAAGGCGTCCGCGGGAAAGCCGGCCACGAGCACGGGCGCTGTCCTTTCCGTCGAGCAGCTGTCGTCCTGCACCGCAGCCTATCGGGCGTGCCGAGCGAGTTTGCCGCGTCCGTCCCGCGCGCCCCGCAGGGCACAGTGACAACCTCCGATAAGCGCTGCTCGGGACGGGGTGGACCTCGTACACGACATTCCCAGTCACTAGCCGTACACTCTGGCGGGCGTGAGGCGCGGCACACGTGACGCCCGGACGGGCCGGGGCGACCGGCCGCCGGCGACGACCAGGTAGAGGAAAGGGGAGCACCTGTGGCTTCCAGCAGGGACCGGCAGCGCAAACTGGCGCGGGCCAAGCTCGACCGGCAGTTGGCTCGCCGGGCCGCCGCCACGCGGCGGCGACGGCAGATCCAGGCCGGAGTTGGCGCCGCTCTGATCCTCGTGTTGGTCGTGGCCGGTTCGGCGTGGGCGCTCGGGGCGTTCGACTCCGACCCGAAGCAGAACACGGCCGCGGGGGACACCTGCCTCTGGACGCCGCAGGACGCGACGGCCAACACCAACCTCAAGGACGTCGGCACGCCGGCCACCAAGGATCTGCCCACCGACGGCACCCGGGCGATGACCGTGACCACCAACCAGGGCGCGCCGATCACCGCGGAACTGAACCTGACCAACTCCCCGTGCGCGGCGGCGAGCATCGCCCACCTGGCGAGCCGGTCGTTCTACGACAACACCAAGTGCCACGAGATCACCGCCGAGGGCGCGCTGCGCTGCGGCGACCCCAGCGGCACGGGTCTCGGTGGGCCGACCTACTCGTTCTACGACGAGGAACTGCCGACCGTGCCGTCGGCGTCACCGTCGGCCAGCCCGGCCCCCGGCCAACCGCCGACGTACCCGAAGGGCACGGTGACGATGGTCTCCAACCCGCCGGGCAGCAACGGCAGCCAGTTCCTGATCTTCTTCAAGGACTTCACCACCGCCGAGCCGAAGTACCCGGTCATCGGCCGGGTGACCGGCGGGCTGGACGTGGTGGAGAAGATCGGCGCCCTCCCGACCGTGGACAATGGGACCGGGGCGAAGATCAAGCCCAGCACCGATGTGACGATCCAGAGCCTCACGGTCGGTGAGCCGGTCACCGGCGCGGCACCGGCGCCGTCGGCCTCCGGCACCCCGGCCAGCAGCCCGAGCGCCGGCTGACCGGTCGCCACCACCCACCCAAGCGGCACTCAGCAACAGACAGCCAGGAGGATCCAGGCGTGACGTCCACCAGAGAGCGGCAGCGCGCGGCGGCACGCGCCCGGCTCGAGAAGGAGATGGCCGAGCGCGCGGCCAAGGCCCGCAAGCGCCGGCAGACGACGGCGATCGTCAGCGCGGGTGCCGCGCTGGTGCTCGTGGTCGCCGGCACCGTCTGGCTGGCGGTGAGCCTCGGCGGCGACGACGACAAGCCCGGCACCACCACCGCGAAGGCCGGCGCGTCCGAGTGCGTGTACAACGCGCTGCCGACCGACCAGCGGCCCCCGCAGATCAAGGACGTCGGGGTGCCGAGCAACCAGCAGTCCGGCACCGGCGTGCAGACCATGACGATCGACACGAACCTCGGCCCCATCACCGCCAAGGTCGACAGGTCGCTGGTGCCGTGCACGGCGGGCAGCTTCACCCACCTCGCTGAGAAGAACTTCTTCGACAACACCAAGTGCCACCGCCTCGTGACCGAGGGCATCAAGGTGTTGCAGTGCGGTGACCCCAGCGCCACCGGCAACGGCTGGCGCCCGACCGACGGCCAGGGCGGCCCGAGCTACCGCCTGCCCGAGGAGAACCTGCCCACCGACAAGCGTCCGCCGTACCCGGAGGGCGTCATCGCGATGGCCAACTCCGGCCAGCCGGGCAGCACCGGCAGCCAGTTCTTCATCGTCTACGGCGACTCGCCGCTGGACCCGGCGTACACGGTGCTCGGCACCATCACCGGCGGTCTGGACCTCGTCAAGGACGTGGCCAAGGCCGGCGACGACGGCGCGTTCGCCCAGCAGGCCGGCGGCGGCCACCCGAAGAAGGAGGTCATCATCAAGGACCTCACGATGAGCAACCCGCAGGGCTGACCCCACGCGCACCACGAAGCGCCCGCCGGCTGAGCCGGCGGGCGCTGTCGTTTCCGGGGTACGCGTCGAGCTTGGCGACTGATCCGGTGGGCGTCAGGCCCCGGAGGTGACCCGGTAGGCGTCGAAGACGCCGTCGACCTTGCGCACCGTGGCCAACAGGTGGCCCAGGTGCTTCGGGTCGGCCATCTCGAAGCTGAACCGGCTCACCGCCACCCGGTCGCGGGTGGTGGTGACGGTGGCGGAGAGGATGTTGACCCGCTCCTCGGAGAGCACCCGGGTGACGTCGGCCAGCAGCTTGTGCCGGTCCAGAGCCTCGACCTGGATGGCGACCAGGAACGTCGAGGCGGAGGTGAGCTTCCAACTCACCTCGACGACCCGCTCGCTCTGCGCGCGCAGGTCCTCGGCGTTGGCGCAGTCGTCGCGGTGCACGCTCACCCCGCCGGAGCGGGTGACGAAGCCGAACACCGAGTCCGGTGGGACGGGGGTGCAGCAGCGGGCCAGCTTGATCCAGACGTCACTGACGCCGCGGACCACCACGCCCGGATCGGCGCTGCTCTGCCGGCTGCGCGGCGGCCGGGTGGCGACGGCGGTCTCGGCGATGTCCTCCGCCGCGCCCTCCTCGCCGCCGTACGCGGCCATCAGCTTCTGCACCACCGACTGCGCGGAGACCTGGCTGTCGCCGACCGCGGCGTAGAGCGAGGCCACGTCGGCCAGGTGCAGGTCGCGGGCGATCGACATGAGCGCGTCGGAGGTGAGCATCCGCTGCAACGGCATGCCCTGCTTGCGCATCGCCTTGACGATCGCGTCCTTGCCGGCCTCGATCGCCTCCTCGCGCCGTTCCTTGTTGAAGTACTGCCGGATCTTGGTGCGGGCGCGCGGGCTCTTGACGAAGCCCAGCCAGTCCTGTGTCGGGCCGGCCGTCTCGGACTTCGACGTGAAGATCTCGATCACGTCGCCGTTGGACAGCGTCGACTCCAGGGGCACCAACTTGCCGTTGACCCGCGCCCCGATGCACTTGTGCCCCACCTCGGTGTGCACCGCGTACGAGAAGTCCACAGGCGTCGACCCGGTCGGCAGCGGGATGACGTCACCCTTCGGGGTGAAGACGTACACCTCCTGGCTGGACAGGTCGAAGCGCAGCGCGTCGAGGAACTCGCTCGGGTCGGCCGCCTCACGCTGCCAGTCGAGCAGCTGCCGCAGCCAGGTCATCTCGTCGATGTGCGCGGGCGGACCGACGATCTGGGTGCCCTTGTGCTCCTTGTACTTCCAGTGCGCGGCGATGCCGAACTCGGCGGTGCGGTGCATCGCGTACGTGCGGATCTGCATCTCCACCGGTTTGCCGGTGGGCCCGATGACAGTCGTGTGCAACGACTGGTACATGTTGAACTTGGGCATCGCGATGTAGTCCTTGAACCGGCCCGGCACCGGCTGCCAGTTGGCGTGGATGACGCCCAGCGCCGCGTAGCAGTCGCGGACCGTGTCGACCAGGATGCGCACGCCGACCAGGTCGTAGATGTCGTTGAAGTCGCGACCTCGCACGATCATCTTCTGGTAGATCGAGTAGAGGTGCTTCGGCCGCCCGGTGGTCTCCGCCTTGATCTTGGCGGCCTTCAGGTCGGTGCCGACCTTCTGAGTGACCTGCCGCAACAGCGACTCGCGCTGCGGCTGGTGCTCCCCGATCAGCCGGTTGATCTCCTCGTAGCGCTTCGGGAACAGCGTGCCGAAGGACAGATCCTCCAGCTCCCACTTGATCGTGTTCATACCGAGCCGGTGCGCGAGGGGCGCCAGGATCTCCAGCGTCTCCTTGGCCTTCTGCTCCTGCTTGGGGCGGGGCAGGAAGGTCAGGGTACGCATGTTGTGCAGCCGGTCGGCCAGCTTGATCACCAACACCCGCGGGTCCTTGGCCATGGCCACGACCATCTTGCGGATCGTCTCGGCCTTGGCCGCGTCGCCCAGCTTGACCTTGTCGAGCTTGGTGACACCGTCGACCAGCAGGGCGACCTCACCACCGAAGTCGGCACGCATCTGGTCGAGGGTGTACTCGGTGTCCTCGATGGTGTCGTGCAGCAGCGCGGCGACAAGCGTGGTGGTGTCCATCCCCAGGTTGCCGAGGATCGTCGCCACCGCGAGCGGGTGGGTGATGTAGGGGTCGCCGGACTTGCGGTACTGCCCGGAGTGCCACCGGGCGGCCGTGTCGAAGGCGCGCTGGAGCAGCCGGGCATCCGCCTTGGGGTGGTTGTCCCGGTGGCTCGCGATGAGCGGCTCCAGCACCTCGCTGACCTGAGAGGTCTGCCAGGGCGCATTGAACCGGGCCAGCCGGGCCCGGACCCGCCGCCCGGTGGGCGCGTTGGACAGCCCGAAGCCACCGCTTGGTGACGGGTCGATGCCGGCGTCGGTCGGGAACGGCACCACGACGCCATCGGCGCCGGGCGACGCCTCGGCGCTCGGCGGGCCGCTGGTCGGACGCACCGCGCTCTCGCCGGAAGCCCTGCCGGAGCCGTTGCCGGTGCCCGTCACCCGGGCCGGCGCGTCGCCTGTCCGGTCGGTCACCGTGCCGTCAGCGTCGCCTGTCGGGTGCACCGTGCCCTCCGCCGGAGGGACGACATCGTGGGACACCGGCCTCCTCACCGCTCGCCGGAAACACGCCGGCCGAACATCGGCCGACCTGGTCTCGCCCGCCGGACGGGATACCGCCGGCGTCAGCAAAGGGCAATGCTACCCGCACGGACGGTCCCCTGCCGCTCCGCCGGACGGTCGGCGCCGGGTCCGTCCGACGGGTCCGGGATCAAACGGTCAACCGAGTCTCGACCGCCTCAAACGGTCAACAGGGCGTGCACGGGGCGCGGCGCCAGTCGCTCACGCCCACCCAGGAAACCGAGCTCCAGCAGCACGGTGAAGCCGGTCACGGTCCCGCCGGCCCGCTCGACCAGGTCCAACGTCGCCTCGGCGGTGCCACCGGTGGCGAGCACGTCGTCGACCACAAGCACCCGGTGCCCGGCGGTGAAGGCGTCCTCGTGCACTTCGAGGGTCGCCTCGCCGTACTCCAGCGCGTAGGAGACCGAGTGCGCCGGGCGGGGCAGCTTGCCGGCCTTGCGCACCGGCACCACGCCCACCCCTGTCGCGTACGCGATGGCCGCCGCGACGACGAAGCCGCGCGCCTCGATGCCTACCACCACGTCGAAGGCGTCCCGCCCGTGGTACGCGATGACCTCGTCGATCACCTCACGGAAGACCTTGCCGTCGGCGAACAGTGGCATCAAATCCTTGAACAGGACGCCGGGCTTGGGAAAGTCGGGCACGTCAAGCACCCGACTGGCGACCAGTCGGGCGGCCTCGGGGCCACTGTCCCCGCGCGCTGCGGTGCTGTGGGTCTCCGTCACGGCTGTTTCGCTCTCCTTCGACGACGAACGGCGTCCGGCAACAGCATGCCGGACGCCGTTCGGATGTTTCCTGTCGGGTCAGCGCCGCTTGGCGCCACCCGGCCGGTTGCCGCCACCACCCGGGCGACCGCCCCGGGCGCCGGTGGCCCGCTTGCCCGCCGGGCGAGCGCCCACCTTGGGGGCGGAACCGGCCAGCGCGGCGGCGTCCTGGTCGACCGGCTCGTCGGTCGCGTCGGCCTGGGTCGCCGGGCTCGCGGCGGCACCCCTACCGGTGACCTCGCCGCGGGAGACCGCGCCCCGCCGGGTCAGGACGCGCTTGTTGTGCGCCTGGATCCGCGGGTCGTAGTTCTTCAGCAGCGCCAACAGCGGGGTGGCCACCAGGATGGAGGTCAGGAACGCCACAGCCATACCGACGAACAGCACCAGACCGAGGTCCTTCAGCGTGCCGGCGCCGAGCAGGCCGGCACCGATGAAGAGCAGACCGCCGACCGGCAGCAGGGCGACCACCGAGGTGTTCAACGACCGCATCAGGCTCTGGTTGACCGCCAGGTTGGACGCCTCGCCGTACGTCTGGTTGTTGTTGGCGGTGATGCCCCGGGTGTTTTCCTGGACCTTGTCGAAGACCACCACCACGTCGTAGAGCGCGAAGCCCAGGATGGTGAGGAAGCCGATGATCGTGGACGGGGTGACCTCGAAGCCGACAAGCGAGTAGATGCCGGCGGTGAGGATCAGGTTCGTGATCAGCGAGGCGACCGCGGCCACGGCCATCCGCCACTCGAAGCGCAGGATGAGGTAGACCATCACCAGCGCGATGAAAATGACCAGACCGAGCACGGCCCGCTCGGTCACCTGGCTGCCCCAGGCCTCACTGACCTGGTTGCTGCTGATCTGGCCGGGGCTGATGCCGAGGTCCTCGGCGATCTGGGCCTTGACCGCGTTGGCCTGCTCGACGCTGAGCTGCGGCGTGCGCAGCTCGTAGGAGTCGCCGCCCGTGCCGCCGACCTTCTGCGTGGTGGCCACCGTGACGCCGGTGTTCTCGGCGGCGAGGGCCGAGTTGACCTCCCGCTCGGCGTCGTCCAGGGTGCCGACGCTGGCCGGCACCTGGAACGAGTTGCCGCCGGCGAACTCGATGCCCAGGCTGAACCCACGGATCGAGAAGCTGAGGATCGCGATCAGGACCAGGACCCCGGCGACGCCGAACCAGAGCTTGCGCCTGCCGACGATGTTGAGACCGGCCTCGCCGTTGTAGAGGCGGCTCGCCAGACCGTTTTCAGCCATCTCAGGCCTCCTTGGCGCGCGGGTTGCGGGGCTGAGTCGGCTGGTTGCGGGCCGGAAGTGCCCGGCCCAGACCGCTGACCCGCGGGGACAGGAACGCCCGGGTCCGGGCGAACATCGTCATGATCGGGTGCCGGAAGAGGAAGACCACCACCAGGTCCAGCACGGTGGCCAGGCCGAGCGCGAACGCGAACCCCTTGACCGTGCCGACCGAGACCACGTAGAGCACCACAGCGGAGAGCAGGGTGATCGCGTTGGCCGAAATGATCGTCCGACGGGCCCGGATCCAGGCGCGGGGCACCGCGCTACGCGGGCTGCGCCCCTCCCGGATCTCGTCTTTCAGTCGTTCGAAGTAGATGACGAACGAGTCCGCCGCCACACCGAGCGAGACGATCATTCCGGCGATGCCGGCGAGGGTGAGCGTGAAGCCGATCTGCCGGCCGAGCACCACGAGCGCGCCGAACACCAGCAGCGCGGAGAGGATGAGGCTGAGGAAGATCACCGAGCCGAGCAGCCGGTAGTAGAAGAACGCGTAGATGATGACCAGCAGCATGCCGATGCCGGCCGCGAGCAGACCGGCGCGCAGGTGGCTGGCACCCAGCGTGGCGGTGACGTTCTGCGCCTCCTGCTGCTCGAAGGTCACCGGCAGCGCGCCGTAGCGGAGCTGGCCCGCGAGGGTGCTGGCGTCCTTCTGGGTGAAGGTGCCGGTGATCTGGGAGTTGCCGGTCAGCACGCCCTGGATCTCCGGCGAGGAGACGATCTTGTTGTCCAGGACGACGGCCACCCGGCACTTGCCGTCCTGGCCCAGCCCGGTCGCGTCGCAGGCCTGGCCCTCGTTGTTGAACGCCTCACGGGTCAGCGAGGTCCACTTGCCCTGACCGTCGCCGGTGAAGTCCAGGCTGACCACCCAGGCGTTGGTCTGGTCGAGCACCGCGTCGGCGTCGGACACGTCGGTGCCCAGCACCTTCGCCTGGTCGAGCAGGTACTTCGACGCGCCGTCCTCGCAGGAGACCACCTGCTGCTTGGCGTCGGAGATCGACGCCGGGGGGCGCTCGTCGAGCTGCTTGCAGCTGATCGTCGGCACGTTGAACTGCATCTGCGCCGGCAGCACCGCGACCTCCTGCGGAGACAGCGTGCCGAACGGCTTGAACTTCTCGGCCAGCGACGGGTCGGCGGTCAGGTCGGCCGGGGCCTGCAGCCCGTTGGCGGCCTGCCACGCGGCGGCGCCGACCTTCTGCTCGACGGCCTTGCGCTGCTGCTCGATGCTGGCCGGCACCGGCTCGGCGCTGGCGCTGGGCGCGGCGGCGCTCGGCGAGGCCGTCGCGGACGCGGACGGCGTGGCGCTGGGCGACGCCGGGGCCATTCCACCCTGACCGCCGCTGGGCGACGAGGTCACCTTCGGCGCGGCGCTGCCCGTCGGGGTCGGCGTCGCGGCGCCGGACGGGGTCGCGCTGCCGGTCGGGGCGGCGCTAGCGGACGGGGCCGGCGTGGCGGCGGGCGGCGCCTCGGCCACACCACTGCCGGAGGCGGCCTTGAGCACCTTGCGGAAGCGCAGCTCGGCCGCGCTGCCCACGTCGGTTAGGTCCCGGTTCTCACCGGGCAGGGAGATGACGATGTTGCGGTTGCCCTCGGTGACCACCTCGGCCTCGGCCACGCCGAACGCGTTGACCCGGCTCTCGATGATCTCGCGGGCCTCCTCGAGGTTCTCCGCCGTCGGGGGCTTGCCGTCGACGCTGTTGGTCGCCTCCAGTGTCACCCGCGTGCCGCCGATGAGGTCCAGACCGAGCTTGGGCTCGAGCCGGTCCTTCAAGCTGCCGCTGGCGCCGGCGAAGAACACCAAAAGATAGAGGACCACGAAGATGAACCCGAGCACGGCGAGCTGCCGCCCGGGGCGCATCTGTCCCTGAGGTGGTGCCACGGCTGTCCTGTCTCCCTGTACGGTCGCGCCGCTGTCGCAGCGGCGGCGGTGTCGGGCCGGGGGTCCCGCCCGACGGGTCTGCCTTGAGCCGACGAGATGCCGACACGAGGCCCGGACACCCCGGCGCGGAACGCCGACGGTCACGGGAACGTGCCGACGCCCGGCGTCGACCCAACTATCCAGTTTTCACGTCTCGTCCGCTGCCCCGTCGGGGCGCGACGACCCGGAGGCCGGCCGACCGGCCGTACGCCGGACTCGCCGCTCCCGGGGGGAGGGGTCAGTCCTTGGCGGTGTCCGCGTCCTCGGTGACCGGCTCGCTCGGCAGCTCCGCGCGAGTGACCACCCGCGCGATGGCCGGGCGGGCGTAGCGGGTCTGCACGCCCGGGGCGACCTCGATCAGGACGGTGTCGTCCTCGATGCCGGTGACCGTGCCGTAGAGCCCACCGATCGTCACGACCTCGTCGCCGGGCCCGAGGTTGGACTGCATCGACTCCGCCTCTTTGCGGCGCTTCTGCTGGGGCCGGATCATCATGAAGTACATGACACCGAAGAGCAGGGCGATCATCAGGATCGGCGTGATACCGCCGGCCCCGCCACCCGCTGCTGCGTAATGCACGGTTACTGACCTTCCCATTGGCCACCTGCCCGGCACGAGGGTGCCGGAGCGGAGGCGGATTCTCACGTCCTGTACAGACCGCGGCGAAGTCTAAACCCTGCACCTGGGAACGCCGAATGCGGCACAGATCACGTTCACATCACGGCTGATCGGCATCCAAGGAGAACAAGTCGGGCACAGGTGGACCATCCATACCAAATGTACCATTCGGCGGTGTGCGCCCCAGATGCCGCCAGGCGCCCTCGGTCGCCACCCGCCCCCGGGGCGTACGGGCCAACAGACCCGCTCGCACCAGGAACGGCTCGCAGACCTCCTCCACCGTGTCCGGCTGCTCCCCCACCGCCACAGCGAGAGTGGACAACCCGACCGGACCGCCCCGGAACGAGTCGACCAACGCGGTCAACACCGCCCGGTCCAGCCGGTCCAGGCCGAGCGCGTCCACGTCGTACACGATCAGGGCCGCACGGGCCGTGTCGAGATCGACCACCCCGTCCGCCCGGACCTCGGCGTAGTCGCGGACCCGGCGCAGCAACCGGTTGGCGATCCGCGGAGTGCCCCGGGACCGACCGGCGATCTCGGTCGCGCCCTCGGGCGTGATCGGCACACCCAGGATCCGCGCCGAACGGTGCAGCAGCGTCTCCAGATCCGCCGGGGCGTAGAAGTCGAGGTGCGCGACGAAACCGAACCGGTCCCGCATCGGCCCGGTCAACAACCCCGAGCGGGTCGTCGCGCCGACCAGGGTGAACGGCTCGACGTCCAGCGGAATCGCCGTCGCCCCCGGACCCTTGCCCACCACCACGTCGACCCGGAAGTCCTCCATCGCGCTGTACAGCAACTCCTCGGCCGGCCGCGCGATCCGATGGATCTCGTCGATGAAGAGCACGTCGCCCTCGGCGAGACTGGTCAGGATCGCCGCCAGATCACCGGAACGCTCGATCGCCGGACCGCTCGTCACCCGGATGCCCGCGCCCAACTCGGCGGCGACGATGTTGGCCAGACTCGTCTTACCCAACCCGGGCGGGCCGGAGAGCAGAATGTGATCCGGTGGCGACCCCCGCCGCATGGCGCCCTGCAACAACAGGTCGAGCTGGTCGCGCACCCGGTCCTGGGCGATGAACTCGGCCAGCCGCCTCGGCCGGACCGTCGCCTCCGCGTCCCGGTCGGCGTCGCTGACGTACGCCGACACGAGCCCCTCGGTCTCGCTCATCGCCCCACCTTCGTTCGCGACTGCGAGGCCCGCACACCCGGCTCACTCATCGCGCTCATCGCACGGCCCGGGCGGTCATCGGGTGCGACCGAGTAGTCGGATGGCCTGCTTGAGCAGCACCGGCACCGGCGGGGTCTCGCCCTCGATCGACTCGGCCACCGCGGCCACCGCCTGATCGGCCTGACCGGCCGTCCAGCCCAGCCCCACCAGCGCCTGCCGGACCTGCTCGGGCCAACTGCCGCGGGTCACCCCGGCCACGCCGTCGGCGCCGATCGGCACCGGGCCGATCCGGTCGCGCAGCTCCAGCACCAGGCGTTCCGCACCCTTCTTCCCGATCCCGGGTACGCGGGTCAGGGCGGCCGTGTCGGCGTTGGCGATCGCCTTGCGTACCGCGTCGGGGGTGTGCACCGCCAGCACCGCCTGGGCCAGTCGCGGGCCGACCCCACTGGCGGTCTGGAGCAGCTCGAACAGAGACTTGGCGTCGTCGTCGGCGAAGCCGTAGAGGGTCAGCGAATCTTCCCGCACGATCAGGCTGGTGGCGAGCCGGGCGACCTGGCCGACCCGCAACTCCGCCAGGGTCCCCGGGGCGCAGTGCACCGCGAGCCCCACCCCGCCGACCTCGATCACGGCCTGGTCCGGCCCCGTCGCGGTCACCGTGCCGCGCACGCTGGCGATCATCGTGCTCCTCCTCGTCGTGCCCGGTCGGCCGCGGCGGCCAGCTTGGAACGGGTCCCGCCGCGCCACACGTGACAGATGGCCAGGGCCAACGCGTCGGCGGCGTCCGCCGGCTTCGGCGGCTCGGCCAGCCGCAACAGCCGGGTCACCATCGCGGTCATCTGCGCCTTGTCGGCCTGACCGGACCCGGTCACCGCCGCCTTCACCTCACTCGGGGTGTACGTCTGCACCGGCAGCCCGGCCCGCGCCCCGGCCAGCACGGCGATTCCACTGGCCTGCGCGGTGCCCATCACGGTGCGAACGTTGTGCTGACTGAACACCCGCTCGACGGCGACGCTCTCCGGTTGATGCTCGGCGACCAGCTTGCCCAGCGACCGGTCCAGGTGCAACAGGCGCAGGGCCAGGTCGTCGGCCGGGTCGGTGTAGACCACGTAGTAGGCGACCAGCGTGCAGGGCCGGCCGGGCACACCCTCGACCACGCCCACCCCACACCGGGTCAAGCCCGGGTCGACACCGAGCACGCGCACGCCGCCCCCTCCCCGACCGTCAGCAGTACGTGTGTTCGACACCCTAACCGGCGCCCTTCCCACCAGCCCCACGGGACACGCCCTCCCACGCCCCCGGCCCCACGCCCCACACCCCCACACCCCCACACCCACACGCCCCGGGCCCCACACCCCCACGCCCCGGCCCCACGCCCCGGCCCCACGCCCCGGGGCCCGGGGCCCGGAGCCCGGGGCCTAGATCCGCGCAACTTCCCGGATGTTGCTGTCTCCGACGCGTGAGAGACAGCAACACCCCTGATTTTGCGCGGATCTTGACGACAAAGCCGTGCCGAGCAACCAGGAGCGGGATTCGGCGCGCGTCCACCGCCGTCAAGGTCACGCTCGATCCTGGATGTAGTGGTCACGAAACGCCGGGAAGCCACTACATCCAGGATGTTGCGCGATCTTGCGGCGCGGAGCGCGGCCGCGGCACGGGCGCGGCGCGAGGGGCGACACGGGCACGGCGCGAGGGGCGACACGGGCGCGAGGGGCGGCGGGGTGGGGCGGGGTGGGCCACACAGCTTGGGTACGGAGTATGTGTCGCTGGCCCATGTGCCGGGGAGCACACAGCTCGTAACTTCTTGCGCCATGACGGCAGAACCCGTGGTGGTCCCCCACGTCGTGCAGGTCGACCTCTCCGGTCGGACCGCCCTGGTCACCGGAGGCGGCGGTGGCATCGGGCGGGCGTGTGCCCTGCGGCTGGGCGCGGCCGGTGCCAAGGTGCTCGTGGTGGACCGCAACCTTGAGGCCGCCAAGGCGGTGGCCGCCGAGGCGGGTGGTCGGGCCGAGGGCGTCGACCTGTCCGACGCCGCGGCGGTGGACTCACTCGACGTGGACGTGGACATCGTGGTGAACAACGCGGGGCTCCAGCACGTCGCGCCGTTGCAGGACTTCCCCGTCGAGCGCTTCGAGTACATCCAGCGGGTGATGGTGGAGGCGCCGTTCCTGCTGATCCGCCGGGCGCTGCCGCACATGTACGCCCGGGGCTGGGGGCGGATCGTCAACATCTCCTCGGTGCACGGGTTGCGCGCCTCGCCGTACAAGGCGGCCTACGTCTCGGCCAAGCACGCTCTGGAGGGGCTGTCGAAGGTGGTCGCGTTGGAGGGCGCCGCGCACGGGGTGACCGCCAACTGCATCAACCCGGCGTACGTGCGGACCGCCCTGGTGGAGAGCCAGATCGCGGACCAGGCGGCCAGTCACGGCATCGACGAGGCCGAGGTGGTCGAGAAGATCATGTTGGCCCGGGCCGCGATCAAGCGGTTGATCGAGCCGGAGGAGGTCGCCGAGTTGTTGGCGTACCTCTGCTCGCCGCCGGCGGCGTTCATCACCGGCGCGTCGATCGCCCTCGACGGGGGCTGGACGGCCAACTAGTGGGGCTGAGCACAATGTCGACCATGTCATCGCCGGTGGAGTTCCTGGAGCTGCTCGCCCGAGAGGCCGCGGCGGTCGAGTTCGAGGGACCGTTGGTGGCCGCGCGGGCCGCCGGGCTGCCGCCGGACCGGCTGGCCGAGCTGGAGCAGGCCAAGTCGGTGGCGTTGCGGGTCCGCGCGCTGCTGGAGCGCCGGCGCCGCCGGGAGAGCGAGCTGTCCGGCCTGTACGACACGGTCAGCGACCTGGCCGGGCTGCGCGACCTGGACGACGTGTTGCGGGCGATCGTGCACCGGGCCCGCCACCTGCTCGGCGCGGACGTGGCGTACATGACGCTCAACGACGACGAACGCGGCGACACCTACATGCGGGTGACCGACGGGTCGGTGTCGGCCCGTTTCCAGCGGCTGCGCCTGCCGATGGGCGCCGGCCTCGGTGGCCTGGTGGCCCAGTCCGGCGCGCCGTACGTCACCGCGAACTACGGCGAGGACGCGCGTTTCCACCACACCGGCGAGATCGACGCCGGGGTGGGCGAGGAGGGCCTGGTGGCGATCCTCGGGGTGCCGCTGCGGCTCGGCTCGACCTCGATCGGGGTGCTCTACGCGGCGAACCGTTCGGCCCGGCCGTTCGTCCGGGAGGAGGTGGCGCTGCTGGTGTCGCTGGCCGCGCACGCCGCAGTGGCGATCGACACCGCCCGGCTGCTGACCGAGACCCGTTCGGCGTTGGCGGAGTTGTCCGCGGCGAACACCACCATCCGGGCGCACAGCAGCTCGGTGGAGCGGGCCGCGGCGGCACACGACCGGATGACCGCGCTGGTGCTGCGCGGCGGCGGTGTGGAGGACGTGGCGGCCGCGGTGACCGAGGTGCTGGGCGGGGCGCTGCTGGCGCTGGACGCCGAGGGTCGCCTGCTGGCCCGGGTGGGTGAGATCGAGGAGCCGGACCGCGCGGACATCGTCGAGGCGGTGGCCGCGTCCCGGACCGAGGGGCGCAGCGTACGCCGGGGTCCGCTCTGGTACGCGGCAGTGGTGGCCGGCGCGGAGAACCTGGGCGCCCTGGTGCTGCGCCCGGACGACGAGTTGGTCGACGCCGACCAGCGCATCCTGGAGCGGGCGGCGTTGGTGACCGCGCTGCTGCTGCTGTTCCGCAGGACGGTCGCGGAGGCGGAGGGGCGGGTGCGTGGCGAGCTGCTGGACGACCTGATCGCCCGCCCGTTGCGCGACACCGACGCGCTGCGCAGCCGGGCCCGTCGGCTCGGTGTGGATCTGGACGCGCCGCACGTGCTGGTGGCGGTGGGCGACGACGCGATCGCCGCGACCGGCTCGGCGCGGTTGCGGGTGCTCTCCTGGGCCACCACGTACGCCTCGGCTCGTGGCGGGCTGGCCGCGGCGCGCGACGGCCGGGTGGTGCTGATGCTGCCGGGGTTGGACGCGGGCGGCAGTGCCCGCGCGGTGGCCCGGGACCTGTCCCGGGTGACCGGTCGACCGGTGACCGCCGGGGCGAGTGGCCCGTCGAACACGCCGGCGGCGTTGGCCGGGACGTTCCAGGAGGCCGATCGCTGCCTGACGGCGTTGGGCGCGCTGGGCCGTGCCGGGCAGGGCGCGAGCACTGTGGAGCTGGGCTTCGTCGGGTTGTTGCTGGGGACGGTCGGTGACCGGGGTGAGAAGGACGTCAGCGAGTTCCTGAGCGCCACCGTCGGGCCGGTGCTCGACTACGACGCCCGACGGGGCACGGCTCTGGTGAAGACGCTGGAGGCGTACTTCGGGGTGGGTGGCAGCCTGGCCCGGGCCGCCGAGCAACTGCACGTGCACGTCAACACGGTGACCCAGCGGTTGGAGCGGGTCGGACAGTTGCTCGGCGTCGACTGGCAGCGGCCCGAGCGGGCGCTGGAGGTGCAGCTCGCGCTGCGTCTGCACCGGTTGCGTGCGCCGGCCGCCTGAGCGGGGCGGGTCAGCGGGCCTGGATGCCGTCCAGCACGGCGTCGACGACCCGTTCGGGCAGGGTCTGCTCGTCCAGGTCCGGATTCCACTGCAGCACCCGCTGAATCAGCATCGGCCCGGTGAGCAGCGCCATCGTCACCTCGACGTCGATGTCGGCGCGGAGCACCCCCTCGTCGATGCCGCGCCGCAGCACCTCGCGCATCAGCTGCCGGCGGGGCGAGATGATGTTCTGGTAGAGCTGGAACTGGTCGGCGCTGCGGCTCACGGCGGGCGCCAGGCAGGGCATGATCTTGGCCGCCCGTGGGTCGACGTTCTTGCCGATCGCGCCCACCAGCAACACCAGGTCGTCGCGGACGGAGTGGCCCGCCGGCTGCGCCATGACGCCCTTGAGGCGGCGCAGCGCGTCCAGCAGCAACGCGTCCTTGCCGGCCCAGCGGCGGTAGATGGTGGCCTTGCCCACCCCGGCGCGGGTGGCGATCGCCTCGATCGACAACGCCTCGATGGTGCTGCCCTCGGCGAGCAGGTCGAGGGTTGCCTCGATGATCGCCTCGTCGGCGCGGATGCTCCGCGGTCGCCCGGGCGACCGCGGAGCATCAGCAGTGGACGTCATGTCCGCCATTGTCCCCGTACCTATGCCGTGCCGGCCAGTTCAGGCTCGGCGACCGGAGCCGCCGGAGCGACGCTCGTGTCCTCCTTGCCTGGCATCCAGCGCAGCACCACGATGATCCCGAGGGCGGCGATGACCGCGGAGAGCCCGGCCGCCCAGTGCATGGCGGTGACGAAGGCGTCGTTGGCCGCCGAGATCAGCCCTGGCGCCGCCGGGCCGAGCTGGCCCGCCGCGGCGTACGCCCCGGAGATCGACTCGTTGGCCGCGTCCTGGGCCTGCGTGGGCAGGCCGGTCAGCGCGTCACCGATGTCGCTGCGGTAGACCGCGGAGAGCACCGAGCCGAGGACGGCCACGCCGAGCGCGCCGGCCACCTGGCGGATGGTGTTGCTGACCGCGGAGCCCACCCCGGCCTTCTCCCGGGGCAGCGCCGACATGATCGACTCGGTGGCCGGCGGCATGATGTTGGCCATTCCGGCGCCCTGGATGAGGAAGACGAGCAGCACGATCCAGATCGGGGTGGAGGCGCCGATGAAGACGAAGGCGCCGAGGGACACCACGGTCAGCGCCAGCCCGACGGTGGCGACGGCCTTGCCGCCGTAGCGGCGGACCATCGCGGCGCTGCGCGGCGCGAAGATCAGCTGGGCGCCGGCGAAGGGCAGGAAGAGCAGACCGGTCTGCAGCGGGCTGTAGTCACGCACGAGTTGCAGGTAGAACGAGCCGAAGAACATCGAGCCCATCGCGGCGAAGAACACCAGGCCGACGATGGCGACCGGAGCGGCGAACCGGGGCACCCTGAACAGTCGGACGTCCAGCGACGGGTGGTCGCTGCGCCGCTCGTGCTGCACGAACCAGCCCAGCACCGCGAGGCCGACCAGGATCGAGCCCCAGGCCAGCGGGCGGTCGAAGCCGTGCTCGCCGCCGTCGATGATGCCGTAGGAGAGGGCGACCAGGCCGACCACGGAGAGCAGCACGCCGAGCACGTCGATCCGGCCGGGCCGCGGGTCACGCGACTCGGGGACCAGCAGTGCCACCAGAACGACGCCGGCGACGACCACCGGCACGTTGATCAGGAAGACCGAGCCCCACCAGAAGTGCTCCAGCAGCGCGCCGCCGAGGATCGGGCCGATCGCCACGGCGAGACCGACCGCGCCGGCCCAGACACCGATGGCCCGACCACGCTCGCGCGGGTCGAAGACGTTGGAGATGATCGACAGCGTCACCGGCATGATGGCCGCGCCGCCGACCCCCATCAGGGCGCGGGCCGCGATGAGCTGTCCGGGGCTCTGGGCGTACGCGGAGAGCAGCGACGCCAGGCCGAACAGCAGCAGACCGATCATCAGGAAGCGCTTGCGGCCGGCGCGGTCGCCGAGCACCCCGAAGGTGAACAGCAGCCCGGCGAAGACGAGCGTGTAGGAGTTGATGGACCACTCCAGCTCGCCCTGGCTGGCGCCGAGGCCGTGCACCGGGTCGGCCAGGGTGCGCAGGGCGACGTTCAGGATCGTGTTGTCGAGGACGACCACGAGGAGGCTGATCACCAGCACCCCCAGGATCGCCCACCTCCTCGGATGGCCGGTGTTGTTGTGCAGCTCCATGCCTGGTTTTCCCCCCACGCTTGTCCCGCGCCGCAATACGATACGGGTCAGACTCGTAACGCGGGTCAGCCTACGGCGCGCATTAACGATACGGCACCGATCCGTATCGTATGTGGTGGGTATCACGCTGGGGAGCGACGGCCAGGCAGGCGGTGACAGCGCTCGGCAGCGAGTCGAGACGCCGCGCCGGCGCGGTGAGTGGTTCGATCCAACCCGGCCCCGCGCCGTACACCCGCAGGTGCGGGAAGTCCCGGGCAAAACGCACCAGGCGGTACGCGCGGCCGGTGACCGGCGTCTGCGACCAGAGCACCACGGCGCGCGGTCGCGCCCGGTACACCGCACTGGTCAGCGCCGGCCAGGGCAGCGCGGGGCCGAGACTCAGACAGCCGCGACCCTGCTCGCGCAACGCGGCCGCGAGCGCGAGCAGACCCAGGCAGTGCGCCTCCCGCTCGGCACCGGCCACCAGCACCCCAGCGGTGGGCAGTGGCCGGCCCGGCTCCCGGCGGTACACGTCCAACCCGACCCGCACGCCCTCGCAGAGGGCGTGCTCGACGGCGACCTCGGCGGCGGTACGCCCCGGCAGCCGGGCCAGCAACGGACGACAGACCTGCTCCCAGAGCGCCGGCACGCCCCAGGCCTGGGCCAACTCCAGCACCAGCGTGGCGACGGCGTTGCCGTCCAGGTCCTCGGCAGCCAGCGACACCTGCTTGTGCGCGATCTCCACGGCCTCCGCCGGCATCGGATCGGTCAGCACCAGACACCACCCCCGGATAGACAATCCCTACCCGGGGGTTCGCTGAAACGGGGCGCGGTGGATGCGCCGGCGCGGAATTTACCGACCGCGGGCCGCCAGCCGGTGGGCCAACGCGACGGCGCTGCCCCGGATGCCGAGCGGATCAGCTCGTCAGATGGCGGCGGCCCGCTCCCAGCGGCGGGGAGCGCTGATCTTGGCCCAGCTCGGGCCGAAGGTCATCCGGCGCAGCGGTGACACGATGCCGCAGAGGCTGAACCAACCACGAGTCAAGCCCACGTTCAGCGGGTTGCTCACCATGCCCTGCTGAAGGGTCCGCAGGGCCAGGTCGACGGCTTCGAAACCGTACTCGCGCATCTCGGTCTCGTACTCGCCGATCGCGTCCAGCAGCGGCAGGCGACCGGTGCCGGCCAGCGACAACTGGCGGGTGAGCAGGGCGGCGTCGCGCAGTGCGGTGTTGGCGCCGTTGCCGCCGGCCGGTGGCATGCCGTGCACGGCGTCGCCGAGCACGGTGACCCGGGAGGGTGTCCAGGGCGCAGGACGGTCGGACGCCTGGAACGGAAACACGCTCACGTCGTCCGGTGGACACTCGTCGATCAGTCGACGGAGCGTGGGGTGCCAGTTCGTGATCAACCCGGCGATGTATGCCTTCAACTGTGCGCCGTCGAGGCGCTCCGGACGCGAGGGGAACAGTTCGTTACGGGCGACGAACGCGCACAGCAGGTAGTCGTCCCCCGTCGGCTTCTGGCGTTCGAAAACTGAGGTGAACAGGAAGTACGGCGCACCGGTCAGGACGAGGTTCATACCTTCCGCAAGCCGGGCGGGTAACCAGGCACGGGTGTCGTCGTTCAGCGGCAACTTGAGCCCCACACCCACCGCACCGGTGTCCCGCTGGGTGGCGGTCGGCAGGTACTGCGCGCGTACCCGGGAGTTGATCCCGTCGGCGCCGACCAGGACGTCGCAGGTGACGGACGTTCCGTCGGCGAAGTGCGCGATGGGGCGACCGTCGGCGGTGAGCTCGTAGCGTTCGAACGTCTTGCCGTAGTGGACAGCGTCGTCGAGTCCGTCGAGGAGAACGCCGCGCAGCGTCTGACGGTCGACCGGGTAGGCCCGTTCCGCGGGGTCGGGATCGTCGGGATACATGAGTGCGTCCTCGACGAGGACCAGCGTGCGCAGGTCCGTGCCCAGGAAGCCGAAACCGCCGCCGGGGCGGCCCGCGCTGTCCGTGAACGCCTGCCAGTGTCGGTCGGGCAGGCAGGCACGCAGCGACCGGCTGCCCGCCGGGTTGATCGCCAGCCGATAGCGGTCCAGTCGGTCGTCGCGGCGCCGGTCACGCTCGTACACGGCGACGTTGATGCCGTGTTTGCGCAGACCCTGGGCGAGCGCGAGGCCGCCGATGCCACCGCCGACGATCAGTACGTCAATCATGGCTGAGCCTTTCTGGTGAGAAGAGGTCGCACAGTTGGTTGACAACCGACTCGGCCCTTTCCGGACGCAGGCGGATGCCCTTGACGGTGGCGATCACCAGCTCGACGCTGGCAGCGACGTCGAGATTCACCGACCAGACCTGATGCTCGATGCCTTCGGTGAAGATCGCCGCCAGCGCGTCACGCCAGCCCTGTTCGTCGCGCTCGATGTCCGCCCCGGTGGACCCGTCACGTCGAGCGCGAAGATCGAGCTCATCGAGCACGACGAACAACTCGGGTCGTTCCGCGACGGCTCTGGCGATCTCGCTGAGGTGGTGCCGCAGCCGGGCTGCGGGTTCCAGATCGGTGTGCATTGTCGCCTCGAATTGGCTGGTCACGTGCTCGAGCACTGCGGCGATCAGATCGGCCTTGGTCCGGAAATAGTGGTGCAGGGTGGAGTGGTCAATGCCTGCCGCGGCAGCGATTGGTCGTAGCCGGAACCCTTCGAAGCCGCTCTCGGCGATCGCCGAGAAGGCCGCGTGCACCAGGGCCTGCCGGCGGTCGAGCTGTTCAGTCATCTCTCAGCCATTCTCAACCAAGCGGTTGGTTGATAGTTCAGCATCTGCGTGACCAAGTGTCAACCACTTGGTTGGTAAGTAGTCTCCCGGCCCGGGTCGAACGGGCGGCCTTCCGTCCCGCGTCCGGTGACCTCCAGCAGCACCGGCACGTCGATGGTCGCCGGTCAGCACCAACTGCTTCCACAGCCGATCCGAATGTTCCCGGGCGAACTCGCGGGAGAGGTCGTCGAGGCTGCCCATCCGTTTCACCGCGACCAGGAACGCCTCATCCGGGCTCAGGCCGGCGGCGACGAGTTCGTCGACGGAGCCGCGAAGGTGGTCTTCCAACTCGTCGGCGTCCACCGCTTGCAACTCCCGGCGGCGCAGCACGTACTGCCGCCACTGCGCGAACTGCGCCTCCAGCTCCTCCGGCCGATCGTGGGCCGTCATGCGAGGCCCTCCAGCGGGTGCGCCGTCAGCGGCGCACGGTCATGCCAGACCTCCTTGAGCGCGCCCACGACCGTGTCCCACTGCCGGCGCTGCTCGGCCAGCTCGGCCAGACCCCGGTCGGTGATGCGGTAGTACTTGCGCTTGCGCTCACCGGCGACCGCCTGCCAACTTGACTCCAGGTGACCGAGGCGCTCGAGCCGCTAGGTATGGCTTCGCCGGCAACCAGTGGCGACCGAATCGCCGTTACGGGCTGCTGTGGTGCCGCAAACGGGCACGGTCCGGGTTAGCCTTGGCGCATATGGCTACCTTTCGCAGCGCCTCAGTGCTCCTTTCCTCGGACGGCACCAGGACCCCCGGCACCGCCGCCCTCTTCGCCGAGCCAGCCCGTAGGGGCGGAACTCCGCCGTGGGCAGGCGATTTCCGGCCCGCCAACAGCGCCGGCAACGGCCCCAAGAACGCGGTCGGAAAGACCTTCACCCTGGAGCTTCCCGACGGCAGCACCGGCAAGGTCGTGGTCCAGGGCCTCAAGAGCGGCAAGGGCGGCGTCGTGCTGGCGCTGATGGGCGAGGACGCCCCACCCTTCTGACCAGTCGCACGTCGCCCGGGTGCCCGGGGTTGGCCCGTCCGGAGCCAGCCCAGGGCACCTGGCCAGGCACACCACTCGCCGCCGACAAAAGCCCTGGAATGCAGGTGGTCGGGTCGCGATAATGCCTGCTGTGCAGGAGGTCGAAGTCGTCGTCGCCCACCGCGAACGCGCGACCCTGCGTGTCGGCGACATGTTCCTGAAGATCGACGCCGATCCGGAGCGCGCGGACGTCGAGGTCCAGGCGATGGCCATCGCACCGGTCCCGACACCCGAGGTCATCTGGCGCAAGCCACACGTGCTCGCGCTCGCCGCCCTGCCCGGGAGGGCGCTCGGCCGCCTCGGTGAGCCGTCGGCCGCGTCGTCGACAGCGTGGGCCGCGGCGGGTGCCGCCGTACGGACGCTGCACGACGCGCCGCTGCCGCCCTGGCCCGGTCGGAGCCTCGAGGAGCTGGCCGCGCGGCTCGACGGCGAGTGCGAGTGGCTCGTCACGAACGGCGTTCTCCCCGTCGACCTGGTCACCCGCAACCGCCACGTCGCCGAGGCCGCGCTCCGGCCGTGGAAGCCGGTATTCACGCACGGCGACCTCCAGATCACCCACGTGTTCGTCGACGGTGACGAGGTCACCGGCGTGCTCGACTGGTCCGAGGCGTGCCGCGGCGATGGCCTCTTCGACCTCGCCACGTTGACGCTCGGGCACGAGGAGCACCTCGGCGACGTCGTGGCCGGCTATGGCGCCGACGTCGACCTCGATGTGATCCGGGCGTGGTGGTCGTTGCGCAGCCTGCTGGCGATCCGCTGGCTCGTCCAGCACGGCTTCGACCCCTCGTCGCCAGGCTGTGAGGTCGACGTGCTGCGGGCGCGGATGTGACACGCGTCAGGGTGAGCGGCCGTGGCCGACCCACCCGACTCAGTCCAGGGTGACCACCCAGCGAGCGCCCTCGCCCCGGGCGAGCCGTTCGAACGCCGCGGGCGCCTCGTCCAGCGGAACCGTGCCGCTGACCAGCACCCGCAGATCCAGTACGCCGTCGGCCAACTCGGCGGCCAGCACCGGCACCTCCCGCTCCGGGTCGGACGAGCCGTACACCGAGGAGCGCAGCGTGCGCGCGGAGTGGAAGATGTCCAGCGCACCGAGGCTGACCATGTCGTCCTTCGCGCCCATCCCGACCACTGTCACCGCTCCCCCGCGTCGAGTCAGCCGCCAGGCGGCGCGAATGGTGGTGGCCCGGCCGACGCACTCGAAGGCGTGGTCGACACCGCGGCCCTCGGTGCGCGCGCGTACCTCCTTGGAGAGCCGGTCGTCGGAGAGCAGGAAGTCGGTCGCCCCGGCGGCGAGCGCCAGGCCTCGTTTCGCCTCGGCGACGTCGATGGCCAGGATCGTCGTGGCACCGGCCCGGCGGGCCGCGCTGAGCACGGCGAGCCCGACTCCACCGAGCCCGACGACCGCGACCGACTCGCCGGGCGCCACCCGCGCGGTGTTCCGGACGGCGCCGACGCCGGTGAGCACCGCGCAGCCGAGCAATGCGGCCTGCTCGGGCGGCAGCCCGGCGGGGATCGGAATGACGGCACGCTCGGGCACCACCACCGCCTCGGCGAGCGCGCCGAGGCCGAGGGTCAGGTTCAGCGGGAGGCCGTCGTCGGTCTCGCCGCGCGGCACGGTCGGGGCCGTGGTGTCGGCGCAGAGCCACGGCTCACCGCGCCGGCACCACCAGCAGGCCCGGCAGGCCGGCGCCCAGTTGAGCACCACCGGGGTGCCGACCGTCAGCTGACTGCCCGGCCCGACCTCGGCCACCACTCCGGTCGCCTCGTGCCCGAGCGCCAGCGGGAACCTCGCGGCGATGGTGCCGTTCACCATGGACAGGTCGGAATGGCAGACACCGGCCGCCCGGATCGTCACCCGCACCTCGCCCGGGCCGGGCGCGGGCAGGCGTACCCGCTCGATGCGCAACTCGGCACCGGCCCCGCGCGCGACGAGCGCGCGGACGGTGACCGGCGCGGACGCCGGCTCGGTGCCACCACCCGGCGCGGCCGGGAACGACTCGCCGCCGCCGGGCGCGGCCGGGGACCGCTCGGGGCCGCCGGGGACGGCCGGGGACCGCTCGGGGCCGCCGGGGACGGCCGGGGACCGCTCGGGGCCGCCGGGGATGGCCGGGGACCGCTCGGGAGCGCTCATCGCTGGATCGCCTTCAGCTCGCAGAACTCGGCCAGCCCGTGCACGCCCAGCTCCCGGCCCAGGCCGGACTGCTTGTAGCCGCCGAACGGGGCGAGCGGGTTGAACGGGGCGCCGTTGATGTCGACCGCGCCGGTGCGCAGCCGCCGGGCCACCGCGAGCGCCGCGTCGGTGTCGGCGGACCACACCGCGCCGGCCAGCCCGTACTTCGAGTTGTTGGCGATGGCGACCGCCTCGTCGGTGTCGGCGAACGGGATGACGGCGAGCACCGGACCGAAGACCTCCTCCTGGGCCAGCGCGCTGTCGGGGCGCACGTCGGCGAAGACGGTCGGGGCGACGAAGTGCCCTTGGGCCGGCACCGGGGCGTCGGGCCCGCCGGCGACCAGCCGGGCGCCGTCGGCCAGGGCGCGGTCGATGTGGCCGCGTACCCGCTCGGCCTGTGCGGCGGAGACCAGCGGGCCGAGCCGGGTCGCCGGGTCGAACGGGTCGCCGAGTCGGTAGCCGGCCGCGGCCGTGGCGATCAGGTTGAGGGCTTCGTCGTACCGGTCGCGGTGCACAAGCATCCGGGTCCACGCGGTGCAGGTCTGCCCGGAGTTGAGCAGGGCGTTGCCGACGCCCACCTTGACGGCGGTGGCCAGGTCGGCGTCGGGGAGGATCACGTTGGCGGACTTGCCGCCCAGCTCCAGCGCGACCCGGGCGATCCGGTCGGCGGCGAGCCGCATGATCCGCGTCCCGGTGGCGGTGGAGCCGGTGAACGAGACCAGGTCGACGTCGGGGTGCCCGGCGAGGGCTTCGCCGACCACGGGCCCGGTGCCGGGGACCAGGTTGAGCACCCCCGGCGGCAGCCCGGCTTCGGTGACCGCGTCGAAGAGCAGGTACGCGGTCAGCGGGGTCAGCTCGCTGGGCTTGAGCACCACCGTGCAGCCGGCGGCCAGGGCGGGCGCGAGCTTCGCCATCACCTGGTGCAGCGGGTAGTTCCACGGGGTGATCGCGCCGACCACGCCGATCGGTTCGCGGACGACGAGGGAGTTGCCGATGCTCTCCTCGGCTGGCGCGCGGGCGGCGAGCGCGACGTGGTCGCGCAGCACTGTCAACGGGAGGCCGACCTGCACCCGGTTGGCGAGCTTGAGCGGTGAGCCCTGCTCCACGGCGATGGTGCGGGCGAGGTCGTCGGCACGGTCGGTGAGCGCCGTGCGCAGCCGGTCGAGGTGGGCGGAACGCTCGGCGGGAGTGGCGGCCGACCAGCCGGGGAACGCGGCGCGGGCCGCGGCCACGGCCCGATCCACGTCGGCCGGGGTGCCGGCCGGCACCTGCCCGGCCAGCTCCCCGGTGCTCGGGTTCTCCACGTCGATCAGATCCGCGTCGGCGGGAGACGTCCACTCCCCACCGACGTGCAGGTGGCGCCGGAGGCGATGGGAGTCGGGCAACTGCGACGGCGGGGCGGCGAGGTCCATGTCGTCCCTTCGAGGGCGGGCGATGGGCGATGGCGATGGGGTCGGGGTCGCGGTGGGCGATGAAACTAGCGCTGGGAGTTTGGACGCTACCCGTTGGGCCGGGCGGACTCCACCGCGCCGACGGTGCGGGTGTACTCGGCGGCCAGACCGTGCAGCAGGGCGTCCAGGCCGAGAGCGAAGGCGCCCTCGTCCACACTCTGCTGGTGCTCGGCGAGCCGGTGCGCCTGGCGCAGGTGTGGGTAGTGCGCCGCGTACAGCTCCGGGTCCTCGACGAACCCGCGGGCGAACGAGCCGAGCGCCGACCCGGCCACGAAGTAACGCAGCGCCGCGCCGATGTGGGTGGCGCGGGCCGGCGGCCAACCGGCCCGGACCAGGCCGCCGTAGACCGCGTCGGCCATGGCGAGGGCGGCCGGTCGGCGACCCGGCCCCTGTGCCAGGTACGGCACGATGTTCGGGTGTGCGGTGAGCGCCCGTCGGTACGACCATGCCCAGTCCCGCAGCGCGGTGACCCAGTCCCGACTGGCGAAGCCGGCGGTGTCGACGGCGCCGGTGACCGTGTCGGCGACCGCGTCGAGGATCTCGTCCTTGGTGGCGAAGTGGTTGTAGAGCGAGGGGCCCTGCACGCCGAGCGCGGCGGCGAGTCGGCGGGTGGAGAGCGCGCCGAGCCCGTCGGCGTCGATCAGCGCGAGCGCCGTCTCGACGATCCCGTCGCGGGTGAGCAGAGGTCGTCGAGGTCGGGGCATGTCAGAGCTCCTCGGTCTGCGGTGTCCCTCCCCGGGGGAACCACCTGTTCACGCACCCTATCCGGGGCCGCCTGCGGCCAGGCGCCACCACGTCGACCGGGAAGGGGTCTGGACGAAGGAAAACTTACACCGCTAGTTTAGGGACGACCGCTGCGGTCCGCAGCGGCGCACCGCCACGCCGACCGAGGGGGAACCGTGGACTTCGCACTGTCCGACGAGGAACGCGCCGTCCGAGACACCGTGCGCGCGTTCATCACCCGCGAGGTGATGCCCCTGGAAGCGGAGGTGCTCCGCCGGGAACGGGCGCACCAGCCGGGCCTCGACCACTCCGAGGTGCGCGAGCTGCAACTCAAGGCGCGCAAGTTCGGCTTCTGGGGCCTGGCCACCCCGGAAGAGTACGGCGGAATGAACCTGCCAGCCGTACTCCAGTCGTTGATCTGGACCGAGCTGGGCCGCACGTTCGTGCCCTTCCGCTTCGGTGGCGAGGCGGACAACATCCTGTTCCACGCCACCGAGGAGCAGAAGCGGGAGTTCCTCGTCCCGACCATCGAGGGCGAGCGGCGTTCCTGCTTCGCGATCACCGAACCGGGTGCCGGGTCGGACGCCGCCAACATCCGGCTCTCCGCCCGCCGGGACGGCGACGACTGGATCCTCGACGGCGAGAAGACCTTCATCACCGGCGGCCACGACGCCGACTTCGCCATCGTGGTCGCGGTGACCGACCGGGAGAAGGGCGCCCGCAACGGCGGTGCCACCGCGTTCCTGGTGGACCGGTCGATGGGCTGGCGCTCGGAGTTCATCCAGACGATGGGCGAGGGCGGCCCCGCCTCGCTCATCTTCGACGGCGTACGCGTGCCGCACCGCAACATCCTCGGTGAGATCGGGCAGGGCTTCACGCTCGGCATGGAGTGGATCGGCAAGGGGCGCTACACCATCCCGTCGCACGCCATCGGCATCGCCGAGCGGGTGCTGCAGATGGCCATCGAGTACGCCAACACCCGGGAGACCTTCGGCACGAAGATCGGCGCCAACCAGGCCATCCAGTGGATGATCGCCGACTCGGAGACGGAGTTGGAGGCGGCCCGGTGGCTGGTGCTGCGTTCGGCGTGGACTGTCGACGCGGGCCTGGACCCCCGGCACGCCTCGTCCATGGGCAAGCTCTACGGCGCCGGCATGGTCAACCGCGTGGTCGACCGGGTGCTCCAGATCCACGGCGGCATGGGCTACACCCGGGAGCTGCCCATCGAACGCTGGTACCGGCAGGTCCGGCTCTACCGGATCTTCGAGGGCACTGACGAGATGCAACGGCTGATCATCTCGCGCGACCTGCTGCGCGGCTACACGAAGATCGGCGGACACCTGGCCTGAGCCCAGGTGTCCGCCTCCTGACCTGACCGGCCGGCCGGGCCCCGCGACGGGCGCGGCCGGCCTATCCGGTCAACGCGGTAAGCGCGGCGTCCACGTCGGCCTCGGTGGAGTAGATGTGGAACGAGGCCCGGACCCGTCCGGCGCGCACCGCCGCCCGGATGCCGGCCGCCGCGAGGCGCCGCTCCGCGTCGGGCACGTCCACGCTGACGATGGCGCTCTCCCCCGCCGGCCGGCCCAGCCCGGTCAGGAACCGGTTGGCCAGCCCCACGTTGTGCGCCCGGATCGCCGGCACGCCGATCTCGGCGACCACCTCCAGGGCGGGCGCGGCCCCGACCCAGCTGAACCAGGCCGGTGAGATGTCGAATCGGCGGGCATCGTCGGCCAACCGCAGCGGCGGGCCGTAGTAGGAGGCGTGCGGGTCACGGCCCGCGTACCAGCCGGCCGCGTCGGGGCGCAGCCGCTCGCGCAACGCCGGCGCCAGATAGGCGTACGCGGTCCCGCGCGGATTCATCAGCCACTTGTAGCCGCCCACCGCCACCACGTCGGCCTGGCCGCCGTCGAACGGCAGCCAGCCGCACGCCTGGGTCGCGTCCACCGCCACCAGCGCGTCGTGCGCCCGGGCCGCGGCCACGATCTCGTCGTACGCCGCGACCGCCCCGTCGGCCGACTGCACCAGGCTGAACGCGACCAGGTCGGTGTCGGCGTCGATGGCGTCGACCAGCGACCCCGGCGGCACCGTGCGGACCGTGATGCCCCGCTCCTCCTGGACCAGCCAGGGGAAGAGATTCGAGGTGAACTCGACCTCGGGGACCACCACCGTGGCACCGGCCGGCAGCGCCGCCGCGACCGGCGCGAGGAGCTGGGACACGGCCGCCCCGACCGCCACGTCACCGACCGGCACCCCGATGAGGCCGGCGAGGGCGGCACGAGCCCGATGAGTCGACTCGCCCCAGCCCTCCCACGACGTACGACCGACCCGCCAGGCGCCCAGGGCATCCTGTAGTGCCGCCCACGCCGGCTCCGGCGGCAACCCGTAGCTGGCGGTGTTCAACCAGCCCGGCTCCGGCTGCCACAGCTTCTGCGCCTGCTCGATCTCCATGCCGTCGACGCTAGGCCGAGTGATGCGCGACCGGCACGACCAATCGGCGATCGGCGGCCTGTCAGATCCGGACGAAGTCCTGCCCGAGCAACGCCCGCAGCTTGGTCAACGCGCGGGCGTTCCGCATCTTCACCACCGACACGGAGACGTCCAGGGTGCTGGCGACGGCCTCGACGCTCTGATCCTCCCAGTGCCGCAGCACCACGATGGCCTGGTCGCGAACCGGCAGGGTGGCCAACGCCTGGAGCAGGGCGACGTGCAGCTCGGTGGTGTCGTCGGGCCGGTGCGGCGACCCCTCCGGCAGTTCGGCGAGCACGACCTCGTCGGCGCTGCGCCGCTTGTTCTGGTCGAAGACGGCGTTCATCAGGACCCGACGGCTGTACGCCTCCAGGTTCGCCGAGCGACGGATCCGGCCCCAGTTCGCGTACATCTTCGCGAAGGTGGTCTGGGTCAGGTCCTGGGCGAGGTGCCAGTCGCGACACATCAGGTAGGCGGTACGCCGCAGCCTCGGTGCGGCGGTCTCGACGAACGCGGTGAACTCCGCCTGCTGGGCGGTGTGCTCACGCCGTCGAGCAGCGCCCCAGCGGGCAGCCGCCATCAGTCGACCGCCGACGCGTTGGTGCCGGCCGGGCAGTCGATGCCGATGACCTCGTCGACCCCGGGCGTGCGTTTGACGCGCTCAGCCAGCTCCGCGTACTGGGTCCGCACCACGAGCGTGATCCGGAACGACTCCGGCAGTTGGCTGGACACGATGTTGTCGACGAGTTCGGGTGCGTCCGCGTACACCTTCTTGAACTTCTCCAGCGCTACTTCGCGGCTCTGGAACACCACGGTCCCGACCGCCGGGTCCGCGTCCAGCACGTGCTTGATCACAGCGCGCTGCTGATCGGTGATCTCGGGAGCGAGGTAGACCGCGGCGTCGGTCGCGGTCTCGTCAGCGGGGGCCTGGCACGCCCTGTTCACAAGCATGCCGAACGCCGCTGGCACCGTCGTCGGTGGTGGCGTCGACCGTTGCGGCGGTGTCGCCACGTTCACCACCCCCACCGCCGCGATGGCGATCACGGCTGCGGCACCTGTCGCCACCAGCCCTTGCCGGCGTCGACGCAGGCCGGTGCCGGTGGCCACCGCGTCACCGACCAGGTCGGCAACTGGTAGTTCTGGCTCGTCGGCGACAGCGCGGTCGAAGAGCACCCGCAGGTTCTGATCCATGTTTCCTCCCGTGGCCCGGTGGGCTTCCACAGGTGTTGACTGGTTGGGCCACCGGATCGGTCACATCGGTGCCGGACGGCACCGGCGTCACGGCCTCCGGCGGTGTCCGGCCGACCCGTCGGCGGCCGACGGGTGGATCCGGCTGAGAATGTCGGCGAGGCCGGCGAGCCACCTGTCGACCTCCACCAGATGCCGGACCGACTGACGGTCGGCCCCGCCGAGGAGCGGACGGATCCGGTCCAGCTGGTCGACGCAGGTGGTCGGGACCGGCGCCCGGCCCGATGTCCGGCCGTGGGCGACCTCGTCGGCGAGGGTCTCGTACGCCGAGCGTAGGCGCCCGGCCGAGTCTCGCAGCAGCGCCGCCGCCTCGGGCCAGCCGGCGAGGCAGCCGGGCGGGTTGCGCCGCAGCAGCGACTCCGCGCCCGGCACTACGTGGTGCCCGGTGCTCAGGACGGCGTCCCAGTTCACCCGCTGACGGCGCGGATCGTGCCGCTCGGAGTGGTACTGGCAGTACGACGAGTCGATCAGGACCATCCGTCGCCGTACCCGGTCGAGGGCGCCCTCCGGTGGCGGCGCATCGCCGAGCATCGCCTGGACCGTCTGGTCGACCGCGTCCGCGCTAGCCTCCAGGTAGCGGGTGGCGTTGTGCCGCAGGTCGTGGCCCGCGCCGCGCGGCCACATCGCCACACCGGCGAGCACGCCGATCACCGCGCCGAGCAGCACGTCGACGAGACGGGCCTCGGCGAGCCGCCACCCTTCCGGGCTGAGCTGGGCGAAGACGACAGTCAGGAGCACTGTGAACAGCGCCTGCTGCCAGACCGGACCGAGCAGACGACCAAGGCCGAAGGCCAGCAGCAGGGTGATCGGCAGGACGACGGCGTACACGATCGGCTCGTCGACGACCACCATCACCCCGCCGCTGACGACCGCACCGACGATCGTGCCCAGCACGGCGGGCCGCAGCGCGGTACGGGTGTCGACGGCCGACGTCCGCAACACCGTGAGGGTGGCCAGCAGCACCCAGAAGCCGTGGGTCAGCTGCAACACTCCGGCGGCCACCCGGGCGATGGCGAGCGCCACGGCCAGCCGCAGCGAGCTGTGCAGGTGCGCCGAGCGCGGCGCCAGATGGGAGCGGAACTGCCACCAGTACAGCGCCCACGGGCTGTGCCGGGCGTACTCGAACAGCCCCGAGGAGGCGTCACCGCCGTCGAGCCGCGCCCCGGTGGCCACCCGGCAACCGACCGCGAAGACCCGCACCTGGTCCGCGAGGGCGAGCGCCGTCACGTCCCGGCACAACCGGGGTACGTCCGGCGCGGCGCGGACGTCGCCAGCCCCCACGGGGTACGCCGCCTCGGCTCGTCCGACCGCCACGTCCAGGTCGGATGGGTCCACCGCCGGCGCACCCGGCGACAGGCTCCGGCCGGCAGCGCGGGTCGTGTCCGCGCACGAGCGCAGCAGACGCCCCGCCGCCAGGTCCGGGATCGGCTCCGGCGGGGCGTCCGCCGCCAGCCGGTCGGCCTCGGCGAGCACCTCCCGCAACGCGGCCGCGCAGATCCGCAACGCCCGGTCCTGAGCGCCCGCCGCGGTGGGCGCCCACGCCGGAGGGTTGCGACTCAGCTCGATCGCCGCCACCACGTCGTACGCCCGCTCGCGCCGCGTGTCCCGACCACCAGCGGCGGCGGACGGGCCGGTCAAGCTCTCGGCGGCGATGTCGAGGAAGGCGGCGACACCGTCCGCCGCCGCGGCGAGGCGTTGCCGGTAGGAGACCGGCACCGGGTCGGGCCAGAGGAACACCTCGGCCACCGCGAGCAACACGACGGCGAGCGTCACCCCACCGAGTCGCTCCGGCAGGGTGCCCGGCTGGTACGGCGGGAACGACGCCAGGATGTAGAACAGCTGGAACGCGCTCGCCAAGCCCACCAGGCGCGGGTTGCCGACCCCGGCGAACGCCACGACGAACCCGATGACCAGCATGCCGCCGGCCGCCGCCCACGTGCTCCACGCCAGGAGTGAGCCCACCGTGATCAGCGCCCACACCGCCGGCAGCGACAACAGGAGGATCCGCGCCCGCTGCGGCGCCGGACCGGGCAACTGCGCGAACGACCCGGCGGCGATGGTGCCGAACAACCCGTACGTGGCGAGCGTGGAACTGCCCGCGCCGTACCGGCAGCCGTAGAAGACGACGGACGCGACGAGCGTCAGTCGGGCCGCACGTCGCAGGATGGCGTCACCCGGGTCACGGCGGCGAAGTCGGCCAAGGAGGCTGGTTCCGAGCACGACCGCTCCCCCGGTTCGTCGCAGCACCCCTCCCCGGCCCACCATTCTCCACCGCGTGCCGCGCCGGGCGGCCGGTTTACCGACGAATCACCGCCGCGAGCGGGCCGACCTCACGGCCGCGAGCTGCGCGGCATCACCGCCGTGAGCTGCCGAGCAGGTCGCGCCGGATGGCCCGGAGCAGGGTGCCGGGCGCGGCGGTTCGGCCGTCGCCATCTCGGCGAAGAGCCGGGCCGGAGGGGGCATGCGCCGGGTCCGGCCACCAGCTATGAATATCGGATGAGTACGCATGCCGGTGCGACCCGGGCCTCGGGCCGTTCGGGGCCCGGGGTGGCCAGCCCGACCAGGCCGATCGCGACGGTGCACGCCTGTGCGCCGGAGGGTGGGCAGGCTCAGTGGCTGGCCTTCGTCGGTGGCACCTGGGTCGCGCGGGCCGCCTGCGTACCGCTCATCGTGACGTCGAACGGCCAGGACGACCGCGTCAACCTCGGCATCGGCGTCCCCTGCGACAAGAACACCACGCCCTAGCCCCCATCCCACCCCGGTTGATCAAGAGCTTTGCGTCGTCCGTCGCGGCGTGTCGTGACGCGAACCTCTTGATCACCGCGCCAGCCCGGGGTGGACGGGGACGTCTACTGTCTACACAGCCTGCGTACCGACTGCTCGCCCCGCCGACGCCCTGGACGTTTCGTCGAGAGGTCAACGACATGCTGAAGGCCGAGGATCTTCCCCCGTTTCAGCGCGCCGTGTCCTACGAGTCGCAGCGCGGCCAACGTGTGTACGCGACCCTGATCGCGCTGCGGCTGTCCCTGCTCCTGGTTGCCGCGGTCGCGGGGGTCGCCACGTGGAAGCTCGACAGTGTCGCCCTGGGCCCGGCAGTCGCGGCGGGCGCGTTCGCCGCCACGTCGATCGTCGAGGTCTTCCTCCTCACCAACCGGCCCAATGAGCGGTGGTACGTCGGCAGAGCCCTCTCCGAATCCATCAAGTCACTCACGTGGCGATTCACCGTCGCGGCCGACCCGTTTCCCCGATCGCGGAGCGATTCGGACAGCGTCGAGGAGTTCACCGTCCGACTGTTGGGCTTGACCCGAGACATGTCGGCCGCTGGGTTGGCGGCACCCGCGGTGGCTGGGCAACAAGTCACTGAGGGAATGCGGACACTGCGCGCCGCCTCTCTCGCGGAGCGCCGCGCCGCGTACCTGACCGGCCGTCTGGAGGCCCAGCGAGCCTGGTACGCCGAGCGATCCTTGTCGAACCGGGCGCGGGCGACCCGCTGGTCGGTCAGCATGCTCGTGCTGGAGATCGTCGGGGTGACCCTGGCGGTGTCGAGGGCCGCCGGGCTGACCGACCTCGACCTGCTCGGTGTGGCCGCCGCGGCGGTCGCGGCCGGCGCTGCCTGGACGCAGACACGGCAACACAGCACGGTGGCGACCGCCTACGCGCTGGCAAGTCAGGAGCTTGCCGCGATGGGATCGCTGGCCACCCGGCTCGGTTCGGAAGCCGAACTGTCGCGCTTCGTGAACGACACGGAGACGGCGATCTCCCGGGAGCACACGATGTGGCGAGCACGCCGACGCTGACGCCTGGACGCACCGGCCGCCGCCCACTGATCAACTCGGTTTTGAGAAAGTCGCGGTGTACGGGCGGCTCGGATGCCCCGATTGTCAGCAAGCCGAGTGGATCACGGCGTGGACCGGGGTCGGGGCGGCCGAGGCGCGCCCCGACACCGGCCCACGCCGTGGATCAGGCCGACGTTCCGGCTGGCGCGGCCGCCTTCTCGTCGGGACGGGACGTGGCCTCGTCGTCGTCGTGCTCGTCGACCATGGTGGCCTCGTCGAACGGGTCGTTGCCGCTCAGTACGGCGGTCGCCCGTTCCCTGTCGAACTCGCCGGTCCAGGTCCCCACCAGCACTGTCGCCACCGCGTTGCCGGCGAAGTTGGTAAGTGCCCGAGCCTCCGACATGAACCGGTCGATGCCGACGATCAGCCCAACCCCGTCGACGAGGTCCGGCCGGTGTGACTGGAGGCCACCGGCCAGCGTGGCCAGCCCGGCGCCGGTGACCCCGGCGGCGCCCTTGGAAGCGATGATCATGAACAGCAGCAGCGAGATCTGCTCGCCGATGGCCAGCGGCTTGCCCAGCGCGTCGGCGATGAACAGCGACGCCATGGTCAGGTAGATCGCCGTGCCGTCCAGGTTGAACGAGTAGCCGGTCGGCACCGTGATGCCCACGACCGGCTTGCTCACCCCGAAGTGCTCCATCTTGGCGATCAGCCGCGGCAGTGCCGACTCCGACGACGAGGTGGACAGGATCAGCAGGAACTCCCGGCCCAGGTAACGCAGCAACGAGAAGATCGAGATCCGGGCCACGAACCACAGCAGCGCGCCCAGGAACACCAGCACGAAGATCAGACAGGTGGCGTAGAAGCCCACCATGATCTGGGCGAGGCTCTTGAGGGCGTCCACGCCTGTCGCGCCGACCACGGCGGCCATCGCGCCGAACGCGCCGATCGGCGCCAACCACATGATCATGGCGAGGACCTTGAAGACGACCCGCTGGATGACGGTGATCGCGCCGAGCACCGGCTCACCTCGCCGACCCATGGCCTGGACGGCGAAGCCGACCAACAGCGCGACAAGCAGCGTCTGGAGCACCTTGCCCTCGGTGAGCGAGGAGAGCAGCGTCGTCGGGATGATCCCGAGCAGGAAGTCGGCCGTACCGGCGGCCTCGTCACCGGCGGCGGCCTTGCCGGAGCCGGCGAGGTCCGGTCCGAGGTTCAGGCCCGAGCCGGGGTGGATGACGTTGCCGACGACCAGGCCGATGGCGAGCGCGACCGTCGACATGGTCAGGAAGTAGCCGAGGGCCAGACCGCCTACCTTGCCGACCTTCGCGGCCTGCCGGACGGAGCCGACGCCGAGCACGATGGTGCAGAAGATGACCGGGCTGATCATCATCTTGATCAGGTTGACGAAGCCGGTGCCGATCGGCTTGAGTTCCTTGCCGAAATCGGGGGCGACCAGGCCGACCACGATGCCGGCGACCACGGCCACGATGACGGCCAGATACAGGTAACGGGTACGGTCCCGGCGGACCGCCGGTGCCGGGGTGGCGGCGGATGCGGTGGTGTCCATGTCGACAATGTGAAGCGCGTCTCACCCGTTGACAGCCTTGCGGTCATTCTGTTCACCGCGAACGCACGACTGTGGCGCGAGGAGGAGGTGGTCGAGGTGGCCCGGCGCCAGTGGAGCATCGCGGGGCAACTCTTCGCCCTCCAGGCGATGGTGGTGACGCTGCTCGTGCTGGCCGGCGCGGCGGGCGCCGTCTGGCTGGCCCGCAGCGACTCGCGTCAGGCCGCGCAGGAGGAGGTGCTCGCGGTGGCGCAGACCGTGGCCGGCTCCCCCGACGTCCGGGCGGCCCTCACGACCGCCGAACCGGCGAGGGTCCTCCAGCCGTACGCCGAATCGATCCGCAAGGCCACGGGCATCGACTTCGTGGTGGTGATGGCCCCCGACCGGACCCGGTTCTCACACCCGACCCAGGACCGGATCGGCGAGCCGTTCGTCGGCGAGATCGGGCCCGCCCTGGCCGGCCGCCCGTTCACCACGACAAACGTCGGCACGCTCGGCGAGTCGGTGCGCGCTGTCGTTCCGGTGTACGACGAGCAGCGGCACCTCATCGGTCTGGTGTCGGTGGGCATCACCACCCGCGAGATCGACAAGAAGCTGCTCGGCCAGTTGCCGGTGCTGTTCGGTGTGGTCGCGCCGGCTCTGGCGCTCGCCGCCACGGGCTCCTGGCTGCTCAGCCGCCGGCTCCGTCGCCAGACGCACGGTCTGGGGCCGGCGCAGATAACCCGGATGTACGAGTACTACGACGCCGTTCTGCACTCGGTGCGCGAGGGTCTCGTCGTGCTGACCACCGATCGTCGGGTGGCGCTCGTGAACGACGAGGGCCGCCGGCTGTTGGGGCTCGACGCGGACGCGCCGGTGATCGACCAGCCGGTGGCCGGGATCGACCTGCCGCCAGCGGTGGCCGAGCTGCTCGACTCCGGGCGCGACGCCCTCGACGAGCCGATCCTCGCCGGTGACCGGGTGCTCGTCGCCAACCAGCGGACCACCCGCTTCGAGGGCGCGGTGCTCGGCACCGTGTTGACCCTGCGCGACCAGACCGAACTGCGCACGCTTGCCAGTGAGCTGGACTCGGTGCGGGCGCTCACCGAGGCGTTGCAGGCGCAGACCCACGAGTCGGCCAACCGGTTGCACACCGTACTGACCCTGGTGGAGCTGGGCCGCGCCGACGAGGCCGTGCGGCTCGGCACCCGGGACCTGGCCCTCGCCCAGCAGCTGACCGACCGGGTGGTCGGCGCGGTGACCGAGCCGGCGTTGGCCGCACTGCTGCTCGGCAAGTCCGCACAGGCCGGCGAGCGCGGGATCGACCTGGTCATCGAGCCGGACTGCCGCCTCGACGACAGTCCGTTGCCGACCGGCGACCTGCTCACCGTGGTCGGCAACCTGGTCGACAACGCGCTGGAGGCGGTGGCCGGCACGCCGGCGCCACGCCGGGTGCGGGTGTTCGTCGGCGCGGCCGACGACGAGCTGGTGGTTCGCGTGGCCGACAGCGGCCCCGGGCTGGCCCCGGAACGGGTGGCCGACGCGTTCCGGCGCGGCTGGTCCACCAAGAGCAGCTCCAGCAAGGGCACCGGCCGGGGTCTCGGCCTGGCGCTGGTCGGGCAGGTGGTACGCCGGCACGGCGGTAGCGCCGAGGTCTGTCGCTCGGACGACGGCGGCAGCCTGTTCACCGTCCGACTGCCGGTCAGAATCGAGCGGTCATGACCGATATCCGGGTGCTTGTCGTCGAGGACGAGCCGCTGCTGGCCGAGGCGCACAGCGCGTACACCGAACGGGTTCCCGGTTTCGTGGTGGTCGGGGTGGCGCACACGGCGCGGGCGGCGATGGCGGCCCTGCGCGCGGGTGGCGGCGGCGACGTGGACCTCGTACTCCTTGATTTTCGGCTCCCCGACCTGCACGGCCTGGACGTCTGCCGGGCGCTGCGCGCGGCCGGCAGCAGCGTCGACGTGCTCGCGGTGACCTCCGCGCGGGACCTGGCGGTGGTGCGCACCGCCGTGTCCCTCGGGGTTACCCACTACCTGCTCAAGCCGTTCACGTTCGCGGCGTTCCGCGACAAGCTGGAGCGGTACGCCGACTATCGCGCCCAGGCGCTCGCCGACGGCGAGGTCGCCGCCCAGCACGAGGTGGACCAGATGTTCGCCACCCTGCGCGGCACCGCCGGGCACAGCCTGCCCAAGGGGCTCGACGCGCAGACCCTCGATCGGGTACGCGCCGCCCTCACCGACGGCTCCCGCGCGAAGGTCGGGCTGTCCGCGACCGAGGTGAGCGCGCTGACCGGCATCTCCCGGGTGACCGCCCGCCGCTACCTGGAGTACCTGGTGACGGTAGACCGAGCCGCCCGCACCCCCCGCTACGGCACCCCCGGCCGCCCCGAGGTCGAATACCGCCCCCGCTGAGCGGGGCTTAACTTTGCCCCGACACCGGCCGCGAGGTGCCACTCATCGATCGAAGGAGTGGGAGAATCGAGGGCGACCCGATACGCAGGAGGTGAGTCGTGACGTCGAGCAATGCCGAACAGATGCCCGAGTGGCCGACGCCTGAGCATGTGCCGGCCGAGGAGCAGGCCCGCCGTCAGGGCATTCGACCCATCGCCTCCGTGGACGACCTGGCGCGTCCAGACCTGTTCGAGTCGGACGAGGAACTGGACGAGTTCCTCGCCGACCTGTACACCTCTCGGCGGGCCGGCGCCGCATGAGCCTTGTCGTTCTGGACACCGACGTCGCGTCTGCAATCCTCCGGGGGCGGCTACCTGAACGTCTCCGTGCCCGCCTGGCCGGTAAGACCCTCTGCATCACCTTCGTGACGCTCGGAGAGCTGACCAAGTGGACAGCGCTCCGAAGCTGGGGGCCGCGCAAGCTGGCCGACCTCGCGCAGTGGCGCTCGGGGATCGTGCTGCTTCCCTTCGACGAGGCGGTGGCGGTGACCTGGGGGCACCTCCAGGCGCGGGCTCAGCACCGGGGACGTCCCCGACCGACCAACGACTCCTGGATCGCGGCTTGCTGCCTGGTCGACCGGCTGCCGCTGGCGACTTTCAACGGCAAAGATTTCGCCGACTTCGCCGAGTACGACGGACTACGTCTCTTCGACGTCTCCTAGCTTTGGCAGCTCCGATTGTGGCTGCCCGATACTGCGAAACGGTCGCCGGCCGGGAACGCGGTGGCGGGGCGAAGATCCGTTGTTAGACTCGACGGGTTGGGTTGGCGGCACGACCAGGGAGACCAGACATGGTGGGTGACGACGACATCTCCGGGTGAGACCGGACATGTTCGGCCATCGGTTCGGCGCGCGTCCGCGCAGCCGCCGGGCCATGTTGTCGTTCCACCGGTTCCCGTTGTCGTCGGGCGGCTGAGGCGCGCCCACCCCACCCTTTGAGGTCACTCGCATGTCTGATGCGTTCATTGTCTGCTCGAACCTGTCCTTCTCCTGGCCGGACGACACCCCGGTCTTCTCGGAGCTGTCCTTCACCGTGCCGGGCGGCCGCACCGGCCTGGTCGCGCCCAACGGCGCCGGCAAGAGCACCCTGCTGCGGCTGATCGCCGGGGAGCTGCGGCCCAGCGGCGGCAGCGTCACCGTCGACGGTGTGCTCGGCTACCTTCCGCAGACCCTGCCGCTTGTCGGCGACCTGACCGTGGCGCAGGTGCTGGGCGTGGCCGAGCGGATCGCGGCGCTGCACGCCATCGAGGCCGGCGACGCCAGCGAGGAACACTTCGCCACGATCGGCGACGACTGGGACATCGAGGAGCGCACCCGCTCGGAGTTGGACCGGCTCGGCCTGGGTGAGCTGTCGCTCGACCGGCCGCTGCACACCCTCAGCGGCGGTCAGGTGGTCTCCCTCGGCCTGGCGGCCCAACTGCTGCGTCGCCCGGACGTGCTGCTGCTCGACGAGCCGACGAACAACCTGGACCTGGAGGCCCGGCACAAGCTCTACGACGTGCTGACCGACTGGTCCGGGTGCCTGCTGCTGGTCAGCCACGACCGGGAACTGCTGGACCGGATGGACCGCATCGCCGAACTGGACCAGGGCGAGATCCGCTGGTACGGGGGCAACTTCACCGCGTACACCGAGGCGGTGCAGGCGGCGCGGGAGGTGGCCGAGAGCAACCTGCGCAACGCCGAGCAGGAGGTCAAGCGGGAGAAGCGGGAAATGCAGCAGGCCCGGGAGCGCGCCGACCGGCGGGCCAGCAACGCCTCCAAGAACCTGAAGAACGCCGGCCTGGCCCGAATCGTCGCCGGTGGGCTCAAGCGCAGCGCGCAGGAGTCGGCGGGCAAGGCGCAGGAGACGCACGCCGGCCGGCTCGGGCAGGCGAAGGCCCGACTCGACGAGGCGGGGCGGGCGGTACGCGACGAAGACAAGATCACCGTCGACCTGCCGGACACCAGCGTCCCGGGCGGGCGCACGGTCTTCTCCGGCCACGGGATGCGGGCCCGCTTCGACGACCGGGAGCTGTTCGGCGGCGACGGCGCCGACCTGGTGATCCGGGGTCCGGAACGGATCGCGCTCACCGGGGCGAACGGCGTCGGCAAGTCGACCCTGCTGCGCCTGGTCCAGGGTGACCTGCAACCGTCCGGCGGTGAGCTGAAGCGCGGCGACGGGCGGATCGCGTACCTGTCGCAGCGGCTGGACCTGCTGGACCTCGACCGCACGGTGGCGGAGAACTTCGCCGCGTACGCGCCGAACCTGCCGGACGCCAACCGGATGAACCTGCTCGCCCGGTTCCTGTTCCGGGGCGCCCGGGTCAACCTCCCGGTCGGGGTGCTGTCCGGTGGTGAGCGGCTGCGCGCGACCCTCGCCTGTGTGCTCTGCGCCGAACCGGCGCCGCAACTGCTGCTGCTCGACGAGCCGACGAACAACCTGGACCTGGTCAGCGTGGGTCAGTTGGAGAGCGCGCTGTCGGCGTACCAGGGGGCGTTCGTGGTGGTCAGCCACGACGAACGGTTCCTCGCCGAGATCGGCGTGCAGCGCTGGTTGCGGCTGGCCGACGGCCACCTGCGCGAGGTCAGCGCCCCCGAGCGGGGCTGAGCCCGGCGACGGTCCTCGGTCCGGCCGGATGCACGCCGGCCGGACCGAGGGCCGGTCAGGTCACGTCGGCCGGACCAAGGCCCGGCCGAGGGCGGCTCAGCTCACGTTGGCCGGGCCGAGGACGCTCTTCAGGTCACCCATCAGCGCGGTCGTCGCCGCCACCCGGAACGGACCCAGCCGCAGGGTGGTGGTGCGCCCGCCGTTCTGGAGTTTGACGTGCACCTCGGTGTCGCCGGGGTGCAGCACCAGGGTCTCCTTGAGCTTCTCCACAAGCGGTGGCGTGCACCTGTGCACCGGGATGGTGAGGGTGACCGGCTTGTTGGTGGCGCTGGTGCTGACGTCCGGCATGGACATGTCCATCGCCATGATCCGCGGGGTGTCGTCGCGACGGTCCACCCGACCCTTGACCACCACGATGGCGTCCTCGGCGATGTACTGCCCGATCACCTCGTAGGTGTTGGGGAAGAACAGGGTCTCCACCCCACCGGCCAGGTCCTCCAGGGTGGCCGACGCCCAGGCCCGGCCCTGCTTGGTGACCCGGCGCTGCACCCCGGACAGGATGCCGGCGAGGGTGACGACCGCCCCGTCCGGCACCGCGCCGTCCTCGGCCAGGGAGGCGATCGTGGTGTCGGCTGCCGCGTTGAGAATGTGCTCCAGGCCGAACAGCGGGTGGTCGGACACGTACAGGCCGAGCATCTCCCGCTCGAAGGCCAGCTTGTCGCGCTTGTCCCACTCACTGTCGCCGATGGTGGGCATCACGGTGGTGCTGCCGGTGTCGGCGTCTCCGAAGCCGGCGCCGAACAGGTCGTACTGGCCGACGGCCTCCTTGCGCTTCACGTCGGCGTACGCGTCGATGGCGTCGGCGTGCACCGCGAGCAGCCCCTTGCGGGGGTGGTCGAGGGAGTCGAACGCGCCGGCCTTGATCAGCGATTCGATCGTCTTCTTGTTGCAGACCACCGCGTCGACCTTGGACAGGAAGTCGTAGAAGTCGGCGTAGTCGCCCTTCTCCTCCCGGCACCGCATGATCGAGGCGACCACGTTCGCGCCGACGTTGCGCACGGCGGCCAGACCGAAGCGGATGTCCTTGCCGACCGGGGTGAACGGCCCGGCCGAGGTGTTCACGTCCGGCGGCAGCACCTGGATGCGCATCCGGCGACACTCGGCCAGGTAGAGCGCCATCTTGTCCTTGTCGTCGCCGACGCTGGTCAGCAGGCCGGCCATGTATTCGGCCGGATAGTGCGCCTTCAGGTACGCCGTCCAGTAGGAGACCAGGCCGTACGCGGCGGAGTGCGCCTTGTTGAAGGCGTAGCCGGCGAAGGGCACCAGGACGTCCCACACCGCCTGGATCGCCTCGTCGGAGTAGCCGCGCTCGCGGCAGCCGTCCCGGAACGGGATGAACTCCTTGTCGAGGATCTCCTTCTTCTTCTTACCCATGGCCCGGCGCAGCAGGTCCGCCTGGCCGAGGGTGTAGCCGGCGAGGATCTGCGCGGCGCGCTGCACCTGCTCCTGGTAGACGATCAGGCCGTGGGTGGGCTCCAGGATCTCCCGCAGCGGCTCTTCCAGCTCCGGGTGGATCGGCGTGATCTCCTGGAGCTTGTTCTTGCGCAGCGCGTAGTTGGTGTGCGAGTCGACGCCCATCGGGCCGGGCCGGTACAGGGCCAGGACAGCGGAGATGTCCTCGAAGTTGTCCGGCTTCATCAACCGCAGCAGGGACCGCATCGGCCCACCGTCGAGCTGGAACACGCCCAGCGTGTCACCGCGGGCCAGCAGCTCGTACGCGGCCTTGTCGTCCAGCGGCAGGCCCAGCAGGTCGAGCTTCCGACCGTGGTTCAGCTCGATGTTCTTGACCGCGTCGTCGATGATCGTCAGGTTGCGCAGGCCGAGGAAGTCCATCTTCAGCAGCCCGAGCGACTCGCACGTCGGGTAGTCGAACTGCGTGATGATCGCCCCGTCGGCGTCGCGGCGCGTCAACGGGATGTGCTCGATGATGGGCTCGGCGGACATGATGACGCCGGCGGCGTGCACACCGGTCTGCCGGATCAGCCCCTCGATGCCCTTGGCCGTGTCGATCACCTTGCGGACGTCCGGGTCGGAGTCGTACAGGCCGCGGATCTCACCCGCCTCGGCGTAGCGGGGGTGCTTGTTGTCGAAGATGCCGGTGAGCGGGATGTCCTTGCCCATCACCGCCGGTGGCATCGCCTTGGTGATCCGGTCGCCGACCGCGTACGGGAAACCGAGGACCCGCGCCGAGTCCTTGATCGCGGCCTTCGCCTTGATCGTGCCGAAGGTGGCGATCTGGGCGACCTTGTCCTCGCCCCACTTGTCGGTGACGTACTTGATCACCTCGCCGCGCCGACGCTCGTCGAAGTCGATGTCGACATCCGGCATCGAGACCCGCTCGGGGTTGAGGAACCGCTCGAAGATCAGCCCGTGCTGGATCGGGTCCAGGTCGGTGATGCCCAGCGCGTACGCGACGAGCGAGCCGGCGGCCGAACCACGGCCCGGCCCCACCGCGATGCCCTGGTTCTTCGCCCACTGGATGAAGTCGGCGACCACGAGGAAGTAGGACGGGAAGCCCATCTGGTTGATGACGCCCAGCTCGTACTCCGCCTGGACGACGTGCCCCTCCGGGATGCCATTCGGGTAGCGGCGACCCAGGCCGGCGAAGGTCTCCTTGCGGAACCAGGACTCCTCGGTCTCCCCCTCGGGCACCGGGAAGCGCGGCATCAGGTTGTGGAACTCGAACATGCCCTTCGGGTCGACCTTCTCGGCGACCAGCAGGGTGTTGCGGCAGCCCTCCTGCCACAGCTCGGACGAGTCCACCGCGCGCATCTGGTCGGCGCTCTTGACGAAATAGCCGCCGCCCTCGAACCGGAACCGGTTGGGGTCGTCGATGTTGCTGCCGGTCTGCACACAGAGCAGCACGTCGTGGGCGGTCGCCTGCGCCTCGTGGGTGTAGTGCGAGTCGTTGGTGACGACCGGCGGGATGTCCAGCTTGCGGGCGATCTCGGTGAGCCCCTCGCGGACCCGGCTCTCGATGGAGAGGCCGTGATCCATGATCTCCAGGAAGTAGTTGTCCTTGCCGAAGATGTCCTGGTAGCTGGCGGCGACCTTGAGCGCCTCGTCGAACTGGCCCAGCCGCAGCCGGGTCTGCACCGCGCCGGACGGGCAGCCGGTGGTGGCCATGATCCCCTCGGCGTGCTCGGCGATCAGCTCCATGTCCATCCGGGGCCACTTGACGTAGTGCCCCTCCATGGAGGCGCGCGAGTTGAGGGTGAAGAGGTTCTTCAGGCCCCGCGCGTTCTTCGCCCACATGGTCTTGTGGGTGATCGCGCCGTTACCCGAGATGTCGTCGCTCTTCTGCTCCGGCCGACCCCACTTGACCCGTGCCTTGTGATAGCGCGACTCCGGTGCCACGTACGCCTCGACGCCCAGGATCGGGGTGATCCCGGCGGCCATCGCCTGGTTGTAGAAGTCGTTCGCGCCGTGCATGTTGCCGTGGTCGGTGATCGCCACCGCGGGCATGCCCAGCCGCTTGGCCTCGGCGAACAGGTCCTTCAGGCGGGCCGCTCCGTCGAGCATCGAGTACTCGGTGTGCACGTGCAGATGCGCGAACGAATCAGCCATGCGTGGCGCCCCCCGGCGGTGTGGATCTTGTTGGTCGGAGCCGACCGGGACCTACCCTACCGAGGTGATCTCGACGGCTCCACCGTCCGCGCCGGGGGTCGTGGCCCTCGTCTCCTGATCGCCCCCGGGTGCGCCTAGGCTCGGAGGATGGCGAGGTACTACGACGTGCACCCGGAGAACCCGCAGCCCCGGATCATCGGCCAGGTTGCCGACCTGATCCGCAGTGGTGGGCTGGTCGCCTACCCGACGGACTCCTGCTACGCGCTCGGCATCCAGCTGGGCAACCAGGACGGGCTGGACCGGATCCGCCAGATCCGCCACCTCGACGACCGGCACCACTTCACGCTGGTCTGCCGGGACTTCGCGCAGCTCGGCCAGTTCGTGCGGATCAGCAACTCGGTCTTCCGGCTGGTGAAGGCGTCCACCCCGGGCAACTACACATTCATCCTGCCGGCCACCAAGGAGGTGCCCCGCCGGATGCTGCACCCGAAGAAGCGGACCGTCGGCGTGCGGGTACCCCGGCACACCGTCACCCAGGCGCTGCTTGCCGAGCTGGCCGAGCCGCTGGTGTCGAGCACCCTGGTCCTGCCCGGCGACGAGGAGCCGATGACCCAGGGGTGGGAGATCAAGGAACGGCTCGACCACCAGCTCGACGCGGTGCTCGACGCCGGCGACTGCGGCAAGGAGCCGACGACCGTGATCGACCTGTCCGGGCCCGAGCCGGAGATCCTGCGCCGGGGCGCCGGGGACGTCTCCCGCTTCGAGTAGGGCACCGGACCGCGTCGGGTGCCGGACCGAACGGGGGCGCATCGGCGGCACCGGTCGTACGCTCGGGGATCGGCACCGGCGAGCATTGGACACCCGGCATGCCCGACGCGGACGACATCGACGCCCTGGCCCGGTCCGCCGCGCGCGGCGACTCGGCCGCGCTGAACGCCCTGCTGGTCGCGGTGCGCCCCGAGGTGCTGCGGCTGTGCGCACGGTTCCTGCCCAACCGGGAGGACGCCGAGGAGGCCTGCCAGGACACCCTGCTGGCGCTGGCCAACGGCATCACCCGGTTCGAGGGGCGCTCCTCGTTCCGCACCTGGCTGCACCGGCTGACCGCCAACCGGGCCCGCTCGACGTACCGCACGCTGCGCCGCCGCTGCCGGTTGGAGGCCGGCGGAGTGCCGGTGCCCGACCAGGCCGACCCGCAGCTGACCAGCGTGGTCGCGGGCACCCGCCTCGACCTGCTCGACGCCTTCGAGTCGGTCCACCCCGACCTCGCCGAGGTGGTCGCCCTGCGCGACGTCCTCGGGCTGAGCTACCCCGAGATCGCCGTCCTGCTCGACGTGCCGCTGGGCACTGTGAAGTCCCGGTTGCATCTGGCCCGGCGACAGGTCCGGCAACGGCTCGGCGCCGAATGAGCCCCCGGTCGTTCCGCCGGGTCGTCGTCGTCCTCGCGGCCACCGTGGGGGTCGCCGCCTGCAGCGCCGACGCCGTCTCGCCACTGCCCGTACAACCGCCCGGCCCGACCCGCTCGACGCCGACCGCCGCCGCGACCTCCGCGATACCCACGCCGACCGGTCCGCCGTCCCGACCGCCGCCGACCAGCGCGCGCCCGGTCCCGGCGCCGCCCGCACCCACCAGAACAAGGGGTACGCCCCGAACGACTCCCCCGCCGACCGACGCGACACCTGCCTGCCAGGGCGCGGTCCGCTACGACCTGCCGCTCGCCGAGACCGAGATCGAGCTGTTGAAATCGCTTTGCTTCGCCACCGGTGCGGTGCTCCGGATCCAGGGCATCGGGCCGGGGCTCGTCACCGTGGACCGCCCGGAGTTGGTCTCCCAGCAGTACGAGGCGGGCGTGGTGGACATCCGCTTCGTCCGCGCTGGCACCGTCGCCGTGACGATCCCCAAGGACGGCCGTGAGCACACCATCACCGTGGTGGTCCGTTAACCGGGGAGCCCTCGCCGTCCGCACCTAGCGCAGGCGCACGCCGGCGAGCAGGGTGTCCACGAAGGCGGGTCCGCTGTCCGCCGGCGGGGCGATCTGCACGTACACCAGGGCCGGGCGGCCGGGGTGCAGGGCGGCCGACTCGATGATCTGCGGCCGACCCCGGTCGCAGCGGTACGCCACCACGGTCCACTCGACGCCGGCCTGCCGGGTGGCGCGGGCCGGCGCGGGCGCGCAGTCCCCGTGGGTGCGCTCGGCCAGGAACCCGGCCGGCGTGGCGCGTGCCGCCGTGCTGGCGGAGAGGCCCACGAACGCTCCGGGCAGTCGGGGGTCGGCGGCCCAGCGGTGGGGTCGCGGCGACATCACCAGCGCCGGTTCGGGCTCGCCGTCGGCGCCGTACTGACCGGCCCAGGTGGCACCCGTGGCGGACCAGCCGGGCGGCAACGCCACGGTCAGCGGCCCGGTCGTGTACGTGCCGCCGACCCGCCGAGCCGACCCGGCGCCCCCCGACTCGGCGCCCACCGCGCCCACCACGGCGACGGCCAGGACCGCTGCCCCGGCCAGCCGCAACCGGCTCGGGCGACGGGCCCCCGCCCGAGGTGCCGGCCGCTGCCGCACGGGGCCGGTCGCCACGGTCAGCCCCGCCGGACCGCTCGCGCGGGTCGACCTGACCGGCCGCCCCGGTGGGCCGCTCGCGCGGGTCAGCGCGGCGTGCATCGTCGCGGCGTCGGGGTAGCGGTCGGCCGGACGGTGGGCGGTGGCCTGGGCGAGCACCGCCGCGATCCCCGGGGGCACGCCGTCGCGAAGTCGGATCTCCGGGGCGCGCCGAGGCTGATCGGGTCTGGTCGGGTTCGCGCCGGCCGGGTCGGCGGCCAGCAACCGGATGCCGAGGCGGCCGAGCCCGTACACGTCGGCGCGGGTGTCGACCACCGCGCCCGGATCGTCCTGCTCGGGGGCCATGTAACCCGGGGTTCCGGCGCGGGCGGTCAGCCCGGAGGCGGCGGCGAGGGCCTTGGCGAGGCCGAGGTCGGCGATCAGCACCTGTTCCGCGCCGTCGGGTCCGGCGGAGCGGAACAGGACGTTGCCCGGTGTGAGATCGCGGTGCACGACACCGTGCCGGTGCAGCACGGCGACCCCGGCGCAGACCTCACCGAGCAACCGCAGCGCCGCCGGCGCGGGGATCTCGTCAACGGCCAGCCGGTCGCGCAGGCTGCCCCCGTCGGCCCAGGCCAGGACCGCGTACGGTCGGCCGTCGGGCAGCTCACCGACGGCGTGCACCGGGATCAGTCGCTCGTGCTCCAACCGGCGCAGCAGCCGGGCCTCGTCGAGGAAGCGTTCCCGGACCCGCAGGTCGTGGCTCCAGTTCTCGGCCAGCACCTTGATCGCCACGTGCGCGTCGAGCGCCCGGTCGTAGCCCAGCCAGACCGTCGCGAACGAGCCGACGCCGAGCAGTCGCTCGATGGCGTAGGACCCGATCCGCAGTGGAGCCGTCACGGTGCCACCCCCGGCCGGCGTTTCTCTGCAGCGTAGACCGGGCGGTCGGAATCCCGACGAACCGTTTGCCCCGGCGCGGTGACTAACAGGGCAGGAGACCCATCACCGAAGGAGCCACCATGAACCGTCCCACGATCCTCCTCACCACCGCCGCGTTGGCGCTCGGCACGCTCGTCCCGGCGACGGTCGCCGGCCCGGCGGTGGCGTCCCCGGCCGGCGGCGCCGTGCCCGCCTCGGCGCCCGGTCCGCTCGCCACCGCCGTCGAGCACACCCACCCGGAAGTGCTCAGTGTTCGTGGCGCCGGCGTGTACCGCATCGGCGCCAGCCTGGCGTCGCTCATCAGGAACGGGCACGTCGGCTGGACCGCGCCGGGTTGCGACGGGGTGGTGCACACCGGCGTGACCGGTCCGTGGGCGGGCGTGCTGCTGCTGGCGTTCCGCAACGGGCGACTGGTGGAGGTCGGTACGGCCACCGCGCCGCCGCGCTCTCCCGCCGGCGCCACGGTCGGCATGTCCTTCGACGAGTTGGAGGCGATCTACGGCCGGCGGGGATCGTTGGTCCGCAACGACGCGGGGGACGCCGAGGCGTACCTGGTCCGGGTGGGGTCGCGGGTGGAGTTGTTCACCGGGCACCCGATCCGGCCCGGGGTGGGCTACTTCCAGGTCGGCCCGGCCAGCTTCGTCGAGGGCAACTTCCGCCACGGGGCGTCCTGCTGACTTTCCCCAGCTACGGGGCGTCCGGTGTCGACCGGGCGCCCCGTACGTCGTGTCGGCCCGAACGGAGGTTGGGCAGACACGATGATGTCGACCTAGACAACACTGTGTGCCACACAGTATGGTGTGACACATGGTTAGCGAGGACGTTCTACGGACGCACCTACAGGAGTTGCGTCGAGGCACCGTCGTGGTGGCCAGCCTGGTCGCGCTGCGCCGACCGGACTACGGCTACGCACTGCTGCAACGGCTCACCGACCACGGCTTCCCGGTCGACGCCAACACCCTCTACCCGCTGCTGCGCCGCCTGGAGGACCAGGGGCTGCTGACCAGCGAGTGGAACACCGCGGAGAGCCGGCCGCGCAAGTTCTACCGGACCAGCGACGAGGGCGAGTCGATGCTGAACCGGTTGCTCGACGACCTCGCCGCCGTGCAGACCTCCATCACCGGGCTGATCCAAGGAGTGGACCGATGAACACCCTGACCGACCGCTACCTCGCCGCCACCCTGCGTTCGGTGCCCACCCAGCGCCGCGACGAGATCGCCACCGAGTTGCGGGCCTCCATCGACGACATGATCGAGGGCCGGACCGACGGAGGGCAGGACGCCACCGCCGCCGAGCGGGAGGTGCTCACCGAGCTGGGCAACCCCGACGTGCTGGCCGCCCGGTACGCCGACCGCAGGTTGCAGCTCATCGGCCCGACGTACTACCTGGTCTGGCTGCGGCTGCTGAAGCTGCTGCTCAGCTTCATCCCGGCGCTCGTCGGCACTGTGGTCGCGATAGTCGACGTGGCAGACGGCAAGGGCTTCGGGGCCATCGGCTCCGGCATCGGCGTCGCCCTCGAGGTCGCCGTGCAGATCGCCTTCTGGCTCACCCTGACCTTCGCCCTCATCGAACGCTTCCAACCCGTCTCCAGCCTGCCCGAGTGGACCGTCGACCAACTGCCGGACGTCCCCGCACGCAAGGACATCTCCCTAGCCGACACCATCGCGTCGGTGGCCACGCTGGTGGTGACCATCGGCTACCTGCCCTTCCAGCACTACCAGTCCTGGGTGCACGAGACCGACGGCGGCAACATCCCGATCCTCGACCCGGCGCTGTGGTCGTTCTGGTTGCCGGCGCTGATGGCGGTGCTGGTGGCCAACGTGGTGTTCGAGATCGTCAAGTACCGGATCGGGCACTGGACCTGGGCTCTGTTCGGGGTGAAGGCGCTGCTCAGCCTGGCGTTCTCGGTGCCGGTTGTGTGGCTGGCGCTCTCCGACCAACTGCTCAACCCGGCCCTGGGCGATCGACTGAGCTGGCTGGCGGAAGGGGACAATCGGAACAACCTCGGCGCCGTCATCGCCCTCGGTACCGCCGCGGTGCTGGTCTGGGACCTGGTCGACACCGCCATCAAGGGCCGTCGTCACGCAGCGAGAGCGTGAGCAGCAGCCGACCAGGCAGCCCGGCGCGGACCCGCGCCGGGCTGCCGCCCGTTTCATCGAGGAGGCCACTGGTGGACGACCGGCGAGCGGCCGTGGCGGTTGGTGTGGCCGACGTGGCATCGTTCCTGGATGACCGTGGCACAGCGTGACGAATGGCGTCGTCCGGGTCCAACGGCGGAGCAGCGCCGAAACGACCTCTGGATCGGCCTGGGGATGACCGGGTTGGCGTTGGTGAGTCTGACCCTGGCCCGCAGCACCGGGGCGTTCCTGCTGGGCCCACCGCCGTCCGGGCCGGAGCAGCTGTTCTGGAGCGTCGCGGTGACCCTGCCGCTGATCTTTCGACGACGCTGGCCGACCGCGACCCTGCTGGTCGTCGCGGTGGTGTTCATCGCCGCGCAGGCCCGCTCGGCCCCGGAGACCCAGTTCTCCTCCTGGGCCCTGTTCTGCGCCCTCTACACGGTCGGCGCCTGGGGGCAGGACCGCCAACTGTCCCGCCGGCTGCGGATCGGCGTGATCGCCACGATGTTCGCCTGGCTCGGGGTCTACTACGCGGTGATGATCGATCACATCCCCGCGACGGCCTTCGCCGACGCGGTCGGGCCGGTGCCACCGGTGCTCGCCGCGATGGTCAACGGCGTGCTGCTCAACGTGCTGGTCTTCGGTTTCGCGTACTTCTTCGGTGAGACCGCCTGGGTGGCCGCGCGCCGTGAGCACGAGCTGCGCGCCCAGGCCGAGGACCTGCGCCGGTCGCAGACCGAGGCCCGGGAACGGGCGGTGCTCGGCGAACGGGTCCGGATCGCCCGGGAGCTGCACGACGTCGTCGCCCACCACGTGTCGGTGATGGGCGTGCAGGCCTCCGCCTGCCGCCGGGTGTTCGACCGCGACCCGGGCAAGGCCCGCACGGCACTGACCGCCATCGAGCAGAGCGCCCGCACCGCCGTCGACGAGCTGCGTCGAATGCTCGGCGTGCTGCGGACCTCCACCGGCACCGACGCCGCGCCGCCGGTGGCCGGCGGCGTCGAGCGGATCGACGAGCTGGTCGAGCGGGCCCGGGCCGCCGGGCTGACGGCCACCCTCGGGGTGTACGGCGACCCGGTCGCGTTGCCCGACTCGGTCTCCCAGACCGCCTACCGGGTCACGCAGGAGGCGGTGACCAACACCCTGAAGCACGCCGACGCGGCCCTGCTGGACGTGCGGGTGCGGTACCTGGCCCGGGAGGTGGAGGTCGACGTGACCGACGACGGGCGGGGCGGCGGCCGGGCCGACCCGGTCGGGTTGGGCCTGATCGGGATGCGCGAACGGGTCACCGCCCACGACGGCGACCTGGAGGCCGGGCCGCGGGCCGGCGGCGGATGGCGGGTACGCGCCCGCTTCCCCCTCGCGGCGGCAAAGGCCCGCCCGGTGACACCGCAGCGGGAGCCGAGCGACAGGCACCAGGCGGTCGACGCGGAGCCTGCGGCATGAGCGCCGCCGCCCAGCACGTACCCGACGCCGGCCCGACGGTCCGGGTACTACTCGCCGACGACCAGCACCTCGTCCGTACCGGCTTCCGGGTCATCCTCGAGGTGGAGGACGACATCGAGGTGGTCGGTGAGGCCGCCGACGGCGAACGGGCCGTCAGCATGACCCGAGCCACCCGCCCCGACGTCGTACTCATGGATGTGGAGATGCCCGGGATGGACGGCCTGGAGGCCACCCGGCAGATCGTCGCCGACGGCCCCGGGGCGCCCGCCGTGCTGATCCTCACGACCTTCGACCGCGACGACTACCTGTTCGCGGCGCTGCGGGCCGGGGCCAGCGGCTTCCTGCTCAAGAACGGCACGCCGGAGGAGCTGGTCGAGGCGATCCGGGTGCTGGCCAGGGGCGACGGTCTGCTCGCCCCGGAGATCACGCGGCGGGTGATCTCCACCTTCGCCCGACCCGGCGACCCGACCGGCACCGCCCACCGAGGCCCGGACGCCGATGCCGCGCTGGCCGGGCTGACCCCGCGGGAACGGGAGGTGCTGATGCTGCTCGCCGCCGGTTCGAGCAACGCGGAGATCGCCGCGACCATCCACCTGGGCGAGGCGACGGTGAAGACGCACGTGAGTCGCGTACTGGCCAAACTCGGCCTGCGCGACCGGGTGCAGGCCGTGGTGTTCGCGTACGAGAACGGGGTGGTCCGGCCCGGCGGGTGACAGGCGTCCGCCGCGAGGTGGACCCGCCCACTCACCCGTCGGGCGGACGGCGCGGCGGCGTACCCGATCTAGCGTGGGTGCGTGACCAGAACGCTTCGCCTCGACGGCGTCGACCGCAGCTTCGGCGACCGTCAGGTGCTCAGGAACGTGTCCTTCGAGGTGGCCGCCGGCCGGATGACCGGTTTCGTGGGCGCCAACGGCGCCGGCAAGACCACCACCATGCGGATCATCCTGGGTGTCCTCGCCCCCGACGCCGGCGAGGTGAGCTGGGGCGGCACGACGCTGACCCGGCAGGACCGTCGGCGCTTCGGCTACATGCCGGAGGAACGGGGCCTCTACCCCAAGATGACCACCCGCGAGCAGGTGACCTACCTGGGCCGGCTGCACGGGTTGGACGCCGCCGCGGCACGGCGTTCCACCGACGCGCTGCTGGACCGGGTCGGGCTCGGTGAGCGCGGCGACGACCTGCTGGAGACGCTGTCGCTGGGCAACCAGCAGCGCGCCCAGATCGCCGCCGCGCTGGTGCACGACCCCGAGGTGCTGGTGCTCGACGAACCGTTCTCCGGCCTCGACCCGCTGGCCGTGGAGACCGTCGTGGCCGTGTTGCGGGAACGGGCCGCGGCCGGCGCGCCGGTGCTCTTCTCCAGTCACCAGCTCGACGTCGTGGAGCGCCTCTGCGACGACCTGGTGATCATCGGGGACGGGGTGATCCGGGCCGCCGGCAGCCGGCGACAACTGCGCGACTCGTACACCGTGCCCCGCTACGAGCTGGTCGTGGAACACGACGCCGGCTGGGTACGCGACCACCCCGGGGTGACAGTGGTCGAGCTGGACGGCGCGCGCGTGGTCTTCGACCTGCCGGCCGGCACCGACGAACAGCCCGTGCTGCGGGCGGCCCTCGCGCGCGGCCCGGTCCGCGCCTTCCGCCCGGTCAGCCCCTCGCTCACCGAGATCTTCCGAGAGGTCACCCAGTGAACGTCACCCAGGCCACCCGGCTGGTCGCCGAACGCGAGATCCGGGTCAAGCTCCGCGACCGCACCTTCCTGTTCGGCACCCTGTTCTTCCTGCTGATCGCCGCGGCGGGCACCATCCTGCCGCCGCTGTTCTCCGGCGGGCCGTCCACAGTGGCAGCGACCGAGAGCTTGGCCGCGCCGCTGCGCGCCGCCGGGCTGGAGGTCCGGGTCGTCCCCGACGACCGGGCCGCCGAGCAGGCCGTCCGCGACGACGACGTGGACGCCGCGGTGGTCGCCGGACCGGCCGTCCTGGCCATGGACGACGCCCCGGACGACGTGGTGAAGGCCCTTAGCACCCAGCCGACCGTCCGCCTGCTCGACCCGGACGCGGTCGATCCGGTGGTGGCGTTCCTGGTGCCGTTCGTCTTCGCGTTCGTCTTCTTCATCACCTCGCAGACGTTCGGTGTGCAGATCGCGCAGAGCGTCATCGAGGAGAAGCAGACACGCATCGTGGAGATCCTGGTCGCCGCCGTGCCGGTCCGGGCGCTGCTGGCCGGGAAGGTGGTGGCCGGGGCCATCCTGGCGTTCGCGCAGATCGCCCTGATCGCGGTGGTGGCGGTGCTCGGGCTGCAGATCGGCGACAGCGGAGGTCTCCTCACCCTGCTCGCCCCGGCGATCGGCTGGTTCGTGCCGTTCTTCCTGATCGGTTTCGTGCTGCTCGCCGCCATGTGGGCGGCGGCCGGCGCGCTGGCCAACCGGCAGGAGGACATCGCCGCCGTGTCGACGCCGGTGCAGCTCGCCGTCATGCTGCCGTTCTTCGCGGTGATCTTCCTGAACGACAACGCCACAGCGATGCGGGTACTGTCCTACCTGCCGTTCTCGTCGCCCACCGCCATGCCGCTGCGCCTGTTCACCGGCGACGCGGCCGGATGGGAGCCGATCGTCTCGCTGGTCATCCTGCTGCTCGCCGCCGGCGCGTTCCTCCTCGCCGGGGCCCGGGTGTACGAGGGGTCGCTCCTGCGCACCAACGGCCGGACCTCGCTGCGTACCGCCTGGCGGGAGCGGGAGACCATCGGCTGAACACGACGGTTCGCCCGCGCGGGCGTCGGTGTCCTGATCGGACGCCGGCGCCCGCTGTCGTGCGGCACGGTTCCGAGCGCTGTTCGGTGGCCGCGAACAGCGAAAACGTTCCTACGGTGAGCCGATCCTCCCGGCAACGACCTGGTCGTCGCCGGTTTCCGGACCGGAAAGGCTCTCGATGTCCCCACCGATCAGCCCACGGCACTACGACTTCACACGGCAACTCCGCCGCCTGCTCAGCGTGGTGCTCGCGGTCGCCCTCGCCAGCACCCTCACGGCCCTCGTCCGGCCCGCGCCGGCCGCCGCCGCCGCGGGTGACCTCATCCTCAACGGCACGTTCGACAACGGCAGCACCCAGCCCTGGTGGACCCGGCTCGCCTCGACCAGCACGACGGTCAACGCCGGGCAACTGCGCGTCCGCACCAGCGCGACGGTCGGCAAGCCGGTCTGGGAGGACCTGGTCGGTCACTTCGAGTTCGGGGTGACGGCCGCGCAGCCGTACCGGTTGCAGTTCGACGCCTCCGCCGACGTCAACCGTTCCCTGCGCGTCTCGGTCTCCCGGGCGGACACGCCCTTCACCTCCGCCGTCGACCAGAGCGTCGCGCTCACGCCCACGACGCGGCGGTTCACCTTCGACTTCACGTCCCCGTTCGGCGACCCGAAGGCGGTGCTGCTGTTCCACTTCGGCGGTCAGGCCGCCTCGACGGTCCGGCTGGACAACATCTCGCTCACCCCGCTGGCCGTGGACCCGGCCACCGACCCGATCCTGTACTGGAACGGCGTCCTGCTGGCCACCTACCGGGCGCTGGACCTGCCACCCACCACCTCGTCGCGGGAGGCGGCCATCCTGCACGCGGCGATGCACGACGCCGCCGTCTCGGTCACCGGAGTGGGCAACCCCTATCGGGTACGGGTGCCGGTCAGTTACCCGGGCACCATGGACAACGTCGTGGCGCCGTCCCTGCACGCGGCCATCGACCGGGCCGCGTACGACGTGCTGACCGCCCTGTACACCCGACACGGTCGTTCCTTCACCAACGCCCTCAACGACGCCGTCGGGCGCCGGCCGTCCGGTGTGAACGACGCCGAGGAGGCGCGCGGTGAGGCGGTGGGTGCGGCGGCGGCCGCCGCCAACCTCCAGGCCCGCGCCAACGACGGCTCCGACAAGGAGAACGACCCGCCGTACCGACTGGACGGCGTACCCGGCTCGTGGCGGCCGACCAACAACAAGGCGGCGGTCAGCCCGAACTGGGGACTCGTCACGCCGTTCGCGCTCACCTCGGGCCAGCAGTTCCGGCCCGGTCTCCCGGCCGGCGCCACCGACTACGACAACCTGCTCGACAAGCAGGAATACCGCACCCAGGTACGGGAGGTCCGCGACTACGGCGGTCGGGTGTCGGCGCTACGGACCGACGACCAGACGCAGATAGCGTTCTTCTGGGCCAACGACCTGGGGGGCACGTACAAGCCGCCGGGTCAACTGTTCACGCACACCCGGATCGTGTCCGAGCAACGCAAGCTCGGCATCTTGGCCAACGCCCGGCTCTTCGGGCTTGTCGCCCTCTCCCTCGCCGACGCCGCCATCGCCGCCTGGGACGCCAAGTACCAGACGTCGATCGACCTGTGGCGGCCGGTGACCGCCATCGAGGCGACCGAGGGCAGTGGTTGGCAGCCGCTGTCGAAGACCCGCGAGGGGGTGCCGTACACACCGGCCTTCCCGGCCTACATCTCCGGGCACGCCACCTTCGCCGGGGCCTGGTCGGCGGTGATGAAGCGGTTCTTCGGCACGGATGCGATCGCCTTCGACGCCACCACCGACGACCCGCACGCCGTGGACGTGGTCCGGCACATGACCGGCTTCGACCACGCCGCAGAGGAGAACGCGATGAGCCGGATCTACCTCGGCGTGCACTACCGGTTCGACGCCGACGCCGGGCTCGCCACCGGACGTTCGGTGGGCGCGTACGTGTTCGCCAACCGCCTGCGTCCGTGAGTCGTCGATCGGTGTAACGGGGGGAGGCTCCCCGTCCGGTTCGTGGACCGGGCGGGGAGCATCACGCGTGACCGCTACGTCGCACAGCCCCAGCGGCTGAAGTCGCCGGTTCGAGACCAGATCTCGCGTGCGGCCCGGATACTCCAGTCCGGATCCAGAGCCGTCCGGTGGTCGACGCGGAACCGGGACACCTCCACGTCGCTGAGCTGGAACAACCCCCAGCGCCGCGACCCGTCCTCGACGACCTCCACCCGGTACGGGTCCAGTCCGGACAGGCAACGCGCCACCCGCACCGCCCCGGCCGGATCCTCCGGGAACGTCCGCCGCAGGTGCTTGCCGATCTGGTCCTCCGGCCAGGTGGCGGGCACCTTCCGATCGCCCGCCAACTCGTCGAACAACCGCTCGTCCGCGGTGCCACTGACCGGCAGGCCGCCGAACGCCTGGAACACCATCACCCGGCTGGTGGTGTCCGGGCCGAACCAGCCGTCGACCAGCACGCTGAGTCCGTCCGCCATCAGGTGTTCCTGGAGGGTCAGCACGCACGGGCCGTACATGCCCTGGCGGAGCACCGCCGGGCAGCCATCGGTCGGCGAACTGCCCGCCGTGGGAGGGGCGAGAGGTCGCAGCGCCCCGGACGCCCCGACCGTCAGGACGCCCAGCACCGCCAGCAGCGCCAGCCGAAGCCAGCGACGGGCCGGCCACGGCGCCCTGAATCGCGGCGGAACCGCGCCGACGCTCGGAGGGATGGTCGCCGGGGCGGTCGTGGACGGGCCGGCAGGGGTTCGATCCGCGTCGCTCTCCCCTCGACCGCGCTCGCCGAGGCAGGCCTCAAGGTCCCGCCGCATCTCCAGCCACCGCTCGACCTCTGCCTCCGGCGTCCCACAGGCGGCCAGCAGCGCGACGACGGTGCGCTCCCGGGGCAGCGTCGTCCGGCCCAGCATCGTGGCGAGTGTGCTCGGTGGCAGCCAGTGTCCGGCCGCCGAGGCGCGCCGGGCGAGTTCCCGATAGGTCAGGCCGGAACGCCGCCGCACGTCCCTGAGCAGCGCCACGTACTCCCCCGCCGTGGCCACCTGCGGCACCGGATCCCGGTCAGCGTCATCCATCGAATCTCCCCGTGTCGTTGATGTGGCCGAGCCCGGACCGGCACCGGCGCGAGCCCGTCGGCCGTACACCGCATCAGCGGCGCGGCCATCGAGAAAAGACGCTAGATAAGCCGGTGGGCGAGGACAATGCCCTGGTCGCCGCGCTGCCCTGTCCGGGCAGCTCACAGGCCCATGTCCGGATCTTGTCCGACCACCTCGGACAGTCGCCCGGACCCGCTTGCCTTCGCCTGCGCGGTGTCTGGAGAATCGTGCGATGACCACCGGGGAGCTACGACCGGACGAGGCGGCCGACTCAGCCGAGTTCATCGAGATGTTGCGCGAGCTCAAGGACCGGTCGCGGCTGACATACCGGCAACTGGAGCAGCGCGCCGCAGCCGCCGGTGACGTGCTGGCCCGCAGCACCGCCGCCGACATCCTGCGCCGGTCCAGCCTGCCGCGACCCGAGGTGGTGGCCGCCTTCGTGCGGGCGTGCGGTGCGGACGATCAGGTGGAAACGTGGCTACGGGCCTGGCACCGCCTCGCGGCGGGTCAGATCGCCCCGCCATCGTCGACACCGGACCGACCGCCGGCATCGGCCCCACCGCCTGTCGACGAGGTCACGACAGTGGCCCCGCAGCGCTCCGGCCCGGCCCGGCCACGGTGGTTCGCGCGGCCCGCGCCACTGGCGCTGCTCGTCGTCGCCGCGCTGCTGGCCGCGCTCGGCGTGGGCTTCTGGATCGAGCGCCGCGACGACGAGCGGGGACGGGCCGGGCAACCCACCGATCCGACCGCGTCGACGGCCGGTGCTGCCCGTACCCCGAGCGCGGGGCGCAGCCAGATCCGCCCCGTCCGCAGCCCGCACCTCTGTCTCACCGAGGGGCGCGACCGCACCGGCCAATACACCAAGGAGATAGCGGTCCAGCGGCCCTGCACGGAGGCCACCCCACCGGACACCTCGCTGGAACCGGTGGCCGACGGAATGTTCTTCATCCACTGGGTCCACCCGGTGCTCGGGAAGGGCTGCCTCACCGTCCGCGACGAGGACCCCGGCCGGAACCTGCTCGAACCCTGGAACGAGAAGGACTGCAGCGCGGACAGGCCGAAGCAGGTGTTCCACTTCGAACCGACCGGAACGGTGCCCGACGCGTACCGCATCCGGCCCGACCGCAGCGAGTTGTGCCTCGGCCTGCGCGACGACGACAGCGAGGTGTCGGACGCGGCGTTGGTCGAGCCGTGCACCGGCGGCCCGGATCAGGTGTTCCTGGTCGACGCGCTGCCCGGGAACTGACGACGGCGCCGCTCAGCGCGCGGGCGGCACCTGATCCCAGCCGGCGGGCAACTGTGGCGCCGTCCAGGCGGGGTCGGGCTGCCAGGCGGCCCACGCCGGGTCCCACCACCGCTCACCCCCGTCGAGCAGGGCGGCGATCCGGTCACCCTCGGCCTGGATGGCGTCCCCCATGCCCGGGTAGCGCCCCTCGACGAGGCGCTGGGCGAACATCTCCACGTCCTTCCAGACGTACCGATCGGCGTCCGCGGCCCACCACAGGTCGAGTTCGTGGTCCAGGGTGTCCACCCCGATCGACGTCCGCCGCACCGGGTCCTGGAGGTTGAAGTACCAGCCGGCGAAGTCGCGCCCCGGCCCGGTCCAGAACACGTCTATCGAGTGCGCCTCACCGGGGCGGTGCAGCATCAGCTTGCCGTGACCGGACCAGGAGCGTTGCCCCGCCGCCTCCCACGGGTGCCGCCCGCACGGGAACACGCCGGTCTCCGGGAAGCCGAACTCGGCCCCCGGTGGGACATAGAGGGCGAGCAGGTCGGGCGAGTCCTCGACGCAGATCGTCGGGCAACCGAACCAGACCTCGCCTCGGAGCACCTCACGCCGTACCACGGCGTCACCGGTAGCAAACCGCTGCACCACCACACCGACCCCTCCCCACACACAGCCCAACCCCACCCTCACCGCGATCTTGCACTTTCTGACCCGACAGACCGGGTCACTTGCGGCATGTCGTCAACAGAAAGTGCAAGATCGCGGTGAGGCGGGGGCGTGGACGTGGGGTGGGTTAGGCGTCTACGGCTGCCATGACGTCGTCGCTGACGTCGAAGTTGGCGTAGACGTTCTGGACGTCGTCGCAGTCCTCCAGGACGTCGATCAGCTTGAAGATCTTGCGCGCGCCCTCTTCGTCAAGCGGCACGTTGACGCTGGGGATCAGGGACGACTCGGCCGACTCGTACTCGATGCCGGCGTCCTGCAAGGCCGTCCGCACCGGGATCAGGTCGGTCGGCTCGGACACCACCTCGTACGCCTCGCCGATGTCGTTGACCTCTTCGGCGCCGGCGTCCAGGACGGCCAACATCACGTCGTCCTCGCTGGTGCCCTCCTTGGGGACGATCACCACGCCCTTGCGGGAGAACATGTACGACACCGAGCCGGCGTCGGCGAGCGAGCCGCCGTTGCGGGTCAGCGCGGTGCGTACCTCGGTCGCCGCGCGGTTGCGGTTGTCCGTGAGGCACTCGATGAGCATGGCCACGCCACTCGGGCCGTACCCCTCATACATGATCGTCTGCCAGTCGGCGCCGCCGGCTTCCAGGCCGGAGCCACGCTTGACCGCGCGGTCGATGTTGTCGTTCGGCACCGAGCTCTTCTTCGCCTTCTGGATGGCGTCGTAGAGCGTCGGATTGCCGGTGGGGTCGCCGCCGCCGATTCGTGCGGCCACCTCGACGTTCTTGATCAGCTTGGCGAACATCTTGCCGCGCTTGGCGTCGATGACGGCCTTCTTGTGCTTGGTCGTCGCCCACTTTGAGTGGCCGGACATCTTCTACCTCCGTTGCTACCCGCCGTCTGCATCGACCGCACCGCTCACGCCCCGCTCCCGCCGGCGCACGCGGAGGTGCCGGTCAGCTCTGGTGGAAGCCGTGGCGGGCAGATGGCCCTGCCGAATCTCCGCAATCCTACCGACGTCCCCCGGGTCGCTGTCATGCACCGCGCGCGGCAAGGTGGCCCGGCCCCGACGGACCAGGGCAGATGAGACAAACCGGGCCACGGCCACGGCCACGACCGCGGCGAGCATCATGGACAGCCCGGCGCGGTCGCCCGCCGTCAGGAAGCGGCGCGGACCAGGTCCACGAAGTACGCGTGCACCCGCAGGTCGCCGGTGAGCTCCGGGTGAAACGAGGTGGCCACCAGGTTGCCCTGTCGGACCGCCACGATCCGGTCGGCGGCCGGGCCGCCGGTCACCACCCCGATGACCTGGACGCCGGCACCGACCCGCTCGACCCACGGCGCACGGATGAACACCGCGTGGAACGGCTCCCCCGGCACACCGGCGACGGTCACCGGCGCCTCGAACGAGTCGACCTGCCGGCCGAACGCGTTGCGCCGCACGGTCATGTCGATGCCGGCGAAACCCCGCTGATCGGGTCGGCCGTCGAGCACCTCGGTCGCCAACATGATCATGCCGGCGCAGGAGCCGTAGACCGGCATGCCGTCGGCGATCCGCTTGTCGATCGGCTCACGCATCTCGAAGATGTCGGTGAGCTTGCTGATGGTGGTGGACTCGCCGCCCGGGACGACCAGGCCGTCGACCAGGTCCAGCTCCGCCTGACGGCGGACCGGGCGGGCGTCCGCGCCCGCCGCGGCCAGCGCCGCCACGTGCTCGCGGACGTCGCCCTGGAGCGCGAGCACACCGATCACGGGTACGGCCACGTGTCCCTCACCAGCCCTTCTATCCCTCGCGACTGCGGGGCTCGCAAGAGCGGCTCACTCCTCGCGCTCACCAACCCTCCTATCCCTCGCGACTGCGGGGCTCGCAAGAGCGGCTCACTCCTCGCGCTCACCAGCCACGCTCGGCCAGGCGGTGCGGCTGCGGGATCTCGTCGACGTTGATGCCGACCATCGCCTCGCCGAGACCCCGGGAGACCTTGGCCAGCACGTCCGGGTCGTCGTGGAAGGTGGTCGCCTTGACGATGGCGGCGGCCCGCTGAGCCGGGTTGCCCGCCTTGAAGATGCCGGAGCCGACGAAGACGCCCTCCGCGCCGAGCTGCATCATCATCGCCGCGTCCGCGGGAGTGGCGATCCCGCCAGCGGTGAACAGCACCACCGGCAGCTTGCCGCTCTCGGCGACCTCCTTGACCAGCTCGTACGGGGCCTGCAGCTCCTTGGCCGCGACGTACAGCTCGTCGGCCGGCAGCGAGGAGAGCCGGCGGATCTCCTGGCGGATCTTCCGCATGTGGGTGGTGGCGTTGGAGACGTCACCGGTGCCCGCCTCGCCCTTGGAACGGATCATCGCCGCGCCCTCGGTGATCCGGCGCAGCGCCTCGCCCAGGTTCGTCGCGCCACAGACGAAGGGCACGGTGAAGGCCCACTTGTCGATGTGGTTCGCGTAGTCGGCCGGGGTCAGCACCTCGGACTCGTCGACGTAGTCCACGCCGAGCGACTGGAGGATCCGCGCCTCCACGAAGTGACCGATGCGGGCCTTGGCCATCACCGGGATGGAGACCGCCTCGATGATCCCGTCGATCATGTCGGGGTCGCTCATCCGGGACACCCCGCCCTGCGCGCGGATGTCGGCGGGCACCCGCTCCAGGGCCATCACCGCGACCGCGCCGGCGTCCTCAGCGATCTTGGCCTGCTCGGCGTTGACGACGTCCATGATCACGCCGCCCTTGAGCATCTCGGCCATGCCGCGCTTCACGCGGGCGGTGCCGACGACGGGGGCGGTACCGGCGTTCGAGACGGTGTTTTCGGGCACGGGTCATCGCTCCTTGGACGTGCTCTGGGGGTGGCAGCGAAAATGCTACGCGCGGTGCAACGCCGTACCGACAGCCAATCAGACCCCCGGTGGCCTGCACTGTGGCCCTGGTCACCGGCCCGGCGCTGGGGTCACGGCGACGGTCGAAGATCAGGCGGCGGGGACGTCCGCCGGGACGACGAGGGTCGGGTCGTCGATGTCGAAGTAGCGCGGCCACTGCCGGCCCCGCCCCATCCGCAACAGCCGCACCAGCGGCCGGCTCCGCGCCGAACGGGCGTCCCGGACCAGGTCGGTGTGCACCTGCCGGGACAACGCGAGCCGACGACTCGCGGCGATGACCGCCGCGCAGTTCGGGTCGTCCGCGTCCAACTGGACGCCGCGCAGCTGCCGGGTGAGGTCGTTCTCCGCCGCCTCCCGCTCGTCCGGGCTGGCGTCCAGGGCGATCCGGGCCGCCGCGTACAGCTCGACGCCGAAACGCCGCTCAGCCAGGACCGCGGCTGCCGCCGCGCGGCGCAGCAGGTGGGCGTCGAGGGCCCGGGCTGCCAGCTCCGCCCGGCCCTGCAGCCGCTCGACCCGGCCGGCGGTCCAGATGAGGTACGCCGCGACCAGTCCCACGACCACGCTTCCGGCCACCACCCACCACATGTGCGGCATCGTAGTGCTGCTCCGTTTCGTCCGATTGGGCGCGGCCGGACCGGCCCCGCCGGTCACCACCGCACCATCCGTCACACCGGCTCAGCCCAGCCCCACCCATTCCTGGTCGATGACCCGCCCGTCGGTTGCCTCGATCGCCGCTGCGTATACCTCCAGAACGCGCCGAGCAACCACCGGCCAGTCGAAATTCGCGACCACCTGATCGCCGCAGGCACTCAGCGTGGCCCGACCGGCCGGGTCGTCGAGCAGCTCACTCAGCACGTCCCGCAGCCCTAGCGGGTCACCGGTGGGAAAGAGCCGACCGGCCCGCCCGCCGTCGAGGACCCGCCGGAACGCGTCCAGGTCACTGGCGACCACCGTCGTACCCGCCGCCAGGGCCTCGGTGAGGATCATGCCGAACGACTCGCCGCCGGTGTTCGGTGCGACGTAGAGGTGCGCACTGCGCAGCATCCGCGCCTTGTCCGCTTCGCTGACCAGGCCGAGGAACGTTATCCGCTCGTGCAACTCGGCGGGGAACTGGTCATACAGGTCGTCGGGGTCACCCGGGCCGGCGACGAGCAACCGCAGACCGGGCCGGGTGGCGGCCAACGCCACGAACGCGTCGCGCAGCACCGGGAAGCCCTTGCGAGCCTCGGTGAACCGGCCCAGGAATCCGAGCGTGCCACCGGTGCCGACCCCGCACTCCCCCGGCCAGCCCGGCAACGACTCGGCGTCGGCGAACTTGGCCACCGCCACCCCGTTGGGGATCTCCACCGCGCCGCCGTCCATGTGCTCGACCTGCACCTTGCGGGCCAGCGCGCTCACCGCGATCCGGGCCGTGATCCGCTCCAACACGATCTGGAGCACACCCTGCGCGGCGGCGAGGACCCGCGACCGGGTCATCGCGGTGTGGAACGTCGCCACCACCGGGCCACGGGCGGAGAGCACGGCCAGCAGCGACAGGCTCAGCGTGAGCGGCTCGTGCACGTGCAGCACGTCGAAATCGCCGTTGGTGATCCACCGCCGCACCCGGGCGGTCGACACCGGGCCGAACGCGATCCGGGCCACCGAACCGTTGTACGGCAGCGGAACGGCACGCCCGGCGGACACCACGTAATCCGGCAACGGCGAATCCTCGTCAGCCGGCGCGAGCACGCTGACCTCGTGGCCCAGCGCGATCAGCGCCTCGGCGAGGTCCATGACGTGGTTCTGCACCCCACCGGGGACGTCGAAGGAGTACGGGCACACGATGCCGATCCGCATGCGTCAGCCCACCTCCTCAGGCCTGACCGGAGGCCGACGAGGGCCGCGCCGCGCCCTCCCCCGACCTCCCCTGGTCCAGCCACATCCGCTGCAACATGTGCCAGTCTTCCGGATGCCGGGCGATACCCGCCGCCAGACGGTCGGCGATCAGCTGGGTCAGCGACCGGACCCGCTGGTCCAGTGGCCCCGCCTCGGGCCCCGGCACCGGCAACGGACCAGCAAGCGACGCACGGGCGGCGTCCGGTTCGTACCACAGCGACGCCACGTAGAGCGGCGCACCGGTGTGCAGCGCGAGCAACGCCGGCCCGGCGGGCATCCGCGTCTTCGCACCGAAGAAGTCCACCTCCACCCCTCGGGCGGAGAGGTCCCGGTCGGCGAGCAACGGCACCACCGCACCGGCACGGACGCGGTCCAGCAGCACGTCGAACGCCGGACGCGGCCCGCCGTGGTTCGGCAGGATCTCCATCCCCAGGCCCTCCCGGAAGGCCAGGAAACGCTCGTACACGCCCTTGGGCAGCCGCTCCGCGACAGTGGTGATCGGCCAACCGTTGGCCGCCACCCAGGCGCCCGCGGCATCCCAGTTGCCGGCGTGCGGCAGCGCCACCACCGCGCCCCGGCCGGCGGCCACGTCGGCGGCGAGCAGCTCGGCGCCGTCGAGCCGGAAACCGGACAGGATCTGCGACCGGCTCAGGGCGGGCAGCCGGAACGCCTCCATCCAGTACCTGGCGTACGAGCGCAACCCACGCTTGACGAGATCGTCCAACTCGGTGTCGGGCAGCTCCGGGCCGACCACCCGGCGCAGGTTCGCGCGCAGTCGGTCCGTACCCCCGCCGCCGGCGCGGTGGGCGCGGTCAGCGCCCGCCCGGAACGCCGCCGCCACCAACGGCCGGGGTAGCGCGCGGGCCACCCGCCACCCGGCGACGAAGCCCAGCTCGGTGAGGTTCACGCGACTCGGCCGCCGGTCTTCCGAGGCCGGGCCGCCGGCACGCCGATCACGCCTGGCCGTCCGGCTGGAGCTGCTGGGCCTGGCGGTGGACGTGCGCCATCCGCTGCCCCACCGTGAAGATCGACACGGCGGCGAGCAGCCAGAGTGCGACCTCCAGGGCATGATCGAGACCGGCGCCGGTGAGGATCCCGCCGACCCCGACGATCAGCAGCCGCTCGGTGCGTTCGGCGATGCCCACGTTGCAGGTCATGCCGAGCCCTTCGGCGCGGGCCTTGACGTAGGAGACGAGGCTGCCGACGGCCAGGCAGACCAACGCGGCGGCCACCCCGGAGTGGTTGCCCTGCGTGGCCAGCCAGTACGCGACCGCGCCGAAGACGGCGCTGTCGGCGACCCGGTCCATGCTTGAGTCGAGGAACGCGCCGAATTTGGTGGAGCCACCGCTCATCCGGGCCATCGTCCCGTCGAGCAGGTCGGTGAGCGCGAACAGGGTGACGATCAACGCGCCCGCGACCAGGTGGCCGCGGGCACCGAAGCCGAGCGCGCCGACGAGCACACCAACGGTGCCCGCGACGGTGACGGCATTGGGGGTGACGCCCGCGCGCAGCAGGGCGCGGGCAATCGGCTCGACGACGCGGGTCATCCCCGCGCGGGCCGACACTTGGAAGATCTTCGCCATGGCGGTCCCCACGATAACGGTCCGCCCAGCTCCGGCGATACGGACGGTCCCGCCGACCCGCCCGGGGGAGGCTTGTGCCTACCCGGCAACGGGTGTGAGATCGAGCCGGGAGGTGAGCCAGCTCACCCGTCCGCCCGTCCCGTTCCCGCTGTGCAGCAGACCACCGGAGGATGACGCCGCGCACTCGCCCCGGGCCGCACCCCGTCGCGCGGCGGTCGCCACCACCACCGGCTGAGGGAGGTGCGCCCCATGGCGCAGAAGAGTCACGAGAAGGGTTCCACCGGCGGCACGCCTGTGGTGACCGAGCCCGAGCGGGTTCGCAACGTGGTGCTCGTCGGGCACTCCGGGGCGGGCAAGACCACACTGGTCGAGGCCCTGCTCGCGGCGACCGGCACGATCGGCCGCGCCGGCGCCGTGGCCGACGGCACCACTGTCGGCGACCACGACCCCGCCGCCGTACGCCAGCAGCGCTCGGTCAGCCTGTCCTGCGCGCCGCTGCTGCACAACGGCATCAAGGTCAACCTGCTGGACACCCCCGGGTACGCCGACTTCGTCGGCGAGCTGCGCGCCGGGCTGCGGGCCGCCGACGCCGCGCTCTTCGTGGTCTCCGCCGCGGGCGGCATGGACGCGGCCACCGTCGCGCTGTGGGAGGAGTGCGCCGCCGTCGACATGCCCCGCGCCGTCGCGGTGGCCCGACTGGACCAGCCCCGCGCCGACGTCGACGAGGCGGTGGCGCTGTGCCAGCGCCTCTTCGGCGACAACGTGATGCCGCTCTACCTGCCGATGCTCGGCGACGACGGGGTGTCCACCGAGGGTCTGCTCGGCCTGATCACCCGTCGGGTCTTCGACTACAGCGCCGGGCTTCCCGCCGACGTCCGCGACCCGGACCCGGAGCACCAGCGGGCCATCGACGAGTCGCGCGACGAGCTGATCGAGGGGATCATCGCCGAGAGCGAGGACGAAACCCTCATGGACCGCTACCTCGACGGCGAGGAGATCAGCACCGAGGTGCTCATCGACGACCTGGAGAAGGCAGTCGCCAGGGGCCACTTCTACCCGGTGGTGCCGGTCTGCGCCCAGACCGGCGTCGGGCTGGACGTGCTGCTGGAGGTGCTGACCGCCGCGTTCCCGTCGCCGCTGGAGCACGAGGTGCCGGCCGTGACCGGCGTGGACGGCTCGCCGCGTCCGCCGCTGAGCTGCGACCCGGCCGGGCCACTCGTCGCCGAGGTCGTCAAGACCACCATCGACCGCCACGTCGGTCGGGTCTCGCTGGTCCGGGTCTTCTCCGGCACGCTGCGCCCCGACCAGACCGTGCACGTCTCCGGGCACGGCATGGCCGAACGCGGGCACCCCGACCACGACGCCGACGAACGGGTCGGGCACATCTACACCCCGCTGGGCGCCACCCTGCGGGAGGTGTCGCTCTGCGTGGCCGGCGACATCTGCGCGATCACCAAGTCGGGCAGCGCCGAGACCGGCGACACCATCTCGACCACTGACGACCCGCTGCTGATCGCCCCCTGGGAGATGCCGGAGCCGCTGCTGCCGGTGGCGATCGCCGCCCGTAGCCGCGCCGACGAGGACGCCCTGGCCCGCAACCTCTCCCGCCTGGTCGCCGGCGACCCCACGCTGCGGCTGGAGCGCAACCCGGAGACTCACCAACTGGTGCTCTGGTGCATGGGCGAGGCACACGCCGACGTGGTGCTCGACCGGCTGCGCGCCGGCGGCGTCGAGCTGGACACCGAGCCGGTCAGGGTGTCACTACGCGAGACGCTGACCGCGCCCGCGAAGGGGCACGGCCGCCACGTCAAGCAGTCCGGCGGTCACGGCCAGTACGCGGTCTGCGACATCGAGGTCGAGCCGCTGCCCCGCGGCAGTGGCTTCGAGTTCGTCGACCGGGTCGTCGGCGGCGCGGTCCCGCACAACTACATCCCGTCCGTGGAGAAGGGCGTCCGCGCCCAACTGGAGCGCGGGCTGGTCGCCGGCCACCCGGTGGTGGACCTGCGGGTGACCCTGGTCGACGGCAAGTCACACAGCGTCGACTCCTCCGACGCGGCCTTCCAGACCGCCGGCGCCCTGGCGCTGCGCGACGCCGCCGAGCGTGGCCAGCCGGCCCTCCTGGAGCCGATCGACGAGGTCACCATCCGGGTTCCGGACGGCTCGGTGGGCACGGTGATGGGCGACCTGTCCGGCCGACGCGGCCGGGTGCTCGGCACCGAACCGGACCCGGACACCGAGGGCCGCACGCTCGTCCGCGCCGAGGTGCCGGCCACCGAACTGCTGCGGTACGCCGTCGAGCTGCGCTCCATGACGGCCGGCACCGGCACCTTCCGCCGCCACTTCGTCCGCCACGACCCCATGCCCGTCCACCTGGCCGACCAGACCCGCAAAGAACAACTCCCCTAACCCGCCCAGCCCCGCCCCGCTCTGCCCTGCCCTGCCCTGCCCTGCCCTGCCCTGCCCTGCCCTGCCCTGCCCTGCCCTGCCCTGCCCTGCCCTGCCCTGCCCCGGCGATCTTGCACTTCCTGTCGCCGTCATGTCGCTGTCGCGACATGAGTCCCCGCAGAAAGTGCAAGATCGGCAAGGGCTGGGGTGGCCTCACGGGTCGATCATGGAGTTGTGGTGGGCAGAAAACTGATCTATGCCCGATTTGTGAGGCACCACAACTCCGCGGGCGGGCGGGCGGGCGGGCAAGGGCGCTGGGCGGGGCGGGGCTGGGCGGCAAGGGGCTGGGCGGCGCGGGGCTGGGCGGGGCTGGGCGGCGCGGGGCCTGGCTGGGGCCCGGTTGGGGCGGGGCGGGGGGGTCGGGGGGGTGGTTACGGGTGGACTGTGGGGTGGGTGGGGCGGGGCCAGTGGGGGCGGTCGGCGTCGCGGAGGGCGGCGGCCCGGACGGCGGCGAGCTGACGCTCCACCTCGACGAACTGGTCCGCCGGCAGCGGGCCCCGGTGCAGCGCGGCGGCGTTCTCCTCGACCTGGGCGACCGTACGGCAGCCCGGGATCGGGATGGTGCGACCGCTGCGCGCCCAGATCCAGCCCAACGCGCCCTGGGCGAGGGTGCGCCCGTCGGCGGTGAGCGCGGAACGGACGGCGCCGACCCGGCGCAGCCACTCCGGTGCCGGCCGACCACCTCGGAACCACTCCAACCACCCCGGGGCCAGCCCGCGTACGTCGTCGCGGGGCAGGGTCGACCCGGCCGAGTACTTGCCGGTGAGCAGCCCCATCCCGAGTGGACCGCGGTTGACGCTGGCCAGGTCGTACTTGTCGCAGACGGCGAGCAGCTCGGGGGCGTCGCGTAGCACCGACAGGGTGTGTTGCACGGCGGTGGCGCCGGCGGCGGCGTGCCCGAACGCGGTGGCCCGGTCGGGGCGGTCGGTGCTCCACCCGTACGCGCGGATCAGGCCCTCGGCCACCAGGTCCTCGCAGGTTCCGATCAGCGCCTGCGCCCTCGGCACCGACAGGTCGGCCAGGTGCAGCTGATAGAGGTCGATCCGGTCGGTGCCCAACCGGCGCAGCGAGGCGGTGACGGCAGCACGCAGGTACGCGGGTGACGCGTCCTCGCCGGTGGCCTGCCGAGTGGCCTCGTCGAAGGTGTAGCCCCACTTGGTGGCGATCACGGCCTCGTCGCGGCGACCGGCGAGCGCGCGACCGAGGACCCGCTCACCGTGCCCCGCCCCGTACGTGTCGGCGGTGTCGAAGAGGGTGATGCCCTCCTCGAGCGCCCGGCGTACCGCCCGTACCGACTCGTCGTCGTCGACCGCGCCCCAGCCCAGCGGCTGGGTGCCCTCCGCCCAGGGCCCGCTGATCGCCCAGCACCCCATACCGAGGGCGCTGACCTCGATGCCGCTGCGGCCCAACGTCCGTGTCGTGACTGCCATCGGCCGATCGTGCCACCTTGAGCGGGCCGGGGCGTAGCAGATCCGGCGGTCGGCCACGCGAGCGCACGACGACGGTCACGGTGCGGCATGATCAACGCCATGCGGCGACTTGGTGTGGACATCGGTGGTGTGATCATCGAGCCGGCCGACGAGGACGCGGACACGTCGTTCTTCGGCGCCCACTACCTGCGTACCCCGGCCGTCGACGGGGCGTTCGACGCGCTCGCGGCACTCGGCTCGGCGTTCGACGAGGTGCATCTGGTGTCCAAGTGTGGGGAGGCTACCGAGGGGCGTACCCGGCAGTGGTTGACCCACCACGACTTTTCGGCCCGCACCGGCATCCCCGTCGAGCGGGCGCACTTCTGCCGCACTCGACCGGACAAGGCGCCGATCGCTCGACGCCTCGGCCTGACCCACTTCGTGGACGACAAGCTGGAGGTGCTCGGCTACCTCGACTCGGTGCCGTACCGCTTCCTGTTCCGACCCCGCAGGGCCGAGGTCGCCGCACACGCCGCGCTGCTGCCCCACGTACACCGGGTGGAGAGCTGGTCGGAGCTGACCCCGCTGCTGCGCGCCGACTAGCCGGACCGGCGCGGACGCCGCCCAGCCGGGCGCCGCCCACCGCTCAGGCGGGCCATGCCTTGGCGAGCAGGTCCCGGGTGTCGGCGAGCAGTTGAGGCAGCACGTTCGTGCGGGCGATCACCGGCATGAAGTTGGCGTCCCCGCCCCATCTCGGTACCACGTGCTGGTGCAGGTGGGCAGCAATACCAGCACCGGCCACCCCGCCCTGGTTCATGCCCAGGTTGAAGCCGTGCGCGTTGGAGACGTGCCGGATGACGCGCATCGCGTCCTGGGCGAAGGCCGCCAACTCGATGGTCTCGGCCGTGTCGAGGTCGGTGTAGTCAGCGACGTGCCGGTACGGGCAGACCAACAGGTGCCCCGGGTTGTACGGGTAGAGGTTGAGCATCGCGTAGACGTGCACGCCCCGCGCGACGACGAGATCCTCGTCTGGCGGCCGGGTGGGAGCGCGGCAGAACGGGCATCCGGGGGGCTTGGCGATGCTGCCCTCGGGCCGATCCTCGCTCGAGACGTAGGCCATCCGGTGTGGCGTCCAGAGCCGTTCCAGCCCGTCCGCCAACCCGTTCTCGTGCACCATCTCCCCGGTCATCCAACACCTTCAGCTCGGCAGTCGATGCTTCCTCGAACTGCGGCGCTCCACGTGCCGCTGAGCCAGCTCGGGGCGGCAAGACCTGATCTCTCGCACCAGGTTAGCCCGCCCCCTGCGACCTGCGGCAGAGCCCTAGTCGCCAGGCTGCTCGCGCATCTCCAGTTCCGCGAAGCACAGCAGGTGATCCGACGGATTCTCCAGCAGCTCTACACGTCGGGCCCGGAAGTGTCGCGAGATCAGGATGTCGTCGGAGGCGAAGCCTTCGTGGGTGACCCGGTCGCCGACGACCCGCGAGTAGCCGGCGTCGGTCGCCATCGCCAGCTCACGAATCGGAGTGTTGAAGTCTCCGAACACGATGGTTGGCAGCTCCTTCGAGGATTCCAGCTGGCCCCGCACGATCCGCCAGACAGATTCGAAGCGTTCGTCCGAGGCCTTCAAGCCCATCCGTTGAAAGGGAAAGAGGTGGAGATTGAACAGTACGACCGAGCCGAGCTGAGTGAAGCACGTGACCCGGCTGAGCGCCTTGTTGTGCACGTTCTCCAACCGGCCGCCGACGACGATCGCCTGGCCCCCGGGGTCGAAGAATTGGCTGGTCGGATCGGACTGCGGGTGGCGGGCAAGCGTTGCCAGACCTGACATCGACGCGCCGAATCCGGATGGATGCAGTGGCAGCGCGTCGGCATACCGAAGGCCGGCCAGGGAACGCATCGCCGAGAGCACCTTGGAGCTGTTTCCGTCATCGAACGGCACCTCTTGCAGGGCAAGGATGTCCAGGTCGAGGTCCTTCACGAATTCCCAAGGATCGAACGGATCATCGGAAGCTGCGGCTGACGCCTCGCGAAGATTCCATGTTGCCACTCGAAGCGTCATTCGATCGCCTGCCACAGTGCTCTCCGGAACTCGTCAATTTCATGGATCGTCGGCGGGGTCATGGGGGCATGTCCCGACCGACTCGATTGTGGCGATGCCACCACAAGCGGATAATCGGACATCGGGGCGGACGTGGTGATCAGTGTGAGTGCGCTCTCCGAGGATGGCTCGGACGTGTGATAGACCCCGTGCTTCACAAAATAGATGGAACCGGCGTCATGGGACTCGCTCTTGACAACCGAAACGGTGACCTGTCGGCTCGTTGGCTCCCGAACGGTTCCCGCTTCTGCCGGCTTCACCACGAAGAGCCGGTGCGGACTCTCGCTCGACGTGGGGCGCACGGCATATTCCGTACTGCTGATCTCGCCGCCCAGGACATAACTGGTCAGATCCCAGAGGTGCGTGTGCGGCTCCTCGGAGAAGGAGACGCCAGCCGGCCAGTGGTGTAGGCGCAGCTCCTTGTCCGCCGACGTGGCCAGCCTGAGCTGAACGAAACCCAGCACGTGCCGATGCATTCGGCTCGGATCGACCAGCCGTTCGACCCCGACCTCGCGGAGAGCATTCAACACTTCGTCGAACGTTCGCCCGTCGGGTGCCGAGAGTAGGTAGATCGCGAATTCCGTAGCCTCATCCATAGGGACTCCTGCTGCTCGCGGCCACATCGACAACTTCCCGAATTTCCGAATCCGACATCTGCTGGGCACAACTGACGCCGATCTGGACGAACCAGGTTCGGAGAGCCGCCGTGTCAACAGTCGCAGGAAGCGGGGTTGCGCTGATGCTGCGCGCCTGCTTGCGGTCCAGGCGAAAGTCTTCCTGCATGAGAGAGTAGAACGGAACTTCCCGGGGAAAGACGAGCGCCGACTCAGCCGGATCCTCGGACGTACGAATAGCGAAGGAGTCATTGATCTCGAGGCGGGTCAACGAGCAGGTCTGCTTGAGGCGAACCTCCACCTCGAGCAGGGGCTCGCGATCGCGCCACTGGAATGCGACCAACACCGTTGCCAGAATCTCGGTGCGGACCGAGGCTTCCGTCCATTCCTGCCCTCGCCCCGAGCGTCTCGCGGCGCGCAGCTCGGCATACGTCGAACATACTGCGGGAGAATCCGGATCCAGGGTGAGGAGAACTATGGAGCGAGCGGAGTTGGATCGTCTCGCCGCAGTCGCGAGCTCGGGTATCACAATAGCCCGATTAAATCTGCCCAGGCCTCCGCTGAACCACCAGAAAGTGGTCGACCGCCTGCCCTCGTCCAGGGTGGCGGCGCGATCCCGTCCGCTGACAACCTTCACCTCGCGGCTGTCCGGGGTCGGAGGAAGCAGCAACAGTATCACTCCGGCGACAACGAGAAACGCGATCAAGGAGGTCAGCAGGTTGGCCACCACATTGGCGCCAACCGCCTTGAGGTTGTCTGTTCTGTTTCCGTCTGCCGGCAAGAGCAGGTACTGGATGACCGCCAGAAGAAGGAGACAAAGAGCAGCAATCCCGAATAGAGCTCGGCGGAGATATTTACTCTCGGGCAGCCTCACATCGAAGAGGCTACCGGTCACCGGCGAATGAATGGAAGACCGCGCCGACGCCCCGCTGCCCAGGCGGGCCCGCCCCGCCGGTGGCACGAGCCGCGCGGGCGGACCGAACGACCCTCCGACGGCAAGCCACCATTGCAAGTTCTTGACGGATCAATGCCAAAAGCCTGAAACTTCCATGCATCCATGCACGTCCATGCAGTGATGGAGGGCTCCATGATCCGACGGCTCGGCAGGCTCCTCGCGGCACTTGCGCTGACCGCCGCCACCACAGTGGCCGGCGTCACCCTCACTGCCGGCGCGGCCCAGGCGGACGGCTGCTACACCTGGGGACGCACCCTGGCCCAGGGAGCGTCCGGGGAGGACGTCCGGCAACTCCAGATCCGGGTCGCCGGCTACCCCGGCTACGGCGCGGTGCTCGCCCTCGACGGCGCGTACGGCCCGGGAACCCGATCGGCGGTGATCCGCTTCCAGCAGGCGTACGGGCTGCCCGCGGACGGCATCGCCGGCCCACAGACGTTCAACCGGCTCTACGCCCTCCAGGACGACGACTGCACCCCGGCCAACTTCAGCTACCCCGAGCTGAACAAGTGCAACAGCGACTGGTCCGGCGGCGCGGTCTCGGCGAGCACCGCCCGGTTCAACGCCCTCGTCTCGATGTGGAAACTCCAGGCCATGCGGCACGCCCTCGGGGACGTGGCCATCGCGATCAGCAGCAGCTTCCGCAGCTACGCCTGCAACAGCGCGGTCGGCGGAGCGTCGAACAGCCGGCACCTGTACGGCGACGGGGTGGACCTGGTCGGGTCCCCGTCGTTCTGCCGGCTGGCGCAGCAGGCCCGCAACCACGGCTTCGGGCAGATCCTCGGCCCCGGCTACCCGGACCACAACGACCACACCCATGTGGCGGCGGTCGGGGGCTGGTCAGCGCCGAACTGCGGCATCTGACACCCGACACCGCCCCGGAGCGCCGACCTCCCGCCCCGACCGCCGGCCGAAGATCGTGCTCGAACATGGAAGTAGTGGCCTCCCGCACCGGGGAGGCCACTACTTCCATGTACTTCCATGTTCGAGCACGATCATGCGGCAAGCGCGCGGTAAGCCGGCGACGAGCGGACCGCGCGAACACGATCATGCGGCAAGCGCGCGGCAAGCCGGCGACGAGCGGACCGCGCGCGAGCACGATCATGCGGCAAGCGGCCAGGCGCCGCGCGGGCCGCGTGGTGGTCCCGCTACTCCGCGGCGGCGGAGGGGCCGATGTTGGTCCGCGAGCTGACCACGTCCAGCACGTGGGTCACCGCCTCGGCGATCGGCACCCCGTTGCGCTGGGAGCCGTCGCGGTAGCGGAAGGAGACCGTGCCGGCGGCCACGTCGTCGTCACCGGCGATCACCATGAAGGGGATCTTCTGCTGCTGGGCCGTCCGGATCTTCTTCTGCATCCGGTCGTCACCCGCGTCCACCTGGGCACGGATGCCCTCGGCGCGCAGCGCGGCGACGAAGCCGTGCAGGTAGTCGGTGTGGTCCTCGCGGATCGGGATGCCCACCACCTGCACCGGCGCGAGCCAGGCCGGGAACGCACCCGCGTAGTGCTCGGTGAGCACCCCGAAGAACCGCTCGATCGACCCGAACAGCGCACGGTGGATCATCACGGGCCGCTGCCGGCTACCGTCGGCGGCCTGGTACTCCAACCCGAACCGCTCCGGCTGGTTGAAGTCGACCTGGATGGTGGACATCTGCCAGGTCCGGCCGATCGCGTCGCGGGCCTGCACGGAGATCTTCGGCCCGTAGAACGCCGCGCCGCCCGGGTCGGGCACCAGCTCCAGGCCGGAGGTCGCGGCGGCGGTCCGCAACGCCTCGGTGGCCTCCTCCCAGTCCTCGTCGGCGCCGATGAACTTGGGCGAGTCGTCCCGGGTCGACAACTCCAGGTAGAAGTCGTCCAGGCCGTAGTCGCGCAGCAGGTCGAGCACGAAGCTGAGCAGCGTGGACAGCTCGCCGGCCATCTGCTCACGGGTGCAGTAGATGTGCGAGTCGTCCTGGGTCAGGCCACGGACCCGGGTCAGGCCGTGCACGACGCCGGACTTCTCGTACCGGTAGACCGTGCCGAACTCGAACAGCCGCAGCGGCAGCTCCCGGTACGACCGCCCGCGCCCCCTGAAGATCAGGTTGTGCATCGGGCAGTTCATCGCCTTGAGGTAGTAGTCCGCGCCCTCCAGCTGCATGGGCGGGAACATGGTGTCCGCGTAGTACGGCAGGTGACCGGAGGTCTGGAACAGCTGCGCCTTGGTGATGTGCGGGGTGTTGACGAACTCGTACCCCGCCTCCTCGTGCCGCCGCCGCGAGTAGTGCTCCATCTCCCGGCGGATGACGCCGCCCTTGGGGTGAAAGACCGCCAGGCCGGAGCCGATCTCGTCGGGGAAGCTGAACAGGTCGAGGTCCGCGCCGAGCTTGCGGTGGTCGCGCCGGGCGGCCTCCTCCAACAGCTTCAGGTACGCCTTGAGCTCGTCGCGGGTCGGCCACGCGGTGCCGTACACCCGCTGCAGTTGGGGGTTCTTCTCCGAGCCCCGCCAGTACGCGGCGGCGGAGCGCATCAGCTTGAACGCGCCGATCAGTCGGGTGGTCGGCAGGTGCGGACCCCGGCACAGGTCCGACCAGCAGACCTTGTCCTCCTTGGCGTCGAGGTTGTCGTAGATCGTCAGCTCGCCGCCGCCGACCTCCACCACCTCGTCGGTGTCCAGGCCCTCGCCCTTGGTCTCGATCAGCTCCAGCTTGAACGGCTCGTCGGCCAGCTCGGCGCGCGCCTCGTCCAGACTGCCGAAGCGGCGGCGTCGGAACCGCTGCCCGCTCTTGATGATCTCCTGCATGCGCTTCTCGATCTTGCTGAGGTCATCGGGCTGGAACGGCTTGGCGACGTCGAAGTCGTAGTAGAAGCCGTTCTCGATGGGCGGGCCGATGCCCAGCTTGGCCTCGGGGAAGACGTCCTGCACCGCCTGGGCGAGCACGTGCGCGGTGGAGTGGCGCAGCACGGTGAGCCCGTCGGGCGAGTCCAGGCTGACCGGCTCGACGACGGTCTCCTCGGCCGGCATCCAGTCCAGGTCGCGCAGCTGGCCCTGCGGGTCGCGGACCACGACGATCGCCTTGGGGCCGTTCGCGGGCAGTCCGGCCGCGGCCACCGCGTCGGCCGCCGTGGTCCCGGCGGCGACGACGACGGGGTCGGCCACGGCGGGGGTACGGGGTGCGGACACGGTGACTCCTCGAAGCGGTACGAACAAGCGGTACGAAACGGTGCCGGTCCTCGGCTCCTGCCGATGCTATCGGTCGCCCCGCCCCCGACCCGGGAACGGCACCTTCCTTACCGCCGGCGTTGAACCTTTCGCGCCCCGCAGCCGAACTAGAAGGTGTGGCCGGAAACCGGTGCCGGCCGCGTCGACACGGATGGGGGCACGAGATGGCGAGCACGCACGGCGGTGGCCGTCGGCGGCGGATCGTGGCGGCGACCGCGGTGACCGCCGCTGGCCTGCTGCTCTGGCCTGGCACGGCGTACGCGGCGGACGTGACGACCACCCCGACCGAGGCCCGGCAGGGCGACGCGGTACGGCTGGAGTTCACCGTGCCGGAGGAGCGGGCCGGCACGAAGACCAACCAGATCGAGGTCCGCCTGCCGGCCGACGCGCCGATCGCCGAGGTGTATCCCATGTCGGTGAACGGGTGGGCGCCCCGGATCAGCTCCCGCACCCTGGACGAGCCGCTGGCCGGTATCCACTCCTCCGGGGTGACCACGGTGACCACGGCGGTGACCTGGGTCCGGGTCGGCGCGAGCGATCCCGGGCCGGCCCGGTTGGCGCTCTCCATGGGGCCGATGCCGCAGGCCGAGCGGCTCACCTTCGAGGTCGTCCAGACGTACGCCGACGGGACGGTGGTCCGGTGGGCGGACGCCGCCGGCGCGCACCGAGCCCCGGCGCTCACCCTGCTGCCGGCGGCGCCCGGAGCGCCGGGTCCGGCCGCACACGGTGGCCACGGCGGCCCGGCGGCCGGCGCTCCGGCTGCTCCGGACAGCGGTGTGGACGCCGCGCCACCGGCGAGGGCGGACGGCGCCGACGAGGGCAATGCCGACGGGATGCTGGCCGCCGGCCTGCTGGCCGGGCTGGGCGGTGGCGCCGCGATCGGCTGGCTGGTCAGCCGGTGGCGCCGACGCGGCCCGGGCGAGGCCACCGCGCTCGCCGAGGTGACCGACGACCCGGACGAGACCGCGACGCTGGCCGAGATAACCGGCCGCGCAGACGCCGCAACGCCAGACCCGACGCCCGACGCAATGCTGGCCGAGATAACGGGCCGTGGAGACGACGCCGCAACGCCAGACCCGACGCCCGCCGACCCGCAATCCGCCGACCCCCGGGCCGCTGTTCCCGCGGCATCGCGGTGATCCACTCGGGTTCCCGGAAACCGTGGCGTCCAAGCCGCACGGACCGCCCGACTTTGCGGTGATCCACTCGGCTTTCAGGAAACCGCGGCATCCCCGCCGCCGGGACAGCCCGATGTGCAGGAAGCCGAGTTGATCAGGGGCAGCGCAGGCGCAGGGCAGCGCAGGCGGCCCGGTTGGCCGGGGCAAATCCCGGGGTCAGGGCAGCCAGGGAGGTAGCGGCTCGCGGGCGGCCAGCCACGCCTCGGGCACCCCGCCCGGGGTGCCGACGCCTGTGTGCGCCGCCACCACCGCCCCCGCGATGGCGGCCGTGGTGTCCAGGTCCCCACCGGCCCGTACACACGTCTCGATGGCCGCCGGATAGTCGTCGAGGTGGGTGGCGGCCACCCACAGGGTGAACCCGACGGTGTCCTGGGCGGTCACCCGGGAGCCGTTGCCGAGCGCGGCCACCACCCGGGGCAGCGGGCGGCCGAGCAGCCCGGCCGCCCGGTGCACGCCCCGGTGCACCTCGGTGCCCGGGTCGAGCGCGCCGGCGATCCCGGCGAGCAGCCGTTCCGGGGCCGGCCGGTGGCCGTCGAGGCGGGCCCGGGCGGCCAGCGCGGCGGCGACGGCGACGGCGACCGCGCCGGCGATCCCCTCCGGGTGCGCGTGCGTCACCTCGGCGGAGGCGCGGGCCTGCGCCGCGGCGCGCGCGGTCGAGTCGGCAAAGTACGCGCCCAGCGGGCCGACCCGCATCGCCGCGCCGTTGCCGCAGGAGCCCTGCCCGTCGAAGGCGGAGGCGGCGGCCAGGGGCCACGGGGTGCCGCTGCGGATCAGCCCCAGGATCAGCATCGCCCCCGCGCCGTAGCCTCGGTGCGGGGCGCACCGCTCGGCGAAGGAGAGGGCCAGCCGGTCCCGGTCGATGCTGCCGGAGTCGGCCAGTTGGGCGAGCACCGAGCAGGCCATCTCGGTGTCGTCGGTCCAGTCCCAGGGCGCCGGCGGCAGGGCGTCGACGGCGAGATCCTCGGGCGCCCGCCCCGGCAGGAAGTACTGCGCGCCGAGGGCGTCGCCGGTGGAGAGACCGGCGAGGCTGTCCCGGGCGAGCGCCAGGCGGGCATCGGCGAACAGGGTGAACGACATCGTCGTACCAGCTTGCCCGGTCGCCAGGCACGCCGCAACGCGATCAACTTGCCAGGCCAAGTACGGTCTTGTCGTGGCCTCCGTGCTCCTGGTCGAAGACGATCACGTCGTACGCGGCGCGATGCTGCGGTCCCTCACCGACCGGGGGCATGCCGTGCACGCCGTGGGTACGGCGTTGGATGCCCTGCGTCGGGTCGCCGCGGAGACACCCGACCTGGTGGTGCTCGATCTCGGCCTGCCCGACCTGGACGGCTCGGACGCGCTGCGGATGCTGCGCGGCATCACCGACGTTCCGATCATCATCGCCACCGCCCGCGACGACGAGCAGTCGGTGGTCAAGCTGCTGCGCGCCGGCGCCGACGACTACATGGTCAAGCCGTTCACGGGTGCGCACCTGGACGCGCGGATCACCACGGTGCTGCGCCGGGCCGGCCGGGCCAGTCGGTCCGTGCAGCCCGCGGTGCACAGCGTCGGCGGGCTGCGGGTGGACGTGGGCGAGCGCAGCGCCCAGCTCGACGGGGAGCCGCTGGCGCTGACCCGCAAGGAATTCGACCTGTTGGCGTATCTCGCCGCACGACCTGGGCGGGTAGTGTCCCGCCGGGAACTCTTGGAGGAGGTATGGCGGCAGCCATCGGTCGGCGAGGATCAGACCATCGACGTTCACCTGTACTGGCTCCGCAGAAAGATGGGCGAGTCCGCGGCGAAGCCGCGCTACCTGCGCACCGTGCGGGGGGTCGGGTTCCGGCTGGTGGCACCGGACTGAGGACGGCGCTGGCCCTGCTCACGGCCGGCATGTGCAGTCTCGTCGCGCTCGCGTTCCTGATCCCGCTCGGGCTCAGCCTGCGGGAGCAGAGCCGCGACGAGGCGATCGCCGACGCGGCGCGGCGCAGCGCGCTGGTGACCGGCGCGCTGGCGGTGAGCACCGACCCGGCGGTCGTCGAGCGTGCCGTGGTGGCCAGCGCCGAGGGCGCACCCACCCGGCCCGTGGTGCACGGGTTGGGGCTGGACGAGTCCGCCGGGCGGGCCAGCGGCGGCGACCTGGACCGGGCCCGCTCCGAGCGCCAGTCGTTGGTCGTCGACGTCGACGGGGGTGTGGTCCGGCTCGACCCGGTCGTCCTCGGTGACCGGACGGCCGTGGTCGAGGTGTTCCTTCCAGAGTCGACGCTGGGCGAGGGCGCCGGCGGCACCTGGCTGCTGCTGTTCGCGGTGGGTGCGGCGATGGCCGGCGCGGCGGTGCTGGTGGTCGACCGGGTCGCCGCCCGTGCGGTGGACTCGACCCGGGGTCTGGTCAAGGCCGCGCTCTCCATCGGCGACGGCGACCTCGGCGTACGCGTCGAGCCGACCGGTCCGCGCGAGCTGGCCGAGGCCGGGTACGCCTTCAACCGGATGGCTGACCGGCTGGACGCCGCCCGCACCGACGAGCGGGAGTTGGTGGCCGACCTGTCGCATCGTCTGCGTACCCCGTTGACGGTGCTGCGGTTGGACGCGGAGGCGTTGGAGTCCGACGACACAAGCGTGGGTTCGTTCAGCCCGGCCGAGTTGGACCGGCTACGCGGGATCCGGCGGATCCGGCAGGCGATCGTCACCCTGGAGGGTGAGATCGACGTGTTGATCAAGACCACCCGCAAGTCGGTGGCGCACGAGGCCGGGCCGGCCATGTGCGACGTCAGTGAGGTGGTCCGGGACCGGATGGTGTTCTGGGCGGCGCTGGCCGGCGACCAGAACCGCCCGCAGCGGGTCAACGGCGCGCAGCTGCGCATCCCGGCGCCGGTGCCGCGGGCCGAGCTGGCCGCCGCGCTGGACGCGGTGATCGGCAACGTCTTCCGCTACACCCCGCAGGGCACCGCGTTCGAGGTGGCCGTGTCCCGGCGCGACGGTTACGTGGCGATCCGGATCGACGACGCCGGCCCTGGCATCGCCAACCCGGACCGGGCGTTGCGCCGAGGCACCAGCGACCAGGGCTCGACCGGGCTCGGCCTGGACATCGCCAAACGGGTGGCGTTGCAGGCCAACGGCTCGGTGAGCATCGACCGGGCCCGGCTGGGCGGAGCCAGCGTGGTGATGCTGCTGGCCGACCCGGAGGCGACGCCCCGGCAGGTCAGCCGCTTCGGTCTGGTCGGTCGGATGGCCCGCGACGTCCGGGACACGAAGGCCAGCGGACGTCGCTGGCCGCGCCAGCGCCCCACCGACGACTGATCCGGCCGAGCCCGGGGCTGTGCGCCGGCGCAAGTCTTCCTTAGATCGCGGTTAACGACCGCCTTGGATCGGCCGCGGGCTGACAGGATCACAGCACGAACCCACCAGTTCCACCGGCCGCGCGCACCACGCACCCGCGGCCGGTGGAGCCGCGCGCGCGGCGGGAGTCACAGGTCCCCCCACACCCACACTCCCGCCGCGCGCCCTGCTCTACCGACCAACCAGCCGACCGGCTCAGCCGGCAGTGGCGAGGTACGCGTCGATCTCGGCGAGGATCCGCTGCTGACCTGTGGGGTCGAGGAAGGACGCGGTCACCGCGTTGCGGGCCAGCCCGGCCAGGCCCTCGGCGCCGACGCCGAGCAGGCGGGCCGCCACCGCGTACTCGTCGTTGAGGGTCGTGCCGAACATCGGCGGGTCGTCGGAGTTGATGGTGATCAGCAGCCCGGCCTCGACCAGCCGGGGCAGCGGGTGCTCGTCGAGGGTCGCCACCGCCCGGGTGCGGACGTTGGACGTCGGGCAGATCTCCATCCCGATCTGGCGCTCGGCCAGGTATGCGAGCAGCTGCGGGTCCTGCGCGGCGGAGATGCCGTGCCCGATCCGCTCGGCGCCCAGCTCGTTCAGCGCGTCCCAGACGGTCTGCGGTCCGGTGGTCTCCCCGGCGTGCGGCACCGAGCGCAGACCGGCGGCGCGGGCCTGGTCGAAGTAGGGCCGGAACTGCGGTCGGGGTACGCCGATCTCCGGGCCGCCCAGACCGAAACTGACCAGCCCGTCCGGGCGCTCGTCCAGCGCGATGCGCAGCGTCTCCTCGGCTGCCGGCAGGCCGGCCTCGCCCGGGATGTCGAAGCACCAGCGCAGCTCGATGCCGAAGTCGGCCAGGGCGCGCTTGCGGGCGTCCTCGATGGCCTCGCAGAACGCCGGCGCGGGAATGCCCCGTCGAACGTGCGAGTACGGGGTGATGGTCAGCTCCGCGTACCGGACCTGTTGGCGGGCCAGCTCCCGGGCCACCTCGTGGGTGAGGATCCAGACGTCCTCCGGGTCGCGGATGAGGTCCACGACGCTGAGGTAGACCTCGATGAAGTGCGCGAAGTCGCGGAACTCGAAGTAGGAGGCGAGCGCGTCGGGGTCGGCCGGCACGGGCGTGCGTCCCTCGTGGCGGGCGGCCAACTCGGCGACGATCCGGGGTGAGGCGGAGCCGACGTGGTGCACGTGCAGCTCCACCTTGGGCAGGCCGGCGATGAAGGTGGGCAGGTCGGTCACGGGTTCTCCTGGGCATGGTCGCCGGTGCGGGCGACGACGAAGACGCGGCGGAACGGGAAGTACACCTGACCCTGCCGCACCGGGTACGCCGCGGTGAGCCGTACTCCCAGCTCGGCTCGGAAGGCGGACCAGCCGGCGGCGTCCAGTGCGGCCCGGACCGGGCGCAGCGCGGTGCCCTCCATCCAGGCCAGCACCGGGTGCTCGGCGGCGGGTCGAGCCGGCAGCAGGTGCACGTAGGTAGTCTCCCAGGCGTCCACCGCGCAACCGGCGGCGGTCAGCAGCGCCGCGTAGTCGGCCGGGTCGTCGACCGGGTCCGCGCGCAGCAGCGGGGCGACCGTGGCCCGCCAGGTCGGCCGGTCGGCGACCTCGCGCAGGGCGCGGTGCGAGTCGGCGGCGAAGTTGCCGGGGACCTGCATGGCCAGCCAGGCGCCGGCGGGCAGTTCCGCGGCCCAGCGGCGCAGCAGCTCCTGGTGGCCGGGGACCCACTGCAGCGCCGCGTTGCTGACCACCACGTCCTCGTCGCCGGCGGGACGCCAGTCGCGCAGGTCGGCGACCGCGAAGTCGACGGGCGCGCCGAGGGCCTCGGCCCGCTCGATCATGTCGGGTGAGGAGTCGAGGCCGAGCACCCGGCTCGCCGGCCACCGCTCGGCGAGGGTGGCGGTGAGCTGGCCGGGGCCGCAGCCGAGGTCGACCACCGTGCGGGGCCGCTCGGCCGGGACCCGTGCGACGAGGTCGTGAAACGGCCGGGACCGCTCGTCGCCGAAGCGCAGGTAGGTCGTCGGATCCCACATGGTCGCCCTCCAAACCGTACGTCCGTACTGCTAAAGGTACGGCTCGCGTGGCAGGGTGGCAACCCGATCACTAGGCTCGGGGCATGGAACAGCGCAGCTTCAACCGGCTCGGCCGGACCGTTGGCGCGGTCGGCCTGGGCGCGTGGCAACTCGGTGCCGACTGGGGCACCGTCAGCGAGGACGACGCCATGGCGGTGCTCACCGCCGCCGTCGACGCCGGGGTCACCTTCCTCGACACCGCCGACGTGTACGGCGACGGCCGCAGCGAGCAACTGATCGGCCGCTTCCTGCGCACCCGACCCGACGCCGGGCTGACCGTCGCCACCAAGATGGGCCGCCGCGTCGAGCAGCGGCCGGAGGCGTACACCCTGGCCAACTTCCGGCAGTGGACCGACCGTTCCCGGGCCAACCTGGGCATGGACACCCTGGACCTGGTCCAGTTGCACTGCCCGCCCACCGCGGTCTTCTCCTCCGACGAGGTCTTCGACGGCCTGGACACCCTCGTCGCCGAGAAGGCCATCGCCGGGTACGGGGTCAGCGTCGAAACCTGCGACCAGGCCCTCACCGCGATCGCCCGACCGGGGGTGGCGAGCGTCCAGATCATCCTCAACGCGGTCCGCCACAAGCCCCTGGAGCGGGTGCTGCCGGCCGCCGCGGCAGCCGGTGTCGGCATCATCGCCCGCGTGCCGCTCGCCAGCGGCCTGCTCTCCGGCCGCTACGACGAGCACACCGAGTTCCCCGCCGACGACCACCGCAACTACAACCGGAACGGCGCGGCCTTCGACGTCGGGGAGACGTTCTCCGGAGTCGACTTCGACAGGGGTCTGGCCGCCGTACGCCGGCTGGCCCCGCTTGTCGACGCGGACCGCACGATGGCGCAGTTCGCGCTGCGCTGGGTGTTGGACCAGGCGGGCGTCACCGTGGTCATCCCCGGTGCCCGCGACGCTGAGCAGGCCCGACGCAACGCCGCCGCGGCGGCCCTGTCCCCGCTCACCGACGAGCAGTTGGCAGCCGTCCGCGAGACCTACGACGAGCTGATCCGCCCGCAGGTGCACGACCGGTGGTGACCCGCGCGCCCGGGGTGCTCGCGTCGCGTCGTCCGGCCGGCGATGCTGGACGGCGGCGCCCCGCCCCGGGCGGCGGAGAGGGGACGACGCGATGAGAGGCTGGCTTCCGCTCACCCTCGGCCTACTGGCCGTGGTGATCGGTGCGGTGTGGACGGTCCAGGGCCTCGGCTACGTCAGCGGCAGCGTGATGACCGACCAGAAGATCTGGGCGGTGGTCGGCCCGCTCGTGGCGCTGGCCGGGCTTGTGGTGCTCTGGCTCGGTCTGCGCTCGCGTCGACGCTGACCTGTCGCTCCGCAAGTGAGCCCGAGCAGGCGAAAGCCCCGCATCCCAGTTGGGATGCGGGGCTTTCCAGCGACCCTTGGGCTGGATCGTCCCACTGGCCGGCGGGGGCCGGCCGTCTCACTCAGATGGGACGGACCTGCTCAGCCTGCGGGCCCTTCTGACCCTGAGCAATCTCGAACTCCACCCGCTGGTTCTCCTCCAGCGAGCGGTAGCCGCTGGTCTGGATGGCCGAGAAGTGGACGAACACGTCAGCACCCCCACCATCGACGGTGATGAAGCCGAAGCCCTTGTCAGCGTTGAACCACTTCACGGTTCCCTGAGCCATGTGTATCTCCCTCTAAAAACTGGCGGCCGTGCACGCCGTCCGGCCGATTGGCCGTTTTTGAGCAGCGGCGCCTGAGGCGGCCCCACGAAGGAGACTTCTCTCAACCCACGCCATCTCGCAACAGCGGGGACCAGCAAATCACGGACGCAAAAAGTCTGTCACGACCTCTCCGACGAATTTCTCCGACATGTGACCTGACGGATGCCTCAGGTGCGCTGGGCGGCGTGCGATGCCATGCGAAAGCCCCCTTCCCATCGATGCGGGAAGGGGGCTGAAGTCGCTGCCTGGTCAGTCCGGCCAGCTGCCGGTCATCCGGCGGACGCCGACCGCGCCGCCCCGGTCCACGGCGGCCCGGACGACCGCGAAGATGGCGCCCTGCAACGCCGCGGCGGCCAGGATCTCGCCCCAACCGCGATCCTCGTCGGTCGCGTTGGGCGCCTCGCCGTCGCCCGCGGTGACCTTCCAGACCTGCCGAAAGATTGCCCCGGCCACCGTGCCCGCGGCGATACCCAACAGCACGCCGACCGGCCGATACGCGACCCTGCCGATGCTCTTACTCACCTACGCCTCCCCCGCACGATCATCAGCACCACCACGGTGGCCACCGCACCGGCCGCGATGGCCGCCCACGGCACCGGGTTGCGGCGCACCAACTCGCCCTTGTCGTACGCCTGCTCTCGCGCCATCCCGGCGCCACGCGCGGCCTGCCCGCGAACCCGAGCGACGGTCTGCGCCGCCTGCTCACGCATCCGCTCCTTGGCCTGCTCGGCGGACTCCTTGAGACGCGCCTTGACGTCGGCCTTGGCGGCCAACGCCTCCATCGTCTCGCCCAACTCGACACGGGTGCGACGGATCTCCTCGCGGAGAGCCTCCGTGTCGCCGGTCCCGTTGCCGGTCATTGCCGCCCCCTGTCCTTCACCGCGGCGGTGACGGTGTCCATGTCTGCCCGGAGGCTGCGGACCGTGGCCGCCGGAACCGGCGGGACGGCACGGCTGACCTGCTTCTTGCCCACGAGGGCGAGGATGCCGGCCACCAGGAAACAGGCCACCGCCACGATCAGCGCCGCGGCCCAGGCGGGCAACACCAGGTCGAGCAGCAGGATCGCCGTGGCGACCAGCGCGCCCAGACCGAAGAACGCGAGCGCGCCACCGCCGCCGAACAGGCCGATCCCGATGCCCGCGTGTTTACCCTTCTGGGTCAACTCCGCTCGGGCCAGCGTCAGTTCGTCCCGCACGAGGCGGGAGATCTGCTCGGTGGCCCGCTGCACCAGCTCGGCGGTGGAGGGCTCGCTCCCGTTCTGGGATGTGCGGGCTTTCGCCACGTCAGCCATGCTGTCCTCCTTTCCTCATCACCGCGCTGTATGCCCGAAGTCGTCGCTCGTCAATCCTAGAGCGCGTCAACCAGCTCACCGTCCCCGTTGTCTGACGCCGCGCCGCCAACCCGCGGCGAGCCGCCGTGATCACGCAGAGACGTCCGGCAGCACATCCCCCACCCAAGCCCGACCAAACCTCCCACAACCGACCCCCTCCACCCCACTGCGGTGATCATGAAGTTATTGCCGAAACACGCCGCCGCAGGAGGCAATAACTTCATGATCAACAGGGGGCGGGGCGGGGGCGGGGCGGGGGCGGGGCAGGGCGGGGGCGGGGCGTTAGGGGCGGGTTTCTTCGGGGCCGACGAAGGCTTCGCTGCGGGCGTCGCCGTCGTCGCTCCCGCCGAAGACACGTGCGTCGTCGGGCGCCTCGGTGTCGGACAGGCGTCGAGCTGGCCGCCTCGGCTGCACCCACTGCCAGGGCAGGTTGCTGGTGGAGTCGCCAAGCTCGGTGCGCAGCCGGGGCATCGCGGTCGGGCGGTGGTCCCGGATCCAGGCGACCAGGTGCTCCCGGACGAGGCAGCGCAGGTCCCAGAGACTGCCCGCGTCGGCGGCGCTGACCAGCGCGCGCAACCGCACCGTCCCGCCGGTGGCGTCGGTGACCTGGAGGACGCAGACCCGCCCGTCCCACAACTCGGTGCCCTCGACGAGGCGGCGCAGTTCCTCACGCATGGTCTGCACCGGCACCGCCCAGTCCACGTCGAATTCGGCGGTGCCGAGTACCGCCGCCTCCGTCCGGGTCCAGTTCTGGAACGGCTTGCTGGTGAAGTACGAGGTGGGCAGGATCAACCGGCGGTCGTCCCAGATCTGCACCACGACGTAGCTGAGGGTCAACTCCTCGATGCGACCCCACTCCCCCTCGACGACGACCACGTCGTCGAGCCGGACGGCGTCGCTGAAGGCGAGCTGGAGGCCGGCGAAGACGTTGCCGAGCAGGCTCTGCGCGGCGAGCGCGGCCACCACACCGACCACACCGGCCGAGGTGAGCACGCCGGCGCCGATGCCCCGCACGCTGGGGAACGTCATCAGCATCACGCCCACGGTCAGGATGACGATCACCGCGATGGTCAGTCGGCGCAGCATCACCACCTGGGTCCGTACGCGTCGGGCGTGCCGGTTGTCCGGTACGTCGACCCGGAACCGGGCCAGCGCGGTGTCCTCCACGACGATCAGCAGACCGGCGACCAGCCAGGCCATGGTGGCGATGACGCCGAGGATGAGCAGGTGCAGCAGCAGTCGCCGCCAGCTCTCGCCTACCGCGTACCCGGTGCTGAAGCGGGCGGCGAACTGCACGGCCAGGACCGTCGCGGCGACCTGGAACGGGCGGTGCGCGTGGTCGGTCAACTCGGTCAGCAGTAGTGACCGGCGGCCGAACCGGCGGGTCAACCGGTGGACGACCTCGACCAGGAAGAGGGCGACCGCCGCCGCGACGAGCGCGGCGACGGCCGTTTCGAGATAGTTCTGCACGGCTTCGGTGCTCCCCTTCAACCAGGCGTCGGGCACTTCGGGCAAAAGCCCAAGAGTGCCCGACGGCCCGGGAATCGACCAGTTCAGACCTTGCGGTACCGGGACTGGAGGAAGCAGTAGACGCCGAAGGCGGCGATGCCCAGGGCGACAAGGGCCAGCAGGAACATGCCGTACGACTGCTCACGCAGGGTGTGCAGAGCGGCGTCCAGACCACGGGCCTTCTCCGGGTCGTAGTTCACCGCCGCCACGATGACCAGCAGACCGGAGATGCCGTACGCGACGCCCTTGGCGATGTATCCGGCCATGCCCAGCCGGCGGGCGAGCTGACGGGTCTTCGGGCTCATCTCGCCGGTCTTGAGGTGCTTCTCGAACTTCTTCCGGGCGCCGTAGATCACCAGGCCGATGCCGATCGCGGCGACCACCAGCCCGGCCAGGCCGACCAGCCAGCGGCCACCGCTGGAGGTCATCAGCTTGCCCGTCAACGCCTCCTGCTGGTCGGCGCTGTTCGACCCGGCGTCCTTGAAGACCTTGAAGGCGGTCCAGGCGAAGTAGAGGTAGACGATGGTCCGGCCGCCCGAGGCGAGCCGTTCCATGACCCGCTCCTTGCCGCGCTCGGCTTGGTGCCCGACCGCCGCCTCCAGCGCCTGCCAGATCGCCATCGCGAGCAGGCCGACCGCGACGGCGATGACCAGGAACTTGCCGAGGGGCTGTGCGGAGAGGGTACGCAGCGCGCCGGACTGGTCGCCGTCGTCGGACGACGTGCCGAAGGCGATCTGCAACGCCAACCAGGCGAACAGGAGGTGGACGATGCCGTAGCCGATGAAGCCGGCCCGGGCGAGGAGTTCCAGCCACCGGCTGTCCGCCGTTCGGGAGGCGGTGGCTTCGGCGCTACGGGTGAGTGACATGGCGTCACAATCTCCGATTCTGAAGATTCCCAAACGTCGGCCACCGCCACCCGGCCGGATCAGCTGCCCGGGTTACGCGATACGCGGATCTTGACCTGTTGGTCGGTCACGCTGTCCAGGGTGACCGCGAAGCCGCCGGCCTCGGCGGCCTGCTGGCCGGTGGTGAGGGTGAGCTGCTCACCGGCGACCTCGACTGTCACCTGGTCACCCTCGGCGCCGACCAGCTTGGCCTCGACGCCCAGGATGGTGGTGCTCGCGTCGACCCCCCGCTCGAAGGTGACTGTGCAGGCGTCCACCGCACAGTCGGTGGAGGCGCCCTGGGAGCTGCACCCGGCGAGCACGGCGAGGCCGAGCGCCAGACCGGCGACGAGACCGGCGGCGCGGCGGACGGAGGGAATGGGCATGGTGGCGGGTCGGTTCGTCACCTCGCCAAGAGTACGAGACATCGGCGACGGCACCGCGCAACCGTGATCACCCGCCGGCCGACGGGGTACGAGGAGCACCGGCTAGGGTCCGGAACATGCCGTTCGACATCGCCCGCACCCGGGCCGCGTACCCCGCCCTGACCGAGGGCTTCGTCCACTTCGACGGTGCCGGGGGCACCCAGACCGCAGCCGGCGTGATCGTCGCGGTCACCGACGCCATGCGGTCGGCGGTCGGCAACCGCAGCGCCGCCTTTGTGCCGGGTCGCCGGTCGTTGGAGCTGGTGGCCGAGGCCCGCTCGGCGGTGGCCGACCTGCTCGGCGCCGACCCGGCCGGGGTGGTGCTCGGCCCGAGTGCGACCGCGCTGACGTACACCCTGGCCCGCACGCTCGGCGCGGCCTGGCGCCCGGGTGACGAGGTGGTGGTCTCCCGGCTCGACCACGACGCGAACGTGCGGCCGTGGGTGCAGGCCGCCGAGGCGGCCGGCGCGACGGTGCGTTGGGCCGAGGTCGACAGGCACACCGGTGAGCTGCCCGCGGCCCAGTACGCCGACCTGGTCGGTGAGCGGACCCGGTTGGTCGCGGTGACCGCCGGAAGCAACGCCATCGGCACCATGCCGGACGTCCCGGCGATCGCCAAGGCCGCGCACGCGGTCGGCGCGTTGGTCTACGTCGACGGGGTGCACTCGGTTCCGCACGGCCCGACCGACCTGGGCTCGCTCGGCGCCGACGTGCTGGTCACCAGCGCGTACAAGTGGTCCGGACCGCACCTGGCGGCGATGGTGGCGGACCCGGCCCGGTGGGCGGCGCTGCGCCCGGCGAAGCTGGTGCCGTCCTCCGACGCGGTGCCGGACCGGTTCGAGTACGGCACGCCGAGCTTCCCGCTGCTGGCCGGCGTGACCGCCGCGGTGGATCACCTGGCGGGGTTGGACCCGGACGCGGTCGGGGACCGGCGGGCGCGGCTGCGGGCCGGGCTGGCCGCCGCCCAGGCACACGAGGAGGCCCTGCTGGACCGGCTGCTCGCCGGGCTGGCGCAGCGGCCGGCGATCACCGTGTACGGCTCGCCGGCGCGGCGCTGCCCGACCGTCTCGTTCCGGGTCGCCGGGATGTCCCCGGCGGCCGTGCAGGAGGCGTTGGGCGCCGCCGGTTTCTGCCTCTCCGTCGGCGACTACTACGCCTACGAGTACTTCCAGCTGATGGGTCTACGCGACAGCGGCGGCGCGGTGCGGGCCAGCATCTACCACTACAACACGGCCGACGAGGTGGACCGGTTGCTCGGCGAACTCGACGCGCTGGCCGACCCGGCGGGGAGAATGGCCGGATGAGCACCCTGGTCGAGGACAACCCGGCGAAGCACCGCTTCGAGATCCTGGTCGACGACGCGCTGGCCGGCTTCACCTCGTACCTGCCGCGCGGGGAGGTCCTGGTCTTCACCCACACCGAGGTGGACCGCAGCTTCCAGGGCAAGGGGGTGGGCGGCGCGCTGGTCCGCGGCACCCTGGACCAGCTCCGGGCGCGCGGCACGACTGTGGTGCCGCAGTGCCCGTTCATGGCCGCGTTCATCGACAAGCACCCCGAGTACGCCGACCTGGTCGCCGACCTGCCGTAGGGCGGTCCCGTCAGCGGGCGCCGCTGAGCACCTCGGCGGCGGCCCGTCCACTGGCCCGGGTGGCGCCGTGGGTGGCCAGGTGCACCGCCCCGGTGACCAGCTCGGGCACGCCCAACTCGACAACTACCGCGTCGGGTCGGACGGCCAACGCGCGGTGCACGGCGCCGCGCATCCAGTCGTGCCGGTGCAGGTCGCGTACGACCAGGACCAGGGGGCGGGCGCCCGCCCCGGCGCCCGGGTCCGCCGGCACGTCGGGTTCGGCGTAGCGGACGGTGCTGGTGCCGGGCAGCAGCTCGCCCAGTGGCCCGCCGATGCCCCACGGGGTCTCGGCGCCGATGGCGATGTTGCGCAGCGGCTCGAACTCGACGACGTGTGCCGCGCGGGTCAGGGGCAGCGCGATCGTCGTGCCCGGGGCGGCGGTGACCCGGACGGCGCGGCGGGCGGCGACCAGCCCGACGTCGGCGGCGCCGCGCGCTCCGGTCGAGCCGGCGCCCCGGGCGGCCACCGTCCAGGCGGCGAGTTGACCGACGCGCTTGGCGGCCTCGGCGAGACGTTCCTCGGGCAGCTCACCGGAGACGACGGCGGCCACGATGGCGTCGCGCAGCTCGCGGGCGGCCTGCTCGTCGGCCCGTTCGCCACCGATGCAGATCGCGTCGGCCCCGGCGGCGAGGGCACGGACCGTCGCTCCGGCGAAGCCGTACCGGTCGGCGACGGCGCGCATCTCCACCGCGTCGGTGACCACCACGCCGGAGAAGCCCAGCTCGTCACGGAGCAACCCACCCAGGATGCGCTGACTCAGCGTCGCCGGCAGGTGCGGGTCGAGCGCGGGCACCAGCAGGTGACCGGTCATCACCGCCTGCACCCCGGCGGCCACGGCGGCGCGGAACGGGGCCAGTTCGCAGGCGTCCAGCCGGTCCCGGTCGGCGGTGATCCGGGGCAGGTCGTGGTGGGAGTCGACGCGGGTGTCGCCGTGGCCGGGGAAGTGTTTGGCGCAGGCCGCGACACCGCCGGCCTGGAGCCCGCGGACCCAGGCCGCGGTGTGCCGCGCGACAAGCGCCGGGTCAGCGCCGAAGGAGCGGACGCCGATCACCGGGTTCGCCGGGTTGGAGTTGACGTCGGCGTCCGGCGCATAGTTGAGGGTGACGCCCGCCGTGGCCAGCTCGACGCCGAGGTCCCGGGCGACCGCCTCGGTCAGCGCCGGGTCGTCGACCGCGCCGAGGGCGAAGTTGCCGGGCCGGGAGCTGCCGTGCACCGACTCCAGCCGGGTGACGTCGCCGGCCTCCTCGTCGATCGCCACGATGACGTCCGGCCGTTCCACGCGCAGCGTCGCGGTGAGCGCGGCCACCTGCTCGGTGTCGACGACGTTGCGGGCGAAGAGCACCACCGAGCCGAGACCCTCGCCGAGCCAACGGCACACCCACGGTGGTGGGGTGGTGCCGACGAAACCTGGTTGCAGGACGGCGGCGGCGAGCGCCGGAAGGTGCCCGGAGGTGGCGGTCACTCCGCCCCCTCACAGTGATCCGTGTCGATCACCGGCGACGGTGCGCCCCCGTCGATCCGCTGGTTGCGCTCGCTCATGCGGCCCCCGTACCCCATCTCTCGCGCGCCCTCGGCGCACCGCCACCGGCAGGCGGTCCTGCCATGGTCACACTGAGCGATTCAATAGTCAATAAACCTTACAGTTGCCTGGCGGCCCGCTCCCCGGGGAGAGTGCGGGGATGGATCCCGTCCTGCTGGCCGACGCGACGAGCCCGGCCGACATCCCCGGCGTACGCCTGCTCGGCCTGGTGGTCGGCGCCCTGCTGCTCCTCGCCGCGATCCGGGCGATGTTCGGACGACGCTGAGCGACCCGAACCGATCCGGGCCCGACGGGCCGGGTGTGGCCGACCCCGACCGGGGTACGGCTCTCCCATCAGCAGGTCCGCGTGCCGAAGGGGTAAGCCATGAAGATCGGATACTTTCTGTCCAGTGAGGAGTTCACACCGGCCGAGTTGCTGGAGCAGGCGCGCGGTGCCGAACGCGCCGGCTTCGAGGCGCTGTGGATCTCCGACCACTACCACCCCTGGGTGGACGCACAGGGCCAGAGCCCGTTCGTCTGGTCGATGATCGGCGCGCTCAGCCAGGTCTGCTCGCTGCCGGTGACCACGGCGGTGACCTGCCCGACAGTGCGGATCCACCCGGCCGTGATCGCGCAGGCGGCAGCGACCAGCGCGGTGCTGCACGGTGGACGGTTCGTGCTCGGCGTCGGCACCGGCGAGGCGCTCAACGAGCACATCTTCGGCGACGCCTGGCCGCAGGCCGACGTCCGGCTGGAGATGCTGGAGGAGGCCGTCGAGGTGCTGCGCGCCCTGTGGGGCGGCGACTTCGTCAGCCACCACGGCAAGCACTACACAGTCGAGCAGGCCCGCATCTACACGCTGCCCGACGCTCCCCCACCGATCTACGTCTCCGGCTTCGGGCCGAAGTCCATCGACCTCGCCGCCCGGATCGGCGACGGCTACGTGAGCACCATGCCCGACGGTGAGATGGTCCGGCGCTTCCGCGAGAACGGCGGCGGCGACAAGCCGTGCCAGGCCGGCTTCAAGGCGGCGTACGCGGACAGCGCGGAGGAGGGGTTGCGCATCGCGTACGAGCGGTGGCCCAACGCGGGGGTCCCGGGTGAGCTGTCCCAGGTGCTGCCCTCGCCACGACACTTCGAGCAGGCCGCCGAGTTGGTCAAGCCGGAGATGCTGAAGGACGCGTTCGTCTGCGGCAACAGCGCCGACGCGCACCTGGAGATGATCGACAAGTACGCCAAGGCCGGCTTCGACGAGGTCTACGTGGCCAACACCGGCCCGCACTACCAGGGCCTGTTCGACCTCTACCAGCGCGAAGTCCTGCCCCGGCTGCGCTGAGCCCCGAATCAAGGAGCCGGCCATCGAGGGCATGGACGGTGCCCTGCCTATGATCGTCGGAACGCGTTTCGGCGGTCATGGGCTCGGGTACCTCCGGCCCTCGATGAAACTGTCCACGCACTCGATGACGTTGCGCCGCGCGGCCCGCAGCCTTTTCGGCTGGAAGGCGCTACGGCCCAACCAACTGGCCGCCATGCGCGCGGTGATGAAGCGCCGCGACGCGCTCGTGGTGTTGCCCACCGGCGCCGGCAAGTCGGCGATCTATCAGATCCCGGCCAGCCTGATCCCCGGCCCCACCGTGGTGATCTCCCCGCTGCTGGCCCTCCAGCAGGACCAGATCGCCTCCCTCAACGAGCGGCAACGCCCGGAGCTGCGGGCGGTGCGGATCAGCTCGAACGAGTCGGCCACCCAGCAGGCCGAGGCGATCACCGAGATCCGCGAGGGCCGGGCGGAGTTCCTCTTCATCACACCGGAGCAGCTCAGCAACCCCGAGCGGATGGCCGAGGTCGCCGCGCTGAAGCCGGCGCTGGTCGCGATCGACGAGGCGCACTGCATCTCCGCGTGGGGGCACGACTTCCGCCCGGACTACCTGGCGCTGGGGCACCTCATCGACGGCATCGGCCGACCGCCGGTGGTCGCGCTGACCGCCACGGCCTCCCCGCCGGTACGCGACGACATCATCGCCCGGCTGCGGCTGCGCGAGCCGGAGGTGGTGGTCTCCGGGCTGGACCGACCGAACCTGTTCGTCGAGGTCGCGCACTGCCCCACCGAGGACTACCGGTGGCGGCGGCTGACCGCGCTGCTGCGCGACGACGAGCGGCCCGGGATCATCTACGTGCCGACCCGTCGCGCCGCCGAGGAGTTGGCCAGCCGGTTGACCGACGCCGGCTTCCCGGCGCAGTTCTACCACGGTGGGATGGCGGCCGGCGCGCGCGCCGAACTGCACGAGGCGTTCCTCGCCGACCAGGTCCCCATCATGGTGGCGACCTCGGCGTTCGGCATGGGCATCGACAAGCCGAACATCGCCTGGGTGGCGCACATGGCGCTGCCCGACTCGCCGGACAGCTACTTTCAGGAGATCGGCCGGGCCGGGCGCGACGGGCAACCGGCCCGGGTGCTGCTGCTCTGGCAGGCCGAGGATGTGGGCCTGCAACGGTTCTTCAGCGGCGGCCTGCCCGACGTCGACGAACTGCGCGACCTCGCCGCGCTGCTGCGGCGCAAGCCGGCCACCAAGACCGAGCTGCGCGAGACCACAGGTCTCGGGCCGCGCAAGCTGGGCCAGTACCTCTCCCTGCTGGAGCAGGTCGGCGCGGCCGAGCCGCGCGCCCGGCAGCGCATCGGCGCTCCCCGTTACTCCCCCACGCCTGTCGACGCCGCCGCGGCGGCGCTGGCCGAGGCGGAGCGCCAGCAGACCGTGACCCGGTCCCGCACCGACATGATGCGGGCCTTCGCCGAGACCCGGGCCTGCCGGGGGCAGACCCTGCTGGCCTACTTCGGCGAACAGATGACGCACGTCTGCGGGCACTGCGACAACTGCCACAACGGCACAAGCGTGGCCGACCAGGGCGCGGTCGGGCCGTTCCCGGTGCACAGCCAGGTGCGTCACCCGGAGTGGGGGCCCGGCCTGGTGCTCTCGTACGAGGACGACAAGATGACTGTGCTCTTCGACGAGGTCGGGTACAAGACGTTGTCGGTGCGCGTGGTGTCCGAACAGGGCCTGCTGACCCTGGACTAGCCTGACCCGGGCACCGTTGTCGGGCCCGGTGGATCGACCAAGCAGAGCACCGATTGACCAAGTAGAGCAGGGCGGAAGGGGCGTTGCCGTGATCGAGCAGCCGGCGTACACCGGGTTCGGTTTCTCCGACGGGGAGTGGGGGTTGCTGGTCGGCCTGCCGCAGTCGGTCCTGACCGCGGCGAGCGCCGCCGAGTCCGACGGCACCCGCCGGACCATGGCGGAGAACGCGGCCGGGCTGGAGACCATCGCCGCCGGCCGGGAGTCGGCCAGCCCGTTGGTCGCCGCCGTGGCCGGCGAGATCGTCACCCGGGTCGGTGACCCGGACACCGGCGAGGAGTTGCCGGTCATCGCGCCCGCCGACCCCGTGGCGTACATCGACGACGTGCTGCTGCGGGCCGGCGAGGCCGCCGCGTTGCTGGCCGCGCGGGTCGACGAGGGTGAGGCCGGCGCGTACAAGCACTGGCTCGTGAAGATCGCCGAGCAGGTGGTGGGTGCCGCGTCCAGCGGTGGGCTGCTGGGCATCGGCGGCGAGTCGGTCAGCGACTCCGAGCGGCGTTTCCGCGACCGGCTCGCGCACGTGCTCATCGACTGACCGGCGACAACGACGTGTCGGCCGGACCGGTCGGCTCGGCGGCCAGCGCCGTCGGGTCGGCCGGTCGGACGCCGCGCAGCGCGACCACTGCGGTGACCGCGCCCAACAGCATGACCGCCATGGCGGCGTACGCGGCCAGGTGCAGCCCGTCGGTGAACGCGACAGCGGCGGCGTGCCGCACCGCGTCGGCCAGATCCGCCGGCAGACCCTTGGCGACCGCGAGCGCGCCGGCCAGCGTCTCCTGGGCCGCGGCGCCGGCGTCGGTGGGCAGCCCGGCCGGCAGGCCGTCGACGATCTCGCGGCGGTAGACCGCCGCGCCGACGCTGCCCAGGATCGCCATTCCCAACGCACCCCCCAGCTCGCTGCTGGACTCGGTAAGCGCCGACGCGACACCGGCCTGCTCGGGCGGCGCCGCGCCGAGGACCAGCTCGGTGACGAGGGACATCACCAGCACCAGGCCACCCGCGTAGACACTGGCGCCGACGAGCAGCAGCCACAGCGGCGACTCCGGCGTGACCCGGGTCAGCACCACGAAGCCGAGCACGGCGATCCCGAACCCCGCACCGATCAGGTACGCCCGTTCGACGCGCTGGGCGAGGGCGGCGGCGGCCGGTGCGACTCCACCCACCGCGAGGGACGGCACGAGGCTCCACAGTGCCGCGCGCAGCGGGCTCAGGCCGAGCACCAGTTGCAGGTGCTGGGTGGTGAAGATGGCGAAGCCGACGATGGCGAACATCGCCACCAGGTTGACGGCGAGCGACCCGGCGAAGCCGGGACGGCGGAACAACGCGAGATCGACCATCGGGTACGGCCGGGTCCGCTGCCGGTGCAGGAAGAGCGCGCCCACCAGCAGGCCGCCGACGATGGCGAGAACCCGCACCGGGCTGAGACCGTCGCGGGCCATCTCCTTGATGCCGTAGATCACCGGCAGCAGCGCGCCGAGCGACAGCAGCGCGCTGATCAGGTCGAACCGCCCGGTCGCCGGGTTGCGGAACTCGGGCACCAGGAGCGGGACGAGCAGGAGCAGCATCAGCATCGCCGGGATGTTGATCAGGAAGATCGAGCCCCACCAGAAGTGCTCCAGCAGGATGCCGCTGAGCACCGGGCCGATCGCGATGCCGCCGGTGAGGGTGGCGGTCCAGATCCCGATGGCGGTTCCACGCTGCTTGGCGTCGTGGAACATGTTGCGCACCAGGGCGAGCGTCGAGGGCATCAGGGTGGCCCCGCCGACACCGAGCACGGCGCGCGCGGCGATCAGCGTCGCGGTGCTGTCGGCGTACGCGGCCAGCAGCGACGCCGCACCGAAGGCGCTGGCGCCGACCAGCAGGAGCCGGCGTCGGCCGATCCGGTCGCCCAGGGCGCCCATGGTGATGAGCAGCCCGGCCAGCACGAAACCGTAGATGTCGAAGATCCAGAGCTGCTGGGTGGCGGTGGGGCGCAACTCCGCGCTGATGAACGGGACGGCGAAGTAGAGCACCGACACGTCCATCGAGACCAGGAGCAGCGGCAGCATCAGCACCGTGAGCCCGATCCACTCCCGCCGGCCCGCCCGCGGTGCCGGTGTGGTGGTGGTCGTCATGATCAGTTCTCCTTCTGCGTATGTCGTACGCTGTTATGCGTAGACCATACGCAGAACTAGGATGACAGGGCAAGGAGGAAATGTGGCGGCGAAGACAGACGACGGCGGGCCCGTACTCCCGCCGGCCATCGAGAGCGCGTGGGGGCTGCGGGAACGACCACCCAAGGGCCCCCGGCCGGGTATGAGCGTGCCCACCATCGTGGACGCCGCCGTACGCGTGGCCGACGCCGACGGCCTGGCCGCCGTCTCGATGAGCCGGGTGGCCAAGGAGTTGGGCGCCGCGACCATGGCCCTCTACCGGTACGTCGGCTCGAAGGACGAGCTGCTGATGCTCATGGTGGACACCGGCTACGGCCCCTCCCCCGGTCCGCCCGCCGCCGAGGACGACTGGCGCGCCGGCCTCACCCGGTGGGCCTGGGCCGAGCACGAGGTGCTGCGGCGACGGTCCTGGCTGCTGCACGTGCCGATCAGCGGCCCACCGATCACCCCGCAGCAGCTCGGCTGGATGGAGGACGGGCTGCGCTGCCTCGACGGCACCACGCTCGCCGAGGGCGAGAAGTTGTCGGTGCTCCTGCTGCTCACCGGGTACATCCGCAACGAGGCCACCCTCACCTCGCAGATCGCCGAGGGCAGCCGGGCGTCCGGCGTCGAGCCCAGCGAGATGATGCCGGCGTACGGCCGGCTGGTGGCCCGGCTCATCGACCCGGCCCGCTTCCCCGCGCTGCACCGGGTCCTGAGCGCCGGCGTGCTCTACCAGGACGACGACCCCGACGACGAGTTCACCTTCGGCCTGGACCGGATCCTCGACGGCGTCGAGGCGCTGATCCGACGCCGAGCAGGGTAAGGGAGTCCGATGCTGCCGAGAGACACCATCGACACCAGGGTCCTCCCACCGGGCGAACGGTTCGGCATGTGGCTGGACCTGGTGGCGCGCACCTCGGTGCCGCTGCGCATGCAGTCCGCGCAGAGCGACGACTTCGCCGCCCGCGCCGACTTCATCGCGCTCGGCCCGATCCAGTTGGCGCAGTACGAATACCCGTCCCTGGAGGCCACCCGGACCCGGAAGCTGGTCCGTCAGTCCGACCCGGAGCTGTACATCCTCGCCCTCACCACCGGCGGCATCGGCACGTCCAGCCAGGACGGGCGCCGGAGCGAGATCCTGGCCGGCGAGTTCACCTTCTACGACGGGACCCGGCCGCACGACGTCTGTCACCACGCCACCGAGCCCGACCGGGACCACGCCACCTCGATCGTCACGATGATCCCGCACGCCGCCCTGCCCCTGCCACCGCAGCGGATGGCCGCGCTCTACGGCGGCCGGATGTCCGGCAGCGAGGGCATCGGGGCGCTGCTGGCGCAGTTCCTGCTCCAGGTGACCGGGCACCCCGAGCAGTACCATGCCGCCGACGCCAGCCGACTCGGCGCGGTGGGGCTCGACCTGGCCACCACCATGCTCGGCCGGCACCTCGTCGCCGAGGACGCCGTTCCCACCGAGGTCCGCCGCCGGGCGCTGCTCACCCAGGTGCAGTCGTACATCCACCGCCACCTCGGCGAGGCGACACTCGGCCCACAGGTCGTCGCCGACGCCCACCACATCTCGGTCCGGTCCCTGCACCGGTTGTTCGAGGCCGAGGACACCACTGTGGCGTCGTTCATCCGGGACCTGCGGCTGGCCCGGTGCCGACGCGACCTGACCGACCCGGCGCTACGCGATCAGCCCGTGCAGACCGTCGCGGCGCGGTGGGGTTTTCCCGACAAGGCCCACTTCAGCCGGGCATTCCGGGCCGCGTACGGCACCACCCCGCAGGAACACCGCGACAGTGGCTCGGATTTGGCGCGGATCGTCAACCGGCAGGCATCCACCGTCAACTCGCTGCCGGCAGACTGACAACAACGCGGTCGGCCAGTTCCTGGTGGGCCGCCAACGGGGGCCGTGGCGAGGCGCCCGCCGCGCGAGCGGCGGGCGGCCGCCCGGTGGCACCCCGCTGACGCCCGAGGCTCCGGTCCCGTCGCGCTTCCCCCCAGAATCGCCGACGGGGCCGGTCAGGACTTCTCCAGCAGCTCCAGCACGACCCGCTCCGCCTCCTCGCGAGGCGCCCGCGGGTCCACCGACGCCACCACCCCGTCGTGGTAGAGGTCGACCACCCGGGGGTCCACGTACGACGCACGAGCCACCGTCGGCGTGTTGCCCAGCAGCTCCGCCACCGCGCGCATCACGGCGACCACCGACCTGCGCCGGGCGGTCACCGAGCGGGCCGGGCCGGCGGTGGCCAACTCGGTGGCCGCGAGCACGGTGGCGTGCCAGGTGCGGAAGTCCTTCGCGGTCATCTCCCCACCGCTGGCGTCGCGCAGGTAGCCGTTGACCTCGTCGCTGCGCACGTCGCGCCACTCCCGGCCGTCCCAGTAGCCGAACAGCCGCTCCGCCCGTCGCCGGCGACGGCGCAGGTTCATCAGCACCTGGCACAGTTCCGGATCCTCGATCCGGCGTACCTGCTCGATGCCCCCCTTGGCGGGAAACACGAACACCACGCAGCCACCCCGGGACCGGGCGTGCTCGGGGCGCAGGGTGGACACCCCGTACGTCGGGTCGTCGCCGTTCGCGTACTGGTCGCTGCCGACCCGGAACATCCCCATGTCCAGCAGTCGGGCCACCGTCGCCAGCACCCGGTCCCGGCCCAGTCCATGGCCGTCCAGGTCCCGTCCCACCCGCTCGCGCAGCGCCGGCAGCCGCCGGGCCACCTCCAGCATGTGGTCGAACTTCGCCTCGTCCTGCTTCTCCCGCCACCGCGGGTGGTAGACGTACTGCTTGCGTCCGGCCGCGTCGATCCCGATCGCCTGGATGTGACCGTTCGGATGCGGCGCGATCCAGACGTCCTGCCAGGCCGGGGGAATCACCAACTCCCGCAGCCGGGCCAGGACATCCGGGTCCCGCACCGGCGCCCCGGAGGGGTCGACGAAGAGCCAACCCCGTCCGCGCCGACGCCGTCCGTACCCCGGTCGACCCGGGTCGCTACGCCGCAACCGCACCGGAAACCCGCACCACCCTCAGCACCTCGGCCACGGCGGCCAGCACCTCGTCGAGGCGCAGAGCCGCCATTGTCGGGTGGCTCCCTACCCCGTCCCAGCTGGGCCAATCCCCCTCGCCGGCCCAGAGCACCCGGTGCCGTGGCCGGTCCGGTGGCGGCCCCCAGCGCGCCGGTGGCACCGGCCCGAAGAGGACGACCGACGGGGTGCCGTACCCGGTGGCCAGGTGGGCGACGCCGGTGTCCCCGCTGACCACCAGCCGGGCGTCGGCCACCAGCGCGGCGAGCGCGCCGAGGTCGGTCCGGCCGGCCAGCACGGCGTCCGAGGTCAGGCCCGCCGTGTCGGCAACCTGGGCCGCCAAGGCCCGTTCGTCGGCCGAGCCGGTGAGCAGCACCCGGTGCCCCTGGTCGGTCAGCGCCCGGGCCAGCGCGGCGAACCGCTCGGCGGGCCACCGCTTGGCCGGGATCTTGCTGCCCGGGTGCAGCAGGGTGACACCGCTGGGCAGCCACGGCAGCCCCGCCGAGTCGGGTCGACGCAGGCTGAGGTCGGCGCGGTCGGCCGGGATGTCGTACCAGGACAGCAGCCGGCACCACCGGTCCACCTCGTGCTCGTCGACGTCCCAGGACGGGCCGTCCGCCCAGCCGGCCTCCGGGTTGGCGAAGGCGAGCAGCCGGGCGGGCCGGGCGGCCGTGAGCAACCGGTGCGACTGGGGGCCGCGCCCGTGCAGGTTGACCGCGACCCGCGGGGCCGACCCGATCCGGAGGGGTCGGTCCAGCCCGGCGGTGTCCACCAGCCGGTCGACGCCGCCGACCAGGTCGACAAGCGGGGCCAGCCAGGCGGGTGCGGCGAGCGCCAGCTCCCGCGAGGGGTACGCGGCCCGCAGCGCCCGCAGAGCGGGCACCGCGGTCACCAGATCGCCGACGCCGAGGGCGCGCAGCACGAGGATCACGGGTACGAGGTCTCCTGCTCGGCGCAGACCACCATCTCGCGCACCGCGCAACCGGGCGGCTGGTTGAGCGCGAACATGACCGCGGCGGCGGTGTCGGCGGGCTCGTTGAGGATCGCGTCCGGCCCCGGCTTGTACTGCGGGTCCCGTTCGTCGAAGAACGCGGTGCGCATCCCGCCCGGGATGAGCAGGGTGACGCCGACCTGACCGGCCAGCTCGGCGGCGAGGGCTCGGGTGAACCCCACCACCCCGAACTTCGCCGCGCAGTACGCCGTGGCGTCGCTGACCGCCTTGACTCCCAGGGTGGAGGCGACCGTGACGATGCGGCCCCGCGAGGTCAGCAGGAACGGCAGCGCGGCCCGGATCACCGCCGCGGTGGCCAGCAGGTCGACGGCGACGATGCGGTCCCAGGTCTCCCCCGGCACGTCGGCGAGTCGGCCCGGCACGTCCGTGCCGGCGGCGGTGACCACCGCGTCCAGGCCACCGGCCTGCTCGGCGAGATGCTGGGTGGCCACCTCGGCGGCTCGCGTGTCGGCCAGGTCGCACTCGGTCCAGGACACCCCGTCGACGGGTGGCTGCCGGTCCAGCACGAGCGGTCGGCCACCGGAGGCGGCCACCGCGGCGACCACCGCGGCGCCGAGCCCGCTGGAACCGCCGCTGACCAGCACGGTGGGCCCGGCGCCGGGCCGCGTGGCGGTCATCGGGTCCGCCCCGCGAGCGTGCGGACGATCAGGTCGGTGGTGGAACGACCGTCCAGGTAGGGCACCACCACGGTGTTCCCACCCCACCGGCGCAGAACCTCCGCCTCCGGCAGGCCGGCCGTCGCGTCCCCACCGCCGGTGGCGTAGTCGCCGCCCTTGACCCAGACATCCGGGCGTACCCAGGACAGGGCCGCGGCCGGGGTCGGCTCGTCGAAGACCAGGACCGCGTCGACGCAGCTCAGGGCGGCCAGCAGTCGGCTGCGGTCACCTTCGGACTGCACCGGGCGGTCCGGCCCCTTCAACCTGGCCACGCTGCCGTCGGAGTTCAGGCAGACGATCAGGCAGTCGCCGAGCTGCCGGGCGGCCTCCAGGGTGGCCACGTGCCCGGCGTGCAGCAGGTCGAAGCAACCGCCGGTCGCCACCACCGTGCCACCCGCGGCACGTACCTCACCCAGGAGCGTGGCGACGGCGGCGACCCCGACACGGTCAGCCACCGCACGACCGCGTGGTCCCGGCTGAAGCGCCCGCGAGCCCGGTGCGCTCCTGGCCCGCACCGGCGGCCCCGCCGGTGGCAGCGCCGCGGCCACTCCCCCGCCGGCCACGTACGCGGACGCCTCGGCGACGGCCACCTGCACCGCCTCGGAGACCAGTGCGCCCTGGGCCAACGCGAGGCTCGCCGCCGCCGCGAACCGGTCACCGGCACCGCAGGTGTCCCCCTCGGCACTACCCGGCGTCGGCACCACGAGCGGCGTCGAGCCGGCGTGGCAGAGCAGCGCGCCGTCACCGCCAAGCGTCACCGCGACCGCGCCGGCCCGCCAGCGCCGCCGTAGTCCCTGGGCGCCACGCGACGCCGTGGCCAGTCGGGAGGCGCCGGGCAGCGCGGGGACCAGCTCGCGCACCTCGGACTCGTTCGGGGTCGCCAGGTGCACGCCGGGCACCGCCGCCGGGCCGCGCGGATGCGGGTCCCACACCACCGGCGCGCGGGTGGCGGCCAACGCGTCACGCAGCGCCGGCTGCCGGGCCACCCCCCGGCCATAGTCGCTGACCAGCACCGCCGACGCCGCGGCGATCACCCGGAGCACCTCGTCGGAGGGCTGACCCGGCTCCCCGGACGTGCCGCCACGGTCGTGGCGCAGCAGCACCCGCCCCCGGGCCCGCAGCCGGATCTTCTCCGGTGTCGCGCCGGCGAGGGCCAGTGGGTACACCTGCACGCCGGCGGCGCTGAGCAGGGCGCTCAGCCGGGCCCCGCCGGCGTCGTCGGCGAGCGCGGTCACCAGCACCACCTCGGCGCCCTGCGCGGCGGCGAACACCGCCGCCAGCCCGGCGCCCCCCGGCCGGTCGGTGGCCGTGGTCTCGTCGAGCACCGGCACCGGGGAGTCCGGGCAGAGCCGGTTCACCACACCTTCCACATCCCGGTCGAGCAGGGTGTCCCCGAGCACCACCACAGGTCCCCTCACGCTTGCCTCCTCATCCTCACGCGTCGACCTGCTGTCCGGTCCCGCCGTCGAGCACCACCTCGACCCCGGTGCGCACCGGAGCCGGCTTTCCGGGCACCGGTTGGACGACCGCCGGATCGGCGACTGCGGCCAACGCGGCGGGCAACTCCTGTTCGAGGTACTCGCAGAGCAGATGACTGGTCACCAGATGCAGCTCCTGGACGACCTGGGTGTCCGGGGACGCGACGGCCAGCACGTCGTCGCAGGCCGCGGCGAGCGGATTGGGGGTGGCGCCGGTGAGCGCCCAGGTGGTCACACCGATTTCGCGGGCGGCCTGTGCGGCGGTGACCAGGTTGGGGCTGGTCCCGCTGGTGCTCAGCAGCAGCAGGACGTCGCCGGGGCGGCCGTGGGCGCGCACCTGACGGGCGTACACGTCGGCGTAGCCGTAGTCGTTGGCGATGGCGGTGAGCGCGCTCGTCTCGGCGTGCAGCGCGATCGCGGACAGCGGCTGACGGTCGTCACGCAGCTTTCCGACCAGCTCGGCGGTGAGGTGCTGGGCTTCGGCGGCGCTGCCGCCGTTGCCGGCGACCAGCAGGCGTCCCCCGGCGGCCAGCCGGTGGGCCAGGTCCGCGCCCCAGCGCGCCAACTGTCGCTCACACCGCCGGTACGACACCAGCGCCGCCGCGAGATTCGTCAGGTGGGTGTCGAGCAGGCTACCCGTCGGCATCAGGCCACCACCCGGGTCGGCCGCCGCACGGCAGCCACCTCGCTGTAGACCTCGACCAGCCGCTCGGCGGTCGCCGCCCACGAGTACCGCGCCCGGGCCCGTTCCCGCGCCGCCGTCGCGTACGCGAAGCGCCTGATCCGGTCGTCGAGCAACCCCTGGATCGCGGTTGCCAGGGCGTGCGGGTCCCGGGCCGGCACCAGGTCACCTGTCGTCCCGTCGACCACGGTGTCCCGGATGCCACCCACGGCCGTGCCGACGACCGGCACCCCACAGGCCATCGCCTCCAGTGGGGTCAACCCGAACGGCTCGTACCAGGGCGCCGCGACCAGCAGGTCCGCCGAGCGGTACCAACGGCCCATCTCCTCCCGGGGCACCGCGCCGACCAGGTGCACCCGGTCGGCGACCCCGCACGACTCCGCGAGGGCCCGCAGCCGGCGGGCGTACGGGTCGGTCTCCAACAGCCCTTCGGGCGGGCCGCCCACGACCACGCACTCGGCGTCCGGGACCAGCGCCATCGCGCGGACCACGGTCTGGAAGCCCTTGCGCTCGACCAGCCGACCCACGGTGAGGATCCGAGCCCGGCCCGGTTCCCGGTCGGCGGCCGGTCCGAGCGGGGCGAAGGTGGCCAGGTTGACCCCGGAGGGCACCACTGTCATCCGGGACCGGGGCACACCCATCCGCACCAACTCGCCCACCTCGTCGCGGCACTGCGCGACGATCCGGTCCACCGAGCGGCCCAGCTCCCGCTCGTAGGAGACCCGTCGGGCCGGGCTGGTGTCCTGCACACCCTGGTAGCGGCGCTTCACCGTGCCCAACGCGTGGTACGTCTGCACCACCGGCACCCCGGTCTGCCGGCCGGCGGTCAGCCCGGCCAGGCCACTCATCCAGAAGTGCGCGTGGATCACCTCGGGCACCCAGTCGCCGCCCCGCCAGCGCTCGATCAGCCAGTTGCTGAACTCCCGCATGTGCGGCAGCAGCGCGTCCTTGGCCACCGGCTCGGCCGGTCCGGCCGGCACGTGCACCACGTCGTACCCGTCCGGGCTGCGGACGGTCACCGGCAGGTCGAGCGCGTCGCGGCGGGTGTAGACCCGCACCTCGTGCCCCGCGGCGGCGAGCGCGGCGGACAGCTCCGCGACGTGCGTGTTCTGGCCGCCGGCGTCCTCCCCTCCGAGGACGGCGAGCGGGCTGGCGTGCTCCGAGATCATCGCGATCCGCATACTTCCTCCTCCAGCAGCCGGTCCCAGTCAGCGAGGAAACGGTCGAGGCCGTACCTGTCGCGCGCGGCGGTTCGCGCCGCCGCTCCGGCCTGCCGCGCGGTCGCCGGTTCGCTGATGAACCGGCGGGCGGCGTCGAGCAGGGTGTCGGTCCGGGTGGCGAGAGCCCCCGCCTCCGGGGGCACCGCCATCACCGCCTCGGTGGTGGCGAGTGCGACGACAGGCATGCCGATCGCCATCGCCTCGATCAGGCTGAGCCCGAGGGAGGTCCACCGGCACAGGTGCAGGTACGCCCGCCGCCGGGCCAGCTCGGCGTGCATCCGGTCCTGGGGCACGTCGTCGTGGCTGGTGAGCCGGTCGGCGGGCAGTCCCAGGTGGTCGGCCAGGCCGGCGACACCCATGCCGAACACGTCCAGCGGCGCGATCTCGGCGAACTGGGGCAGCAGGTCGGTGCCGGTGACCCGACCTCGCCGTACCGGCTCGTTGATCACCACGGCGAGGCGGTCCAGCTCGCCCGTGTAGGACGCGGAGGGGGCGACGATGCCGTGGTCGACCACTGTGGTGCGGGTGGCCCCGGTGTCCCAGAAGATCTGGTTGAACCCGGTGACGTGCGCGATGAGCAGGTCGTCGCGGTCGGCCATCGGGTGCCGCGTGTTGGGCACGTCGCCCTTGGGGGTGTTGTGTTCGACGTAGATCGCGGGGAGGTCGCGGCCGGGGCGGCGACGAAGCCACTCCTCGGCCCGGTCGATCTCCTCGGGGCGTTGCACGATGACCAGGTCGACGTCTGCGCCCGGCAGTTCCTCCGGGGTGACCTCGACCGCGCTGTCCGGCCACGGGTAGGTGCGGGCCCGGCCGAGGCCGTACGGGCCACGGTCGGGTGTGGTGGGAATCAGGTAGCGGTGGCCGCCGTGCACGAACGACGTGGTCCAGGAGCCGTGCACGTGCCAGAGCAGGATGTTCATCGGCCGCCACCACCACCGACGGCGAGCGTCCGTAGCGCGTCGACCACCTCGTCCGGGTCGACGCCACTGAGACAGGGGTGTCCGGGGACCGGGCAGCTGGCCGCCCGGGTGTCCCGGCAGGGCGCGGCGGCGTCGCCGAGCCGGACGGTGGGCACCCGGTAGGGCCCCCACTGGCCGAACGGAACGGTGGGCGCGAAGAGACTCACCACGGGCACGCCGGCGGCGGCCGCCAGGTGCGCGGGCCCGGTGTTGCCGACCACGACCGCGCTGGCGTCCGCGACGATCGCCGCCAGCCCGGCCAGGTCGGTGCGGCCGCCCAGGTCGGTGCCGCCGGCCGCGGCGACACCTGCGGTGACGGCGCGCTCGTCCGGGCCGCCGGTGACCAGCACCCGGTGCCCGGCGTCGGTCAGCGCCCCGACGATTCGGGTCGCCACCTCGGGCGGGCAGGCCCGGCTCGACGCGGCCGACCCGGGGTGCAGCACCACGTACCCCGGGTCGCCGAGGTCGGCCGGGCGCGGCGGCACGGCGTCTCGGCGGAGCCGGAGGACGGGTTCGTCGCCGTCGGGCAGCCGGTGGCCGGCGGCGGCGGCCAGGGAGAGGGCACGTTCGGGTTCGGGGACACCGACCGGAACCCGGTGCCGGATGTCCAGGAGCGAGCCCGGATAGTCGTCGCTGATCGCCGCGATCCGGTCGATCCCCGCCATCCGCAACAGCAGGGCAAGCGGCAGGGCGGACTGGTGGAACGAGGTGAACACCACGGCCTGGTCCGCACCGAGCGCGCCCAGCCGCGCGGTCAGGCTCCGCATGGCCTCCGGGTCGACCGGCCCCGGTGTCGGGTCGATCCACGGCAGCGGATGCTCGATGATCTCGTCGACGCCGGGCAGCAGGTTGGCGGCGGCACGGCCGCGCGGCCCACACAACAGCACCACCCGTTCCGCTCCGGCCGCGACGGCGCGGATCGCCGGCCCGGTGACCAGCACGTCACCCGCGGAATCCGAGCGGACCACGAGCGCCGTCCGTACCGGTTCGGTGGGCAGCGCCGAGGGCTGTACGGCCTGTTGGCGGCGCAGGATCTCCGCCACCGCCGACGGCAGATCGGTGGCCAACCACCCGGCGGCGGCGACCTCCTCCGGCCGGGTGACCGGCGTGGGCACCAGCACCCCGGCGGCCCCGGCGGCCAGCGCGGCGGCGACGTCCCGGCCGATGTCGCCCACCAGCACGCACCGGGACGCCGTCGTGCCCAACTCCCGGGCGGCGGCGTGCACCAGACCGGGCGCCGGCTTGCGGCAGTCACAGCCGTCGGCGTCGTCGTGCGGGCAGACCAGCCACGCGTCGAACCGGCCCAGCAGCTCCTCGACCCGGGCGTGCACCGCCCGCATCTGCTCCACGGTGAAGTAGCCCCGGGCCAGGCCCGACTGGTTCGTGACGACGGCCAGCCGCAGACCGGCAGCGCGCAGACGGTCCAGCGCCGCCCGCGCGCCCGGCACCGGCCGCACCTTCTCCGGGTCGCCGTTGTACGGCACGTCCTCGATCAGGGTGCCGTCGCGATCCAGCAGCACCGCGTCGTAGAGAACAGGTCGAGGGCTTGCGACAGACCCGGAACCGACGCGGTCAGCAGCGGCGTACACCTGGGCTGACCTGCGCTGATACGGATCCTCCTGGTCCTGTCGCACAGCCGGCGGGTTCCCTGCGCCCCGAGGAGTAAACGTCGCCGTCGAGGGGTGGGCCAGCGCCGCCAGCGATGCCCCGGGTCGGCCTTACCCGCCGTGCCGGAGAAGCTAACCCGGCAGCCGTTAGCCACTGCCGTGCCCCGGGTATGGGATCCCGGTGGCGATTGTGGAGAAAGTGATCGACGCTCCCCCGCAGCAGGTGTTCGACGTGCTCGCCGACGGGTGGACGTACAGCGACTGGGTGGTGGGCACCGCACACGTGCGGGACGTGGACGACGCCTGGCCCCGGGTGGGCAGCCAACTGCACCACCGGGCCGGGCCCTGGCCGCTCTCGTTGCAGGACGCCTCGACGGTGCTGGTCTGCGAGCCGCCGCACCGGCTCGTGCTCAAGGCCGGCCTCTGGCCGGCGGGCGAGGCGATCGTGGCCTTCACCCTGCAACCGGTGGCCGAGGGCGCCACCCGGGTGCGCCTCGGGGAGGACTTCGCCGCCGGCCCGTTGCGCTGGGTCCACAACAAGATCAACGATCTGGTGCTGCACCGGCGGAACCGGGAGACGCTGGCCCGACTCGCCGACATCGCCACTCGGCAGAAGGGATGACTGTGACCCGGACCGTGGTGGTGACCGGCGCGAGCGCCGGCGTCGGCCGGGCCGTCGCCCACGCGTACGCGACGCGCGGCGCCCGGCTGGCATTGCTGGCTCGGGGCGAGGCGGGTCTGGTCGCCGCCGAGCGGGAGTGCCGACTGCGCGGCGCGACCGACGTGCGCGTGTACCGGGTCGACGTGGCCGACGCGGGCGCTGTGCAGCAGGCCGCCGACGACGTGGTGCACCGCTGGGGCGGCATCGACGTGTGGATCAACAACGCGATGACGTCGGTGTTCGCGCCCGCCTGGGAGATCCCGGCGCGTGAGTTCCACCGGGTCACCGAGGTCACCTACCTGGGCACGGTGCACGGCACCCTCGCCGCGCTGCGGCACATGCGGGCGCACGGGCGGGGCACGATCGTGCAGGTGGGCTCGGCGTTGGCCTACCGGGGCATCCCGCTGCAGTCGGCGTACTGCGCGAGCAAGCACGCCGTCCAGGGGTTCAACGACTCGCTGCGTGCCGAGCTGCTGCACGATTGCCCGGGTGTGAAGTTGTCAATGGTGCAGCTGCCCGCGCTCAACACGCCGCAGTTCTCCTGGGTTCGTACCCGGCTGCCCCGGCATCCGCAGCCGGTGCCGCCGATCTTCACTCCGGAGCTGGCCGCCCGGGCCATCGTCTGGGCCGCCGACCGCGGCACCAGGGAGCTGAACGTGGGCGGCCCGACCTGGCGGGCCCGGCTGGCCGACGCCCTGTTCCCCGGTCTGCTCGACCGGAAGCTGGCCCGCGACGGCTACGACAGTCAGCAGACCGGTGAGAAGATCGATCCGGCGACCTGGCGGGACAATCTGGATCACCCGGGCGATGCGGACACGGACCGGGGCACGGCGGGTGTGTTCCTCGAACAGGCGCGGGACCGCTCCGCGGCGCTCTGGGTCGGCACGCACAAACCGGCGCTCTCCGGCGTCGCGCTCGCCGTCGCGGCGTTCGCCCTCACCGCGGTCGCTCGCCGTCGGCGCTGACCAGCGCACCGTCCCTGACCAGGTCCTCGACACCCGCCTCCGGCGGGCGGAGAGGGTCCGCAACGCCCGGGAGGGGTGCCTCCCTCGGACCGAATGCGGCAACTGGATACCCTTTACATGACCCTTGTCCGCAAACCGAGGATGACCGACATGATCAAGCCGGTGCAGTTGCCGTCGCCCTGGCGGGACGCACGCCTGACCGTCGTCGTGCCCACTTACAACGAGGCGGGCAACCTCCCGGCGCTGGTCGAGCGGCTGCTCGCGCTGCCGCTGCCGGGGCTGCGCATCCTCGTCGCCGACGACAACTCCCCCGACGGCACCGGGGAGGTGGCGGACAAGCTGGCCATCGAGCACCCCGACCGGATCGAGGTCGTGCACCGCGCCGGCAAGGAGGGCCTCGGCCGGGCGTACGTGGACGGGATGAGTCGGGCGATCGAGGGCGGCGCCGAGTACGTGGCGCAGATGGACGCCGACCTCTCGCACCCGCCGGAGGCGCTGCCGGGGATGCTGGGGGCGCTGCTCTCCACCCAGGCCAGCGTGGTGATCGGTTCCCGGTACGTGCCCGGCGGCGAGCTGGACGAGAACTGGCCGCTCTACCGCCGGGCGCTCAGTGGCTGGGCGAACCTCTACGTGCACACGCTGCTGCGGGTACGCATCCGGGACCTCACCGCCGGCTTCAAGATCTGGCGGGCCGACGCCCTGCTCGACATCGACCTGGAGCGGGTGCAGTCCAACGGGTACAGCTTCCAGGTGGAGATGCACTATCTCGCCACCAAGCTGGGGCACACCATCCTGGAGGTGCCGATCCGCTTCGAGGAGCGGCGCGACGGCGTCTCCAAGATGACCACCGCGACAAAGGTGGAGAGCGCGCTCATGCCCTTCCGCCTCCGCAGCAAACACCGCAACATAACCAGCTAACCCCCCACCCCACCCCACCCCACCCCGCCCCCGCCCCCGCTCCGGTCGATCATGGACTTGTGGTGCCCGTTTGGAGCCCCAGCGAGCGCTTTGTCACCCACCACAACTCCTTGATCGACCGGACGGGGTGGTGGGGTGGGGTGGGTGGTGGGGTTGGGCGGGGTGGGTGGTGGGTGGGGTGGGTGGGTGTTAGGTGGGGTAGATGGCGCGGTGGGCGGTGGCGATGGCTGCGGCGTAGGCGCGACCGGTGAGCGCGCGGTCACGGGCCAGCGCCGCACGGGCCGCGTTCGCACCGGGCGCGCCGTGCACACCGCCGCCCGGGTGCGCCGACGCGCTGGCCAGGAAGAGCCGGTCCACCGGGGTGTCCGCCCGCCCCAGGCCGGGGATCGGGCGCAGGAAGAGCTGCTGGTACGCGGCGGCGGTCCCGCCGCCGAGCGCGCCACCGACCAGGCTCGGGTTGCCCTTCTCCAGGTCGGCCGGCCCGGCCACGTGCCGGCCCACGATCAGGCGGCGGAAGCCCGGGGCCGCCGCCTCCAGCACGTCCTCCATCCGCTGCACGTGCCCGGCGACCTCCTCGGCCCGCCAGTTCCTTCGGAACGGCAGGTGGGTGTACGACCAGAGCGACTCGGTGCCCGGCGGGGAGTGGCTCGGGTCCGCCACCGACATCTGCCCGACCAGCAGGAACGGGTCGCGGGGCAGCTCGCCACGGGCCAGCTCACTGGCGTAGTGGGTGAGCCCGTCGAGGTCCGCGCCGAGGTGCACCGTGCCGGCGCCGGCGAGCTGCCGGTTGGTCCACGGCACCGGCGCGGAGAGCGCCCAGTCCACCTTCAGCGTCGAGCCGTCCCACCGGAAGTGCGCCAGGTCCTCCACCAACCGGGACGGCAGTGCCGCCGCGCCGACCAGGTCGAGGTAGAGCGCCGGCGCCGGGACGTCGGCGAGCACGGCCCGCCGGGCCCGCCACAGCGTGCCGCCGACGGTCCGGACCCCCATCGCCCGACCCCGGGCGGTGAGCACCCGGTCGGCCCGGGCGCCGTAGACGATCGTTCCGCCGCGCGCCTGTAGCCGATCCACGAGCGCGTTGGTGATCTGCTGGGCGCCGCCGTTGGGCACCGGCCAGCCGACCTGCTGGCCGAGCATGGCCAGCAGCCAGCCGTACACCCCGGAGCCGGCCTCCTCCGGGGAGAGGTCGGTGTGCAGGGCGCAGCCGGCCAGCAGGGCCGGCCCACCGGCACCGTCGAAGAGTTCGTCGCCAAGTTTGCGGACCGGCACGACGAGCCGCCGCGCGAGTCGCAGCGCGCCGGCGACGCGCAACCGACGCAGCAGGCCCAGCCCTCCGCGTACCGGCGGGAACGGGGAGGTGATGGCCTCCAGCATCGGCTCGGCCACGTCGAGCCAGTCGGTGTACGCGTTGAGCCACCGCTTGCCGTCCCCGGGCGCGAACTGCTCCAGCGACGCGGCGGTGACGTCCGGATCCCGATTGATCACCGCGGCTCGACCATCCGGCAGCAGGTGCGCCAACACGTCCGGCGAGTGCCGCCAGGACAACCCGTGCCGACCCAGGTCGAGGCCGCCCAGCACCGGCGAGGCGTACCCCAGGGGGTAGAACGAGCTGTAGAGGTCACTCAGGTAGCCGGGCGCGGTGACCTCGGCGGAGCGGACCGCGCCGCCGGGCACCGCGGTCGCCTCCAGCACCACCACGTCCCAGCCGGCGTCCGCCAGCAGGTTCGCCGCCACCAGGCCGTTGTGCCCGGCGCCGACGATGACGGCGTCCGCGCTCTGCGCGACGGTGGTTGTCATCGGATCCGCCTACCCGGCGCGCAACCGGGCGAAACGCGTTTGCCTCGCCGGGGCCGGGGCATCCAGCGCCGCATGTACACGGTTGCGCAGCTGGTGGGCGGGGTGTGGGGTGCGGGCGGCGACGGCGGCGAACTGGTCGTGCGTGATCCGGCGGACGACACGCCGGTGAGCACGACGCCGGTGGCCACGGCCGACGAGGTGGGCAAGGCGACCCAGGCGGCCCGCAACGCGGCGGCCCAGTGGGCGGCGACCGCACCGGCCGAACGGGCGGCGGCGCTGCACCGGGCCGCGGACGCGGTGGCGGCGGTCGTCAACGAGTTGGCGGCGGCGGTCACCGCGGAGATGGGCAAGCCGTTGGCGGACGCCCGTGGCGGCGTCGAGGCGGGGATCGGCACCCTGCGACAGTATGCGGAGCTGGCGCCGCTGCGTGGTGGGCGCACGCTGAACGGCGGAACCGACGCGCTGGACTTCCTGACCCCGCAACCACGCGGCGTGGTCGCGGCGATCACCCCCTGGAACGACCCGGTGGCGGTCTCCTGCGGGCTGCTCGGCGCCGCCCTGGTGACCGGCAACGTGGTGCTCTACAAGCCGAGCGAACGGACACCGGCGACGGGCTGGCTGCTGGCCCGGGCCCTGGATCAGGCACTGCCGGCCGGCGTGTTGTCACTGCTCACCGGCGGCCCCGAGGTGGGCGCGGCGCTGGCCGCGCAGGAGGTCGACGTGGTGGCGCACGTGGGCTCCACCGCGACCGGGCGGGCGATCGCCGCCGCCGCGGCCCGCACCGGCGCCAAGGTGCTCCTGGAGAACGGGGGCAGTGACCCGTTGATCGTGGACGCGGGCGTCGACCCGGAGTGGGCGGCGGAGCAGGCCGCGCTCGGCGCGTTCGCCAACGCCGGGCAGATCTGCGTGGCGGTGGAGCGGCTCTACGTGCACCGGGAGGTGGCCGACGACTTCGTGGCCGCGCTGGTACGACGCGCCGAGGCGCTGCGGCTCGGGCCGGGCCGGGACCCGGGCACCGAGTTGGGCCCGCTTGTCGACCGCCGGCACCGGGACCACGTGCACGGGCAGGTGACGGCCGCGGTGGCGGACGGCGCTCGGGTGCGGGTGGGCGGTGCGGTGCCGGACGGGCCGGGAGCGTTCTACCCGGCCACAGTCGTCACGGACTGCCGCCACGACACGCCGCTGGTCCGGGAGGAGACGTTCGGGCCGGTCGCCCCGGTGGTGGTGGTCGACTCGTTCGACGAGGCGCTGCGCTGCGCGGCGGACTCCCCGTACGGGCTGTCCGCCACCGTGTTGACCCCGTCGATGAGTCACGCGCAGCGGGCCTGGCGGGAGTTGCCGGTCGGCACCGTCAAGGTCAACGCGGTGTTCGGGGGCGCGCCGGGCGGAGCCGCGCATCCGCGCCGGGCCAGCGGACAGGGCTTCGGGTACGGCCCGGAGCTGCTGGACGAGTTCACCGCCACGAAGGCGGTGCACATCGAGGCGCCGGGCGGCGGGCACTGGTGAACGGCGCGGGCGGACGCAGGGGTGGCGCGTCCGCCCGTACCGCGTCGGTGGTGTTCCGGTGCGGCGGCGATCAGTCGCCGCGGGCCTTACGGGTGGCGCGGTCGTTGGCCTTCTCGATGGCCGTGACCAACTCCGGTTTGGTCATGCCGGACCGGCCGGGTACGTCGAGTTTGCGGGCCACCGACATCAGGTGGTCCTTTGTGGCGTTGGCGTCCACGCCGCCCGCCGTGGGTGCCCGTCGTTCCGGCCCGCCACCGGCGGCCTGCTGGTCGCTGGGGCCCTTGCGGCCCTTCGGCTCCCAGTGGTCGCCCACCTTCTCGAACTGATGCTTCACCGCGGCGAAGGCGGTGCGGTGTGACCGCTCCCCCTCGCCGTAGGTCTCCACCGCTGAGTCGTGTGTCTTCTCCCACGTGCGCTGCGCCTTATCCGGGGAGCGCCGCAGCGTGCTGGGCAGGTCTTCGCGCCCGGGCATCTCGTCCTCCTCCGTGTCGACAGGGTCACTGTGACCGTTCCCCGGTGACCGGGCCGCAAACCATAGCGGCGGCGGTCGGGGACGGGGTGGGTTTGTCGATTTCACCATCCGGGTACCGCCGGGCCAGGCCAGACCGGACGACCGGTCATCCGGCGGCCGGGGCGCAGGGAGCGGGCATGACGACCACGGAGCCCGGTACGACGCTCGACGGCACACCGGGCGCCCGGGTGCCCCGGCGGATGCGGCAGCTGAGCTGGCGGACCTGGCGCGGGGTGCTGGTCCGCAGCGTGCAGAACTTCGTCAACGACAACTGTTCCGACTGGGCCGCGGCGCTTACCTACTACGGGGTCCTGGCGCTCTTTCCGTCAGCCATCGTGGTGGTGGCCCTGGTCGGCCTGGTCTCCAGCGGCGAGCGGACCGTCGACACCGTGGTCGACCTCGCCAACCAGGTGGGCGCCGGGGCGGTGCTGACCGACGACGAGAACGGCGTGGTCGGGGTGATCCGCGGCGTGGTGCTCCAGCAGAGCAACCCCAAGCTGCTGCTGAGTTTCGGCCTGCTCGGCGCGCTGTGGTCCGCGTCGGGCTTCATCGGCGCGTTCACCCGGGCCTCCAACGCCATCTACGGGGTGACCGAGGGCCGCGCGGTCTGGAAGCTGCGGCCGCTGCAGATCGGCCTGGCGGCGATCACGTTGGTGCTGCTCGCGGTGGTCGCTCTCGGCCTGATCGTCAGCGGGCCGGTCACCGACGCGGTCGGTGACCTGATCAACGCCGGCGGCCTGGCCCGCACCACCTGGAGCGTGGCGAAGTGGCCGATCCTCGCCATGATCATGATGGTGCTGCTGTCCCTGCTGTTCTGGATCGCGCCGAACGTGCGCCAGCCCCGGTTCCGCTGGCTCACCCCTGGCGGCGCGGTGGCCCTGGTCTCCTGGGCGGCGGCCTCCTTCGGCTTCGGCATCTACGTGGCCAACTTCGGCTCGTACGACACCACCTACGGCAGCCTCGGGGCGGCCATCGCGTTCCTGGTCTGGCTCTACCTGTCCAACTCGGCGCTGATGCTGGGTGTGCAGATCAACGCCGAGGTGCAGCGCGGGCGGCAGTTGCAGGCCGGCGACCCGGACCCGGAGGAGCCGGTGCTGCCGCCGCGCCGGCCCGCCGACGACTGAGCCTCCGTTTTCGGCCCTGATGTCCGGTCACTGGTCGGGACGAGAGCCGCAACGAGAGTCGGACCGAGGGCCGGTTCGTGGCCCGGTGCCGGTTTATCGGGTGGGGTGCCGGGTAGCGCAGAAGGCATGGAGCGTGGCAACAGCAAGCACGGACCGAGGATCGACGAACAGATGAGTCAGGAGGTCAGCGGCCTCGTACAGGGGCCGGGGACCGGTGGCTCTCGGGTCGACGAGTCGCGGGTGCCGGAACCGGCTGGCGAGGACCAGCCGGAGACGACGACTGCCCCGGCCGGCGACCTGCGCACCGGCACCCCACAGGGCATGAGCTCCACCGATGTCGAGCAGCGCAGCCGGCTCGGCCGGTTCATCTCGATGAGCGCGCTGCCGGGCGACCGTCTGGTGCTCATCGCCAGCGCCCGTGAGAACGAGGCGCCGGACGACATCGTTCGGGCGCTGGAACGGCTGCCCGAGGGCACCGTCTACCAGACGGTGTCCGAGGTGTGGGCCGCGCTGGGCAACAAGAACGAGACAACTCGCTGGTGAGCAGGATCGCCCCCGATCCGGCAATCCACCACCGGCTGAAGGAGGTTCCCCGATGAGTGGCGTTACCGAACACGTGGACGTTTCCGTGCCCGTACGCACGGCGTACGACCAGTGGACGCAGTTCGAGGAGTTCCCCGAGTTCATGGAGGGCGTGCGCGAGGTCCGGCAGCTCTCCGACACGATGACCCACTGGACGGTGGACATCGCCGGGGTGAAGCGCGAGTTCGACGCCGAGATCACCGAACAGCTTCCCGACGAGCGGGTCGCCTGGCGCTCGACCGACGGCACCCAGCAGGCCGGCGTGGTGACCTTCCACCGACTGGACCCGGACAAGACCCGGGTCACCCTACAGCTCGAGTTCGAGCCGCACGGTGTGGTCGAGCAGGCCGGCGACAAGCTCGGCATCGTCGACCGGCGGGCCAAGGGCGACCTGGAACGGTTCAAGACCTACATCGAGCGGCGTGGCCAGGAGACCGGCGCGTGGCGCGGGCAGGTGGACCGTCCGCAGCCGTGACCCTGAGCAGTGACCTGAGATGGCCGCCGGAATCCCGGCGGCCATCGCCGTGTCCGAGCCCGTTTGCGATCATCGGGCCCGGGTACGGCTGAAGGTATGACCGACGACAACATCAGGGTGTGGCGGGACGAGGAACGGCTTCCGTTGGGGGAGTTGGAGCGCGCCGTGTCCGGCTCCAGCCTCGACGGGCAGGCCGACGACGTGACGGGCAACGACGCTGGCGAGGAGGCCACGTTCGGGCACGGGCCGGCCGCTTCGGACCGCGACGGGAAGGCCCGGGGCAACAGCCGGGAGGCCACCGACCCGCAGCGCGCCTACCGCCCGTCCACCACCGGGCGCACCGGGCCTGACGTCTGACCCTCGCTCCCGGGCTGGGCGGGTGACACCGGCACGGCGGGCCCGGCGGTGGGTCGACCCGCGCCCCACTCGTAGAGCGCGATCAGCCCCAGCGCGAGCGCCAGCAGGGCCGAGCCCAGCACCTGCACCGACGTGTTGCCGATCAGCACGCCCAGTCCGGCCGGGACGAGCGCCGCGCCGACGCCCGAAGCGCCGATCTGCAGCCCGATGGCCCGGTCGGCGTGCGCCGCGCCGACCCGTTCGGCGGTGGTCAGGGTGAGCAGCGGGAACACCGGTGCGGCGGCGAAGCCGACCACCACCAGACCGAGCACCGCCAGCACGGCCGGCCCGGGAACGGCGATCAGCGTCGCGCCCGCGGCCATTCCGGCCAGGCTGGCGCGCAGCACCAGACCCGCCCCCAGGCGCTCTGCCACCAGACCCTGCACGATCCGGCCGACGAAGAGACTGCCCCAGTACGCGGACACGCAGCCACCGGCCGCCGCCGCGCTCACCCCACGCCCCTCGGTCAGCAGCAGGAACGCCCACAGGCCGGCGGACACCTCGATGGCCACGTACAGCGCGAAGGCGAGCGTCCCCGACCAGACCGCCGGCAGCCGCAGCGTGTCCAGGACCGGAATCCGGACAGCGGCACCCGGGGCGGCGGGCGCGGCCTCGACGGCGGCACCCGCCTCGGCGCTGGCCGGGGCGCTGCGGTGCCAGGCCCGCGCGGTGAGCGCGAACGCGGTGGCGAGGACGAGTTGGGCGGCGGCGATGATGCCGTACCCCCAGCGCCAGGCGAGACCGGCGCTGAGCACCGCGGTCATGATCAGTGGACCGATGGCCACGCCGAGACCGAAGAAGGCGTGCAGCCAGTTCATGTGGCGGGGCCCGAAGGCCCCGGCGGCGTACGCGTTGAGCCCGGAGTCGACCGCGCCGGAGCCGAGCCCGAGCAGCAGCGCACAGCCCACCAGCACCGCCAGCACCGGGCTCACCGAGTAGCCGGTCAGGGCCAGACTGGCCAGCAGGGTGCTGCCGGCGAGGAGGGCGCCCACACCGACCCGGGCCAGGGTGAAGCCGGCCAGCACGCTGGAGGTGAGGTAGCCGACGGTGCCGGCGGTGAGCACCCACCCGACGGCCTCGGTCGGTACGTCGAAGTCGCCCCGGATCGACGGCCAGCCCACGCCGAGCAGGCCGTCGGGCAGGCCGAGACTGACGAACCCGAGGTAGGCCAGCAGGAGCAGCGAGGCGCGGGGACGCGCGGGCGCGGTGGACACGAGGCACCATCCTGCCGCAACGCACCCTAGCGGCGTCGGCACCCGCTCGCTCGCCGCGCGAAGAAGTGGTGTCCGTACGGTCGAGAAAACGGACAGCTCATCCAGAATCGGCCGATCGGAGGACGGCAAGCCGGCGCGTTCGCGTAAGAATTTCGGGATGCATCAAGGCTCCGGAATCCTCTCCCCGCGTCAGCGCCGGTTCGCCTGGCTCGGCTTCCTGCTCGCCGCGCTCCAGGCACCCGTGTCCGCCTGGCTCGTCGCCGACGAGTCGTGGCTGTTCAGCCTGTGCGTCGCGCTGATGGTGGCCACCGTGATCATCGCTGACGACGCGGCACGGCGACGCCCGGCCGACGCGACAAGCGACTAGCCTCCGCCGTCCGGCCGGGCCTCGTGACCCGGCCGGCCCCGGCTCCGCCGGCGTTCCTTCATCTCCGCCTCGTAGAGGTGACGCCGCCCGCCCACCAGCTCGTCGCGGGCCTGCTGGTCCAACTCCCGGAACAGCGCGTGGTAGCCGTCGTCGAAGTCCTCGACGATCTGGAACGTCCACCGTCCGGCGATGACGTTGCGGCCCCGCAGCTCCGTGCCGATCCGGTCGGCGAGGCGCGGATGCCCGGCGGCGCGAAACTGCTCCACCGCGTCGTCGAGCATCAGGTCGGCATGGCCGATCAACTGGTGCATCGAGTAGAGGTGCCCCCGGGCCCGCTCCACACACTCCAGCGCCTCGCTGAGCTTGCCGAGCGCGGCGACCGTCGCGTCACTGACCCCGTCCGGCCGCCGGTGCCGCTCGTCGGGTCCGTCCGCCTGCTGTCCCATCCCTGCCTCCGTGCCGGGTGCTGTCGTCCGTGGCCGGTTCTCCTGCTGCCCCGTCTGTGCCGGATCAACCCCCGCGGCCAGCGGCGATCGCCCCAGTGGCGCAGCCGACATCCACCGAGCGGACGAGGTCGACGCGGTCACCTGTCGGATAGCCTCGGTCACCATGCGTGTGCCGTTCAACCGGGTCGCCCCCCGTACCGCCGTCGACTCGGCGCGGTCCAGCCTGGCCGCCCTCACCGTCTCCGTGGGCACCGTGGGGCTCACCGCCGCCGCCGCGCGACCGGGGCTGCTGGCCCTCGTCGACCAGCACGCGGCGGCCGTCCGGGACAGCCTCGACGGGGACCGCACGCCGCTGACCTCCGCCGCGCTCGCCGGCTATGCCGAGGGGGTGCGCGCCGCCGCCCTGGAGCACGGGTGGACACCGCCCAGCGCGCCGGTGGACTGGAGCGAACCCGAGTGGCTGCTCACCCGCCTGGTCGCGGTCTGCGCGCTGGCTCGCGCGCTCGACCGGGACTGACACGCGAGGGGAGGGCACCCCGCGCCGTACGCGGAACACCCTCCCCACCCGTCGTGCCGTTACGCCCCGCTACGAGCGGTACTGCTGGGCTTCGTCCACCCGAGGCATGGCCTGGGTGCGGTCACCCCCGCGGTCGGCCATCTGCCGTTCCACGTCGCTACGCCCGGCCGCGTTGGCCTGACGCTGCTGCTGCACAGCCCGGGCCTCCCGGGCCGCCCGGTCCAGCCAGCCGTCCCAGCGGTTCTGCATCGGCTTCACGAGACCACCGCCGACGCCGACGATCAGGATGCCGGCCACCGTGGCGAGCACCGCGATCAGCACCGGAGTGGTCACCGTGGTGGCGATACCCACCTGGTTCAGGGCGGCGATCACACCGAGCGCGATGACGAAGATCGCCGCCAGGTCGGCCAGGACCTTGCCGTACGAGAGCCCTCCCAGCGCCCCGGTGACCAGATCCCGCACAGCGTTGGCGATCGCGGCCGCCACCACCACGATGACGATCGCGATGAACGCGCGCGGCAACCAGGACACCACGCCGCTGATCAGGTCACTGATCGCGTTGGGCCCCCAGACTCCGAAGGCGAACTGCAGCGTGAACAGCAGTACGGCGTAGTACGCCAGTCTGGCCAGAATGTCGCTGGCGTCGTACTTCGTTCTCTCCAGGGCCCGTTTGATGCCGCCGCGTTCGACCGCCTGGTCGAAACGCACCCGTTCCAGCACCGTATCCACGATCTTGAGGACGGCTCTGGCGATGAGCCAGCCGACCACGAGGATGACGATGAAGGCCACTGCCTTCGGGATGAAGAGCAGCACCGACCTCCAGGTGTCGGCGATGGCATCGCCGATGTCGGCCTGCCGGACCGCGAGGGTTTTCAGCATGATGTCCCTCCTGTCGCATGGACTGCGCCGGGCGCATACCCGGCAACCGGTCCGGCAGTCCGCGCAGCGTGCGGCGTTTTTCGCGACTGACCTCCGGACAGGCGGTCTGAACTGCCCGAACGGCCGCCGCGGCGCCGGCCTGCCGCCGTGGTCGGATGCCTTTTCCGATCGGCCGACTAGGCTGCGAACATGCCAGGAATGGTCGGGCGGGTCCCCACGCCAGCAACTCCGGGCCCGGGCGCACCCACCGGGTCCGGCCCGGCCGTCGGCGTGCGGGCCCACGACTGGGCGGACACGCCGCTGGGGCCCGCCGACGGGTGGGACGTCGCCCTCCGCGCCGTGGTGGAGCTGATCGTCGCCTCGCCCATGCCGATGGCCCTGGCGTACGGCGACGACCTCGTCCTGCTCTACAACACCGGCTACGCCGAACTGCTCGGCACCAAACACCCGAGCGCCCTCGGCCGCCCGGCCGCCGAGGTGTTCGCGGAGATCTGGGCGCTGCCGGGCGTCGGCGCGGTGATCGAGCGCTGTTACCGGCAGGGCGTTCCCTTCCTGGAGAAGGAGTCCACCCTGCCGCTGGTCCGTGGGCACTCCTCGACGGTGGAGCAGGCGGTCTTCACCCGGGGCTACTCGCCGGTGCGCGACAGCGCCGGGCAGATCGTCGGCGTGTTGACGGTCGCGGCCGAGACCACCCACGTCACCGAGCAGTTGCAGAGCCTCAGCGAGGTGGCCGCGGCGCTCGCCGGCACCCTCACCCTCGACGACGTGGCCCGGGTGGCGCTGCGGTACGCGATCACCACGTTCGACCCCGACCAGGCCTCGTTCGCGGTCGACGAGGGCGGCGGCGGCTGGCGCATGGTGCGTCGGGTTCGTGGCGAGTTGCTGGACGAGGCCGACGAGCGGCTTCCCCCGCTCTGGCGGCGCGCGCCGGCGGACTGGGCGGCCCCCGTGGTGCAGGCGGCCCGCTCCGGCGGCCCGTCGTTCATCCGGGACGGGCAACCACTGCGGGACACCGCCGTGGACCGCCACGACCAGAAGGTCCAGGCGATGGCGGCCCTGCCCCTGGGCACCTCTGTGGTACGCGGCGGGCTGGCGGTCGGCTACCAGGCCCCGCACACCTGGTCGCCCGCCGAGCGGGCGCTGCTGGCCGCTTCGGCCGAGCTGATCGGCCAGGCCGCGGAACGGGCCCGCCGGTTCGAGACCCAGCACGGCACGGCCCAACTGTTGCAACGCAGCATGTTGCCGGAGCACCTGCCGGATCTGCCCCGGTTGCGGATCGCGGCCCGGTACGACCCGGGCGTGGACGGCAACGCTGCCGGCGGTGACTTCTACGACGCGTTCCTGCTGCCCAACGGCTCGCTCGGGGTGGTGCTGGGCGACGTCGCCGGGCACGACGTACAGGCCGCCGCGCGGATGGGGCAGGTCCGGGCCGCGCTGCGCGCCCTGGCCCTGGCCGACCCGACGCCCGACGCCGTCCTGGCCGGCCTGGACCGACTGGTGACCAGCCTCGGCGCGGAGGCCGGCACACACGAGTTGTTCGTCACCGTGGCGTTCGGGGTGATCGACGCGAAGCGGCGGGAGCTGACCCTGTCCAGCGCCGGTCATCCCGCGCCGCTGATCCGCCGTGGCGACCCGGACGGCCGGTTCCACGCCGAGTACGTCGACGTCCCGCCCGGACCGCCGCTGGGGCTGGGCGTTCGACCGGGCACCACGACTGTCGCGTTCCGTCCCGGCGACACGCTGCTGCTGTTCAGCGACGGGGTGGTGGAGCGTCGCCGGCAGAGCCTGAGCGCCGGGCTGGCCACCCTGAGCGACGCCGTCGCCAAGGCCGGCAGTGGCGACCCGCGCGCGCTCTGCGCGGTGGCCACCGCGGCGGTCCCGGGCGGCACGGAGGACGACGTGGCCGTGCTCGCGGTCGAGCACGCGCTCAAACCGAGTCGGTCGGCGAGCATGGAGGTGCCCGCCGAGCCGACCGCGCCCAGCCGGGTCCGGCACTGGCTGACCGGCCAGCTCACCGAGTGGCAGGTGCCCGAGTCGGTGATCGGGGCGGCGGTGCTCTGCACCAGCGAGCTGACCACCAACGCGTTGCTGCACGCCGGCACGGCCGCCCGGGTGGAGATCGACCTCAGCGCCGAGCGGCTGCTCGTCTCGGTCGCGGATTCCGGCACCCGGGGCACCGTGACCCGGGCCCGTACCGACACGTTGAGCAGTCGTGGGCGCGGCCTCGGCCTGATCGAGGAGTTGAGTGACGCCTGGGGCACCGACCCGTCGGTGCGCGGCTCGACGGTCTGGTTCGAGATCCTCACGCCGCCGGCCGCGCACCCCTGAGACCACCGCAACGGTGTGGAGGACGCTCATGGCTACCGACCGGCCCGCCGGAGTCCTCTTCGACGTCGACGGCACCCTGGTCGACACCACCTACCTGCACACCGTGAGTTGGTGGGAGGCGTTACGGCAGACCGATCAGCCGGTGCCGATGGCGGTGGTGCACCGCTCGATCGGGATGGGCTCGGACAAACTCCTGGACCACCTCCTCGGCCCGGAGCGGGACCGCGACGCCGACTCGAAGCTGCGCGACGCGCACGACACCCTCTACGCCGAGTACTGGGAACGGCTCACGCCGCTGCCCCGGGCGGCCGACCTGCTGCGTGCCTGCGCCGAGCGGGGGTTGCGGGTGGTCCTCGCCACCTCCGCCTCGGAACCCGAGGTGGCCGCGCTGCGTGCGGCGCTGGCCGCCGACGACGTGATCGACACGATCACCTCCTCCGCGGACGCCCAGCAGAGCAAACCTGCACCGGACATCCTGGTCGCCGCGCTGCAGCAGTCCGGGTTGGCCGCCGAGCGGGTGGTCTTCGTCGGCGACTCGGTGTGGGACGTCGTCGCGGCCGGGGCGTTGAACATTCCCTGCGTGGGCCTGACCTGCGGCGGCACCAGCCGCGGCGAGCTCGCCGGCGCGGGGGCCGTGTCGGTGTACGACGACCCGGCCGCGCTGTTGAACGAGCTGGCGGACTCGCCGCTCTCCCGGCCCCGATGAGGATCACTCGGGTCCACCGGCACGTACGCGCATAGCCGGGACCCTTGCGGGGCAAGGTCTGTCACCACCTGCCCGCGCCGCGCGGGTGCGGCTGGAGGGTGGTGTCGTGGAGCCGGTAGATGTGGCGTTCGCGCTTGTGGGCCTGGGCGCTCTGCTCGCGGGCATCCTGCCGCGGGTGCTGGAGCAGCGCCCGCTGTCCATGCCGATCGCCTTTCTCGCCCTCGGCATGGTGGTGTTCCTCCTGCCGGTGGGGCTGCCGTCACCGGACCCCCTGGCCCACCCGGAGCTGACCACCCACCTCACCGAGATCGGGGTGATCGTCGCGCTGATGGGCGCCGGGCTGAAGATCGACCGGCCGTTGAGTTGGCGGCGGTGGTCGTCCACCTGGCGGTTGCTGGCGATCGCGATGCCCCTGTGCATCGCGGCGGTGGCCCTGCTCGGCTGGTGGTGGGCGGGGCTCGTGCCGGCCGCGGCGTTGTTGTTGGGTGCCGCGCTGGCGCCCACCGATCCGGTGCTCGCCGCCGACGTGCAGGTGGGCGAGCCGACCGACGTGGAGGATTCCGAGGACGAGGTCCGCTTCGCGTTGACCTCCGAGGCCGGTCTCAACGACGGGCTGGCGTTCCCGTTCGTCTACGCCGCCATCGCCATCGCCTCGACCAGCCTCGCCCCGGGCGACTGGTTGGCCGAGTGGTTCACCGTGGACGTGCTCTGGAAGATCGGCGTCGGCGTCGGCGGAGGCCTGCTCATCGGCTGGCTGCTCGGCAAGCTGTTCTTCCGCGCACCCAGCGAGCTTCGGCTGGCCCGGCACGCCGAGGGTTTCCTGGCGCTGGCCGCCACGTTCCTGGCGTACGGGCTGGTGGAAGTGGTCGGTGGGTACGGCTTCCTGGCGGTGTTCGTGGCCGCCCGGGCCATCCGTGCCGCCGAGCGAACCCACGAGTTCCACTCGGTGCTGCACGACTTCGCCGAGCAGGTCGAACGGCTACTCACCCTGGTGCTGTTGCTGCTGCTCGGCGGCGCGATCGTGGGTGGTCTGCTGGCTCCGCTGACCTGGCCGGCGGCCGCCGTCGGGCTGGCGCTGGTGTTCCTGGTGCGGCCGCTTATCGGTTGGTTGTCGCTGCGCGGGGCCCCGGGACGCCCGGCCGAGCACTGGGTCATCTCGTTGTTCGGCATTCGCGGCGTCGGCTCGTTCTACTACCTGGCGTACGCCACCACCAAGGCCGACTTCCCGCAGGCCGAGCTGCTCTGGGCGACCGTCGGGCTGGTGGTGCTCGTCTCCGTCGTGGTGCACGGCATCACGGCGACCCCGGTCATGCAGCTGCTGGACCGGGAGGGCGAGCGGAGCTCCGACCCGGCCGAGCGGGACGCCGAGGCTCGGCCCGTCGCCGCAGCCGGGCACGCCTGAGCGCCTGAGCGCCTGAGCGCCTGAGCTCAGGCCAGCCGTGCGGCCAGGGCACGGCCCAGGTCCCGGCCGGAGCGCCAGGCGCTCTGCACCCGGGGTTTGCCGAACGCGTCGCCGGCCAGGCCGATCCCGTCGGCGTCGAGGTGGTGCGTGGCGCCGCCGGCGTCGCTTGTCGGCTTCGCGTACGTCCAGCGGTGCACGTGCACGTCGACGGCCTGCTCGGGCAGCCCGAGCAGGTCCCGGACGGCCTGCTCGATCGCCGGGCCGGCCATGGTGGGTTGGGCCAGGTGCCCGGCCGCGAACTCCGGCACGGTGTGCGCCACCAGCACCGGCGCGCCGTCACCACGCCGGTCGCCGTCGTCGCAGACAAGGTTGAGGACCGGGTGCTCGTTGACGAACGCGCCCCGGAAATCCGCCCAGCGCCGGGTCGGGAAGCGCAGCACCGCGGCCAGAGACGGCGACCAGTGCTGCGCCTGCACGACCCGGGTGGCGTCGGTCAGGGCCGGGTCGAGCAGCAGGGCGGCCTGCGGGCCCGGCATGGCCAGGGCGACGGCCGCACACGGTTCCCCGTCCGCGACCGGCCCGGGCTCCACGGTGAGCACCAGCCGGTCGACGGTCACCGGCACCGCGCCGGCCAGGTGCTCGACCAACGAGCGCAGCCCACGGGGTGCGGCGAAGCGCATCGGCCCGGGCACCTCGCGGTTCCCGCTCCGGTCGTACGCCTGGAAGGTGTCGGTCCACTCGCGGACCAGGCCGGCGGCGCGCCACTGTTCGACCAGAGCGGCGAAGTCCGGGTCGCTGGCGGTGAAGTAGGCGGCGCCGATGTCCGCGGGCCGGCCCCGGAAGCGTTTGCTGGCCATCCGGCCGCCACAGACGTGCCCGCGCTCCCGGACCCGCACCGGCACCCCGGCCCGGGTCAACTCGACCGCGCAGGCCACCCCGGCGATGCCCGCCCCGACCACCACGACCCTCGACCGGTCCACTCTCATCCGGTGATCGTAGGTGGCGGCGAGCGGGCATGAACCACCAATGATCGGGGTACTGGCACACCTGTTCGAAGGAGAGGGTGATGATGATGACGGACCACCGCAGCGAGCAGGCCGACCAGAACGCCGCGATCAAGGACCCGGACGAGTGGGTCACCGGCGACGAGCCGCCGACCGCCGCTCAGGAGTCCTACCTGAGCACGCTGGCCCGGGAAGCCCATGCCGACCTCCCGGACGACCTCACCAAGGCCGAGGCGTCCAAGCAGATCGACGAGTTGCAGGCCAAAACCGGCCGGGGCCAGTAATCCCTCCGCGATCTTGCACTTTCGGTTGCGACATAAGTGCGCACAAGGCACAGAACAGCGACAGCAAGTGCAAGATCGCAGTCGGTGGGTGGCCGTCGGGGCCGAACAGTCGTGACGGTCTACACGGAAGTCCGCTCAGGAACGCACCACCGGAGAGAAGTACGCCGGCGGCATTCCGCACTGACGCAGCGTCGGGTCCCGCTCGACGTCGGTCAGCACACCGGCGGCGTTGATCAGGCCGATGTGCGAGAACGCCTGGGGGAAGTTGCCCAACTGCTCCCCGGTCAGCGGGTCGATCTGCTCGGCGAACAGGCCGAGGTCGTTGACCCGCTCCGCCAAACCCCGGAACATCTCGTGCGCCCGGTCCCGCTCACCGGCCAGCGCCAGGCAACACACCAGCCAGAACGAGCAGATGAGAAACCCCGCCGGGTCGCCGTCCCAGCGCCGCAGCAGGCCGTCGTGGGAGAGCCGATCCTCCACCGCGCGGGTCGTCGAGCGCATCCGTGGGTCGTCGGCCCGCAGGAAGCCGACAAGCGGCATCACCAACACCGAGGCGTCCAGGTCGTCGGACTCGAAACTCCCGGTGTACGACTGGAGCCGCTCGTTCCAGCCCCGCTCGAGCACCTCCGCGCGCACCGCGTCGCGGGCGGCCGCCCACCGGGCCACGTCCTGCGGCTCGCCGAGGTTGTCACCGAAGCGGACCGCCCGATCCAGGGCGACCCAGCACTGCACCTTCGAGGACACGTGGTGGTGCTGGGCGCCGCGCTCCTCCCACATGCCCGCGTCGGGCAACGCCCAGTCCCGCTCGGCCTGGTCGGCGAGCACCCGGAGGACGTGCCGCACCTCCGGGTCCAGCGGCTCCAGCTTGTCGCGCATCAGCCAGGCGGCATCCATCGCCTCGCCGAAGATGTCGGTCTGCCGCTGCTGCCAGGCGTCGTTGCCGATCACCACAGGTGGGCTGTCGCGGTAGCCGCCGAGCTGTTCCAGGCGGTGCTCGGTGAGGTCCCGCTCCCCCAGCACCCCGTACATGATGGGCACCGGCTTGTCGTCGACGCGGCCCATCGCCCGACCCAACCAGGCGAACTGCCGCTGCACCTCGTCCAGGCACGCCGTCCGCCACAGCGCCCGCAGGGTCAGGCTGAAGTCGCGCACCCAGACGTAGCGGTAGTCGTAGTTGCGGTCCCCGCCGAGTTTCTCCGGCAGCGAGGTGGTCACCGAGGCCACCACCGCGCCGCTGGGCCGGTACGTCATGCCCTGCACCACCAGCCGGCTGAGCCGCACCTGCTCGGGGTAGAGCCCGTCGTAGGGGTGTCCGGCCGACCAGGACCGCCAGCCGGCGACGGTGTCGGCGATGGTCTGGTCGGCGTCCGGCACCTCGGGCAGCGGGGCGTCGTAGGTCGGGGCGTACCCGAGGGTGAAGTTGTGTTTCGTGCCGGCGCGGGCGGTGAACGCCCCGGTGGCCTCGCCGTCGCCGGGGGTCAACCGCACGCTGCCGCGCAGGGTGAGTCGGGCGGCCCCGGCGATGGCCTCCAGCATGTCCTCCCGCTCGATCAGGTACGCGATGGTGCGGCCGTACTCGAAACGCGGCCGGTAGTGCACCCGCATCGGCACCGAGCCGGACAGCCCCTCCACCGAACGGACCAACACCTGCGGCGAGTGCAGACCGATGTCGTGACCGCGTGAGCCGGGCTCGAAGGCGAGCGCGTCGGTCAACGCGACCTCCCCCTGCGCGGTGTGGAAGACCGTCCGCAGCACCAGGGTGTCCTCGAGGTAGCAGCGTTCGACGCGGTAGTCGCCCTCGGGCTGGATCGACCAGTGCCCGGCGTTGTCGTCGAGCAGCCGCCCGAACACCGACGGGGCGTCGAACCGGCCCGGGCACCACCAGTTCACCGAGCCAGACACGTCCACCAACGCCGCGCTGCGTCCGTCGGCGAGGAACCCGTAGTCGCTGATCTGTCCGCTCTCCACCTGACTGCCTACCCGGGGAGTCAGGGCCCATTCCCCTCCTGCCCGACGACGGGCACGCGTTACCGGCCGGCCTGGAGGGGAACGCCGGGAGCTGACGAGGGAGGATGCTCATGACGTCAGCTTCGGGGCCGACCGCCGCCTGGCGGTCCGGCACACAGGGTGGCGACCTGCTTCCATCCGGGCCGGCCGGCCGCCTTGCGACACCGGCCGGGGACGGCCACGGGCCGGAGAGCGGCCCGCCGACCGTGACGATCGGCTCGTATCCGGACTATCCGACCGCGCAGCGGGTGGTCGACTACCTGGCCGACAACCGCTTTCCGGTGGAGCACAGCGCCATCGTCGGCACCAACCTCACCCTGGTGGAGACGGTGCTCGGGCGGATGACCACCGGTCGAGCCGGCCTGCTCGGCGCGGGCACCGGCGCCTGGTTCGGGCTCTTCATCGGCCTGTTGTTCGGCATCTTCACCGTCGGCAACTGGCTGGCGGTGATCCTGGTCGGGCTGGTCATCGGTGCGATCTGGGGCGCCGTGTTCGGCGCCGTCGCGCACGCGATGACGGGCGGGCAGCGCGACTTCACCTCAGCCAGCTCACTGCGCGCCGGCCAGTACGCGGTGACCGTCGACGCACAGCTCGCCGACCAGGCGCGACAGCTGCTCGGTCGGATGCAGATGCCCAGCCCGGCGGCGAACGCCCGCTGAGCGACGACGATCGACCGCCCGTCCCGGCAACACTCGGGGCGGGCGGTCGTTCAGTCGTGGTACGCCAGCTCACCGGCCCGTAGCGGCACGTCGACCCGGTTCTCCGGGGGTGCCAGCGGGCAGGCCCAGCGGTCGTCGTAGGCGCAGCTCGGGTTGTAGAGGTAGTTGGCGTCCAGCCGGACCCGGTCGCCGGGCAGCAGCTCGACGCCCCGGCCGAAGGTGCCCTTCACCGTGTCGGTGAGGTACCGCCCTCCCCCGTAGCTCTCCTGCCCGCAGGTGCCGTCGCGCAGCGGAACGAACAGCCCGCCCCCGTACGCCTCGATCCACCACAGGGTCAGCGGCCCCCACGGCGAATCGGCCACCGCGACCCGCCGGTACGCGACCACCCCGTCCGGCCCGCCGGTGTCGATGCGCAGCTCGCCGCTGGCCGCTCGCAGGGGCGCCTCGACCACGGCCTCGGGATTCGGCGGGAAGTAGCGCACCCCGGCAAAACCGGCCCGCTCTGTCGGCGGGATCGGGCTCTGCGGGTGGGTGGCGAAGAGTTCGTCGCGGCCGGCGCGGAAGCCGGCCAGGTCGACGTCGGACAGGTACAGCCGGGCGACCCGCTCCCGCCAGTCGGCCAACTCCAGATCATCCACGCCACCGAGCCTATGCGGTGGCGCTGCGGCACCTCAGCGCGACGGCCAGTTGGTGAGGACGGCGTCGAGAGCGTCCAGGGTGCGCGACCACGAGTCGTCGGTGGGGCGCTGGGTGTGCCGGAAGCCGCCGGTCCGCTCCAGGCTCACGAACCCGTGGAACGTGCTGTGCATCATCCGCACCGCGTCGGTCTGGTCGGGCTCGGAGAGCCGGTAGCCGCGCAGGATCGCCCGGGTCATCTCGGCGTGCCGGAGCCCAGCGCTGGCGGCGGCGGTCTCCGGGTCGAGGTCGATCTGCATGGCGGCGTAGCGGCCCGGGTGCTCCCGCGCGTAGTCGCGGTACGCGTCGGCGAAGGCCACCAGCGCGTCCTTGCCGGCCCGGCCGGCGAGCGCGGCGGCGACCCGGTCGGCCAGCTCCGCCAGCGCCAGCAGCGCGATCCGGACCCGCAGGTCGTACGCGTTCTTCAGGTGGAAGTACAGGCTGGCGTCCTTCACCCCGAAGTGGCGCGCGAGCGCGGCAACTGTGACGTTCTCCACGCCCACCTGGTCGGCCAGGTCGGCGGCGGCCAGCGTCAGGCGCTCGATGGTCAACCCGGCACGTGCCATGCGGCACACTCCCAACCTAGCGGTAATAATCGCTTGCCTAGGAGAGCTAGGCTACTACCTATGTTGGTCCTGACCGAATCCGTCATCCGCGCGTCCTTCGTCAACTGCAGCCGGGGCGAGGCCAAGCGGCTGGCCGTACCGAACGATCTTGAGCTGCGCCCCTGGGACGACCTCGACTTCCTCGGCTGGCGGGATCCCTCCGCGCCGCAGCGGGCCTATCTGGTCGCCGAGACCGACGGCAAGCTGACCGGGGTGGTGCTGCGGGCCGCGGCGCACCAGACGGGGCGCGTGCGGCACAGCATGTGCTCGTTCTGCCTGACCACCCACCTCGGCGGCGGCGTCTCGCTGATGACCGCCCCGAAGGCCGGTCCGAGCGGACGGCAGGGCGATTCCGTGGGCACGTACCTGTGCTCCGACCTGGCCTGCTCGCTGTATCTGCGGGGGAAGAAGCACGCCGGGCCCCCCGCGCCCGAACCGCTGCCCCTGCCGGAGCGGATCGACCGCGTCAGGACCGCCCTCGCGGCGTTCCTGCGCAAGGTCACCGAGTGACGGTTCGGCGCGACCGACGCGACCGGCGCGACCGGCGGGACCGGGACTGCCCTGATCTCAACCTGTAGAGCTGCCCCATATCTGGGCCGACCGCCCCGTCGCTCGGACCGCCCCGGAGACGCCCCTGCCCCACTGCCCCACTGCCCCACTGCCCCACTGCCGGGGCAGCTCTACAGGGACGTCGAAGCAGGTGTGGACCCCGGTCCGCGCCGGTTAGCGATCGGTGGCGAGGCGGGCGTGCAGGTGCTCGTCGTAGCGGCGGCCGTCGCCGTACCGGTACGACTCGCGCAGGGTCCCCTCGGCCGGGTAGCCGGCACGGTCGGCGACCCGGCAGGACGCCGGGTTGGCCACGGCGTGACACAGCTCCACCCGGTGCAGCCCGAGATCCGCGAACGCCCAGGCGGTGAGCCGGACGACGGCGCGCACCGCCACCTGACGCCCCCGCGCCGCCGGCACCGTCCAGTAGCCGATGGACGCGTCGCCCTCGTGGATGCGGTGCAGCGACACCGAGCCGAGCAGTGTGCCGTCGGCCGCCGCGGTGACCGCCATCGAGGCATGGCCGCCGGTGGACCAGTCGGCTCGGCGGCGCACCCAGAGAAGTGCGACCTCGTCGTCGATCGGGTCACCGCCCTGCGGGTTCCACTGGGCGATCGCCGGGTCCCGGAGGGCGTCACGCACCGCCGGAGCGTCCTCGTCTCGCCAGGGGCGCAGCAACAGGTCGGCGGCGGCGAGCTCCACGTGTTCCACGAGGCCGGAGTCTGGCACAACCGGCGGCCTCCGCGCCGCCGGATTACCGCGGACTTCCTTCAAAGCTGCACGATTCGGCCGCGAGGGCGCGAATAAGTGACCCAGGCAACGCTCAACGACGTTAGTTAAATTTTGAAATAGTGCTATCGTCGTGGGCATGACCGAGAGCCTGGACAGCACCCGAGAGGCCGCCTGGCGCACCTACATCGAGGCCAGCCAGCGTCTCTACACCCAGTTGGAGGAGGACCTGCGGGTCGACAGCGACCTCAGCTTCGCCGACTACCACGTGCTGGTCCTGCTCTCCGAGGCACCCGGTCAGCGACTACGGATGGGCGAGTTGGCCAGCGGGTTGATCTTCTCGCCCAGCCGCCTCACCTACCAGGTCTCCTCCATGCAGCGTCGTGGCCTGGTCAGCAAGGAGCCCTGCCCGGACGACCGGCGCGGCAGCGAGGCGGTGCTCACCGCCGCCGGGCTGCTCGCCCTGCGGGAAGCCGCACCCCACCATCTGGCGTCGGTGCGTACCCATCTCATGGACGACCTCGACGATGCCGAGGTCGCCTGCCTCACCCGGGTCTTCGACCGGCTCGGCGAGCGCCTGCGGGCATCGCGGGCCAGCTCGACCACCCCCGCCTCACGCTAGGAGCCGCGACATGCCCGCGATCACCGTCGACAACGTTCTCGTCCTGCCCCGCCTGCCCCTCCTCGACGAGACCACCACGATCCGCCCGGTCCGCACGGTGACCACGGCGCCCAGCGGCTTCGAGGGTGAGGGCTTCCCGGTCCGTCGTGCCTTCGCCGGGGTGTCGACCACCGACCTGGACCCGTTCATCCACCTCGACCAGATGGGTGAGGTCGACTACGCGCCGGGCGAGCCCAAGGGCACCCCGTGGCACCCGCACCGCGGCTTCGAGACCGTCACGTACATCATCGACGGCGTCTTCGACCACCAGGACTCCAACGGCGGTGGGGGCACCATCACCGACGGCGACACCCAGTGGATGACGGCAGGCAGCGGCCTGCTGCACATCGAGGCGCCGCCGGAGCACCTGGTGGTGAGCGGCGGGCTCTTCCACGGCACCCAGCTGTGGGTCAACCTGCCCCGCTCGGCCAAGATGAACCCACCCCGCTACCAGGACATCCGGGGTCGGGAGTCGGCGCTGCTCACCACGCCCGACGGCGGGGCGCTGATCCGGGTCATCGCGGGCGAGGTCGCCGGGCACCGCGGCCCGGGTTCGACATTCACCCCGATCACCATCACGCACGTCACCGTGCAGCCGGGCGCGCAGGTCGACCTGCCCTGGCGGCCCGACTTCAACGCCCTGGTGTACGTGCTGGGCGGTCGCGGCACGGTCGGCAGCGACCGGCGGCCGGTGCGTACCGGCCAGCTCGCGGTGCACGGCCCGGGTGACGCGCTGCGATTCAGCGCCGACACCGCCCAGGACAGCAACACGCCGGCACTGGACCTCTACATCATGGGTGGTCAGCCGATCCGGGAGCCGGTGGCACAATACGGCCCGTTCGTGATGAACACCCGGGACGAGCTGCTCAAGGCGTTCGAGGACTTCCAGGCCGGTCGCCTCGGCGTGATCCCCACCGAGCGCCTCCCGCACACCGGCGGGCAGGGCGCCCGCCCCTGACCACGGTCGACCGCTGAGATCGGCGCCGACGCCTCCGGTTGACCCCGAAGGCGTCGGCGCCGCCTCAGGAAACCGCGAAGATCCCGGCGACTCCCAGAATCACCATCACCAACACCGCTACCAGCGCACCCCGTTCGCTCTCCACCGCCGGCTCGCGGTTCTCGGTCACGGGATTCGTCGTGTCGCGGGGCATGGTGTGGCCTCCTCGGCTGTTGTCGCGTCGCTTCCGATGGCGTTGGCCAGGTCACCGGTCTGTCGGCCTGGCGTGCGGACCCACGTCGGGGGTCCTACCGTGAGGACGTTGCCGACCTCCAGGGGGGCTGGACGGTGCCATTGCAGGACTGGTTTCTCACCGCAGAGGAACGTGCCAACCCGGTCTCCGGCATACCCGTATGGACCACGGGAAACCTCGCCGAGCCATTGATTCACGGTGCCGCGTACTTCGACCGGCTGGTCGACGAGGTCGAGGCTCTGGGCTCCGGCGACCATCTGTTCTTCACCGACTGGCGGGGCGACCCGGACCAGCGGCTGCGCCCGGACGGTCCGACCGTGGCCCAGCTCTTCGCCCAGGCGGCCCAGCGCGGTGTGGTGGTCAAGGGGTTGATCTGGCGCTCGCACCTCGACGTGCTGGCCTACAGCGAGGCGGAGAACCGCGACCTCAGCGAGACGATCTCGGCCGCCGGTGGGGAGGTGCTGCTGGACCAACGGGTCCGGCGCGGCGGCTCGCACCATCAGAAGCTCGTGGTGCTGCGGCACCTGGGGGCGCCCGAGCGGGACGTCGCCTTCGCCGGCGGGATCGACCTGTGCCACAGCCGCCGCGACGACGCCGCCCACCACGGCGATCCGCAGCCGGTGCAGATGTCCTCCCGGTACGGACCCAATCCGCCCTGGCACGACGTGCAGCTCGCGGTGCGCGGGCCGGTGGTCGGCGCGTTGGACACCCTGTTCCGGGAACGCTGGACCGACCCGATGCCTTTGGACTCCGAGAACCCGATGGCCTACCTGCGGGATCGGCTGCGCGGCTCGGACCTGCGCCCCGACCCGCTGCCCGAGCAACCCGCCGATCCGCCGCCCTGCGGTCCGCACCAGATCCAGGTGCTGCGCACGTACCCCGCCGTCCGCCCCCGCTACTCGTTCGCACCGGACGGGGAGCGGACCGTGGCCCGGGGTTACACCAAGGCGGTACGCCGCGCCCGCCGACTCATCTACCTGGAGGATCAGTACCTCTGGTCGGCCGAGGTCGCCGACCTGTTCGCGCACGCGCTGCGGGACAACCCGGACCTGCACCTGATCGCCGTCGTCCCCCGTCACCCGGACGTGGACGGCAAGCTGGCGTTGCCGCCGAACATGGTCGGGCGCGAGCAGGCGCTGTCGCTGTGTGAGCGGGCCGCACCGGACCGGGTGCACGTGTTCGACGTGGAGAACCACTCCGGAAATCCGGTCTACGTGCACGCGAAGGTGTGTGTGGTCGACGACGTCTGGGCCAGCGTGGGCAGCGACAACTTCAACCGGCGGTCCTGGACGCACGACAGCGAGTTGTCCTGCGCGGTGCTCGACGACACCGCGGACCAGCGGGAGCCCACCGACCCCGCCGGGCGGGGCGACGGTGCGCGGACCTTCGCCCGGGATCTGCGGCTGCGGCTGTGGCGCGAGCACCTGGACCGTGACCCGGACGGCGCGGACGACGCCGATCTGCTGGACCCGGTGGACGCCGTCGCGGCCGTCACGGCCGCCGCCGACGCGCTACAGCAGTGGTACGACGAGGGCCAGGTGGGAGAGCGACCGCCGGGGCGGCTGCGCCCGCACCGCCCGGAGCGGCTGCCGTGGTACACCCGGGCCTGGGCGCTGCCGGTGTACCGGCTGGTCTACGACCCGGACGGCAGACCGCTGCGCGCGAGACTGGCCGGCACCTGGTGAAGCGGTCGGGCCGGCTCCGGCTCGGCGACCGCGTGCACGTTCAGCCCGCCGGGGTAGGCGAACGACGAGCGCGGTGAGTAGTACCCGAAGCCGATGGTCAGTGGGTTGGCCGGGCGCAGCGCGTACATCGGGTGGCCGGGCTGGAGGAACTCCACCGACTCGATCTCGAACGGGGCGACCGGCTCGGCGACGAACGGGTAGGCCGAGCTGAGCAGTTGGCCGTCGCGCCGGGTGAAGTAGCGGTGGTGCCCGCTGCTGATCACGTGCCCGGTCTCCCCCACGCGACACCGTGCCCGGACCAACGTCGCGCCGTCGATCTCCGTCTCGGAGAGCAGGTCCTCACCCTTCACGTCGATCCGGGTGCCCCCGGCGAGCACCGGGGCGCCGCGGGCGACAGCGTACTCACGGACCCGCCGGCTGGAGGCCACGTAGTGGGTCCACCAGCCACCCGCGTTGAGGCCGCCGGGCGCGTCGACGCCGAGGAGCGAGACGCCGAGGTAGGTCAGCGAGTACGCGCCGAAGCCGGAGGTCTGCGTCTCGTCGTCGACGATGTACTGGTTGAGGAAGACCTGCCGGTCGGGGCGGGGGCAGAGCCCCGGGGGGACCAGCGCGGCGACCGCGTCGGGATCCGCCGGCAGCCAGCTGAAGTAGAGGGTGCGACTGTTCACAACGAGCTGGGGAGCGGCTGGATCGAGCACGGTGCCTCCGAACCGGGTGTCGTACACGCGACGCTACGGCCGGTCCCGCCAGCGGGACAACGACGGATAGTCGACACTCCTGCCGACTTGTCGGATTTCATGTTGACCAGTCGACGCGACCGGGGGACCCGATCGGTCGGACCGATCGGTCGACCGGACAGCGGGCTGCGGCCGGTAAACCGGGTAAGGGTCCTCACAACCATCCCAATTTCTGGGTGATTTGCCCTCTTTGTGGCGCGACACGCCTTAAGTACATCAACCTTTCGGCTAGATTTCGGGGAGACGATCAGGTTAAGGTGACTCCCGAACGGCCCAATGGAAGCTAAACCAAAGCGTCACGTCTTTTTGTCCGCGGACGAGGTGCAGGGAGGACCACCCATGACCGCGCCAACGATCACCGAGCAGCCGAGCGCCGCCGTCAAGGCCACCACCAAGCTCGACCCGCGCGCTCTCACCGACAGCGCCGCCGACCTGCTCAACGCGATGGCGGCGCTGCCCGCCAGCCACCCGTCGCGCGCCGCTCTGCGGGACCGGGCGATCGAGGCCTGGCTGCCGCTCGCCAACCACCTGGCCCACCGCTACAGCGGGCGCGGCGAGCCGAACGACGACCTGGCACAGACCGCCGCGATCGGCCTGATCAAGGCCATCGACAAGTTCGACCCCTCGCGCGGCGTCGACTTCGCCGGTTACGCGATCCCCACCATCATCGGCGAGCTCAAGCGCCACTTCCGGGACCGCACCTGGGACATCCGCGTGCCCCGCCGGCTCCAGGAGCTGCGGCTGGCCATCTCCGACGCCAACAGCTCGCTCCTGCAGACCCTCGGCCGCTCGCCGACGGTCGCCGACATCGCCGCGCACCTCAAGCTCACCGAGGAAGAGGTGCTGGAGGGCCTGGAAGGCGCCCGCGCGTACAACGCGGTGTCGCTGTCCACCCCGACCGGCGACGGCGAGCGCGCCACCGAGCTGGGCGACATGCTCGGCGGCGAGGACAGCGAGTTCGAGCTGGCTGAGCTGCGGGTCGCCCTCGGCCCGGCACTGGCCACCCTCGACGAGCGCGAGCAGAAGATCCTCACGCTGCGCTTCTACGGCAACCTGACCCAGTCGCAGATCGCCGACCAGATCGGCGTCTCGCAGATGCACGTCTCGCGACTGCTGACCCGGGCGCTGACCAAGCTGCGCGGCCAGCTCGACGGCACGTACTGACCAGTTCACGAGGGAAGGGCCGGGTCCGTGGACCCGGCCCTTCCCTCTGTCCGTGTTGTCACGTGAGCGTGACAACACGTCCGCAGTACGTACCAGTGCTGTCGCGTCAGCGACCGCTGGGCTCCCGCCACATCGGCCAGAACGGCGTGCCGTCGGGCACCCGGAACGGCTCACCGGCCAGGTAGCCGTGCTTCGCGTACAGGTCCCGGCTGCGCGGGCTGCTCGCCTCCAGGTACGCCGGCATCCCGTTGGCGTCCAGCCAGGCGTGGTGGTGCCGCATCAGCGCGCTACCCAACCCCTGCCCCTGCCGGTCGGGCCGGGTCGCCAGGAACGCGAGGTGGTGGTGATCCGGATGCGGGTGGTTCGCCGCGAACAGCTCGTCCAGGTACTGGAACCGGTCGGTCCACTCGCCGCAGGCGGCGGCCAGTCGGGCGTCGTAGTCCGCCGGCGGCGGGGCCGGCTCGCCGACCGACGGAAACCAGACCGCGACCGAGGCCCGGTCCGCCGTGGCGTGGACCATGCCGTGCCGCATCGCGTGCCCGACCAGGATCTCGAAGTCGCCGGCCAGCACGGCCTCCCGCTTGCTCGGGTCGGGGACCAGCCAGTACGTCACCTCCAGGACGGTGAACGCCTCGGCGATCCGGCCCGCCACGAGGGTGGTTTCCTCCGGCCCGAGTTGCTCGATGACCAGGCTCATCGGGTCACCTCCACGGCCGCCGGGGCCTCCGGCTTGACGACGCTGGCGGCGCTCGCCGCGCCCAGGCCGATCCGGGCGTACGTGTCCGGGCGGTTGCTGCGCAGCAGCAGAGCCCAGCCGATACCCAGCAGGGCAGCCACCGGGTACGCGGCGGGCAGCGCCCACCGCAACGTGGAGTCCGGCGCGACGCCGAGCAGGTTGGCGAAGTTCGACACGGCCAACCAGATGATCACAAAGAGCGCGATGGTGGCCAGTCCGGGTGCGATGGCCCGCCGCCACAGGTTCTCGCCGCCGCCGGAGCGGGCGAAGTAGGCGATCACCGCCACCGAGGTGGTCGCGATCAGCAGCAGGACGCCGAAGCCGCCGGTGGTGCCGACCCAGAAGAACAGCTGGACAACCGGGTCCCAGCCGTTGACCGCGTACAGCAGGATGACCAGCAGTCCGAGGACGCTCTGGGCCACCGAGGCGGCCCGCGGCGCCCCGGTACGGGCCGAGGTCTTTCCGAACACCGCCGGCAGCACCCGCTCCCGACCGAGCGCGAACGTGTAGCGGGCCGTGGTGTTGTGGAACGAGATCATCGCGGCGAGCACCGAGGTCAGGAAGAGCACCTGCCCGATGGTGACCGCGGTGTCGCCGAGCTGCGCGGCGGCCAGGTTGAAGATCAGCCCGACGCTCTGCTCGCCGGCCTCGGCGACGATCCGGTCCTGCCCCACGGCGACCGTCATGGTCCAGGACGACAGCGCGTACAGCCCGGCGATGATCGCCACCGAGAGGTAGGTGGCCAGCGGCACCGTCCGCTTCGGGTCCTTGCTCTCCTCGCTGAAGACCACCGCCGACTCGAAGCCGACGAAGCCGAGGACGGCCAGCACCAGCACCGCGCCGACGCCCGGCACGAAGAGGTTGTCCGGCGAGAACGAGGCGAAGCTGACCTGACCGTCGGCCGGGTTGCCGATCTGCCCCAGGTCGAAGATGAGGACCACCACGATCTCGGCGACCAGCAGCGCGGCCAGGACCATGCCGTTGAGGTCGACCCGGAGCAGGCCGAGCAGGCCGACCAACGCCCACGCCACCAGGGCCACGACGGCCCAGTGCGGGTGCCCGCCGAAGATCCGGTCGAGCACCGGCTCGGCCGCCACGCCGATCGTGCCGTACAACCCGACCTGCAGCGCGTTGTAGGCGATCAGCGCCACCCAGGCGGCGCCCACGCCGGCCGGTCGGCCGAGCCCCCGGGAGACGTAGGCGTAGAAGGCGCCGGCGTTCTCCACCCGGCGGGACATCGCCACGTAGCCCACCGAGAACAGGGCGAGCACCGCGGCGATCAGCAGGAAGGCCAGCGGGATTCCGGTCACCCCGATGACGCCGTAGCCGGTGGTGACGACGCCGGCCACCACTGTCAACGGCGCGGCGGCGGAGAGGACGAAAAAGATCACCGACGGGATGCCGAGGCGGCCTCGGGCCAGGGCCTCGGAGACGTTGCTGGGTCGGTCGACTGTCGATGTCGGGGGCATGCGACTACTCCGATTGGTCGAGGGGAGGGTTGGGGTTGCCGGGGGATCAGGGGATGCCGCGCAGCACGGCGGCCCCGACGGCGGCCTCGGTGTGCCCGACGAGTTCCTTGAGGGGTGCCGGCAGCGCGGGGATGAGGACGTTCAGCCGGTGGTGCGCGCGAGGGCCGGCGCTCCACAGCACCTCGCGGGTCAGCCCGGCGGCCACGACCAGGCCGAGCAGCAGGGCGTCCGGCACGCCCGGCGGGTCGGGACGGTCCAGTAGGGCTCGCAGCCGGGTGGCCGGCCAGGCCACCGCGTTCAGGTCGATCGGCAGGTAGCTGACCGTGGTACGCAGCAACCGGCGACTCTCCTGGCGGCGCAGCACGCCGGCGCGGGCCAGCCGCTCCCCCACCGAGGCCGTTGCGCTCTGCGCGAGGAAGCTCAGCCAGGTGCGCAACTCCCGGTGTTGGGACTCGCCGATCAACTGGTCCAGCACGGTGTGTGCCAGCGCGTCCGCTGGTGGGCGTCGGTCGATGACGGTGACCTGCCCGGCCGACACCGTGATGTGTCCATAAAGGATCAACTCGCCGAGCAGCCCACCGGCGAGCCCGAGCCCGGTCGCCGCCGGGTGCAGCTTTGCCTTGCCGCGACTGTCGTTGTGTGCGATCAGGAAGAACTCGTCGGCGATGAGCAACGGTCCTCCCGCACAGGTGTGTCCACAGTGATCGCGACCGGGAAAGGATGCACCGACAGCTACTGCAACGCAACTCCCAGATTCGAAAGTTGCACTCCGTGCAGGCGCGACCTGCGGATCTTGTCGTGGCAGACTCGGACGGTGACCGCCACTCCCACCATCCGACCCGCCGCCAGCCCGACCGTGCGGCGGCGCCGCATCGCGCGGGAGCTCCGCCAACTCCGGGAACGCGCGGGCATGACCCTCGATGTGGCTGCCCGTCAGCTCGACATGTCGAAGAGCAACCTCTCCCGGATCGAGACCGCCCAGATCGGCATCAAACCGCGCGATGTCCGGGCCGCACTGGCGCTCTACGAGGTGACCGGCTCGGATGCCGAGGCGCTTATCGAGATCGCCCGGGGGGCACAGCAGCGCGGCTGGTGGCAGAACTACAGCGACGTGCTCCCCGAGTGGTTCGAGTTCTACGTCGGGCTGGAGGCCGAGGCGGCGACGCTGCGCACCTACGAGGCCGAGTCGGTGCCCGGGCTGTTGCAGACCGAGGCGTACGCCCGGGAGATCTTCCGGCGCACCGCCGGCGAGGACGGCCTGGAGCGCAAGATCGCCGCCCGACTGCACCGGCAGGAGGTGCTGCGCCGCGAGGACCCGGTGGACCTGTCGGTGATCATCAACGAGGCGGTGCTCCTGCGCCCGGTCGGCGGCCCCGCGGTGATGGCCGAACAGCTGGTCCACATGAGCCGGATCGCGCAACTACCCAACGTGACAATTCAGGTACTTCCTTTCGCGGTCGGCGGGCATCCGGCCATGAGCACCCCGTACGTGATCCTCAACTTCGCCGATGCCGCCGACGCGTCCGTGGTTTACCTGGATAACCTCACGATGGGACTGGCTCTGGAGGATGCCGATCATGTGCTCGGGTATAGCCTTCTGCACGAGGAGCTGTGCCGGATGGCGCTCGATCCGACGGCGTCGATGACCCGTCTTGAGCAGGCTTCTCGTAACTTTGCGTGACCGCTTCTGCGGCACGCCGACGCAGACGAGAGGTACCGCGGATGACGGCGTACGACCTGACCCGAGTGGACTGGCGCACCAGTACGCGCAGCAGCGGCAACGGCAACTGCGTGGAGGTCGCGACAGTCGACGGTCAGGTCGCCGTCCGGGACAGCAAGGACCGCTCCGGGCCGGTGCTCGCCTTCCACGCGGCGACCTGGCGGGCCTTCGTGCTCGGGGTCGGCGAGGTCCGTCGCTCCTGACGCACCCGCGCCGGTGCGAGACTGGGCCGTGCTCTCCGACGTAACACTTGACCTGCCGGTCCGCCCGGTGCTGCCGGCGCTGGTCGCGGCACTCGACGCGGCCGGCGCCGGTGTGCTGGTGGCCCCGCCGGGCACCGGCAAGACCACCCTCGCGCCGCTGGCCGTGGCCGACCGGGTGACCGGCCGGGTGGTGATCGCCCAACCCCGCCGGGTGGCGGCTCGTGCCGCTGCCCGGCGAATGGCCGAGCTGCTCGGCGAACGGGTGGGTGAGCGGGTCGGCTACGCGGTGCGCGGCGAGCGCAAGGTGGGCCCGGCGACCCGGATCGAGGTGGTCACCACCGGCCTGCTGGTCCGCCGGCTGCACCACGACCCGGAGCTGCCCGGCACGGGTGCCGTGCTGCTCGACGAGTGCCACGAACGCCAACTCGACGCCGACCTCGCGCTGGCCTTCACCGTGGAGGCGCGTGCCGCCCTCCGACCGGACCTGTGGCTGCTGGCGATGTCGGCGACCCCGGACACCGACCGGTTCGCCACGCTGCTGGGCGGGTCCACCCCGGCCCCGGTGGTACGGGCCGACTCGGCGTTGCACCCGGTGCAGCGGATCTGGGTGCCCCCGGCACGCCCCCTCGCCCCGCCCGGGGCCGGGCCGGTGGACCGGGCCCTGCTCGACCACGTGGCCGCCACCGTCCGGCGGGCGCTGCGCGAGCACGACGGCGACGTGCTGGTCTTCCTGCCCGGGGCCGGCGAGATCGCGGCGGTCACCGGCCGCCTGAGCGACCTGCGGGACGCGGTAGCCCTGCTGCCGCTGCACGGCCGTCAACGCGGCGCCGAGCAGGACGCCGCCCTGCGGCGCGCGGACCGACGGCGGGTCGTGCTGGCCACCGCGCTGGCCGAGACCAGCCTGACCGTCCCGGGCGTGCGGATCGTGGTGGACGCCGGGCTCTCCCGGGTGCCCCGGATCGACCTGGCCCGTGGGCTGGGCGCGCTGGTCACCGTGCCGGTCTCCCGCGCGGCCGCCACCCAGCGGGCTGGCCGGGCCGGCCGGGAGGCCCCCGGGTTCGTCTACCGCTGCTGGTCGGCGGCGACCCACGAGCGGCTGCCCGCCCGCGCCGCACCGGAGATCGCCACCGCCGACCTGACCGGTTTCGCGCTGGAGCTGGCCGCCTGGGGCCGCCCGGACGGCGTCGGGCTCGCGTTGCCCGACGCGCCGCCGGTCGCCGCGATGACCGTGGCCCGGGACACCCTGGCGACCCTGGGCGCGGTCGACGCCGACGGTCGGATCACGGCGCGGGGGCGGTCGATCGCCGCCGCCGGGGCGCACCCACGGCTGGCACGGGCGCTGCTCGACGGCGCCGGTCGGGTCGGCGCCGACCGCGCGGCCGAGGTGGTCGCCCTCCTCGCCGAGGAGAGCGCGGCCGGCCCCGGTGACGATCTGGTCGCCGGGTGGCGTCGGTTGCGCACCGGCGTGGACGCGGGCGCGACCGCCCGCTGGCGCACGGAGGTACGCCGGTTGCGCGCCGCGCTGCCCACCGGCCCGCCGTCGAAGGGCCGGGCCGCTGCCACCGGTCACAGCGGCTCGGGTGGGCTGAGCGACGATCTCGCCGCCGGGCTGCTCGTCGGTCTGGCGTACCCGGAGCGGTTGGCCCGGGTGCGGCGGCCGGGCGGTTCGGCGTACCTGATGACCGGCGGGACCGCCGCGGAGCTGGCGGCCGGCTCGGGGCTGACCGGGTCCGACTGGCTGGCGGTGGCCGTCGCGGACCGCACCCCCGGCGCGCCGTCGGCCCGCATCCGCCGGGCCTCCCCGGTGGACGAGGCGACGGCCCGGGAGGCGGCCGGTCCGTTGCTGCGCACCGGCCGCGAGGTCCACTGGTCCGATGGGGACGTGGTGGCCCGGGAGATCACCCGGCTGGGTGCGATCGAGCTGGTCCAGCGGCGGTTGGACCGGCCGGACCGCGCGGAGGTGGCCGCCGCGTTGCTGACCGGCCTGCGTCAGGACGGGCTGGGGCTGCTGCCCTGGACGCCGGCGGCGCGGGCGCTGCGCGAGCGGCTCGCGTTCCTCCGGCACCACCTGGGTGATCCGTGGCCGCAGGTCGGCGACGAGTCGTTGCTCGACGCCGCGCCGAGCTGGCTGGGCCCGGAGCTGGCCGCCGCGCGACGCCGCGCGGACCTGGCGCGAGTGGACGTGTCGTCGGCGCTGCGTCGGCTGCTGCCCTGGGCGCAGGCCGCCCGCCTCGACGAGTTGGCCCCGGAGCGGATCGAGGTGCCGAGTGGTTCTCGGATCCGGTTGGACTATGGCGACCCGGCCGCGCCGGTGCTCGCCGTGAAGCTCCAGGAGACGTTCGGCTGGGCTGCGGCCCCCCGCATCGCCGACGGTCGGGTGCCGGTGCTGCTGCACCTGCTCTCCCCCGCCGGCCGGCCGGTGGCGGTCACCGCCGACCTGGCGTCGTTCTGGCGTACCGGCTATCCGCAGGTCCGCTCCGAGCTGCGCGGACGCTATCCTCGGCACCCGTGGCCGGAGGATCCGGGAACGGCGACACCCACCCGGCGCGCCACGCCACGCCGACGCTGAGCGCCGGCCTACTCCTCGACGACGTCGGCCACCACGACTGTGACGTTGTCCGGCGCGCCGGCGCGCAGCGCCAGGTCGATCAGCTTGGCGGCGCAGGCGTCCCGGTCCGGATAGCCGGTGAGCACTTCGTTGAGGGTGTCCGGGCGGACCACGTTGGAGAGGCCGTCGCTGCACAACAGCCACCGGTCGCCGGCCCGGGGCACCATTGTCGCGTACGACGGGGAGACCTCGTCGCCCTGCAGCGCCTGGGTGACCACGGCGCGGCGCGGGTGGCTGCTGGCCTGGTCCGCGGTGATCACACCCTGGTCCACCAACATCTGGACGAACGTGTCGTCCCGGGTGACCTGCTTGAGCACGCCCTCGCGGAACAGGTAGGCCCGGGAGTCGCCGACGTGCGCGAGGGCCAGGCAGCTGCCGGTGCGGGCGAAGAGCAGGGCGGTCAGCGTGGTGCCCATGCCCTGGCGCTCGGGATCCTCGGCGACCGCCTGTCGGATCCGGGAGGTGGCCAGCGCGATGCCACCCTCGAGCGCGGCCACCAGGGCGTCCTCGGGTGTCTCCACGTCCAGCGGGGCGACCGCGTCGATGGTGAGGGCGCTGGCCAGGTCGCCGGCGGCCATCCCGCCCATGCCGTCGGCGACGGCGACGAGCCAGGTGCCGGCGTGCAGGGCGTCCTGGTTTCCGCTGCGGATCAGCCCACGGTCGCTCGTTCCCACGGAACGCAGCTTCAGGGTCATGGGAGGCAGCCTGCCAGGCGAAGGGCGCAGTTGTCTCTAGGAGATCAGGACGACGGCGCGTGGCGCGGCCAATCTCACGTTCGGGTGGCGCCGCGTCCGGGGGCGCCATCCGGGCTGACCGCCCTCGTCGGACGCCAGAACCCATCCAACCAGATCAATTGACATGGCGCACCGGCACTGGAAACATCGAGCAGACACCTGGGAGCGCTCCCAGGTTCCTCGACCACACCTGTCACCGCCACCGTCCCACTTTCCGTCCCGGAAGGACTCCCCGTGACGTCATCCCGACGCCGCCTCCTGTTGGCTGCGGCGACCACTCTGGCCCTCACCGGCGCGGGCGCCGGCGCGGCCCACGCCGACCCACCACCGGACGCCCCCGAGCAGATCGACAACGGCGACTTCAGCGCCGGAGTGAGCCCCTGGTTCTCCTTCGGCACCGGCGCGCTGGCGGTCACCGACGGCCAGCTCTGCACCACCGTCGCCGGTGGGCTGGCCAACCCGTGGGACGCCGGCATCGGCCAGGACGGCGTACCGCTGACCGCCGGCGCCGAATACACCCTCGGCTTCGCGGTCTCCGCCACCCCCGGCGCCGCGGTCAAGGCCGTGCTGCAGCTCGGCAGCGCCCCGTACACCACGTACGCGGCAGTGGACGCCACCGCGACCGGCACCCTCCAGCGGGTCGAGCAGACCTTCACCGTCCCGGACGACAACCCCAACGCGCAGCTGATCTTCCAGGTCGGCGGTTCGGCCCAGGCGCAGACCATCTGCCTGGACGACGTCTCGCTGCGCGGCGGCGAGCCACCCGAGCCGTACGAGCCGGACACCGGGCCACGGGTGCGGGTCAACCAGGTCGGCTACCTTCCCAGCGGCCCGAAGAACGCCACGGTCGTCACCGAGGCCACCCAACCGCTGCCCTGGCAGCTGCGCAGCGCCGCCGGTGCCGTCGTGGCCAGCGGCACCACCACCGCACGCGGTGTCGACGCCGCCTCCGGGCAGAACGTGCAGACTGTCGACTTCTCCGGCTACCGCACCCCCGGCACCGGGCTCACGCTCACCGTGGACGGCGAGACCAGCCACCCGTTCGACATCTCCGGCGCCCTCTACGACCAGTTGCGCTCCGACTCGTTGCAGTTCTTCTACGCCCAGCGCAGCGGCATCGCCATCGACGGCGACCTGATCGGCGACGAGTACGCCCGACCCGCCGGCCACCTCGACGTCGCACCCAACAAGGGCGACACCAACGTGCCCTGCCAGCCGGGTATCTGCGACTACTCCCTTGATGTGCGCGGCGGCTGGTACGACGCCGGCGACCACGGCAAGTACGTGGTCAACGGCGGCATCGCCACCTACCAGCTGTTGAGCACCTTCGAGCGGACCAGGACGGCGGCCACCGCCAACGGCGGCGCGGAACTCGCCGACGGCACGCTGCGGGTGCCCGAGCGCGACAACGGGGTTCCGGACATCCTCGACGAGGCCCGCTGGGAGCTGGAGTTCCTGCTGCGCATGCAGGTGCCCGCCGGCAAGCCGCTCGCCGGCATGGTCCACCACAAGATCCACGACCAGAACTGGACCGGGCTGCCCCTCGCCCCGCAGGACGACCCGCAGCCGCGCGAGCTGCACCCGCCGTCGACCGCGGCCACCCTCAACCTCGCCGCCACCGCCGCGCAGTGCGCCCGGCTCTTCGCCCCCTACGACGCGGCGTTCGCGACCCGTTGCGGCACTGCCGCGAAGACCGCCTACGCTGCGGCCAAGACCCACCCGGTGCTGTACGCCAGCCCGACCGACGGCACCGGCGGCGGCGCGTACGACGACAGCAACGTCACCGACGAGTTCTACTGGGCGGCGGCCGAGCTGTACCTGACCACCGGGGCGCAGAACTACCTGGCCGACCTGACGGCCTCAAGTCACCACACCGGAAACGTGTTCGACGCGCGGGGCTTCGGCTGGCAGAGCGTCGCCGCGCTGGGCCGCCTCGACCTGGCCACCGTGCCGAACGGGCTGCCCGCCGCCGATCTGGCCCGGGTCCGCTCCTCGGTCACCGCCGCCGCCGACACCTACCTGGCCGAGCTGCGCCGGCAGGCGTACGGGCTGCCGATGCCCGGTGACGCCAACAGCTACTTCTGGGGCGGCAACAGCAACGTCATCAACAACGCCGTGGTGCTGGCCACCGCGTTCGACCTGACCCGCAACCCGGCCTACCGCGACGGCGCCGTACAGGCCATGGACTACATCCTCGGTCGCAACGCCCTGAACATCTCCTACGTGACCGGGTGGGGAGAGCACGCCGCGCAGAACCAGCACAGCCGCATCTTCGGCCACCAGCTCGACCCGAACCTGCCCCGACCGCCCGCCGGCTCCCTCGCCGGTGGCCCGAACGCGGCCCTCCAGGACCCGTTCGTGGCACAACTGCTAGCCGGCTGCGAGCCGATGTTCTGCTACGTCGACGACATCAACTCGTACTCGACAAACGAGGTGGCGATCAACTGGAACTCGGCGCTGGCCTGGATCTCCTCGTTCCTGGCCGACCAGGGTGACGCCGGCGCGGTCCCGGCCACCACCTGCACGGCGCGCTACGTCAACTACGGCGCCTGGCAGGGCGGCACCGGGTTCACCGGGCAGCTGACCATCCAGAACACGGGTGCCACCGCGGTCAACGGCTGGAGCGTGCGCTTCGCGTTCACCGGTGACCAGCGGGTGCGCGAGGCGTGGCTGGCGAAGGTCGCCCAGTCCGGCGCGACGGTGACCGCCCGCAACGAGTCGTACAACGCCAAGATCGCACCCGGCGGCACTGTGACGTTCGGCTTCAACGCGACGACCGGCGGGGGCGCCAACCCGAGCCCCGGCCTGGTCACCGTCAACGGAGCGGCCTGCTCGCTGAGCTGAGCCAGGTCCTGGTGGCCGCCCGGGGAAGGCGGCCACCAGGACCGCACGAACACGCGGCCGGCGGGTCAACCGCCGGCCGCGTTGTGCTTCGCGACCAGGCCGGGAAGCTCGTCCAGCGAGTCGATCCGGAACAAGCACCGCTCGGCCACGGTCGAGGGGTCGAGGATGTGCCCCCACGGGCCACGCCGGATCAGGCACGTCTTCATGCCAGCCTCCAGGGCTGGGCGTACGTCGTTGTCGGGCCGGTCGCCGACGTACAGGATCGACGACGCGACACCACCACCCGCGTCGACGACCCGCTCGAAGAACGCCGGTGCCGGCTTCGCCACGCCCCAGCCGTGCGACGTGCCGATGACGTCCACGGGGAGGTCGAGAGCGCGCAGGGTCGCCTCCGCATGAGCTGGCTGATTACCGGCCAGGCCCACGAACAGACCCTGGTCCTTCAAGGACTCCAGGCAAACTCGCGCGTCCGGGTAGAGATCCTCCTCGGCGAACGACTCCGGCTGGCCGGCAGCCGCCCGACGCTCCAGCTCGGCCGTCAGATCGAAATCGGGCCGGAAGACCCGGAACGTCTCCTGATAGTCCAGACCCCTGGCGATCACCGCGCCGAAGACCGCCGAGAACGTGTGCCGCGGCACCCCGAGCCAGTCGGCCCAGGCGGCGAACTCGTGAGACTCGTCGAGAATCGTCCCACCAACATCGAAGAAGATCGTGTCAATCATGTCCGTCCCCTGCCGACGCTCGCACCGTCGGCGAAGCATAGACGGGGTACGAGCGGCCGGACGCCCCGCAAAACCGATGGCTCGGACGCGCCTGGTGAGCCATGGTGACGCCATGGATGGCGGCGAACTGGCCGGCGCGGAGCGTCGGGTGTGGGCGGCGATGCCGGCGGGGACGCGGGCGGCGCTTGCCGGGCTGTCCGGCGCGGACCTGCGCAGTCTCCTGTTGAGCGTGGCCCGCGATCGGGCGGCGACCGTGCGCCCGTCCGAGGTGGCGCGCCGCTGGCGCGAGGATCGCTTCGTCCGCCCGGCCCGTGCCGACCCCCGTGTGCTGGCACGGGTGGAGGCCCGGATGTGGCAGCTGCTGCCCGCCGACGTCGCCGGAGTGGAGCTGTCACCTGTCGTACCGCTCGGCACCTGCTCGGCGGTCGCACCGGTCAGCCAGAACAGGATCGTCACCACCGCGCGCGCCAGCGAGGTGCTGAGCGACCCCACCAACGCCCTCGCCGTCGAGGCGTCCGTGCGTCGCCGTCGACAGAGCGAGGTGCACCTGGCCGCCGCCCATCGGGTGCTGCGGGCGCAGGATTTCGGCAGCGGCGCGTCGGCGCACTTCCGGCTCTTCGCCCTGGTGTCCAGCGCTCGGGACACTGGCTCGGGCGGCACGCAGGCCCGGCTGCTGGTCCGGCACCTCACCTACTGGCGGACCGTCCTCGCCGAGTTGGCACCCACCGCCGCGCCTCAGTTGCACGTCACGACCTTCGACGACCGGCTCGTCCGGGAACGGCTGGCCGACACCGTCCGCCCGGCACTCGACGGGGACGTGGTGCCGCTCGTGGACGAACCCGAGAGGTCTCGCGGTCGCGGCTACTACACGGGGTGCGCCCTGAGGATCACCGTCCACGACGGCAGCCTGGAGGTCGGCGACGGCGGCCTCACCGACTGGACCTCCCGATTGAGCGGTGACGCGAAGGAGCGCTGTCTCGTCTCCTGCCTCGCCACCGAACGTCTTGTGGACGGCATGAGCCGCTGAGTCGGGCTTGACGACGACCACAGTGGGCGCCCGTCGCCGCTGCCGGAAGCGACCGAACGTGGCCTGCCAACCGAGCCCGGAGTTGTCGTACACCTGTTCTATCGTCGGTCCATGTTGGAAGGGTTGGCGCGGGCGGAGGCGGCAGTCGGCGACTGCCTCGACGCGTCGACCTGGGCTCTTCCGGAGCACGACCTCGTCGCGGCACTCGACACCGCGCACCGGCTTGAGCAGCGTCTGGCCGCGGTCAAGCTGGCCCTCGTCCGGGAGCTTGACGGCCGAGGCACCGCTACCGCGCAGGGCGCGTCCTCGACTGCCGTGTGGTTGCGGGACCGGTTGCGGCTCGGGGTTGGTGCCGCCCGTCGTCTGGTCGAACTGGGGGCGACGCTCGATGCCGCCCCGGTCGGTGTGCGGGATGCGTTGGCCGGTGGATCGGTCGACGTGGAGCAGGTCCGGGTCATCGGCGACACGGTCAGCACTGTGCACACGGCCGCTGGCGCCGAGGCGGCCGAGAAGGCGGTCGGTGTCCTGGTCGAGTGGGCCCGGCAGTTCGAGCCGACCCTGCTGCGCAAGCTGAGCACCCGGATCCTCGACCACGTCGCCCCCGAGGTCGCCGATGCCGCCGCCAAGGCCGCGATGGAGGCCGAAGCCCGCCGAACCTGCCGAGACCGCCATGTGACGCTGTCCGAGCTCCGGGACGGCCGACTGCGACTGTCCGGCATCCTCGACGGCGAGGCGGCCGGCCTGCTGCGCGCCGCGATCGACCCGCTGACCGCACCGTCCGGCCCAGACGATCCGCGTTCTCCCGGGCAACGCCGGCACGACGCGTTCGCCGACCTCTGCCGGCTTGCCCTGCGCACCGGTGAGCTGCCCGAGCACGGCGGCGAACCCGCCCAGGTCGTCGTCACCACCAGCTTCGAGACGTTGGCCCAGCGGCTCGGCGCCGGCACTCTCGACACCGGCCTGCACCTCACCCCGGAGACGGTCCGCCGCCTCGCCTGCGACGCCGCGATCCTGCCCGCCGTCCTTGGCGGCAGCGGCCAGACGCTCGACGTGGGCAGGCAACGCCGGCTCATCACCGGTCCCCTGCGACGCGCTCTGGTCCTGCGCGACCGAGGCTGCGCCTTTCCCGGCTGCGACCGCCCGCCCCGCTGGTGCGACGCCCACCACATCCACCACTGGGCCGACGGCGGCAGCACCAGCCTGTCCAACGCCGTGTTGCTCTGCGGCCACCATCACCGACACGTCCACCATGGTGAGTGGACCGTCCGGCTCGACGGCGACGGTCACCCCGAATTCGTTCCGCCGGCTTGGCTCGACCCGGACCGGCTCCCTCGCCGCAACCAGTACCACCGGAGGACGTGACCTCCCCAAGACCGTGCCCTGCCGATCAGGAGGTGACAGGCCACGCGGCCAGGGCGGACGGTCATGGTCAACTGGCGGAAAGGTCCGGTTCGTCAGTTCCGCTTGGGCGGCCGGGGAGGACGGCCGACCCGATCACGGCAACAAGGTGATGGCTGTGGTCAGGCAAGACGAGTGGATCTTTGTGCTGAGCCCACCCGAGATCGGCCTGGACCCGGAATGCGACGGGCACCACACCACGCGGAGCATCGATGAGCAGACGGCGGCTCTAGGGTCGGTGAATGGGCACCACAGCGGAGGTTCGCGGCCGCCGGCGGTCGCTGGCGCCGCTGCCGCCACCCGGACGGCTGCGCACCCTGTCGCTGGCCACCCTCGCCAACACGGTCGGCACCGGGCTGTGGGTGGCGGGTGCGGCGCTCTACCTCACCCGCGCCGTGGGGCTGACCCCGACGGAGGTGGGGCTCGGTCTTACTCTCGCCGGCCTGGTCGGGCTCACTGCCAGCGTGCCGCTCGGCGGGCTCGCCGACCAGCGTGACCCGCGGAGCCTGCGCGCCGTCCTGCAACTGGCGCAGGCGGTTGTCGCCGCCGCGTACCTGCTGGTCGGCTCTTTCCCGGTCTTTCTGCTCGTGGCCACACTGGACGCTCTGCTGATCTCCGGCAACCTCGCCGTCCGCGCCGCGCTGGTCGCGGCGGTGGGCGGCCCGCGGGGCAGGGTGCACGCCTTCGCCACTCTGCGCGCGGTGGCGAACCTCGGCGTGGCGCTCGGTGCGGGGCTGGCCGCGTTCGCGCTGGTGGCGGACACCGGGTGGGCGTACCGACTGTTGGTGCTCGGCAACGTCGCCACCTATCTGGTTTCGGCGGCGCTGATCATGCGACTCCCGGCGTACCCACCGGCCCGGCGACCCCTGCGGCAGAGAGCCGGCCGGGCGCTGCGCGACGGGCCGTTCCTCGCGGTCGTCGGTGCCTCGGCGGTGCTCTCCGTGCACCACGTGGCGTTGACGCTGGTGCTGCCGCTGTGGGTGGTGGCGCACACCGACGCGCCGCTGGTGACGGTCTCCGCTTTCCTGCTGGTCAACACGCTGCTCACCGTGCTGCTCGCCGTACGGCTCAGCGGGAGGGCCCGGCACGCGGTGCCGGCGGCGACGACGATGCGCCGGGCCGGGCTGGTGCTCGCGGCCGGGATGCTGCTCTGGGCCGCGAGCGCCGTCGTGCCCAGCACTGTGGCGGTCGGCCTGCTGCTGGGCGCGACGGTGATCTACACCGTGGGCGACCTGTGGCACGCCGGGGCCGGGGCGACGCTAGCCTACGACCTCGCCGCACCGGACGCCCTCGGCGCCTATCAGGGGGTCGACGGACTGCTCGCCGGGCTGGTCCGCGCGGCGGGCCCGGCCCTGCTGACCTGGTTGATCATCGACGGCGGCCCAGTCGGCTGGCTGGCGCTGGCGGGGCTGCTCGCGCTCACCGGCCTCGCCGTGCCACCGCTCACCCGACGCGCCCTGGCCGACCGCGCCCACCGGTCACCGCACCCGGGCTGACCGTCACCCGATCTCCTCGTCGACGAAGCACCAGCGCCAGGCTTCGCCGGGCTGCGCCGAGCGGATCACCGGGTGGCCGGTGGACGCGAAGTGCTTGCTCGCGTGCTGGTTCGGCGACGAGTCACAGCAGCCGACCTGCCCGCAGCTCAGGCAGGTGCGCAGGTGCACCCAGTAGGTGTCGCCGGTGGCGACGCAGTCCGCGCACTCGTCGGGGGTGCGCGGTTCGGCGGCACCGGCCTCGGTCAGGTGCTGACAGCTCACTTCTCAACCTCTCGCAGCAACGACTCTTCCAGGTCCAGGTCACGATAGGCGCGCACGAGGACCTCCTCCGGAATCCGACCGGAGTCCCGGGCGGCCCGGAACACATCCCGCTCGGCGTCGATCATCTTCTGTCGCAGCCGACCGTACGCCTGCGACGGGGTTTCCCGCTCGTCGCCGCCGAGTCGTTCCCACGCCATGTTGGTACGGTCCTCCACCGCTCGGCGCAGCCGGTCCACCACCGTATCCGGTGCGCTGTCGGCCAACTCGTCGAGGCGGTCCTGGGCGGCCTTGCTGGCCTGCTGCTGCACCCCGGCGGCGGAGAGCGCGTCCTGCACCGGGTCGTCCTGCGGAAGCTTCAACCGGCGGGCGACCAGCGGCAGGGTGGCGCCCTGGCCGACCAGGGTGAAAACGATCACGGCGAAGGCCAGCCAGATGAACAACGCCCGGGGGTACGGCTCGTCGCCGGCCAGGGTCAGCGGCAGGGCCAGCGCGGCGGCCAGGGTCACCACGCCTCGCATTCCGGCCCAGCCGATGATGATCGGGAACTTCGGTGAGGGTCGGGCGTCACGTCGGCGGACACGGGGCACCAACCGAGCCAGGTAGGTGGCCGGGAAGAGCCAGACGAACCGGGTCACGAAGACGGTGGCGAGCACTGCGAGGGTGATCAGGATGAGCGAGCCGATCGGCTCGTCGAGGTCACGGAGCACCTCCCGCAGTTGGAGCCCGACCAGCAGGAAGACCAGGCCCTCCAGCAGGAATCGGACCAGCCGCCAGAACGCGCCGATCTGCAGTCGGGACGCCGCCGACAGCAGTTGGGGCAGCTTGTGCCCGAGCACCAGACCGGTGACGACCACCGCGACCACACCGGAGGCGTGCAGGTGCTCGGCGGTGAACACCACAGCGAACGGGATGATCAGCGACAGCGCGTTGTCCAGCAGCGGGTCGGTGATCCGTCGATGCAGGAAGCCGAACACCAGCGCCCCGAGCGCCCCGATCAGGATGCCGCCGCCGGTGGACCGCAGCACCTCGATGGCGATCTTGTCGGTGCCGACGGCCGAGCCGATGGTGGCCATCGTCGCGACTCGCAGCAGCACAAGCGCGGTCGCGTCGTTGACCAGGCTCTCGCCCTCCAGGATGGTGACGACCTGGCGGGGCAGCCCGACCCGGCGGGCGACGGCCGTGGCGGCCACGGCGTCCGGCGGGGCGACCACCGCGCCGAGGGCCAGGCAGATCGCGAACGGCAGCTGCGGCAACAGTAGGTGCAGCACCAACCCGACCACGAACGCGGTGAACAACACCAGGCCGACCGCGAGCAGCAGGATCGGCCGGATGTTGTTCTTGAACGCCGGCACCGAGGTCTCCAGCGCGGCCACGTAGAGCAGCGGCGGCAGGATGCCGACCAGCACCAACTCCGGGTCGAGTTCCACCTGCGGGAAGCCCGGCACGAACGAGAGCGCCAGGCCGAGGACGACCAGCACGATCGGGGCGAGCAGGCCGAGCCGGCGGGCCAACGCGGCGCCCAGGGTGGCGATCGCCAGGAAGACGACGACCGGAAACAGGCTTTCCATGGGGTACGAGCCTAGGGGTACGCCTATCCGGCCTCGATCAGCCGCCCGGGCGCAGCTTCGGCAGCACCTCCGCGCCGAACGCGTCGATGAAGCCGCGCTGCTCCTGCCCGACGTGGTGCAGGGCAATCTGGTCGAAGCCGAGCTGCGCGTACCCCTCCAGCCAGCCGACGTGCCGGCCCAGGTCCGCCGATACGTTCACCACCTCGGCGATCCGCTGCGCCGGCACGTCGGCGGAGACCGCGTCGAAGTGTTCGACGGTCTCCAGGTCCCAGCAGACCGGCGGGGCGAAGACGTTGCTGCGCCACTGGTCGTACGCGAGCGCCTCGGCCTGCGCCTGCTCCGGCGCCCAGGAGACGTGCACCTGGAGGTGCAGCGGCCCACGCCCGCCCGCGTCCCGGTACGCGTCGATCATCTCGCGCAGGTGCGCCACCGGGGCGTTCACGGTGATCAGTCCGTCCGCCCATTCGGCGCACCAGCGGGCGGTGGCCACGCTGACGGCGGCGCCGACCAGCGCGGGCGGCTGTTCGGGGCGGGTCCACAGCCGGGCGCGATCCACCCGGACCAGACCGTCGTGACTGACCTCCTCGCCGGCGAGGAGGGCCCGGATCACGTCCACGCACTCGCGCAGTCGAGCGGTGCGCACGTCCTTGCGCGGCCACGGATCACCTGTGATGTGCTCGTTGCTGGCCTCGCCGGTGCCCAGGGCCGCCCAGAACCGGCCCGGGTACATCGCGCCGAGCGTGCCGATGGCCTGCGCGATGATCGCCGGGTGGTACCGCTGGCCGGGTGCGTTGACCACGCCGAACGGCATGCCGGTGGCCTGCAACGCCGAGCCCAGCCAGGACCAGGCGAAGCCGGACTCACCCTGCCGGGCGCTCCACGGGGAGAAGTGGTCGGAGCACATGGCGGCGTCGAAGCCGGCCCGCTCGGCGTGCATCACCGCCTCCAACAGGGCGCGCGGACCGATCTGCTCATGCGAGGCGTGGAAACCGAACGACGTCATGGGCACACTTCCTACCCACGACGGCACCGGCTGACGCGTGCCGCGCCCCGGACTACTCGGCGTGCGCGCCGGCGCCGGCCGAGGCGGCGCCCTCGCCCACCCAGACCGTCTTGGTGTTGCAGAACTCCCGCATGCCCAACGCCGACAACTCCCGTCCGTAACCGGAGTTCTTCACACCGCCGAACGGCAACTCCGGGTAGGAGGTGGTCATCCCGTTGATGAAGACGTTGCCGGCGTCCAGGTCGGTGGCGAAGCGCTCCTGCTCGGCCTGGTCCCGCGTCCAGGCGTTCGAGCCGAGCCCGAAGCTGGTGCCGTTGGCCACCTCGATGGCCTCCTCGTACGACGAGACCCGGAACAGGCCGGCGACCGGGCCGAAGACCTCCTCGGACCACATCCGCATCTGCGGTGTGAGGTCGGTGACCACTGTCGGCGGGTAGAACCAGCCGTCGCCGGTCGGCGGCTCGCCGCCGCAGAGGACCGTCGCGCCGTGGTCCACCGCGTCGCGGACCTGGGCGTGCACCTCGTCGCGGCCACGCGCGCTGGCCAGCGGCCCGACGTCGGTGTTCGGGTCCATCGGGTCGCCGACGCGCAGCGCGGCCATGTTGGCGGCGAACTTCTCGGCGAAGGCGTCGAACACGTCGGTGTGCACGATGAACCGCTTCGCGGCGATGCAGGACTGGCCGTTGTTCTGGCAGCGGGCGGTGGTGGCCACCTCGGCGGCCCGGTCCACGTCGGCGGAGGGCATCACCACGAAGGGGTCGCTGCCGCCGAGTTCGAGGACTGTCTTCTTCAGCTCCCGCCCGGCGATCTGCGCGATGGACCGACCGGCGGGCTCGCTGCCGGTGAGCGTCGCGGCGCGGACCCGGGGGTCACTGAGGATGTGGTCGACGGCCTCCGAGTCGACGAGCACTGTGGTGAAGGCACCCTCGGGGAAGCCGGCCCGCCGGAACACGTCCTCCAGCAGCAGCGCGGTCTGCGGCACGTTCGAGGCGTGCTTGAGCAGGCCGGTGTTGCCGGCCATCAGCGCCGGGGCGGCGAAGCGCATCACCTGCCAGAGCGGGAAGTTCCACGGCATCACCGCGAGCACCACGCCGATCGGCTGGTAGCGGATGAACGCCCGGATCGCCTTCACGGCGGCGGCGTCGGCCGGCTCGTCGGCGAGGAACGCGGGGGCCTTGTCGGCGTAGAAGCGGGCGGCCGTGGCGCACTTGGTCACCTCGGCCTGCGCCGCGACGTACGTCTTGCCCATCTCCGTGGTCATGATGCGGGCGATCTCGTCGCGCTCGGCGTCCAACAGGTCGGCCGCGGCGTTCATCCACCGGGCGCGCTGGTCGACGGTCGTCCCCCGCAACTGCTGGAACGCGAGGTCGGTGCGCTCGATGGCGTCGTCGAGTTGCTCGGTGGACATCGCCTCATAGGTCTTGAGCACCTGTCCGGTGGCGGGGTTGGTGGTGGCGATGTGGGGCATCTCGTCCTCCTGTCACTCGAACAACGAGTGTCGAACGCCCGGCTCCTCGCGGCGGCGGGCGGCGCGGCGGCGCTGGATCACGACCAGGTCGACCACGGCGACCACGGCGAGGATCGCGCAGAGTACGCCGAGCCAGGCGATGCCGGCCCAGAACGCCAGCACCGCGAAGAGCACCATGATCACCAGCCCGAAGCTGGCAAGGGTGAGCCGAAGGTTCAACGCGCTGTTCGCGTGGCCGACCGTGCCACGGGCGCGCCGGGGCTGCGATCTCGTCATACCCACCGACCTACCCCCGATCGGCCCGGTTAACCGGTACGGCGCGCTTCCACGCCCGGACGCGCCGGTGTGCTCCGGCACATCCGTTCGCGCCGGGGCCCCGGCGACCGCAGGATGGGCGCATGTCAGTGACCCTCGCCGTGCCGGTGACCGTCTCCATCGCCCGCCGGGTCGACCCCGGCCGGGCCAGCGAGATGGTGGCCTGGATGCGGGCCGGCACCGCGCTGGCCGAGGCGTTCCCCGGGTTCCTCGGCGCCGGCTGGGTGCAGAGCGGCCCCGGCTCGCCGGAGTGGCACATGCTCTATCGCTTCGCCGACGCCGAGACGCTGCGCCGGTGGGAGGAGTCGCCGCAGCGGCACTGGTGGCTCAGCTCGGCGCAGGGCATCGTCGAGCACACCCGGGTCGAGCGGCGTACCGGGATCGAGGGCTGGTTCGACAGGCCGCTGGAGCACTCGGTGGACCCGGTGGAGCCGGTCCCACCCACGTCGCCGCCTCGGTGGAAGCAGGCGGTGACCATCTGGCTGGCGTTCTTCCCACTGAGTCTGACCGCCACCCTGCTGACGAGCCGCTTCCTCGACGCGGTGCCGCTGGCGGCCCGGGTGCTGCTGATGACGCTCTGTCTGACGCCGCTGATGACCTATCTGGTGCTGCCCCGGATCACCCGGGCGTTGCACTGGTGGCTGCACGGCCAGCCGGCGCCGTGGCGGGACGCGTAGCACCCGGCGCCGTGGCGGGACGCCTAGCACCCGGCGCCGTGGCGGGACGCCTAGCAGCCCGGCGCCCTGGCAGGACGCGTAGCACCCCGGCGCCCTGGCGGGACGACGCATAGCACCCCGGCGGCTCTCGCGTCGGCGTTCTGCCGCATACCCGACAGCAACTTCCCGGCAAACCCCGTCCTACGCATAGAGTTACCGCGCTGTCGCTCTGTGCTGCGGGAACGGGAGACGTCATGCCTCGACGCTGGGTCGCCGCCCTGGCCTGTCTCGCGGCGCTTGTCGCGCTGGCCTGCGAGGGTGGCACCTCCGCGACACCCCGCCCCACCACGAGCGCCGCGCCGTCGAGCGGGCCCGGCGGTATCGCCGCCCTCGGCGACTCGATAAGCACCGGCTTCGCCTCCTGCCTGGTGCTCACCTCCTGCGAGCGCAACTCCTGGTCGACCGGGGACGGGCTGCGGGTGCAGAGCCACTACCGACGGCTGCTCGAACAGAATTCGGCGATCCGCGGCCGGACGTACAACCACGCCCGTCCCGGCGCCCGCGCGGACGCTCTCGTTGGCCAGGCCCAGGCGGCGGTACGCGACCGCGCCGACTACGTCACCGTGCTGATCGGCGCCAACGACATCTGTCGGGGCGGGGTGGACGCGATGACGCCGGTGGCGCAGTTCCGGGCCGACGTCGACCGGGGGCTGCGGGTCCTGCGGACCGGCCGGCCGAAGGCCCGGGTGCTGGTGGTGAGCATCCCCGACCTGTACCGGCTCTGGGAGGTCGGGCACGACGACGCCCGGGCGGCCCGCGCGTGGCGGCGGGGCATCTGCCCGGCCCTGCTGGCCGAGGCGACGTCGACCGCGCCCGCCGACCGGGCCCGCCGGGCCGCCGTCCGGGCCCGGATCGACGCCTACAACGCCGAGTTGACGGCGGCCTGCCGGGCGTACGGATCACGGTGCCGGCACGACGGCGGCGCGTTGCACAAGGTCCGGTTCACCCTGGACCTGCTCAACCCGCTGGACTGGTTCCACCCCAACGCCACCGGCCAAGGCCGGATCGCCGAGGTGACCTGGCGCTCCTCCGGCTTGGCCAACTGAGGACAGGGCGGGCCGTCAGGGCTGGCGCGGCTCCGGGACGGCGTTGCCCCGGGAACGGTAGAGAGCCCGGGAGCGCTGGGCGAGATCCTTTGTGGCCGACGAGTTGGCCCAGGTGCCGAGCACGATGGCCGCACCGGGAACGATCTTGGCAACCAGCCGCTTCGCGGCCCGGACGCCGGCCATCTGGGCCAGCCGGACGCCGAGTTGCAGCATGACCCGACCGAGCGGACGCTGGCCGCCCAGGCCGAAGAGCGCATCGGCACGTTCCCGGCCGGCGGCCACACCGAGCGCCAGCCGGGCGCTCTCGGCGACCTTGTGCACCCGCTGGAGCACCAGCAGGTCGGTGGCCCGATCGTGGTGCAGGGGGTCGACGTCGTACGCGGCGGCGACGTGCAGCACCATCCGCGCCTGGGTCCAGGCCAGCACGCCCACGTCGATCACTGCGCCGGGCAGCCCGGCCGCGCCGGAGACCGCGCCGGACAGTCGGGCCAGGTTGACGAACTTGCGGGCCGCCTGGTCGGCGAGGGCGTCGGCGGAGACCCCGGGCTGCTCGGCCCGGGCACGGCCGGCCCACTGCACGGCCTCCGGCCCGAGGCGGCGCACCGCCTCCAGGGCAAGGTGCTCCGGCGCGTACTGCGGGTCGTCACGCATCCGGTCCCAGAGACGGGCCGGCGGACCCTCGGGGGCGTCCACCGGCCCTGCCGGCAGGTCGACGGACGGCTGCGGAGTAGGGGCGGCGGGCTGGCCGCCGGCGGGCGGAGTGTCGGTCACCAGGTCTCCCCAGGGGTGGGAACGGTGGACAGGGCGGCCGATGGAGCGGTCAGCGGCGGCGGTTGGACAGCCGGGCCGCCAACCCCTTCAGCTTCTGCTGGTTGCCCGGCTTGGCCATCTCGCGACGACCTCGCTCGACCAACTGCTGCCCCTTCGGCGATCTCAGGAACGTGGTGATCCGCTGCATCAGTGACATGGCGTCCTCCTGTCGGTGGTCCCGTAGTCATGTGTACCCGGAACCCGCAACACATGTACCCGGGATGCGACAGCCTCAACCCTGACCGTCCACAGTGGGCGGAAGGTTACCGCCCCGCCGGCACGATGGCGTCAACGACCCGGGTGGCCCGCCACTCGTGCTGCTGGTAGTGCTCGGGGTACGCCGAGACCTGCACCGCCTGAGCGGCGTCGGTGAGCCGCATCCGCTCCCAGCCGGGCACCTGCTCCAGCGCGCTGAGGAACTGCCGGGTGGCGAACTCGGGGTCCATCAGCCGCCCCACCGGGCCCCAGCCGCTGCTGGAACGCTGCTGGAACAACCCGACCGAGTCATGGTCCCAGCCGACGCCCTGGTGCGGATAGTCCTGCGACTCGGGCAGCACGCCGCTGGCCACGTTGTAGAGGTTGCTCTCCTGCATGGCGGTGGCCACCGCGATCACCAGACCCCGGCGCGGCACCCCCATCTTGCGGCCGGTGCGGACGATCGCCTCGGCGTTCTCCATCTGGTCGTCGTCCAGCCCGGCGACCGGTGCCGGGTCGGTCGGGCGCGCCGGGGCGACCTTGCGGGCCGGCGCGGTGGTGTCCGGGTCGGCGGAGCTCGCCGCGGCGGACGGGGCAGCGGCCGACGTACTCGGGGCAGCCGTGCGGTCGAAGCCACGGGAGGCGCGCTGCTGCTCGGCGCGCTGCGCCAGCTCGGAGCTGGACAGCGATCCACCTCGGGTCGCCGCGTCGGCGTCCTCGTTCCGCACCTGGACGACCGTGGCCAGACCGAGGCAGCACACCACACCGGTGGCCAGCGCGAGCTGCGCCCGACGTCGACCGGTCAGGTCCCGGGCGTACGCCCGGAGCCGGCTCGCGGCGGTTGTCCGTTCGGTTGAGGTGCCATCCTCCGTATCGGTCGTGGGCCTGCTCGGGGCGTACGGGTCGTCGAGGGTGCCGTCGTCACGCATCAACCGAGGCTAGGCAGGTGAAAACCCCGATCACGCACGGTGATCACGTGGTGATCGACACAGATTCACCCCGGACTGGTGGACGACCTGGACGGGTCGACCCGCCCGGGGAACGGACCTCGCGTACCGGATGAAGCTGGCGCCGCACGCGGACCGGCACGGCCCGTGACAGGGCCGGACATCCGACCGTCGAGCCTGACATGATCGACAAACTCGGCCTTTGGGCCGAACCGCCCCTCGGTCGATCGGCCAGGGGGCTCGGCCTGGTGGCGTAAACAGGCGATTAGTCCGGTCGCTCCCACCGCCCGGCCAACGGATCGCCCGGCGCAGGAATGCACCAGGATGGCGGGTACGTTGCCCGAACGGGTGCCCTCCGTCGCGACGGCGCCCCACAGGCACATTTCAGGGAGGTCCGCACCGGTGCTCGACCCACACGAGCTCTACCAGCTCACCGACGATCTGCCCGACCTCGGGCAGCCGGTCCTGATCCAGGCCCTCACCGGGTTCGTGGACGCCGGAAACGCCAGCCGACTGGCGCGTGAGCAGCTGCTCACCTCGCTGGAGGGTCGGCCGATCGCGACCTTCGACGTCGACCAGCTCTTCGACTACCGATCGCGACGACCGGTGATGACCTTCGTCGAGGACCACTGGGAGAGCGTCGACGCGCCCACGCTGGAGCTGCACCTGCTGCACGACGACGACGAGACCCCGTTCCTGCTGCTCACCGGCCCCGAACCGGACCTGCAGTGGGAGCGTTTCGTGGCCGCCGTCGCCGGGCTCGCCGCCCGGTTGGACGTCCGGCTCACCGTGGGCCTCAACTCGATCCCGATGGCGGTCCCGCACACCCGACCGACCGGGGTGACCGCGCACGCCACCCGCCCCGAGCTGATCGGCGGCTACGAGCCCTGGCTGCAACGCGTCCAGGTTCCCGGCAGCGTCGGTCACCTGCTGGAGTTCCGTCTCGGCGAGCAGGGTCGCGACGCGCTGGGCTTCGCCGCCCACGTGCCGCACTACGTGGCGCAGACCGAGTACCCGGCCGCCGCCGAGGTGCTGCTCACCTCGGTGTCGCGCAGCACCGGGCTGCTGCTGCCCGGCGACGGGCTCCGTTCGGCCGCCGAGGTGGTCCGGGTGGAGATCGACAGGCAGGTCGCGCAGACCGAGGACGCCGCAGCCCTGGTCCAGGCCCTGGAGGAGCAGTACGACGCGTTCGCCCGGGGTCGGGGCGAGAAGAGCCTGCTCGCCCCGGACGCCGGCCCGCTGCCCACGGCCGACGAGCTCGGCGCGGAACTGGAACGGTTCCTGGCCGAACAGACACGTCCCGGCGACACCCCGGGCAGCTGACCCGGCGTCGCGGCGGCGGATGCGGCAGGCTGGGGGCATGCGCCTGGCGACCTGGAACGTCAACTCGGTGAAGGCCCGCCTACCCCGGCTGCTGGAGTGGCTGGCCGACACCGGGCCGGACGTCGTCTGCCTACAGGAGACCAAATGCCCGGACGGCGCCTTCCCGGTGACCGAGGTGGGCGAGTTGGGCTACACCGTGGCCAGCCACAGCGACGGCCGGTGGAACGGGGTCGCCATCCTGTCCCGGGTCGGGCTGGGCGACGTCCGGGTCGGCTTCACCGCCGAACCCGGCTTTCCCGAGCCCGAGGCCCGCGCCCTCTCCGCCACCTGCGACGGGGTGCGGGTCTGGTCGGTGTACGTGCCCAACGGCCGAACGCCTGACGACCCGCACTACGCGTACAAGTTGGCCTGGTTCGCGGCGCTGCGCGACGCGCTGGACGCCGAACTGGCCGGCGGTCTGCCGCTGGCGGTCTGCGGTGACTTCAACGTCGCCCCGACCGACGCCGACGTCTGGGACCCGGCGGTCTTCACCCACTCCACGCACGTCACCCCGGCCGAGCGGGCGGCCCTCGCGGCGCTGCGCGACCTGGGGCTCAGCGACGTCGTACCGACCCCGATGAAGGGCCCGCACCCCTTCACCTACTGGGACTACCGGGCCGGCATGTTCCACCAGAACAAGGGCATGAGAATCGACCTGGTGTACGCGTCCGCGCCGTTCGCCCGAGCGGTCCGCTCCGCGTACGTGGACCGCGAGGCCCGCAAGGGCAAGGGCCCCTCCGACCACGCGCCGATCGTGGTCGACGCCGACCTGGTCCCGGCGGTCGAGGCGTTCTGAGCCCGCCCGGTCGTCCCGGCTGCCGTCCTGGTGCCGCGGGCTGCCGTCCTGGTGCCGCGTCCGCTGGCTAGGGTGGGCAGATGGCAGTCGTGAAAATCAACGCAATCGACGTCCCGCCCGGTGGCGGCGCGGAGTTGGAGAAGCGGTTCGCCGCCCGGGCCGGCACTGTGGAGAACTCCCCCGGTTTCCTCGGCTTCGAACTCCTCCGCCCGGTGGCCGGCGAGACCCGCTACTTCGTCTACACGAAGTGGGAGAGCGAAGAAGCGTTCCAGGCGTGGGCCGCCGGCCCCTCGCGCGCCGCCCACGCCGCCGCCCCCGGCGACAAGCCCCGCCCACCGGTCTCCACAGGCGCCAGCCTGCTGGAGTTCGAGGTGGCCCTACACGTCCCCCAGCCGTAGCCACCTCCCCGCCGGTCCCTCAGACACGGGCGGAGTCCCCGCCTCGACAAGTCGTGAGGCAGCAGTCTCCACCGAGAGTGCGGGAACCTTGGCCAAGCGACGACGGGGCGGGGCGGCTCAGGCGCGCTGGGCGCGTCGAGGCCGGCGTGGCTCGGCAGCCGACGCCTTGATCGTGCTCGATCCTGGATGTAGTCCCCTCCCCGCGCCGCGAGGCCACTACATCCTGGTTGGAGCACGATCTTGACCGGATCCGGCGCCCTGAGGTGGGGCGCGTTGATAGCGTCGAGGCGGCCCGAATAGCCGGCCACCAGTCGCCCTACCTGCCAGTCCACCCCGTTCGGTCAGGGCGCATCCCAAGGTGCGGGGAGATTCTGGCCATGTTCGACGGCTTCGAGGAATTCGACATCGACACGCCCGGCGCGACGATCCACGGACGCCGGGGCGGGAGCGGGCCGCCCGTTCTGCTGCTGCACGGCATCCCCGAGACGCACCTCATGTGGCACCAGGTCGCGCCACGGCTCGCCGAGAACTACACGGTCGTCGCCACCGACCTGCGGGGCTGGGGCGACAGCGGCAAGCCGCCGAGCACCGCGGATCACGAGCCGTACAGCATGCGAGCCATCGCCCGCGACCAGATCGAGGTGATGCGGAGTCTGGGCCACGAGCAGTTCCGACTCGTCGGCCACGATCGTGGGGCCCGCTGCGCGTACCGTCTCGCACTGGACGAACCGGACGTGGTCACCCGACTGGCCGTCATGGACGTCGTCCCCATCGGGGACGTCTACAACCGCGCCGACAAGACGTTCAGCCTCTCCTACTGGGTCTGGTCCTTCCTGGCGGCACCGGCGCCGGTGCCCGAGCAGCTCATCAAGGCGGCGCCCGCGGTGCTCGTCGACTTCATGCTCGACACCTGGCCCACGGTGAAGGACGCCTTCCGCGCCGAGGTACGCGCGGCGTACGTCAAGCAGTTCAGCGACCCCGCCACCGTGCACGCGATCTGCGAAGAGTTTCGCGCCGCCGCTACGCTGGACTACCAGCAGGACGAGGCCGACCGTGGGAAACGGAAGATCGCCTGCCCGGTGCTGTTTCTCTGGAGCCAGCAGGGCCAGGTGGCGAAGCTCTACGACGACCCGCTGGCGATCTGGCGGGAGTGGGCCGACGACGTACGCGGCGAGCCGGTCCCGGTCGGGCACTTCATCCCGGAGGAAGCCCCCGACGAGACCGTCCGCCAGCTCCTGGCCTTCCTGAGCTGACACCGAGCCGGGGACGGTGTCAGGACTTGCGGGAGGACTGGAGCGTCGCGAAGGCGATGACGTTGTCGGCGTAGCCGGTGCGGCCCCCGATGAACTGCCCACCGCAAGTGATCAACCGCAGCCCGGGTGGCCCGTCGTGGCCGTAGATCCGCTCGGCGGGCAACTGGTCCTTCGGGAAGTGCTCGACGGTGTCGACCCGGAACACCACCACCGACTCGTCCGCCCGGGCCACCTCGATCAGGTCGCCGGGGTGCAGCTTGCCCAGGTCGTAGAAGACCGACGGGCCGGTCTTCGTGTCCACGTGCCCGACGATCACCGCAGGGCCGGGCTCACCGGGCGTCGGCCCACGGTCGTACCAACCGGTCTCGTTGTGCCGTTCCAGCGGCGGTACGGCGATCGAGCCGTCCCGCGCCTGCCCGACGGGCGCCACCGGCGCGGCCACCTTGATCGCGGGCACCGAGAGGCGCACCGGACGACTGGCCGACAACCCGGCCGACTCACTGCGGGCCGGCTGGTCACCGCCGGTCGGGGCGAGGTCGAACGGGCCGACCGAACGGCCCAGCCCAGCCCCGGTGGCGAAGACCCCGGCCAACACCAACACCACGGCCACCGGTACGGACCAGGGGCTGCGGCCGGACGGACGACTACGCCGGGGGGCGACAGCGGTCGCCGGACGCGCCGCCACCGACGGGCGGTCGGGATCCGGCGGGCGCTGGGGATCCGGCGAGCGGTCGGAGTCCGGCCAGCCGTCGTCCAAGGGCAGCCGAACGTCATCGGGTGGCAAGGCGGGACGGCCGGCGAACGGCTGGCGGGCAGCGTCCGGCGGCGACGCGGGACGACCAGGCAACGGCGGGCGTGAACCGGCCGGCGGCGGCGTGGGGCGGAAGATCGTCATGGCGGGCTCAGCGACGCGCGTCGGCTCGGGGGCGGCGCAGCGCCATCACGGCGAGGATCAGCCCGGTGATGGTCAGTGCCGCGCCGCCGGGCAGCAGCAGCTTGCCGGTCATCCCGCCGCTGCTCCCACCGAAGCCGGTCGCCGGTCCCCGACTCGGCTGGTTGGGGATCTTCTTGACCACCTGAAGCATGGTCGAGGCGGTCTCGCCGTCGCGGCACTCCAGCTTGACCCGGTAGTTGCCGGGGCGGGTGCGCTCGCGGACCATCGGCGCGGCGGTGAGCACCCCGCGCTGCGGTTGCACGCCGACCGCCCCGAAGGCGTCGGAGACCACGGTGGCGCCCACCGAGTTGTCCCGGCAACTGGCCCGGATGCCGACCAGGTAGCCGGGCTGCACCGTGCTGGGGCTCACCTCGACGAAGATGTCCACCGACGGCGCCGGTTGGGGTGCGCCACCGGGCGGCCCTTCGGGCTGCGGCGCTGGCGCGGCGACGACCGCTCGCTCGGGCACGGGCGCGACGGCAACAGCCTGCTCGGGCACGGCAAGAACGGCACTAGCCCGCTCGGGCACGGGAAAGACGGCGACGGCAGGCTGGGATGTGGCAAGAGCGACGGCGGCACGCTCGGGCGCCGCGAGGGCGGGCGCGGCGGCCAGCAGGGGGCCGGCGAACACGGCCACCAGCGACAGGGTCACGACGCCGTGGGTCAGTTTCACGATGCCCCCTCTCGACGCCGTGCGGCCGGGTCGGGCGGTGGAGCACCCGACCTGCCGTACCAGTTGGATCCTCTCATTTCCGGTCGCACATCACATCCGATCCGTCGGCGGCGTCGCGTACGCTCGGGTCGCTGTGACCGCCACCGACCATGACCCCGCCGTCCCGCCCGCGAGCCGGACGATCCGCACGTTCCACCCCCGCCGGGGTCGGATGAGCGACCGGCAGACCGACGCGCTGAGCCGGCTGTGGCCCGCGTACGGCCTGGATGTGCCGGACGGACCTGTGGTGCCCGTCGACCTGGCCGACCTGTTCGGTCGCCGGGCGCCCGTCGTGCTGGAGATCGGCTCGGGCATGGGCGACAGCACCGCCGCGATGGCCGCCGCCGACCCGGATCGAGATTATCTGGCGGTCGAGGTACACACGCCGGGAATCGCCAACCTGCTCCACCTGGTGGAGCGCGATGGCCTGCGCAATGTGCGGGTGGCGCAGGGTGACGCGTTGTCCCTGGTCAGCGGCCTGCCTGAGGGCGTGTTGGACGCCGTACACGTCTTCTTCCCGGATCCGTGGCCGAAGTCCCGCCACCACAAGCGGCGGATCATCCAGCCGGGGCACGTGGCCCTGTTGCGGTCCCGGCTGCGGCCCGGCGGCATGGTGCACTGCGCGACCGACTGGGCCGAGTACGCCGAGGCGATGCGGGAGACGCTGGAGGCGGACCCGGAGCTGGTGGACGCGTACGGCGGCTTCGCGCCGCGGCCGGCGCACCGACCGGTGACGAAGTTCGAGCGGCGGGCGATCACGGCCGGTCGGCCGGTCGCGGACCTGCTGTACCGCCGACGGTGACCGGCGAAACGCCCGAACCGGAACGTGACCGGGCGTTCGGGACGCTCCGGCGGGGGTCCGGTGCGGGCCGGGTTGGCGTACCGGGGCATGATCCAGGCACCATGGACAGGCTATGACGCTCACCGCCGCGCTGCCGACAAGCGCCGACCCCGACACCCTCTTCGACGCGTTCGCCGGCTGGGCGAAGGAGCGCGGCCTCGACCTCTACCCTCATCAGGAAGAGGCGGTCATCGAGATCGTCTCCGGCGCCAACCTGATCATGAACACGCCCACCGGCTCGGGTAAGAGCCTGGTGGCGATCGCCGCGCACTTCGCGGCCCTCGCCGACAGCCGGACGACCTTCTACACGGCGCCGATCAAGGCGTTGGTGTCGGAGAAGTTCTTCGCGCTCTGCGAGGTCTTCGGCGCCGAGAACGTCGGCATGCTCACCGGCGACGCCAGCGTCAACGCCGACGCCCCGATCATCTGCTGCACCGCGGAGATCCTGGCCAACCTGGCGCTGCGCGAGGGCACGAAGGCCGACGTCGGCCAGGTGATCATGGACGAGTTCCACTTCTACGCCGAGCCCGACCGGGGCTGGGCGTGGCAGGTGCCGATCATCGAGCTGCCGCAGGCCCAGTTCATCCTGATGTCCGCCACCCTGGGGGACACCACCCGCTTCGTCGACGACCTGACCCGGCGCACCGGGCGGCCCACCGCCGTCGTGCGCACGGCGGAGCGGCCGGTCCCGCTCATCTTCTCGTACGCGATGACGCCGCTGCACGAGACACTCGAGGAACTGCTGGAGACCAAGCAGGCCCCGGTGTACGTGGTGCACTTCACCCAGGCCGCCGCGCTGGAACGCGCCCAGGCGTTGACAAGCGTCAACGTCTGCACCCGCGCCGAGAAGGACATGATCGCCGAGGCGATCGGCGGTTTCCGGTTCACCGCCGGCTTCGGCAAGACGCTGTCCCGACTGGTCCGGCACGGCATCGGCGTGCACCACGCCGGCATGCTGCCCAAGTACCGCCGACTGGTGGAGACCCTCGCCCAGGCCGGCCTGCTCAAGGTCATCTGCGGCACCGACACCCTCGGCGTCGGCATCAACGTGCCGATCCGCACCGTGCTGTTCACCGGCCTGTCGAAGTACGACGGGGTCCGTACCCGGCTGCTGAAGAACCGGGAGTTCCACCAGATCGCCGGGCGGGCCGGCCGGGCCGGCTACGACACCATCGGCCGGGTCGTGGTGCAGGCCCCCGAGCACGTCATCGACAACGAGAAGGCCCTCGCGAAGGCCGGCGACGACCCGAAGAAGCGGCGCAAGGTGGTCCGCAAGAAGCCACCGGAGGGCTCGATCGGCTGGGGCCAGCCCACCTTCGACCGGCTCGTCGACGCCGAGCCGGAGCCGCTGACCTCCAGCTTCCAGGTCAGCCACTCGATGCTGCTCAACGTCATCGGCCGGCCCGGGGACGCGTTCACCGCGATGCGGCACCTGCTCACCGACAATCACGAGGAGCCCGCCGCCCAGCGCCGGCACATCCGCCGGGCCATCGCGATCTACCGGGCGCTGCGCGCCGGTGGGGTGGTCGAGGAGCTGCCCGAGCCGGACGAGACCGGCCGGCGGATCCGGCTCACCGTCGACCTCCAGCTCGACTTCGCGCTCAACCAGCCGCTCTCGCCTCTGGCCCTGGCCACGATCGAGCTGCTCGACGCCGAGTCCCCCTCGTACGCGCTCGACGTGCTGAGCGTGGTCGAGTCGATCCTCGACGACCCCCGGCAGATCCTCTCCGCGCAGCAGTTCAAGGCGCGCGGCGAGGCGGTCGCCGCGATGAAGGCGGAGGGCATCGAGTACGAGGCGCGCCTCGAACTGCTCGACGAGGTGACCCACCCGAAGCCCCTGGCCGAGCTGCTGGAGGCCGCGTACGAGATGTACCGGCAGGGGCACCCGTGGGTCGCCGACCACCAGCTCTCCCCCAAGGCCGTCGTCCGCGACATGTACGAGCGGGCCATGACCTTCACCGAGTACGTGCAGTTCTACGGGCTGACCCGCTCGGAAGGCCTGGTCCTGCGCTACCTGGCCGACGCGTACAAGACGTTGCGGCAGACCGTGCCCGAGGACGCCAAGACCGAGGAGCTGATCGACCTCATCGAGTGGCTGGGCGAGCTGGTCCGCCAGGTCGACTCCAGTCTCATCGACGAGTGGGAGCGGCTGCGCAACCCGTCCGACGTGGCCGAGGTGGCCCAGGCGCACGCCGCGCTGACCGATCGGCCACCGGCGGTGACGCGCAACGCGCGGGCGTTCCGGGTGCTGGTGCGCAACGCGCTGTTCCGCCGCGTCGAGCTGGCCGCGCTCCGCCGCTGGGACCTGCTCGCCGAGTTGGACGCCGAGGACGGCTGGGACTACGACGCGTGGGCCGACGCGTTGGCGCCGTACTTCGAGGAGTACGACTCCATCGGGGTCGGTCCGGATGCCCGCGGTCCGGCGCTGCTCATGATCGAGCAGGGTCGGGAGCGGTGGACCGTACGGCAGAGCTTCGACGACCCCAACGGCGACCACGACTGGGGCATCAGTGCCGAGATCGACCTGGCGGCCTCGGACGAGGTCGGTGCCGCGGTCGTGCGGATCACCGACGTCGGTCAGCTCTAGCGACCATCTCGACAGGGGGTCGTCCGTACGTCGGACGGCCCCCTTTGTCGTGTCTTCCACGCCCCTTCTTTCGCTGGGCGATGTCAGACCCGTCGATTAGAATGTATGTACTAATCGAGTTCCTGACCTGCAGGATTACGACCCGGGAGGACGCCCGTGACCGCGCCCGCCTCCACGCCCCTCACCCCCTACGCCACCCTGCTCGGTTTCACCCGCTACGTCGACCGCACCGGCCCCACCAAGGCGACCTTCGTGGGCGGGCTGCGCAAGCAGCGAGCCAGCCGGTCCGGCTTCAACCCGCACGGCCAGTTCGTCAAGGCGCTCAAGGCCGACATCGCCTTCCACACCGGCGGCACGCACCTCGCCGGGGTGGTCGACGTGGTCAAGCCACGCTGGCGCCCTCTCTACCAGGCGCTCGTCCCGGGTGCCACGACCTGGCTGCACTCCCTCGGTGAGCCGGCCGCCGTCGACCTCGCCCAGACCCGCGACGCCCTGGCCATGCTGGGCGACCTGCCCGTCAAGATCAACCCCCAGTTCGGGGTACGCCACGCCGACGGCCGCGCCGAAGCGGTCCGGTTGCACTTCGACGAGACCCCGCCGAGCGAGGAATCGGTGCTCGCCACCCTGCACCTGATGGCCCGACACATGGACGCGGTGCTCCCGCACGCCGAGCCGGTCCTGGTCGACGTCCGCCGCGGCCAGGCCCACCGCATGCCCACCGACGCCAAGCCCGACCAGATCGAACGCTGGCTCTCCGGCGAGGCCGCCGCCTTCCGCGCCATCTGGTCCACCGCCGCCTAACCCCACCCCACCCCACCCCGCCCCCTCCACGCCAGCGCCCGGCAAGATCGCGCTCGATCCAGGATGTAGTGGCCTCCGCTTTTCGGGAGGCCACTACATCCATGTCAACGCCGTTGCGTTTAGCGCTGTGAGCGGGAGGCAAGTCCTTTCTCGAAGACTGTGATTTCGGCGTGGAAGCTGTA
>NZ_JBNCKM010000013.1:0-222058 GCF_049841535.1 Micromonospora sp. DT53
GCTTCCACGCCGAAATCACAGTCTTCGAGAAAGGACTTGCCTCCCGCTCACAGCGCTAAACGCAACGGCGTTGACATCCTGGTTCGAGCACGATCTTGGCGCGGGGCGCGGGGCGCGGGGCGCGGGGCGCGGGGCGCGGGGCGCGGGGCGCGGGCGCGGGGCGCGGGGCGCGGGGCGCGGGGCGCGGGGCGCGGGGCGCGGGGCGTTCGGACAGAAAAAGCCGGCCGGAGACACCCTCGGGGTGCCTCCGGCCGGCTATGTCGGTTTGCGGATTTAGTTCGCCATCAGGTCGGCGCCGCGCCAGCTGAAATCGGGCTCCGTTGCGAACCGCTCGGTGATCTTCACGAGATCCTCCGCGTACTTGTTCGCGTGGTGCCCGCAGAACACCAACTCGCTCCCACCCGCCAGAGTGATCCGGAGCTTCCCGGCAGCATTGCAGCGGTCGCACCGTTCATCGGCGGCTGGGGGAGCCGCCGTCACGGGCGGCGGCGTGAGGGTCGGGGTCATCGCCTTCCTCCTCTGGTCGTCACCGATGAACAATCTCTTCGGTCGTTGCTCACCTATCGTGCAACACCCTTACTAGGCACTGCCTTCCCTGTGTGCCCGCGGGGGACCGAGGTCACACCTGGAAGGGACAGTGTGCCGTGCACCAAGGGTGCCACGTCAACGATCACATTCGTGCATCCGGACGATCACCATCTGGTGTTGCACACCAGGTGGTCAAAACGACACGTTCGGTTGACGAAACCCGCTCAGTCCAGGTAATCCCGGAGGACCTGCGACCGGGACGGGTGACGCAGCTTGGACATCGTCTTGGACTCGATCTGCCGAATCCGCTCCCGGGTCACCCCGTAGACCTGGCCGATCTCGTCGAGCGTCCGAGGTTGGCCGTCGGTCAGGCCGAAGCGCAGGCGTACCACACCCGCCTCACGCTCGGAGAGCGTCTGCAGCACCTGCTGGAGCTGGTCCTGCAGGAGCGAGAACGAAACCGCGTCGACCGCGACCACGGCCTCGGAATCCTCGATGAAGTCGCCGAGCTGGCTGTCGCCCTCGTCGCCGATGGTCTGGTCCAGTGAGATGGGCTCCCGAGCGTACTGCTGGATCTCCAGCACCTTCTCGGGTGTGATGTCCATCTCCTTGGCCAGCTCCTCCGGAGTGGGCTCGCGGCCCAGATCCTGGAGCAGCTCACGCTGTATGCGGCCGAGCTTGTTGATGACCTCGACCATGTGCACCGGGATGCGGATGGTGCGGGCCTGGTCGGCCATGGCGCGGGTGATGGCCTGCCGGATCCACCAGGTGGCGTACGTGGAGAACTTGTAGCCCTTGGTGTAGTCGAACTTCTCCACGGCCCGGATCAGACCGAGGTTGCCTTCCTGGATCAGGTCGAGGAAGGCCATGCCGCGGCCGGTGTAGCGCTTGGCCAGCGACACCACCAGCCGGAGGTTCGCCTCCAGGAGGTGGTTCTTGGCCCGCTCGCCGTCCCGGGAGATCCAGCCCAGGTCACGGACCATGTCCCGGACGAGCTTCTCCTCGCCCTCGTCGGCAGCCCGCAGCCGCTCGGCGGCGTAGAGCCCGGCCTCGATCCGCTTGGCCAGCTCCACCTCCTGCTCGGCGTTGAGCAGCGGAACCTTACCGATCTGCTTCAGGTACGCGCGGACGGAGTCGGCGGAGGCGGTCAGCTCGGCGTCGCGTCGCGCCTGCTTGAGGGCCTCGGACTCTTCGTCGTCCCACTCGAAGTCGTTGTCGGTCGCCGAGGCGGCGGCGTCGGTCTCGGCGGCCTGGGCCAGCTCGGCCGGCTCCTCGACCACCACGTCCTCGATCGCGGCGGCCAGCTCCTCCGGGTCGATGTCGCCCTCGGCGCCCTCGCCCTTGGCCTTGCCGCCAGCCTTGGTCGGCTTGGCTCCGGCAGCCGCGGCCACCGTCGCCTTGGTGGCTCGGGTCGACCGGGTCGCCTTCGTCGGCGTCGCCGCGGCGGCGGCGGTGCCGGTCGCCTTGCGGGCGGCCACCTTGCTCGGGGCCGACGTCGACGGGGCGTCGTCGGCGGCGGGCGCCTGCTTCGGGGCTGGCGCGGCGGCCTTCTTGGTGGTCTTGGCGGTGGTGGCCCGGGACGCTGGCGTGGTCGAGCGGGCCGCGGCGACGCGGCGGCGGGTGCTCGCCGAGCCGTCCACCACGACGGTCACTCCCGCCTCGGAGAGCGCCCGCAGGATCTTCTTGGCCTGGGCCGGAGTCACCTCGGCGGACTCGACGGTGCGCGCGAGCTGGGCCGACGTGAGCTGGCCACCAGCGCTCTGCGCGTGGGCGATCAGGGTGTCGGTGAGCGAGCGAACGTCGGCGCCGGGCTGGCGGGGTTCTGTCACGAATGACCTTCCGGAGGCGAAGAGCGGGCACGGCGGGTTCGTCCAGCGCAGCGAGGGTTACCGCGCCGGGCGATGTGGTTGAGGGACCCTCGTGTCACGGTCCGGCCGGTGGTCGGCGGTCCGTGCCGCGTGGGCAGGGGTGAATTGTAACGCCGTCTGCGGCGATCATCCTGCTCCGCACCGCGTACCGCCGGTGGGGACCGTCGGTGCGGCGGAGATGTGGGCTTCCCGGTAATGATAGCCGCGCGGCCGGCGAAGGGTGCCCGCCGTCGAGCCCGACGCCGGGCAGATCGTGTCCGAACTGCCGTTTGAGCAGCCGGTACGAGGTCAGCGTGGCGGTAGCGAGGGGGGCGCGTGTGGATCACCCAGGTCGTTGACGGTCCGGCCGGTGGCGTCCCCACCAGGTCGCGGTTGGGCAACGGTTGTGAGCCGAGCATGGCCGGGGCGGTAAGCATTTAAGCGACAATACCGGATCTAAAGGTGCATATCGGCGAAGGTTGGCCGGTCGGATCGCGTGGGCGGTGCGGGGGCACCCACCTCGCGGCGGATTCCGCGTACCAAAGATCCTGGGTCTGGTGCCGTCGTGCGGTGTCCGGAACGATGATCTTCGGAAGCCGGGTCGGTAGTTTTCACCATCCGCTTGCACCCGGAGCGCGGAAAGAGGCGAATCATGACTAACTCGGCGACGACACCATCGGACCTGCTGAGCATCGCGGTGGAGGTGGCTCGGGACGCGGCGGACACCGCGTACCGGATGCGCGCCGAGGGGGTCGTCGTCGCCGCCACCAAGAGCACCGTCACCGACGTGGTCACCGCCGCCGACCGGGCGGTCGAGCGGCAGATCCTCGACGCGCTGGCCGCGCTGCGCCCGGACGACTCGGTGCTCGGCGAGGAGTACGGCGAGGGGGCCTCCGGCGCGACGCGCAGCGGGGTGCGCTGGATCGTCGACCCGATCGACGGCACGGTGAACTACCTGTACGGGCTGCCGCACTCCGCGGTCTCACTGGCCGCCGAGGTGGACGGGGTGGTGGTCGCGGGCGTCGTGCGCAACGTGAGCACCGGCGAGCAGTGGACCGCGACGGCCGGCGGCGGCGCCTGGCGCGACGGTGTCCGGCTGCGCTGCTCCGGCGAGGTCGACCTGGGGCAGGCGCTGGTCGGCACCGGCTTCGGCTACGACGCCGCCCGGCGGGCGCACCAGGCGCAGGTGGTGGCCGGGCTGATCGCGCACGTACGGGACATTCGGCGGTTGGGCGCCGCCGCGCTGGACCTCTGCCTGGTCGCCGAGGGGCGGCTGGACGCGTACTTCGAGAAGGGTCTCGCGGCCTGGGACCTGGCGGCGGGCGGGCTGGTGGCGGCCGAGGCGGGGGTTCGGGTCGCCGGCCTGGCCGGTCGGCCGCCGGGGCCGGACCTGGTGGTCGCGGCCCCACCGGCGCTCTTCGCGCCGCTGCACGACCGGCTGGCCGCCCTGGACGCCGCCGGTGGACCCTGACCGTGCCGACCCGGGGCGGCGGTTCCTGACCTGTGGACCAGGTCGGTGCCCGGTCGCCGACCTGCCGCTGCGAAGGGCCGGTTACGCCGTCACTTGGCCGGTGGGGACGGGCAGGCGCCCTTGGGCGCCTCCGGCGGACCCGAGTCGCCGAGCGACTGGTTCACCTCGGTCGTGGTGGCGAGCTGCTGGAAGCGGTTGCCCAACACCACGTCCACCGTGTCGTCGGCACGGTTCGGGTCGTAGCCGGGGGTGGCGTTGTTGAGGAAGTACGCCTGGAGCAGGTGCGCGGAACCGACGCCCTTCGGGCCGTAGCGCAGCACCGCGACGCTGTCGACCCGCTTCTCGTTCCCGGTCTTCTTGACCTGGAACTGCCGATTGCTGAACTCGTCGGCGACGGTGTGCGCGAGGCCAGGTTGATCCGTGGCGTTGAACACGTTGATCTTGACGTCCTTGCGCTCGCGCAGGGTCAGGTCCGCCAGTGGCCAGCCCTCCGGGCAACCCGCCGCGGTGCCCGCGTTGCCCTGGCTGTCGCGGACCACGGCCACGACGACGAAGACCAAGGCGATGACCGCCAGCAGGCCGACGACGACGAGTGCTCGCACGCGCGCAAAACTCATCAGGGCACTCCCCGGACCTCAGGTGGGTGGCGACGGCCAGAAACGATCGCTCAGGCCGGCGGCCGTCGAATACGCCGCTGAGGTTAACGGTTGTCCGGCCGTCGCGTGGAAACAGCCCGACATGCCGGCGCGGCGACCGCGAACCGGGTACTACTACCCCTATCTTCGTGTCGCCTGAATCACATTGGGAACAACTTCGCGTGCGGGGGCGTACATCTCAGCCGCAAGGGCGGTATACATGCCTCGCCCAAGGGGGGGTAAGGTTCCGCGCTCGCAGGGGAGTCGCCCCGGCGAGCTCGACCCGTTCGGTCCTCGGGTCGGGTGCCCGACACAAGTGGTGGCCGGCCAGCGGAACCGAAACAGCGTCGTCCGGCGTTACAACCGGAAGCGACAACATCGATATGGGAGAGTGAAACCGATGGCCACCGACTACGACGCCCCGCGTCGCGACGAGGTCGACCTCGGCGAGGACAGCCTGGAAGAGCTCAAGGCACGGCGCGTCGACTCACAGTCGGGCGCGGTGGACGTCGACGAGGCCGAGGTGGCCGAGAGCTTCGAGCTGCCCGGTGCCGATCTGGCCGACGAGGAGCTCACGGTCAAGGTGCTTCCGATGCAGCAGGACGAGTTCCGGTGCGCCCGCTGCTTCCTGGTCCACCACCGTAGCCAGCTGGCGGTCGAGCGTAATGGCGAGCTGATCTGCCGCGAGTGCGTCTGACAAGCACGACACCGGCGGCGGCCTCCTGAACGGGGCCGCCGCTGCCGGTGTAGGCAAGCGGCAGCGGTGGGTACCTGCTTGACTCGTAGCGGGTAGCCACAGCACCGGGAGGTCCGATGAGCGATCGAGGCGGCACCACCGACGGCGGCACGGATGACCTCGGTGCCACCGGTGGCACGGATGACCTCGGTGCCACCGGCGGCACGGATGACCTCGGTGCCACCGTCGCGGCGTTGACCGCGGACGACATCGAGCCGGCCCGACGCCGCCAACTGCTGACCCGGATGGTCGGGCAGGCCCGTGCGCGTGGCATCACCGACCTGTTCAAGCCCCGCGCCGCCGTGCGCTGGATGGTCGACACCGTCACCGAGATCGCTCCGCACGTGCCGGTACGGGACCTGGACACTCTGCGCCGGCACTTCCCCGGCCTGGACGACGCCGCCCTGGCCGACAGGCTCATCCGCAACGCGTCGAGGACCACCGCCGCGATCGGCGCGGCCGGTGGGGGCGTCGCCGCCGTCGAGTGGGCGGTGGCCCCGACCCTGCTCTCCGCGCCGGTGCTGCTCGCCGCCGAGACCGTCGCCGTGGTGGCGGTGGAGCTGAAACTGGTCGGCGAGCTGCACGAGATCCACGGAGTGGCGCTACCGGCCGGCGGCAGCCAACGGGCGGTCACACTTGTGCACTCCTGGGCCACGCAACGCGGCGTCAACCCGATGCTGCCCGGCGTGGGAGTGGGGGCCGTGCTCGGCACCGCCGCCCGCAAGGAACTGCGGGACATGCTGCTGCGACGTTTCGGTCGCAACCTCACCACGCTCGGGCCGTTCCTGACCGGTGCCGCGGTGGCCAGCTTCCTCAACCGCCGGGCCACCCAGCAGATGGCCGACCAACTCCAGGTCGACCTGCGTCGGCGGGGCATCGCCCGGCCCGCCCCACCAGCGGCCCTCCCGGGCCCGCAAACCGGCACCTGACCGAGGCTGTGCCGTCGGACCGGCACCTGACCGGCCGTCGCCGTCGGGCCGGCCCTGAGCGGGCCGTCGCCGTTGGATCAGCCCGGCTCGCCCGCCGTCGGGTGGGAGGCCGCCAGGGCGTCCCGCGCGGTCAGCACCGCCTCGGCCAGCTCGACCGGGTGGCGGGTGCTCACCACCCAGAACGGGGTCGGATCGGCGGGGTCGTCGAGGATCACCTGCACGGCGCCGCCGATCCACGGCCGCTGCACCACGAAGGCGAGCGGGTCCGCGCCGACGCCGAGCACCTCACGTCGGCCGGCCACGTCCAGCGGCACCACGTCGGCCACGAAACGGACCGGCAGGCGGGCGTCGTCCACCCGCAGTTCGGAGTCGGCCACCCCGACCCGGATCCGGCCCAGCCACCACAGCCCGGCCGCGGTGAGCGGCACCAGCACGGCGAACGGCAGCCAGGCCCGGACGCCGGAGGCGCCCATCCAGATCTCGACGGCCAGCAGGGCGGCGGCCACCAACCCGGTCAGCCACAGCCACCAGGGCAGATCCAGCCGCTCGGCGTACGTCGGGCGGGCGGCGACCGGCGGCTGAGCGGCGGACGGGGAGGGCGACATGCTCACTCCTGCGAGGGTACGGCGCACGGCGGCTCGACGAACCGGCAGGATGGCAGGGTCACCCCGCGAACCGGACGGAAGAGGGGACCCGTGACCGACGTCGTACCCGTGCCCGTACAGCTGCTCGACCCGGAGCTGCCGCTGCCCACGTACTCCCATCCCGGCGACGCCGGGGCCGACCTGGTGGCGGCCGCGGACGTGGAGCTGCCACCGGGCGGCCGTGCCCTGGTGCCCACCGGCGTGGCCATCGCGTTGCCGGAGGGGTACGTGGGCCTGGTCCATCCCCGCTCCGGTCTGGCGGCCAGGCTCGGCGTGACGGTGCTCAACGCGCCCGGTACGGTCGACGCCGGCTACCGGGGTGAGATCCTGGTCAACCTGATCAATCATGATCGGGATGTGCCGGCGAAGATCTCCCGCGGCGACCGGATCGCGCAGCTCGTGGTCCAGCAGGTCGCACGGGCGCGGTTCGAGCCGGTGGTCGAGCTGCCCGCGTCCCGGCGCGGGACCGGTGGGCACGGGTCCACCGGTGGGCACGCCGGGCTGGTGCCGTCGCCGACGGGCCAGGACCGGGTCGAGCGGCGGCCGAACGAGCCGGGCCGCGGGCAGACGGAAGAGGTGGCAGGGTGAGTGTGAACAGCGGAGGGCAGGCGCAGTGATCTTCTCCCGAAAGCGGGCCGATGCCGAGCGGCAGACCCGTGACGAGCGAGCCGCCCAGGTCTCGGACCAGGGCGAGGCGGCGCCGACGCTGGAACGCGGCCCGTACGACATCTCCGAGAGCTACGACGACGTGCAGCGACTCGACCTGGGCAGCCTGCACATCCCGGCGATCACCGACGTCGAGGTGCGGGTGCAGGCCGACCCGCAGGGTGTGGTCCAGCAGGTGGTGCTTGTGCACGGCGACAACGCGCTCCAGTTGGGCGTCTTCGCCGCTCCCCGGTCCGAGGGGATCTGGGACGAGGTGCGCGAGGAGATCCGGCAGTCGCTGCTCCGCGACGGCGCGACCGCGCAGGAGGTCCTCGGGGAGTCCGGCCCGGAGTTGCACGCCCAGGTGACGACCCCGGACGGCGTGACGAACCTGCGGTTCGTGGGAATCGACGGGCCGCGCTGGATGGTCCGTGGCGTGTTCCAGGGCCCGGTGGCCACCGACCCGACCATGGCCGGGCCGCTCGTCGAGTGCCTGGACGGCCTGGTGGTCGACCGTGGGCAGGAGGCGAAGCCGGTCCGCGAGCCGTTGCCGCTGCGGCTGCCCCGGGAGATCTCCGACCAGGCCGAGGCCGAAGCGGGTGACGCCGCCGCCGCGCCGCGTCAGGTCTGACCCGCGCGCACCGGCCCGCCGGAACCAGCCCCGTCGGCGTACGCTGGCGGCACGGTTCCGGCGCCGCCGGGGCCGGCCGGGGACGGCGAGCGTGGAGAGGGTGACGCGGAGGTCATGACGACCGACGAGAGCCGGGTGTCGCTGCGGCGCATCCTGCAGCGGTTCACCGCCAGCGAGGCCGAGATCGACGCGCAGGAGCTGCGCCGGGAGAGCGCCGAGTGCGGCGGGATCCCCGCCCAGCAGTGCTCCCGGGGTCAGCTGGTGTCGGTCGCCGGTCGGCTGCGCACGGTGGTCTACACGCCGCGCACCAATCTGCCCACCCTCGAGGCCGACCTGTACGACGGCAGTGACGTGGTCACCCTGGTCTGGCTGGGTCGACGGCACATCGCCGGGATCGAGCCGGGCCGGCACCTGACCGCCCGGGGCCGGGTCGCGGTGCGCGACGACCGCAAGGTCATCTACAACCCCTACTACGAGCTGGACTCGCCCAAGTGACAGCACTGCGGACGGAAGGCCGGCGATGACGACGGGACAGGATCGGGCGGCACAGCCGGAGACCGACCCTCAGGACGAGGACCAGCTGCCGACGATCGCCGAGCAGATGGCTGACCAGCTCGGCGGCTGGCGCGGGCTGGTCGAGTCCAGCATCCCGGTCGTGGTCTTCGTCCTCGCCAACATCATCGGCGAGCTGCGGCCCGCGGTGATCGCCTCGGTGTCCGTCGCGGTGCTGATCGCCGGTGTGCGGCTGGCCCAGCGTCGGCCGATCCGGCACGCCGTCAACGGGCTCTTCGGCGTCGGCGTCGGCGCGGCCATCGCGTGGCGCACCGGCAACGAGCGTGACTTCTACCTTCCCGGCATCCTCTACGGCATCGGGTACGGCGTCGCCCTGCTCATCTCGGCCGCGATCCGACAGCCGCTGGTGGGCTGGATCTGGTCGGTGCTGGTGGCCAAGGGCCGTTCGGAGTGGCGGGCCGACCCGAAGCTGGTGCGGATCTTCACCCAGCTGACCGTGCTCTGGGGTGTGGTCTGGCTGGCGAAGGTGGGCGTGCAGGCCGGGCTCTACCTGGCCCACCAGGACACCGCGCTGGGCGTGGCCCGACTGGCGCTGGGCTATCCGCCGTACGCGCTGCTGTTGCTGATCACGGTCTGGACGGTGCGCCGGGTCACCCGGGAGTCGCCGCCGGCCCCGCTGCCCAGCGCCTGAGCGAGGCGCGGGCCAGCTGACCGCTCAGCGCGCCCGTCGGGCTCAGCGTGAGCCGCGGGTCCGTTCGACGCTGTCCGCGCCGAGGATCACCGCGCGGACCTCGTCCTCCACCTCGGCGGTGCAAACGAAGATCAGCTCGTCGCCGGCCTCGATCGGGTCGTCCGGGCTGGGCACCAGGACCCGCTTGCCGCGCAGGATCGCCACCAGGGCGGAGTCGCGGGGCAGCGGCACGGCGTGGATCGGCTGACCAACGTAGGGGGCGGTCGGCGGCAGGGTGATCTCGACGAGGTTCGCCTCGCCCTGCCGGAAGGTCATCAGCCGGACCAGGTCGCCGACGGTGACCGCCTCCTCGACGAGCGCGGCCATCACCCGCGGCTTGCTCACCGCGACGTCCACGCCCCACTGCTCGTTGAACAACCACTCGTTCTCGGCCCGGTTGACCCGGGCGACCACGCGGGGCACCGCGAACTCGGTCTTGGCCAACAGCGACAGCACCAGATTGGTCTTGTCGTCGCCGGTCGCCGCGACAACCACGTCACACCCGGCGATGTTCGCCTCCTCCAGGCTGGCCACTTCGCACGCGTCGGCCAGCACCCAATCGGCGGCCGGCACCCGGTCCGGACGCAGCATCTTGGGCTGGCGTTCGATGAGCATCACCTGGTGGCCGTTGTCGATCAGCTCCTGGGCGATCGAGCGGCCCACGTTGCCCGCGCCCGCGATGGCGACCCGCATGGCTCAGTGCCCTCCTTCCGGCGGCGTCGCCGCCACCGACGTGACCGTCGCCACGATGTCATCGCTGACCAGCATGAACACCTGGTCGCCCTCCTGCATGACTGTGGAGCCGGTGGGCAGCGTGCCGATGCCGAAGCGGATCAGGTAGGCCACCCGGGCCCCGGTCGTCTCCTCCAGCGCCCGCACCGGTCGGCCGATCCAGTCCTTGTGCACAGGCACCTCGACGATCGACACGGTGCTCGTGGGGTCGCGGAAGATCTCCACGTTGCCCTCCGGCACCAGGTGCCGCAGCATCCGGTCCGCCGTCCACCGTACGGTCGCCACGGTGGGGATGCCCAGCCGTTCGTAGACCTGCGCCCGGCGCTGGTCGTAGATGCGGGCGGCGACCCGGGACACGCCGAACGTCTCGCGGGCCAGCCGAGCCGAGATGATGTTGGAGTTGTCGCCGCTCGACACCGCCGCGAAGGCGTCCGCGCGCTCGATGCCGGCCTGCCGGAGCACCTCGCCGTCGAAACCAGCCCCGGTCACCGTGATTCCGGCGAAGTCGGGGCCGAGCCGGCGGAAGGCGTCGGCGTCCTGGTCGATCACCGCCACCGAGTGTCCTCGGGACTCCAGGCTGTGAGCGAGGGTCGACCCGACCCGACCACACCCCATGATCACGACGTGCACGCTGTCCCTCCCAAGGTGCGTACCGCTCCCGGTGCCGGTGGCCTTCCGAGTGCGAGCCTGCCACGTCCCGGCGGCCAGCGGGGACCGACCGTACCCCCGTCGTGTTGAGCAGCGACGATCGCCCACCCCCGTGCTCCCGCCATGGTGGTCGTAGTCTTGGCGTTCGTGGCCAGTCCCACCTCGCTGCTGAAGCGGCTTCTCCTCGGTCGACCGTTCCGGTCCGACCGGCTGCAGCACACCCTCCTGCCGAAGCGCATCGCGCTGCCCGTGTTCGCCTCCGACGCGCTGTCCAGCGTCGCGTACGCGCCTGACGAGATCCTGCTGACCCTCTCCATCGCCGGTGCCTCGGCGTTGCTGTTCTCGCCGTGGATCGCCCTGGCCGTGGTCGTGGTCATGCTCACCGTGGTGGCGAGCTACCGGCAGAACGTGCACGCCTACCCCTCCGGCGGCGGCGACTACGAGGTGGCCACGGTCAACCTGGGGCCGAAGTTCGGCGTCGGGGTGGCCAGCGCCCTGCTTGTCGACTACGTGCTCACGGTGGCGGTGTCGGTCTCCTCCGGGGTCGCCAACCTCGGCTCGGTGGTGCCGTTCGTGGCCACCCACAAGGTCCTCATCGCGGTGAGCGCGGTGATCCTGCTGACCGCGGTCAACCTGCGTGGGCTGCGCGAGTCGGGCACGGCGTTCGCCATTCCCACCTACGGCTTCGTGATCGTGATGCTCGGGATGCTGCTCACCGGGCTGTTCCGGGTCTTCGTGCTGGGCGACGAGCTCCGGGCGCCGAGCGCCGACCTGGTGATCCAGGCCGAGCACAGCGTGACCGGTTTCGCGTTGGTCTTCCTGCTGCTGCGGACGTTCAGCTCGGGCGCCGCCGCGCTGACCGGCGTGGAGGCGATCTCCAACGGGGTGCCGGCGTTCAAGGCGCCGAAGAGCCGCAACGCCGCCACCACCCTGCTGCTGCTCGGCACCATCTCGGTGAGCATGCTGGTGGGGATCATCTGGCTGGCCCGGCTGACCCACCTGCAGTTCGTCGAGGACCCGGCCCTCCAGATCGTGTCCGGCCCCGAGGGGTACGTGCAGAAGACGGTCACCACCCAGCTCGGCGAGACGGTCTTCGGTTCCGGGTCGGTCCTGCTCTACGTGCTGGCCGGGGTGACCGCCCTGATCCTGTTCCTGGCCGCGAACACCGCGTTCAACGGTTTCCCGGTGCTCGGCTCGATCCTGGCCCAGGACCGCTACCTGCCCCGCCAGTTCCACACCCGGGGCGACCGGCTGGCCTTCTCCAACGGCATCACCTTCCTCGCCCTCTTCGCGATCGTGCTGATCGTCGGCTTCCAGGCCGAGGTGACGAAGCTGATCCAGCTCTACATCGTCGGGGTCTTCGTCTCGTTCACCGTCTCCCAGGTCGGCATGATCCGGCACTGGAACCGGCACCTGCGCACCGAGCGGGACCCGGAGGCGCGCCGCCGGATGGTCCGCTCCCGGGCGATCAACACGTTCGGCGCGGGCCTGACCGGCGCGGTGCTGGTGATCGTCCTGATCACCAAGTTCCTGCTCGGCGCGTGGATCGCGATCGCCGCGATGGCGGTGATCTACGTGCTGATGCTGGCGATCCGCAGGCACTACGACCGGATCGCCGTCGAGCTGACCCCGCCGGACGAGGGCCGGGCCGTGCTGCCCGCCCGCAACCACGCGATCGTGCTGGTCAGCAAGGTGCACCAGCCGACGTTGCGGGCCATCGCCTACGCCCGCGCCACCCGACCGGACACGCTGACCGCGGTGACCGTCAACGTGGACGAGAAGGACACCCGGGACCTGCAGGCCGACTGGGAGCGCCGGGAGATGGCCATCCCGCTCACCGTGATCGACTCGCCGTACCGGGAGATCACCCGACCGATCCTGGACTTCGTCGCGTCCACCCGCCGCAAGTCGCCCCGGGACGTGGTCACCGTGTTCATTCCGGAGTACGTGGTCGGCCGTTGGTGGGAGAACCTGCTACACAACCAGAGCGCCCTGCGCCTCAAGGGCCGGCTGCTCTTCGAACCGGGGGTGATGGTGGTCAGCGTGCCGTGGCAGCTCGCGTCGACAGCGAGCAAGAACCTGGACCGGCTGGACGCCACGCTGTCCCGGACCCCGGCGCGGGGGCCGCGCAGCACCGGGTCGCCGCTGGTCGCCGTCCCGCCGGTGGCCTCCGCGCCGCCCGGCGAGGGTGAGCCCGGGAGCAGCGGAACGACGGAGAACACTCGTGACTGAGCCGGGCGGGACCGTTGCCGAGACGCCGTCGGCGGCTGCCGCGTCGTCTGCCGCGTCGTCTGCCGCGTCGTCTGCATCGTCGTCTGCCTTCGAGCGGGGCCTGGCCGAGGCGGACCGGGTCGAGCTGACCGTCGGCGCGGTCGCCCCCGGCGGGCACTGTGTCGCGCGGGTGGACGGGCAGGTGGTCTTCGTCCGGCACGCGCTGCCCGGCGAACGGGTCATCGTCGAGGTCACCGAGGTGCACCGGGGGTTCGTCCGGGCCGACGCGGTGACCGTGCTGGAACCCTCACCGGACCGGGTCGAGCCACCCTGCCCGTACGCGAAGCCGGGTGCCTGCGGGGGCTGCGACCTGCAGCACGTCGCCCCGGCCGCGCAACTGGCCTGGAAGACCGCCGTGATCCGCGAGCAGCTGGTCCGCCTCGGCGGGCTGACCGACGTCGAGCTGGACCGGCTCGGCGTCCGGGTCGAGGCGCTGCCCGGTGGGCTGCTCGGCTGGCGCTCCCGGGTCCGTTACGCGGTCGACGCCGCGGATCGGGCCGGCCTGCTCAAGCACCGCTCGCACGAGGTGGTGCCGATCGACCGCTGCCGGATCGCCCACCCGGCCATCCAGCAGCTGCCGGTGCTCATCCCCACCGGCGCGCTCTGGCCGGCCGCCGAGGCGGTGGAAACCGTCGCCAGCACCGGCGGGGACGTGACCGCCACGGAGATCCGCGACGGGGTGCCCACCCCGGTCAGTGGCCCGACCGAGGTCCGCGAGGTCGCCGCCGGACGGGACTGGACGCTGCCCGCGTCCGCGTTCTGGCAGGTGCACCCGGCCGCGGCGGACGTCCTCTCCACTGCGGTGCTGGAGTTGCTGGACCCGCAACCGGGCGAGATCGCCTGGGACCTCTACGGCGGCGCGGGCCTGTTCGCCGCGGCTCTCGCCAGCCGGGTCGCCGACGCCCGGATCACCCTTGTCGAGTCGAGCCGGGACGGAGTGGACGCGGCCCGGGCCAACCTGGCCGACCTACCCCAGATCGAGGTGGTCGCCGCCCGGGTGGAGACCGCGCTGACCCGCCGACGGATCACCGGCCCGGTCGACGTGGTGGTGCTCGACCCGCCGCGCTCCGGCGCGGGCGCCCAGGTGGTGCGGGACATCGTCGCCGCCGGCCCGCGGGCGGTCGCGTACGTGGCCTGTGACCCGGCCGCCTTCGCCCGGGACGTGCGCACCTTCGCCGACCTCGGTTGGCGGCTGGCGGCGCTGCGGGGCTTCGACCTCTTCCCGATGACGCAGCACGTCGAGCAGGTCGGGCTGCTGCTCCCGCCCGACGAGCGGTAGGACCCCGCCCGGCGTGCTGCTTTCGACGCCTGACCGGTTGCTCAGCTGCCAACTCCCCGCCCAGCCCGGGTGCCCCGGGCTCGGGCCAGGCTGCGGAGTACCGGGCGGCCGATAGACTCTCCGGTCATGAGCGTTGAAGAGGACACGGCCAACCACGGCCGGCTGCTGGGGACGGTTCGGGGCCCACAGGACGTCAAGCGGATGTCCGGCGAGGAGTTGGACGTCCTCGCCGCCGAGATCCGGGACTTCCTGATCACCAAGGTCTCCCGTACCGGCGGGCACGTCGGGCCCAACCTCGGTGTGGTCGAGCTGACGCTCGCCATGCATCGCGTCTTCGACTCCCCCCGGGACCGGCTCCTGTTCGACACCGGTCACCAGGCGTACGTACACAAGATCATTACCGGGCGTCAGGCCGGCTTCGACAAGCTCCGCCAGCGCGGTGGCCTCTCCGGCTACCCCAGTCAGGCGGAGAGCGAGCACGACCTCATCGAGAACTCGCACGCCTCCACCGCGCTGTCCTACGCCGACGGCCTCGCCAAGGCGTACGCCCTCCGGGGTGAGGCGCGCAGCGTCGTGGCCGTGGTCGGTGACGGCGCGCTGACCGGCGGCATGTGCTGGGAGGCGCTGAACAACATCGCCACCGCCGGCAACTCCCTCGTGATCGTGGTCAACGACAACGGCCGGTCCTACTCGCCGACCATCGGCGGGCTGGCCGACCACCTCTCCTCGCTGCGACTCAACCCCGGCTATGAGAAGGTCCTCGACACGGTCAAGGACGCCCTCGGCTCCACGCCGCTGGTCGGCAAGCCGATGTACGAGGTGCTGCACGCGGTCAAGAAGGGCATCAAGGACGCGGTCGCCCCGCAGGCCATGTTCGAGGACCTGGGCATCAAGTACGTGGGCCCGGTGGACGGGCACGACGTGCCGGCGGTCGAGGCGGCGCTGCGCGCGGCCAAGAACTTCGGCGGCCCGGTCATCGTGCACGCGGTCACCCGCAAGGGCTACGGCTACCGTCCCGCCGAGGAGGACGAGGCCGACTGCCTGCACGGCCCCGGCAGCGCCTTCGACGTGGAGACCGGCGCGCTGCTGGCCGCCCCGTCGGTGAAGTGGACGCACGTCTTCGCCGACGAGCTGCTGGCCATCGCCGACGAGCGCCCGGACGTGGTGGGCATCACCGCCGCGATGGCCGAGCCGACCGGCATCGCCAAGCTGGCCCGCAAGTACCCCGAGCGGGTGTACGACGTGGGCATCGCCGAGCAGCACGCAGCCACCTCGGCGGCCGGGTTGGCGCTCGGTGGCCTGCACCCGGTGGTCGCGGTCTACGCCACCTTCCTCAACCGCGCGTTCGACCAGGTCCTGCTGGACGTGGCGATGCACAAGCTGCCGGTGACCTTCGTGTTGGACCGGGCGGGCATCACCGGCCCGGACGGGCCCAGCCACTACGGCATCTGGGACATGTCGGTCTTCGGGGTGGTGCCGGGGCTGCGGATCGCCGCTCCCCGCGACGCCGCCACCCTGCGCGAGGAGCTGCGCGAGGCGGTGGCCGTCGACAACGGCCCGACTGTGGTGCGGTTCCCGACCGGCGCGGTCGCCGCGGACCTGCCGGCGCTGCGCCGGGTCGGCACGGTCGACGTGCTGGCCGAGTCCGCCCGTACCGACGTGCTGCTCGTCGCCATCGGCTCCTTCGGGCAGCTGGGCATGGAGGTGGCCGCCCGGGTCGCCGAGCAGGGGTACGGGGTCACCGTCGTCGACCCCCGCTGGGTGCGCCCGGTCCCGGCGGAGCTGGTCGACCTGGCCGCCCGCCACCGGCTCGTGGTCAGCGTCGAGGACGGCGTCCGGGTCGGCGGGGTAGGCGACGCGCTCGCCCAGGCGATGCGCGACGCCGACGTCCGGGTGCCGCTCAAGGACCTGGGTGTACCGGCCGACTGGCACCCGCACGGCACCCGCGCGCAGATCCTCGCCGACCTGGGCCTGACCGCCCAGGACGTGGCTCGCAACGTCACCGGCTGGATCTCCGGCCTGGACGCCACCCCGGACCGCCTCACCCCCAGCGACGCGGCCGCCCAGAACTGACGAGAACGAACGACGGCGGGCGTCCCTAGGGACGCCCGCCGTCGTTCGTTCTCGTCAGTTCTCCCTCGTCGATCAAGGACTTGTGGTGGGCGGTGCTTGACGATTCGCGCCTTTTGCGGGGCACCACAACTCCATGATCGACCCGGTCAAGGTGTGGCGCGGGGGTGGGCGGTCAGCGGGGGGAGATTGAGCGGTAGTGGGTTTTGTCGGTGTTGGCGAGGCTGTAGGTCTGGGAACGGGACGGGGTGGGGATGACCGCCAGACCGGGTCGTTCTACCAGCACGGGAGTGCCCGGCGGGACGGACAGGGAGCTGTCCCGGGTGGGCCGCCAGCTCAGCACCACCAACGGCTGACCGGGCACCGGCAGTTGGTACGCCTGCAACGGGGTGGCCCGGTCCGCGGGTGAGACGACGGGCGCGCTCCCGTCCGCCGGTCGGTAGATCACCGCAGTCATCGCGCCGGCGTCGGTGTCCCAGCTGAGTTGCTGCAACTCGGCCGGCTCGCCGCCGCCGAGAGCGACCTCGCCGAGTGAACGCACCGTGAGCTTCGCCATCGGCCAGGACGTCGGCACCGAACGCGGGGCGTCCCGGTCCCCGATCCGGCGCGGGATGCTGCCGAACGGGCCCCGATCGCCGGCCAGCACACAGGTGTCCAGGCCGGTGAGCGCCCGCCGGCCGGTGCCGGACTCGTCACGGACCAGCGGGTAACGCGGATCGACGGTGCCGGTGCCCAGGTCGAGCAGCCGGTCGGCGGCCCGCCCACGGGGCAACGACTCCGTGGTTCGCAGGGTCGCGGTCACGCCGACGGCCGAGCAGGTCGGCACGTTTACCGGTGCGCTGAGGCCGTCCGCGACGGTCAACGTCCGGTCCTGTGGCCCGAGGAGGGTCTGCACCCGGGCCGAGACCAGGTAACGACGGCCGCCGGCCGTCTGCACCGGCAGCACGTCGGAGTAGACGAGGTAACCCGGGTCGGTGTACTCGGTGGCGCGGGTCACCGCGTACCGGTCGCCCTCGCGGGTCAGTTGCAGCAGCCAGGACGCGCTCTCGCCGGGCACGTCGGCGGCCACCAGCGCCACCGGGGCGCCGTCGACCCGACCGGAGAAGAGGATGCCGGACGAGGGCAGGTGCGCGCGGTCGTCGGCCGGCGACCGCCAGCCCCGGACGGCCGTGGTGACCGCTGCCGTCGCCGCGGCGTCCCCGGAGAGGTCACCGCGGGGAGGCCACACCGCAAGCGTGCCGTCCAGGCTGTCGTACCCGACCCGCAGGTCCTGCGGCTTCCGCTCGGCTACCGGGCCGCAGGCCGTGCTGGCCAGCAGCGCGCTCAGCAGGACGGGAAGCACCCTGCCGTACCGACGGCCTGGAGTCACCTGGCCCGCCCCCGATCGCCTCGCCGTCGCTGTCGGAAAGCGCCATAGTACGAGATGTCCGGTGCGGAGCCTCCGTTGGCCGTCACCCAACCCACCACAATGGACACCACCGGGGCTTTGGGGCGTTTTGGTTGCTCCGGTAGACTCCGCCGACTGTGACGCCTGCCGAGTCCCGCGCCCTGCCCGCGCCGCACACGGAGGCGGCAGCCGACTCCGCCGAACTGGTGAGCTACCGCACACCGGTCGGCCTCTTCGCCGGCCCGCCCGCGCTGACCGCCCCCACCACGGAACCGGCCGAGCCCGAGGTACCGGCCGAGCCCGAGGTACCGGCCCAGCCCGAGGTACCGGCCCAGCCCGAGGTACCGGCCGAGCCCGAGGCACCGGTTGAGCCCGAGGCGCCGGCGCAGAGCGCGGTGCCGGCCGAGAGCGCGGCGCCGACGCGGGCGCGGTGGCGTCGGTGGACTCGGCGGCGGCAGCACCTGGCGGTGGGCGGGCTGTTTCTGCTCGCCGCGCTCTGGGTGACCAGCCGGATCTGGCTGGACCCGTCCGGTCGGGTGGCCTCGCTCTACACCGGTGACCCGGCCCAGGTGCAGTTCTTCCTCGCCCACTCGGTACGCGTGGTGCTGCACGGCGAGTACCCGTTCTACACCGAGCAGTTCAACTACCCGGACGGCGTCAACCTGATGGCCAACACGGCCGTGCTGGCGCTGGGTATCCCGATGGTCCCGGTGACGCTGCTCTTCGGGCCGGCGGTCTCCTTCGTGGTGCTGGTCACGCTGGGCCTCGCCGGCACCGCCATGGCCTGGTACCTCATGCTCTCCCGCCACCTGGTGCGTACCCCGCTCGCGGCGGCGGTGGGCGGCTGGTTCTGCGGGTTCTCGCCCGCGATGCTCTCCCACGCCAGTTGGCACCCGAACATCATCAGTCAGTTCCTGCTGCCGTTCATCGTGTGGCGGGTGCTGGTGCTCACCCGCTCCAAGAAGCCGGTTCGGGACGGGGCTCTGCTCGCCCTGCTGGTCGCCGCGCAGGCGTTCATCAACGAGGAGATCCTGCTCTTCACGGCGCTGGCCTGCGGCGTCTTCCTGCTGGCGGTGCTCGCCCAGGAGCCGGCCCGGTGGCGGGCGGCGTGGCGGCCCCTGGGCGTCGGCGTGGTGACCTGCGCGCTGCTGGCCGGGGCACTGTTGGCGTACCCGCTGTACGTGCAGTTCGCCGGGCCGATGGCCTACCACGGGCTCAGCGACGCGGTGCAGGACTACGGCAACGACATCGCCGCCTTCTTCGCCCCCGGCTCGCCCACCCTCGGCGGCAACCAGCGAGCCAACATCAACCTGGCGCCCAACTACTCCGAGGAGAACGCCTTCTTCGGCTGGAGCCTGTCGCTGCTCGCCATCGGCATCGTGGTCTGGCTGCGCCGGGAGTTGATCGTTCGGGCGCTCGCGGTGACCGGCCTGTTCTTCGCCGTGCTCTCCCTCGGCGAGCGGGTCTCCTGGTGGGACCGGGAGCTGGTCAGCGGGCCGTGGCAGTGGTTGGTCCACCTGCCGCTGCTCGACGCGGTGGTGCCGACCCGGTTCGGGCTGATCACCAGCGTGGTGATCGGTCTGCTGCTCGCGCTCGCCGTGGAGCGGGCCTGGGCGCTGCGTCCGGCCGACCGTCGCACCGTCCGGGTGCTCACCGCGGCGGGCCTGGCCTTCGCGCTGTTGCCGATCGCGCCGATGCCACTGCGCATGGTCTCCCGACCGCCGGTGCCGGACTTCATCACGGCGGACCGTTGGCGGGCGTACGTCGGACCGGACCAGACGTTGGTGCCGATCCCGGTGCCCAGCATGGGCAACACGCACGGCATGCGCTGGGCGGCGGCCACCAACCTCGACTTCAAGATCCCCGGTGGTTACTTCCTCGCGCCCCGCAACGGCAACACCGGTGACGCCGGCCGGTTCGGCGGTCGTCCCAGCGGGGTGGGTCAGATGCTGGAGGAGGTGGCGACCACCGGCCGTACGCCCAAGCTCGACGACCGGCAGCGGCGGCGCTTCACCGACGAACTGCGGCACTGGCGGGCGGCGATCCTGGTGCTGCCGGTGCGGCAGCAGAACGCCGAGCCACTGCGTCGTACGGTCGAGGAGCTGGTCGGCCCGGGCCGCCAGGAGTTGGATGTCTGGGTCTGGGACGTCCGGACGCTCAGCGACCGTTCGGTCTGATGACCACCGGGACGACGTCCCCGAACACCTCGTCGCCGGCGACGGTCGGCAGGTCCCGTCCGGCCTGGCTGCGGGACGCGCTTGTGGTGGCCGGCTATCTGGGCCTCGCCGTGCTGGTGACAAGTGGGCAGTGGGGTCGTCCGGAGCGGCTGTTCCACCAGGCGGGTGACCAGATCCTCTTCGAGTGGATGTTGGCCCACGCGGCGCATGCGGTGGTCGAGGGGGAGAACCCGCTCTACAGCGCCGGGTTGAACGCGCCCGACGGGGTCAACCTGATGGCGAACACCTCGGTGCTCGGCCTGGGTGTCCCGCTGACCCCGGTCACCCTGCTCTTCGGCTCGCAGGTGGCGTTCTGCGTGGCGGTCGTCTGCTGTCTCGCCGGGACCGCCGTCGCCTGGTACGTGCTGCTGCGCCGCCGGCTGGTCCGCACCCGGGCCGCGGCCGCGGTGGGTGGGCTGATCTGTGGCTTCGCCCCGGGCATGATCGCTCAGGCGGGCGCACATCTGCACATCGCCGCTCAGTTCCTGGTGCCCGCGATCCTCGCCCTGGTGTTCCGGCCCTCCGCGGGCGACGCGCGGCACGACGTCTGGCGGCCCGGCGCCGGCCTCGGGCTGCTGCTCGTCTGGCAGGTCTTCATCGGCGAGGAGGTGCTGGTCTTCCTGGCGCTCGCGGCCGGGGTCTTCGCGCTGGCCTACGCGCTCGCCGACCGGGTGGCCGCACGGCGGCTCGCGCCGGCCCTGGTCGGCCGGCTCGCGGTGGCGGCCGGCGTGGCGGTGGTGCCGCTGGCGTACCCGCTGTGGTTCCAGTTCCACGGCCCGCAGCACTACTCCGGGATGGCGTTCGCCACGCAGGGCTTCCAACTGGACGTCGCGTCGTTCACCGCGTCGGCCCGGCAGACCGTGCTGGGCGACGACTGGCTGCCCGGGTTGCTCTCGCCGAACCCGACCGAGGAGAACTCGTTCTTCGGCCCGGGCCTGCTGGTGCTCGCCGTGGTGATCGTGATCTGGCAGTGGCGACGACCACTGGTCCGGGCACTGGCCGCCGGTGGCGTGGTCTTCGCCCTGCTCTCGCTCGGCGACGAGCTGCGGCTGGACGGTGCGGCCACCGGCATTCCGGGGCCGTACCGGCTGGTGAGCGGGCTGCCGCTGCTCGACCTCGCGGTGCCGGCCCGGTTCGCGTTGGTCTGCGTACCGGTGCTGGGTGTGCTGGTGGCGCTGTCGCTGGACCGGGTCCGGGCCGCGCGCGGGCCGAACGTGGCGGCGGGCCAACCGGTGCGGCTGCTGTGGGCCGGCGCGGTCGCCGCCGCGTTGCTGCCCCTGCTGCCGACGCCGCTCCGCGTGGTGCCGGTCGCGCCGGTGCCGGCGTTCATCGCCGACGGCGGCTGGCGGCCGCTGGTGCCGCCCGGCCGGACGGTGGTCGCGGTGCCCCCGGTCACCGGCGCCGCGCGCAGCCCGGTGATGCTGTGGTCCGCCCGTACCGGTGTGGGGTTTTCCGCGCCAGGCGGTTACTTCATCGGCCCCAGCGGCCCGGACGACCCGGCGGCCCGCTGGGGCGCGCCGGACCGGCCCACGTCGGTGCTGCTCCGGCAGGTGGCCGAGACCGGCGCGGTGCCGGTGCTCGCCGACGCCGACCGCCGTCAGGCCGTCAAGGACCTGCGGCACTGGCGTGCCGCGATCGTCGTCCTCGGCCAACTGGAGCACGGTGACCCGGTCCGCCGCACCGTCGACGACCTGCTCGGCCCAGGCCGAGCGGTCGACGGCGGGTGGTTGTGGGACGTCCGGGACCGCGTCGGCTGAGCCGACCGATGGCGCGGTCGTCGACTACGCCACCAGGGCGCGGACGTCCCAGACCCAGACGTCGTCGACCCGCTGCGGTGGCCCGAGCAGGGCGGTGACCAGCTCACGGAGCACCGCCTCGCGGGGGTGCGCCCCGAGCACCACCACCGAGGCCCGCCAGAACCGCAGGTCCTCGACGATCTGACGGCGGTTCTCGTCGGTCAGCGCCGGAACCGTGCCACTGTCCATGGTGGAGTAGATGAGGGAGCTGGTTGGTCGGTTCGGCGCACCGAAGACCCCCTCACCCAGCTCGTTCGGGCCGATGAAGTAGCCGCCCGGAACGGGGAACTCCTGCCCGGTCAGCGCACTCCACCGCAGCGTCGGCAGACCGTGCACGTTGCTCGGGATCGGCACCGGCACCAGGGTCCGACCCGCCGGAACGTACGGCCGCCAACCGCCTGCGGTGATGAAGTGCGGCGGCGGGTCGATCTGCTGGGCGGGCAGCGGTCGGGGGAAGAGCGGCAGCACGGCGAGGGCCACCGCCGCGTACCCGACAGGTCGCAGCCACCGACGGCGCACCGCGCCCGGCGCGGCGGGCTCGGCCGGCTCGGCGGGCGTCGCCGGGGTCGCTTCGCCCGCGCGCTGGGCCGGCACCCGCGGCCGGTCGGCCACCGGGCGCCCCTGGCGGTACGCGGCGTCCCAGGTCAACGCGAGCAGTACGCCCACCGCGGCGGCGACCACGAGCGTCAACCGGGTCGGCATCATCATCTCGACCAGCGGCAGGTCGTCCGACACGTACGACCAGGGCCCCTTCACACCGGTCTCCACGCCGTTGAACCGCACCCACGGCCCGATCGCGGCCACGCTGAACACCACGATGAGCACCGCGACGATCCGGGTGGCCAGCGAGCGGCGGACGAGCAGCACCAGCGCCACCACCGAGAGCAGCACCAGCGGCCAACCGAACCAGGTGTTCTGCTCGGTCAGGCCGATCGTCTTCTCCACGGCCGGGTCACCGGCCCAGGTGTCCCGGGCGAAGGTGACGAAGGCGACCAGGTCCTCGCCCCAGTTGTGGAACACGCCGCCCTGCAGGCCCCGGTAGGACTGCGGGCCGTTGAACTGGAACCAGATCGGGTACGCGGTGAGCACCAGGGCCAGCCCGCCGGCGACGCCGAGCCCGGCCAGGAACGTGCCGGCGGCGGCCCGGGTGGCCCGCGGCCGCTGCACGGCGTACGCCAGCACGACGACCAGGCAGGCCAGCGCGGTGAGCAGCAACATCTCCTCGTTGATGAAGATCTGGTACGCCACCAGCGCACCGAGCACGAGCCCGTTGCGTCGCCACCGGCCCGGCTCGCCCAGGGTCAGCACCCGCACCACGATCAGCGGGAGCAGGAAGTTGGACACGAAGTTCGGTTGGCCGTTGGCGTGGTGGATGATTCCCGGCGCGAAACCGAGGAACGCGCCGCCGACGAACGCCGCCGCCCGGGAGCGCACCAGGTGGCGGGAGAGCATCCAGTACCCGGTGCCGGCGGTCGCCGCCAGTGCCGCGCCCAGGTAGAGCGCATACATCACCTGGGGGCCGAGCAGCATGGTCAGCGGGGCCAGCGGCAGGGTCACCCCGAGCAGCGAGGTGTTGGCCATCATGTTCACCCCGTCCGGGGCGTTCTGACGGGCCGTGAACAGTGGATTCTCCAGGTGCCGCACCGAGAACGCGCCGTGCGCGAACAGCCACTCGAACCAGCTGTGGTCGGTGGGCAGGTGCGAGGAGACCCGGCCGTTGACGTCACCCCAGTAGTTGAGGCAGACGAAGACGCCCAGCAGCACATAGGCTCCGAGGGCCAACAGGTCGGCTCGGGCCGGACGGCGTCGAGGCCGTCGTGTCGACTCGGCCTCGGCCGGGTCGGCGTCGGTCAGGGAATTCAGCGAAGGGTCTACCACCGGCACAGCCACGACGCGCCATCGTACAGGCGGGGTTCCGTCGCTTTTGCCGGGCCGGTGCGCTGACGGTCGGTTTGCCGGACGGTGACCTGTCGGCCAGCCTTACCTGGTGACGGAGGGACGGGCGTTGTCGATCATCGAGCTGGGCGAGGTTCGGGACGAGCCCGTGTCGGCGCCCCCGGTTCGTCGCCCGCGCGCCGCCGGTCGACCGCTGCGCAGCGCGGCGGTGCTGGTGCTCAGCCTGGTGCTGCTGGCCGGCGCCACGCCGACGGCGCAGCGAACGGTGAGCGTGGTGCCGGCGTCGCGGATGTCCACGGCGTACCTGGCCGGCGACGGCGTCTTCGTGGTCGACCCGCCGGCGCCCGAGGGGGACCGGTTCCTGACCGCGTACGCCCAGCCGTCGGCGACCGGCGTCGGGGTGCGGCGCCGGTGGCAGGCGCCACTGGCCCGCACCGGTAACTACCTCGACGTCCGGGTCGAACGGGGGCTGGTGTTGACCCTGGCGGTCAACGCCCCGAACCGGTTGTTCCAGACCACCGCCTTCGACGCCGTGACGGGCCGGCAACGCTGGCAGCGTCCCGGTGCTCTCCAGCCGGCAACCGGCGGTGGCCTGCTGGTGACCAACAGCCGGGAGGGCGGCTCGGGCAGGATGAGCGGCATCGAGCCCGACACCGGCCGGCTGCTCTGGTCGGTGCCGATCCCGTCATCCGCCAGCCCCTCCTACCACCTTGGCCCCGATGGTCAGGTCGACCGGTTCGTGCTCCTGCAGCCGACCGGTGAGGTGCAGGTGTACGACGCCGGCACCGGCCACCTGCTGCGCAGCGTCGACACGCTGCCCGCTGACCGGTCGGCGTACCAGCGGGCGCAGGTCGTCGACGACCTGCTGCTGCTCGTCCCGCCGGGCAGCACCCGGCTGGTGAGCTTCGGGCTGGCCGACCTGGAGCCACGGTGGACGGCCGAGGTGACGCTGGTGTCGCATGTGCTCGGCTGCGGCGGTCTGCTCTGCGCGGTACCGCAGACCGGCGGTCTGCAGGTGCTCGATCCGGCCACCGGCGCGGTGCGGTGGTCGGCGTCGGGCCAGGAAGTCCTGGCCGACGTCCGGAACCGTCGACTGCTGATGACCGTGCCCGGCCAGGGGTACACGGTGTGGGACGCGGCGAACGGGCAGGGCCGCGTCGAGTTGGGCGAGTGGAGCCTGCTGCCGGTGCTCCGACCGGACGATCCGCTGGTCGGTGTGCGGCGCGGCGACGACGGCCGGATGGTCGTCGCCGAGCTCGACCTGGTGGCCGGCCGAACACCGATCGTCGACGTGCTGCCCGGCATCGCCGGCAGTTGCCAGGCGTCCCTGCCGGTCCTGCTCTGCCAACGCCTCGACGGCACGACCGCGCTGTGGAGGTTGACGCGGTGACCGACTCGGTGATCGACCTCGGCGAGCTGCGGCACGGTCCGGACCCGGACCCGCTGCCCCGCCCACCCCGCGCTCATGGTCGCCCGCTGCGCTGCGCGCTGGTCGTGCTGCTCGCACTTGTCACGCTCGCCGCCGCGGCCGTGCCGCCACCCCGGCGGGCCCCGGTGACGCTGCCGGCCCGGCCGGGGTCCGACGTCCTGGTCGACGGTGACCTCTTCCTGGTCATGGAGCCGACCGACAGCGCGACACGGCAGGGGCGGCTGGCCGCGTATCGGCTGCCCGGCGGCGAGCCGGTCTGGCAGGCGCCGCTGTCGGTGGAGGCCCGCTACTGGGGAATGAAATCGCTGGCCGGGATGGTGCTGGTCACCGGGTTCGAGATCGGCCCGGAGGGTCGGGAGACACGCACCGTCGCACTGGACCGGGCGACCGGGGCGTACCGGTGGCAGCAGCCGGGCGTCACCTACGAGCTGACCGACGGCAACCTGCTGTTGCGGAACGGCGGCGAGACCGAACCGTCAAGTGTGCGCGCGGTCGATCCGTGCTGCGGCACCGTACGCTGGCAGCTACCCTCCACCACCGCCGAGATCAGCCTCCGGGACACCGGGCGCGGAGTGGACCGGATCGTGCTCTACCAGGCGAACGGGCTGGTCGAGGTACGCGACACCACTACCGGCGCGGTGCTGGCTCGTGCCGAGATGCGCCCACCCAGCGCGGCACGGCTGGGAATCGAGCTGATCGACGATCTCCTGCTTGCCATCGACAGAGGCTCGGGCACGATCAACGCCTACGGGCTGGACCGGTTGGAGCGGCGCTGGACACGCGCGAGCGGTCCGATCGAGTTCGCGCTGGACTGTGGGCCCGTCGTGTGTCTCCGCACCGGTGGCAACGAGCTACAGGCGCTCGACCCCGCGACCGGCGACGTGCGCTGGCGCAGTGACCGCTGGCTGTGGGGCTGGCCGTACGAGAGCCGGCTGATGGCCAACGTCAGCGGCTTCGGTCCGATGGAGCAGTACATCGTGCTCGACGCGCTGACCGGCCGGCAGTTGGCCGACCTGGGCCGGTGGGAGCTGTACCAACTCGGTGTCGGCGGCCGGCTGGTCGGCATCCGCCGGCATCCCGACGGAGGGGTGCTCATCGGCGAGTTGGACATCGCCGCCGGAGAGGTGCGCATCGTGGACGTGTTGCCCGACGCCTCCGGGGAGTGTCAGGCGACCACCGGTTACCTGGTGTGCAGCGCAACCGCGGCCGGCTCCTACCAGCTCTGGAGACTGGCCGACTGATCACCAGTTCGCCTGGGCGGGTGGCGGGGGCAGCGGCACCGACTCGGGTCGCAGCACGTACGCCACCCCGCCACTGCCGCGCTGCCAGACCGCCTCGAACCCCGGCCGGGGCACGGTACGACGGACCGCGTCGTCGTCCGGGGCGTACGGGTCGTTGAGCACCGGGTCGCCGTCGGCGGTGAAGCCGACCAGCACCATCAGGTGCCCGCCGGTGTCGTACCCGAGCCCCGGCACCTCGTCGGCCCGGAACGCGGCGGAGACGATCAGGGGGATGCCGGCCGCGACGAACGCCTCCGCCTCGGCCAGTGACCGCAGTCGGGTGACGAACGCGTCCACCCCGTGCAGACCGGCGTACGCGGTGTTGAAGGGCCAGTTGCCGGCCCCGGCGTACGCGTGGTCGTAGCAGTGTCGGGCGGCGTGCACCACCACCGGACGCGGGCCGGACGGCTCCACCCAGGCGTAGTGGTCCGGCGTCGGCTCGGCACCCCAGTAGGCGAGCACCATCGACGTGCAGGTGGGGCTGCACCAGGAGTCGCCGCCACCACCCCACTGCGGGTACTGGCCGGCGTGCAGCCGCTGGGAGTAGCGGGGCACGTCCAGCACGATGCCACGGGCGGCGCTCGAGGCGGGCTCGCGCTCGTAGCCGTGGTCGGTCGGGGTCGCCCCGGTGGCGACCGCGCCGATGCTGCGCAGCACCGGGCCGGTGCCGATGCTGTCCAGCACCGGGCCGGTCGGGCTGCCGACGGGCCGGCACAAGGTCACCCGCGCCTGCCAACCGGTGACCGTCGCTCCGGTCACGAGCAGGGTGTCCGTGTCGACCCGGGCGGCACTGTCGCGCTGCCCGGGCAGCGAGGTGCGTCGTACCGTGCGGTCGTCGGCGGCCCAGCGGGCCAGCCGGTACCAGTCGGTGCTGGGCGCGTCGTCGTGCCAGCCGCGCAGCTCGACCTCGATCCAACAGCCGTCCGGGGTGTCCGCCGTCCAGGACGGCACCACCTCGGCGACGGCGAAGCCGACAGGCACCGGCGGCGACGTCCAGGTGCCCCGCCGGGCGACGCCGTCGAGGGCGAGCCCTCGACCGCTGACGCGCAGGCCGTCGCCACTGCCGCTGGCCGTGTCGGCCGGCAGGTGGAAACCCCGGTAGGCGATGTCCCGTCGGGTGGGTGGTGCCGCAGTGGTCATTCCAGGTCCGTCCGTCGCTCGGTGCCGCCGGCCAGCATCGCGTACGCCGCGGTGGCCCGCAACGCCGGCCGGAGCGGGCGGCGAGGGACGATGGGTTGCCGGCCGGCACTAGGTTGTCGGTGGTCAGCAGCGAGGAGGCCGGGATGCGGGTACTGGTGGTCGAGGACGAACGTAACCTCGCCGACGCGATCGCACGCGGGTTGCGCAAGCGGGGGATGGCCGTCGACGTGGCGTACGACGGCGACGCCGGCCACGAGGCGGCGTTCGTCACCCGGTACGACGTGGTGGTGCTCGACCGCGACCTGCCCGGTGTCCACGGCGACCAGATCTGCGCCGACCTGGCCGCGTCCGGCGCGTTGACCCGGGTGCTGATGCTCACCGCCAGCGGCACGGTGGCCGACCGGGTGGAGGGGTTGCAGCTCGGCGCGGACGACTACCTGCCCAAACCGTTCGCCTTCGACGAGTTGGTCGCCCGGGTGCAGGCGCTGGGCCGGCGGGCCACCCCGGCCGCGCCGCCGGTGCTCGAACTGGCCGACCTGGTGCTCGACCCGGCCCGCCGGGTGGCCACCCGCGCCGGTGTGCCGGTGGACCTCACCAACAAGGAGTTCGGGGTGCTCTGCGAACTGCTCAAGGCGCGCGGCGCGGTGGTCTCCAGTGAGGAACTGCTGGAACGGGTCTGGGACGCGAACACCGACCCGTTCACCACAATCGTCCGGGTCACCGTGATGACGCTGCGCAAGAAGCTCGGTGACCCACCGCTGATCGAGACGGTGGTCGGAGCGGGCTACCGCACCGCCGAGGTAGGGGCATGAGCCGGCGGTTGCGGCCCACCCTGCGGTTGCGGCTGACCCTGCTCAACGGTGTGCTGCTCATCGGGGCCGGAGCGATCCTGGTGCTGCTGGCCTGGCTGCTGGTGCGCGACGCGTTGCGACCCACCGACGAGTTGGTGCCCGGCACGATGGTGTTGCTCTCCGACGGCCGGGAGATGGACGCCGCCCAGTGGCAGCGGCAGTTGGTCGACGCCGCCTCCGGGGAACTGCTGGCCAAGGGCCTGGTCGCGCTGTTGGCGATAAGCGTGGTCGGGGTGGCCGGCGCGTACGCGGTGGCCGGTCGGGCGCTGCGCCCACTGCACCAGGTCACGGCGACCGCGCAGCGGCTCGGTGAGGCGACCCTGGACCAGCGGATCGGCTACTCGGGCGCCGACGACGAGGTGGCCGAACTGGCCAAGACGTTCGACGCCATGCTGGACCGGATCGCGTCCGCGTTCGAGGCCCAGAAACGTTTCGTGGCGAACGCCTCGCACGAGCTTCGTACCCCGCTCGCCGTGATGCGGACGGAGATCGACGTGACGCTCAGCGACGACGACGCGGACGCGGCCGAGTACCGACGGATGGCGACAGTGGTCCGCGACGCCTCCGAGCGGGCCAACGGCCTGGTGGACGCGCTGCTGGTGCTGGCCCGCAGCGAGGCGCAGACCGGGCGGCAGCTGGGCCGGCGTACCGAGTGTGACCTCGCCGCCGGCACCGCCAACGCGCTGTCGGCAATGCGCCGCGAGGTGGAACGGATCGGCCTGCGGGTGCAGACGTCGCTGGAGTCCGCGCCGGTGGTCGGCGACCCGGGGCTGCTCGACCGACTGGCCGGAAACCTGATCGAGAACGCGGTCCGCTACAACCACCTGCACGGCCGGCTCTGGGTGCGTACCGGCACCGACGGCGACCGGTCCTGGCTGGTGGTGGGGAACACCGGTTTCGAGGTGGACCAGGCCGACGTGCCGGGACTGTTCGAGCCGTTCCGCCGTGGCGGCCGGGAACGCACCGGCGCCCGGGGCTCCGGCCTGGGGCTGTCCATCGTCCGGGCGGTCTGCGGCGCGCACGGCGGCACCGTACGGGTGGTCGCGCAGCCCGGCGGTGGCCTGGAGGTGACGGTGACCCTGCCGTCGGCGGACGCCCCGGCGCTGCCCGGCCCTGTGGTGACCGCCGACTGAACGGGGTTGCGCGCGCCGCTCGGCCGATGGCACGATCGCGTCGTCAGCTCGACATGGGAGGGGGTGCGTCGATGTCCACAAATGTTGGCTCCGCGCCCCGGGTCCGCGTCGGCTGACGTCCCGGAGGCGGAGCGCCCCCGCACGGGTCGGGCGCTGATCGCCCACTCGAAGGGAAAACCAGTTCCCTAAGTGGTGCGCCGCGCCCGACACGGGGCCGCACCACGTCACCACCGTGGAGGACCACTGTGAGTTCGACGATCCACAACATCAGCATCGACTGTTCCGACACGTACGCCCTCGCCGGCTTCTGGGCGCAGGTCTTCGACTGCCCCCGGCATCCCGACGACTTCCCCGGCGACCCGGAGGCGATGCTCCTGCCGCCAGGCGGCCCGGAGGTGCTGTTCATCGCGGTGCCCGAGGGCAAGACGGTGAAGAACCGGCTGCACCTGGACCTGCAACCGGCCGACCGGACCCGGGCCGAGGAGGTCGAGCGACTGCTCGGCATCGGCGCGACGCTCGTCGCCGATCACGTCGGCCCGACCGGCGGTGGTTGGGTGGTGCTCGCCGACCCGGAGGGCAACGAGTTCTGCGTCCTCGGCAACGCCGCCGAGCGGGCGGCCGCCGCGGCGGCGCGGGCCGCGGCGGCAGCGCTCGCCACGTCGGAGGTTGCCGAACCGGCCTGACCGCCGACGTACGGCACGGGGCCCCGGCCACCCTTGGGTGGCCGGGGCCCCGGTCACGTACGGATCAGGACTGCTGCTCGATCTGACCGCGGATCGTGGTGAACTCGGCCTTCGCCTGGTCACCGGACTTGAAGTACATCACGACCATGCCCAGGCTGCCCCGGTCGGACCAGACGCAGATGCCCAGCGGCACGGTCTCGGCCTTGCCGTCGCCGCAGCGCGCCTCACCGCCGAGCGGGCCGGCGTCGACGGTCGTCATCTTGGCCACCGTCAGCTGCTTGGACAGCCCGTCCACATAGGCGTCGAGCTCCTTCTTCGGGTCCGTCAGCAGCGCGGACACGCCCGCGATCATGATGAGGTCCTGCTTGGTCGGGTCGCCGTAGAAGGCGGCGACGGCGCTCGTCTCGTTCTGCGCCACCGTCTTCATCTCTTTGACCGCCTGGTCGGCGGCCGTCTGGAGCTCCGGGTTGGTGAGCTTCGGCCGGCCGGCGAGGGTGGCCGGCGCCACCACCCGGGTCTTGGTGGCGTCGAGCGCGTCGTTCACGGGCCCCTTGACGGCGAACCAGGTGATCGCCACGCCGCCGATGCAGAGCACCAGCACCACGGCCAACACGATCAGCACGATCTTGCCGACGTTCGACTTCTTCGCCGGGGGCGGGCCACCGGCCAGGTTCGGGTCACCGTACGGCTGACCCGGTTGCCCAGGCGGGAAACCAGGCTGCGCGGGCGGGAAACCAGGCTGCGCGGGCGGGAAGCCTGACTGCGCGGGCGGGAAACCAGGCTGCGCGGGCGGGAAGCCACCGGACTGCTGCGGCTGCCCCTGCTGCGGCGGCGGCCAACCGCCAGGCTGCTGACCCGGCTGCTGCGACGGGTCGGGGGAATCGTGCGGCGGGCCGTAGGGGTTGGCCGGCGGCTGGGACATCAGTCAGCTCCAAGATGGGTGTGCAAAACGCGTGATCCTAACCCGGCGGGAAGTCCACCGTTGCCCCCGCAGTGACCAGCGCCCGGCGACCGCCTGATCACAAACGGTCGCGGTGGCCGGCCCGTCCACGAGGGACGGACCGACCACCGCGACTGTGGCACTGTGCTCGGTCAGGCGGGCAGGCTCGCCGCACCGCGCGGCAGGAACCGCTGGCCGGTGACCCGCTCGGAGGTGCCGGTCCGATCCAGGTACGGCGTGACGCCGCCCAGGTGGAACGGCCAACCGGCGCCCAGGATCATGCACAGGTCGATGTCCTGCGCCTCGGCGACCACACCCTCGTCCAGCATCAGCCGGATCTCCTGCGCGAGCGCGTCGAGCGCGTTCTGGCGTACCTGCTCGGCGGTCAGCGGTTGGTCACCGACCACGAGCAGCTTGGCGACCTCCTCGTCGACCTGGTCGTCGACCACGATCGGCCGACCGGAGTCAGCGATCCGCTTGAGGTTCTCGCTGACCCCGAACCGGTCCGGGTACGCGGCGTGCAGGGTGCCGCCCACGTGGTACGCGACGGCCGGCCCGACCAACTGGAGCAGGGCGAGCGGACGCATCGGCAGGCCCAGCGGGTCCAGTGCGCTGTTCGCCACGTCCAGCGGGGTGCCGGCGTCGACGGCGGCGAAGACGGTGCCGAGGAAGCGGGTGAGCAGCCGGTTCACCACGAACGCCGGGGCGTCCTTGACCAGCACACTCGACTTCTTGAGCTGCTTACCCACGGCGAACGCGGTGGCCAGGGTGACGTCGTCGGTGCGCTCGCCCCGGACGATCTCCAGCAGCGGCAGCACCGCCACCGGGTTGAAGAAGTGGAAACCGACCACCCGCTCCGGGTGCTCCAACTCGGCGGCCATCTCGGTGATCGACAGCGAGCTGGTGTTGGTGGCGAGCACCGCCTCCGGAGAGACGATCTTCTCCAACTCGGCCCAGACCTGCTTCTTGACGCCCAGATCCTCGAAGACCGCCTCGATGACGAAGTCGGCGTCGGCGAAGGCGCTCTTGTCGACAGTGCCGCTGACCAGGCCGTACAGCTTGGCGGCGGTGCCCTTGTCCATCCGGCCCTTGACGACGGCCTTCTCGATCTGGGTGTGCACGTAGCCGACGCCCTTGTCCACCCGGGACTGGTCGAGGTCGGTCAGCACCACAGGCACCTGGAGTCGACGGGCGAACAACAGCGCCAACTGGCTGGCCATCAGGCCCGCGCCGACGATGCCCACCTTGGTGATCGTCCGCGCCAGGCCCTTGTCCGGTGCGCCGGCCGGGCGCTTGGCCCGCCGCTGCACCAGGTCGAACGCGTACAGGCCGCTGCGCAACTCTTCGGAGAAGACCAGGTCCGCGAGGGCCTCGTCCTCGGCGGCGGTGCCGGCCGCGAAGTCGCCGTCCTTCGCCGTCTCCAGCAGGTCGAGCGCCTTGTACGCGGCCGGGACCGCGCCGTGCAGCCGCTGGTTCAGCGTCTCCCGGGCGAAGTAGAGCACGCCCGCCCACATGTCCTTGTCGACCTCGGGTCGGGTCACGGTGACCTGACCCCGGACCACGCCGGCGGCCCACTCCAGGGACCGCTCCAGGAAGTCCGCGGGCTCCAACAGGATGTCCGCGATGCCCAGCTCGGCCGCCTGCTTCGGCTTGAGCATCTTGTTCTGCATCAGCGGGTTCTGGATGATCACCTGGGTCGCGGCGGGGATGCCGATCAGGTTCGGCAACAACTGGGTGCCGCCCCAGCCGGGCACCAGGCCGAGGGAGACCTCGGGCAGGGCCAGAGCCGCCGCGCCGCCGGAGAGCGTCCGGTAGTGGCAGTGCAGCGCCAGCTCCAGGCCACCGCCCATCGCCGCGCCGTTGACGAACGCGAACGTGGGGACGGTGCTGTCCTTGAGTCGGGCGAAGACCCGGTGGCCGAGCCGGCCGATCTCCAGCGCCTGCGCGCGGTCGGCGAGCTGCGGCAGGCCCACGATGTCCGCGCCCACGCAGAAGATGTACGGCTTGCCGGTGACCGCGATGAACGCCGGGTCCGCGGCGAGCGCAGCCGTGATCGCCTCGTCCAGGCTGGCCAACCCACCCGGGCCGAAGGTGTTCGGCTTGGTGTGGTCGAAACCGTTGTCCAGCGTGATCAGGGCGGCGGGCCGGTCCAGCCCCGGCACGTTCACCTGGCGCAGCAGCGCCCGGGTGACGACCTCGTTCGGTGCGGCCAGTGCGCTCACTTGTCGCCCTCCGTCCAGTGCGGGTTCTCCCAGATGACCGTGCCGCCCATGCCGATGCCGATGCACATCGCGGTCACCCCGTAGCGGACCTCGGGGTGCTCGGCGAACTGGCGGGCCAGCTGCGTCATCAGCCGCACGCCGGAGGAGGCCAGCGGGTGACCGATGGCGATCGCGCCGCCCCACGGGTTGACCCGCGGGTCGTCGTCGGCGATGCCGAAGTGGTCGAGGAAGGCGAGCACCTGCACGGCGAACGCCTCGTTCAGCTCGAACAGGCCGATGTCGTCGATGCTGAGCCCGGCCAGGCGCAGAGCCTTCTCCGTCGACGGGATCGGGCCGACGCCCATCACCTCCGGCTCGACGCCGACGAAGCCGAACGACACCAGCCGCATGGCGACCGGCAGGCCCAGCTCGCGGGCGGTGGCCTCGTCGGCCAGCAGACTCGCGGTGGCGCCGTCGTTCAGGCCGGCCGCGTTGCCCGCGGTGACCTTGCCGTGCGGGCGGAACGGGGTCTTCAGGGTGGCCAGCTTCTCCAGCGAGGTGTCCCGTGGGGCCTCGTCCACCGTCGCCAGACCCCAGCCGCCCTCCGCGTCGCGGATGGACATCGGCACCAGGTCGTCCTGGAGCTTGCCGTTGGCGTACGCCTTGGCGGTCTTCTGCTGCGAGGCGAGCGCGAACGCGTCGGTGCGTGCCTTGGTGATGTGCGGGACCAGGTCGTGCAGGTTCTCCGCGGTGGAGCCCATCACCAGCGCGGACGGGTCGACCAGCTTCTCGGCGATGATGCGCGGGTTGGGGTCGACGCCCTCACCCATCGGGTGGCGGCCCATGTGCTCGACCCCACCGGCGATCGCGACGTCGTACGCGCCCATGGCGATGCCGCTGGCCACGGTGGTGACGGCGGTCATCGCCCCCGCGCACATCCGGTCGATGGCGAAGCCGGGAACGGTCTTGGGCAGCCCGGCCAGCAGGGCGGCGGTGCGGCCGATGGTGAGGCCCTGGTCGCCGATCTGGGTGGTGGCCGCGATGGCGACCTCCTCGACCCGCTCCGGGGGCAGCTGCGGGTTGCGACGCAGCAGTTCCCGGATGCAGCGGATCACCAGGTCGTCGGCGCGGGTGTTGGCGTACATGCCACCCGCCTTGCCGAACGGGGTACGGACGCCGTCGACGAAGACGACGTCGCGAACTTCACGGGGCACTTGAGCCTCCTATTCGACCGTGATTCGGCAGTCGCGCCAGGCGGCACGGAGGACCGAACGATGGTCGCCGACACGGGCACGTTTCCCTCGGATGCTACTCGCCAGTAACCAACCCCGTCCCCACGGCCCGCTGTGGCCCACCCCACACCACAGCCCCCGTTCCCGCCGTTGATCATGAAGTTGTTGTCACGACACGCCGGCGCGGACGGCAATAACTTCATGATCAACGGCGGGAGCCGGCGGGGGCCGGCGGGGCCGGCGGGGGCCGGGGAGGTGGGGTGGGTGGGTTAGGGGAGGGTTGGGGTGGGGGTCAGGGCCTCGGCTAGGTCGGGGGTCAGGAGGGCGATCTGCCACTCGCGGGCATTGAGGCCGCGTAGGGTCTCCGCGACCGACCCTTCGGTGATCTCCTCCGGTGGGGTCCAGGCCAGCCGGCGAACCGAATCCGGAGTGATCAGGTTTTCCGGCGGAAGGTTGTGCTCACCGGCGATGCGGATCACGACCTCCCGGGAGCGGGCCAGCCGACCGGCCGCCACCGGGTCCCGTTCGGCCCACCGGTGCGGCGGGGGCGGGCCCTCCACGGCCGGCGAGACCGGCAGGGAGTCGTCCGGCAGCTGCCGGGCGTCGTCGAGCGCGGCGAGCCAGGTGCGGGCCAGCCGACGGACCGACCGACCACCGAAACCGGGCAGGGTCAACAGGGTCTTCTCGTCCTTCGGGTCCAGCTCGGCCGCGGCGATGATCGCCGAGTCGGGCAGCACCCGACCGGGAGCGGCGTCCCGCCGGGCCGCGATCTGGTCCCGGGCATACCACATCGAGCGGACCCGGGCCTGGGCCCGCGCTCCCCGCAGCCGGTGGATGCCCGAGGTGCGCCGCCACGGCTCCGCGCGGACCCGCGGCGGGCGTGCCCCGGTGCGGACCAGCGCGGCGAACTCCTCCGCGGCCCAGGCCGACTTGCCCTGCCGGGTCAGCTCGGCGTCGAGCGCGTCGCGCAGGTCGGTGAGCAGCTCCACGTCGAGGGCGGCGTACGTCAACCACGACTCGGGCAGCGGTCGGCTCGACCAGTCGGCGGCCGAGTGATGCTTCTCCAGCGTGAACCCGAGCAGCTGCTCGGTGAGCGCGGCCAGCCCGACGCGCTCGAAACCGGCCAGCCGAGCCGCCAGCTCGGTGTCGAACAGTCGGCGCGGACGCAACCCGACCTCGGCCAGGCAGGGCAGGTCCTGGCTGGCCGCGTGGAGGACCCACTCGGCCTCGCCGATCACCGCGTCCAGCGTGCTGAGGTCGGGCAGGGGCAGTGGGTCGATCAGCGCCGTGCCCGCACCGGCCCGGCGCAGTTGCACCAGGTATGCGCGCTGGCTGTAGCGATAGCCGGAAGCGCGCTCGGCGTCCAGGGCGACGGGGCCGGTGCCCGCCGCGAAGCGGGCCACGACCTCGGCGAGTTCGGCCGGGGCGGCCACCGGATCGGGGGTGCCGTCACGCGGGGCGATCAGCGGAACGGGCCCACCGTCGGCCGGGTCGGCCCCCTCGCCCGCCGGCTGCGGCTGGGCCGACGGCGGGTGCTGGGGTGCGTTTCCCGGAAGTTCCTCGGTGGGCCGACGGCGCAGGGGTGGTTCGTCGGTCACCTGCCAACCCTAGTGCGCGCGGAGATCCGGCGGGTGCAGCCGGTCCGGCGTGTGACGGCCAGGTGTCCACAAGATGTCCTCGGGCTCCCGCTTTCACCCCGTCGATCATGGAGTTGTGGTGCCCCGCAAATGCCGTACCGAGTCGCATCTCGCCCACCACAACCCCAAGATCGACGCAGACGGGGGTGGGAGCGGGGCGGGGTCAGGCTGCGCCGGCGGGGCGGCGGTCGGCGAGGGCGGTGACGCCGGGTGGGGGGAGGCCGGCGGTGGAGGCGAGCAGTGCGCACCAGCCGAGCAGGTGTGGGGTCAGGTCGTCGTCGATCGGCGTCCAGGACGCGCGGATCTCGATGTCACCGATGGTCGGTGGCCCGGCCAGATCGCCGAACCGGGTCGACATGGTCTGCGTCACCGTCCCGCCGATCGCCCGGTGGCCGGCGTCCTGCGCGTCCAACGCGTCGGTCAGCCACGTCCAGCCGACCCCGGGCAGCAGCGGGTCGGCGGCGAGGTCGACCTCCAACTCGGCGGTCACGTAGGTGACCAGCCGCAGGGTGCCCTGCCACGCCTCGTGCCCGTCCGGGTTGTGCAGCAGGATCAGCCGGCCGGTCGCCACCTCGTCGTCGTCGCGCAGCACGGTCGCGGCGAGCGCGAACGCGAACGGGGCCAGCCGCTGGGGGGCGCCGACCTCCTCGAGGGTGATCTCCGGCCGGGGGGCGGCCGACCGCAGCCCGGCGACCGCGCGGGCGAACGTCTCCGGGAGCGCGATCGGGGGGGCCATGTCGGCAGCCTATGCCGCCGTCCGTCGCCCGCTTCGACGGCGCGCCGACGCTCGTGAAGGGCGCCGGGCGTAAGGAACGGTGCCCTTCCTCTCACCCCCACCCGGTTGGGGGTGGCGGGCGTGGCACGATTGCGGCGATGACCACGGACACCACGGGCACTGCCGCCCGAGACGGAGATTCCCGCCCAGGCGGACCGGCCGACTCGCCCTTCATCCGGGCCTGCCGACGTCGGCCCGTCCCGCACACCCCGGTCTGGTTCATGCGCCAGGCCGGCCGATCCCTTCCGGAGTACCGGGAGATCCGGTCGAGCGTGCCGATGCTGGAGTCCTGCCGCCGTCCGGACCTGGTCACCGAGATCACCCTCCAGCCGGTGCGCCGGCACGGCGTGGACGCGGCCATCCTGTTCAGCGACATCGTGGTGCCCGTCGCCGCGGCCGGGATCGACCTGGACATCGTGCCGGGCACCGGCCCGGTGGTCGCCGAGCCGATCCGCACCGCCGCCGACGTGGAGCGGATCCGCCGGATCACCCGCGACGACGTCTCGTACGTCGACGAGGCCGTCCGGCAGTTGGTGGTCGAGCTGGGCGACACCCCGCTGATCGGCTTCGCCGGCGCGCCGTTCACGCTGGCCAGCTACCTGGTCGAGGGCGGGCCGTCGCGCACCCACGCGAAGACCAAGGCCCTGATGTATGGCGATCCCGAGCTGTGGCACGCGCTCTGCGGCCGGTTGGCCGAGGTGACGCTGGCCTTCCTGCGGGTGCAGATCGAGGCCGGCGTGTCCGCCGTGCAGCTGTTCGACTCGTGGGCGGGCGCGCTCTCCGAGGCCGACTACCGCCGTTTCGTGTTGCCGCACTCGACCGCCGTGCTGAGTGGGCTGGCCCACGCCGGGGTGCCCCGGATCCACTTCGGGGTGGGCACCGCCGAGTTGCTCGGCGCGATGGGCGAGGCCGGGGCGGACGTGGTCGGCGTCGACTGGCGTACGCCGCTGGACGTGGCCACCGGCCGGATCGGCGCGGACAAGGCGGTGCAGGGCAACCTGGACCCGTGCGTGCTGCTCGCGCCGTGGCCGGTCGTGGAGGCCGAGGTGCGCCGCATCCTGGAGCAGGGCCGGGCGGCCCCCGGGCACGTGTTCAACCTCGGGCACGGGGTGCTGCCGGAAACCGACCCGGAGGTGCTGACCCGGGTGGTCGCGCTGGTGCACGAGCTGTCCAGCCGCCGGGCCGACCAGGGCTGACCGGGAATGCGGCAGCCCTGGCGGGTGGCGGTGGTCGGCGGCGGGATCGCCGGGCTGGCGGCCGCGGTCCGCTTGCGCGACCGCGCACCGGCCGGCACCGAGATCACGGTGTACGAGCAGTCCGGCGCGCTGGGCGGAAAGCTGCGCACCGGGGAGCTGGCCGGCCAGCCTGTGGAGTTCGGCGCGGAGTCGTTCCTGATGCGCGACCCGACAGGCGCCGAGAGCGCGGCGGTGGCGTTGGCCCGCCGGCTCGGGCTGGCCGAGAGGATCGTGCACCCCACTGTGGGGCAGGCCGCGCTGGTCATCGACGGGGGGCTGCGCCCCATCCCGGGCGGCACCCTGGTGGGCGTACCCGGGGATCTGGATCGGGTGGCCACGGTCGCCCGCCCGGCCGCGGACGCCGACACCGACGGTGGTCGGCCGCTGGTCGGGCCCGACGCGGACGTCTCGGTGGGTGCGCTGGTCCGGTCCCGCTTCGGGGACGAGGTGGTGGAGCGACTTGTCGACCCGATGCTGGGCGGCGTGTACGCGGGCCGCGCCGATGATCTCTCCCTGGTCACGACGATGCCGGCGCTGGCCCGCACGGCCCGGGTGGAGCACACCCTGGTCGGCGCGGTCCGGGCCGCGCAGGCCGCCGCGCCGCGTGCGCCGGGCGCCCCGGTCTTCGGCACCCTGGCCGGTGGGCTGAGCACCCTTGTCGAGGCGGCGGTGACGGCCAGCGGAGCGACGGTACGGCGGGACGCCGCCGTGCGCGAGTTGACAGCGACCGGCACCGGTTGGCGGCTCACCGTCGGCCCGACCCGCGAACCCGAGTTGATCGACGTGGACGCCGTGGTGCTGGCGGTGCCGGCGCGACCGGCGGCCCGGCTGCTCGCCGGCCCCGCGCCGGCGGTGGCGACGGGCGTCGGCGCGCTCGATTACGCGAGCGTCGCGCTGGTCACCATGGTGCTGCCGCAGCCACGACTGCCCGAGCTGTCCGGCTTCCTGGTGCCGAGCACCGAGGGCCTGCTGATCAAGGCGGCGACCTTCTTCACCACCAAGTGGGGGCACCTGCGCCGGCCGGACGGGTTGGCGCTGGTGCGTGCCTCGGTGGGCCGGTACGGCGAGGAGGCGCACCTGCAGCGCCCCGACGCGGACCTGGCGACCACCGTGCACCGGGAGTTGTCGGCGGTGCTCGGCACCCCGCTGCCCGCCCCGGTCGACGGGCACGTGCAACGGTGGGGCGGTGCGCTGCCGCAGTACGCGCCGGGGCACGCCGACCGGCTCGCCGCCGCGCGGACGGCGCTGCGGGCCACGCACCCCACACTGGTCCTCGCCGGCGCCGGCTACGACGGCGTCGGCATTCCGGTCTGCGTCCGCTCCGGCGAGACGGCGGCCGAGGAGATCATCACAGCACTGGGAGGATCGGCGAGATGACCGAGCAGACCAACGCGGCCCGGTTGCGGGAGCTGAACGACAGCATCCGCTACACCATGTGGTCGGTGTTCCGGGCCAGCTCCCCGCTGCCGTCGCTGCGGGACAACGTCACGAGCGAGGTCGTGTCCCTCTTCGACGAGTTGGCCGGCAAGGACGTCGTGGTCCGAGGCGTCTACGACGTCTCCGGGCTGCGCGCCGACGCGGACGTGATGATCTGGTGGCACTCCGCGTCCCCTGACGCGCTCCAGGACGCGTACCTGCGGTTCCGCCGCACCACCCTGGGCCGGGCGCTGACTCCGGTGTGGTCGCAGATGGCGCTGCACCGGCCGGCGGAGTTCAACAAGAGCCACATCCCGGCGTTCCTGGCCGGCGAGGAGGCCCGCCCCTACATCTGTGTGTACCCGTTCGTCCGCTCCTACGAGTGGTACCTGCTGCCCGACGCCGAGCGACGCGAGATGCTGGCCGAGCACGGGAAGATGGCCCGCGGCTACCCGGACGTGCGGGCCAACACGGTCGCCTCGTTCGCGCTCGGCGACTACGAGTGGATGCTCGCCTTCGAGGCCGACGAACTGCACCGGATCGTCGATCTGATGCGGGACCTGCGCGCCTCCGGCGCCCGCCGGCACGTCCGCGAGGAGGTGCCGTTCTACACCGGGCGCCGCCGCTCGGTAGCCGAGATCGTCAACTGCCTGGTCTGACACCCGCCGGCCGGCGCCGCACCCCCGCCCGGGTGCGGCGCCGGACGGGGATCAACTGGTCGTCGTACAGGAGACCAGCGGAACCGGGTTGCTGCCGTTCCACGAGCCGAGGAAACCGAACGTGGTGCTCGCTCCGGCGGCGAGGTTGCCGTTGTTGTTGGTGCTACGTGCGGTGACAAGCGTGCCGCTGGTGCTGACCGTCGCGTTCCACGACGAGGTGACCTGCTGGCCGTTGCCGTAGTTCCAGCTCACCGACCAGCCCTTGGTGGGTGAACCGCCGGCGGTCACCTTCACGTCGGCCTGGAAGCCACCGGACCACTGACCGGTGACCTGGTACGTCGCCGTGCAGGCCCCAGCCGGCGGCGGGGTGGTCGGCGGCGGGTCGGTGGGCGGCGGGGTCGTCGACGGCGGGTCGGTGGGCGGGGTGGTCGATCCGCCGCCGAAGTCGACGTCACTGCACAGGTAGTACGACTGGTCCAGGTGGCTGGCCTGCCAGACGGTGTAGACGATGTGCCGTCCGGTGCGGCCCGGCGCGCTCACCGGGATCTGGATCGAGACACCACTGGGGTCCGGGCTCCACTGGGAGGCGGGGGTGTTGCCGATCTGGCCCGCCAACTCCAGGTTGCCCCAGCCGAGTGGTTGGGTGGCCGCGTTGAAGCCCTGCTTGGTCACGTACACCCGGATGTAGTCGGCGCCGTGCCGGGCCTGGTCGACGAAGCGGAGCCGGAAGTTGTTCGACACCGCTGTGGTCTTCCAGGCGCCGATGGTGTCCAGCGCGTTGTAGCGGGGGCTCTGGGTGCGTCCGCCGCTGCAGAGTTGGCCGTCGGGGACGGCGGCCTGGTGGTTGCCCCCCACACCCTCGCGGTACAGGCCGTTCCAGTTCCACATGGCGGCGGGGTCGGCCTGCCAGGCCTGCCAGCACATCGGGTCCTCGGTGGCCATCCGCGGGTTCTGGAAGTCGCTGCCCCAACGTTGCCAGCAGCCGTAGTTACGCGAGGCCGGGTCGACGACCGAACCGTGCGCCGAGGCGGACTCGGCCCGCATGGTGGTCAGTGCGGTCGTCGAGAGGAGCGTGATGGTCGCCGCGATGGCGAAGAGCCAGAGCACGCGTCGTGATCGGGTGAGAGTGGACATGGAGCCCCCGGGGGGATGAGGTCGGACGTCGACACCCGGATCGCCGGGAGTTGCCCACTCCCGTGCCGCATCGCTGGCTCCCGCGATGGCTCTACCCGGCACCATGCCAGGTGGATAGTCAGGCGTCAATGGCATCGCGCCGCATCGGCGTGTGCGGGATGCCGTCCTCGACGTACTCCGGGCCGCTCACCGCGAAGCCGTGCCGGCGGTAGAGCGCGACCAGGTGCGACTGGGCGTCCAGCACGCAGGGCCGGTTGCCGATCACCTCCAGCGCCGCCGTCATCAGCCGGCCGGCGTGCCCACCGCCGCGCGCTGTCGGGGCCACCACCACCCGACCGATCCGGGCGACGCCGTCCGGGTCGGCCAGGATCCGCAGGTACGCCAGCGGAGCGCCCCCGTCGGTGAGCCAGAGGTGCCGGGTGCCCGGTTCGACGTCGCGCCCGTCGAGTTCCGGGTACGGGCAGTTCTGCTCCACCACGAACACGTCGATGCGCAGCTTGAGCAGGTCGTGGAAGGTGCGGGCGTTCAGGTCGGCGAAGGAGGCCGTTCGCAGCTCGGTGGTCTGTTGGGGCATCCGCCGATGGTAGGTCGGGCGGGTTCAGCGGTGTGGGTGCGGTCAGGCCGGGCGGGCGCCGACGGCGTCGCGGATCTCGGCGCCCACCGCGCCCTCGACCGCGCGGGCGCAGTGTGCGCAGCAGAAGAAGCGGCCGTTGACCTCGACACCATGCCCGACGATCTTGACCTGGCAGTGCTCGCAGATCGGTGCCATGCGGTGGATCGCGCACTCGAACGAGTCGAAGGTGTGCACGTCGCCGCTGACGGTGTGCACCTCGAACGCCATCCAGTAGTCGTTGCCGCAGACCTCGCAGGTTGCCACCGAAAACCTCCGTTAAAAGGACAAGTGCCTACAGAATTCCCCAGGTTGTCGCGACGTGGGGCGGAACGTCGATGTCTGACCACGCCAGCGGCGTGTCGGCGTCGGCGTGTTGCCCGTTGTGCCGGGTGAACCGCCGCAACCCCGGAGGATCACCGTGATCAAGCGCAACAAGCTCTTCGGCAACCAGACCCGGGTCACCTTCTGCCTGCCCCGCGATGTCCCGCCCGGCCCGGTGAGCGTCGTCGGCTCCTTCAACGGCTGGCAGCCGGGTCGGCACGAGTTGGTGGCCCGCCGCGACGGCACCAGGACGGTGACCGTGAAGCTGCCCCCGGGGGAGTACCGGTTCCGTTACCTCGGCACCGGCGGCGTCTGGTTGGACGACGAGTCGGCCGACCAGGTCGACGACCGGGGCGGCCTGCTCCGGCTCTGAGAGGAAAACTGCCGCCATCGATGGATTTATCGATGGAAGTCTTTACTGTTAACAATGTTTAAATTACCTTGGGGGCACCTCACCGGACCTGGAGAAGGAGCTGCCCCGATGCGTCGAAGAATCACCGTCCCGCTGGTGGCGGCGGGCGCCGTCGCCGCCACCCTCACCGTCGCCGCCCCCGCGCAGGCGCACGGCTACGTCTCCGCCCCGCCGAGCCGGCAGGCGCTCTGCGCGCAGGGCCGGGTGCCCGACTGCGGGCAGATCAAGTACGAACCGCAGAGCGTCGAAGGGCCCAAGGGCCTCCGCAGCTGCAATGCCGGAATCGCCCAGTTCGCCGTCCTCAACGACGACAGCCGGGGCTGGCCGGCCACCTCGGTGGGCAGCTCGCTGACCTTCACCTGGGTCAACACCGCCCGGCACGCCACCAGCAACTGGGAGTACTGGATCGGCAACACCCGGGTCGGCGTGGTCAACGGCAACGGCCAGCAGCCGGGCGCCACGGTGTCGCACAACGTCAGTCTCGGCGGCTTCACCGGCCGGCAGAAGATCCTCGCGGTGTGGAACATCTCCGACACGGCGAACGCCTTCTACTCCTGCATCGACGTGCAGATCGGCGGCGGAGGGTCGAACCCGACCCCCACCCCCACCACCTCACCCACCCCCCGGCCCACCCCGACCACCACGCCGACCACCCCACCCGCGCAGGGCGGCACGTGGACGACGGGTCGGGCGTACCAGGTCGGCGACCAGGTCACCTACGGCGGAACGACGTACCGCTGCCGGCAGGCGCACACCGCGATCCCCGGCTGGGAGCCGCCGAACGTACCGGCGCTCTGGCTCCAGGTCTGACCGCACGGGTGCGGCCCCAGGTCGCACCCGTGTCGCCGCCCTCGCGTGAACGGAGCAACCGGCATGCCCCGCCGTACCCCGCTGGCGTCCCTCGTTGCCGCTCTGCTGCTCAGCGGAGCCTGCGCCGGACCGCCCACGTCGAACCCGTCGGCCCTGCCGCAGCCGGCCCCCGCGTCCCCGGCCGGCTCGTCGGCGGCCGGGGACGCGGCGGCCGGGCCCTCGGCGGTCGGGCCCTCGGCCGACGGGGATGCGATGAGCGGGGTCGACGTGGTGTTCCTGAGCACCATGGTCGGGCACAGTGAGCGCACCCTGCAGATCGTCCGGCTGGCCCGGGACCGGGTGCGCGACGAGGCGCTGCGCACCCTGGCCGCCGCCATCGAGTCGACCGAGGCCGACGAGTTGGCGGCGATGCGCGGCTGGTTGCCCACCGCCGGGCCGGGCGCCAGCGCGGCCGCACACCACCACCACGGGCACGGCGACGACGCCGCACTCGACCGGCTGCGGACCGCGCCGGACGCGGACGTCGACCAGGTGTTGCGCGAGGTGCTCGCCGACCACCAGCGATCGGCGGCCGACCTGGCCCGATCCCAGGTCGGCGTCGGCCGCAACGAGCGGGTCCGTGACCTGGCCCGGCGCATCGAGCAGTCCCGGGCCGCCGAGGTCGACCTGCTCAGGGGTACGCCCTGAGCGCGGTTACGCCCTGAACACCCGTGTCACTGGGGTTCCAGCTTGATGGAGACCGAGTTGACGCAGTGCCGGGTGTCCTTCGGGGTGAAGCCCTCGCCGTGGAAGACGTGCCCAAGGTGACTGTCGCAGCGGGCGCAGCGGATCTCCGTACGGGCCATGCCGAGGGTGCGGTCCTCGATTTCCTTGACCCGGCCCGGGATGGCGTCGTCGAAGCTCGGCCAGCCGCAGTGCGAGTCGAACTTGGTGTCGCTGGAGAACAGCTCCAGCCCGCAGGCGCGACAGTGGTAGACCCCCTGGGTCTTCGTGTCCACGTACTCGCCGGTCCACGGGCGTTCGGTGCCGGCCTCCCGCAGAACGTGGAACTCCTCGGGGGTCAGTCGGACCCGCCACTCTTCGTCGGTACGGGGCAGCTCGTTGTCGTCAAGACTCACCCTTCCACGGTACGTCGAACGTCGGGGGTGTGGCATAGGGTCGCGGGATGGGTGGCACCAAGGCTGCGGCCGTCGAGGTCGAGGTGGCCGGGCACACCGTCCGGCTGAGCAGTCCGGATCGGGTGATCTTCCCGCAGCGGGGGTTCACCAAGGCTGACGTCTTCCACTACTACCTCGCGGTCGGCGACGGGATCATGCGCGCCCTGCGGGACCGGCCGACCACCCTGCAACGCTTCCCCGAGGGCGTCGAGGGCGAGGCCTTCTTCCAGAAGCGGGTGCCCACCCGCGGGGTGCCACCCTGGGTGACGACCGCGCAGATCACCTTCCCGAGCGGTCGGACCGCGGCCGAGCTCTGCCCGGCCGACCTGGCGCACGTGGCCTGGGCGGCGCAGATGGGCACCATCGTCTTCCACCCCTGGCCGGTGCGGGCCGCCGACGTCGACCGCCCCGACGAGCTGCGCATCGACCTGGACCCGCAGCCCGGCACCGACTTCGCCGACGCGGCGCGGGCCGCCGGCGAGGTCCGCGCGCTCCTCGACGAGCTGGGCGCGACCGGCTGGCCGAAGACCTCCGGCGGCCGGGGCGTGCACGTCTACCTGCGCATCCAGCCCCGCTGGACGTTCACCGAGGTGCGGCGGGCCACCATCGCGCTGGCCCGGGAGGTGGAGCGCCGCCACCCCGACCTGGTCACCACCGCCTGGTGGAAGGAGGAGCGCGGCACCCGCGTCTTCGTCGACTTCAACCAGATGGCGCGCGACCGCACGATCGCCTGCGCGTACTCGCTGCGGGCCAACGCGCGGGCGACCGTCTCGACCCCGGTCACCTGGGACGAGCTGCCCGACGTCGACCCGGACGACTTCGACCTGCGCACCGTGCCGGCCCGGCTCGCCGAGCGCGGTGACCCGCACGCCGGCATCGACGACGCACCGTGGGACATCACCCCGCTGCTGGAGTGGGCCGACCGCGACGCCGCCGCCGGCCAGGGCGACCTGCCGTACCCGCCGGACCACCCGAAGATGCCCGGCGAACCCAAGCGGGTTCAGCCCAGCCGCGCCAAGCGCTCCCCGGAGGAGAGCGCCTGAGCGGTTGGATGCCGGGCTGCCCGGAGGCGACACCTCGTCGTCCCCGGGCAGCACGACGGTCCGCTACTGCTCTGGGTCGCAGGGGTTGAACATCTTGGGATGGACCGGGTCACCTGAGGCAACCCTGTCCGCGGTCTCCCAGAACCCCTTTGGCCAGTCACCCTCGGGGTCCATCTGCTGGAGCACCTTCCAGTTGTGGCTGCCGCGCAACGCGTCGGCCGCGCGTCGGAGAGCGGCGTCGTCGTTGCTCTTCTTCGCCCGCGTCCATTCGGTGATCCACGCGCAGCCGACCGGGCCGAGTACCTGGACGCCGAATTGGTAGGCGTCGTTGACGCCTTCGACGTTCAGCGTGGCGGGGTCGAAGCCCGGCGGGAGTGGCACGTCGGCGAGCACCGCTGCCGCCCGCTCGTCCACCCGCTCCGGCGTCACGATCTCCGCCGGGAGGGCGGCCAGCCAGGTGCGGGCGTCGACGCGGACCACGCTGGCGAGCACCCGGTCGAAATCGGCGCGGGTGTAGGCGCTCGCGGTGCGCACCTCGACCATCGACCCGTCGCGAGGCTGGAGAATGACCTCGAACTCGCGCTCGTTGTATCGGAACAGGTCGCCGGGCCAGCGGTCGACCTGCACCGACTCCGGCTTGCTGACCTGGAGCCGGTCCTTGTAGCGCCCGTCGTACTCGCTGGCCTCGTACCAGCTCATCCTGATGAGTCGCCCGCCGTTGCGGTAGGTGATGCTGCCTTCCCGCTTGGCGAACCCGTCGACGTCGGTTGCCTTCCAGCCGGGTTGGTCGATCAGCAGCCGCGGGTTCTCCTCGGCTGCCTTGAGCACCATCGCCGAGTAGGAGGTCGTTCCCGGAGTCGCGGCGGTCGACGGCGTTTCCGGGGACGCCGCTGGCTGATCGGGCTTCACCATTGCGATGCCGAAGGCGACGGCGAGGACGGCGGCAGCGACGCCCGCCGTGGCGAGGCCGCCCAGCACGCGGCGGCGCGGTCGGGGGCGCCGGCCCGGTGGCTCGGGAACGGATTCCAGGATCGGCGTGGACATGATCTCCTCCAGGAGGTCCTGTGCGGCCCCGTCGAGGCGCGCGACGACCTCGGGTCGGTACGGGTCGGCGTCGCGGACCCTCCGGTCGAGCTGTTCGTCGGTCATCTGCCCTCCTCGGGGGCGCGTACGGCCATGACGTCGGGTACATGTCCGCGTGGTCCGAGGTCGTCACCGACGATGTCTCGTAACCGGGCTCGGGCACGGGACAGTCGGGTCCGGACGGCGGCCGGGCTCACCTGGAGAACCGCGGCGATCTCGCGCGGCTCCAGCCCCTCCCAGAAGGTCAGCATCAGCACCTCCCGATCCATCTCGTTGAGCCGGGCCAGCGCGGCCCGGACGGTGAGCCGCTCGGGCACCTCGCTGCCGGGGTCGACGGCGAGGGCGTTCCGGAACCGTTGCCGCAGACGATCGCCCAGCCGTCCCCGGCGGGCCCCGCCGCGGTGGTGATTGGCCAGCACCCGCCGGGCCACGCCGTGCAGCCACAATCGAGCCTCGGCGTCCGCCGGCATCTCGCGGCTGCGCCGCCAGGCGACGAGAAAGGTCTCGGCGACGATGTCGGCGGCGTCCTCCGGCTGCTCGACGCGCCGCATCGCGTACGCCAGCAGTGGTTCGAAGTTGACCGCGTAGACGCGTCGGAAGCGTTCCTCGTGTTCAGTCCCGGAGCTCACGTCTACTCCATGTCCGGATCGACACCCGTCGTGACAGCCGAACAGTCAGAGGCAGGACCCCGGGTCCACCGCCGTGCCGATGATCGCGAACAGCATTCGGCGGAACGTGTCGATCTCGGCCTGGCTGAAACCGGCCATCGCGTTCCGCTCCGCCTCCTCGCTGGCGTGGGCGACCTGCGCCCGTACCTCCTCGCCAACTGTGGTGATCGCCGAAATGCGCAGCCGGCGGTCGCGGGGATCTGAGTGGCGTACGACGAGATTCTTCTGTTCGAGGCGGTCGAGTTGGGTCATCAGGGTGGTCTTGTCGAGCCCGAGCGTCCTGGCCAGCTCGACCTGGGTCAGCCCGGGCGTCTTGTCGAGCGCGCTCAACACGATGTAGTCCCGCAGGTGCAGGCCGTGCCTCTCGGCCTGTTCGCCGGTCACCACGTGCATCCGTTGGGCGGCGCGGTGCAACAGCCAGGTGATCTCGGAGTCGAGCGACGGCGCCGGTCCAGCGGTCATCGCGGCGCATCCAACAGCAGCGGGATTCCCTGGTAGGCGCGACCGTCGTGGGCGGGGACGACCTGCATCAGCTCGGTCAGGGCGGCCGATCGCAGGATGCCCTGTCGCACCTGTTCGGCGTCGCTGTCTGCGAGGGCACGTAGCAGCCAGGGGCGCTCCACCAGCTGGTGGACTCCGTCCAGTTGCCAGGTCAGGTCGCCGATGAACGCGTAGCGCTGCCCGGACGGGAGGGTCACGAACGCGACCACCGACCCCGTCGTGTGGCCGCCGGCCAGCGCCAGCACGAGTGATCCGTCGCCGTGGACGTCGAAGCTCGCGGAGAAGCCGAGGTGAGCGGGGCCGTCGAAGGAGTATTCGCGGATCTCGTGGCCGGGCGAGACGGCGCGGTAGACCTTTCCGTCGCCGTCGCTGGCGGCGTACGCAAGCTCGCCCCTGTTCATCCAGATCGGGAGGTCGAGCGAGTCCAGACCGCTGGCGTGGTCCCAGTGCGCGTGGGTCAGGAAGACCCCCGTGAGCCTGGTGCGGTCGTAACCGCTGTCGTCGAGCTGCTCGCGCACCGTCCGGGTGCTCTGGAAGGGGGCGCGGGCGAACCGCGGCTGCATGGCGACGTGCGCGGCGACGTTGGCCCCGAAGCCGGCGTCGATGAGGAAGTCGCCCTTCGGGTGCCGCACGAGGATGGCGGTGGCGACGAACTGCCGCTTGTCACGAAACGAGCCACCGCGAAGGGCAAATGCCGCTCGCGTCTCGTAGGTGCCGGTGGGGAGTTGATAGATCGCCATGTCGGGTGGCGGTGTCGCCTCGGGAAGGGCAGCCGTCCACGGCTCGGGGGGAGGAAGGGTCTTCACCGTCTGATCGTACGACGTCAGATCGTCTGATGCCAGACGAATTTGCCCTCACCGGGCGGGAAGGTGACTGGGGTTGTGCGGCGGGGCCCCGGCCTTCTGCCGCTCGGTGTCGACCTGCCGGCGGCCATTGTGGATCTTGTTCTACTAGTCTGTGTCACATGGCCTTGCGACCGGACGAGTTCTACGACCACGCGGTCACCGCCGCTGACGACGAGCGCCGCCTTCCCCTGGCCCGCATGACCGGGTGGGAGATCAGCCCGTTCGACCCGGACGGACTTCGAGTGGCGCCGCTGCGGCCGCCGGTGCTCCCGGAGCCGGCGCGGCACGGCGAGGATCCGTCGACCTGCGACACCTGCCGCAATCGGGACGAGGGGATCTGGTTCAACGAGCGTTGGCGGTTGATCCGGGTCCCGCGCGTGGGCGTCCCGCTGGTGCTCATGCTGTTGCCGCGCGACCACTACGACATGGCGGATCTCCCCGACGAGATGGCCTCCGAACTCGGGCTGTTGAGCACTCGGATCGTCCGCCACATACAGGCGCTGCCGCACATCTCGCGGGCTCACCTCTACCGCGTCGGAGATGGCGGCGCTCACCTGCACGTCTGGTTCTTCGCTCGGCCCGAGGGGCAGGCGCAGTTGTACGGGTCGTGGCTGGTCATCTGGGACGACCTGCTGCCGGAGTACCCAGCGGACGTGGCAGACGCCGACGCCGCGGCGGTCGTGGACGCGTTGATCGCCTCCCACGGAGGTCACCGGCTGTCGGACCCGGGGAATAGCCTGCCGGCATGACGAGTGCCGAGCTGGATGAGTTGGTCGTCGCGGACGCCGATGCCCTACGCGCGTGGTTGGCGGCCAACCACGGCACGTCGCCCGGCGTCTGGCTCGCCCTGACGAAGAAGGGTGGCACGGTCACGACGCTTACCTGGCAGCAGGCGGTCGACGAGGCCCTGTGCGTCGGCTGGATCGACGGGCAGGCCCGTAAGCGGGACGAGGAGTCGTCCTGGATCCGGTTCACCCCGCGTCGGCCCCGCAGTTCGTGGTCCCAGCGCAACGTCGGCCACGTCGCCCGGCTGGAGGAGCAGGGGCGGATGTTGCCCGCTGGTCGCGCCGCGGTGGAAGCCGCGAAGTCGGACGGGCGGTGGGTGGCCGCGTACGCCCCGCCGTCGGAGGCGGAGGTGCCGGCCGACCTCCTCGCCGCCATCGCCGCCGAGCCGGCCGCCCAGGCCATGTTCGACGTGCTCACCAAGACCAACCGGTTCGCCCTCATCCACCGTCTCAATGCCGTCAAGCGGGCACAGACCCGCGAGCGCAAGATCGGCGAATTCGTCGCCATGCTGGCCCGGCACGAGACGATCTACCCCCAGAAGGCGAGGCCGGAGCCGGGGTCGACGCTGCCGTGAGCGGGAGTCGGCGTGCGAGCGACCGATTGACTTTCGATAGGTAGCGAGCGAAACTCGATGCATGGTGACGGAGCATCGAGCGGTAGCCGCTCTCAGAGTCGTACTCGGGGTCCTGTTCGTGGTCCTGATCGGGTTCCAGACGTTCTCGCTGCCGGGGCAGTTCGCGCACATGGCCCAGGAGTCACCGGAGCACGCCTACCTCCGGTGGCCGTTGACCGCCGTGACGGTGTTCTGGGTGCTGTGCGTCCAGGTGGTGATCGTGTCGACGTGGCAGTTGCTCAACATGGTCAAGAACGACCGCATCTTCACCGAAGCCTCCCTGAAGTGGGTCGACCTGATCGTCTGGGCCGTCGGCGCGGGGTGGCTGGTGCTCGTGGGTGTCTTCCTCTACGTCGGCTTCAACGCGGACGACCCGGGCGCTCCGATCCTGCTGTTCCTGCTGACGATGGGTGTCACAGTGCTGGGGCTCCTCATGGTGGTGATGCGGGCGCTGCTGCGGCAGGCCACCACGCTGCGCACCGACATGGAAGCGGTGATCTGATGCCCATCGTCGTCCGCATCGACGTGGAGTTGGCCAAGCGCAAGATGAGCGTCGGAGAGTTCGCCGAGCGCGTCGGGCTCACACCAGCCAACGTGGCGGTGCTGAAGAACGGCCGCGCCAAGGCGGTCCGCTTCAGCACCCTCGAAGCGATGTGCCGAGTGCTCGACTGCCAGCCCGGCGACCTGCTGGAGTGGGTCGAGGAGGAAACCCCGTGAGGTACGGCAGTTAGGCGCTCGGGCGCGCTGGTCGGCCTGAGCTGACCCTTCTCGTAATAACGATCATGTAACGGGCGCGAACCTTTCCCGGTGGGTGGCCTGTCTTGATGGTCGTCGGCCCACCAGGGCCAGGGGAGGCGTCGGATGAAGCTGGTGTGGAGGCGGGCCCGCGAGGCACGAGGGTTGCTGGTCGCGGCGGTGATCGCTGCCCTCGTCGCCGTCGCGTTGGTCACTGGACTGTCCGACTACAACCGTCGGGCGGTGGACGCCGGGCAGCGGGCCCTGATCGCCGCCTCGCCCGCCGAGGAGCGCGGCCTGCTGGTCAGTGGCTCGGGTGGGCGGGACGCGGCCGAGTTCGCAAGCCGCGACAAGGCGGTCCGAGCCGAGTTCGCCACCGGGCTCGGCGGTGCCCCGGTCAGCGTCACCGCCGCCCGCTACGGCACCGGCCGGGAACTGACCGGCGACCTCGGGCAGATTCCGCGTACGGCCGACGAACCGGTCTTCGCGAGCCTGGCCACACTCCCCGACCTTGCCGGCCACGCGGAGCTGACCAGCGGAGCCTGGCCGCGCCCCGGGGCGAACCCCGTCCAGGTGAGCCTGCCCGAGCGGGTCGCCGGCGCCCTCGGCCTGACCATCGGCGAACGCGTCCCGGTGCGTGACCGGGCCACCGAACGACGGGGAGAATTGGTGCTCGCCGGCACCTGGCGGCCCCGCGACCCGACGGACGCGTACTGGCTGCTGGCACCCGGCGTGGGGGCGGGCAGCGCCGGTTCCGGCACCTCGTACGGGCCGTTCACGCTCGACCCGGCCGATTTCGCGGCCACCTTCCCGGGCTCGGTGTCGGCGTCCTGGCTGGCCCAACCGGACCTCGGTGGTGTCGACACCGCCGACCTGCCCGCCGTTCGGAAAGCCCTCACCGAAGCGATCTCGACCGCACCCGAGGCCGCCCAACTGGGCAGCTCCGGGCAGGCGTTGACGAAGATGCCGCAGTTGCTGGACCGGATCGCCCGCGCCGACCTGGTGGGTCGCTCGTCGCTGGCCACCCCGCTGCTGCTCATCCTGGTGCTCGGTGGGTACGCGCTGGTGTTGGTCGCCGCGCTGCTGCACGAGGACCGCCGCCCACAGACCGCGCTGCTGCGCGCCCGCGGCGCCGCCCGGCGGCAACTGGCCGGCCTGGCCGCCCGTGAGGCGACCCTGGTGGTCGCCCCGGCCGCCGTGCTCGGTCCGCTGATCGCCGGTGAGGCCCTGCGGTACGTCCGACCCGGCGGGTCGGGTGACCTCTCCACCGCCGGCGGCAACACCACACTGGTCTGGGCGGCGGCAGCGGCCACCGCGGCGGGTTGCCTCGTCGCCATGGTCCTTCCGACGCTGCGCGGCGCCGGTACGTACGTCGCCGACATGGCGGCCCGATCCCGGCCGAACCGGGCGGCGAGCGTCCAACGCGCCAGCGTCGACCTGGTGCTGGTGGCGCTCGCCGTGCTCGCCTGGGTGCAGCTGCGCCGGTACGCCTCCCCGCTGGCCGGGTCGGGCGGCCGGCTCGGTCTCGACCCGCTGCTGGTCGCCGCGCCGACGCTCGGCGTGCTGGCCGGTGCGGTGCTGGCGCTGCGGGTGCTCCCGCCGCTCACCCGGTTCGCGGAGCGCTTCGTCGACCGACGTCCCTGGACCGCCACCATGTTCGGCATGTGGCAGGCCGGCCGGCGTCCCCACGCCGGCCCGGTCCTGCTGCTCGCCCTCGCCGTCGGGGGCAGCACCCTGGCCTGGTCCCTGATCAGCACCGGCGAGCGGTCCCAGGTCGAGCAGGCCGGCCACACGGTCGGCGCCGACGTCCGGGTCACCGAACGGGCCGGCGCCGCCCCGCCCAACCGGGTCGGTCAACTCGCCGCGCTGCCGAGCGTGGACCGGGTGCTGCCGGCGTGGCGGGACGAGGTACGGGTCGGGCGGCAGAAACTGCCGGCGACCGTGATCGGCGTCGACCCGGCCAGTGCCCCGGGCGTCGTCCGGCTCGCCGACCGCCTCGGCGACGGATCGGCGTCGGAGCAGTACCAGCGCATGATCGATGAGCGCGGTGCCCCCGCCGGCGTCGAACTGCCCGCCGGGGCGCGCGCGATCACCGGCACGGTCCGTACCCCGGTGAGTAGCGCGGACCGGTCGCTGAAGATCGCGGTGACGCTGCTGGTCACCAGCTCCGACGGCCTGGCCCTGCGGCTGCCGGCGGTCGACGCCGACGGTGACGGCCGGGCCACCCGCTTCTCCGTGCAACTGCCCGACGTGGGCGGGGCGCGGCTGCGGCTGGCCGGGTTCGAAGCCGACGGGGGGCTGGAGGCCGGCAACGCCTACCGCCTCCAGTTGGACGGGTTGGCGGTGGTGAACGCCGACGGCACGGCCCGACCCACCGAACTGAGCGGTGACTGGGTGCTGACGGCCCCCGGCGTGAATCCCGCGCCGGTGCAGACCACCGGGGCCGGGTTCGCCTCGGTCCACGCCGTGGAGGTGATTCCCGGTGGGCAGTTCGCGTACCAGCCGCCCACCCGGTTCTCCATCGTGGCGGGCGGGAAGAGCAAGCCCGCTCCGGTGCTGATGACCCCCCAGGTACGCGAGGCCCTGAGCCTGAGCGTCGGCGACACCGTCGACCTCACGCTCTCCGGGGTGACGGTGCCGGTGCGCCTGGTCGGCGAGTTGAGCGCCGTGCCGACGACCGCCACAGCGGCCGGCGTGCTGCTGGACCTGCCCGCGGCGGTCGACGCGCTGATCCGAATCGACGGGACCGTACGCCCCGTACCGGAATGGTGGCTCGGTGCCGCCGACGCGACGGCCGCCGCCCAGGCAGCCAGCGAACTCCCGCGCGTCACCGTGCTCAACCGGGAGGCGGTGATCGAGGCGGCCGCCGACGACCCGTACTGGCGCGGCTCGCGTACCGGAATGCTCGCCGCCGCGCTCGGCGCGGTGCTGCTCGCCCTCGTCGGCCTGATCGTGGACGTGTGGGCCACCGCCCGGCGTCGGCTCGGCGAGTTCGCGGTCCTGCACACCCTCGGAGCGACGCCCCGGCTGATGGCCCGGGCGCTGCTGGCCGAACAGACGTTCCTCGCCGGCATCGGCGTGGGGGTCGGGTTGTTACTCGGCACCGCGGTCGGCGCGACGATGGCCCCACTTGTCATCCTCACCCCGGCCGCCGGTCGACCGACACCGCCGGCGGCGTTCGCGCTGCCCTGGGTGCCGATCGGCCTGACCGCGGTCGGTCTGCTGCTGGCGGCGCTCGCCTTCAGCGCGTTCATCGCCACCGGCATCCGTCAGCGGGTGGCGGCGGTGCAGCTGCGAATCGGGGGAGAACGATGAGCGTCGGGGCGGCCGTCCGGCGGGTCCGGACGTACGGGGGGCAGTTCCTGCTGCTGGCGGTGCTGACCCTGGTGGTCACGCTGCTGATCAGCGGAGTGCCCCGGCTGGTCAACCGGCTCGCCGAACAGGGGCTGCGAGCGCAACTCAACAGCGAGCCGGCCGCGCGCCGGGACCTCTCGTACAGCACAAGCGTGGCGCCCGCGACGTCGCGGCGGACGGCGATGGGTGACGCCGCCGAACGGTTCGACGCCCTGGCCGCGGAGATGCCGCCGCAGGTGCGCTCGGCCGTGGACGAGCGGTGGTACAGCGTCGAGACCGCGGCGGCCCGCGTGGTCGGACCGGACCTGGCGGCCGGCAACCTGCTCGTCGACCTGGGACTCCGGGCGATGCCCGGCGTGCAGGACGCGAGCACCCTCGTCGACGGGACGTGGCCGAGCGAGACGTACGTTCCCGAACGGCCGATCGAGGTGGCGCTCGACGTCGACGTGGCCCGCAAGCTCAACCTGCGCGCCGGCAGCCAACTGCGCATCGGCAACACCGATGACAAGGGCAGGCTCATCGACGGTGCCCCGCTGGTGGTGACCGGGCTGTTCCGCCCCGTCGACCGCGCCAACGGCATCTGGGACGGGCTGCCACAGCTGCTGCGGATCATCGAACCACAGGGTGATGGCCAGCCGTTCGTCATCGTCGGCGTCGTCGCGCAGTCGCCCCTCAACAAGCGGGCCGCCGAGGGTTGGCCGATCCAGTCCAACTGGCGTTACCGGCTGGGCGTCGACCGGATCGACACCCGCGAGCTGGACCAGCTGATCGACGGCCTGCAGGTGATGCAGCGCAACCGTCCGACTGACCTCACGTTGACCCAGGGCGTCGACGTTCCGTTGCGCGCGTTCGCCGCCCAGATCGATGCCGTCCGGACCCTGCTGGCGGTGATCGCGGCCGGTGTGCTGGCCACCCTGGCGGGGCTCATCGTGCTCGCGGCCAGTCTCGCCACCCGACGGCGTCGTTCGGAGTTCGCGCTGCTGCGCGCCCGTGGGGGCGGGGCCACCGCCGGCGCCCGGCGTAGCCTCGCCGAGTCGGTGCTGGTGGTGCCGATCGCCGCCGTGCTGGGCTGGTGGCTGGGCACCCTGTTCCCCGGTGCCCCGGATCCGACCACGCCGTACGTCATCGCGGTGACCGTGCTGGTCACGCTGGCGCTGCCGTTGGCGACGCTGGCCGTACCGGCTGGCGGGGCGGCACGCCGGGACCTGATCCGGGTGCGCCCGTCGGCCCGTCGGCTCACCGTCGAGGTCTCCCTGCTCTTCCTGGCCGGGCTCGCCGCGGTGCTGCTGCGTCGACGGGGCCTGACTCTCGGCGAGGTGGACCCACTGCTCGTGTCGGTGCCGGTGCTCCTCGCGGTCGCGGCGGCGGTGCTGGCGCTGCGGGCGTACCCCTGGCCGTTGTTGCTGGTCAGCCGGCTGGCCGCGCGCACCCGCGGCAGCGTGGCGTTCCTCGGCACGGCCCGCGCCGGCCGCGCGGCGGTCGCCGCCCCGCTGGTCGTGGTGGTGCTGGCGATCGGCACCGCGGCGTTCTGCGCGGTCGTGGCCGCCGGCGTCGACGCGAGCCGGGAGCGGGCCGCCGCGCAGATCGTGCCCGCCGACGCGGTGATCCGCGGGGAGCGCTTCGCCCCCGACACCATCGACGAGCTGGGACGTATGCCGGGAGTCCGGGCCGTCACCGGGGTGCTGTTCCAGGGAGATGAGCGGCTGGCGGCCGACGAGGTCGGCACCGACGCTGGGGCCGGGCAGACGAACGTGCTGCTTGTCGACGGCCCGGGGATGAACACGGTGGCCCGCGAATCGCATGTGGAGCAGCCGGTTCCGGCCGCGCTGCTCAGCGCCCGGCCCGGCCCGGGTCCGCTGCCGGCGATCGTCTCACCGGCGGTAGCCGCCGACCTGACCAAGGCCGGGCTGGCCGACTCCGCCTTCATCTTGGTACAGGGCCAGCGGTACGAGTTCCGGGTGGCCGGCACCGAGGAGGCGTTCCCGCTGCTGTCGGCGAACACCAGCCGGTTCGTGATCCTGCCCTGGCAGGCCCTGCCGGAGCGCAACACCACACCCGCGCCGACCAGCCTGTTGGTCGCCGGGGGTCCGCTGGACGCGGAGGCGCTGCGCGTCGCCGGCGACCAGGGGCAGGAACGCTTCCAGCAGGGTGGCGCGGTCACCGGTCGGGCACGGCTGATCGGGGTCACCGTCGACACCCGGGCAGAAGTCCGGCGCGCGCTCGAAGAGGGCGGGGCTAACGGGGTGCTGGCCTTCGGGTTCGTGGCCGGGGCCGCCGGCGGCACCCTGCTCGGGCTGTTGGCCATCGCGTTCACCGTGCTGGCCGGTGCGCGCGCCCGGGGTCAGGTGCTGTCCCGGTTGCGCACCCTCGGCCTGTCCCGCCGGCAGTGGCGTGGGCTGCTGCTTGTCGAGTTGACCCCGCTGGTCGCGGTGTCGGTGCTGACCGGCGCGATCGTCGGTGCGGTCCTGCCCCTGCTGCTCAACCCGGTGCTCGGCCTGTCCGCGTTCACGAGTGGTGTGCCGGTCCGGGTTGCTTTCGAGCCCAGCCTGGTCGCCGCCGTGCTCGCGCTCGGGGCGGTCGCCCTCGGCTTCGCGGTCGCCGTCGAGGCCCTGAACAACCGCCGGTTGCGCCTCGGAGAGGTGCTTCGGCTCGGAGAGGAGAGCTGAGATGACCGCTACCGCCCAGACTCCAGTGGCGCCTGACCTGGCCGCCCTGCAACAGCGGGCCGCGCAACGTGCCGCCGAGCGGGCCGGTGGGCAGGACCGCCTACGCGGGCACATCGTCTGCGACGGCCTGGTGCGCATCTTCAAGACCGAGGGGGTGGAGGTGGTCGCCCTGCAGGGGCTCGACCTGGTCATCGACCGGGGTGAGCTGGTGGCGATCGTCGGCGCCTCCGGGTCGGGCAAGTCGACCCTGCTCAACATCCTCTCCGGCCTGGACACCCCGACCGCCGGCATCGCCCGGGTGGCCGACTACGACCTGCTCTCGCTGTCCGCCAAACGACGGCTCAGCTACCGCCGGCAGTTGGTCGGGTTCGTCTGGCAGCAGACCGGCCGCAACCTGCTGCCGTACCTCAACGCGCTGGAGAACGTCGAGCTGCCCATGCAGTTGGCCGGCAAGCGCAACGGCAAGGCCCGCCGCGAGCGGGCCCGGGAACTGCTCGACCTGGTCGGCGTGGGCTACTGCGCCGACCGGCGGCCGGGCCAGCTCAGCGGTGGCGAGCAGCAGCGGGTCGCGGTGGCGGTGGCGGTGGCCAACGACCCGGAGGTGCTCTTCGCCGACGAGCCGACCGGTGAGCTGGACGAGGCGACCGGCGCGGAGGTCTTCGCGGCGCTGCGCACCATCAACGCGGAACTGGGCGTGACCATCGTGGTCGTCACCCACGACCACGCCGTGGCCACGCAGGTCCGCCGGACCGTCGCGATCCGCGACGGTCGGACCGCCTCCGAGGTACGCCGGACCGCGCGGACCGACGCCGACGGCAACACCGAGCTGGTCAGCGAGGAGTACGCGGTGCTGGACCGCAACGGTCGGATGCAGCTGCCCGCGGCCTTCGTCGACGCGCTCTCGCTGAAGGAGCGGGTCCGGCTCGACCTGGAGCCGGACCATGTGCAGGTACGGCCCGGCGAGCGGGCCTCGGACGAGCGGGGGACGCGGGCATGAGCCGGCAGGACATGGTGGTGACCGGCGGGGCCGGGTTCAGCGGTGCGCCCTCGGCGCATCCCGAGGAGGTGGTCCGGGTCAGTGGGGTCAGCCGGACCTTCGGCCGGGGTGAGCACGCCGTGCACGCGGTGCGGGACGTGTCGTTCACGGCCAACCGGGGCGAGTTGGTCGCCATCCGAGGTCGGTCCGGTGCCGGCAAGACCACGTTGCTGAACCTGATCGGCGGGCTGGACCGGCCGGACAGCGGTCAGGTGGTGGTGGCCGGGCACGAGGTGACCTCTGCCGGGGAGGCCGAGCTGCTGCGGTTGCGCCGGGGCACTGTCGGGTTCGTGTTCCAGACCTTCGGGTTGGTGCCGATCCTCTCCGCCGCCGAGAACGTGGGCGTGCCGTTGCGGCTGGCGCAGGTGCCGGCCGCGGAGCGGGAAGAGCGCGTCGCGGTGCTGCTGGAACTGGTCGGCCTGGGCGGGCACGCCGCGCAGCGGCCGTACGAGCTCTCCGGCGGCCAGCAGCAGCGGGTCGCGGTGGCCCGTGCGTTGGCCAACGAGCCGGACCTGCTCATCGCCGACGAGCCCACCGGCCAGCTCGACTCGGAGACCGGCCGGTCCATCATGGACCTGCTGCGCGCGGTGGTGCACGCCCGCGGCATGACCGCCCTGGTGGCCACGCACGACCCGGCCCTGATCGACCTCGCCGACCGGGTGCTCGTCCTGCGCGACGGTCGCCTGGTCGACGGCTGACGCTGCCCCTCGGCCCGTGGTCCTGGGCCGTGGTCCGTGGTCCGTGGCCGGCGGGCCACCGGCCAGGACCACGGGCCGCCGTCTGGACTCCGCCTCGGCTCGACCGAGGGCGTCGACACACGCCCTAGCCCTGGTGTGTTCGCTCCCTGTCGAGCTGCCCCAGATATGGGTCGCGCGGTTGGCGTGGGGTGTGCGGGCCGGGTGCTGGGTGTGAGGGCTCGTGCCCTCCTGCCGCCACCGCCGCCTGTCGCTGCCCCAGCTCTGGGGCAGCTCGACAGTGGCGCACGGGCAACCAGGGACCTGGGCCGCCACCGCACGCCGGAGGTAGCCACAGGGCTGACGGCGGCCGACGGGCTCTCCCCGTCGGCGGGGTCAGAGCGCGAGTTTCATGCCCTCGTGGCTGGCCACGAAGCCGAGGCCCAGGTAGAAGCGGTGCGCGTCCGTGCGGGTCTTGTCGGTGGTGAGTTGCACCAGCGCGCAGCCGCGCTGCCGGGCCTGGTCGACCGCCCAGGTCATCAGGTCCCGGCCCAGCCCCTGGCCACGCCGGTCGGACCGGACCCGGACCGACTCGATCAACGATCGCTCGCCGCCGTGCCGACCCAGGCCCGGGATGTAGGTGATCTGCAGGCAGCCGACCAGCTCACCATCCTGCTCGGCCACGATCAGCTGGTTACGCGGGTCCGCGTCGATGGCCGCGAACGCCCTCTCGTACGCGTCGTCGACCTGGGTGAAGTCGCGGGCCTTGCCCAGGACGTCGTCGGCGAGCAGGGCGATGACGGCGGGCAGGTCAACCCGGACCGCCTCCCGGTAGATCACGTCGGTCATGCCGGTGAGCCTGCCACGACGGTCAGCGGGGCGGGCAGCGCAGGCCCTCCCGAGGGACCGTCAGGTCCAGCAGGTAGGCGTCGACCGCGTTGGTGATGCAGGACGTCTGCGGGTAGGCGGTGTGCCCCTCACCCTCCCAGGTGAGCACGCGACCGACGCCCAGCATCGACGCGAGCCGCGGGGTCTGCTCGTACGGTGTCGCCGGGTCGCCGGTGGTGCCGACCACCACGATCGGCGGCGCGCCGTTCGCCTTCCCGGTCGGGTACGGGTCACGCCCGCCCGGCCACTCCACGCAGCTCAACATGCCGACCGCCAACGCCGGACCGAACAACGGGTATTTCCCGCGCCACTCGGACTGCAACTGCCGGATCTGCTCCCGGCTCGGCTTCTCCGTCTCGTCGGCGCAGTTGACGGCCAGGTTGGCGTCGAACAGGTTCGAGTAGTGCCCGTCGTCCTCCCGGCCGGCGTACGCGTCGGCGAGCCGGAACACGTCCTTCGGGTCGCCCTCGGCCAGCTTGTCGATCGCCCGGGCCAGCTCCTGCCAGCCGGATTCGGTGTAGAGCGAGGAGATGACGGCGTAGAACACCCAGCCGGCGGTGGCCTCCCGCCCGTCCGCGCCGCGTACCGGGGAGACCTTGGCCTTGTCGATGGCGGAGGTGACCGCGGCGCGCGCGTCCGGGGCGATCGGGCACCGGCCGGCGTTCGCCGCGCACCAGCGGGTGAAGTTGGTGAAGGCCCGTTCGAAGCCGCGGGCCTGGCTCTCCGAGCCCTCGACCAGCCGCTGCTGCGGGTCGACCGCGCCGTCGAGGACCAGCGCCCGCACCCGCTGCGGGTAGAGCTGGGCGTACGTGGCACCGAGCAGGGTGCCGTACGAGTAGCCCAGGTAGGTGAGCTTGTCGTCGCCCACGGCGGCGCGTACCGCGTCCATGTCGCGGGCGGCCTGCTCGGTGCCGAACAGCGGCAACTGGTCGCCGTAACGATCGCCGCAGCCGCGCCCGATCCGCTGGCTGAGGCCGACGAAGCCGTCGAATGCCGACTGGCTCGCCGGGTCCGGGTCGAAGCCGAAGCTGGCGTCCAGGTCGGAGTCGGAGATGCACTTCACCGGGCTGGACCGGGAAACCCCGCGCGGGTCGAAGCCGACGATGTCGAAGCGCTCGGTGATCGAGGTGGGCAGCCCGCCGAACTGGGGGCCGAAGGAGAGGTAGACGGCGGTGTCGACGCCGGAGCCGCCCGGGCCGCCGGGGTTGACCACCAACGAGCCCACCCGGTCGCGCTGCCTGCTCGACCGGGCGCGCAGCAGGGCGATCTCGAAGGTCTGCCCGGCACCCGGACCGGCGCTCGCCCCGCCGCCGGTGCCCCAGTCACGAGGCACCGCGATGCGGGCGCACTCGTAGCGCATGTTCGGGGCGCTCCGCCCGACCAACTCGTCGGCCACCTCCGGGCAGGGCCGCCAGTTCGGTGCGGTGCCGGTCGGAGCGGCCGCACCCTCCACCTCGGTGCGCGGCGCGAACGCCGGCAGCGTGCAGCCGGCGCTGAGCAGCGCGGCGACGCCGAAGGCGGCCAGAGTGCGACGGACCCGGCGGCTGGTCGCCATCCGAGGCTGGTCGGCGGTGCGGGTCACGTGGTCCTCCGGGATCGGGTCGACGGCCAGGCTACGCCGAGCCGGTGGCGGCTCGGTCCACGGTGGCCGTCGGGTCGCCGCGCAGCACCTGGTCGACGTCGAAGCGGATCGGCCGGTCGAGCTGGTCGTAACGGCAGGATCGGGGGTCGCGGTCCGGCCGCCACCGAACGAACTGGGCGGTGTGCCGGAACCGTTCGCCCTCCATCGCGTCGTAGCCCACCTCGACCACCAGCTCCGGGCGCACCGGCTCCCACTCCAGGTTCTTCGTGCCGGTCCACCGGCTCACTCCACCCGGGATGCGTTGGCCGCGCTCGTGGTCGCCGTGCACCCACGGGTGCTCACCGCCAATGTCCCGATAGGGCGCCAGCTCGTCGAGCAACTCGGCGCGGCGGGCCATGCTGAACGACGCGCTCACACCCACGTGGTGCAGGACCCCGGCGTCGTCATACAGGCCGAGCAGCAGCGAGCCCACCACCGGACCGGACTTGTGCCAGCGGAAGCCGGCCACCACCGCGTCCGCGGTGCGGGCGTGCTTGACCTTGAACATCAGTCGCTTGCCCGGCTCGTACGGCAGGTCGGCCGGCTTGACGATCAAACCGTCCAGCCCGGCGCCCTCGAACACGTCGAACCAGCGACGCGCGGTGTCCGGATCGGTGGTGACCTGGGTGACGTGCACCGGTGGACGCACCCCGGCCAGCGCCTCGACCAGCCGCTCCCGGCGGCGCGGGTAGGGCTTGTCGAGCAGGGCCTCGTCACCGATCGCCAGCAGGTCGAACGCGACGAAGTCGGCAGGGGTGGTCTCGGCCAGCATCTTCACCCGGGACGCGGCCGGGTGGACGCGCTGGGCCAGCAGCTCGAAATCCAGCCGGGGCTGGCCGGAAGGCCCGTCGCGGCGAATCACGATCAACTCACCGTCGACCGCGCACCGCTCCGGCAACTGCCGGCGTGCCTGCTCGACCACCTCGGGGAAGTAGCGGGTCATCGACTTGCCGCCCCGGCTGGCCAACTCGACCTCGTCGCCGTCGCGGAACACGATGCACCGGAACCCGTCCCACTTGGGCTCGTAGGTCACCCCGGGTGTGGTGGGCAGCTTGGGAACGCTCTTGGCCAGCATCGGCTCGACCGGCGGGTTGATCGGCAGGTCCACGCCGACCAGTCAATCAGACGGTGCCGACAGTCGTGAGGCAGATCACCGCGCGGGCCGGGGCGGCGTGTCCGCCCACGCGTCGCTCGTCCCGACCGGGCGAATCGAATAACCCCAGGTCAGAGCTATTTTCGCCAGGTGTCCGAGTGGGTCTGTGACTGCTGCGGGCGGTGGCGGGTGAGCGTCGAGCTGATCCGGGGCCGCTATCGCTTCCGGCTGACCCGCCGCTACCCGGAGCGGTTCGGCGGCGGGCGGAACGTGCTCGGCGAGGTCGGTTCGGTGCCGGAGCTGGAGGAGCTGCTGCGTCGGCGTACCCCGCTCACCCTGGCCGACCTGCACGAGGCCGCCTGATCCGCGCGGCGGGCGCGGCGGTCGGTGGCCGGTAGCCACGGGGTGGCCACACCGCGTCCACCTCCACTGAGGAGGGTCGGACGGGGGTGAGCGCCGGTGTCACAATGCTTTCGGCGGCCTCGTCTGCACCCCTGGCGACGCCGAGCGGCGCCGCCGGGGAGGGGACACCATGCGGTTCGAGGCCGATACCGAGATCACCGCGGATGCCGAGCGGGTCTGGGCGGTGCTTGTCGACGTGCCGCGCTGGCCCGAATGGACGGCCTCGGTGACCCGGGCCGAGCGGGGGGAGCCGGGGCCGCTCGCCGTCGGCGCGACCGCACGACTGACCCAGCCGAAGCTGCGGCCGGCGGTGTGGCGGGTCACCGAGCTGACCGAGCGGCGGGAGTTCGTCTGGGTTTCCGACGCGCCGGGTGTGCGGACCACGGGGGAGCACCGGCTGCTGCCGCTCCCCGACGGGCGTACCCGCGTCGAGCTGGTCATCAACCAGTCCGGTCCGCTGGCGGGCCTGATCGGCTGGCTGTACGGCGGGCTGTTCCGCCGCTACGTGCGGATGGAGGCCGACGGGCTCAGGCGTCGCTGCGAGCGGGAGACGGGCGACCCGACCCCGCCGGCCGTACCCTGACCCCTGTCCGGTCGAGGTCGAGGGGGCACGGTGGCCGAGCTGACGTACCCGGAGGTGGGGTCGACCCGGCGCGGGCCGCTGCCCGACGGGTACCACCACCTGCGCCGCAGGTATCCGTTGCCCGGCGGCTGCTTCGAGACAGCGGCCGACGCGGTGTTGAGCTGGCGGTTGCACCGCGCTGCCGGCGTCCGGATGCGCACCGACGCGCCGCGGGCCACCGACGGTGTGCTGGTGACCGCCGGCCTCGGCGTCGGCCCGGCCCGCCTCTGGGGGCCGTGCCAGGTGGTCTGGAGTGCGGACTCGCCCACGCTCGCCGGTTTCGGCTACGGCACCCTGCCCGGGCACCCGGAGCGGGGCGAGGAGGCGTTCGAGGTCGCCCGCGACGACGCCGGCGCCGTCTGGTTCGAGGTCCGCGCGTTCAGCCTCCCGGACCGGTGGTTCACCCAGGCCGCGGGCCCGGCGGTTCGGGCCGTGCAGCACTCCTACGCCTGGTGGCTCGGGCGCACCCTGCGTCGGCTCTGCGCGGGTCGCTGACCGCCGTCCGGCCGGAGAGGCTCAGAACCTGGCGAACGAGCGGATCGGGGCGCGCGGGCCGTACTTCGGCGCCCGGATGCCGGCGGCCTCCAGCAGCAGACACACCCGGCCCCGGTGACCTCGGAACGGCTCCAGCAGGGCCACCATCCGGGCGTCGTCGCCCCTCGGTTCGCCGGCGAGCGCCCAGGCCACCGTGTTCGGGATGTGGTAGTCGCCGACGCTTACCGCGTCCGGGTCCCCGTACGCGATCCGGACCACCTCGGCGGCCGTCCACGGCCCGATGCCGGGGATCGCGGTCAGCCGGCGGGTGGCGTCGGTGGTGTCGGTGCTGCGCTCCAGACGGTCGGCGAGCGCCGCGGCGCGACGTAGCGTGTCGGCCCGGCGCTGCTCCACCCCGAACGGGTGGAACACCCAGTACGGGGTCGCGGCCACCGCGGCTGCCTCGGGCGGCAGGAGCAGCGGCTGTAACGGGCCGGGAGCCGGCTCCCGGAAGTGCCGCACCGTCGCCGCGTACGCCCGGTAGGCCTCCTTGCCGGTGACCTTCTGCTCGAAGACCGCGCGTAGCAGCCGGGGGAAGACCTGCCCGGTGGCGGGCATCCGGAGCCCTCGGTGTTCCCGGGCCAGCCGGGCGACCAGCGGGTGCGCCGAGGCCAGCTCGGTGAAGCCGGTCAGGTCGTCGCGCAGCCCCGCGATCGCGTCGGCGCGGGCGAGGACGTGCTCGGCGCCGGGCCCGTACCCCTCGGCGAGCAACTCGCCGCCGGCCGGCCGCAGGGCGAGTGTGGCCGGACCGTCCGGGGTACGGCTGGCCCACCAGAAGGTGCCGGCTGCCACCCGGGCGCACGGGTCGTACGGGCTGAAGGTGAGCGCGCGGACCGAAGCGGCCAGCCGGTAGCCGACCGGTGGGCGCAGCACCCTGGTCGCGGCGGGTTCGGTCTCGGTCACCCCGCTACTCTGCCAGGTCAGGGTGGGGGCTGACGACCGCCGTACCGGTCCCGAGCGCGGTTGAGGAGCTTCGCGAGGGTACGTTCGGCCGACCGTCCCGGTGTCGTTGAACCACCCGAATGGCCAGGATTATTCTCGCGAATAGGTGCATAGGGCCCTTATGCCATTTTTGGCGGTGGGCCAGGTATCGACAATGTGGTTGTTTGATGGCCTGCAGGTAAACTCACTGCCCCGGGCCACCTGCGGCGGCCAGTATCCTTCGCACTCGCGGACGAGCGCGGTCCGGCCCGGAGATCGGTGTCCGCCGACGGTCGCCACCAGGCGGTCCCGGCCGACGCCCGATCGTCACGCAGTGTCAACGGGGGTTGTGGAAAGGCATGCAGTGATGGCCGCACGAGCGTGTGTCGAATCATCGCGAGTGGGATGTCAGCCCGCTACCCGTTCGCAGGGCTGACGGGTGCCGCCCGCTGACGAGCGGGCCGTTGCGAGCGGACGGCCCAGCGCGTGATCGCCCTGAAGATCTATCGACTCCTGCCGTCGCCGGCACGGCGGCGGTTGCTGGGCCTGTTGCCCGCGCACCGGCGGATCGGCCTGGTGCAGACGCTCTCCCGGCCGCGCGGCGGCGACACCGTGCATCCCCTCGGCGCCCGGGTGGCCGTGACCGACGGTGGCGTCCGAACCCGGGCCGAGGTCGTCGCCGCGGCCACGCCGTTGGAGCAGTGGCACCGCAACCTCACCGCCGTCACCACGGCGCTGCACACCGCCGGCATCGAATACCACTGCATCCGTAACGACGACCACCTGCGCAGCACCGTCGCGGTCCTCGACGACCACCGGCCGGCGGTACAACGCCTGATCCGCTCCGCGCCGGCACTGTCCGGCGCGGACGTCCGGGTCGTGCAGGTGCAGCCCCGTCGGGACCAGCCGGACGTTGCCCCGACCGAGGTGATCCAGGTCTGCTTCCCGGTGACCGATGCCCGCGCCGGTGTGGTCCTCGGCGCCCAGTACGCGTGCGAGATCGAGTTCTGGAGCCGGCACGGAGACATGGTCCGCGCTCCTCGGCGCAACGGGGTCGTCGACGAGGCGCCCGCCCGGGCACAGCCGGTCCGGGTGGCAGCGGCGCTGATGAGCCACTTCGTGCCCGAGGCCGACGACCACACCTACGGCACCCGCCGAGACCTGGCCGTCCGAGCGCCGGACCGGATCGGCTTCCCGATCGACGCCGTCTACACCTGGGTGGACGGCTCCGACCCACAGTGGCTGAAGCGGAAGTCGCTGGCGCTCGGCGCCCCCGACGGCCCGCTGCACGCGGTCGCCGCGAACTCCTCGCGCTACCACAACCGCGACGAGCTGCGGTATTCGCTGCGGTCGCTGCACAGCTTCGCGCCCTGGCTGCGGCGGATCTTCCTGATCACCGACAGTCAACTGCCGAGCTGGCTCGACCCGAGCCACCCGATGATCACGGTCATCTCGCACGCCGAACTCTTCGCCGACCTCGGTGGCCGATCGTCGTACAACTCGCACGCCATCGAGTCCCGGCTGCACCGCATCGACGGCCTGGCCGAACACTTCCTCTACCTCAACGACGACGTGTTCCTCGGTCGTCCGCTGCTGCCGAACCACTTCTTCCACGCGAACGGGATCGCGAAGTTCTTCCCCTCGCCGGCCCAGTTCGGCCTCGGGGAGGCGAAGCCGGAGGACCCGCCGGTGAAAGCCGCCGGCAAGAACAACCGTCGGCACATCCAGCGGCAGTTCGGCGTGACCATCACGCAGAAGATGAAGCACACCCCGTTCGCGCTGCGCCGCAGCATCATGCAGCAGATCGAGGGCAAGCTGCCGGACGAGGTGATGGCCACCGCGCGGCACCGGTTCCGGCACCACGGCGACCTGTCCATCCCGTCGTCGCTGCACCAGTACTGGGCGTTCCTGACCGCGCAGGCCGTCCCCGGCGACATCGAGTACGAGTACGCCGACCTGGGCCACCCCTCGACCCCCGCCCGGCTGGCCGAGCTGTTGGCCCGCCGGCACCGCGACGTGTTCTGCCTCAACGACACCGACTCCGACCCTCGGTCGTTCGCCGAGCAGGAGCGGATGTTGGCCGACTTCCTGCCGCGCTACCTGCCCTTCCCCGCCCCGTTCGAGCTGCCGGACGACGTGGTGGCGGAACGGCGGAACGTCGGTGCCGGGGAGCTGTGGCGGCGCTCGTACCGCCCGGTGCAGGACGCTCGCCGGCGCGCACCCGTCGACGCCCCCACCATGCCGAACAACATGCTCAACACGGTCACCGACTTCAAGGCCGTCCTGCTCCGGCGCGACGAGTGAGCCCGTGCCAGCCCGGCGTGCCGATGTTCCCCCCGCGTTTCCCGCACCCTCTCCAGTGGAGCCCAGAGTGGTAGACCCCGCCCCGCAGGTCACGATCATCGTCCCGGTCTACAACGTCGCGGACTACCTGCCCGAGACGCTCGAGTCGATCGCGGCGCAGACCGTCTTCAGCCAGTGCCACGTCATCCTGGTCGACGACGGCAGCACGGACGGCTCCGACCTGCTGGCCAAGCAGTTCGCCACGGAGCACCCCAACGTGACAGCGCTGCAACAGCGCAACAGCGGCCCGGGCGCGGCCCGCAACGTGGCGCTCGACCTGGCCGACACCCCGTACGTGGCGTTCGTCGACTCCGACGACCTGTTGCCGCCGCGCGCCATCGAGGTGCTGCTCAAGGCGATCGTGACCCACAAGGCGAGCATCGCCATCGGCGACATGGACACCTTCCCGAAGCCGACCGCGTTCCTCTGGAAGAAGCCGTTCGGCAAGGGCGACCGGCTGCTGGAGACCGTCGTCGACGCGCCGGATCTGATCTTCGACGCCGGCCCGTGCCACAAGCTGTACGACCTCGCCCAACTGCGCCAGCAGGGCCTGCGGTTCCGCGAGGGGGTCCACTTCGAGGACGCCTTCCTGGCCATCCCGATGCTGCTCAAGGCCGAGCGCATCGCCCTGGTCGACGAAGTCGTCTACCAGTACCGCCGCCGGGACACCGGCAACTCCATCATGGACAACCTGTTCCTCCGGGAGCAGAACTACTGGGACCACCTGGAGCTCTGCGAGACCCTCGCCGCTCTGCGGCCCGAGTTGGACGTCTTCCGCCGCGAGGTGCTGGAACGCTTCCTGGTGCGCAGCTACCAGGGCTTCGCGATGCGGGCACACACCCTGTTCGACGACGCCGCGCTGTGGCGGATTTTCGAGAAGTGCACCCAGATCTACCAGGACGTCGATCCGGCATTCATCGCCCGCTGGAGCGCCGACACCCGGCACCGGGTGGCCTACCTCGCCTTCAAGACCTATGACTTCGACCTGTTCGCACGCCCCTGGGAACGGGTGCAGGGCGTCGTCGCCTGCGGCGGCGAGCTGCACCTCGACTACCCGGTCACCCCGGCTCTCCTTCCGTTGACCAGGGTGAGCGCGGTCTCCGTGCGGTTGGAGCAGGCGCGGCTGACCGAGTCCGGGGAAGCCCTCAAGCTGTCCGGGCACGTGCAGATCAACGGCCTGCCCATGCACCGACCGATGCGTACGCCCCTCGCGCTGCGGTTGCGGGGCAGCAAGCTGACGGTGCCCGCCACCCTGGAGCGGCGCAGCGATCTGAAGTCCGCCGACGACAGCCGGGAGTGGTCCGGGTTCGTGGCCGAGGTGCCCGTCGCGCAGATGCGCACCGGCAGCCACCTCCTGCGGCTCGTCTTCCTGACCGAGACGGGTCAGGCGTCCCGGCAGTGTCTGATCTCCGCGGCCTTCCTGCGTGACGCGGTGACGAAGCTCGCCGGGGACACCCGAATCCTTCCGGGTTTCGACGGCCGGGAGAACGCAAATCTGCTGGTACAGCGGGGCGGTGGCGCCGAGGGTCGGCGCCGGTGGCGGCGGATGCTGGTGCGCAAGGACCTCCGACACGCCGTCTCCCGTCGACCCTTCTGGAAGCAGCGCCTGCTGCGCCTGATCACCGAGCCGCTGATGCGTGGGCGCGACATCTGGCTCGTCGGCGAACGCAAGGACACCGCACAGGACAACTCCTGGCACCTGTTCCGCCACCTCCGCAAGGTCGAGCGCAGGCGGAACGCCTACTACGTGATAGCCAGCGACAGCCCGGACCGGGAGCGACTGCGTGGGCTCGGCAACGTCGTCACGTACGACTCGTTCCGGCACAAGTTCCTCATGCTGCACGCCACCAAGCTGATCAACTCCTACGACATCGACTCGTACATGCTGCCGTCCGGCTGGGATCGCGGGCCGTACCTCAAGCACCTCAACTGGCGGATCGGCCCGGCCCGGGTCTTCCTGCAGCACGGCGTCACGGACAAGGACGTCAGCGGCGGGTTGCACCGGGCCAAGACCGGCGTCGACCTGTTCGTCGCCGCGGCGGGCCAGGAGGCCGAGTACGTGTCGAAGCAGTTCGACTACGGCGACGCCGCCCAGCGGTTGGGTTTCCCGCGTTTCGACGCACTGGTCCCGGAGCGAGGTGGGCGGCGGATTCTGCTGATGCCCACCTGGCGCAGCTACCTGGTCAGTCCGTCGTACAACCCCGCGCTGCGTCCCAAGTTCCCGTTCGACACGTCCGGGTACGCCCGGTTCCTGGGCGAGCTGTTCGGCAGCGAGGAGCTGCGACTCAGCCTGCGGCGGCACGGCTACACCCTGGAGTTCCTTCCGCACTACGAGATGCGGAACGTGTCGACGGCGATGGTGCCGGCGGACCCCGCGTTCTCGGTGGTGGACCAGACGCAGCGCAGCGTGCAGGACGCCCTGCGGCAGTGCGACCTCTTCATCACCGACTACTCGTCCACCGCCTTCGACGTCGCCTACCTCGGCACTCCGCTGATCTACGCCCACTTCGACAAGGAGGAGTACTTCTCCATCGGGGGCTACCGCAAGGGCTACTTCGAGCACGAGGAGCACGGGTTCGGCCCGGTCTGCGCGACCGCGGAGGAGACGGTGAACGCGATCGTCCGCTACCTGGAGAACGGGTGTGTCCGCGAGGAGGAGTACTCGCGCCGGGCAGCCGACTTCTTCGCCGTTCAGGACCGCAACAACTCCCAGCGGGTCGCCGCCGCCATCGCGGCGCTGCCGGGGCCGCAGCGGTGACCGGCCCGACGCCCCCGTCGGGGGAGCCGCCCCGCGCGCTCGCCGAACCCACCGGGTTCGTGGAGGTGTACCGCCGGGTGTTGAGCCCGCAGACCCGGCGTGCCATCGCGACGAAGGTGAGCCCCCGGGCGCGGCACCAGCTGAAGCAGTGGGTCGCCCGGGCCGCGCGGGACGGTCACGTCTCCGAGCGCCGGGGCGAACGGCTGGCCCGCCGCCAGCCGGAGTTGCTGGCCGGCGCGGACCGGGTGGTCGTCAGCGCCGACCGGGGACCCCGGGTGGCCCGGATCGGGGCGTCGGTCACACCCCTGATGGCACGACTGGACAATCTCAGCGCGGTGACGGCGGCGCTCGACGAGGCCGGCGTACCCCACTTCCGGGTACGCGGCGAAAGCGCCCGATCGTCGGTGGTGGCCGTCGCCGCCGAGCACCGGGCGCGGTCGTACGCCGCGCTCGCCGCCGCCTGCGGCCGGGTCCCCGGCTACGTCTCCGTGCCGGGCGGCACCGGGCAGCCGGCCGCCGGATTCGAACCGAAGACCTGGGAACGGCTGGCGGACGCCCCGGTGTTGCGGCTGACCTGGTATTGGACGGACCCCCAGCGACGGCTGGTGCTGGGGCAGGAGTACGGGTGCGACGTCGAGTTCTGGATCCGGGAGGGCGACACGCTCGTCGCGCCGCGGCCCAACTCCGTCGCCGGACAGGTGACGGTGGCGGCGCCGCTGGTCCTCGTACCGGAGTCGCGGTTCACCGGCCTGGCGTCCCCGTCCGCGCCGGCGACCGCCTGGACCCGACAGGAGTTCGCCGCGCCGCGCCCCGACGACGTGCCGTTCCCGGTCGACGTGGTCTACACCTGGGTCGACGGCACCGACCCGGCCTGGCTACGTCGACGGGCCGAGGTGGCCGGGGTGCCGTACCACGCGGAGGCGGCCAGCGCGGCCCGCTTCCTCAGCCGCGACGAGCTGCGCTACTCGCTCCGGTCGCTGCACCTGTTCGCGCCCTGGGTACGCCATGTCTACGTGGTGACCGACGATCAGGTGCCGACCTGGCTGGACCCGTCCGCCAGCGGGCTGCGGGTGGTCAGCCACCGGGAGATCTTCACCGACCCGACGGTGCTGCCGACCTACAACTCGCACGCCATCGAGAGTCAGCTGCACCACATCGACGGGCTCTCCGAGCACTTCCTGTACTTCAACGACGACGTCTTCCTCGGCACCGAGGTGCTGCCTCAGGACTTCTTCCTGGCCAACGGCATCTCCCGGTTCTTCCCCTCACCGGCGCTGGTGCCGCCGGGCCCACCCGCGGCCGGGGACATCCCGTCGTCGGCGGCCGGGAAGAACAACCGGGCGTTGATCGCGGAGCGGTTCGGCACCGTGCTGACCCAGAAGATGAAGCACATGCCGCACGCGTTGCGGCGCAGCGTGCTCCAGGAGATCGAGCAGACGTTCCCGCAGCAGTACCGGCGGACCGCGGCGAGTCAGTTCCGCAGCATGGATGACCTGTCGGTCGCCTCGTCGCTGCACCACTACTACGCGTTCCACACCGGTCGCGCGGCGCCGGGGGACCTGCGGTACACCATCGCCGAGCTGTCCCACCCGGACACACCCGCCCGGTTGGCTCACCTGCTCGCCCGCCGGGACCGGCAGGTGTTCTGCCTGAACGACGCGTTCTCCGTCGAGGAGGACCTCGACGGGCAGATGGCGTTGCTCATCCCGTTCCTGGAGACGTACTTCCCGGTGCCGAGCCCGTGGGAACGAGCCTGAACCCATCCCGGACACGACGGTGGCCGGCCGCGCCCTCCCCGGCGACGACCGACCACCGTGCCCTCAGGGGCGATCGGGCTCAGTACGAGTAGCCCGAGCCGCCTGCGTCGTTCGAGCCGCTGTCCGCCGGCGGTGCGACCGCCTTGGGCGTGCCCTTGGGCAGGCAGCTCAGGTTCTTCTTGCCGTCCGGCTGGACCACGAACCAGGTGCCGCCGACAGCCTGGCCCTTCCACTGGCCGGGCTTCTTGTCACCGATGTAGCGGTAGACCGGCCAGCCGCCGACGGTGAGCTGACGGGTGCCGTCCTGCCGGGTCACGCTGCTGACCTTGTCGTCGGAGACGCCGGTGAGCTGCGGGTTGCCGTCGGTCAGCGCCGGGGGCCACACCTCGGCGCACTTGTCGACGCAGTTCGACGACGGCGGGTCGGCGGTGTCCTTGTCGAAGCGGTACAGGATCCAGCCGTCCTGGTCGACGACCACCTTGCCCATCCGGGCGACACTCTTACCTACCAACTTCTCCGTCAGGTCGACGTCCGCGGGCGGGGCGTCGGCGGCCGGCGCCTCCGCGGACGCCGAGGCCTCAGGTTCAACCGTCGCGGTGGGCTCGGCCGCGGCGACGGCGACCGGCTCGGCCGCGCTCGAGTTCGCCCCGTCGTAACCCGCGGGAGCGCAGGCCGTTAGTGCGACCATCGCGCTCGCGACGATGACGGTCCGCTTCATCTGTGCCACGTGCCCTCCTCATTCTTGACAGTTCACCCATAGGTACGGCGGGCAGGCTGTCAAGGTTGAAGTAGTAACAGTGGTCAATTTCACGTAAACCGATTGAACCGTTTCCGGCCGTGCTGCGTACGCCCCCGCGAGGGCCCCTCAACGCAAAGACAGATCGGCGCCGGTCATTGTGACAATGACCGACGCCGATGCGGTAGGCGCGGCTTACATGGGTACGGTGACCAGCGGACTCGCCACACCGTTGGCATCCACCGACTGCACCTGGAGCTGCTTGATGTCCTTCGGCAGAGCCGACGTCGAGGCACTCAGTTCGAGACCCTGCGGTCGCGTGTTGGTGCCATAACCACCATCCGGCACCGACCAACTCGAGATGACCTCGGTGCCGCCGTTCTTGCGCACCACCACCAGCCGGCAGACGCGTGGGCCGGGCAGCTTCCGCAGGCTGAAATTGATCCGGGTGCCGTAGTCCTTCGTCACCAGGAACATGGTGGTCTGCACACCGGTGGTCGGGTCGGTCGCCTCGACCTGGTCGCCCTCCACCTCGGTGCCGCCCACACCCGGGCCGCTCGGAGCGGCCGTCGGCACGCTCGTCGGGGGGTCGTTGGGCGCGCTCGGCGTCGACTCGGCGAGCACCCCCGGCGACTGCTCGTTACCTGTCACGCTGACGAAGCCGTACCCGCTCAGACCGCCGAAGACCACCACCGCGGCGGCCGTCGCGAGCATCTGCCGAAACCGGGTACGCCGCCGGTGGGCCCGGACCGCACCGAGCGTCCGGTCCAGGAGGGCCGGGTCGGTCGCCGTCTGCTCCAGCGCCATCATCGTCTCGCCGTCGATGTCGGAGAGCAGCCCCACCACCGGCACCATCGTCTCCAACTCGGCCGCGCACGCCCAGCAGGTGGCGAGATGTTCCTCGAACCGCTCAGTGTCCTGCTCATCGAGCACACCGAGCGCGTACGCCGCGACGTCCATGTGGTCCGGCCGGCTCATTCTGTCACCCCCCGCTCCTGCAGAGCCGTGCGCAGCGCGCGCAGCGCGTAGTAGACCCTCGACTTGGCGGTGCCCAGCGGCAGGCCCAACTCCTCGGCGGCCTCCGGCACCGTCCGCCCCCGGAAGTACGTCGAGATCAGGATCTCCCGGTGCGACTGACTGAGCGTACGCAGGGCGTCCGCCACCGTCATGGTGCGCAGCACCCGGTCGGTGCTGTCCGCCTCGGCGAACGCGGTGAGGTCCCGGTCGTACGTCTCCGGCGGCCGGGCCTCCTGGCTGCGGTGCTCGTCGATGGCGATGCGGCGGGCCACCGTGACCAACCACGGCCGCAACGACCCCTGCCCCTGGGTGCCCAGGCGGTGCGCGTTGCGCCAGGCCCGCAGCAGCGTCTCCTGGACGATGTCCTCCGCGCGCTGCCGGTCCCCCCCGGTGAGGCGCATGACGAACATCAGCAGCGGGCCGGCGTGCTCGGCATAGAGCTGACGGATCAACTGGTCGGAGTGGCTGGCCTCGGTTGACGTCGCCTGATGGCGCCCGGGCGCCGGTCGCGGCGTCACCGGACCATTCTGGCGAGGCGTCGCCCGCGCGTCGACCCCTCGGGCAGACGAGGTTGACCGTGACGACGGTCGCGCCGACAACCAGTCAACGCGTACCGCGTCGCCATGCCAACCGGCCGCCACCGCGTGCATGCAGACCTCCGGGATGTCCGTGACCAACGCCGGCCCACGAGGTGGGCCGCCCGGTGGTACGCAACACCGGCCCCAACGGATCAACAAACGGCGAAAAAAACTTCTGCGGCGCGGACGAGTGGACGATCAGCGGCGTACCGAGAACAACCCCGGCGGTGGCGGATCGGAGCCCGTCGCGTCCGCATCCCGCACGACAGGCGCTCCACCGGCGAAGCGATCCAGCTCGTCGCCGGCCACCACCCGGCCGGGGAACCAGTCGCCGGCGGCGCGTCTGGTCAGCTCCGGCACCGGCGGTGTGGACCGCCCGGCGACCAGCACCAGATTGCCGTACCGGCGCCCGCGCAGCACCGCGGCGTCCCCGACCAGACAGGCCTGCGGCAGCACCGAACGGACCGTGGCGACCTGCCCACGGGCGTGCCGCAACGGCGGGCCGTCGGCCAGGTTCGCCAGGTACCAACCGGAGGGGCGCAGCACCCGGGCCACCTCGGCCGCGTACTCCACCGACGTCAGGTGCGCCGGGGTGCGCGCACCGGCGAACACGTCGGCGACCACCACGTCGTAGCTCGCCTCCCGGCTGGACGCCAGCACCGCCCGGGCGTCCTCCACCCGGACCCGCAACCGGGCGTCGGACGGCCACGGCAACGCCCGACGGACCAACTCCACAAGCGCCCCGTCCACCTCGGACACCCGCTGGGTCGAGCCAGGTCGGGTCGCGGAGACGTACCGCGGCAGGGTCAGGGCGCCACCACCCAGATGCAACACCCGCAGCGGCTCCCCGGCCGGAGCGATCAGATCCACCGCGGCGGCCAGCCGCCGCACGTACTCGAACTCCAGGTGGGTGGGGTCGGTCAAGTCGACGTGCGACTGCGGCGCGCCGTCCAGCAGCAGCGTCCACGAGCCGGCCCGGTCCGGAGCCGGGACGAGCTCCGCCAGCCCGGTGTCCACCTGCTCGACCACCCGGTCACCCGCCCGTTTACGTCCCATTGGAACCAGTATCCGCGCTCATCGGGCGGCGCGGGCCGCAGCGGTCAACGCACGGTGCAGCAGCCGGGAATCGCCGAGCAGGGCCCGCAGTCGTCGCTCCAGGCCGGCGATCGGGATCAGGTTCTGCGGGGCCCGCGGATCCTTGTACGGGGTCGACGCGAACCGCGGCAGGGTCACCAACGACAGGTCGGCCAACTCGATCGCCGCCTCGACGGGCAGGTCGGCGGAGCACTCCACCCGGACGATGCCCGCCCACGGCGCGCCGATCGCCACCGGCAACCGCAAATACCACGACCAACCACCCCAGGCGGTGCCGAGCCGGAACACCGGGGACCGCTCACCCGACGCCAGACCCGTCACCACGGCGGTCAGCCGGGCATCCAGATACTGGCTGTGCTGCGTCTTGATGTAACCCAGGGTGCGCGGCAACTGCCGACGACTGCGCAACGGGCCGTCCACCACCAACAGATCACCGTCGACCCGGGCGGCGTCGGACACCGCCACCTCCAACGCGGTCAGCGGACCCTGCACGGCGGCCGGCAGCTTCGCCAGCTCCCCGGTGCCACCCACCCGGTGCACCGGGTAACGGATCGCGCCCGCCACCACATCCTGCGCCGACGGGCTCGCGGTGAACAGACCCCGACCCACCCGGGTGCCCGCCAACTGCGCCGCACCCCGACCCAGGTCGCACCGGACCACCCCGGCCGCGTACGAGGCGGCCAACCCGGGGAACGACACACCGTCGGTCTCGGCCGTCCAGATGCTCGCGTCGATGCGGCGAACCCCGTCGACAAGCAACACCACGTCGGGCGCCCGCACCCCCTGGCGTACCCCGATGGCCCGCCAGTCAACGGCGGGCAACTCCACGTCCGCGTCGACCTGGGCGCTGCTCGGCGCGGCCGGGCCGGCGGCGGACGCCTCGAACGACGCCCCGTACGCCGGATCCCACGAATCCACGAAGAACGCGGGGTCACTCACCGGCTGGTCCGTCCCATCCGCGCTGCACTCCTCGCGCTCACCGGCCGGTCCGCTCGACGCGGGCCGACCGGGCATCCTTGCGCACCTCGAAGCGGACCGGGATCCGCTCGGCCAACGCCGGCACGTGGGTGACCACGCCGACCATCCGATCGCCCCGCGCCGCCAGGTTTTCCAAGGTCGCGGCCACCGTGTCCAGGGTCGCAGCGTCGAGCGTGCCGAAACCCTCGTCCAGGACGATCGACTCCAGGCTCGCCGCCGTGGTGGACATCCCGGCCAACTGCTCGGACAGCGCCAACGCCAACGCCAGCGATGCCTGGAACGTCTCACCGCCGGAGAGGGTGCGCACCCCCCGCCGCAGCCCCGCGTCGTGGTGGTCGACCACCACGAACTCGCCCTTGTCGTGCACCAGCTCGTACTGCCCGGAGGACAGCTCCCGCAGGATCCTCGACGCGCCGTCGACCAGCAGGTCCAACGCCTCGGCCAGCAACCACCGCTCGAAGTTGTTGGCCCGCAGGTGCCCGGCGAGCGCGCGCGCCACCTGCGCCTCCCGCTCGTGCCCCGCCCGCTGCTCGCGCAACGTCCCGGCCTGCTCGCGACGCTCGTGCAGCCGCCGCCGGTCGGCGTCGGCCCGCTCCACCGCCACGGTCGCCGCGTGCACCGGGTCGTCCCCGACCGGCACGTCGGCGGCGGCGAAGATGGCCGCGATGGCCCGTTGCACCCCGTCGGCCACCGACTCGGCCTCCGCCACGGCGGCGGCCCGACCGGCCCGGTCGGCGCGGCGGCGGTCCGCCTCGGTGGTCGCCCAGTCGGTCAGCGCCGCCCACGCGGCGGCCACGTCGTCCCGATCGGTCGCCGGTGGACCGAACCGGGCCAATCCGTCCCGGGCGGTGTCGAAGGCCCGCCACGCCGCCCGCAGCCGCTCCTCGGCGGCGTCCACCCCGGCCCGCGCCTGCCGAGCGGTCTCACGCCCGGCCCGGACCGCCGTGGCCGCCTCCTCCAGCGCGCGCCGCAACCGGGCGTGCTCGGCCAACTCCCGGCGCAGCACGACCGGCTCGGCCGCTCCGGAGAGCTGCCCGTCCAGTTCGGCCAGCCGGGCCTCCACCTGCTCCTGCCGGGCTCGGGCCTGCACCAGCAGCCGCTCCAGCTCACGCGCCGCGGTGTCCCGCTGCTGCACGGTCGCCTGCGCGGCCTTGGTCGCGGCCCGCGCGGCCTTGCCCGCCGCCGTGGCGGCGGCCACCGCCGAATCGGCCGGCACCGCCGGCACCTCGGCCACCGGCTGCTCGCACACCGGGCACGCCGCGCCGGCCTGCAGGTGCACCCGCAGGCTCACCGCCAGGTCGGTGGCCTTCGCCTCCTCGTGCGCCCGGAAGGCCGCCTCCAGCTCGGCGTCCGCCCGCTCGGCGGCCACGCGCGCGGCGGCCAGGGCCGCCACCGCCGTGGCGTGCTCGTCGTTCGCCGCCCGCACCGTCGCGCGGACCGTGTCGGCCTCGCCGGACAGCCGGTCCCGATCGTCGTACGCCCGCAGCAGCAGTCGCAGCGCGCTCTCGTCACCGGTGCCGGCCAGCTCGCCGCGCAGCTTCTCCTCCCGCTCCTCGGCCAGCGACACAGCGGTCACCGCCGCCTCGGCCTCGGCCCGCGCCCCGGTGATCGCGCGAGCGACCTCGGCCACCCCACCCGGCGCGCGTACCCCGGTCAGCACGGTCAACTCGTCGTCCAGGGCGGTCAGCGCCGCCGCGGCCTCCCGTGCCGTGACCCGGGCCGCCGCCAGCTCCGGCACCGCGTCGGCCACGGCGGCCGCCAGCTCGGCCATCCGGGCGACCTGGGCGTCGGCCTCGGCCAACGCCTCGTCGTCCACGCCAGTCAACCCGGCGAGCACCTGGTCGACCGCCTCCAGTCGGGCCTCCGCCTGCGCGGCACGCGCCGTCGCCTTCTTCTGCACGTCCTCGTAGACGCCGAGGCCCAGCAGGTTGACCAGGATCTGTTGCCGCGTCGCCGGCTTGGCGTGCAGGAAGTCGGCGAACTGCCCCTGTGGCAGCACCACACAGCTGGTGAACTGCTCGTACGGCAGCCCCACCGCCTCCAGCACCGCCTGCTCCATCTCGGCGGGGGTGCCGGCCACCACCTCGCCGAGGTCGTCCGGGCTCAGACCGGTGTCCAGTTTGGTCACGTCGAAGCCGGCCGGCATCAGCTGCAACCCGGCGTTCGCCGTCTTCACGTTGCCCCGGCCGTCCCGGCGGACCACCCGGGTCGCCACGTACCGGGCACCGCCGGACTCGAAGACCAACCGCACCCGCGCCTCGGTCGCCGACGGCGCGAGCGCGTTCGCCAACCCTCGGGCACCACCCCAGCGGGGCACCATGCCGTAGAGGGCGAAACAGATGGCGTCCAGCACCGTGGACTTGCCCGAACCGGTCGGGCCGATCAGCGCGAAGAAGTCGGCGTCGGTGAAGTCGACTGTGGTCTCGTCCCGGAAGACGGTGAAGCCGGCCATGTCCAACCGCATCGGACGCATCAGTGCTCGACCTCCTCGAAAAGCTCGTCGAAGAGCTCCCGGACACCCTCGTCGGCGTGGCCCCGGCTGTCCAGGTAGTCGGCGAACAACTCCCGGGGCGAACGCCCCGACCGCTGGGCGATGCGCGCGCCGCTGCCCGGCGCGGCCAACAGCTCCGGGTCGATCCGGATCTCCAGGGCCCGGGGGAGCAGCTCCTGGATCTCCTCGCGCAGGCCGGCGCGGGGTTGCTCCCGCACATACACCCGCAACCACGCGTCCGGTGCCTCGATCTCGGCGAGCTGGGCCAGAGTGCCCCGCACCGTGCGCAGGGCGCTCGCCGCCGTCACCGGCACCTCCCGCACCCGGGCGGCGGTGCTGGCGGTCACCTCGACAATCGTCACCGAGGGGACGTTCTCCTGCTCGCCGAAGTCGACGGCGAGCGGGCTGCCGCTGTACCGCACCGGGCAGGGGCCCGCGACCCGCTGCGCCCGGTGCAGGTGACCCAGCGCCACGTAGTGCGCGGTGGCCGGGAAGACGGTGGCCGGAACGGCGTAGCCCAACACGGTGTGCGCGTCGCGCTCACCACCACCGGTGGCCGCGCCGGTCACCGTCAGGTGCGCGGTGACCAGGTGCACCCGGTCCGGTTCGGTGAAACCCTCGGTCAGTCGCCCCAGCACCCGGCCCAGGTGGTCGGCGTACGTCTGGTTGGTCTCCGCGGCGGTCAGCTCGTACATCTCCAACGCGCGCACCGCGTACCGCTGGGACAGGAACGGCAACGCGGCCAGCCTCCACCGCTCGCCACCGGCGGTCGTGCCGTCGATGACGTGCTCGTCCGGATTTTCCCGCACCCCGCCGCGCAGCGTGATGCCGGCGGCGTCGGCCCACGGGCGCAGCGCGTCCAGCGCCGGGCCGTTGTCGTGGTTGCCGCCGATCGCCACCACGTCCGCGCCGGTCCGCCGCAACGCCGTCAACGCCCGGGTGACCAGGCGGGTCGCCTCCGAACTGGGCGCGGCGGTGTCGTAGAGGTCACCGGCGACGATCACCAGATCCGGCTGTTCGGCACGAGCGATCTCGATCACCCCGGCCAGCACGGCCTTGTGCTCGTCGGCCCGGGACTGCCCCTTGAGCACCTTTCCCACGTGCCAGTCGGAGGTGTGCAGGATCTTCATGGCTGTGCTGGCCTTCCGTTCGCGACTGCGGGGCTCGCAAGCTCACTCCTCGCGCTCACCTGTGCTGGCCTTCCGTTCGCGACTGCGGGGCTCGCAAGCTCACTCCTCGCGCTCACCTGTGCTGGCCCCTACCTAGAACGGGATGTCGTCGTCGGTGCCGCCGCCGGAGCCCACCACGGCGAACGGGTCGGCGGACTGGGTGATCGAGCGCAGCGTCTCCGATGGTGCCCGGCCCGCCTCGGAGACCCGGGTGGCCCAGGCCGGGAACGGGAACTCCAGGCAGAGCGGCACCGGGATGTCCGGCTGGTTGACGAACATGGTGCCCGGCTTGGCCAGCAACGCCCGCTGGCGCTGCGCGGGCGGCAGGAAGCCGTACTCCGGGCGGGACGCCTCGGCCGGGTCGAGCCGGCCGACCACCCGGATCGCCGAGTTGGTGACGATCCGCCGCTCCACCTCGCTCGCCGTCTGCTGCGCGCCGATCAGGATCACCCCGAGCGAGCGGCCCCGCTCGGCGATGTCCAGCAGGACCTCCTTGATCGGCGAGGAGCCCTCCCGAGGGGCGTACTTGTTGAGCTCGTCGAGGACGACGAAGAGCAGCGGCTTGGCGGTGCCGGACTTCTCCTTGCGCTCGAACTCGCTCTTGAGCGTCACACCGACCACGAACCGCTGCGCGCGGTCCGGCAGGTTGTGCAGGTCGACCACCGTGACCTGCGCCGACTCGCTCGTGTTGATGGAGTGCGGGCGGCGGGTCGCGAGGTCACCGCGGATCAGTCGGGCGAGGTCCTTCTTACTGCCGATCAACCGCCGGGCGAACGCGTTGACGGTGCCCAGCCCCACCGCGCTGCCCGCCCACTCCGAGCGGGTCTCGTCGTCGTTGAGCTGATCGACGATGTGGTCGACCAGATCGCCGTAGGAGCCGAGCCGGACCCCGTCGATGCTCACCCCGCCGTCGGCGGGCTGGGCGTAGCGGGCCAGGTGCGCGGCCACCGAGTGGACCACCATCGTGTACTGCTGGCGCTCGTCGTCGGCGTCGGCGAAGACGTACGGCAGGAGGCGGTCGGCGCAGAACTCGCTGAGCGTCCAGTAGAACGAATCGACCCCGGTGAGCCGGCTGCTCACATCCGGCGTGCCGGCCGAGTCGCCGACCCGGGGCGGGGCGTACACCCGCACGTCGGGGAAGGCGCCGGCGCTCAACCCGAGCTTCGCGTACGCCGCGCGGGTCGGCTCGTCGAGGCGGGTGTTGGGGTGGTCCAGGAAGAGCAGATCCTCACCCTTGACGTTGAAGATCAGCGCCTTTGCGTTTACCGCGTCGCCGCCCAGCACCCCGGAGCGGAACACCGAGTAGAGCAGGAAGGTGGCGAAGCTGGTCTTGGTGGCCACCCCGGAGATGCCGGAGATGGAGACGTGCGCGCCCCGGCTGCCGTCGAGGAAGTCGGCGTTGAGATAGACCGGGACCCCGTCCCGACCCATCCCCATCGGGATGCGTCGCTCCATCCGGTCGAAGTGCAGCGCGCGCGCCCGGGCGTCGCCCTCGGCCCGGTGCACCACCGCGCCGGGGGTCGGCGGCACGTAGAGCTCGGGGTCGACCCGGGTGGTGGTGATCTCGGCCGCCTCCTGCACCTGGGCGGGCAGCGTGCCGTCGGCGATGGCGAACACGTCGGAGTCGAACTGGGCGCCCTCGTGGCGGGCGCGGACCTGGGTGACCACCCCGGCGATCGTCACCGGCTCCCGGTTGGGCAGCTCCCGTCGGGTGACCACCACGTCGTCGAGTTGGAGGTAGCTGCCGGGCGCCACGGCCGTCCAGAACTGCAACGGGGTGGCGTCGGCGGTGCCGAGCACCCGCCCGACCGCCTCGCCCGGGCTGTCGAGGTCGGCGTCGGTCATCGGGCGACTCGGGTCGGTCGGGCAGCACGGTCGGCACGCATGAGGTGCATCCTGCCCGAGGAGTACGACAGGTCGCCACGCGACGCGGCGGACGACACCATGCGCCGTCACACTCATGACGCTGGGTGCTCATCCGAGCGCACGAGGTGGGCGGGAGTCGTATCGGCGCGCACCGGACTCAACTCCCGGGGCGCCGGTCGCGTTACCTAGGCATGGAGCACTTATGAATGAGGACTTCGGCGCGTTCGTCGCGACGAGCGGTCCGCGACTGCTCCGCTTCGCCGTACTGATCACCGGGCAGCGGGCGGACGCCGAGGACCTGCTGCAGGAGGTGCTGGAGCAGGCGTATCCGCGCTGGCACGTGGTTCGGCAACGGCAGCCGGAGGCCTACCTGCGTCGCGCGATGACCAACCGGTTGGTCAGCCGGTGGCGCTCGCCGTGGAACCGACGTCGGGTCGCCGGCCTTCCGGACGCCCTGCCGCAGCAGGATGAGATGACCCGGGTCGACGACCGGGAGCTGCTGCTGACGGCACTGCGTGAGCTTCCACCCCGGATGCGGGCGGTGGTGGTGGTCCGGTACTGGCTTGGCTTCTCCGAGGCGGAGGCAGCTGCCGAGCTGGAGTGTTCCGTGGGCTCGGTGAAGAGCCAGGCCTCCCGTGGTCTGCACCGCCTGCGGGCCCGACTGGAGGCGACAGGTGTTTCCCCACTCGACCTCGACCTCGCGGAGGAGAACCATGCGTGACCACGAGGTGGCCGCCCTGCTCGACCACGCCGTCGCGACCGTGGAGCTGCCTCCCGGTCTCGCCCAACGGGTCGCCACGAGAAGCCGGGCGCGTCGCCGTTCGCGTCTGCTGCTGTCGGGCGGCACGGTGGCCGTGGTGGTCGCCGCCGGGGCACTGCTGCTCGCGCAACTGGGGCCGGGCGGTGGCGAGGGCGGCGGCACCGGGCCGATCGCCGCCGCCGAGGTTCCGGTCGGGATCGTCGGTCCCGACGGTCGACCGTTGACGCAGGCGCAGGTCGTGGCGGTCGGCCGGGTCGGGACGGAGACGCTCGTGCTGATCCGAAGCGAACCACGCGCCGAGGAGCGGGCCGCCCGGGGACAGGTGGCCGAGGTCCTGGTCGCCCCGGACGGGGGCGAACCGCGCCGTTTGCTCGACCACCTCTCGTACGACCTGGCATGCGTCGACGGTGACGTGGTCTGCGCGACCGTCAGATCCACCGGCGGTGGGCTGGGCGTGGCCGTGGCCCGGCGCTCCGGTGGTCGGCTCTACGTCCTGGCCCAGGCACCGCCGGGGCGTACCGTCGAGGTCGTCGCCAACGGCGTGCCGCATCCGCTCGGCGCGGCGCCGCGGGGCGCGGTGGTCGAGGTGGTCGCCGCCGAGCCGTACGAAGAGGTGCAGGTCTGGGCGAGCACCGAGGACGGCCGGCGATACCAGATCCCGTGGGCTCCCGGGGCGGTGCTCATCGACTGAGATCTCCCGAGCGGGCGTGGCGCAGCAGGAGGACGCCGTCGTCGGCGGCGAGCACGTGCCGCAGTGGCAGGTGCCGGGGCGGTGCGGCGTCGCCGGCGGTGATCCGGCCGGGGCCGGGCCCGGCGAGCAGCGGTGCGACGGTGAGGCACAGCTCGTCCACCAGGTCGGCGGCGGTGAGCGCGCCGAGCAGGTGCGGGCCGCCCTCGCAGAGCAGTTGGGTCAGCCCGCGTCGGTGCAGCTCGGCGAGGCCGGCGGCCAGGTCGACCCGTTCCGTGCCGCAGCTCAGCACGTCGGCGACGTCGGTGAGCCCGGGCGGCGGCTCGGCGTCGGCGTGGGTGAGCACCACCGGGCGGGTCGGCGCGTCGGCGAAGGCGGCCTGCGCCGGGTCCAGGTCGAGCGAACCGGAGACGACCACGAGCGTCGGGTACTCGGCCAGCCCGTTGGCGCGCCGCCAGGCGCGGCGGCGCTCGTCGAGGCGGACCGCCCGGTACCCCTCGTGGCGGAGCGTGCCGGCGGCCACCACCAGGGCGTCGCAGACCATCCGCAGCAGGCCGAACACCCGCTTGTCCGGCTCGCCGGAGAGCCCGGCGGAGTAGCCGTCCACGGTGACCGCGCCGTCCAGGCTGGCCACGAAGTTCACCCGCAGGTGGGGCTCGTCGGCGCGGCCGTAGAGGCCGGTCAGCGCGGTGTCGTCGAGCGGCTGCGTCGACGGGGCCGGCCAGAGCCGCCGGATCGGCATTCCGACGGTCATTCGCCGGCCGGACCGGTGACCGGAGGGGTGGGTTCGGCGGTACGGTGCTGGCAGTCGCACCAGTTCCGGCCCGGGCAGTCGTCGTGTCGCCGGGCCCGGCACGCTCGGCAGATCATGCTCGCAGCCTAAGCCGCGGGAGGACAGGACAGCATGCCGCGTCAGATCTTCCAGATGAAGATGACCCTCGCCGGGGCCCGCCCGCCGGTGTGGCGCCGGGTGCTCGTGCCGGCCGGCTACACGCTGGACCGGCTGCACCGGGTGACGCAGCACGCGATGGGTTGGCGGGACTGCCACCTGCACTCGTTCGAGATCGACGCGGTGCAGTACGGCGAGCCCGACCCGGATGGGGAGTTGGCGCTGCACGACGAACTGGACGTGCGGCTCGACGCGGTGCTGGGCAAGGGCAGCCGGTTCTCCTACACGTACGACTTCGGCGACTGGTGGGAGCACGACCTGGTCGTGGAGGACGCGCTGACCGCTGACCCCGACGAGCGGTACCCGGTCTGCCTGGCCGGCGAGCGGGCGTGCCCGCCGGAGGGTATCGGCGGCCCGTCCGGTTACCAGGCACTCCTGGAAGCCCTGGACGACCCGACCGACGCAGCCGACGTCGTCGGCTCCCGCCACGCGATGCTGCGCGACTGGGCGGGTTCCGCCTTCGTCCCGTCCCGCTTCGACCCCGACCGCGCGACCACCCTCCTCCGCCGCTTCTGCTAACCGTCCCCACCCGCTGTTGATCAAGAAGGTTGCGTCGGCGGAGCCGCGATTCCGGACCGAAACTTCTTGATCACCAGGGGAGGGGCGGGGGGTGCCTTTGGGGTGGGTGGTGTTGCAGTGATCAGCGGTAACGATCTGGGAACGCTCCCAACGTCCTATTGACACTCCCGTTACCCGCCGGCAATCTCATGGGAGCGCTCCCGAGGGTGGCATGGGTCACTCACGCATCCCCCGGCCTGGCGCGATGAGACACCCCCCACCACACACATCAGCCTCACCACCGGAAAGAGGGGTCAGCGCATGAGTGTCACCACGCGGCGTACCCGCCTGGCGGCCGCTGCCCTGGCCGCGATCACCGCTATCGGCGGTCTCGCAGCCTGCGGCAACGACGACGACAAGCCGGCGGCTGGCGAGAAGCCAGCCAAGTTGGTCGTCGACACCTTCAGCGAGTTCGGTTACGACGAGCTCGTCAAGCAGTACGAGAAGGACACCGGCATCAAGGTCGAGCTGCGCAAGACCGCGCAGCTCAGCGAGTACCGGCCGAAGCTGGTTCGCTACCTTGCCACCGGCAAGGGCGCGGCGGACGTCACCGCCCTGGAAGAGGGCATCCTCAACGAGTTCAAGCCCAACGCGCGCAACTGGGCCGACCTCAACCCGTTGATCGCCGACCACTCCAAGGAGTTCCTGCCCTGGAAGTGGGAGCTGGGCAAGGCGCAGGACGGTCGGCTGATCGGCCTGCCGACCGACGTCGGCAGCCTCGCCGTCTGCTACCGCAAGGACCTGTTCCAGGCCGCCGGTCTGCCCACCGAGCGCGACCAGGTGTCGGCGCTCTGGCCGGACTGGAAGGGCTTCCACGACGCCGGTCTGAAGTACAAGCAGGCCACCGGCAAGGCGTTCGTCGACTCGATCACCGCCGTCTCCAACGGTGTGATGTTCCAGGGCAACGGTGACCTGTTCTACGACAAGGAAGACAACATCATCGCGGACACCAGCCCCGCGGTGAAGAACGCCTGGGACACCGCCACGTCGATGGCGGACATCTCGGCCAAGGCGCAGACCTGGTCGCCGGAGTGGTCGGGTGGCTTCAAGCAGGGCACCTTCGCGGCCACCTTCTGCCCGTCCTGGATGCTCGGCATCGTTTCGGACAACTCCGGTGCCGCCAACAAGGGCAAGTGGGATGTCGCGGCCGTTCCGGGCGGCGGCGGTAACTGGGGCGGCTCGTGGCTCGCGGTTCCGGCGCAGAGCAAGTACCCGAAGGAGGCGGCGAAGCTCGCCGAGTACCTGACCAACGCCAAGAGCCAGGTGGAGGCCTTCAAGCTGAAGGGCCCGCTGCCCACCAACCTGGAGGCGCTGAAGAACGAGACGTTCCTCGGCTACACCAACGAGTACTTCAGCAACGCGCCGACCGGCAAGATCTTCGGTGAGAGCGTCGCCAAGATCCAGCCGACCCACCTGGGCCCGAAGCACCAGGCGGTGAAGGAGAACGCCTTCGAGCCGGCCCTGCGGGCGTTCGAGAGCGGGCAGGCCGACAAGGCGAAGGCCTGGGAGCAGTTCACGAAGGACGCAAAGACTCAGGGTGCCTTCTGAGTGATCCCCTGCCGGTGGCGTTCGGGACTTCCCGGACGCCACCGGCCGGTCCCCTCCGCGTAGTGCCCTGCGCGAGGGCCCCCGGGCCTCGCCGGAAAAGGAAATTCGCATGAGCCTGTCGGCCACGACGGCACGGCCGTCGCCAGCAGCACCACCTTCTCCTGACGCCTCTCACCGACGTCGCCGGGGAAGGCTCCTCAACCGCCTCGACGTCAAGTACTCGCCGTACCTCTACATCGCCCCGTTCTTTGTGATCTTCGGCGTGTTCGGGTTGTACCCGATGCTGCGTACCGCCTGGATGTCCCTGCACGACTGGGACATGATCGGCGACCACACGTTCATCGGCTTCGACAACTACACCCGGCTCGTGTCCGACGAGTACTTCTGGAACGCGCTGGTCAACACGTTGGGCATCTTCGCCCTGTCGACCATCCCGCAGTTGTTGCTCGCCCTCTTCCTGGCGAACCTGCTCAACCGGACCTTCCTGCGCGGCAAGACCTTCTTCCGGATGGCCATCTTCGTGCCGAACGTGGTGTCGGTGGCGGCGGTCGCGATCGTCTTCGGGATGCTGTTCCAGAAGGAGTTCGGCCTGTTCAACTGGCTGCTCAGCCTCGTCGGTGTCGACGCGGTCGACTGGGACGGGCAGCGGTGGAGCTCCTGGTTCGCCATCTCCACGATGGTCAACTGGCGGTGGACCGGTTACAACACCCTGATCCTGCTGGCCGGCATGCAGGCGATCCCGAAGGACCTCTACGAGGCCGCGGCGATCGACGGCGCCAGCCCGTGGCGGCAGTTCTGGCAGATCACCCTGCCGATGCTCAAGCCCACCTTCATCTTCGTGGTCATCCTCTCCACGATCGGCGGCATGCAGCTCTTCACCGAGCCCCTGCTCTTTGCCAACGGCAACATCCTCGGTGGCAACCAGCGGGAGTTCCAGACGCTGGCCATGTACATGTACGAGATGGGCATCGAGAACCTGAGCACCGCCGGTTACGGAGCCGCTGTCGCCTGGGCGATCTTCATGATCATCGTCGTGGTGGCGCTGTTCAACTTCCTACTCGTCCGCCGCTCGGCGAAGTGAGGAGAGATCGATGACCTCGGCCTCCCAGCGCCTGTGGCGCACAAGTCCGCTGACCTACGTGGCGCTCGTCCTGGCGGCGCTGCTGTCGATCTACCCGTTCTACTACATGCTGGTGATTGCCACTCGCAGCCTGGACGCGATCAACGACGTGCCGCCACCGATCACCCCCGCCGGGGCGTTCGGTGACAACTTCCAGCGGGTGCTCGACAACGACGCCGCCAACTTCTTCACCGGCATGATGAACTCGGTCATCGTCTCCTCGGTGGTCACCCTGTCGGTGGTGCTCACCGGTTCGCTGGCCGGGTTCGCCTTCGCCAAGCTGCGGTTCAAGGGCAGCAACGCCCTCCTGCTGTCGATCATCGTCACCATGATGATCCCGACCCAGATGGGGCTCCTCCCGCTCTGGGGCATGATGCAGGACCTGGGGTGGTACGACACCCTCTACGCGGTCACCGTGCCGTTCCTGGTCACCGGCTTCGGCGTGTTCATGATGCGCCAGTACGCCAGCCAGGCGATCTCCGACGAGCTGATCGAGGCCGGTCGGGTCGACGGGGCGAGCACGTTCCGGATCTACTGGAGCATCGTGCTGCCCGCGCTGCGCCCCGCCGCCGGCGTGCTCGGTCTGCTGACCTTCATGGAGACCTGGAACTCGTTCCTCTGGCCGTACGCCATCCTCACCCCGGAGAACCCGACCCTGCAGGTCTCGCTCTCCTTCCTCTCGTACGCCTACTACACCGACTACTCCCAGGTGTTCGCCGCCACGGCGATCGGCACCATCCCCCTGGTAATCGTCTTTCTCGTGTTTGGCCGCCAGATCATCGGCGGGATCATGGAAGGTGCCGTCAAGTCGTGAGCAACCCCGCCAGCCCACCCGCCGTCGACGTCCTCGACGAGCGCCCCGGGCTGACCTTTCCACCCGGATTCCTCTGGGGGGCCGCGACGGCGGCGTACCAGATCGAGGGGGCTGCGGCCGTGGACGGCCGTACCCCGTCGATCTGGGACACCTTCAGCCACACCGAGGGTCGGGTCCTCCTCGGGCACACCGGGGACGTGGCGTGCGACCACTACCACCGCCTCGGCGACGACGTCGCGCTGATGGCCGAGCTGGGCCTGAAGTCGTACCGTTTCTCGGTCTCCTGGTCCCGGGTGCAGCCCGGCGGCGCCGGCGCGGCCAACCCACAGGGTCTGGACTTCTACCGGCGACTGGTCGACGAGCTGTTGGCCAACGGCATCGAGCCGTGGCTCACCCTCTACCACTGGGATCTGCCGCAGCCGCTGGAAGACGCCGGCGGCTGGCCGGCCCGGGACACCGCGGCCCGCTTCGCCGACTACACCACGCTGGTGGCCGACGCGCTCGGTGACCGGGTGCGCTACTGGACCACGCTGAACGAACCGTGGTGCTCCGCGTTCCTCGGCTACGGCTCCGGGGTGCACGCCCCCGGCCGCACCGACGGAGCGGCCTCGGTGCGTGCCGGACACCACCTGATGCTCGGTCACGGCCTGGCCGTGCAGGCACTGCGGGCCGTCCGGCCGACCGCCGAGGTGGGCGTGACCGTCAACCTCTACCCGGTCGACCCGGCCAGCGACACCCCCGCCGACTCCGACGCCGCCCGGCGGATCGACGGGTTGGCCAACCGGTTCTTCCTGGACCCGCTGCTGCGTGGGTCCTACCCGGAGGACCTGGTGGCCGACCTCAGCACGGTGACCGACTTCGACCACGTGCGCGACGGCGACCTGGCGACCATCTCCACGCCGCTGGACCTGGTCGGGGTCAACTACTACAGCCGGCACGTGGTCGCCGCACCGGTCGAGGGCGTCGAGGCCGACCCGACCCCCTCGTGCTGGCCGGGCAGCGAGGATGTCCGATTCGTTACCCGCGGAGTCCCGGTCACCGACATGGGCTGGGAGATCGACGCCCCGGGCCTGACCGAGACGCTGCGCCGGGTGCACGGGTACACCGACCTGCCCCTGTACGTCACCGAAAACGGTTCCGCGTTCGTCGACTCGGTGGTCGACGGGCAGGTCGACGACGTCGACCGGCTGGCCTACTTCGACGCCCACCTGCGAGCCGCCCACGAGGCGATCGACGCAGGGGTGCCCTTGCGGGGATACTTTGCCTGGTCGTTGATGGATAATTTCGAGTGGGCCTGGGGCTACACCAAGCGGTTCGGCATGATCCACGTCGACTATGACAGCCAGGTCCGCACCCCCAAGTCCAGCGCCAAGTGGTACGCCTCGGTGATCCGGCGCAACGGTCTGGCCGCACAATAGGCTCGGGCCAGCCATCAGGACGGCCCCGGCGTCCACCTCTCGCAGGTGGCGCCGGGTCCGCCCGCCGTCGGAGGAGCAGACGATGACAACGCAGCGCACCCGGTCGCTCGGGCGCCCGACCCTTGACGCGGTCGCGGCGCGTGCCGGCGTCGGTCGGGGCACGGTCTCCCGCGTGGTCAACGGCTCGCCCCAGGTCAGCCCGGAGGCCCGGGCCGCGGTCCAACAGGCCATCGCGGAGCTGGGGTACGTGCCGAACCGGGCCGCCCGTGCGCTCGTCACCCAGCGGACCGACTCCGTCGCGCTTGTGGTGTCCGAATCCGGCGAGCGGGTCTTCACCGAGCCGTTCTTCGCCGCGATCGTGCGGGGGATCAGCTCGGGGCTGCTGGAGACGCCGATGCAGCTCTGGCTTGCCATGGCACAGTCGCCGGTGGAGCGGGAGCGGGTCGAGCACCACCTCACCAACCAGCACGTCGACGGCGTACTGCTGCTGTCGTTGCACGACTCCGACCCGCTGCCGACGCTGCTGGAGGAGCGCGGCCTGCCCGCCGTCCTCGGCGGTCGGCCCGCCCGAATGCTGCAACCGGGCGCCCAACCGGCCTGGTTTGTCGACGTGGACAACGTTGGCGGGGCCCGGCAGGCGGTGGAGTACCTGGCGAGGCAGGGCCGGCGACGCATCGCCACCATCGCCGGTACGCAGGACATGGGCGTGGGCCTGGCCCGGTTGACCGGCTACACCGAGGCGGTCAAGGCCACCGGGGCTGGTGTCAACCCCGACCTGATCGCGTACGGCGACTTCAGCGAGGGCAGCGGCGCGGCCGCCATGCGTCGGCTGCTGGATGCCTGCCCGGATCTGGACGCGGTCTTCGTCGCCTCCGACCTGATGGCGTTCGGTGCGCTGCGTACCCTGCGCGAGGCCGGCCGGCGCGTGCCGCAGGACGTCGCGGTGATCGGCTTCGACGACGCGACGATCGCCCTGCGGGCGGAGCCGCCGCTGACCACTGTCTTCCAGCCGGTGGAGGAGATGGGCCGGCAGATGGCCCGCCTGCTGGTGGCCCGGATCCGTGGCGAGGAGCTACCCGCCTCCCACATCCTCCTGGACACCCAACTGGTCCACCGAGCCTCCGCCTAACCCCACCCCACCCCACCCCACCCCGGACCCCCCTGGGGCACCCCCACCCCCACCCCCCGGTTGATCATGAAGTTATTGCCATGACACGCCGAGGCGGAGGGCAATAACTTCATGATCAACGAGGGGGCGGGAGGGGTGGGGGGGCGGGTGGGCGGGTGGGGGCCTGGGGGCGGGTTAGGGGGTCCAGCGGCGGAGTTCGCGCTTGGCCAGGGAGTTGCGGTGGACCTCGTCGGGGCCGTCGGCGAGGCGCAGGGTGCGGGTTTGCGCCCAGAGGGCGGCCAGTGGGGTGTCCTGGCTGACGCCCGCGCCGCCGTACCCCTGGATGGCCTTGTCGATCACCCACTCCGCCATCGCCGGCGTGCCGATCTTGATGGCTTGGATCTCGGTGTGCGCGCCCTTGTTGCCGACGGTGTCCATCAGCCAGGCCGTCTTGAGCACGAGTAGCCGGGCCTGCTCGATGCGGACCCGGGACTCGGCGATCCACTCGCGGACGACGCCCTGCTCGGCCAGCGGCCGGCCGAACGCGATGCGCCCGAGCGCCCGCTTGCAGAGCAGCTCCAGTGCCCGCTCAGCCATTCCGATCAATCGCATGCAGTGGTGGATCCGGCCCGGCCCCAGCCGGGCCTGGGCGATGGCGAAACCGGTGCCCTCGGCGCCGATCAGGTTCTCCGCCGGCACCCGGACGTCGGTGAAGTCGATCTCGGCGTGCCCGCCGTGCGAACCGTCGGTGTAGCCGAAGACGCTCATGCCCCGACGGACGTTCACCCCGGGGGTGTCGCGGGGGACCAGCACCATGCTCTGCTGGCGGTGCCGGTCGGCGGTGGGGTCGGTCTTGCCCATCACGATGAAGATCTCGCAGCGCGGGTCCATCGCGCCGGAGGACCACCACTTGCGGCCGTTGATGACGTACTCGTCGCCGTCGCGGGTGATCGAGGTGGCGATGTTTGTGGCGTCGGAGGATGCGACGTCCGGCTCGGTCATGCAGAACGCGGAACGGATCTCGCCCTCCAGCAGCGGCATCAGCCAGCGCTTCTGCTGCGCCTCCGAGCCGAACTCGGCCAGCAACTCCATGTTGCCGGTGTCCGGTGCCGCGCAGTTGACCGCCTCCGGCGCGAGATGCGGGCTGCGCCCGGTCAGCTCGGCCAGGGGAGCGTACTGGAGGTTGGTCAGGCCGGCGCCGTAGCGCGGGTCGGGCAGGAAGAGGTTCCACAGGCCGCGCTTGCGGGCCTCCGCCTTCAGCTCGGCCAGCACCGGGGTACGCGACCACGGGTCCCCGGTGGCCACCTGCTCGGCGTGCACGGCCTCGGCCGGGTAGACGTGCTCGGTCAGGAACCGGCTCAGCTCGTCACGCAGCTCCTCGGTCCGGCTGTCGAATGAGAAGTCCATCACCGCTCCCTGGCGGCGGTCAGCCCGTGCGCGACCAGCGGTGCCACCATCTCGCCGATCCGGTCGAAGCCCTCGCCGAGCGTCTGCCCGAGCGTGTGGCGGTAGTGGATGCCCTCGCAGATGACCGCGAGCTTGAAACAGCCAAGCGCCACGTGCCAGTGCAGTGGCCCGACGTCGACATCGCTGCGTCCGGCGTACCTGTCGATCAGCTCGCTGCCGGTGGGGAAGCCGGCGCGCGGGCCGAGCCCGTCGGCGACGGGGTTGCCCGCGGCGGTGTCGCTGCCGCCCAGCACGTCCCAGTAGGTCAGCAGCAGCCCCAGGTCGGCGAGGGGGTCGCCGAGGGTGGCCATCTCCCAGTCGAGCACCGCGTGCACGGCGACCGGGTCGGCCGAGGCGAGGAGGTTGTCCAGCCGGTAGTCGCCGTGCACGATCCGGCCGGCGTTCGCGCCCTCCGGGGCGGTCGCCGCGAGCAGGTCGCGCAGCTCGTCGATGCCGGGCAGTGGGCGGCTGCGGGAGCGGTCGAGTTGCCCGGCCCAGCGGCGCACCTGCCGGGCGAGGTAGCCCTCGGGGCGGCCGAAGTCACCCAACCCGACAGCGGACGGCTCGACGCTGTGCAGCGCGGCGAGCGTGTCCATCATCGCCATGGCGAGGGCCCGACGGCGCTCGTCGCCCAGCGGGTCGGTCTGCGCGCGGGTGCGGAACACCTCGCCGGGCATCCGCTCCATCAGGTAGAACGGCGCGCCGATCACCTCGGGGTCGGTGCAGAGCAGCAGCGTCCCCGGGACCGGCACATCGGTCGGCGCCAGCGCCGAGATGACCCGGAACTCGCGCGCCATGTCGTGCGCGGTCGCCAGCACGTGCCCCAGTGGGGGGCGGCGCAGCACGACCTCGCGGTCGCCGAGGCGCAACAGGTAGGTGAGGTTGGACTTGCCGCCCGCGATCAGCTGGGCCCGCAGCGGCCCGTCGGCCAGCTCGGGTCGGTGCTCCGCCAGGTGGTCGGCGAGACGGTCCAGGGCCAGCCCCGCTGGGGAGACGGAGACGGCCTCCGGCCGGGGCGCATCGACGGCCGGATCGCTCATCCGACTAGTTGATGGCAGCCCGCTCACGTTGTCAAGGTCAGAATTTCCCCTCGGGACATGCCTCTGCAACAGGGACGAAATGGTCAACTACCAGGCTGGGACCAGCCTGCCGGCCGCTTTCTTTCGCCGGCCCGCCGAGCGGAGGGACAGACATGTTGCTGCGAGTTCGGGTCACCCTGCCGGACCGTCCGGGCACCCTCGGCCAGGTCGCCCGCACGTTGGGCGTCTCCGGGGCGGACATCGTCCAGGTGGTGGTCCTCGAACGGCTCGGCGGGCGGGCGGTGGACGATTTCACTGTCGTCTGGCCGGGTGCGGCGCGGGTGGAGCGGCTGCTGGCCGGCCTCGCGGCGATACCGGGGGTCCGGGTGGACGGTGTGTGGCGGGCGATCGGCGCGCCCACCACCACCGGCCAGGACGCGGAGCTGTTGGCCCAGGTCGCGGCCAACCCGGCCGACGGGTTGGCCACCCTGGTCGACGCGGTGCCCGGGCTGTTGGCCGCCGACTGGGCGGTGGCGGCCGTGGTGCCTGTCGACTGGGCCTCGCGGACCGGGGGCGGCGGGGCGACAGTGGGGCACGCGAGCTGGCGTGCCCCCGTACCCCCGCGGTTGCCGGAGGTGACCCCGCTGCGCGGTCGGTCGATGACCACGCCCGACGGCACCCACCACGCGATCGCCCCGTTCGGCCGGGCGGGCCTGGTGCTGGTGGTGGCCCGCGAGCGCAGCGAGACCCTCTCCGCCGCCTCGTTCCACAGCACCGAGGTGGATCGGCTCACCCAGCTCGTTCGCGCCTGCGCGGTGATCCTCGGTGACCGACTCGATCTCGTCGGCGCGCCCCCGGTGGTCGCCGGCCCCTGAGCGGCCCGAGGAGTTCCCGGGTCGACACCGCCGGGCAACCGGGCGGCAACAGGCCGGGGTGAGGCTCTTACCGGGGAAGGGAGCCAACCATGACGTTGTGGCGGATCCGAGCGACGGTGGACGACCGACCGGGTTACCTGTCGGTGCTCACGGCGAGCCTCGCGCTGCGCGGGGTCAACATCCTCACCGTGCAGGTGCAGCCCACCGAGCAGGGCGCGGTGGACGACTTCCTGGTCGACGCGCCGGACGCGCTCGACGAGGCCGAGCTGATCGCCGCCGTCGAGCGGGGTCGGGGTCGGGACTGCTGGGTGACGCGCAGCGAGGCGCGTGGTCTGGCCGACCAGCCCACCCGGGTGCTCGGGCTGGCCAACCGGCTGGTCCGTGACCCGGACGCGACGGGCGAGACGCTGCGGACGCTGCTCGCTGCCGACGTCGTCAGCTGGCGACCAGCGTCGGTCGGCGTCGAACGGGGGATCACCGGGGCCAGCATGTTGCTGGCCGACCCGGCGGGCGGCTCGTTCGCGCTGCGCCGGGCCGCTCCCGACTTCACCCCGGCGGAGTACGCGCGGGCGCAGGCCCTGGTCGAGCTGTCCGCCACCGTGGCGCGCCGGGCCGCCGAACAGGTCACACTGGTGCTGCCCGACGGCGCGGAGGTGGCCGTCCGGCCGGCCAGCGCCCACGATCTGTCCGGCGTCGTGGAGCTGCACGAGGCGTGCGCGCCGCGCAGCCGGCAGCGGCGTTATCTGGGCGGGACGGCGTTGCCGCAGCCGGCCCGCCTGCGTCGGCTGCTGGAGCCGAGCCGGGGGTTGACGCTGCTCGCCACCACCACCGGCTCCGACGAGTCGGTGGTCGCCATGGCGAACCTGCTCGGCGAGGGTGACGAGGCCGAGGTGGCGTTGCTGGTGCGGGACGACTGGCAGCGGCGCGGGCTCGGCTCGGCGTTGCTGCGCCGGCTGGTTCGGCACGCCGACCGGGCCGGGTATTCAGCGCTGGTGCTGCACGTCCAGGCCAGCAACGACCCCATGCTTCGCACCGTGCACCGGCTGGGTCAGCCCGCGACGGCGGTGCGCGACGGTGGGCTGCTCACCCTCACCGTGCCGCTGGCCGTGTCCGCGCCGACGGACCGGACGGACGCGTTGTCCACGCCTGGCGTCTAGGGACTGCTCAGGGCCGGGCCGGCTCGCGGCGACGGTAGCCGAGGGCCTCGGCCCAGAACGTCCTCGCCCGCTCGGCGTCGGACACGCCCAGGGAGAGCTGCGCGATCAGTGCCATCGCCCGACCGTACGCCGAGCTCGGTCCCGGCCGCGCGCAGCGACCGGCCCAGGAGGAGAGGGGTCGCCGACTATATCGATACTCGATAGCCTGTGGGATCCGGGGGCGGACCGTGACCCTGGTGGCCGTCCAAGACGCAGGCGCAGGGGAGTTCGATGTCACGTGCGGAGCGGGCCGGGCCCGGATGGCGGCGGGTGACCTGGCGGCGGAGGCTGACGTCGGCGGGCGTGCTGCTCGTCCTCCTCGCCGCAGCCCTCGGTGTGGCGCTGTGGGGCAAGGGGCCGTTCGACCGGCGCGCCTATCCGTCGAGCCGGTGGGACAGGTCGATGGGCGCGATCTTCGAGCAGTTCCAGGTGCGTGTGCCCGACTGTGCCCTCGCCGACCTGCGCTACTGGTCGGGGGACTACATCGATGATGTCCTGTATCTGACGTTCGAGGCCGACTCCGCCTGCGTGGACACGTTCCTCGGAGACAACCGGTTGGCGGGCGGCAGGACCGTGGACCGGGACATCGCCTTCACCTTTCGAGGCGACGAGCCTGCGGACTGGGGCTGGTACGAGGACGACGTCGCCGCGTACCTGAAGTTTCGGTCGAGACCGAAACCGGGCACCGAACTCACCGTCGAGGTGACGCCCGACGGCGACCGGCGGCGGGTCTACCTGCGGGGGGTGGAGTTCTAGCGGGTGGGTGACCGGTGCCGGCGGCGGAGACGCTTCCCAACGGGCGGTCGGCCCATTACATTGTCGGTTATCCATGGGAGCGCTTCCATCGCTTTCCGTGGTCACACCGCCACCCCCGCTGTCGCCGGTGGCCCTGCCGCCCGTACGCCGTCCCGCGTCGGTGCGACCGCCGGCGGCGCCTCCGACAGGAGCCCGCCATGCGCCACCTGACCCGGCCGTTCAGCGGCCAGCCTGGCCGGTCGCCGGCCGCCGACCAGCCCTGGCCCCGGCGGCTGCTGACCATCGGCGTCGCGCTGCTCACCGGCGCGTCCCTCGCGGTGACCGTGCCACCGTCCGGTCCCGCCGCCGCCGCTGCGCCGGCGGCGACCTACAACTACGCCGAGGCGTTGCAGAAGTCGCTGCTCTTCTACGAGGCGCAGCAGTCCGGTCGACTGCCCGACTGGAACCGGGTCTCCTGGCGCGGCGACAGCGCGCTCACCGACGGCGCCAGCGCGGGCGTGGACCTCACCGGCGGTTGGTACGACGCCGGCGACCACGTCAAGTTCGGTTTCCCGATGGCGTTCAGCGCCACAATGCTCGCCTGGGGAGCTGTCGAGTACCGCAGCGGCTACACCGCGTCCGGGCAACTGCCGCACCTGCTCAACAACCTGCGCTTCGTCAACGACTACTTCATCAAGGCGCACCCGTCGGCAAACGTCCTCTACGGGCAGGTCGGCAAGGGCGACGACGACCACAAGTGGTGGGGCCCGGCCGAGGTGATGCCGATGGCGCGGCCCGCGTACAAGATCGATGCGAGCTGTGGCGGCGCGGACCTGGCGGGGGAGACGGCGGCCGCGATGGCCGCGTCCTCGATGGTGTTCCGGCCCACCGACGCGACGTACGCGGACAAGCTGCTCGGGCATGCCCGGCAGCTCTACACCTTCGCCGACACGGTGCGGAAGTCCTACCACGAGTGCATCACCGACGCCACGAGCTTCTACCGCTCGTGGAGCGGCTGGCAGGACGAGCTGGTCTGGGCCGCGATCTGGCTGCACCGGGCCACCGGCGAGGCCAGCTACCTGGCCAAGGCCGAGAGTGAGTACGACAAGCTCAACACCGAGAACCAGTCCACCACCCGCTCCTACAAGTGGACCATCGCCTGGGACAACAAGCAGTTCGGGGCGTACGTGCTGCTGGCCAACCTGACCGGCAAGCAGAAGTACGTGGACGACGCCAACCGCTGGCTGGACTACTGGACGGTCGGGGTGAACGGGCAGCGGGTTCCGTATTCACCAGGTGGGATGGCGGTGCTCGACTCCTGGGGCGCGTTGCGTTACGCCGCGAACACGTCCTTCGCCGCGCTGGTCTACAGCGACAAGACCACCGACACCACCCGCAAGGCGCGCTACCACGACTTCGCCGTCCGGCAGATCAACTACGCGCTCGGCGACAACCCGCGCAACTCCAGCTACGTCATCGGATTCGGCGCCAACTCGCCGAAGAACCCGCACCACCGCACCGCGCACGGCTCCTGGTGGGACAGCCAGACCGTGCCCGTCGAGACCCGGCACACCCTCTACGGCGCGCTGGTCGGCGGCCCGTCCTCGGCCAACGACGCGTACAGCGACAGCCGGTCGGACTACGTGATGAACGAGGTAGCCACCGACTACAACGCCGGCTTCACGTCCGCGCTGGTCCGGCTGACCTCCGAGTACGGCGGCACGCCGCTGGCGAACTTCCCGGTCGCCGAGACGCCGGACATCGACGAGCTGACAGTGGAGACCACTGTGACGCAGGCCGAACCTCGGGCCACCGGGCTCAAGGTGATGGTCTACAACAAGTCCGCGTTCCCGGCCCGCGCGTTGACCGACGGCCGGTTCCGCTACTACTTCCGGCCCGACGGCACCGGCCCGGTGCAGGTCACCGCCGGCTACACCCAGGGCTGCCCGTCCCCGACCACCGCCAAGCAGTTCAGCGGCGACATCTGGTACGTCGAGGTGGACTGCGCCGGGTACACCATCGCCCCGGCGGGTCAGTCGCAGCACCGGATGGAGGTCCAGTTCAAGGTCGGCGTACCGGAGGGCGGCACCTGGGACCCGACCAACGACCCGTCCTACCAGGCCACCGCCGGGCCCAACCGGAAGGTGCCGCTCTACTCCGGCGCCACACGCGTCTGGGGCGAGGAGCCGGGACCGTCGGTGCCGGACACCACCGCGCCGAGCGTCCCGGGCAAGCCTGTCGCGTCCGGCCTCGCGCCCCGCTCGGTCACCCTGACCTGGGCGGCGTCCACCGACAGTGGTGGCAGCGGCCTGGCTGGCTACGACGTCCGCGAAATCCAGGTTGGTGGCGACACGGTGCTGAACCGGCCCGTCACCGGCACCTCGCTCACCATCTCGACGCTGCTGCCGGAGCACACGTACGAGTTCGCGGTCGTCGCCCGCGACGGCGCGGGCAACAGGTCGGCGGCCTCACCGGTGCTCACCGTGACCACACCGCCGACCGGCTCGGCCGACACCACCGCGCCGAGCACGCCCGGCACTCCGGTCGCCTCGGCGGTCACCGCCACCGGGCTCACCCTGGCCTGGACCCCGTCGACCGACAACGTGGGCGTCACCGGTTACCGGGTCTACCGCGAGGCCGGCGCCACCGACGTGCTGGTCGGCTCGCCCACCGGCACCACCCAGGCGGTGTCCGGGTTGACCGCCTCGACGGCGTACCAGTTCTACGTGGTGGCCGTGGACGCGGCCGGCAACACCTCCGCGGCGTCCGCCCCGGTCGCGGTGACCACCGCGGCTCCGCCGATCGGCGGCACCTGCACGGTGGGGTACGCGACCACCGACTGGGGAAGCGGCTTCACCGCCAACGTGTCGATCACCAACACCGGCACCACCGTGATCAACGGCTGGTCGCTGCGGTTCTCCTTCGCCGCCGGGCAGAGCGTCAGCCAGGGGTGGTCGGCAGCGGTCAGCCAGACCGGCGCGGCGGTCACCGCGACGAACCTGTCCTACAACGGCACGATCGCGCCGGGCGCGTCGGTGAGCTTCGGCTTCAACGGCAACCACACCGGCACCAACCCGAAGCCCACGGCCTTCACCGTCAACAACACCGCCTGCACCGTGGCCTGAGGCTTCGAACGTTCGAGATCGTGGACAGTTTCCGTCAGCGCTGACGGAAACTGTCCACGATCCGTGCCCGGAGTACGCGCACCGTCGTACCCGGGATGACGGCGTGGGGCGGACGCCAACCGGCAGGCGTCGGACCATCGTGGTGGTATGACTGTCACCGCACGGACGTTCACCATCGCCGGTCTCGTCGTCGGCGCCGCGGGCATCGGCGTGTTGTGGGCCGCCGGAGTCGAGTTCCCCATCGCCGTACCGCCCGGGATCATCATCCTGCTGGCCGGCGCACTCTTCGTCGCGCTCGCCCCGTGGCGTCTGTCGCCCGCGGTGGGCGCGCTGCTGGGCCTGTTCGTGGCCGTAGGGTTCGCGATCAGCCCGACCGGCGTGGACAACCTGCTCGGGCGGCACGGGGCCGACGTGGCGACCGGACAGGCGATCCAGTTGGTCGGGGTGCTGACCGCGCTGGTGGCCGGGGTGCTCGCCACCAACGCCGCCCGGCGGGCGCCTCGGCGCCGCTGACCTCGGCGGGTCGACGTCAGTCGGGGAGGTCGTCGGGGAGCAGGTCCAGATGCGCGGTCGCCGGCCGGCCCAGCGTGGTTCCGAAACTTTTCCGAAACATCATTGACCGGACCGGCGTGTGTGTAAGCATCGATGGAGTTAGATTTCCCCCCTACCGAGACCTCCGGTCGTCCCGCCTCGGCGGCCCGGGTGTTGGCCAATAAGGAGGCCGAGATGGCAATGAGCCCAACCGATTATCCCGGCAGGACTCGGCGACGGCGATCGCCCGCCGTCCGAGCGCTGCTCGCCGGCGCGTTCAGCGTCGTGACTGTGGCCGCCGTGGCGGTGATGATGCCCTCGGCAAACGCCGCCGCGACCACGCTCGGCGCGGCCGCCGCGCAGTCGGGCCGGTACTTCGGCACCGCCATCGCGGCAGGCCGGCTCGGCGACTCGACGTACAGTACGATCGCCGCTCGCGAGTTCAACATGATCACGGCTGAGAACGAGATGAAGCCGGACGCGACGGAGCCCCAGCGGGGCCAGTTCAACTTCAATTCCGGTGACCAGATCTACAACTGGGCGACCCAGCGCGGCCTGAAGGTCCGTGGGCACACCCTGGCCTGGCACGGGCAACAGCCGGGGTGGATGCAGAGCCTGAACGGCAGCAGCCTGCGTCAGGCGATGATCGACCACATCAACGGCGTGATGGGCCACTACCGGGGCAAGCTCGCCGCGTGGGACGTGGTGAACGAGGCGTTCAACGAGGACGGCAGCCGTCGTCAGTCGAACCTCCAGGGCACCGGCAACGACTGGATCGAGGTGGCGTTCCGCACCGCGCGGGCGGCCGACCCGTCGGTCAAGCTCTGCTACAACGACTACAACATCGAAAACTGGTCGTACGGCAAGACGCAGGGCGTCTACCGCATGATCCAGGACTTCAAGTCCCGTGGCGTGCCGATCGACTGCGTCGGGTTGCAGACCCACTTCACCGGCGGCAGCTCGCTGCCGAGCAACTTCCAGACCACGCTGTCCAGCTTCGCCGCGCTCGGCGTGGACGTGGCGTTGACCGAGGTCGACGTCACCAACTCCTCCACCACCCAGTACGCCGGGCTGACCCAGACGTGCCTGAACGTGCCGCGCTGCATCGGCATCACCGTCTGGGGCGTACGCGACAGCGACTCCTGGCGCTCCAACGAGAACCCGCTGCTCTTCGACGGCGGTGGCAACAAGAAGGCCGCCTACAACTCCGTCCTCAACGCGCTCAACGCGGCCCCTCCGACCTCGGGGCCGACCGTGACCCCGACCGTGACCCCGACGGTGAGCCCGACCACGAGCCCGCCGCCGAGTGGCGGCTCCGGCCGGATCACCGGGGTGCAGTCTGGCCGGTGCATCGACGTGCCAAACGCCACGCAGACCAACGGCACACGGGTCCAGCTCTACGACTGCAACAGTCAGTCGAACCAGCAGTGGACGTACACCGCCGGCAAGCAGTTGCGGGTCTACGGCAGCAAGTGCCTCGACGCGAACGGCGCGGGTTCCGCGAACGGCACCGGAATCATCATCTGGGACTGCAACGGCCAGCCGAACCAGCAGTGGAACGTCAACTCCAACGGCACCATCAGCGGCGTGCAGTCCGGCCGGTGCCTGGACGTCTGGGGCACCGGCAACGGCCAGCAGGTTCAGCTGTACGACTGCCACGGGCAGACCAACCAGCAGTGGCGGACCGACTTCGGTGGCGGCGCCACGCCGACGTCGACGCCGACCACGACGCCGCCGACGTCAACGCCGCCGACCACGGCGCCGCCGGGCGGCTGCGCGCTCCCGTCGACCTACCGGTGGTCGTCAACAGGCGCGCTGACGAGCCCGAAGAACGGCTGGCTCTCGGTCAAGGACTTCACAAACGTGGTCTACAACGGCAAGCACCTGGTCTACGCGTCGAACGTCAACAGCGGCGGCTCGTACGGCTCGATGAACTTCAGCCTGTTCACCAACTGGTCCGACATGGCCTCGGCCGGCCAGACCGGAATGAGTCAGGGCACCGTGGCGCCCACGCTGCTGTACTTCGCCCCGAAGAACATCTGGGTGCTGGCGTACCAGTGGGGGCCGACCTCGTTCAGCTACAAGACGTCGAGCGACCCGACGAACGCCAACGGCTGGTCCGCGGCACAGACGCTGTCCACCGCCAACCTCCCCGACGCTCCGTACGGCGTGATCGACCAGACCCTCATCGGCGACGACCAGAACATGTACCTGTTCTTCGCCGGGGACAACGGCAAGATCTACCGGTCGAGCATGCCGCTGGGGAACTTCCCGGGCAGCTTCGGCTCGAGCTACACGACTGTCATGTCCGACTCGACAAACAACCTGTTCGAGGGCGTCGAGGTCTACAAGGTGCAGGGCCAGAACCAGTACCTCATGATCGTCGAGGCGATCGGAAGCCAGGGGCAACGCTACTTCCGGTCGTTCACGTCCAGCAGCCTGGGCGGCTCGTGGACCCCGCAGGCCGCCAGCGAGAGCAACCCGTTCGCCGGCAAGGCCAACAGCGGCGCGACGTGGACCAACGACATCAGCCACGGTGACCTGGTCCGCACCAACCCCGACCAGACCAAGACCGTCGACGCCTGCAACCTGCAGTTGCTGTACCAGGGCAAGGACCCCAACGCGAGCGGCGACTACAACCGGCTGCCGTGGCGGCCGGGTGTGCTGACCCTCCAGCGCTAGGCGTCACTCCCTCCACGGATAACCGGGGCGTGCCCGGCACCATGCGGTGCCGGGTACGCCCCTCCGATTCAGTCGGTCAGGTCGTCGGCGAGCAGGTCCATCAGCAGGGCATCGTGCCAGCGGCCGTCCTCGCCGCGCTCGTAGCGGCGCATGATGCCCACCGGACGGAAACCCACCTTCGCGTACGCCCGGATGGCCGCGCTGTTCGCCGCGGCCGGGTCGATGGTGAACCGGTGGTGGCCGTACTCGTCGATCAGGTGCCGGGCCAGGGTGCGGATCGCGTCGACGCCGAGCCCGGCGCCGCGCACCGCCGGGTCGAGGAAGATGTCCACGCTGGCGTGCCGGTAGTCCGGGTCCGGTTCGGCGTGCCACTGGATCGCGCCGACCACCCGGCCGTCGTGCTCGATGGCGTACAGGGCGAGGTCCTCGTCGCCCAGGTCGGCGTGGACGGCGGCGGTGAGGTCGTCGCCGCCGCGCCACCACCGGCGTACCTCCGGGTCGGCCCGGATGGCCGCGAGGGCCGGCACGTCCGCGACCGTCGCCGGTCGGAGGGTCACCGCATGCCCACGCAGCATCGGCTCAGCCCCGACTCTCGCCGTGCTCGACGCAGACCGCCGACCAGCCGACCGGCAGCACCTGCACCTTCATCCGGCGTCGGCAGGCTGGGCAGTAGCGCGGCGGCTCCAGCGCCCGGGCCGCCGCGCACGACTCGTGCCCGGCGGCCGACGCGTCCTCGCCGCAGCGGTCACACCAGCGCTGCGCTGCCACAACCTCGGTCACGTCGTCCTCACCGGTTCAGCTCAGAGGGTCGCGGACAGGGCCTTGACCGGCATCTTCAGCTCGTCCAGCAGCTCCAGGTCGGCGGTCGCCGGTCGACCCAGCGTGGTCAGGTAGTTGCCGACGATCACCGCGTTGATGCCGCCGAGCAAACCGTCGCGGGTGCCCAGGTCGCCGAGGGTGATCTCGCGACCACCGGCGTATCGCAGGATGGTGCGCGGCATGGCCAGCCGGAACGCGGCGATGGCCCGCAACGCGTCCTTGCCCTCCACCACCGGGCGGTCACCGAGCGGGGTGCCCGGCCGCGGGTTGAGGAAGTTGAGCGGCACCTCGTGCGGGTTCAACTCGGCCAGCTGAGCGGCGAACTCGGCCCGCTGCTCGACGGTCTCGCCGAGGCCGAGGATGCCACCGCAGCACACCTCCATGCCGGAGTCGCGAACCATCCGCAGCGTCTCCCAGCGCTCCTCCCACGAGTGCGTGGTGACCACGTTGGGGAAGTACGACTTGCAGGTCTCCAGATTGTGGTTGTAGCGGTGCACGCCCATGTCGACCAGGTCGTCGACCTGCTCCTTGGTGAGCATGCCCAGCGACGCGGCGACCTGGATGTCGACAGCCGCCTTGATGGCGGCGACGCCCTCGCGCATCTGCTTCATCAGCCGGGCGTCCGGACCGCGGACCGCGGCGACGATGCAGAACTCGGTCGCCCCGGTCGCGGCCGTCTGCTTGGCCGCCTCGACCAGCGACGGGATGTCCAGCCAGACCGAGCGCACCGGCGAGGTGAACAGACCCGACTGCGAGCAGAAGTGGCAGTCTTCCGGACAACCGCCGGTCTTGAGCGAGACGATCCCCTCGACCTCGACCTCCGGGCCGCACCAGCGCATCCGCACGTCGTGAGCGAGCTGGAGGGCGGCGGGCAGGTGCTCGTCGGGCAGGTTCAGCACGGCGAGGATGGCGGCCTGATCGAGGCCGACACCGTCACCCAGGACCTGGGTCCGGGCCTGGTCGAGGATCTCTGGCATGGCTCGTACCCTACTAGGCCTGTGACAGGGCCCCCGGTCGAGCCGGAATGCCCTGGCAGTTGGTGGGCAGCTCACACCGAGTGGATTCGTCGGACCGATGGTGGCGGGTGGTAATTTCGCCCGGCGGGTGTCGGGCTGACCGGCACGCACAGCGGGGGAGGGTTACGGTGGCGGACTGGCTGGCGGCGCTCGACCGCCGCGCACAGCTGCGGGCGAAGGCCGGGCTCACCCGGCGACTGCACCCGCGTCCCGCCGATGATCAGATGACCGATCTGGCCGGCAACGACTACCTCGGCCTGGCCACCCACCCGGAGGTCACCGCCGCGGCCACGGCGGCCCTCTCGGCGTACGGGCTGGGGGCGACCGGGTCGCGCCTGGTCCGGGGCTCCACCGACGCGCACCGGGTGCTGGAGGAGGACCTGGCCCGCTGGCTGGGCACCGACGGCGCCCTGGTGTTCTCCTCCGGCTACCTGGCCAACCTCGGTGCGCTGCGGGCGCTCGTCCAACCTCGAACGCTGCTCGTCTCCGACGCGCACAACCACGCGTCGCTGATCGACGGCTGCCGCCTCTCCGGTGCGGAGACGGTGGTCACCCCACACGCCGACGTGGACGCGGTCGCTGCCGCGCTCGCTGCCGCTCCCGGCCGCCCGGCGGTGGTGGTGACCGAGTCGGTCTTCTCGGTCGACGGCGACCTCGCCCCGCTGGCTCGGCTGCACGCGGTGGCCCGCCGGCACGGCGCGCTGCTGCTGGTCGACGACGCGCACGCGCTGGGCCTGACTGGCCCGGCCGGCGCGGGCGCGGTGGCGGCCGCCGGGCTGGCCGGCGAGCCGGACGTGGTGGTCACCGCCACCCTGTCCAAGGCGCTCGGTGGCGCGGGTGGCGTTGTCGCCGGTCCGGCCGAGTTCGTTAGGCACCTGGTCGAAACCGGGCGCACGTTCATCTTCGACACGGCACTCCCGCCGGCGGTCGCCGCCGGTGTGCACGCCGCGCTGCGGCTCGCCCAGGCCGGCGACGACAGGCGCGCCGAGTTGTCCGACCGGGTGGGGCTGGCGGTTGGTCGACTGCGGGCGGCCGGGCTGACCGTCTCCGCCCCGGACGCGGCGGTGATCTCGGTGACCGCCCCCGGGCCGGAGGCGGCGACCGCCTGGGCCGCGGACTGCCGGGACCGGGGCGTCGCGGTGGGCTGCTTCCGGCCACCATCCACCCCGGACAGCCGCTCCCGGCTGCGCATCACGGTCAGCGCGGGGGTGCCCCGGGCGGCGTTCGAGCGGGCGCTGGACGTCATCGTGGACTGCGCGCCGTGAGCGCGAGGAGTGAGCCGGGTTTGCGAGCCCCGCAGTCGCGAACCGAGGTGGCACCGTGAGCGCGAGGAGTGAGCCGGGTTTGCGAGCCCCGCAGTCGCGAACCGAGATGGCACCATGACCGCGTGGGCGGGGCCGGTTCTGGTTACCGGGACGGACACCGAGGTCGGCAAGACGGTGGTGACCGCGGCGATCGCGGCCGCCGCGCAGGCTGCCGGATTACGGGTGGCGGTGGTCAAACCGGGTCAGACCGGTACGGCCGGCGGTGAGCCGGGCGACGTGGACGCGGTGAACCGGCTGGCTGCGCCGCTGACCGGTCGGACCCTGGCCAGCTACCCGGACCCGCTGGCTCCGTTGGCCGCCGCGCGGGTCGCCGACCTGCCGCCGCTGGAGTTGTACACGGCGGTGGACGCCGTCCGCGCGGAGGCCGACAAGCACGACCTCGTGCTGATCGAGGGCGCGGGCGGGTTGCTGGTGCCGATGGGGCTGCGGCCGTCGGGGGAGCCGTGGACGATGGCCGACCTGGCGGTGTCGCTGGGAGCGCCGGCGGTGGTGGTCGCCCGCGCCGGGTTGGGCACGCTCAACCACACCGCGTTGACCCTGGAGGCGCTGGACCGCCGGGCGGTGCCGGCCGGTGTGGTGATCGGTGCCTGGCCGGCCCGGCCGGAGTTGGTGCACTGGACGAACCTCACCGATCTGGTGCCGAACCTGCTGGGCGCGCTGCCCGACGGCGCGGGCGCGATGGACCCGGGTGTGTTCCGGCGTTCCGCGCCGGGTTGGCTCACCCCGGCCCTGCACGGCGTGCTCGACGACTGGCGGGTCTGGGCCGAGGAGAGCGGCTGAACACCTGACTTTCGTCGGTGTCCGCCCAGGTCGGGCGTGGGTAGCCTGACCGCCGTGCGGATCCTCGACTCCACGCCGCCGGGTTGGCTGCACCGGCGGCGTCGCCTGCTGCTGGACGTGCTGCTCTGGGCGGTGATGGCCGCCCCGGTCGGCTACGCCGAGGCCAGCCCGCCCTATTCGCGGTACACGGTGCCGCTGCTGGTCGGCAAGCTGTTGCTGGTCGGGGTGGCGGTGGCGGCGGGTCGACGCCGGCCGTTGGTCGCCCTGGTGCTGGTGGTGCTCGGGTCGTTGTTCGATGGCAACTTCGTCTTCGCCATTCCGGTCTTCAGCTATCTCGCCGGGCGGCGCAGCCCCACGGTGGGTCCGGCGATCATGGCCTTCGTGCTGATCACGGCCGGTGGCACGGCGCTCAACCTGGGGCTGCTCGGCGCCGGCGCGGCCACCTGGTTCCTGCTCGCCTCGGTGCTGCTCTTCGCCGCCGTGTTCCCCTGGTTGGTCGGCCGGTACCGGCGCCAGCAGCAGGAGTTGACCGACGCCGGGCGCCGGCACGTCGACGCGCTGACCCGCGAGCAGCGGGGTACCGCCGAGCGGATCCGACTGCGGGAGCGGGCCCGCATCGCCGGGGAGATGCACGACTCGCTCGGTCACGACCTCAGCCTTATCGCGTTGCGCGCCGCCGCCCTGGAGGTCGCCGCCGACCTGGACGACAGGCACCGGGCCGCGGCGGGGGAGTTGCGGGCCAGCGTCTCTGCCGCCACCGAGCGACTGCACGAGATCATCGGGGTGCTCCGCGAGGAGGCGGGCGGGTCGGTGCGGCCGAGCGGGGAGACCGTCGCCGACCTGGTCGACGGTGCCCGGGAGGCCGGCATGGCGGTACGGCTGGACGCCGCCCCGGCGGTCGCGGACCTACCGGCGATGACCGGTCACGCGGCGCACCGGATCGTTCGGGAGGCGCTGACCAACGCGGCCCGGTACGCGCCGGGCGCCCCGGTCGACGTGCGTCTCATCCGCGACGCTGACCGGGTCGAGGTGACAGTCGTCAACGCCGCTCCGGCCGCCGGGCCGCTGCCCGCCCCACCGTCGCAGGGCAGTGGGCTGCTCGCCCTCGCCGAGCGGGTCCGCCTCGCCGGTGGGACGCTCAAGGCCGGCCACCGGGCCGACGGCGGGTTCACGGTACGGGCGGTGTTGCCAGCCACCGCGCCGCCGCCCGAGGCGATCGGGTCGGCCGCCGAGGCCGGGCTGACGTCCTGGCCCGACGAGCGGCCCGGTCCGGTGGAGCGGCCGGTGGACGCCGAGCGGCGGCTGCACGACGCCCGGCGGCGGGTTCGGCGCAGCCTGCTGGTGGCGCTCGTCGCGCCTGTCGGCTTCGCCCTGGTGCTCTCGTTCGTCTACTACCCGGTGGCGACCGCGGGGACGGTGCTGGACCGCGCCACCTTCGACCAGATGCGCGTCGGCGCGACCCGGTCGGAGCTGGTCGGGCTGCCCCGGCGGCAGTTGGAACGCCCCACGCCGGTGGACCGGGCCGGCTGCGAGTACTACACCGACGGCAACTTTCCCCTCGCGGAGCCGACCTGGCGGCTCTGCTTCACCGATGGTCGACTGGTCAGCAAGGAGCGGATCGTCTAGTGGACACCGACACGACGGGTGCACCGCCGATCCGGGTGGTGCTGGCCGACGACGAGGCGATGATCCGGGCCGGTGTCCGGGCCATCCTCGCCAGCGATCCCGGCATCGAGGTGGTCGCCGAGGCCGGCGACGGGCACGCGGCGGTGGAGTTGGTCCGTGCCCACCGACCCCGGGTCGCGCTGCTGGACATCCGGATGCCGCGGCTGGACGGGTTGGCCGCCGCCGCCGAGATCCGGCGGGTCGTGCCGGACACCGCGACGATCATGCTGACCACGTTCGGCGAGGACGACCACGTGGCCCGGGCGCTCGGGCACGGTGCCAGCGGGTTCCTGCTCACGGCAGGTGACCCGCGTGAGCTGATCGCCGGTGTGCACGCGGTCGCCGACGGTGGGGCGTACCTGTCGCCGAGGGTGGCCCGCCGGGTGATCGAGCTGGGGGCTGACCGGATGGCCCGTCGACCCGCCGCCCGGGACCGCACGGCCGGGCTGACCGAGCGGGAACGGGAGGTGCTGGCCCTGGTCGGGGCGGGCCTCTCCAACGCCGAGATCGCCCGCCGCCTGCACCTCGTGGAGGGCACCGTGAAGAGCTACCTGACCAGCATCTTCACCCGGTTGGATGTGCGCAACCGGGTGCAGGCGGCGATCCTCGCGTACGAGGCGGGGTTGGTCGACGGCTGAGCGGGGGCCGAAACCCTCGCTCAGCCGCACGTCTTACGCGTCGCGGCGGCGCAGGGCGGCCCGGCCCAGCAGCAGTGCCGCGGCGGCCCACCCGGCGAGCAGGAGCAGCCCGACCAGGGGCGGGTACGGCTCGGTGTCGCCGGCCAGGAAGTGCCCGCCGGCCACGCCGGGGAACACGTCGGCGATTCGGTTCAGCACCTCGATGTCCGGCTCCTGCAACGACAGCGGCACGATCATCAGGGTGGCGAGGAGCACGGTGAGCGTGAGCACCGCGCTGCGTAGCGCGGCGCCGAGGCCCAGGGCGAGCACACCGACCAGCGCCAGGTACGCCGCCACCGCCACGATGTCACCGATCGTGCCGGCGGCCGGGGCGCTGCCCCACTCGCCGAGCACCGGCCGGGCGACCAGGGCGCCGACGCCGCCGAGCAGCAGCCCGAGCGCGAAGGTGACCGTGCCGGCGACCGCGGCCTTGGCCAGCAGCACGCGACCGCGGGACGGGGTGCACTGGAGCGTGGTCCGGATGGTGCCGCTTGTGAACTCGGCGGTGATCGCGAGCAGGCCCAGCGCCAGCACCACGTACTGGGTCAGCTCGACCGAGCCGATCAGCACGCTGCCGACGGTGACGATCCCCCGGTCGTCGGTCGGGTCGTCATTGGTGTTGTCGTTGGCGGCGTAGATGGCCAGTTGACCGGCGCTGGCTGCCATCACCAGCAGACCGGCCAGCGCGGTCCACCAGGTGCTCCGCACCGAGGAGAGCTTGGTCCACTCGGCGGCCACGGCCCCCCGGAAGGTGGCCGGGGCACCGGCGGCCGGCGTGTTGGCGGGTCGGGTGCCCGCGTCGGTCTGCGTGCTCATCGTTGCCCACCCTCGGTCGGACCACCTGCGTACTCGACGCTGTCGGCGGTCAGCTCCATGAACGCCTGCTCCAACGACGCGGCGTGCGCGCTCAGCTCGTGCAGTCGTACCCCCAGCTCGTGGGCCAGGTCCCCGACCTGGTCCGCGGTGACGCCGGTGACGGTCAGCTCGTTCCGGTCGGCCGCCTCGACTGTCGCCCCGGCGGCGGTGAGGCGCGCGGTGAGGGCGGCCAGCCCGTCCGGGTGCGGGCTGCGGACCCGGACGGCGACCGTGCTGCGGGCGATCACCTCGCCGATCGGCGCGTCGGCGAGCAGCCGTCCCCGGCCGATCACCACGAGCTGGTCGGCGGTGAGCTGCATCTCGCTCATCAGGTGGCTGGAGACGAAGACCGTCCGCCCCTCGTCGGCCAACGAGCGCGTCAGCTGCCGCACCCAGCGCACCCCGTCCGGGTCGAGGCCGTTCACCGGCTCGTCGAACATCAGCACCGGCGGGTCGCCGAGCAGCGCGCCGGCGATGCCGAGCCGTTGGCCCATGCCGAGGGAGAGCGTCCGCCCCGGCTTACCGGCGGCCCGCCCGTCCAACCCGACGGTGTCCAACACCTCGTCGACCCGGCGGGTCGGGATGCCGTTGCTGTGCGCCATGGCCCGCAGGTGCGCCCGGCCGGAGCGGGCCGGGTGGATGGCCCGGGCGTCGAGCAGCGCGCCCACCTCGCGCAGCGGTCGGCGTAACTCCCGGTACGCGCGCCCGCCGACCAGTGCCTGCCCGGCGGTGGGACGGTCCAGCCCGAGGATCATCCGCATGGTGGTGGACTTGCCGGCGCCGTTGGGGCCGAGGAAGCCGGTGACCCGGCCAGGGGCGATGTCGACGGTCAGGGCGTCGACGGCGACGGTCGACCCGAACCGTTTCGTCAACCCACGTAATGTGATCATGCGCTGACGCTAGGCGAGCGACCTGTCGTCCCACTGCGGCCGAACGGCACCACCCACCCCTGACTTTCGTCAGGTCGGTCGCGGGCTGATCACTGTACGTACTGCTCCAGCAGTGCCGGGGTGAGCCCGGCCCGGTGGATAGCCTTCAACGCCGCGAGCAGGTCGTCCATCAGCGCCGGTCGGAAGTGCATGAGCAGCACGTCGCCGGGTCGGACCACCTTCTCCGGGGTCTGGTAGCGCACCTTCCCCTCGTGGACGGTCTCCGTCCAGTGGAAGACCGCCTTCGCGCCGCAGTCGTGCGCGGCCTTCAGCGTGGTGCTGTCGTACTCGCCGAACGGCGGGCGGAACAGCGTGGCCCGCTTGCCGAACAGCCCTTCCAGCCGGTCGGCGGCACCGCAGATCTCCTGCTTCTGATAGGCGTACGACCGACCGGCCAGCGACGTGTGCCGGATGGTGTGGTTCTCCACGACCCCGCCGGCCGCCTCGATCTGCCGGAAGTAGTCGGTGTGCTCGGCCGCCGCCGGTGAGTTGAGGAACATCGTGACCGGGATACGCGCCTCCCGGACGAAGTCGATCACCCCCGGCGGGCGGGCCAGCCCACCGTCGTCGATGGTGATGAAGGCGACCTTCTGGTCGGTCGGCAGGCGGTGCCAGAACGGGGCCGAACCGGTCGTGGGCAGCGGCACCGGCAGCGGCAGCGGCGCCTCGGGAAACGTCGGCACCTGGGACACGTACCAGGCCAGGCTCTTGAACGCGGGTTTCGCGGTCGCCGACGGCGAGGCCGAGGGGGTCGGAGCCGGGGCGGACGGGGTCGGCTGGGCCGCGGTGATCCGCCGGGCGTGGGCCGCGTGGCCCGGACCGACTGTGCAGGCAGTCAACGCCAGCAGGGCCAGAAGCGTTACGACGACAGGGATCCGACGGGTGGGGATGGCTGACACGCCCGGAAACATACCGAGCGGATGTCAGGATCCGGTCAGCCCGGTGTCCCGGGGGATCGGCGGACCACGAACGCGTCCGGCATCCGGAAGGTGAGATTGTCCGGGCACCAGGGCGGGCGGAGCACTGTCACCCCGTCCAGCAGCGGCGCGGCCTCGGCCACCACCACGGCCGCCTCCATCCGGGCCAGCACGTCCCCGACGCAGCGGTGCGCGCCCGCCCCGAACGCCAGGTGTCGGCGTGACCCACGCTGGGCCGGACGGAACTCGTCCGGCGACTCCACGACCGCCGGGTCCCGACCGGCGCGGCCCAGCCACAGCACGACGCTGCTGCCCGCCGGCACCGCCGTGCCACCCAGCGTGCTCGCCGTCGTCGCCACCCGCCGCCAGGTGACGATCGGCGGTTCCAGCCGCAGTCCCTCCTCCACCACGTCGGCCACCGCGACCTCGCCGGTGCGCAGGCCGGCCCGCACCGCGGGCTCGCCGGCCAGCCGGTGCAGCAGCAGGGTGAGGAACTGCGAGGTGGTCTCCTGCCCGGCGACCAGCAGGAAGAAGAGCGCGCCGACCACCACGTCCGGCGGGTGCCCGGCCGCGCGCAGGTCGGCGGCCAACCCGCCACCGACGGCCGCGAAGTCACGCAGTACGCGGTGGAACCGGCCCACCTCGGCGGCGAGCGCCACCTGCCGGTCGGCGTCCAGTGGCGCCCAGAACAACTCCAGCGCGGCGCGGGCGAAGTCCTTGACCGCGCCGACCGGCGCGTCCGGCAACTCCACCAGCCGGGCCAGCACCAGCAGCGGCAGGTCGGCGGCGAGGTCCGCGTACAGGTCGACCGGCGCGCCGGTGTCGAGCGTGGCGCCGATCCGGGCGACCCGGTCCCGGACCAGCGCGGCGAGCCAGGGGCGCTGCGCGGCGACCCGGGCGGGATGCAACGCCTCCGCGACGATCGCCCGGATCTGCGGATGGCTGACGCCCGAGTTGTTGGCCAGGGTCGGCGGCAGCCGGAACCGGTGCCCGGCGAGCACCCGCAGCGCGGTCACCGGCATCGGAGTCACCGCGTCCAGCGCGTTGTCCGGCCGATAGGTGACCGGGTCGGCGAGAACCTGACGGACCAGCGCGTGCCGGGTCACGACCAGGTGGGTGCCGCCGACGTGGTCCGGCACCCGGGCCACGTCCGGCCATGCGGGGTCGGCAACCTGCGCCCAGCTGCGGAACAGCACCCGGACACGCTAGCCGGACGCCCCCGGCAGCCCGGCCCGCAGCCGCCAGACGGTGGTGCGCTTCACCCGCACACTCTCCAACGCCTCCGGCACCGGCACGTCGTACGCGGCCACCTCGTCGAAGCGGTCGCGGGGCAGGAACGCCCGGCCGGGGTCACCGACCAGCGCCGGCGCGCCGGCCCGGGTGGCGCGCAGCAGGAACCGCAGGACCCGGCGGGCCATCGCGTCGCTGTAGAAGACGTCCCCGGCGAGCACCACCTCGGCGTCCCCGGCGTCGCCGTCGAGGATGTCGCCGAACTCGGCGTCGACGCGTACCCCGTTGGCCTCGGCGTTGAGGGCGACCGCCGCGACCGCCAGCTCGTCCACCTCGACGGCTCGCACCGACGCCGCGCCCGCGCGGGCGGCGGCGATGGCCACCAGGCCGGAGCCGGAGGCGAGGTCGAGCACCCGGCGGCCGGCGACCAGCTCCGGGTGGTCGGTCACGTGGCGGGCGAGGGCCTGCCCGCCGGCCCAGGCGAACGCCCAGAACGGCGGCGGCCGGTCGGTGGAGAACTCGCCCTCGGTCAGCTCCCACAGCCCGATCGGTTCGTCCGCCTGGTGCAGCCGCACCTCGGGAACGAAGGGAACCGGGGCCAGCCGGGCGTGCAGCCGGACGAACGTGCTGGAGAGCTCGGACACCACGTGATTCTCCCAGCGGCCCGAATCCCGGCGTGTCGCGGGGGAGTGGTGACCGGTTCACCACGGTCGGTGAAAACCCCCTCCGTCCTTGCCGTCCGGTGCGAACACACCCGTCTGGTCGGGCCGGTGCCCCGCTTCTAGCGTTGCGGGGTGGAGGCGACCGAACGGAGGGCGGCGGTGGTGACGGTGTGGCGGTATGCGCTGAGAGCAGGGGTGGTGCTGGCCTGTCTGAGCGGGGTGGAGCTGGCGGTGGCCGCCCCGGCACAGGCGGCCTTCACCACCGAGATGAGTGGGCTGCCGGGGCGGTTCACCGCCGGCGAGCAGGTGCGGACGATCTCCGCGGTGGTGTCCCAGACCGACCGACGCGCCGGGTGCGCGAAGGTGCGCTGGTCGATGGTGCTCAGCGTGCAGGGGGGCCTCCGGCTCGACCAGGTCAAGATGGACCGGGTGGAGGAGACCGGCGACTTCCCGCTGGAGATCCGTACCGAGGGTGACGTGGCCAGGTTGACCGACCGGCAACTCGACCCGGGCACGCTCTGCCCGGGCCGCACGGTCACGGCCCGCTACCGGGTGGCCTTCGCCGAGGACGTCACCCAGGGGCGGGTCACCCTCGCCGCCGAGGCGTACGACGCCAACCTGCGCCTGCTGGCCCGGCAGACCGCCACCCGCTCGGTGGTGGGGGTGGGCGGCGCCCCGACCGGCACACCGAAGCCGACGGCGACCCCGCCGGAGCCCACCGAATCCGCGAGTGCGCCGACCGAGGGCGAGACCACGGCGACGGAGGAGCCGGTGGCGGAGTACCCGGCCGACGCCGCGCCTCCGGCGGCCAGCCGTCCGGTCTCGCAATCCAGCGCGTTCGGCGTGGTGCAGCTCGCGTTCCTGCTCGGCGGACTGCTGCTCTTCCTCGGGATGGGGCTGCTGCTGCGACTGCGGCACCTGACCCGGGCCGCCGCCGGGGACGCCGACGAGGCCGACGACCCCCCGGTGGACCGGCGCTGGGAGCGCCCGGCCGCCGCCGACCCCTGGCGCCGGGCGCACCGCTGATCGGGGGCCGTGGGGCCGACGGTCACCCGCCGGCCCCACGGTGTCACTTCGCGAACGCCTGGAACTCGGCGATCCTGACCTGGCTCCGGGCCGGGCTGGCGGTCGCGCAGTCCGTCGTCGTGGCCGGGTCGTCGTCCTGCTCGCCGGCGTAGTTCGGGCCGCCGGTGCACTGGCTCGCCAGCACCTCGAGGCGCAGGTGGGTGGCGAGGGTGGTGGGCACCGCGAACGTCCGGAGGTTGATGTCGCGGCTGTACGCCCGGTACGCCCCGCCGGGGAACGCGTCCCCCGCGCTGGTGTAGATGCGTTGCCAACGCGTCGGGTCCGCGCAGTCGGTGGTCGTCGCGTTGCAGGCGGACACCGCGAACGAGCGCAGGGCGCTGAGCGCGTTCTGCGCGCCGGTGTCGGCGTCGCCGGTGATCGCCGGGCGCAGCATCGCGCTGACGTTCACCCGCTTGACCGTCTGCGGGGCGTCCCCCGGCAGCGCCACGGTGAGCTGCCGACCGGCCACCCCGTCCAGGGAGGCCCAGTTCGTCGCCTCGGTGTCGTCGACGACCCGGTCCAGGTTGACCCCGTCGCCGGTGACCGTGGCGCCGGACGCGGTGGAGGCGAGGTTGCGGCTCAACCGCAGGTCGACGTAACCCTCCTGACCGGCCTTGGCGACCACGCTGAGCCGCTGGTGCCCGAAGCCGGGAGCCACGGCGAGCAGGTCGTACGTGCCGGCCACCAGCTCCACGGTGTCCGGGATCGGCGTCGCCGGGTCGGTGTCGGCCACCGGCACGGCCCGCGCCTCGTACGCCCCCACGTACACCCGGATCGGCGCGTCGGCGCTGTCCCCGCGCGGGCGCAGGGTGAGCGTCGCGTTGCCACCGCGCGGCGAGGCGAAACTCGGCGTCGGGTCGGTGTCGCCGGCGCCGTTGGTGACGGCGTCCCGGCCCATTCCGGAGCGGGCGAACTCGGCCCAGATCAGGTCCTGGTTCGCGCCGCCGAAACGGAGCAGGTCGGCGGTGAGCATGTTGTCCCGCATGTCGAGCATGCTGACCTGGCTGGCGGCCTGCAGCAGGAACGAGTCGAAGACCAGCTGTGACCAGCGTCGGTTGCCCGGGCACTGATCCGCCGCGACCTTGCCCTGCGCGCAGTCGAGCTGCCGTTGCGGGGTGCCGAGGCCGTACCGCTTGACCAGGGCGGAGCGGACCCGGAAGTTGGTGGCGCCCCAGATCTCCCCGTCGGCGTGCACGGCCGGGCCGGCGGTGTTGTAGCCGATGTCGGAGTAGTTGAGCGGGCTGCGGCTCAGGTCGTAGTTGCGGATGCCGCTGACCAGGTTGCCGGTGACGTAGCCGCCGGTGATGAAGGGCGTCTCGCCGGGCGCGCGCAGCCCGTGCTGGAAGAGGTACTCGGCGGCGAGCAGGTCGCCCCAGGACTCACCCATCGACCCGCCCTGGTGGCCGCTGATCCCGCTGTCCGGGCCGGCGATCATCCGGTTGGTGATCGCGTGGGTGTACTCGTGGCCGATCACCGTCATGTCGTAGTCGCCGTCCACGCACGGCGGGTACGGCCCGCCCGCCTGCGGCTGCCAGAGGTACATGTTCGTGGTCGGCGGCAGCCCGTCGCGCCCGGTGCCCTGGTTGGCGTTGTTCCGGTTGCCGCTCAGCGCGCCCTGCTGGGCCCGGCCCTGCTCGGCGTCCCCACCCAGCCCGGACGGGGTGAGGTTGACCGCCTGGAGGTTCCACGCCGACTCGGTGAAGCCCAACTGGTACGACCAGTCGTGCATCCGGTTGTGCATGGCGAAGAGGTTGGCGATCGACGCGTCCGCGTCGTTGCGCTGGGCGGAGGTGAACACCCCCGGGTTGCACCGGGCCTGGTGCCACTGGTCGGTGAAGGGGTACTCGTAGCGGCGTTCCGGGCTGGTGGGGGCCGGAACGACAGGGGTGCTCGCACCCCAGGACAACACCGTGTTGGCCGAGTTGCCACGCGAGGTGAAGGTCGGTGTGCCGGTGGCCGCGTCGACGTCCCACGGTTGGCCGGTGGCCGGGTCGCGGAAGGCCGCCTGGCAGCCTGGGGCCGGGTCGCCGCACCAGCGCACCCGGGGGTCCTGCCCGGGCCCGAGGTCGCGGGGCGGGGTGGCCGGGAAGACCGCCCAGCTCGGGTTGTCGGAGTCGAAGTCGACGAGGTCCTCACGGACCAGCACCTGCCCGGTGCCGCCATCGACGTAGCTGGTGAACGCGGCCGGATGCTCGGTGTCCGCGCCGATCATGGTGACCTCGTAGGCGGCCCGGGGTCCGTCCAACGGGGTGGGCACGGCCACCGACCGGATGGTGTGGCTGGCCACCGCGCCGGCGGTCAGCTTGGCGTCGGCGAGCGCGGCAGCGTACGCCTGCTCGGCGGTGCGGGTGGCCGGCGCTGGTGCGCCCGTGTTCCGGGCCAACGAGGAGCTGACCGAGAGCACCGCGCCGTCGGCGACCGCGAGGGTGACGAGGCCGTCCGGCCCGGCGGGCAGGTCGCCGAAGCGTTGCCGGAGGGTGACCACGGTGCCGCTGCCGATCGGCCGGACCAGCACCCGTTCCATGCTGGCCACCGCCGCGGCGTCCATGCCGAACAGGTCGCGGTTGGCGGCCAGGTAGGCGCGGGCGGCGGCCTCCGGGTCGGCGGGCAGCCCGCTGGCGAGCGGGGTGCGACCGGGGCCGAGCGCCTGCGGGGTGCCGAGCCGGTTCCACCGGACGTCGGGGTCGACGGCGCGAGCCAGGCCGCGTTGGCGGGCGTCTGGTGCCGCCGTACCGGTGCGGTTGTCGGCGTCGGCGGGCGCGTGCCCCTCGGCGAACGGTCCGGATCGGCGCTCGGACGCCGCCCCGGCGGTGGGGGCCGCGGTGCTCACGCCGGTGGGGAGCAGCGCGGCGACCGTCGCCGTCGTCGCCAGGATGGCGATGAGCCGGCGTCGACGCCGGCTCATCGGGGGTGACCACTCCGGTTGTGGCACGGGACCTCCTCGTGGGAGCGAGATGGCCGGCGATCGCCGACCGTCGCAGCGCGGTGACGCATGTGCATCTGTGGATATCAGTCGGTCGGGGTCGCGGCAAGGTCCCGGGCCGTCGCCGCACCAAGAGATCGAGATAACTCGTGAGAGGGGAGCTCAACGCCTGGGCCGGCCGCGCCGTGGTCAGGGCTCCGCACGCGGTGCGTGGTCAGGCGCTTCGCACGCGGTGCGTGGTCAGGCGGCTTCGCACGCTCTGCGTGGTCAGCGGGCTCCGCACGCTGCGGGTGGTCGAGGGCTCCGCACGCGGTGCGTGGTCAGGCGGCTCCGCACGCTCTGCGTGGTCAGCGGGCTCCGCACGCTCTGCGTGGTCAGGCGCTCGGTGCCCATTCGGGGTCGCGGCCGAACGCGGCCAGCAGGTGGTCCTGCTCGTCGGCGTCGTCGGGCACCCGGACGCCGGTGTGGACCAGGTTGTTGCGCCGGTAGGAGTCGATCTGGCCGGCGAACCACTGGGCGGCGGCGTGCACCGCGTCCGGGTCGAGGCGCGGTTGCGCGCCGATCGCCACCGCCACGTCCCAACCGTGCACGAGGTGCTCGGCGAGGAGTTGCTGGAGGTACTCGGTGGCCGGGGTGTCGCCGGCGGAGAGGTGCACGGTCCGGTCGATCGTGCCGGGGTGGGTGGCGGCGATCTCGGCCTGCGCGGCGGCCTCCCGGGCCGTCGCGATCGGGTCGGCGCCGAGCTGGTCGCCGTCGAGCCGGTCGCCGACGTCGTCGATGCTTCGGCCGGCGAGCAGCGGAACACTCCACCGGTCCTCGGTCACGACGTGGTTGACAAGCGTGCGGACGTCCCAGTCCGAGCAGGGCGTCGGGTCGGACCACTGGCCGGGCTCGATCTGGTCCACCCGGTCGACGAATTCGGCCAGGCTCCGACGGTACGCCTCCAGGAGATCCATGCTGCCGATTGTTCCGGTCGGCGGGCCGGGCCGAGCCCGTTTTGCCCGGCCTGGTGCGGGGGATCGGTGCTGGTCACCCAGCTCAGTCCAGGTCGGCCAGGTCCAGCCCGAGCTCTCGGGCGGTGACCAGCCGGACCCACTCGCCGAACTGCCGGCGGGAGATCACCCGGTCGTGCACGGCGAGTTGGACGGCAAGGCCGTCCATCACCGCGCTGATCCGCCAGGCGGCCCCGTCGGGGTCGGCGCACTGGAAGGTGCCGTCGGCCACCCCGGCGGTGATCACCGCGGCCAGGTCCTGCCGCCAGCGCAGGTCGAGCCGGCGGGAGACCTTCTCCAACTCGGGGGTACGCAGTGACTCGGACCAGCCGTCGATCCACATCGACCAGGAGGTCGCCCGCCCGGCCGGGGTGTAGAGCTTGAGGATCCGGCGGAGTTTGGTCAGCGGTGGGGCCGACGAGCGGGTCACCACGTCCAGCCGGGCCAGGTCCTGTTCGACCGCGTAGGCGAAGGCCTGCGCGAGCAACCGCTCCTTGGTGGCGAAGTGGTAGAAAACCAACGCCTGACTCACGCCCGCGGCATTCGCCACGTCCGCCGTCCGGGTGTTGGCCAGACCGCGCTCCACGATCACGTCGCAGGCGGTGCGCAGCAGGGCATCCAGGCGGATTTCGGCCGCACGTCTCGTCACGACCGTTACCGTAGCCCATCCGACTGAACACGAACAGTTACCACCACGCGCCGATCCACGCAGTGACAGTCGGAAGCCGGACACTTCCTCCGGGTGCCGTCGGTCGTTCCACGGAGAGTGTTCGCCGAGGTCCGCAGCCCGGTGGCGGGGCGAGGAGACGTCGATGGTCGACCATGCGACGTGCTGATGACGATCATTGCATAGTGATGTCGGAGGGTGACGATCGGCGTCGAAATCGCGCACCAGATCAGCCCCCTAGGAAGCCTGTCGGGAGTGGCTCCGGTCCAGCCCCGGCCACCCGAGACGCGCCGAGGCGACCCCGAGTTGGCAGTCAAACACGGGCTCGGCTAAAGTTCTCATCCGTCACCCGGGAACGTCCGGGAGGCGTGCGGACGTAGCGCAGCTGGTAGCGCATCACCTTGCCAAGGTGAGGGTCGCGGGTTCGAATCCCGTCGTCCGCTCGGAGCTGCCGCCACGCATGACGGGGGCAACCTCGGTGGGGTGGCCGAGAGGCGAGGCAACGGCCTGCAAAGCCGTGTACGCGGGTTCAAATCCCGTCCCCACCTCGGCAACAAGCACGGGCGATTGGCGCAGTGGGAGCGCGCTTCCTTGACACGGAAGAGGTCACTGGTTCAAACCCAGTATCGCCCACAGTAGGAGAACGGCTCGTCACTGGAAGACCCGGTGGCGAGCCGTTTCGCTGTGTGGCGCGCCGGTCAGCGGTCGACGCTGAGTCGATAGCCGATTCCCCGCACGGTGTGCACGCGCAGGGCGTCGTCGGCGGCGCGCAGTTTGCGACGTAACCGCTTCACGGCCGAGTGCAGGCTCGACGTGTCGCCGAGGAACGCGCAGCCCCAGACCGATTCGAAGAGCCTCTCGTACGTCCAGACCCCGACCGGTGCGCTGGCGAGTTGGGTGAGCAGGTTGCGCTCGAGTCGGGTCAGGGCCAGCGGTTCTCCGCGCCACGTCACCCGGTGGTCGAGTGGGTCGATCGTGAGGTCGCCGAGGCTGATCCGACCGGCCCCACCAACGGCTGGAGCGACTGCGACCGGATCGGCGGCGACTGCGACTGGAGCGGGGGCGGTGGGGGAGGTGGTGAGCCACGCCGGCCCGCCGGTGATCGGCGCGCCGATCATCGCCTGCAACTCCGCGAGGTCGGTGCAGATCACCAGGGTGCCGAGGCCGTCCAGGCGCCGCACCATCCGCTCGCGCACCGACACGTCAGCGGTCACGCAGAACACGAGGGACACATCGTCGATCACTGTCGTACCTCCCCAGGCGCCAGTAGAAGACAACGCTGTCTGACCGTCGTAGTCAATGGTTTCCGCCCGGCCGCGCGTACTCGCCCCTCAGAAGGTCAACAAGCGGAACTCGCCCACCGGGCGGAAACCGAGGCCGCGGTAGACCGACTCGCCGATGGCCGACGAGGTGAGAGCGGCGGTGCGGGCGCCCCGCTCGCCGGCCAGATCGAGGGCGGCCCTGGTCATGGCCGCGCCGATGCCCCTGCGGCGCTGTTCGGGCTGGGTGCCGACGAAGTAGAGCGTGACCAGACCGTGGCTGACCCAGGCGACGGCGGTCGCGACGACCCGACCATCGTCGAGGCGGCCGACCAGCCGGAGCGCGGTGCCGTCGCCGGTGAACGCCTTCTCCCGCTCGATCGTCGCCGCCACGCCGTCCGCCGGGATTCCGGACACCCGGGCGTAGGCCGGGACGAACGCGGCGAGGTCGGTGGTCTCGGTGATGTGCATACCGGCGGGAGCCGGAACGTCGGCCGCCTCCCCGATCCCCACCGTCATGATCGGCATGCGGGCGACCTCCACCGCGCCGAGGGAGGCCAGGCCGTCCGCAGTGCCGGCGTCGCTGTCCGGGCCAACCCACCAGATCCGGGGTACGCCGTGCAGGCGCTCACGGGCCTCGGCGAGCGCGTCCCGCGGTGTGCGTCCGGCCACCCGTAACACACCGTTGAGGGGCGCGTGCGGCACCTCACTGCGGTAGGTCGGCAGGTCCGGCCCTCCGACGACGCCAATGTTCCAGCCGAGCAGGTACGCCCGGTGCGCAGCCAGCACCGTGTCGAGAGACTCCATGATCTGGATCGTAACGCGGGGCCGACAACCCCCTCTGGCAGCGGAAACAGCTCCCGTCGACGGCTGTGAGCGGCGGTACTTTGTCGATCGTTCCAGATAGCGGGTAGCGTTCAGCCATGGCCCGTACCCGTGAGTTCGACCTCGACGCCGCGGTCGACGCTGCCATGGACGTGTTCCGGAGCAAGGGCTACGAGGGCACCTCGATGCGTGACCTCTCCGAGGCGACAGGTTTGGGCAGCGGCTCGATCTACGCCGCGTTCGGTAGCAAGGACGGCCTCTACCTGGCGGTGCTCGATCTGTACCGGCAGCGCTACGCCACACCGATGGTCGATCTGCTGCGCTCGGGCAACGACGCGCGAGCGGTCATCCGTGAGGTGTTCATCGGCACGGTGGACGACATCACCGGCGACGGCCGGCACCTCTCCTGCCTCATCGTCGGGGCGTCGATGGAGCGGGCGCACCAGGATGTGCGGGTCGCCGAGCGGCTCCGCTCGACCACCCAGTCCCTGGAGTTGGCGCTCTACGACCTGCTTGCCGAGGCGCAGTTGCGGGGTCAGGTCAGCAACGACCGCAGCGCCACCGACCTGGCCGGCTTCCTGGTGACCAGCCTCCAGGGCCTGCGGGTGATGGGTGCCATCAACCCGGACCGGGCGGCGCTGACGCGGTACGCCGAGGTCGCGCTCACCTGCCTGGACTAGCGATCGCGTCGTGGGCGAGCCGGCCGCCCTGGTGTGGCGACCGGCCGGGAAACGACGTCATGTGCCGGCTTCGCCGACGATGGAGAGATGCCGCGTCACAGCGGCGGCGCGATGTCCCGCCGCTCCTCGACCCGCTGATACTCCACCGGCTGCTCGGTGGTGGTGACGACCTGGCGGCGGCGACCCCAGATCAGCGTGGTCATGATCAGGCCGAGCACGCCGGCGCCCATCAGGATCCAGCCGACCACGTCGAGGTTGATGCCGCCGACGCTGGCGTCGAGGGCGAAGGTGAGGATCGCGCCGAGCGCGATCAGGAAGATGCTGGTGCCGATACCCACGACAGCCTCCTTAAGGGGGTGTGGTGCGCTGTCGAGGTTCTTCAGTACCCCACAGCCGACCGGCGCAATCGCCACCGCCCAAGGGTGCCGTGCCAAGCGATCTTGGCATCGGGTAGAGTTCACCTGTCGCCGGCGGTTGTCGGGGACGTGCGGACGTAGCGCAGCTGGTAGCGCATCACCTTGCCAAGGTGAGGGTCGCGGGTTCGAATCCCGTCGTCCGCTCGCATGCGCCCCACGGGGCCGCCACGGGCGATTGGCGCAGTGGGAGCGCGCTTCCTTGACACGGAAGAGGTCACTGGTTCAAACCCAGTATCGCCCACCATCCATTCAGGCAGATCAGCTGGTTCGTTCACCCGGCCGAGCGTCGCCCGGCCGTGCCGGTTGGCCAGTTGGCCGGCTAGTCACCAGCGCGGAGCACCTCGCTCAACCTGTCGCGTCGCCGCAGTGCCGACTCGACAGGTACGACAGTGGTGGCCGCCGCCAGCAGCGCCACGCTCACCAGGCCCAGCAGCCACCACGGCAGGACCGCCGCCGGGTCGGCGGCTTGGCCGGTGAGCAGCCGCAGGTCGAGCGGGCCGAGCGTCAGACGTGCGAGCAGGGCCCCGAGTAGCGGGCCGCACACCGCGGCGACCACGACCGGCGGCAGCAGCTCTCCGGCGGCGACCCAGCGGACGTCGCGTGGCCGCAGGCCGAGGGTCCGCAGCCGGGTCAGGGTCTGCCACCGCGCCGACGCGCCGGCGGCGGCGGCGAGCGTGAGGCCGAGCAACCCCAGCGCCAGCAGCACCGCGGCGGCCGTCCACGCCAGCCGTTGGAGCCCCGCGGTCAACGGAGCCACTCGCTGTGCCCGCAGGACGTCCGCGCGCAGCACGACGTCGGCGGCGACGCCGGTGTTCGACACGGCCCGCGCCGCGCCGGGGCCGGTCACCCAGACGGTGTTCGGAACGGCGGGCAGCCCGGCGTCGGCGAGGGCCGCGGCGTCCACGATGACGACGTCGGTGGCGCCGCCGACGGCGGGAGCGGTGCCGACCGCGGCGAGATGGATCGCCGGGCCGCCGTCCCGGGACAGCTGCAGCCGCGTGCCGGTCCGCAGCTCGCCCCCACTCGATCGGACCAGCGCTGGGACGTCCCCGGGGCCACGACCGGGTGCCGTGAGTCGGGCCAGCGCCGGCGCGTCGGGCAGCGGAGTGGTGGCCAGCAGGCGCTGGAACGCGGCGGCGTCCACGATGACCAGGCGTGGGGTGAGCAGTGTCGATTCGGTGAGGACGCGTGCCGAGTCGGTCACCTGCGCGACGACGACCTGCCCTACCCCGGGTGCGGCGGCGATGCGTTCGGCGAGTGCGGGTGTGGCGGCCTCGGCGTCGTCGCCGACGTCGAGGCGGGCGTCCGCGCCGACGGTGCTCCACGCGCCGTCGGCCAGACCTCGGGTGACGGTGGCGCCGAGGATGAGCGCGAACGACGCGAGCGCCGCGGTGCTGACCAGTACCAGCAGTGGCAGCGCGCGGCCGGCAGTTGTGGCCGCCTGGGCGGCACTGAACACGGCCAGCGGGCGGCGCGAGCGCAGGGCCTGTCGGAGTGCGAACCACGCCCCGAGGGGCAGTAGCCGGAGCAGCACGAGCGCGCCGACGAGCGCGCCCAGAGCGGCGGCGCTGATCGGCAGGGTCAGGTCGCCGCTCAGCTCACCGGTGCCGCCGTCGGAGCTGACGGGTAGGAGCCCGCGCTGGTGCAGTGTGACGAACGCGGCGACCGCGGCGATCAGGACAGCGGCCTCCGTGGCGGCGCGGCGCAGCTGGCCGGTGGCCCGGATCCACCGCCGAGCGGCAGGGTTGGCGGGTTGGCGCCGGTCGCGGCTGGCGCGGGCGGCGGCGAGGGTGCCGAACGCCGGCCCCGCGACGACACCTGCCAGGACCACGGGAACGGCCCAGGCCCAGGAGACGCTCGGAGCGGCCGCGCGGGCCAACGCGAGCCCGACTGCGGCGGCCGTCAGGGACACCACGGTGGACTCGATGACCAGTTCCGCACCGAGGTCAGGTAGCGCCGCCCCACGCTGCCGGGCGGCGCTCAGCGCCGGCGTACGGCGGCGGACCAGCAGGTCGGCGGCGAGCAGCAGGATCAGTATCGTGGCGGTCAGCACCCCGGCGAGCAGGACGGCGGCCTGTGCGAAGGCGGCGCTGCTCCGGGCACGGGCGTCGCGCAGGGCGGTGTCGAGCTGCGACTCCCACTTCAGAGATTCGCCGCGATCGATTGACGAGCCGGAGGCTGCCTTGAGCTTGACCACCTGACCGGCGAGTGTCGCGGTGTTGCCCCAGGTGAGCGCGTCGGGTTCGGGGGCGAAGTGGACGCTGCGCCGCAGTTCGTCCTCGTCGACCGCGAGCCGGGCGTCCGGTAACGACTCGCGCGACAGCAGGCCGGCGAACCGGGTGGTCCCCACGCCGTCGACGCCGGGCACGGGGCGCAGTAGCGCCGGAGCGAGCCGCCAGGCCGGATCGGCGCTGTCCGCGGGTCGGTAGATTCCGCTGATCCGGACGTCCTTGTCGCGACCCTGGCCGTCCCTGACCGCGATTCGATCGCCGGGGCCGAGGTCGAGTGCCGTGGCGTCCACCTCGGAGAGGCCGACCTGCACCGGCCAGGGTGGTCCGTCGTAGGGGGTCTCCAGGTACTCGTCGGTGACGGCGGGGCCGGGCGGGCTGCCGGCGATCCAGGTCACCTCCGGACCGCCGAGGTCACCGGCCAGGTAGGTGAACTGGAAGGTGCGCGGAACGCTGCCGTCGCTGATGTTGAGGATCGGGCCGTTCACAGCGGCGACGGGCGGAAGCAGCGCGGCGTCCAGGTCGGGCCCGAGCGCGTGCCTGGCCCGGGAACGGAAGGTGTCGACGTCCTCGGCGAGGTGGGGCATCCGGACCCGCCCGCCGGTGGGCCCGTCGTCGCGTTCCCAGTTGGCGCGTACGAGGACGTTCGAGTCGGGGCCGGCGCGGCGAACCGTGTCCTGGACGGCGTCGTCGGCGGCGGCGCGCAGCAGCGCCGGCACGGCCCCGGCGAGCAGCGTGACGGCCGCGATGACGACGGCGGTGAGCAGCAGTGGCCCCGCGTCGGTACGGCCCCGGCCGCGGATGCTGGGCCAGTGCAGCGCCGGCCACCGGCGGGTCAGCCACCGGCGGGTCAGCCACCGGTTCACGGCGCCACCCGCAGGTGCGCGGCGTCGGCCCGGCGGACCTGGACGGTGACCACGACGGTGACCGCCAGCACGCATCCGGCCAGCAGCACGGCGAGAAGCGCGGCCTCGGCCGGCCACGGCCAGTGTGGCTGGGTGGCCGGGACGGGCGCGGCGCCGCTGTCGGAGCGCACCAGCAGGGGAGCGACGACGCGGGTGGCGAGCGCGCCGACGGCCGCGCCCGCCGCGAGCAGGGGCAGCAGAACGCCGGCATGCTGGCCGAGCAGCACGGCCCGGATGCCGCGCCGGGACATTCCCAGGCCGCGCAGCCGCGCCACCTCGACGGCGCGGACCTGTAGATCGCAGGTGACGTGCAGGACGACGCCGGCGAGCAGCAGCAGGGCCGCGGCCGGGACGATGAGCCGCAGCGCGGCCGGCAGCCCGGCGCTCAGCGGGCCGTCGGTGAGGCGGGCGGTCTCCGCCTCGCGGGTCGCGACGGTGCCCAGCTGCAGGGCGGTGGCCCGCTCGGCGGCACCGGGACCGGCCGGGTGGCCGACCCACCAGGCGTCGACCGGGAATGTCAGGTCGCCGATGACGGCGCGTGCGCGGGACAGCGCGTCCAGGTCGGCCAGGACGGCGACGGCGCCGGGGGCGGACGGTACGTTCGGCACGACCTCGGTGACGACGACCGGGACGGGCGTGATGCCGATCGTGACGCTGAGCTGGCTGCCGCTCTCGGCACCGACCTCGCTGGCAAAGCGGGCGGAGACGGCGACGGGCACCGGGCCGGGGTCCGGGAAGGCGGTGGCGACGAGGGTCCGGGCGGCGTCCTCGGCACCGCCGCCGAGGTCGACGGTCGCGGCCATCCGCAGCGCGGTTCCCGTCGGCGTGGCGGACACCCCGAGGGTCAGGTCACTCACCTTGCTCGGGATCGGCGGCGCGGACGTGGCGGTCCAGTCCGATCCGTCAGTGGACCTCTCCGCCGACCCGGCGGGCGGCACGGTGAGTGTGAGGGCCACGGCGACCGGTCCGCCGATCTCGTCGGCGGTGACCGGCAGCGCGACCGCGACGAGGCGCAGCCCGTCAGCCGTCGCGCAGGCCGGCAGCCGAAACTCCTGGCCGTTTAGCGGTACGGCGGGACCGGTGCAGGACGTGCGGAGGCCGCTGGCGTCCTGCAGCAGCAGCCGGGGCGTCACGGCGAGCGGGATGTCGCCGGCGGCGGTCCCGCTCAACACGAGCGGGGCGCCAGTCGGGATGGCGAGGCCGGTGACTCGGGTGCGTGGCGCCAGCGCGGCGCCCACGTCCGCCCATCCGCGGTCGTCGTCCAGCCGCCCGCGCAGCAGCGCGTCGGCGCGGGTGGTGTCGACGGCGACCAGCCGGGGCGCATCGCCGGCGCCGCCGAGCCACTGACCGACGGCGGTACCACGGTCGAGGACCGGGCTCACGGCTCCCCTGGTGGCCGCGCTGACGACCGCGCCCTCTCCGACCACCGGGGCCGTGCCGAGGGTGAGTGCCAGGTCGGTACCGACGGAGAGGGCGGCCTGGTCACGCTGCGACTGGTGCCACGTGTTGTCGAAGGCGAGGCCGAAGGTTCCGGCCGCGCAGGCCAGTCCGACGAGCAGCCCGGCGGCGACCGCCTGGGGCCGGCGGGCGGCCTCGGAGACCGCCAGCGGAAGCGCCAGCCCGCGGGCGCGGTACGCCAGCCGGTCGGCGCCGCGAAGGGCGGGCAGTACGACCCGGAGAGCCAGAGCGGTGCCTGCGGTGAGCAGCAGCGTTGGCGCGAGCACACGGACCGCGTCGGCGCGTGGACTGGCGGAGGTGGGCTGCGCGTACAGCTGCCACCATCCGGCGGCGGCAAAGGCCGCGAGCAGCAGGTCGGCGCCGGATCGGGCTAGCAGTTCGCGGCGGGTGCGCTGGTCGCCGGCTGCCGGGACGGGCCGGATCGCCAGGACGGTGAGGACAGCGGCGAGCACCAGCGCGCCGCCGACGACCGCGAGGACCTGGGCGCCGGTGATGGCCGGCCGGACGGTCAGGCCGGCGCCGTCCAGCGGCGGCAGGTGGGTCAGGCCGGCGTGCAGGGCCGACGAGGCAGGTATCGCGAGCGCGGCGGCGACGGCGGCGAGGAGCCCGGCCTCGAGTGTCGCGGTGGCGGCGAGTTGGCGACCGCTGGTGCCCAGGGCGGACCGCAGGGCGGTCTCGTCGGCGCGTATGCCGGTGGTCAACCGGCCGGCGAGGACGAGTGCCGTCGCGGCCAGGACACCGCCGAGGACGGCGATGGCGAGCACCACGGCGGCGGTGACGTGCCGTTGGTGGTCGGCGGCCCGCAGGGTCGCCGGCAGGTCGGTGGAGACACGTGCGAGCTGGACGCGGTCGCCGAGGGTGCCGGCCAGCCGGCCGTCGGCACTGCCGACGGCCCCGGCCACCATCTCCAGGTCGTGGCGGTTGGGGTGGGACAGGTCCGGATGGGCGGTGACCTCCAGCCGGTCGACTGTGGCACCGGTGGTGACCAGGTCGGCGAGGTCGACGAGGAACGGGCCGTAGGCGTTGACCGGCTGCATGAAGCGGCCGTCCCGGTAGCCGGTTGCGGAACCGGCCGCGGCCAGCGGGTCGCGGTCCCAGCCGCGCCCCGGCAGCGGGCGTACCACACCGACGACGAGCACGTCGATGGCCGGGCCGGGCGGGTGGGCCAGCTCGGCGCCGAGGCGCACCCGGCGACCGGGGGTGAGGCCGAGAAGTTGTGCGGTGGACTCCAGCAGCACCGCGTCGCCAGGGTCCTGTGGCCAGCGCCCGGTGACCAGCTCACCTCGGGTCGGCAGGTCGTCCAACCCGGACAGGTACGCCTGGGCCGGGACGGTGGTGCCCTTGGCGAGCGCGGGCGGCAGCGCCCGCAGCACTGTCGACGCCCGCGCGGTCGTCGTCACCGGGAACGGTGCGAGCGCGGAGGCCACCACGGTACGGGTGTCGGCGGCGACGGACGACGTGTCGCGGCCCTCGACGGTGCCGGTGTAGACGGTCACGTCGACGGCGGCGGGGGCGGCGTGGGCCATGGCGACCGCAAGCGCCCGCTCGGCGGTGCGAGTGATCAGCAGGGTGCAGGTGCCCAGCAGGGTCGCGCCGATCGTGACGACCCCGAGGAGGGCCGCCAGCAACGGCCACTGCGCGCGGGTCCGCCGGCTGAGCAGCCTCATCGTCGCGTCACCCGGCGTCCGGCACGGGCGCGTACGGCTGCCCGGCGGCCTGTTCGTCGAGGTGCCCGTCATGGATGCGGATCACCCGGTCGGCCAAGGCCATCATCACCGCGTCGTGCGTCGACACCAGTACGGTGACGCCTTCGGACTCCGCTATCCCCCGCAGCAGGGCCATCACCGACAGGCCTGTCTCGGCGTCCAGTTGCCCGGTGGGCTCGTCGGCGAGCAGAAGCTTGGGCGAGGCGGCCAGCGCGCGGGCGATCGCCACCCGCTGCTGCTGGCCGCCGGACAGCTCGGCCGGCCGCTGCTGGGCGTGGTCGGCCAGGCCGATCAGCTCCAGCAGCAACTCGACCCGCCGCTCGCGCTCGGTCGGGGCGACGCGGGCCATCCGCAGTGGGGCCGCGACGTTTTCCGCGGCCGACAGCACCGGGATCAACCCGAAGCTCTGGAAGACGTACGACACCTTCTCGCGCCGCAGCCGGGACAGGCCATCCTCGTCGAGCGCGGTGACGTCGGTGCCGTCGACGTGCACGGTGCCGGCGTCCGGGCGGTCCAGGCCGCCGATGACGTTGAGCAGGGTCGTCTTGCCCGAGCCGGACCGGCCGACGAGCGCCACCATCGAACCCGCGGCCACGTCGAACGACACGCCGCGCAGGGCGTGTACGACGGTCGGCCCGGTGCGGAAGCGCCGGTGTACGCCGCGCACGCGCAGCAGCGGCTCGCTGCTCATTCGCCGCTTCCCGAGTCGGGACGGATCGTGATGTGGTCGGGTTCCAGGGCCAGCCGGACCCGTCGGGTCAGCGCCAGCGCCTGGCGGAACTCGCGGGGCACCTGGACCCGACCGGCCCGGTCCATCACCGCGTACTCCTCGGCGATCATGTGCGTGTCGCCCTCCGCGTCGGTGGTGCTGCGGCGCAGCACCTCGCTGCTGGTGCGGCCATCCCGGATCGCGACGGTCCGTTCGACCTGGCCGCTGACCTCCGGATCGTGGGTGACCACGACAACTGTGACGCCGTACCGCCGGTTGACGTCCCGCAGCACGCCGAAGACCTCCGCGGACGTGGCGGCGTCCAGTTCGCCGGTCGGCTCGTCGGCGAGCAGGACCCGCGGCTGGTTGGCCAGCGCCACCGCGATCGCGACCCGCATCTGTTGCCCTCCGGAGAGTTGCCCGGGGCGCCGATCGGCGCAGTCGGCGACACCGAGGCTGTCCAGCAGCTCGGCCGCGCGCTCCCGGCGCTCCTCCTTCGCGGTGCGGGCCGCCGTCATCGGCAGGTCCACCATCTCCCGTGCGGTCAGGTAGGGGATCAGGTTGCTCGCCGTCTGCTGCCGGACGAACCCGACGGTGTGTCGCCGGTAGTCCACCCGGTCCGCGCGGGACATCGCCAGCAGGTTCCACTTGTCGACGCGGACCCGCCCGGCGGTGGGGGCGTCGATGCCGGCCAGGATGGAGAGCAGCGTCGACTTGCCCGACCCGGAGGCGCCGACGACGGCGACCAGCTCACCGCTCTCCACGGCCAGGTCCAGGCCCTGCAGTGCCTGCACCTCGATCGAACCGGTCTGGTAGATCCGCACCAGGTTCTCGCAGACGATGAGCGCGTCCCGGCCGAACTCGGGCGCCCGCGCGGATGGCTGCGGCAGGGACAGCGGTGTGCTGGTCATGCCCTTCTCCGTCCGGGTCGTGCCGACGTCGAGCCAACCTCGGATGGCGGTCGGGCCCACGCAGATTGAAGCAGCTTCGCAATCGGCGGCTCCGTTGACCATGCCCTGGGCGGCTTTTCTGCACGTTTGAGGAGGGTCCGCCCGTGCACGACCCGACCGGAACCTCCCGACTACCGGACCCCGGCGGGTTCTGCCAGGGGCAGATTCGCTGCCGGTGAACAGGGGTGTCCCGCGCCGCCCGGTCTCGGCAGGGTGGGGGCATGAGACTGCTGGTGCTGGGCGGTACGGGCTTCGTGGGCGGGGCCACGGTCACCGAGGCCGTGCGCCGCGGTTGGTCGGTGACGGTGTTCAACCGCGGGCTGCACGGCGCGGTGCCGTCCGGCGTACACCGGTTGCGGGGTGACCGCACCGCGCCGGACGGCCTGGCGGCGCTGGCCGGCGGTGAGTGGGACGTCGCGGTGGACACCTGGGACGGCGCGCCACGGGTCGCCCGCGACGCGGCCCGCGCCCTGGTCGACGCGGTCGGCCACTACGTGTACGTGTCCAGCGGGTCGGTCTACGCCGACCAGGCCACCACGGGGTTGCACGAGGAGTCGCCGGTGGTGGACGCCGACCCGGGGTCCGTCGACGGCGACTACCCGCAGCTCAAGGCCGGTGCTGAGCGTGCCGTACGGGAGGTGTTCGGTCAGCGGGCGCTGGTCGCCCGGGCCGGCCTGATCCTGGGCCCGGGGGAGGACATCGGCCGGCTGCCCTGGTGGCTACGACGGATCGAGCGGGCCGGGGACGTGCTCGCCCCCGGGCCGGCCGACCTGCCCGTGCAGTACGTCGACGTCCGCGACCTGGCGGGGTGGCTGCTGGCCGCGGGTGCCCGGCGGTTGGGCGACACGTTCAACGCGATCGGTCGTCCGGCGCAGACCACGATGGGCGAGCTGCTGGGCGTGTGCGTGGCCGCCACCGGCGCCGACGCCCGGCTGCGCTGGACCGATCCGGCGTCGCTCCTCGCCGCCGGTGTGCAGCCGTGGAGCGACCTGCCGATCTGGATGCCGCGCGGCCACCCGCACCGGGGGTTGCTGGAGCAGGACGTGACCAGGGCCCTCACCGCCGGGTTGACCTGCCGGTCGGTGACCGAGACCGTCGAGGACACCTGGCGCTGGCTCCGCGAGGTCGGCGCGGTTCCGCCGCGCGCCGGGCGGCCGCAGCGCAGCTCGATCGGGCTGGACCCGACAGTGGAGGCCGCGGTGCTCGCCGCCTGACCGTCGGCGACGGACACGTCCGCGGTCAGCGTTCGCGGACCACCGCCACCGGGCAGTTGGCGTGCTGGATGAGCTGTTGGCTGACCGAGCCGAGCAGCATGCCGGCCAACCCGCCCCGGCCCCGACTGCCGACCACGACCAGCCGCGCGTCCCGACTCGCCTCGATCAGCATCGCCGCCGGGCTGGTGGAGACCAGGTCGACGGTCACCGCCAGATCGGGAAACGTCCGACGCCACGGCTCCAGCGCCTGCTCGACGGCGGCCCGCTCGTCGGGCGCCCCGGCCGCCCCGCCGGGCCCCGGCGTCCAGGCGTGCAGGACGCGCATCGGCATCTGCCGCTGCGCCGCCCGTTCCGCAGCGAAGCCGAGCGCCACCAGCGAGGGCCCCGAGCCGTCCACCCCGACCGTCACCGGGCGGCCCGACGTGTCGGGCGCGGCGCTGCCGGCCCCGTCCCGAACCACCACGACCGGGCAGTGGGCGTGCGCGGCGACCGACACCGCAGTCGACCCGGCCAGCAGGCCGCCGAATCCGCCGTGGCCTCGGCTGCCGAGCACCAACATTCCGGCCTCGGCCGAGCGTTCCTGCAACACCAGCGCGGGCGGCCCGTCGTACACCTCGCCGGTGATCCGTAGCTCGGGGTTGGCCGCGGCGGCGTCCGCCGCGGCCCTGCGGACCAGGTCGTCGACCTGCCGGCGGGCGGTGTCGTCGGGCCACACGCCGGGCGCCACGCCCGGGCCGACCCAACTGGCCACGGTCAGCCATTCGAAGACGTACGCCAGCCGCACCGGCTGACCGCTGTGCCGCGCCTCCTCCACGGCCCAGTCCAGGGCCACCGAGGCGTCGGTGGAACCGTCGTAGCCGACCAGGATCTCCGCGTCGCGCACGTCGTTCTCCTTCAGGGGGTGGTCGGGTCGGTTTCGCGGACCCAGCGCCATTCGGCGACCTGGGGGTCGTCCTCGCCGTACTGGCGGGTGTAGTCGCGGGCCGCCTGCCGGGCGTCGACCATCCGTTGGCGTAGGTGCGCGGCGCTGGCGGCCAGCCCGGGCACCCGGTCGATGACGTCGATGACCAGGTGGAAGCGGTCCAGGTCGTTGAGCATCACCATGTCGAACGGGGTGGTGGTGGTGCCCTCCTCCTTGTAACCGCGCACGTGCAGGTTGTCGTGGTTGCTGCGGCGGTAGGTGAGTCGGTGGATCAGCCACGGATAGCCGTGGTACGCGAAGATGATCGGCCGGTCCTCGGTGAAGATGGTGTCGAACTCGTTGTCGGTCAGGCCGTGTGGATGCTCGGTGTCCGGCTGGAGTCGCATCAGGTCGACCACGTTGACCAGGCGCACCTTCAAGTCCGGAAGGTTCTGGCGCAGCAGCTCGACGGCGGCCAACGTCTCCAGGGTGGGCACGTCCCCGCAGCAGGCGAGCACCACGTCCGGCTCGGTGCCGCCGTCGTTGCTGGCCCACTCCCAGATGCCCAGGCCACGGCGGGTGTGCTGGATCGCCTCGGTCATCGTCAGCCAGTTCGGCGCCGCCTGCTTACCGGCCACCACCACGTTGATGTAGTGCCGGCTGCGCAGGCAGTGGTCCATGGTGGCGAGCAGCGTGTTCGCGTCCGGTGGGAGATAGACCCGCACCACCTCGGCCTTCTTGTTGACGACGTGGTCGATGAAGCCCGGGTCCTGGTGGGAGAAGCCGTTGTGGTCCTGACGCCAGACGTGGCTGGACAGCAGGTAGTTCAGTGAGGCGATCGGCTGCCGCCAGGGGATGGCCCGGGTCACCTTCAGCCACTTGGCGTGCTGGTTGAGCATCGAGTCGACGATGTGGATGAACGCCTCGTAGCTGGTGAACACGCCGTGCCGGCCGGTCAGCAGGTAGCCCTCCAGCCAGCCCTGGCACAGGTGCTCGGAGAGCACCTCCATGACCCGCCCGTCGGGAGAGAGATGGTCGTCGCCGGGCATGGTGGCGGCCACCCAGACCCGGTCGGTCACCTCGAACGCGGCGCCCAGCCGGTTGGACGCGACCTCGTCCGGGCCGAACAGCCGGAACGTCTGCGGGTTGGCGCTGATGACGTCGCGGATCCACGGGCCGAGCACCCCTGTCGCGCCGGCGATCGGCGTGCCCGGTTCGGGAACCTCCACGCCGTAGTCGCGGAAGTCCGGCAGGGTCAGGTCGCGCAGCACCACGCCGCCGTTGGTGACCGGGTTGGCGCTCATCCGCCGGTCACCGCGCGGCGGCAGCGTCAGGAGTTCGTCCACCGGCGCGCCGGTCGCGTCGAACAGCTCCTCGGGTCGGTAGCTGCGCAGCCAGTGCTCCAACTCGGCCAGGTGCGCCGGGTTGTCGCGTACGCCCGACAACGGCACCTGGTGGGCGCGGTAGGTGCCCTCCACCTGGGTGCCGTCGACCGCACGCGGGCCGGTCCAGCCCTTCGGCGTCCGCAGAACGATCATCGGCCAGCGGGGACGTTCGACGACGCCCCCGGAGCGGGCCCGCCGCTGGATCTCGGCGATCTCGCCCAGCACCCGGTCCAGCGTCGCCGCGAGGGTCCGATGCACCCGGTCGGGCTCGTCGCCGGCCACCACGTACGGCTGGTAGCCCGATCCGCGCAGGAGGTCGAGCAGGTCGGTCTCGGGGATCCGGGCCAGCACGGTCGGGTTGGCGATCTTGTAGCCGTTGAGGTGCAGGATGGGCAGCACCGCCCCGTCGCGCGCCGGGTTGAGGAACACGTCGGAGAGCCAACTGCCGGCCAGCGGCCCGGTCTCCGCCTCACCGTCGCCGATCACGCAGGCCACCAGCAGGTCGGGGTTGTCGAACGCGGCGCCGTAGGCGTGGCTCAACGCGTACCCCAGCTCGCCGCCCTCGTGGATCGAACCCGGCACGTCCGCGGCCACGTGGCTGGGGATGCCGCCCGGGAAGGAGAACTGGCGGAAGAGCCGCGACATCCCGGCCTCGTCGCGCGCCACGTCGTGGTAGCGCTCCGACCAGGTGCCCTCCAGCCAGGTGTTGGCCACGATGGCCGGGCCGCCGTGGCCGGGGCCGGTGACCAGCATGGCGTTGAGGTCGCGTGCCACGATCACCCGGTTGAGGTGGGCGTAGATCAGGTTGAGGCCGGGGCTGGTGCCCCAGTGCCCGAGCAGTCGAGGTTTGATGTCGTCGGGGGTCAGCGGCTCCCGCAGCAGCGGATTGTCCAGCAGGTAGATCTGCCCGACGGTGAGGTAGTTCGCGGCGCGCCAGTAGGCGTCCAGCCGACGCAGTTCGTCGTCGGTGAGGGCGCGGTGCACGTCGAGAGCGGTGTCCATCATGCTGCCTCTCGCGGGTAGGAGTGGGGCGTCCGGCCGGGCCGCCGTGGAAGCCCCGGGTCAGGGCCGTTGGTCCTAGGCCGGGCCGGCGCCAGGCCCGGTCAGCGGCGCCTCGGCCAGGCCGCGGACGACGACCACCGGAGCCGGTGAGTGGTACAGCAGGGACTGGGCGACCGCGCCCAGCATGGCTCGGCCCGGTTCGTCGCCGCGGGCGGCGACAAGCGCCAACTGCGCGTTGCGGGACGCGTCGATCAGCACCTCGGCGGGCTCACCGCGGATCACGCGGCACTCGGTCGGCACCGCGCTGTGCCGGCCGGTGTGCCGGGCCAGTGCCTCGCTGAGCTGCTCGGCGACCGCGTCGGTGTCCTCGTCGTACTCGACGACCCGCAGCGCCAGCAGTCGGGCACCCCGGCGGGCCGCGCACTCCACGGCCCACTGCAGGGCAATGTGTGAGCTGGGGGAGCCGTCGACACCCACCAGCACCGGGCCCGGCGGCGGCGGTTCACGCCGGACCACCAGCAGGGGGCAGCCGGCCCGTGCGGCCAACTGCACGGCGGTCGTCTCGGCCGGGACGCACTGCCCGCTGCCCGCCATTCCGCTGTCGCCGACGGCCAGCAGGAAGGTGGCGTCCGAGCGGCGGATGAGGGTGGGCAGCATGGCGCTCTCGACGATCTCACCGCGTACGGTCAGCCCAGGCTCGGTCTGGTGGGCGAGCTGGGCGGCGCGGGTGATCAGTTCCTCGGCCTGGTCGCGGGGCGCGGCGACGGTGTCCGCGGCGAAGGCCGCGCGCCAGTCGAAGGTGTGCAGCAGGTGCAGTGGCCGGCCGTGTCCGGCGGCCTCCTGCGCGGCCTGTTCGACGACCGGGAGGTCGAGTTCCGACCCGAGGCCGACCAGCACCGCTGCGTCGGCGGGTGCGGCCATCCGATATCACCTCCCGGGCGTCGCGCCCGGCACGACCAAGCTGTCCCTGACCGAGGGTAGTCGGATGAGGACGATGGCGGGCCCCGATCGGCTGCGGCCATCTCTCGTCGTCAACCAGGGTTGACACCGGAGGGCTTGTCAACGTATGTTGACGACATGAGTCAGGCGACAGAACTCGCGGCGGCAGCCGGCAGCACCGACCCCCGGGTCGGGCTGCGCGCCGTCCGCGCGCTACGCCGGCTGCTCGAGCGGCTGGAGGTGGTCCAGGTGGACAACGCCCGACGACAGGGCTGGTCCTGGCAGGAGATCGCCGACACGCTCGAGGTCAGTCGGCAGGCAGTGCACAAGAAGCACGCCGGGCGACCGGCGGTCAACTCATCCTGGGAGGCGTGATGTTCGAACGGTTCACCGACCGGGCGCGCGACGTGGTGCGCCGGGCGCTGGAGGAGGCACGGGTCGAGGGCCAGCGGCCGGTCGGCACCGAGCACCTCCTGCTCGCCCTGCTCGCCGACGACGACGGGCTGGCCAGCCGGGTGCTCGCCGACGCGGGAGTGCGGGCCGACGACCTGCGCGACCGCATCCGCCGCCACACCGCCAGCGGAGGGGCCGGCCTCGGCGACGCGGACGCGGCGGCCCTGCGGGAGATCGGCATCGACCTGGCCGCGATCGTGGCCCGCATCGAGCAGTCCTTCGGCCCGGACGCGCTGCGGGAGGCGGTGCCGGCGCCGCGCCGCCGCTGGGGGCGTAGGCGTTACCTCGGCGGCCCGTTCTCGCCCCGCTCGAAGAAGGCGCTGGAGCTGTCCCTGCGGGAGGCCCTGCGCCTGCGCCACCGCCACATCGGCACCGAGCACATCCTGCTCGGGGTGCTCCGGGAGGGCAACGGGCTGGGGGCGTTGGTGCTCACCGAGTCCGGTGTCGACCTCGACGATCTGCGTTGGCGGGTGGAGCTCGCACTGCGGGCGGCGGCCTGACGGGTGGGGCCGTCTTGAAACCTGTCTGTGGCACTTCCGACGCGGTCCGGTCGCCGGGTCGCTGAAGCCGTCCGGGTGCTGCACACTGACGCCGTGGATGCTGGACAGGACAGGCGGCCCTCGGGCGGCGACGGCGGGCTGCGCTCCGCCGTGGTGGTCAACCCAGTCAAGATCGACGATCTCGACGAGTTGCGCCGCACCGTCGACGACGCCCTGACCGCGGCCGGTTGGCCCGCGCCCCAGTGGTACGAGACGACAGTCGACGACCCGGGTCGCGGTCAGACCGAGCAGGCCGTCAAGGCCGGCGTCGACCTGGTCTTCGCCTGTGGGGGCGACGGCACCGTGATGTCCTGCGTCAGCGGGCTGGTCGGCACCGACGTGGCCCTCGCCGTGCTGCCGCAGGGCACCGGCAACCTGCTCGCCGCCAACCTTGGGCTCTCCACCGACCTGGCCGCCGGGCTGCAGGTCGCTGTGGAACGCGGCCGACGGCTGCTCGACGTCGGCGCCGTCGAGGACCAATACTTCACAGTGATGGCCGGCATGGGCTTCGACGCCCAGATGCTCGCCGCCACCTCCGAGACCACCAAGGCCCGCATCGGCTGGCCGGCGTACGTGATGGGTGCCGCCCGGCACCTACGGGACCGGCCGATGCGGGTGCAGATCCGTGTCGACGACCGCCCGCCGGTGCGCCGCCGGGCCCGTTCGGTCCTGATCGCCAACGTCGGCCGGCTGCAGGGCGGCGTGACCCTGCTGACCGAGGCCGAGCCGGACGACGGCTGGCTCGACGTCGCCGTGCTCACCCCGCGCAACCTGCGGCACTGGCTCGCGCTCGGCTGGGCGGTGATCCGCCGCAGCGGCCAGGTGCCGCAGATGGAGGTGTTCCGGGGGCGGCGCGTCGTGGTCACCAGCAACCGGGCGCAGCCTCGAGAGTTGGACGGCGACCTGATCTCCCCGGGCCGGCAGTTGCGGGCGGAGGTCCGACCCGAGGCGCTCTGGCTGTGCGTCCCCCAGCCCCAGGATGCCCCCGACCTGGCCGTCGACGCGCAGGGTGCCGGGGAGCGGGGCGAGCAGCTGATCGAGGAAGCGCGCCGTGAGTAGCACCCGGATCGTGCCGGAGACCCGGCTGATGGCCGACGAGGAGCTGTCCGCCGACGACGCCTGGCACACACTGCGCCGGCAGGGCGGCTGGCACCTGCTGCGGGACGCGTTCATCCGGTTCCGCTACGGCGACGGGTTCAGCCACTCCCGGGCCTTCGCGCTGCAACTCTGCCTCGCCGTGGTGCCGTTCCTGATCGCCCTCACCGGCCTGATCAGCGAGCTGGGCGTCGAGGAGGGCGGCCAGGTGGTCGCCGACACAGTCCTGGCGCTCACCCCCGGCCAGAGCGCGCAGATGGTCGCCGAGCTGCTCGGGGAGGGCGAACGCGTCGAGGACGCGGGAGAGCTGGCACTCACCCTCGGTCTGCTCACCGGCCTGTTCACGCTCACCACCACGATGGCCCAGATCGAGCGGGGCGCCAACCGCATCTACGGCGTCGAACGGGACCGCCCGGCGGTGCGGAAATATCTGCGTGCCGCCGTCCTGGCCGTCACCGCCGGTCTGCCCGCGCTCGCCGGCTTCCTGATCCTGGTCGGCGGCGGCGCGATCGGCGACTCGGTCCGCGAACACTACGAGTGGGGCGCGGTCGCCAACGGCATCTGGGACGTGGTCCGCTTCCCGCTGAGCCTCGGGTTGACCGTCGTCGCCGTCGCCGTGCTGTTCCGACACGCGCCGCGCCGCAACCAGCCCGGGCTGTCCTGGCTGTTGTTCGGCGCCGGCATCGCCACGGCGCTGTGGTGGTTGGCCAGCCTGCTGCTCGCCGCGTACGTGCGGTTCAGTGACGGTTTCGGGCAGACCTACGGCGCCCTGACCGGCATGATGGCGCTGCTGCTCTGGGCCAACCTGACCGGGATGGCGCTCTTCGGTGGGCTGGCCTTCGCCGCCCAACTGGAGGCGCTGCGCATCGGTGTGCAGGAACCCGCCCAACCGGACCTGTGGGAGCCCGACCCGGACCGCGCCGAGCTGTACGACACCGGGGACATGTCGGCGCTCTAGCGGCGCCGGCGTGTACGACGGACGCGGATCGGGTAAAACGCCTCGCCAGACGCGGATCGGGTACAGCGACTCGCCAGAGGCGACAAGGGAGGTGCGGGGTGACCGCGGTCAAAGAGGTGGCCCGCCGTCCGATCGGTCATTTCGCCGAGCGGAGCATTGCCGGTCTGGTGGCCGTCACCGGTGCCGGGGTGGCCTTCGGGCTGCTGTTGTTGCTCGTCCGGGTGCAGTGGAGCCCGCTGCAGGATGTCGACCACGGGGTCGCCGAGTGGTTCAACGGGCTCGTCGCACCGCACCACGCGCTGGTCACCGTGCTCCAGGCGGTGACGGATCTGGGCGGCCGGCCGATCCTCATCTGGCTGGTCACCATCGCCGTGGTCGGGCTGCTGATCCGGCGCCAACCCCGACTCGCCGTCTACCTGATCATCACGGGGGTCGGTGGCCTGATCCTCGACCCGTCCCTGAAGACGCTTGTCGGCCGGCTCCGCCCGGTCGTGGACGTGCCGATCGCCAGCGCGCCCGGCAACAGCTTCCCGAGCGGGCACGCGCTCGGCTCGGTCGTCGCGTACGGAGCGCTGCTGCTGGTGTTCCTGCCGGCGATGGCGCCCCGCTGGCGCAAGCCCGCCATCGTCGGGGTCGGTGTGCTGGTGGCACTGGTGGGCCTGACCCGGATCGCGCTGGGCGTGCACTTCGTCTCCGACGTGCTGGCCGCCTGGCTGCTGGGGGCCGCCTGGCTGGGCGTCACCGCGTACGCCTTCCGGCTGTGGCGGCGCGAGCGGGGGAGGCCGGTGCCGCCGTTGACCGAGGGCCTGGAGCCGGAGGCGGGGCACGACATCGCCCCCGCCCCGGCCGAGGAACACGTGCTGGCCCACCCCCGTTCGGCGGTGGCCGAGCTGCTGGTCGGCTGGGTGATCGTGTTCGGAGCGCTGTACGGCTTCGGCATGTACGTCAGCTACCACGCCAAGGGCACCTTCTTCGACACCCTCGACACCGAGGTGCCGCGGTGGTTCGCCGAGCGGCACAACGAGGTGCTCACCGAGGTCAGCTGGTGGTGGAGCAAGTTCGGTGACACCCATGCCATCCTGCTGATCTCGCTGGTGTTCTGCCCGCTGGTGCTGGCGGTGTGGCGGCGCTGGCGCCCGGTGCTCTTCGTCGCGCTGGCGATGGTGGGTGAGCTGACCCTCTTCCTCGCGTCGGCCCGCGCGGTCGACCGGCCGCGTCCGCCGGTGGAGAACCTGGACGGGCAGATGCCCACCTCGTCGTTCCCGTCCGGGCACATCGCCGCCACCATCTGCGTCTGGCTGGCGATCACCCTCATCGTGTTCCCGCGTACCGACAGGTGGTGGCGTTGGGTCTTCGTGGCGCTGGCCGTGCTCATGCCGGTGGGGGTGGCCACCTCCCGGATGTACCGGGGGATGCACCACCCGACCGACTTCATGGGCGCGATCCTGCTCTCCGCGCTCTGGATCGGGCTGCTCTACCTGGTGGTCCGCCCGAACGAGGACCTGAAGGAAGGCAACCAGCCGGCCATCGAGTCGGAGGACGTGGACACTCTCGACGACGAGCTGGCGCGGGCCGGCCGGGCCGGCTAGGCGTCGCCGTCGTGCTGCGGGTGATGACCTGGAACATCCGCACCGGCGGCCGGGATCGCGGCGGTTCCGACCGGCTGGACCAGGTGGTCCAGGTCGTCGACGAGCAGGCCCCGGACGTGTTGGCCCTGCAGGAGCTGCGCGGCTTCGACCGGGACGGGCTGATGGCCACCGTGGCGGGCCGGGTGGGGATGACGCCCCACCTGGCCCGGTCCTGCTTCGGGCAGCCGGTGGCGGTGCTGGTCCGACCGCCGTACCGGGTCGTCGGCGCGGGCTCGGTGCGCCGCCCGTTCCACCACGCCGCCGCCCGTGTCGTGGTGGCCACGTCCGCCGGTCCGTTCACCGTGCTGGGCACCCACCTCTACCCGTACTCGGGGGGTCGGCGGCGGATGGAGGTCGACTGGTTGGTGGCCGCGATGCGCCGCGACCAGGGGCCGCTGACGCTGGTCACCGGTGACCTCAACTCGCTCGACCCGACCGTCGACCACACCGCGCGCCTGGCCGGCATGCCCATCCTCTACCGCAGGCGGCACCTGCGTCGCTCCGGCGACGCCGTGGACACCCGCGCGATCGCCCGGCTGCTCGCCGCCGGCCTCGTCGACCTCTGGCCGTCGGGCAACGTCGACGCACCGGAGGCCGCCGGTCTCACCGTGCCCACCCGGCTCGGCGGGGCCGAGTTCGCCGGGATGCGGTTGGACTACCTGCTCGGCAGCACCGCTGTGGCGCAGCGGACGCGAGACTGCCGGGTGATCCGCGACGGCCTGGCGGCCACCGCCTCCGACCACTATCCGCTGCTCGCCACGCTGGAGTTGTTCCCCGGCTGACGCCACCCGCCGGTCCGCGCCGCGGGCACTCCGGGGGCGTGGCGTGGGTCGATTACCGTGCCACCGTGACCGACCGCCGCACCCTCCGCTCGCCGCTGCCCGGTCCGCCCAACGATCACCGGGCCGCGGCGGCGAGGGCACGTCCGGCCGCCGACGCGCTGGCCTCGGGCAGGGCGCAGCCGGCCGCCGTCGCGCCCCCGCTCGTCGCGGCCGTCGCGCGCGGTGTGGCGCTGGTCGTGGTGCTGCCGGTACGCCTGCTCTGGGAGCTGATCGCGGCTGCCGGCCGGCTGCTGCACCGGTACCTGCTCCGCCCGGCGGGCCGGTTCCTGCGGCGCTGGCTGCTGGCCCCGCTGGCCTGGCTTCTGCACCGGCTGGTCTGGCTTCCGCTGCTCTGGTGCGCCCGGCACCTGCTGTGGCGTCCGCTGGTGTGGGTCGTCCGCACGGTTATCTGGCCCGCGCTGGTCTGGTTGAACCGCCATGGGCTGCGTCCGGCCCTCGTCGTCCTGGGGCGCGTGCTGGTCTGGCTCGCCAGGTACCTGCTCCTATGGCCGCTGCGCTTGTTGGGCGCGGTGCTCACGCCCGTCGGTCGGCTGGTCGTCGCCGCGGTGATCGGTGCGTGGCGCACGGCCGGCCGGTTGCTGCGACTGTTCCATCGACTGCTGCTACGCCCGCTCGGGCGAGGGCTGCGCTGGCTGTGGCGGGCCACCGTCGCGCCGGCGGCCCGCTGGGCCCGCCGTTCCGTGCTCGACCCGGCCCGGTTGGCCGTCCGGGAGGTGCTCAGCACCCTGGGCCTGCGCCGTTGAGACGGGTGGGGCTCAGAGCACCAGATTCAGTAGGACGGTCAGCACCACCGAGGCCACGATCGAGAAGAGGATCATCAGGAGGCAGCCGAGGCCACCGCCGAGCGGGCGGATCTCCGTGTTGCCGAAGCGCATGACGTTCACCTGTCCGTGTTCACAGTTGGCGCAGTCGGGGCAGCAGCTGTTCCTGCGCCCAGTCCAGGAACATCGGCTGGGTCTCCCCACCGACCTGGATGATCGCCACGTGGGTGAAGCCGGCGTCGACGAACTTGCGGAACGCCTCGACGTGCGCGTCCACATCCGGACCGCAGGAGATGCCTTCGGCGACGTCCTCCTCGCGGACGAACTGGGTGGCGGCGGCGAAGGCGTCCGGGCCGGGCAGGTCGGCGTTCACCTTCCAACCCATCCCGAACCAGCGGAACTGGTCGTGCACGATCTTGCGGCACTCCGCCTCGTCGGGGCCGTAGCAGATGGCCACCTGGCCGTAGCGGGGCTGGCCGACGCCGCCGGCGTCGTCGTACATCTCGATGATGTGCCGGTCGGGTTCGGTGGAGATGAGGCCGTTGCCGTACTCGGCGGCCAGCGTCGCGGACTGACGACCGGACGCGGCGACGGCCATCGGCACCGGCCGTTCGGGACGGTCCCAGATGTAGGCGTCGGGCACGTCGAAGTGGTTGCCGGAGAAGGTCAAAGTTTCCCCGTTGAGCAACGGCCGGATGATCTGCAACGCCTCCTCGAACATCTCGTGCCGCTGCTGGACGTGCGGCCAGCCGCCGACGACGTGCTCGTTCAGGTTCTCCCCGGCGCCCAGGCCGAGGGTGAACCGGCCGTCCGAGAGCGCCCCGATAGTGCTGGCCTTCTGCGCGACCACGGCCGGGTGGTAGCGGCGGATCGGGCAGGTCACGAAGGACATCAGCTGCGCACGGGAGGTGGCGTGGGCGACCGCGCCGAGCACCGACCAGGCGTACGGGGAGTGGCCCTGGGAGTCCAGCCAGGGGTAGTAGTGATCGGACACCACCAGTTGGTCGAAACCAGCCGCCTCGGCCCGTACCGCATGGTCCACCAGCTGCTTGGGCCCGGCCTGCTCGCTCATCAGGGTGTAGCCGACGCTGACCATCGTGGTATCCCCTCTCACTGACGGATCGTTCCCGAGATACCCCGGTGCACGACGGTCAACCCTCTCGTCCGGTTCGGCTGCCGCGGTGCTTGACGGATCGCGGTCCCCTGCCTACCGTCGCTCTTAACCGGTTAAGAGCTGGGTGTGGCGCACATCCTGTGGTGGGGATGACCGCCCCGTGACGGCCCGCGTTCGCGTGGGCCGTTGCGGCTGTCCGGGCATCGGGGCCGCCAACTGAACCGGTTGCGAGGACTGGTCCGGCTTCCGGGATGAGGTACGACCGTCACCAGCAGCGGAACCACGGTGACCGCACGCAACACCGCCTACAACGGGCGGCTGGCCGCCGGGGCCAGCGTCAGCTTCGGCTTCCTCGGCAGTTGGACCGGCACCGACAGCCGGCCGGCGCTGAGCTGTACGGCGAGCTGACCGTCGGACCGGTGGTCGGGACCGCCTCGGACCCGACCACCGGAGCCCGTCCCGGTCAGTGCTCCCCGGCCAGGTTCACCACGACCACCCCGGCGATGATCAGCGCGATGCCGGTGAGCTTGGCGAGCCCCACCGACTCACCCAGGAACACCGCCCCGATCGCCACGATGGCCGCGGTGCCCAGACCCGACCAGAGGGCGTACGCGACACCCACCGGGATCTCCTTGACGGCCTGGGCCAGCAGGACGAAGGCCAGCGCGTAACCGCCGAGGCACGCCACCGTCGGCCAGAGACGGCTGAAGCCGGCGGTGCTCTTGATCAGGCTGGTCGCCAGCACCTCGGCGAGGATGGCGATCCCCAGCAGCACGTACGCCATGCGGCCCCTCGGTCCTTCGTGGTCGATGAACCCGTCCCGCCCAGGCTAGTGCCGGCGACGTCCGCACCCCGCCGACCCGCCTGCCTCCGGTAGGCGCGGGGGAGAGGACTGGCAGGGTAGATCTTGGACTCTTTCCGTTAGCAGCTAACGGAAAGAGTCCAAGATTGCCGGCTGTGGCGCCTGGGTCGCGCCGCGCGGGACCGCGTTACGGGAGATCGACGCGCTCGGCGGCCAGTTGGGCTGCCCGCATGGTCAGGTAGAGCTGTTCGGGGCGGCTGCTCGTGCGGGCGGCGGCGGTGCGGTAGTCGGCGATCGCCTGGGCCTGGTCACCGGCCATCTCGTGCAGGTGGGCGCGGGCGGCGGCCAGCCGGTGGTGCCCGGCCAGTTGCGGGTCGTGGGTCAACGCGTCGAGGGCGGCCAGGCCGGCGGCCGGCCCGTGCACCATGGCCGTCGCCACGGCCCGGTTGAGGGCCACCACCGCGCTGCCAGCCATGCGTTCCAGCACCTCGTAGAGCGCCAGGATCTGCGGCCAGTCGGTCTGTTCGGTGCTCGGCGCCTCGTCGTGCAGGGCGGCGATGGCGGCCTGCACCTGGTACGGGCCGACCGGCCCACGCGGCAGGGCCCGGGTGACAAGTGCGATGCCCTCGGCGATCGCCGCCGCGTCCCAGCGGGTGCGGTCCTGGTCGGCCAGTGAGATCAGCTCGCCGGACGGGCCGGTCCGCGCCGGGCCGCGTGCCTCGGTGAGCAGCATCAACGCCAACAGCCCGGCCGATTCGCTGTCGTCTGGCAGCAGCGTGTGCAGCGCGCGGGTGAGCCGGATCGCCTCCGCGGCGAGGTCGATCCGGCGCAGGTGCGGGCCGGTGGTGCTGGTGTGCCCCTCGGTGAAGACCAGGTAGAGCACCTGCCGGACGGCGATCAAACGGTCCGCCCGCTCTGTCTGCTCGGGCATCCGGAACGGCAGCCCGGATGCCCGGATGCGCTGCTTGGCTCGACTGATCCGCTGCGCCATCGTCGCCTCGGGCACCAGGAACGCGCGGGCGATCTCGGCGGTGCTCAACCCGCCGACGGCGCGCAGGGTCAGCGCCACCGCCGACGTCGGCGCGAGCGCCGGGTGGCAGCAGAGGAAGAGCAGGACCAGCGTGTCGTCCCGCTCGGCGGTCAACTCCTCGTCCGGGGCTGGCGCGTACCGCTGGTCGTCCGGATCCCGGCTGGCGACCAGGTCCTCCCGGCGGCGTCGGGCCTGCTCACCGCGGACCAACTCGATCATCCGGCGGTAACCGACCTGGATCAGCCAACCACGGGGGTTCGCCGGTAGCCCCTCGGTCGGCCACTGGGTGGCGGCGGCCAGCAGCGCCTCCTGCACCGCGTCCTCGGCGGTGGCGAAGTCACCGAAGCGACGGCTGAGCACGCCGAGGACCTGCGGCGCCAAGTCGCGCAGCAGGTCCTCGATGCGGGGATCGATGTTCAGTCCTCACAGCTCCTGTGGCGGGGCGGACATCACCGGGTGCACCTCGATCGGCATGTTCAGCGGCCGTCCGCCGGGGCCGGGCGCCGTGGAGATGTGCGCGGCCAGCTCCACGGCCCGCTGCGGGCTCTCGCAGTCGACGATCCAGAAGCCGGCCAGGAACTCCTTCGTCTCGGCGAACGGACCCTCGGTGACCACCGGCGTCCCGCCCTCGCCCGCCCGGACGATCCGGGCCTGCTGCGGGCCGCCGAGGCCCTGGCCGTCGACCCACTCGCCGGCGGCGGTGAGCTTGTCGTTGACCTCGCCCATGAACGCGATGTGTGCCCGGACCTCGTCCTGGGTCCAGGTGTCGATGCCCGGGAAGTTGGCCTCGGCGGCGCTGAACTGCATCAGCAGCATGTACTTCATGGTTGGCTCCTCATGCCTGCGCACCCTCGTCGGTGCTCCCACCCTGAGGTAGAAGCAGGCCCTGCCGTTCTCGACACCCCGGCCGAAGATTCTCCAGAATCTTGTCAGTCGACGGCGTCGACCTCCAGCACCAGACTCTGCTCCGGGTGCAGAGCGGGCAGCTGCACACCCACCCGGGCCAGCGCCGCCCCGCTGAGGGTGAGACCACCCGCCAGCCAGGTGGGCGCGGCCAGGTCGATGGTCGCCGGGGCCGGTACGCCCGACACCTGCCGCACCCGGTACCGCCGGCCCGGGTCGAGGCCGGGCAGTCGTACCGCGCCGGGCACCTGCGGCACCGAGGTGGTCAGCCGTGCCACCGCGTACACCGCTCGGGTGTTGTCGTGATCGATCACGCCGTGTGCCCAGACGGCCGGGTCCGGGTGGTCGACCCGGACCACCCGGCCGGCGTGCAGCAGCGGGCGCAGCCGCTTGTGCAGTGCCACCCAGGCGGCCAGCTCGGTCTGCTCGGCGGCGCTGATCGACGCGATGTCCCACTCGATGCCGTGGTGGCCGAAGAGCGCGGTCGACGCCCGGAAACCCAGGTCGTGTACGCGGTTGGTGGTGTGCGAGCGTTCCGGGCCGATGTGGGTGCCGATCAGCTCCGGTGGCAGCAGCAGCCCCGTCCAGCGCTGGATGCTGAGCCGCTCCAGGGCGTCGTTGCAGTCGCTGGCCCAGACCCGGTCGGTGCGGGCCAGGATGGCCAGGTCCACCCGGGCCCCGCCGGACGAGCAGCTCTCGATCTCCACGCCCGGGTGCCGAGCGCGCAACTCGTCGAAGAGCCGGTAGACCGCCAGGGTCTGCCCGTGCACCCCGGGACGGCCCTGATGACCGGCCTCGGTGAGGTCCCGGTTCTGGTCCCACTTCAGGTATCGGATGCCGGGGTGGTCGGTGAGCAGCGTGTCGAGGCGTTCCAGCACATGGGCGTACGCCTCGGGGCGGCCCAGGTCGAGCACCTGCTGGTGACGCCAGGCCGGCGGCAGTCGCCCCGGCACGGCGAGCAGCCAGTCGGGGTGCGCGCGGAACAGGTCCGAGTCGGGGTTGACCATCTCCGGCTCGACCCACAGGCCGAACTGGAGGCCCTGGCCGGTCACGTGGTCGATGAGCGGTTGCAGGCCGTCCGGCCAGACGTCCTCGTCGACGTACCAGTCGCCGAGGCCGGCGGTGTCGTCGCGCCGACCGCGGAACCAGCCGTCGTCCAGCACGAACCGCTCCACGCCGATCTGTGCGGCCCGGTCGGCGAGCGCCCGCAGGCGGTCCAGGTCGTGGTCGAAGTAGACCGCCTCCCAGACGTTGAGGGTCACCGGGCGGGGGGAGCGTGGGTGCCCGGGGCGGGCCCGCAGGTGCGAGTGGAGTACGTCGCTGAGCCCGTCCAGCCCGGCGTCGGACCAGACGGCGTAGAGCAGGGGCGTCTCGTACGACTCGCCGGGGCCGAGCCGGACCTCCCCGGGGGCCACCAGCTCGCCACCACCGACTGTCGACTCGCCGGTGGGCAGACGCTCGGCGAACGTGACGTGGTCGCCACTCCACGCGGTGTGCACCGCCCAGACCTCGCCGTGGCCGAAGCCGAAACCGGCGGTGCCGGCCACCAGCAGCAGCGTGGCGTCATGCCCGGTGCGGCCGCGCCGGCCCGCACGGACCCAGGCGCCGTGCTGCCACGGGTGCCGCTGCGGGGACCGTTCCCGACACCAGCGGCCGGTCAGGTCGAGCAGCTCGGTGGCGACCGCCGGCACCGGCAGCACCGGCGTCAGCTCCCGCAGCTCGTACGCGCCGTCGCCGTCGTTGCGCAGCCGATGCCGGACGGTCAGTAGGCCGTACGGGTCGAGCATGATCTCGATGGTCACTGTCAGCCCGGCCGCCGGGTCCGCCGCCCGCACGGTCAGCAGCGCCGCGCCGGGCCCGCCGTGCCCACCGTCGGAGGGGAGTACGCCCACCACGTCCCCGCCCGCAGCCAGGCGGCCCGGGTCGCGGCCGATGTCGCGCACGTCCACCCCGTCGAGGCGAAAGGAGGTGGACCAGTCCCGTCCGTCACGGTGCCCGGCCAGGCCGGGCCGTCCACTCCAGCCGGCGCTCGCCTCCGGCAGCAGGGACAACACCGTCGGCTCGTCGAAGCCGCTCGGCACCACCGGCGGTACGGTCGCGTCGACGAGCTGGCGCAGGCCGTCGTCGTCGAGGTCACCGACGTCGCCGCCCCAGTGCACGACCCGGGGCAGCCCCGGGCCGCGCGCGTCGAGCACCAGGCTGGTCCGCGCGCGGCGCAGGTGCAGGATCGTCATCCCTTCGAGGCTCCCAAGGTCAGGCCCCGAACGAAGTGCCGCTGGAGCATAAAGAAGATCACCAGGGTGGGGATCGCGACGAGCACGCTGCCCGCCGAGACCAGGTTGTTGTCGGTGAAGAACTCACCGCGCAGGTTGTTGAGTGAGCTGGTCACCGGAAACTTGTCACCGGTCCGCATGAGGACGGTGGCCCAGAAGAACTCGTTGTAGATCCAGGTCACCTCCAGCGTCGCCAGCGCGGCCAGGGCCGGTCGGCACAGCGGCATGGTGACCTGCCAGTACTGTCGCCAGATGCTCGCCCCGTCGACCATCGCCGCCTCGTACAGGTCACGGGGCAGCGCCTTCATGTAGTTGCTGAGCACGAAGACGCAGAAGCCGCACTGGAAGGCCACGTTGATCAGGATCAGGCCCCAGTAGCTGTCGTAGAGCAGCTCCGAGTCGCTCATGAACTCCGGCAGCGGCACCTCGGTGAACAGCCGGAACAGCGGGATGAGCAGCGCCTGCTGGGGCAGCAGGTTGGCGGCGGTGAAGACCCCGAGCAGGACGAGGTTGAGCTTCCAACTGAACCGGGCGATGACGAACGCCACGCAGGAGGCGAGGAAGAGGGTGAGCAGCACCGCCGGCACGGTGATGTACACCGAGTTGAGGAAGTGCTGCCCGAACTCCGCCGTCCGCCAGGCGGTGACGTAGTTGTCGAAGGTCCAGCCGCCGAACGAGACGTACCCGTTCGCGGCTGTGTAGTCGTACGACCGTAGCGAGGTCAGCACCGCCCAGGCGATCGGGAAGAGCCAGGCCAGCGAGACGACGATGAGGAAGCCGTGCAGCAGGATACGTAACGGGGTCAGCTTGCGCCGGCGAACCGGGGTGTCCACGCTCATTCCCGGTTCTCCCTCATCACGGTCGCCAGGTAGATGGTGATGAAGACCAGCGAGACGACCAGCATGATCGTTGCCAGTGCCGAGCCGAAGCCGATCCGGCTCGCCTCGCCCACCACGTTCTGGGTGACCAGCGCGGAGATCAGCTCCAGCCCGTTACGGCCCTTGTTGACCACCCACACCAGGTCGAACGCGCGCAGCGACTCGATCACGGTCACCACCAGCACGATGATGTTGATGGGCCGCATGACGGGGAACACGACCCGGAAGAACGCCCGGCTCTCCGAGGCGCCGTCGACAGCCGCCGCCTCGCGCAGCGACGGATCGACGCCCTTCAGACCGGCCAGGTAGAGCAGCATGATGTAGCCGACGTGCCGCCAGCCGGAGGCGATCATGACCGCCCAGATGTTGACGCTCGAGTCGCCGTACCAGTCGATGCTGCTGCCGAAGACGGCGTTGATCAGGCCCTGGTCCCGGGAGTAGAGCAGCTGCCAGACGAAGCCGATCAGCGCCAGCGAGAGCACCACCGGCAGGTACAACGCGGTCTGGTAGAAGCGGCTGCCGCGCAGCTCCTTGTCCAACAGCACGGCCAGGAACATGCCGAACGGGGTGGCGACCACGAACAGCGCCGCCAGCCAGAGCAGGTTGTGCTGGATCGCCGGCACGAACGGCGGGTAGATGTTCACCACGTCGCTGTAGTTGCGCGCGCCGACGAACTCGATCTCGTTGAGGGGGCCGATGCCGTCCCAGTTGGTGCCGGAGAGCAGCACGGTGGCCGCCGCCGGCAACCAGACGAACCCGGTCACGAGCAGCAGCGGGACGAGCACCATCAGCGTGATGACCACGCGGTCGGTGCGGGACAGGAGCCGTAGCCGCCGGCGACGACCACCCGTGGAGGTGGTCGTGGCCGGCGGCGGCACGGCGCGATCCGCTTGGATCAGGGGCAGGTCGGACACGATGTCCTCCCCCTTCCGCCGTCAGTCAGTGAAGATCGACTTTTTCTGGCTCTCGATGGACGAGGTGAGCCCGTCGATGTCCTTGGGGTTCTTGATGAACTGCTGGATCGCCGGGATCATCACCGTGGAGGCGAAGTCCGGCCGGGTGTCCCGGTCGAGGAACTGGGCGATCTCGGTGGCCGACCCGACCAGTTCGGCGGCCTTCTTCTGCAGCGCGGTGTAGCCGCTGACGTCGGCGCTGGTGTTGGCGACCAGGGTGGTGGGGTCGTTCTTCACGGTGAGGTCTGCGGCGTCCTTGCCACCGAAGTACTCCATCAACTTCAGTGCGTTCGCCTCGTTCTTGGGCTTACGCGCCATCATGTAGCCGTCGATCGGGGCGTCCAGCGCCTTGGCGCCGATGGCCGGGTCGATCTCGGGGAAGGTGAAGAAGTCGAGGTCGCTCTGCTCCTCGTTGCTGAACTGCTGACCGACGAAGAGGCCGAGCAGGTACATGCCGCTCTTCTTCTGCTGCAACGACTGCGCGGCCTCCTGCCAGGTGCGGCCGAGGCTGTCCGGCTGGTGCAGGGGGAGCAGGCCGGCCCAGGTGTCGAAGACCTTCCTGACCTTGTCGGAGGTCCAGGCCTCCTTGCCGGCCATCAGGTCGATGTGGAACTGGTAGCCGTTGATCCGCAGGTTGAGGATGTCGAAGGTGCCCATCGCCGGCCAGCCGTCCTTGTCGGCGAACGCGATGGGGGTGAGGCCGTCCCTCTTCATCTGTGCGCCGAGCGCGGTGAGCTGGTCCAGGGTGGTGGGCACCTGGTAGCCGTGCTGCTGCCACACCGACTTGCGGTAGAACACCGCCCACGGGTAGTAGGACGCCGGTACGAAGTACTGCTTGCCGTCGTCGCCGGTGGACGCCTTCTTGAAGGCGTCGGAGTAGCCGGAGAGCTTGCCCCACACGTCGCTGATGTCACTGGCCAGACCCTTTTGCGCGAAGAAGCGCATTCGGTAGCCGGCGAACCAGGTGAACACGTCGTCCGGCTTGCCCTGTAGGTAATTGTTGATGTTCTCCTGGAACGTGTTGTGGTCGACCGTATTGATCGCGACCTGCACACCGGACGACGTCTTGAACCCGTCGGTGACCTTGACGAGCACGTCCTTGGGCTTCGGGTCGGACTGGTTCGAGCCGAGCGACACGTCCTTGCTGGACCCCCCGGAGCCGGAGTCGTCGCCACAGCCGGCGAGCAGGCCGGTGCCGAGCAGCGCGCCCGTGCCGGCCGCGCCGGCCAGCAACGATCGTCGGTTGATGCCGGCAACTGAGGGCGGTACGAGCCGAGCCAGGTACTCGGCTTGGGATTGGGGACGGGACATCTGTGCCTCCTGCGAATGAGAAGGAGCTACGTCCAGGGACCATCAGGGTGGTGATGGCAGGTTGGCGTCGTGATCACACATTGAGATCCACCGAGAATCCACATTGACGAACACGAACGGCCAGTGGGGCCTCAAGTTACTCTGCGGTCAGGCGCTGTCAAGGGGGCAGTTCGCCTCCGGTAACCCAGCCGTGACACGGCCGTTACCTGGCAAGCATGGGACGGAAACTCGATGTTGGAACCTGTTGACTTCGTGGACCGGCGGGTGCACCCTCAGCTGTCATGCGGCGATGGCAGGGTGACAGCATCTATTTCGGCGGCGACTACAACCCGGAGCAGTGGCCCGAGGAGACCTGGTCCGAGGACGTCGAGCTGATGCGCCGCGCCGGCGTCAACCTGGTCTCCGTCGGCATCTTCTCCTGGGCCCTGCTGGAGCCCACCCCCGGTCGGTTCGAGTTCGGCTGGCTGGACCGGGTGCTGGACCTGCTGCACGACGGCGGCATCCAGGTCGACCTGGCCACCGCCACGGCCAGCCCACCGCCGTGGTTGGCCCGCGCGCACCCGGAGATGCTGCCCCGCCAGGCCGACGGCACGATCCTCTGGCCGGGCGGCCGACAGGCGTACTGCCCCAGCTCGCCCATCTTCCGTGAGCGTTCGCTGGAGCTGGTGCGGGCGGTCGCCGGCCGGTACGCCGAACACCCCGCCGTGGTGATGTGGCACGTCTCCAACGAACTGGGCTGCCACAACGCGCACTGCTACTGCGACGTCAGCGCCGAGGCGTTCCGCCGTTGGCTGCGGGAGCGCTACGGCGACCTGTCCGCGCTCAACGATGCCTGGGGTACCGCGTTCTGGAGTCAGCGCTACGGCGACTGGGCCGAGATCAACCCGCCGCGCACGGTGACGGCCTTCGCCAACCCGACGCAGCAGCTCGACTTCCTGCGCTTCTCCTCCGACGAGTTGCGCGCCCAACTGCGCGCCGAACGCGAGGTGCTCAAGACGCTGGTCCGTCAGCCGATCACGACAAACTTCATGATCGGCATGGGCGTCAAGCAGATGGACTACCAGTCCTGGGCCGACGACGTGGACCTGGTGGCCAACGACCACTACCTGACCGCCGCCGACCCGCAGGCGCACCTTGGTCTCTCGCTCGCCGCCGACCACACCCGGGGCGTCGCCGGCGGCGATCCGTGGCTGCTGATGGAGCACTCCACAAGCGCCGTCCAATGGCAGCCGCGCAACGTGGCCAAGCTGCCTGGGCAACTGCGTCGCAACAGTCTGGCGCACGTCGCCCGCGGCGCCGACGGCGTGCTGTTCTTCCAGTGGCGGGCCTCCCGCGTCGGCGCCGAGAAGTTCCACTCCGCGCTGGTACCGCACGCCGGACCGGACACCAAGGTGTTCCGCGAGGTCTGCCAACTCGGCGCGGACCTCAAGGCCCTCGCGGAGGTACGCGGCAGTCGGGTGGACGCCGACGTGGCGATCCTGTTCGACTGGGAGGCGTGGTGGGGCGTCGAACTGGATTCCCACCCCAGCGTCGACGTCACCTACGCCGACCGGCTCAACGCCCTGTACGGCTCGCTCTGGCGGGCCGGCGTGACCGCCGACATCGTCCACCCGTCGGACGACCTCAGCGGCTACCGGCTGGTCCTGGTGCCGACCCTCTACCTGGTCCGGGACGCCGACGTCGCCGCGCTGCACCGGTACGTCGAGGCAGGCGGCACGGTGGCCGTCACCTACTTCAGCGGCATCGTGGACGCCAACGACCACATCCGGCTGGGCGGCTACCCGGGCGCGTTCCGGGAGTTGCTCGGCGTCCGCACCGAGGAGTTCTTCCCACTGCGCGAGGGCGAGCAGGTCCACCTCGACGACGGCGACACCGCCGACCTGTGGACCGAGTGGGTGCACCCCGACGGCGCCGAGGTGCTGGCGTCGTACACCGACGGGCCCTTGCCGGGCGTGCCGGCGCTGACCCGGCACCGGGTGGGCGACGGCGCCGCCTGGTATGTCGGCACCCGGCTGGACGAGCCGGCCACCGATCGACTGGTGGCCCGCCTGCTCGCCGAGGCCGGCGTCCGCCCGGCGGCGTCGGCGCCGTCCGGCGTGGAGGTGGTCCGCCGCCGCGACGAAGACCGGACCTGGCTGTTCGCGATCAACCACACCGACACCGAGGTACGCCTGCCGGCGCGCGGCGTCGAGCTGTTGACCGGACGGCGCTGCGACGGTGAGCTGGCGCTGCCGGCCGGTGAGGTGGCGGTGGTCCGTGAGGATCGGACCTGACTCCGACGACGGTCACGACGCGAAGGAGGCACCCCCGATGCTCGCCCAGCAGCGGCAGACCGCGATCCTCGATCTGATCCGCCAACGCGGCGGGGTGCGGGTGAGTCACCTGGTCAGCCGGTTCGGCGTGTCCGACATGACGATCCGACGTGACCTGGAGGTGCTGGCCGAGCGGGGCCTGGTCGACAAGGTGCACGGCGGCGCGACCCTCGCCGGTCCCGGCTCGGCCGAGGAACCCGGCTTCGCGGCGAAGTCGATCCGCCAGCAGGCGGAGAAGCGGGCCATCGCCGAGCGGGCGGCAACGATGGTGGAGCCGGGGATGGCCATCGCGCTCTCCGCCGGCACCACCACCGCCGCGCTGGCCACCCTCCTCTCCGACGTACGCGGGTTGACCGTGGTGACCAACTCGATCCCGGTGGCCGACGCGCTCTACCAGAACCCGCGCGCCGACCAGACCGTCGTGTTGACAGGCGGTATCCGCACCCCGTCGGACGCGTTGACCGGGCCGGTGGCCGAGGCGGCGATCAGCGCGCTCAACGTCGACCTGCTGTTCCTCGGTGTGCACGGCCTCAGCCCCCGGACCGGGTTCACCACGCCCAACCTGCTGGAGGCCGGGGTCAACCGCTGCCTCATCGGCGCGGCCCGCCGGCTCGTGGTGCTCGCCGACCACACCAAGTGGGAGACGATCGGCATCGCCACCATCGCCCCGCTGGAAGCCGCAGACGTGCTGATCACCGACGCCGGCTTGCCGACCGAGGCTCGCACCACGATCGGCGACCAGGTCGGCGAGCTGATCATCGTGGACCCCGACTGAGCCCCGCCCGCGTGCGTGCTGACGTCGATCATAGAGTTGTGGTGCCCGGAAGGGGACGTCGTGCGGACTTTGTCCGGCACCACAACTCCATGATCGATCTAGGGATCGGTCACAGACAGGCAGGCGTCGCCGTGGTCGGCCTTCCGCCTGCACCGACGGCGATCGGACATGATCCGGTCGCAGAAAACCCAATGTCGTACGTGCTGCGCGTCCTCGGCCGAGACGGTGGTGCCGCCGAGGTCGACCTGCGGCATGGAGGCCAGGGAACGGGCGAGCGTCCGTGCCAGGTCGGCCGGCGAGCTGGTGATCGCGGATGGGCGGCGCTGATCGACTCGGGTTCACGGAAGTCGGGGTGTCCTGGTCGCCGGGACACCCCGGTTTTCAGGAACCCGAGTTGATCAAGCGGCGCCGGCGCCGACAGCGCCGACTCGGGCGCTTCACAGCCACCTCACAGGGGTGCTGGATAGGGTGCCGTCCGAGTCAACGTCCGACTCCAACCTGGAGCGGTCGGCGTCGCACAGGAGTTCCGATGGTCTTCAAGAAGATGTTGAGCGCGTTCGGTGTGGGCGGTCCCAGCGTGGACACCGTGCTGACCAACCCCAACACCCGGCCCGGCCTGACCCTCGACGGGCAGGTGAACCTCGTCGGCGGCGACGCTGAGGCAGCCATCGAGCAGGTGGTGATCGGCCTGGTCACCCGGGTCGAGGTCGAGGGACACGACACCGAGTACGCGGGCACTATGGAGTTCCACCGCATGGTGGTCAGCGGCCCGCTCCAACTCGCCCCGAAGCAGCAGATCTCCATCCCGTTCCAGCTGCCGGTGCCGTGGGAGACCCCGATCACCGACGTGTACGGCCAGCGCCTGCACGGCATGACGATGGGTCTGCGCACCGAGCTGGCGATCGCCCGAGCGGTCGACAAGAGCGACCTGGACCAGGTGGCGGTGCACCCGCTGCCGGTGCACGAGCGGATCCTGGAGGCGTTCCAGCGGCTCGGGTTCCGCTTCAAGCACGCCGACCTGGAGCGTGGTCACATCCGGGGCGTGCAGCAGACGCTGCCGTTCTACCAGGAGATCGAGTTCTTCGCCTCCCCGCAGTACGCGAACACGATCCGGGAGGTCGAGCTGACCTTCGTGACCAGCCAACGCGGTGTGGAGGTCATCCTGGAGTGCGACAAGCGCGGCGGTTTCCTCAGCGCCGGGCACGACGCGTTCGGTCGCTTCCAGGTGGCGCACACCGACGTCGACCGGGTGGACTGGGCGCAGGTCGTCGACGGCTGGCTGCGCGAGACCACGTCCCGCTACGGCAGCCTGCGCTCCCAGTACGGCGCGAGCCACGGCCACGGTCACAGCCGCGGGCACGGCATGGGCGGCATGGTGGCCGGCGCGGCGCTCGGCGTCGCTGGCGGCATGGTCGCCGGCGAGATGATCGAGGACGCGTTCGAGGGTGACTTCGGCGACTTCGGTGGCGACGAGTAACCGGTCCACAAACGACGACAGTGGCCTCCGGGAGTGTTCCCGGAGGCCACTGTCCTACGCGTGACGCGTCAGTGCTTGTTGCGCTCCCGGCCGGAGCGGCGCGCGGAGCCGGCCTTCGACAGACCACGGCTGACCAGGTAACCACCGGTCAGGATGGTCAGGAACAGCCACGCCCGGTTCGGGTCGTTGATGTTCAGGCCGTTGGTGGCGCTACCCCGCCAGAACGCGGCGATCACCACGAGCGCGACCGCGGCGGCGTAGACCCAGAATTCCGTCGTCAGGAACGCCTGCTTGGTCTCCGTACCCGGCGACGGCATCGGGTCTCGATGTCCGTCCCGCATGGACGGCATCTGCTGGGTCTGCATGTCCCGCATCGACGCGGGGTTCTGCGGGTCGTTCATGGGCCGGTTCATCGGCCGGGTGGAAGCAGCCTGCGTGCTCATCTGGTCCTCCTCAGGATGCGATGAGTCGTACCTGCATTCCCTCGCCCCGCTACCGCGTTTCGGCCACGGCACGGTTCGCTTTCACGGCGGGGACACCCCCCGACTACCCGAGGCCCCTGAGCAGGTAACACCGATCGCCGGCCGGAAAAAATCCGGCCGGCGATCGGGTGGTCGACGGGTCAGCGCAGGCCGTTGCGGATCGCCACGCTCACCAGAAGGCCCGGGTCGTCGGTGATGATGCCGTCGACGCCGAGGTCGATGACCCGCTGCATCACCGTCGCGTCATCGACGGTGTACGGGATCACCTTCAGGTCGTACCGCGTCTGCAGGGTCCGAACGTCCGGTCCGTGGAAGTATGCCGGGTTCTCCCGCAGGTACCAGTCGGTGGAGGCGACCGTGCCCTGCTTCGGGTCGTGCACCTGCCAGTTGGCGGACACCGTGCCGGCGCCCGCGGGCCGGGTCAGCTTGCCGAGGTCCTGGTACTTCCACCAGTCCAGCCCACCGGTCCACGGGCTCTGCACCGACGGGTCGCCATAGACCGCCTCCAGCGAGCACTCGTCGGCGAGGGTCGTGCACTCGGTCGGGCCGTACTGCCAGACCAGGCCGACCGTGCCGATCCGCCGGTCGAGCTGGCGGGCGTACCTGATGGTGCGCCAGTCGAACGACTGGATGGTGGCCCGGCTGGTGAAGCCGGCCCGTTGGATCGCGTCGACGAGCTTGCGGGTGAAGCTGCGGTACGGCTCGGTGTCGTTCACCACCGGGCTGATCTTCGTTTCGATGTTCATTCCGATGTCGGTGCGGCCACTCGCCTTCACCAGGGCGAAGACCTCGTCCAGGGTCGGGATCCGGGCGCCGGGCGCGGGCACCTGGGCGGGCAGCTCGGGCAGCGTCTTCGTGCCGCAGTCGACGGTCTTGAGCTGCGCCAGGGTCAGCTCGTGCACCGGCTTGCCCACGTACGGGAACTTTCGGTCTCCCGGGCGCACCGGGGCGGTGTCGACGCAGTGCGACCCGTTGACGGTGCGATCGTGCAGCACCACGAGCTTGCCGTCGGCGGTCACGTTGGTGTCCAGCTCCAGGGTGGAGATGGCCCGGTTGGACAGCGCGTTCGCGAACGCCGGCAGGGTGTTCTCCGGTCGGGTGGCCCGACCGCCCCGGTGCGCCTGGATGTCGAACGGCGCGGTGTACGCCTTCGGCAGCCGGTAACCGCGCTGCGCCAGCAGGCCGCGCAACCGGTCCGGGTAGTCGGTGATCATGCCGTCCACGCCGTCGTCGATCAGCTTGGCCATGGTCGGCACGTCGTCGACAGTCCACGGGATCACCTTGATCCCGTAGCGGTGCGCCCGGGCGACCATCTCCTTCGTGACGTACGGCTGGTAGCCCGGGTCGGTGACCGTGCCGTTCTGCGGCATCCCGTGCACCGGCGAGAAGGCGGCGGCGCCGAAGCTGCGGATCGCCTTGATCGGGTCGCCGCCGAAGTCGTCGATGTCCAGCCCGCCCAGCCACGGCGACTTACCCGGCTGGCCGGTCTGCAGGAAGTCGTAGTTGGTCAGGGCGACGAGCGGCAGCTTCGGCTCGACCTGACGCATGCGCATCAGCGCGCCCCAGTCGAAGCTCTGGATGGTGACCTGCTTGAGCAGCCCGGCGGCGCGGATCTCGCCCGCGGTGACCCGGACGAACTGCTCGCGGGGGGCGGTCTCGCTCGGCGCGCCCGCCTCGACCTTCGTCTCGACGTTGAGCTTCACGTCCTTCGCCCGGTAGCGGTTGACAAGCGCGAAGACCTCACGCAGCAGCGGCATCCGGGCACCCGGGACGGCGAGCTGGCCGGGCTTGTCCGACAGCGTCCTGGAGCCGCAGTCGAGGGAGCGCACCTGGGCCAGGCTGAGCGTGTTGATGTACTTCCCGACGTACGGGAACTCCGGGTCACCGGGCGTCACCGCTGTGGTGTCGACGCACTTGGTGCCTGTCACCTTCCGGTCGTGGGTGACGACGGCCTGACCGTCCTCGGTGATCTGCACGTCCAGTTCCAGGGTGGTCACCCCGAGTTGGAGGGCGTTGCCGAAGGAGGCGAGAGTGTTCTCCACCCGCAGCCCGAGGCCGCCCCGGTGGGCCTGCACGTCGAATGTCCGGTCCGGTCGCGGCTTCGCCTGTGCGGGCACCGCGAGCCCGGTCGTCACCGTCGCGGCCACCAGGGCCGCGACGGCGGTACGGCGTACTGTGCGCACGCTGTCATCCCCTCCTGCCGGCGGGCATCTCCCACCGGTCGCCGGACAGCATGGACATCTCGGGCTGCGGGCAGGCGGCCAGCGGGCGGCGTGCCGGTGAACCGCCGAGGACGACCTCCCGGGCACGCCGGGTTTGGTCGGCCGGTGGCCGGGCACGCAGTCAGTTCCACAGCTTCTGCGAGGTGATGGACGTGCGTGAGGACGACATGCGGCAGGACGCCGCCCGCGAGGCCGAGGATCGGATCGCCGGCGGCGTGTACGGCAAGGGCGCCCTCGACGAGGTGACCGTGCCCCGCACCGATGTGGAGAGCCAGATCCAGCGCGACGACCCGTTCGATCCCGCGAAGGAACGGATCGACCCACAGGTGCTGCGCGACGGCGGCCCGGTGGGCGGGCAGGGCGCGGTGACCACCACCGGTGGCACCGCCGGGCCGGCGAGCGTACGCCGGGTGGCCCGACAGCCGGAGCGACACCCCGGCAAGGTCGCACCGACCACGACCGGCGATGCCACCACCGGCGGCCTCAGCACCCCGATGGGCGGTGGCACCAGCGACCAGTCCACCTCCGCGACGGGCCCGGCGAAGTCCATCCAGGACAGGTCCAACGACTAGCCCCACCCACCCGCCGCCCCCGCCGAGTCACCAACTCGGTGGGGGCGGCGGGTTTCGTCAGCTCGCGGGGCGCAGGACGCCGAGGCGTTGGGTGGCGCGGGTCAGCGCCACGTACAGGTCGCTGCGCCCGCGTGGCGACTCGGCCACCATCCGGTCCGGGTCGACCACCAGCACCGAGTCGAACTCCAACCCCTTGGCCTGCGCGACGGTCAGCACCACCACCCGGCTCTCCAGCTCCGGATGCTCGCCGACGGCGGCCTCGGGCAGGGCGGCGGTCACCGCCGCGCCCAACTCGCCCACCAGGCCGGCCGGCACGAGCACCCCGAGCCGGCCCTCGATCAGCCCGGCCGCCTCCCGGGTGGCCTCGGCGACCAGTTCCGCCGCCAACCGCCCGTCGGGCACCGTCCGGTCCCACGGGGGTACGCCGCTCTCCCGCACCGAGCGCGGCGGCCGCAGCGCCGGGTCGATCTCGGCCAGCACGTCGGCGGCGACCGCCATGATCTCGGCCGGGGTGCGGTAGCTGACGGTCAGCTCGGTGAGCCGCCACCGCCGCTCGACGTACGGGGCGAGGGCGTCCGCCCAGGAGGGCGTGCCGCTGAGCGCCCCGGTCTGTGCCACATCCCCGACGATCGTCATCGACCGGCTCGGGCAGCGGCGCATCAGCAGTCGCCAGGCCATCGGTGACAGCTCCTGCGCCTCGTCCACGATGACGTGGCCGAACGCCCAGGTGCGGTCGGCGGCGGCTCGCTGCGCGGTGGTCAACCGGTCGGCTTCCTCCTGCCGTTCCAGCAGCCGATCCGCGTCGATCAGGTCGGTCACGCCGAGGATCTCGCCGCCCTCGGCCTCGTCCTCGACGTCGATCGAGCGGGAACCGCGGGCGATCTCGAGCACACCCTCGGCGTACTCCCGTTCCATCACGCGGATGCGGTCCCGCCGGGCGGCGGCGGCCCGTTCGTCCTCGCCGAGCAGCTCGGCGGCCTCGTCCAGCAGGGGAACGTCGGCCGGCGTCCAACCGCCACGGTCGCGTCGCAGCAGCGCCCGCTCGGCCTCGCTGAGCATCGGCGCGGCGGCGGCGATCCGGTCCGGGTCGGCGTACAGGTCGGCGAGCAAACGCTGCGGGGTGAGCACCGGCCACAACCGGTCGAGGGCAGCCCTGATCTCCGACTCCTCGCGCAACTCCCGGCGGATCTCGGCCCGGTCCGCCTCGTCGAGGAGGTTGTCCCCGCCGAGCGGGTCGGCGCCGATGCGTTCGGCCACCTGGTCGGCGAGCGCGTGCACGATCTCCACGTCGAACAGCGTGCGGGCCAGGTTGTGCGGTCGGTCGGCGCGGCGGACCCGGTCCCGGGCGGCGCGCACGATCTCCGGGTCGAGGGTCAGCGTCTCCCGCTCGACCTCGATCTCCAGCGGTTCGTCCGGCACCCACTGCCGGTCCCGTACGGCCAGCGCCAACACCTCGGCCAACACCGCCCGGCCCTTGAGCGCCGCGGTCTCGGCCGGCTCGGCCCGTTGGGCGCTCACCCCGGGAAAGAGATCACCCTGGGTACGCAGCAGCACGCCGGTCTCGGCAAGCGTCGGCAGCACCTGGGAGATGTAGCGCAGGAATGTCGCGTTCGGGCCGACCAGCAGCACGCCGCGGCTGGAGAGTTCACGGCGGTGCGTGTAGAGCAGGTACGCCGCCCGGTGCAGCGCGACAGCGGTCTTGCCGGTGCCGGGGCCGCCCTGGACCACCATGACGCCCGGGAGTTCCGCGCGGATGACCTCGTCCTGTTCGGCCTGGATCGTCTCGACGATGTCGCGCATCCGGCCGGTGCGGCCCGCGTTGAGCGCGGCGAGCAGCGACGCCTCACCGGTCAGCTCCTCGTGGGCGCCGGGGGAGGCGGTGTCGATGTCGAGCACCTCGTCGTTGAGCCCGGTCACCTTGCGCTGCCGGGTGCGCAGGTGCCGGCGACGGCGTACGCCCTGTGGGTTGGCGGCGGTGGCGAGGTAGAACGGGCGGGCGGCGGGGGCCCGCCAGTCCATCAGCAGCGGGTCGTAGTCACCTGTGGTGTCGAAGATGCCGATCCGGCCGATGTAACGACGGGAGTCGTCGTCGCCGTCGAGACGGCCGAAGCAGAGCCCGTTCTCCACGGCGGAGAACTGTTCGACCTGATCGGCGTACATCGCTACCGAGCTGTCGCGCTGCGAGCGGTCCTGGAGGGTGCCGCCGGTGTTGTGCAGCTCGGCGGTGAGCCGGTGGGCGGCCTGCTCACGCAGCTCGTCCAGCCGGTTGTAGAGCATCGAGACGTACTCCTGCTCGCGACCGATCTCGTCGTCGAGCGGCAATTCGCCGGAACCGCCGGAGTGCCTTGACAAGCCGTCTCCCTAAAGATTAGAATCCTTTGCAGGAACGGCTTTTAGCCGTTCTTTTTTGTGCCCTTCGAACTGTTGAAGATAGCGCGTTCCGCCGGTTCTCACCAAGCCGGGCGAGTCGGCGCGCCGGTGATCGCGAGGTGGCGGCGGATGATCCTGCGGACCGGGCAACGAGTGGTCTTCATCGGGGACAGCATCACCGATTGTGGTCGACGCGACGTCGCCGCGCCCTACGGCAGCGGATATGTGAGCCTCGTGCGCGCCCTGGTCGGCGCGCGGCACCCCGAGTTGGAGCTGTCGTGGGTCAACCGGGGTGTGGGCGGCGACACGGTGCGGGACCTCGCCGCCCGCTGGGACGAGGACGCCATCGCCGAGCGCCCCGACTGGCTCGCGGTGCTGATCGGCATCAACGACATCTGGCGACACTACGGTGACCGGCGGGATGAGGCCGTCGGCATCGAGGAGTACGAGCACACTCTGCGTGACCTGCTGCGGCGGGCGGTTTCCGCCACCGGCTGCCGACTGATCCTCGGCGACCCGTTCCTCATCGAGGCCGACCGGAGCGTCCCGCAGCGTGCTGACACCGACCGGTACGCGGCGGTCGTGGCGGGGCTGGCCGCCGAGTTCGACGCGGTGCACGTGGCCAACCAGGCGGCGTTCGACCGGGTGCTGGCGGTGAGTCCGGCGACGCGTTGGGCCGACGACCGGGTCCACCCGTACCTTCCCGGCCACGCGGTCCTCGCCGACGCGTACCTCAGCGCCCTCGGCGTCTCCTGACTCCTGGCCTGACTCGCAGCGAAGCGCCGGGCCGACCGTCAGGTCGACCCGGCGCGAACACCGCGGAGATCAGCCGCGCGCGGCCTGGTAGAGCCGCTCCGGAGTCACGGCTCCGGCGAGCACCCGGCCGTCGTCGGTGAGCAGCACGCTGAACAGTTTGCTGGTGAGCAGCCGGCCGCTGCCCCAGTCACCACTGACCGCCGGCAGCCCGCCGAGCAGCTTCGACATGTCCATGTCCACGTCCGGCGCGGAGCCGGCGGGGGGAACAGCCGGCTTCGTGGCGGGCTTGCGGCCGACGTCGGCGCCGTCGAGGCGGCCGACCAGCACGGTCGTCCAGCCGTCGCCCACCGCGCGTACCTGCGGGTCGCCCGCCGGGCCGGCGTGGCCGGGCTTGCCGCCGGCCGGCCGCTCGGCCTTCTCCTCGGCGACGGTCACGCCCGGCGGCGGGTTGAAGGTGAACTGGTCGGCGTCGGGGCGGCGGTAGTCGACCTGGGTGAAGGCCACCTCGAACGCCGGCCGGTCGCTGCCCTTCGCGAGCACCTCGAAGCGCAGCGGCACGTGCTGCTTGGCGTCGATGGCGATCCGCAACTGGTGCACGAGCGAGGCCCCGTCGCGTGGCTGGAGCACCAACTCGTACGCGTCCTGGCCGGCGACGGTTGCCGACCGGCCGACGCTGACCTCGGTGCTCGGGTCGATCGCGCCCAACGCCAGGTCGGCGGCCTGCTGCGGGGTGGCCGGCAGGTTCGCTGCCGGTTCGGGGGCGGGCTTCCAGGCCCCGGCGTCGCCGCCCAGCGTGCGGTGGGTGGCGGTGTTGCTGCGGCTCTGCCACGTCCACAGGTCCCCGCCGTTGCGGATGATGTCCTGCTCGCCGAGGGTGTCCATCAGCGCGACCCGCTGCTGATCCGGCCCGGAGTACCAGACCCGCAGGGTGTGTGTGCCGGTCAGCAGGGTGGTCAGCTCGTTGCCGGGAAGCAGCCCGACGAGGGATGGCAGACCGAGATCGGCGCGCTGCACCACCGTCCCGGACAACCCCTCCAGCCGGGATGTCTGCAGGTCGACCAGGAGCTGAGCGGCGGTTCGGGGCGGCAGGCTCGGCTCGGCCTCGGCGGCGAACGTGCCGATCGCCGCGCCCCCGCCGATGACGGCGACGGCCGCGGTGGCCGGGACCAGCCAACGAAGGACGGGACGGCTTCTCAGAACGGACATGGTGGCACCTCCTGCGGCCATCCTGCCCTCTCGGTGCTGTGAACGTGCTGAGGACACCGAACCGGGCCGATTGACCCGGGTGGCACCCTTGAGCTGTGCGCGTGCTGGTGGTGGAGGACGAGGCCCGGTTGGCGGCTGCCCTGCAACGCGGTCTCCAGGCGGAGGGGTTCGCGGTGGACGTGGCGGCAACCGGCCCGGCCGGCCTGGACGCGGCCCGGCACGGCGGGTACGACGCGATGATCCTCGACGTGATGCTGCCCGGCCTCTCCGGGTACGAGCTGGTCCGGCGGCTGCGCGCGGAGCAGCACTGGTTGCCGGTGCTGATGCTCTCCGCCAAGGACGGCGAGTACGACCAGGCCGACGGGCTCGACTGCGGCGCCGACGACTACCTCACCAAACCCTTCTCGTATGTCGTGCTGCTGGCCCGGCTGCGGGCGCTGCTGCGCCGGGGCGCGCCGGAGCGCCCGACCGTGCTCGCGGTCGGTGACCTGCGGCTGGACCCGGCCCGCCGACGGGTGACCCGGGCGGACGCCGAGGTGGCGCTGACCGCGCGGGAGTTCGCGCTGCTGGACTACCTGATGCGCCGGCCAGGCCAGGTCATCTCCAAGATCGAGTTGTTGGACCACGTCTGGGACGCGAGCCTGGAGACCGCGCCGAACGCCGTCGAGGTGTACGTCGGCTACCTGCGCCGCAAGCTCGGCCGGGACCGGCTGGAGACGGTCCGGGGCGCCGGTTACCGGTTGGCGACGTGACCGCCGCCGGCCCGGCAGCCACCCGTCGGGCCAGGCCCGGCCGGATGCCGGTCCTCGGGCTGCGCGGGCGGCTGATGGCGATCGGCGTGGTCGGTCTCACCATCGGGCTGGCCCTGGGCGGGGTGGTCCTGCTCGGCGCGCTCGGTTTCGTGCTCCAGCGCACAGTCGACACCGAGGCGTTCCGCACCGCCGACGCGGTCGCCCTGCTCGCCGCCGAGGACGCGCTGCCCGACCCGCTGCCGGTGGCCGGAGGGCAGGTCCGCGTGCAGGTCGTCGACGCCCAGGGGCGGATCCGGGCGGCCTCGATCGACGCCGACCGCCTGGTGCCGATGGTCCGCCCGGAACGACTGAACCGCGACGGTCGGCAGCGGTTGGAGGTGCCCGCCGAGCGGGTCGGGCTCGCCGGCCCGGTTCGGGTGGTGGCCGTACCCGCCGGCACCGCGGCCGACCCGCTCACCGTGCTGGTCGCCCGCTCGATGGCCGACGTGCGGCACAGCACCCATGTGGTCCGGACCATCCTGCTGGTGGCGTTCCCGCTGCTGGTGGCCGTGCTGGCCGGGGTGGCGTGGCGGGTGGTGGGCGCGACCCTGCGGCCGGTCGAGGCGTTACGTCGAGGGGCCGAGGAGATCACCGGTAGGGCCGGCACCGGTCGACTGCCGGTGCCGGCGTCGGCCGACGAGATCCACCGCCTGGCGGTCACCCTCAACGGCATGCTGGACCGGCTGGAGTCCGCCCGCGTCCGGCAGCGGGCCTTCGTCTCCGACGCCGCACACGAGCTGCGCAGCCCGTTGACCAACATCCGGACGGAGTTGGAGGTGGCCCAGCGCCTCGCCGACCGGACCGACTGGACGGCAGTCACCGCCAACCTGCTCGCCGACACCGACAGGCTGAGCCGCCTGGTCGACGATCTCCTGCTGTTGGCCCGCCTGGACGAGACCCCGCCCGGCCGGGGGACCGGCCCGGTGGAGCTGGGCGCGTTGCTGACCGAGGTCGCCGCCCGGTACCCGTCGCCGCCGGTGCGGGTGACGCCACCGGCGGGCCCGCTCTGGACGATCGGCACCGTCGAGGAGCTGCGTCGCGTGCTGGCCAACCTGGTCGACAACGCGGTACGACACGCCTCCGGCAGTGTCGTGCTCGCGGCCGAGGCGACGTCAACGGCGATGACGGTGGCGGGGACGACGGTGGCGGGGACAGCTGTGGCGGGGGCGACGGTCGGGCCTGGCGTCGGGGCGTACCACCTGGTGACGGTGACCGACGACGGCCCGGGGATAGCGGTGGCGGACCGGGAGCGGGTCCTTGACCGGTTCACCCGGCTCGATGACGGGCGAGCCCGCGACGACGGGGGCGCCGGCCTGGGGCTGGCCATCGTCCGGGAGTTGGTCCGACGCGCCGGCGGCAGCATCACCCTGACCGACGCGCCGGAGCAGCGAGGGCTACGAGTGCGCCTGCTGCTGCCAGCGTTGCCGGCCGAGGAAAGCGGTGGTCCAAAGGTTGGCGGTCCGTGACCGCGACGGTGCCCCCACCCACCCGATGGTGGTCCTTTGCTCTGCTTCAACGGGCGCAACAGCTACGCCACGTGATGCCCGTCGAAGCACCTTGAAGCGGCTGCTGCAACGTTTCCGCTGATCGGCAGAGGCGTTGCGCGGAGTGAAGCAGAGCAAAGGCCAGATGAGGCATGGTGCCCGGTACGCCGACTTAACGCGGTGTAACGGTGGTGTCGTCAACGGGTAGACCACGTTGAGTGATGGCAGCGTTAGTTGAACGTGTGGCTTGGCGGGATGCGGCTGGCGGGACACGGACGGGTGGGTCAGCGGCGGCGGGTGCAGACCTGCTTGGAACGGGCCACGGTGTCGGTGGACCAGGCGACGGCCACAGTGAAGCAGAAGTCGTTGGTGCGGTTCAGCGCGTAGATCACGAAGCTGGTGGTGCCGGCCGGCAGCGTCGCGAAGATGTTGTGCGTCTGGCCGGTGCGGCCGCCCGCGATGACCACCGGGCCCTCGCCGCCGGCCGGGTAGGTCCAGTTCAGCGCGATGCTGTCCCGGGTGTCGCGCAGGGTCACCGCGCTGGGTGGGGTCCCGGGCGGTGCCGCGGCGGCGGCCGAGGTGGGCGCCGAGCCGCCCGGGGCGGGCGCGGTGCTGGCCGGCGCGTCGGCGGTGGGGGAGGCGCTGGCCGGCGGAGGGGACGGTTTCTCGTCGCCGTCGACCCCGGCCACCCCGGCGATCACCGCCGCCGCGCCGAGGAGCACCACGACCACGCCGGCCACCAGCACCGGCACCAGCCGGTTGCGCTGCTCCGGCGGCGCGCGGTGCACGGGCACCGGCAGCAGCCGCGACGGCGTGTACGGCTCGACCGCCGCGCGCGGGTCCGGCCGCGCGTACGGCTCGGACGGCGCGTACGGGTCCGGCGACGCGTACGGGTCGGTGGGGGCGGTCGGCCGGTGCAGCCGGTACACCCCGGGCCGCTCCTCCGTGCCGCCGGCCAGCCCGACCACCGACGGCGGCACCGGAGGGTCGGCGGGGTGGGGCGGGGGCTCGTCCACCGGTTCGGTCGGCCATCTGTCGCCCGCCGATCCGACCGCTTCGTCGGAGGGCAGCCGGGGGTTCGGGACCGCCCCGGCGTGGTGGGTCGCGGCGGCTGGCGGGTGGTAGCCGGACTCGACCGGCCCGTCGCCGCGCGGTGGGACACGGGCGGCCGGCACGACAGGTGTGTCCCGGGCCGTGGGCGGGTTGTCGGCGCAGGCGTGGTCGGGATTCGCCGCCGCCCGGGCCAGGGCCGCCACCTGGGAGGCCAGCGGGTCGTCGGCGGGCAGGTGCTGTCGGCACAACTCGCGGGCGAGCGCCAGGTTGTCGTGTGCCTCGGCGAACTGCCCGCAGTCGCGCTGCATCGCCCCGAGCCGCGCCAGCATCTTGATGCCGCTGGGGTGCCCGTCGCCGTACACCTCGCGGTGCAGCTCCCAGGCGTCCTGGAGGCGGTCGCGGGCCACCGTGCACTGGCCGCGCGCGTACTCGACCGTGGCCAGGTCGGCGTGCGCGGCGAGCACCCGCAGCGACTCCGGGCCGTCCTGAGCGGTCAGCTCGATGATGACTTCCTGGTAGAGCCGTGCCGCTCGGGAGTGGCTGCCGACCCGGTGCAGCACCGCGGCCAGGGTCGCCGCGGCGGCCACCGTGCGCGGGTCGGCGCGACCGTGCAGGCGGGTGGTGGCCGCGTACGCGAAGGCGGCCCACCCGCGGGCCGAGTGCGGCTCACCGAGGGCGACCAGCACCCGCGCCTGGAGGCTGGCCGCCTCGGCCAGCTCGGGGGTGGCGTTGGCCGGGCGGGGGTCGGCGTCGGTGAGCGCGTCGGACAGCAACTGCTGTGCGCCGGCCAGATCGCCGGAGGACACGAGGTGGTGCGCCTGATCAGTCAGTTCACCGAAGCCGGAAGACACGCCCCATCGTGCTCATCCGACGACGGTAAGTACAAGACCCGCGCCGGTGTCGATTGGTCAGGATCCGGTCAGGTGCTCGGCCAGGGTCTCGCTGATTCGGCGCAGCTGGTCGACCTGGGCGGGGCTCAACGCGTCGAACAGGTGTCGGCGTACCCCCTCGACGTGGCCGGGCGCGGCGGCCGCGAGGGTGGCGAAACCCTCGTCGGTGAGCAGCGCGATCTGCCCGCGCCGGTCGGTGGGGCAGTCCTCGCGGCGCACCCAGCCGGCGGCCTCCAGGCGGGCCACGGCGTGCGAGAGCCGGCTGCGCGACGACCCCGCGGCCTGGGCCAGCTGGCTCATCCGCAGTTGGCGACCGGGGGCCTCGGAGAGCTGGACCAGGATCTCGTAGTACGCGTGCGGCATGCCCGCCTCGCGTTGCAGCTCGCGGTCGAGAGTGTCCATCAGCACCCGAGAGGCGGCGAGATACGCGCGCCACGTGCGTTGCTCGTCGGGGTCCAGCCAGCGGGTCATGACCGCCATCATACTCTCGATGGTTGAATGTTCAACTAAACTGGGCTAGTCTCGGGTCATGGGTATCCACCGGCTCAACCACGCGGTCCTCTACGTCAGTGACCTCGCCCGCAGCGTCGCGTTCTACCGCGACGTGCTGGGCTTCCGCCCGGTGGCGATGACCCCGGACGGTTTCCGGGGCGCCACCTTCCTCCAGGCCCCGGACTCCACCAACGACCACGACCTCGGCCTCTTCGAGATCGGCGCCGGCGCCGGCCGGTCGACCGCCGGTCGGTCCACCGTCGGCCTCTACCACCTCGCCTGGGAGGTGGACACTCTGGACGAGTTGGCCGCCACCGCCGAGCGACTCGCCGCCGCCGGCGCGCTGGGCGGCACCTCCGACCACGGCACGACCAAGAGCCTCTACGGCAAGGACCCGGACGGTCTGGAGTTCGAGATCGTCTGGCTGATCCCCGCCGACCTGCTCGACGACAGCGCACTGGCCGCCCGCAAGCAGATCGGTCGGCTCGACCTGGACGCCGAGCGGCAGCGCTACGGCGGGCAGACCAGGGGCGGAGTGGGGATCTCCGTCCCGGCCTGATCGGTCGTACGGTAGAACGGACCGATGCCGACCGACCGGACCACCGATTTCCTCCGCGAGCTGCTGGTCCGCCAGTTGACGACCTGGCTGCCCGCAGCCCTGCACCGCTCCCGGCGGGCCACCGTCGCCCTCGCCGGCGCCGACGCGGGCAGCGCGGAGGCCGCGCTGCGCCTGGTCGCCACGCACGGCGACCAGGTTCGCGGCCGGCAGGTGACGGTGCTGGTGCTGGCTGCCGCCGCCGACCTGCCGGCCCGACTCGGCCCGATCGAGGCGGAACTGCCCGCCGAGGTCACCGTGCACCTGCTGCCCGGCGACCCGTACCGGCTGCCGGTCGCGGTAAAGGCCGCCGGGGCCGCCGGCGCGCCGCTGTTCTCCTTCGTGGACCTGCCCGGCGCGGTCACGCCGAAACTGCTCGCCGCCGCGACCAACGGCCGGACCGGAGAGCTGCTGCTGCACACCGGTGACAGCGTCCGAGACGTGCTCGTCTCCGCCGGCTTCCCCCTGGTCGCCGAGGTGGCACCGGTGCTGCCCGGCGGCGAGGCTGCCGGTGTGATCGCGTTCGGCAGTCGCTCGGACCGGAGCCTGGAGGCGGTCCGCGACGCGCTCTGGGCGGTCGGCGCGGACCTCGACGTGCGCTACCGCGACCCGCTCGACCCGACCGGCACGGCTGTCGACGTGGTCGGCGATCCCGACCTCGAACCGTTGGCCCACGAGCTGCTGGCCGAGTTGCGTGCCGGCGGGTCGCGGCCGGTCACCGACCTGCGCCGGCACACCCTCACCGCGACCGTCTATCGGGCTGCCGACGCCAACCAGGCGCTCGCCGACCTGCTCGACGCGGGTGACGTGCGGCGGGAGCGCGAGTCCGGACGGCTGGCCGGCGACGAGATCATCACCCTGGCGCGCTGAGCGCCCCAGCCCACAGACGCCGAGCGGGGCGCCGGTGAATCACCGGCGCCCCGCTCGACTCCCGGGATGCTTACGACCGGGACTTGTCCTGCTTCCAGGACAGTGGACCCGGCAGGTCGACCCGGTGCGCACGCGCCTTCGAGTTCCAGGACCAGCGACCGATCTTGATGCTCCACGAGGAGAAGCCGTTCTCGGTGAAGTTCAGGATGATCGGACCGTACTTCTTGCGCTTGCGAAACATGAGGCCCATCGGAGCGCTCCCCTCGTCACCGTTCCCTGCCGTGTCGAGATTGAACATTTCCGAATCGGCAACTTTTGAAACCCTCTCGCTGTCCGCCCTGGACTGTGGGGTGGACGCTGTGGGCCAGCGGTGGATCAGCGAGGCTCCCACGCGTCGGGCAGCGCGGTGAGCTTGCGGACGTGCGCGGGCAGCCGACCGCTGACGATCTCGGCGAGGCTCACCTCGTCGACGACCCGCCGCACGGCGGCACGGACCGCCACCCACAGGCCGGGCAGGTTCTCTGCCGAGCCTTCGTAGCGGGTCTCCTCGGGGCGCAGCCCGCGTACCCCGGCCAGTGGGCCCTCCACGGCGCGCAGCACCGCGCCGACGGTCACCTCGCGGGGCGGGCGGGCCAGCGTGTAGCCGCCCTCGGCGCCGCGCTGGGCGCGGACGATGCCGGCCCGGCGCAGGTCCGCCAGGACCGCCTCCAGGAACTTGCGGGGCATGTCCTGCTCCGCGGCGATGGCCTGGGTGGACAGCAGCGAGGGGTACGCGGTGGCGAGGCTCAACGCCGCCCGTACCGCGTAGTCGCCGCGCGCGGAGATCTGCACCCTGCCATCATGCCCGGCGGGTGCCGCCTGGCCCTGCGGCGGGCGGCCCGGGTTTCGTGGCGTGCCCGCCGTTTGCGGATTCGCCGGGGACGCCGGGTCGCAACCGGCCGCCGTTGGCGCCCGTCGACTCGGCTGGCGGCCGAGGTCGGACCACCCGGCCGGCCGCCGGTTGGTCTCGTGCGGCCCGGAACGCGCCGGGGCTGACCCCGACCTCGCGGGTGAAGAAGCGGCCGAAGTTCGTGGGTTCGGAGAACCCGAGCCGCCGGCCGATCTGGGCGATCGGCTGATCCGTCGCGGCGAGCAGCCGGCCGGCCTGCAACGCGACCCGCTCGTCGATGACCTGCTTGGCGCTGCGACCGGTGACGGCCAGGCAGGCCCGGGTCAGGGTCCGCACCGAGCAGCCGAGCTCGGCCGCGTAGTCCTCCACCCGCCGGGTGTGCGGATAGCCGTGCTCCACCTCGCGGCGGAACCTGTGGAACGTCTCGTCCTCGGGCCGGGCCGGCGACCGATCGGCGTGGGCGACGGCCAGCCGCAGCAGCAGCACGGCCAGCTGATGCCGGAGCAGCGCGCGGGCGGCGGGGCCGTCGGGGTGCCGCCGACAGTCCACCGCCAACTGGCTCACCTCACTGATCACCGCGTCCTCGTCCTCACCGGCCAACTGCCGCCAGGTCGCGGTCGTGGTCAGGTCGACGTCGAAGCCGCGCAGCGCCTCGGGATCCCAGGCGACCACTGTGGCGTCGAACTGGGGGCCGGCGCAGCGCAGCACCTGGCCGGGGCCGACCCGCAGCAGCGTGCCGGGCCGACACGGCAGCAGATGAAAGTCGAGTTCCGCGTCGCCGTGCCCACGCGTGGTGAGAATCAACAGCTCCCGCTCGACGATCACCGGCCGACGCCAACCCGGGTCACCGGCAAGATCGGCCAGCGCGAACGTGGCTATCTCGTCGGTTACGGAAGACGCCGTTCCGATCGATGGCGCGGGGGAGGGATCGGTGGAGACCATCGCCTGCGACGGTAGCCCGAACCGCAGGTCACCGCATCCCGATCGACGCTCCTGGCGGAATCCGCGGTGCGTCACGGGCTTGTCGCGATCCCGGCGGCCGGGCTACGTTACCCGACGGTAGCGCCGTCGGTCCGCGGTCCACCCCGGCATCCGCCGGCCACTTGACCGACCGGCGGCCCCCGCCGACTCGCGATGGGATGGGCATGACGCAGCTGTTCTCGGTCGAAGGTAAGACGGTCCTGGTCACCGGCGGATCGCGGGGGATCGGGCTGATGATCGCCCAGGGCTTCGTCCGGGCCGGCGCACACGTGATCATCTCGTCCCGCAAGGCGGATGTCTGCGAGGCGGTCGCCACCACCCTGTCCGCCGAGGGCCGCTGCGAGGCCATCCCCGCCGACCTCAGCGACGACGCCGGCGCCGAGGCGCTGGCCGCCGCCGTGCGCGAGCGCTTCGACCGCCTCGACGTGCTGGTCAACAACGCCGGAGCGACCTGGGGCGCGCCCCTGGAGGACTACCCCGAGGCCGCGTTCGACAAGCTCTGGGCGGTCAACGTCAAGGCCGTCTTCCGGCTCACCACCGCGCTGCTGCCGGCGCTGCGCGCCGCCGCCAGCGCCGACGACCCGGCCCGCGTGATCAACATCGGGTCGATCGACGGCATCCGGGTGCCGCTCATGGAGGTGTACGCGTACTCGGCCACCAAGGCCGCCGTGCACATGCTCACCCGCGGCCTCGCCCACCAACTCGCCGGTGAGCAGATCACCGTCAACGCGATCGCGCCCGGCCCGTTCGAGAGCAAGATGATGGCGTTCGCGCTCGACGACCCGACCAGCCGGGCCGCCATCGAGCAGCAGGTCCCGCTGGGCCGCATCGGACGCCCCGAGGACATGGCCGGCACGGCCATCTACCTCTCCTCGCGCGCCGGCGCGTACCTCACCGGCGCGGTCATTCCCGTCGACGGCGGCATCACCACGCACGGCTGAGCACCTGCCGACCCGGGGCAGGCTGTCCGCGTACACCCTGGGGTGTGTGCCGGGGCCGCGCGGACTCGGCAGATCCGCGCGGCCCCGGTGTGGCCGGTGTTGCCCGTTCGGGCGGTCAGCGACCGGCGAGCAGCCGGTTCACCGCCGTGTCGACGTCCAGGTGCTCGGCCTCACGGCCGCGCGGGACGACGACGTAGGTCCGTCGAAGGAAACGCACCAGGACGCTGCGCGGCACCTCGAAGAGGGCGTTGCCGTCCGGTGACGAGAGGGCCAGCGCGACGAAGTCGCCGCGCGGTGTGGCCCAGGGCCAGACCCGCACATCCCCAATGCCGGCCGGCTCGTCCAGGCCGGTGACCAGAAGTTCGCGAGCGAACGACCAACTCACCGCCTCGCCCCCTGCCGATTCGGCATGGAACAGGACATGGACCGCATACGGGTCAGCAGGGTCGTAACGCAGACTGGCACGCACCGGCAAGGCGGTGGCGTCAGGTGCGACGAGCCTTAGCGACGTCTCGACCTCTACGGTCGTCGGTCGGATGACACTCATGGACGTTCTCCCCCCGGCACCGCTGCGGAACGCGCGTGTCCCGCTTTTCCCATACTCAGGTGCTACTCCTGGCTACGCTCCGCCATACGCTGACTTCACCCAGTGGTGGGAAGGGGGACGGAAACGCCACCTGAATGTGGTCATTCATGTAGGATTTCCGGTTCTGCCCAGTGCGTGATCCCGCCCGGTATCGGGTGGCTCAGTCGTCGACTTACTCCGGTAACGTCCAGTCGGCCGTTGCAGTGACGGGCCCGAGCGACACTGGGGGGTGAAATGGTGACGAAGCATTCCTCAGTGGAGCCGGCTGCGGCGCCCGGTCCGCCGAAGGTCGCGGCCCGAACAGCCGAAGAGCGAGGGTACGGAGTGCCGATGGAGCAGCCCGAACGGGCCGGTCGGCCGGCGTCCGACGCCGGTCGTCCCAGTGGCGATGGCAGCGACATCGGCGCTGGTCGCGGCGGCGATGCCGGTGCTGGTCGTGGTGGCGGAACCGCCGTGCAGGACCCGCCGCGCCGCCCCCGCTGGCGTGAGCGGATCTCACTGACCCTCGACCTCATCCGCGCCAACCCCACCGGCCGGATCGCACTCAAGATCTTCATTGCGATCGCCGGGGCTCTGGTGGTGACCATCGGCATCGCCCTCATCCCGCTTCCCGGGCCGGGCTGGCTGCTGGTGATCGCCGGCCTGGGCATCTGGGCCGTCGAATACCACTGGGCGCGCCGGCTGCTCGGCTTCACCCGCCGCCACGTCCACGGATGGACACGCTGGGTGACGAAACAGTCGCTGCTGGTGCGAATCGTGCTCGGGTCCGTCGGCCTGGTCTTCGTGGCCACGGTGGTCTGGCTGTCCCTCAAGTACAGCCTCGGCATCGACGTGGTGGCCGAGGCCATGCACTACCTCGCGACGCACTGACCCCGGATTTCCGGTCCGGTTCCACGATCGGGTAGAGTCAGTGGCGCTGAGGGCGATTAGCTCAGTGGGAGAGCGCTTCGTTCACACCGAAGAGGTCGCTGGTTCGATACCAGCATCGCCCACTCTCAGTTCGCACAGGTCAGAGGCCGCTTCCCGAGTTCGGGAGGTGGCCTTTCTGCTGTCGTACAGCAGTTAAGTACAGCAACGGCGTCAGTGGCCGAGTGAATCGCCGAGGCGGTTGAGAGGGTCTCTGTTCGCCTTGTTAGATACCTGCGTGTAGATCCCCCTCGTCACGGAGAAGCGCAGCGGCATGGATCAACTCACCCACTCAGGAGCAGGACGACCAGCAGATTCACTCAAAGAACCCTGATCGACCCCCGCCTCAAAAATCTTGACGCCTTCGGCAGTCGGATCCCGAGATCTACCGTTCGGTGAATGTCGCGATCGACATGCCCGCCGAGATCGGGCCAGGTCTGGGACGCCAGCTGGTCGACACGGTGCAGGGTCCGAGGGGCCCGATCTACGCTTCGGCCGTCAGTCCGAGGTCCGGATCTGCTCCAGGTACGTCAGAGGTTCCCGGCGGAACTCCATGAGCTCCCGCAGCGAGTCCTTCTCCGCCGTGGTGATCACAACGTCCTCCTCCGACAGGGCGCCGACGAGCGTCGGGATCGCCAGGTCCCAGGCCCCGGCGCCTCCGGCGGTCAGGACGATCGGCCGGTAATTCGGGCTGATCTTGGGTGCGAGCTGGTCGGTGATCCGGCGGCTGAGCCGGTAGAAATCGATGACTTCCATGGGTCTCCCGTGGGTTTGGTGGCTAGGCCGGCGGGTTGGTGGTGACGCCCTCGCCGCTGACGGGGAAGCCGCCGGAGATGCTGCCGTCCTTGTCCAGGGTAACGACGCAGGTGACGCCGTCGCGGGTGCCGCTGACGACCCAGCCATCGCCGTGGGGACGCGCCTGAGGGCGGCTGTCGGGGTTGGCGGCGATGCTCTTGAACCAGCCCTCGACCTGCGCCTTGGTGGTGCCGGGCGGGAAGAGCGTCTTGCCGGGCTCGGTGGACGAGGGATTGTGGTTGCCACTGCCCATGCCGTCGCCGTCCCAGATCTTGTCCATCGCCCCGTCGCCCATCTCACCGAAGCGGCGCATGTCGTACCTGGCGTCGGCGAAGTCGGGGTCGTCCCAGGGGTTGGTCCTCTTGGGTACCTCGGGCTCGGATGTGTCGGCGTCCTTCGGGCGGCCCTCCTCGGCGCGCTTGATGCCGTGCTGCTGGGCTGGTCCCACGCGCTTGGGCATCATGCCGGGGCTGAACTTGGGACGCTTGGGGCCATCGCCGTCACCGCCGTGCGGTGGGGTGGGGCCTGAGGGGTGCTTGTGGAGACCCGCCACAGCGAACATGACCACCAGGACGGCGGTGGTCCGCAGAGCCGCCATGAGTTGTCGCATCGAGGGCCGCCTAGACGTCGAGGAGTGCGCGAAGGGCGGAGAGGCTGGCGATCAGGCCCATCAGCCAGCCGAAGATGCGGCCGGTCCAGCGGACGACGGCGACCGCGAGCTGGGAGGCGACAAGCGGTGTGGCGATGCCGAGAGAGAAGACCACCTCGGCCAGCCACACCACGACCTTGGCGATGCAGTCGGCGATGAAGGCGCGCACGACCTCCCGCACTATCTGCACCACGGTTCCCGCGCCACGGGTCGCGGCACCCATGCCGGCGGCCGTGCCCGCGAAGATCCCGGCGACGTCGATGTTGATGGTGAGGATGTCGCGGTAGGCGTCGGCGGCGGCGCCCTGCCACCCGTCGAGGTCGCCGACCAGCCGCGCCTTGAGGTCCTCGGCGATGGAGAACAGCTCACTGGCCATGTTGTCCCAGGTCATGGCGTGCGTCTCGATGGTCTCGGGATCACCGGCGAGCCAGTCGAGTGCCTGCTTCAGTGGCTCGACCTGCTCGATGGCCCACTCGATGCCCATCGACAGGAGCGTGCTGAACGGGTCGATGGCGATGGCCGCCCCGTCGAGAGCGGCGCCCAAGCCCGCGATTGAGCCGTCGATCCAGCTGCCGGAGTCGATGGCGTCCTTTATGCCCATGTAGTCGTCGGCAAGCGGCAGGCCGGTCCAGCCGTCGCGGTGCGCGGGGCTGGTCGAAGAGATGTCGGAGGTCGTGGCGACCAGTGGGTTGCTCATGAGAGGACCGCCGGGCCGGCTCAGGTCGCGGAGTGGAAGGAGTTGAAGCCGTCGGTGGTCGACTCCTCGGTCCGCTCGTAGGCGTCGGCGGTTTTCTTGATTCCCGCGGCGAGCAGCGCGATGTTCTCGGCGAGCATGCCCACGCCCTTGTCCTGGTCCCGGTGGCGTCCCTCCAGGATGGGCGGCAAGAACTGGCAGAGCTGCCCGTAGGCATCGTCCGCCTGGAAGATGGTGCCGCTCGCGGCCTTGACGGCGGCGAAGCGGTCGTGAATGGCCAACATGGCCGTGGCGTGCGCGCGCAGGGCCTCGACGTCGACCTCGAATCCCCCGTGCATCAGTAACGCCCCTCCTCGTCCTCGGTGTCGGCGGTCCGGAATCCGGCCAGCAGGGCCCGGCCGGTCGCCGAGTCGGCGCCGACCGTCTCCCGCACGACCTCGGCGGCGGCCTCGGCGAGCTTGACCCGCGCGTTGCGATAGGCGCCCATGATCGCCTGCTGCGTCTGCTCCAGACTCACGCGCTGCACCCGCGCGGAGAGCCGGACGTCGGCCATCGCCCCCGTGGAGTCGACGGTGACCTCGACGATCCCGTGGGTGTCGCTGGCCGTGACCCGCAGCGCGCGCAAGCCGGCACTGGCGGCCTGCGTGTCGGCGGCCCGGCGCGAGGCATTGGCCTGCCACGCCTCCAGGCGTTCCCGCGCATCCTCGGCGTCCAACAGCGGATTACCCATCGCGCCTCCGTTTCGGTTGCCGGGCAGGGGCTTTAGGGGCGACAGTGTAGCCGCGGCCCGCCACACCAAGATTGCCGAGCGAATGCGGCGTGATCTGGTCAATGTGGATCTCGGCGACGTGGGTGCTGATGATCGCCTTCTTCGGTCCTGCTCGACCTGGCGGCGGTGTTCGGCCCAGGGAGCGCCAACCACCTGGGCGGCCAGGTGTGATGAGCCCGGTCAGCGCCTCCCGGAGGTCCGCAAGCGCAGCTTTCCTGCAGACGCCGGTCGTAAGTGACGAGGGCAACTAACTCCGCTCGGGACTCGTTGCCAAGAACCTGCGTGGTCGCCAGATGAATGGCGTCGAGACTGGACAGTGTCGGCTCGGCGAAGCATCCGGCCGTCATGGTGGGGCAGAGGCCAAGGACTCAGCCTTCCAGGTAGGCGAGGACCGCCAGGATGCGGCGGTTGTCGTCCTCGGAGGGCTTGAGACCGAGCTTGGTGAAGATGTTGTTGCTGTGGTTGCTGACGGTTTTCTCGGTGACGAACATCCGGGCGGCGATCGCAGCGTTCGAGCGACCCTCGGCCATCAGGGCGAGGACCTCATGCTCGCGTGGGCTCAGCTCCAGGAGCTTAGGGTCGGTGGAGCGGTGGGTGAGTAGCGCACTCACCACGTCGGGGTCCATAACGGTGCTGCCGGTAGCGACCTGCCGGACACTGGCGACGAATTGGTCGACGTGGGTAACCCGGTCTTTCAACAGGTAGCCCACCGCGCCCGCGCGATCTGACATCAGCTCCCTGGCGTAGATCTGCTCGACATACTGCGATAGCACCATGATGGGCAGCCCTGGAATCTGGCGGCGGGCCTCGATCGCGGAACGCAGGCCCTCGTCGGTGAAGGTCGGCGGCAACCGCACGTCGACGATGGCTACGTCGGGGCGGTGCGTCGTCAGCGACCGGATCAGCGCGGGGCCGTTGTCAACGGCTTCCACGACCTCGAATGAATTGGCCCGCAGGATCCTGATCAGGCCCTCGCGGAGCAGGGCGAGGTCCTCGGCTATCACGATACGCACGGCAGCGACATCCTCACCTCGGTAGGTCCGCCCGGCGGGCTGTCAACGGTCAGCGTGCCGTCGAAGGCCGCCAGGCGACGGGCGATGCCACGCAGGCCCGTGCCGGAATCGATCGAAGCACCCCCATGGCCGTCGTCGGACACCAGCATCGTCAGTTCCCCGGCAGCGCCGCCCCGGTGGGGTGCGAACTCCACGGTGATCCGGATCTGCTGGGCCTGGGCGTGCTTGATGGCGTTCGACAATGCCTCGGCGACGGCGAAGTAGGCCGCGGACTCGATCGGGGCCGGCAGCCGTCCGGGTAGACGGGTCACCACCGTGGTCGGGATCGGGTTGACCAGGGCCAAGGCCTTGAGTGCGCCGTCCAGGCCACGGTCGGCCAGTACCGGCGGATGGATGCCTCGTATCAGGTCGCGCAGCTCGGCGAGGGCGCTGGTGGTCGACTCGCGGGCCTCGGCCAGCAACTGCTGGACGGCCTGCGGATCGTTGGGCAGTAACTGTTCAGCCAAGCCCAGGCTCATACCCAGCGACACCAGCCGGGCCTGCGCGCCGTCGTGCAGGTCGCGTTCGATTCGGCGCAGCTCACCGGCCTGGCTGTCGACGGTCTCAGCTCGCGAGGTCGCCAACTGTTGGACACGGGCCCGCAGGCGCGCCTGTTCGGTGGGGCCGAGCAGAGCGCGGATCACCCGAGCGTTGAGGTTCGCGAGGCGCACCGCAGTGACGTACCAGAGCAGAAGGAAAACCGGACCGAGCGGTACCAGCACGAACGACTGCGCGAGGCTGTGCAGCCGGAAGCCCTCCCCCATCGGAGTGCGGAATACCTGAGAAGGCGTCAGCTGATAGATGAGCGGATAGGTCAGGTATGCGACTCCGAAGACGAAGAACAGCAGCGACAGTCCGCTACTCAACCAAATGGTGATCGAGTTGACCACCAACCAGATCCAGTCCCGCCACGTCGCCGGGTCGCGCAGGATCGTCCAGAGCCGCACCGGCCACCCGGCGTCCGGCGTCGGCTGATAGGGCCGGGCGGGCACCGGTTCGCCGAGCCGGTCGGCGGCCCACTGGCGATGCAGGTCGGCAAACCAGCGCACCAGTACGGTCGCGAGCAGGGTCAGTGGGATTCCGGCGCCCAGTGCGGCGATCGATATCGAGGTGATCCAGAGTGTGGCCAGCACGGCACCTAGGACCGCGCCCGGCAGCAGCACCAGCGACCAGCCCAGCAGGCTCATCCGCTGGGCCAGCGCGGAGCGCGAAATCGGACCGCTGCGAGCGACGCGATCCGGCCCGGAGCCCTCCCGCGAAGGCGAGGAGCCGCCGGACAGGGCGGTTCCGCTGTTATCGGTCATTTCACTCCATCATCGCGCATCGTGCCGAACCGCCGGGCTGGTGATTCATGGTGGCCGGCGATCCGCACTTCCCCATGGTCGGTGTCTTCCACGTCGCGTGGGATCCAGCGACCATGGTGTCCGTCCGTGGTCCACGGAGGCTCGCGTAGCCGATCGACGGCTCCATCGATCGACAACCCGCACACACGCTACCCATCGAGTAAGCGGTTCCGGCCCGCTCCCCGAATCTCGACCATCACCTCGCCGTCATCGGGATCCGGACCGTGTAGCTTGTCGCGCTCGCCCACGGCGCTGCCCAGGTCATCGGCAGCTGCGCCACAACGATTTCCGAGTCGGCAGGACACCCCGTGCTCGCTCTACCGGTGACCCCAGGCGGCGGGGTCGTCTCCGCAGTCTGGTTGATCGAGAACGCCGGGGCAGCGCCGGTCAACCAGGCTCGCCGGTCCGGGTCAGCCGTCGGCCCGATGGCCTTTACTTGACGGTGGCGGTCATCTGTTCGATTTCCTTGAGTACCAGGGCGGGCTTGTCCTGGGGAACGTCGTGCGAGCTTCCCTCGGCGATGACCAGTGTGCGGTCGGGCCCCGCCTTGGTGAACGCCGCTGCCGCGTCGCGCCAGGCCTGAGCGTCCTGCGGAGATCCATCGAAGGGTGTCTTGTCCGACACGACATAGATGACGGGAACGCCGTTGGGCCAGGAGACCTTGTGGTACGCCTGGTGCGTGGGACCGAAGTTGTCGGCCGTGGCAATGAGCTGGCGATTCGCCTTCGTCGACGGCGCCTTCTTGAGCTCTTCGATCTGCGGCGAGGTTAGCGAGACGAGGCGTTGGGTCTGGGTGTCGGTGAAGAATTGCGGCACGTTGGCATCGATGAGCACCGCCCCGGAGACAACGCCGGGGTTCGCGACGACGAAGTAGTGGGCCACCTCTCCTGCCTGCGAGTGGCCCGCGAGGACCACGTTCTGGGTGACGCCGAGTTCACGCAGACCGGCCTGCAGGTCGGAGGCGGCGGCCTTGGGGTCCCATGGGCCCTTCACCTCCTCGCTGGCGCCCAGACCGGCCCGGTCGTAGGTGATGATCTGCGATCCGGTGGCCTGCGACAGCTGCGGCACCAGGGCATCCCAGTACGAGGAGTCCTCGCCACCGCCGGCGTCCAGCACGATGGTGGGAGAACTTCCGGGCGTGACGTGGAAGGCAAGCTGATGCCCGTTGTTGGCGATCATGTGCAAGCCCGCTGCGGGGGCCGCGCTTGTCGAGGCCGAGGGAACCGCGGCTGCCGAACTGGCCGCGGGCGCGGCCGTCGGCGCCGCCGAGTCATCACACCCGGCGACTGCCGCTATCACGGCGACGGGAAGGACGAGGGCCAGGGCGGCCCGATGGAACCGGGAGATCTTGTGCGTGGTCATGGAAATGAGCTTCCATGGTTTCTGAATCTTGCTCGATCCTGCTACGTCCCAGTCGGGTTGGGAGTTACCCCTACCCTCGCCAGGGGCAGATCAGAGCCCGTCAGGCAGGTGCCCGGTCCGGGGGCGTGCGGGAGGGCGGCTGCGTCGATCGTGTGGGCCAGGGCGATCAGAGTGGATCGAGGCGGCGCTTGAGCAGGCAGAACTCGTTGCCCTCTGGATCGGCGAGGACGTGCCAGGACGCATCCGCAGGCTGGCCGATGAGTGCTCGTGACCGCCGAGCCGGCCGAGCGTCACGTCCCCGTCTCGGCTGTGCAGCAACGCGAGGAGCCGGTTTCCCATGAGCAGGTGCTCGTACGAGACCTGGGCGATGATGTCGGCCATGGTCCGTGTCCACTGCGGATCGGCTCTGAACGGCTCGTCGAGCTGGCGGATGACAAGCGCCCAACCCGTGACGCCGGTGAAGTCGATGTAACGCAGGGTGTCGCAAACGGCGTCCAGGTTTTGAATCGACCAGCCGCAGTACCGCAGCGTTACCTGGGAGAGGAGTTCGCCTAGCAGGCTGGATCCGTTGCCACCGCGACCGTCTGCGCAGGGTGGCCCGGGCCGAGGAGAACCGGCAGTCGAATCGGGGCCGCGGTCGGTAGGGTGCCGTCGACGGGGTACGGCCATCCCGGACGTAGTCCTCGACGTGCCCCATGTGACATCCAACCGAGTCGAAGGAAGCCCGGCATGAGTAGCCCACGCGAAACTTTCCTCCGACTGGTGAACGGTGTCTGCGACGGGCCGTACGAAGACCTTGCCGACCTGTACGCCGAGCACACCCATGTCACGCATCCGTTCCACCCGCTCAGCCCGCCGCCGCTACGTAGCCGCAGCGAACTGCACGAGCACTTCACCGCGCCGCCTCCGGTCGCCCGGACGCTGAACCGTAAGCCGGTCGACGTGACGATTCATGAAACCGTGGACCCGGAGGTGATCGTCGCCGAGTTTGCCTATCAGGGGCGGGTCGCCGAGACAGGTGAGGCATTCACGGTGCCGTGCGTCTTCGTGATGCGTATCCGCGATGGGCTCATCGTTGAGTCCCGCGACTACATCGACCACGTCGCCAGCGCGCGGGCCTGGGGTCAACTCGACAACCTTTTGACCGCACTCCGTCCGCAAGAAAGCTCCACCATCGAGGGCGCGGCCCAACCCTGACCCACGCCCGACGCCCGCGCACTCACCAGCCCACGGGGCTGACTGTTGACCAACGGCCCGGTGGTCGGCCCACTCGCGCGTCCACACTGCCCAATCGCGCACCCACTTTTCGGTGCTTTGCCCGGACTTGGTGACCCACTTCGTTGCGATCCTTGACGTGAAGCCCCTCAGGACCTGACGGTCAGTGGGAGGAGCATCGGCGGCGGCCCCGCCCGGTACCTTGTTCAAGGGTTGAGTCCAGATTCTGGTTGGTGCGCAGGTGCCGATCAGAGGTAGGACAGCTGCTCGTTTGACCCGTATCCGTACGCTCGCGAGTGTTTCGAGCACTATCGGGAGGACGATCCATGTCGATGCCACGGGACGCGAGCGGGGACTTCGCCCGCATGCTCGACGCCACTGTCGGTGCACTTCGGGCGGTGACCCCTACGCCGGAAGACGAGGAGGCCGCCCGGCAGCGGCGGATCGGCGAGGCAGTGGATGGCCGGGTCCGTGCCGAGTTCGGTGTCGACGGTCGGCTTTCGTCGCTCACCGTGGACCCGCGCCTGATGCACCTGGGCTCCGCCGAGCTGTGTGACCGGATCGTCGAGGCGGTGAATGCGGCGATCGACTCCATGCGTAGCGGCGCCTCCGCCCCGGGCGCTGCGGACCTCACGCAGCTCACCGAGCAGCTGCAACAGGTCCGGGATTCGGCGGTGCCGCGACTGAGCACGTTTGTGCAGACATTGACCGAGGCGCAGGCTCGGATGTCCGGCGGGAGTGCCAACCGGTGAACGGCTTTGAGGTGGAGCCCGCGGCCCTGCGGGCAGGCGGTGATCAGGTGATCGGCGCGGCCGATCGGTTCATCGGGCAGCTGGAGAGTTTCGAGGCGCAGATGGCCGGCTTCGGCGAGCCCTGGGGCGGCGACGACATCGGCTCGCTGATCGGGGCCGTGTACACCGGGGTCTCGGCCTGGGTGCTGGACTGCATCGGTGTCGCTGCCGAGGAGATCGGCGCGGCGGGCGGCGATCTGACCGCGATGGCCGACAACTACGAGTCCGTTGAGCAGGAAGCCACGAACGCGATGCGCGACATACTCGGAATTCTGGGGTGAGGGATGGGACTTCAGCTGCCGGGTGAGCTGGTCACCGCCCTCGGTTGGATCGGTTTCTCCTGGCCCGAGGGTGACGAGGAGAAGCTGTTCGAGATGGGTCAGGCCTGGCTCAACTTCGCCGGGACGGTCGCCGACGCCACTGGCGAGGCCGGCGAGGCCGCCGCGGCGGTGATGTCCCAGCAGAACGGCGAGGCGATGCAGGCGTTCGCCCAGTGGTGGGCGAAACCGGAGAGCGGGCCGGGCACCCTGCCGGACTACGCGCAGGCGGCGATGCTGGTCGGCACCGGCCTGATCATCTGCGCCGGGATCGTGCTCGCGTTGAAGATTTCGATGATCGTGCAGCTGGCCATCTTTGCCTTCGAGGTGGCGCAGGCCATCGCAACCGCGGTCGTCACCTTCGGCGCGTCGCTGGCTGAGATCCCGATCTTCCAGATCATCACGCGGGAGATCATCGGTCTGCTGATCGACCAGGTGATCACGGAGCTGATCAGTGGCTAGGCGGGGCGGGGCGGGTGGCAGTAAGCGAGGTGGTGCGGCCAAGCCGGGGGAGGGCAACCTCATCGGCGCGGCGGTGAAGAAGGCCTCCGCACCCCCGGTGCGGCGCAACAACAATCTGCCCGAGGTCACCATCCGGGTCCAGCGCAAAAGCTTCCACCACCGCACGGACTTCGACCGCAAGATGGCCGCCTTGAAACGGCTGAGCGATCAGGGAAAGCTGTTCAAGCAGGCGAATCCGGTAGCGCGCGACACCAGCATCACCGCCGGGTTCAAAGACCGGATCATTCGGAAGATCCACAACAAGTACGTCAAGAACAACAAGGGCAGCGACGCGCAGAAGGCCAAAGACAGTGAAGCGGCCGAGCGGATGAAGCAACGGGTGCGCGACCAGAACCCCGATCATGTCTGGGAGCTGCAACTTGGCGGCCCTGACGAGGTCGGTAACCTGAAGCTGATGGACGCCGACACCAACCAGGACATCGGCACCCAGATCCGGGTGCAGATCATGAACCTGCCGGACGGCACGCCGATCCGAATAGAGGTAGTGGATTGAACCCCGATCTGCGGGAGCTCATCGAGGAGCTGCGCGCCGACCTGTTGGCGGACGAGGACAACACCGTCGGCTGGGGAGAGATCAGCGCGGGCGCGCCGGCCGACAAGATTCCGGCAGAGATACCGCAGCCGGTACGCGAGCTGATGGAGGTCGCCGAGAGCATCGCGGCCGGCAGGTTCTACCTGCCCGGCATCTCCTCCTCAGCCCGGATGCAGAGCGGTCTGAAGATCATGCCGGAATACACAGGCGTCGCCGCCGAGCCCGACGAGTGGTTCTACCTCGGGCGCCTCAGCGAAGAGCCGTTGCTGCTGCGGCGCGACTCCGGCGCGGTCTGGTACTTCCCGCAGGTCAGCACCGACGAGTGGTTCATCCGCGAGGCTTTCCAGCAGATCGCCCCGGACCTGGACTCTTTCCTCGCCTATTACGTGTTCGGCGCGGGCTACGCCGAAATCGGCTCTGACGATGACAACTGGTGGCGGTTCCTTGAGGAGCAGGACCTGACCTCCCCGGGAGAGCAGGTGGACGAATGAGCGTGTCGCTGGCGCAACTCACCGCGCTCTGGGGCGCGGACGGCGTGATCGAGGTCCCGGCCGACCTGCTCGGCGACGTGCTCACACCGGGAGTCCTGCCGGCCGGTGCCGCTCTCCCGGTCGAGGTGCCGATCCTGTTCACCGCGGACGTCACCGCGCCGGGGATGACGCCGTTCGGCAAGCTGAAGATCGAGATTGGCGACGAGGGCCCGCGGATGTACGTCGTCCTCGGCAGCTCGCCCGATGACCCCCAGATGCTCTACATCCTTGACTCGCAGAACGGCTCGGTGATCCTGCTGGACCTCGCGACGCCGAACTTCGAGCACGTCAATGCCTCGTTCGCCGCGTTCGTCGAGTTCCTCTACGAGCTCGGGCAGCTTATCGAGACCGACCCGGGCGGCAGGGCCCGCGCCGAGCGCGCCGCGGCCATCCGCGCGGAGCTGACACGAGTCGATCCGTCCGCCTTCGCCGATGCAGAATCGTGGTGGAGCATCGCCTTCGACCAGCTCGAGTCCACCGCCGCCTGACGCACGCCGTGACCAGCCCTCTCGGGCTGGTCACCTTTGCGAGCCGCTACGTCTACTCCTTCACGCCGATGTTGTCGATCGGAGGTGTGCTGAGCAGCCGTCGGACCGGCCACACAGTGGTCGCCAACGCCAGCAGCGTCGTGCCGCCGAGCACCGCCGCCCAACCGAGCGGCGGGACGTACGGGATCGGGCTGCCGGTCAGTCCGTTGACGATCGCGCTCAGGGTCAGCGCCGCGATCGTCGCGCCGATCAGCACGGCGGTGCCGAGCAGCCCGGCCTGTTCGGCCTGGACCATCCTTCGAATCTGACGGCGGGTCACCCCGACCAGTTGGAGCAACGCCAACTCGCGGCGGCGGGCCAGCGCGGCCATCACCATCGTGGTGGCCGCCGCCAGCGCCGCGTACCCCACCATCACGCCGATCAGCAGCCGGTTCAGCCAGGCGCCGATCGCCATGTCGGTGCCGATCAGGCGCGTACGGGTGGCGGCGTCGAGAACCTGGCTGCCCGGTCGCCCAGCCGACCACGTGGCCAACGCGGTGTCGGCCTCCGGGCCGGCGCTGACCAGGATCTCGTCGTCGGTATCCCCGGCCGTGTGCCCGGCGACCGTCTCGGCAGCCAGCGTGACGTCGCCGAAGCCGAGGCCACGGCCGTAGATCGCGATGACGTCCAACGTGACAGGGGTGCCGTCGCCCAGCCAGAGTTCGGCCTGGTCGCCGACGTCCCAGCCGGACGAGGACGCCTGCATGGCGGACAGGGCGACCGTGCCGGCGCGCAGGTCGGCCAGGTTGCCCTCGCGCACGGCGAGGTCCATCGTCGACGTGATGCCCGTCGGGTCGACCGACTGCGCGCTGACCGGCTCGATTCCGCCGAGCGCGCGCACCAGCACCTGCGTACGGTGCACACCGGTGGCCGCCCGTACCCCGGTCAACTCGCGGATCTCCCGCGCCGCGTCGGCCGGCAGCCCACCCGGAGCGACAAGCACCCGCTCGGCGAGGGTTCCCGCGCTGCTCTGCGTGGTGGTCTGTCGTTCCAGGTTGGTCTGCAGGAACCAGACCGAGCCGCCGAACCCCACGGACAACACGAGGGCGGTCAGGACTGTCGCCATGCCCTGCGCGTTGGCCCGCAGATTGGCCGCGGCCAGGTAGCCGCTGACCCGCCACATCCGCGGCAACAACTGTGTGAGCAGGCGTGCCGCGTACGCGTTGATCCTCGGTGCGAGCAGCGCCACCGCGATGACGAACAGGTACAGCATGCCGACCGCGCCGGCCAGTGCCCCGGTCGACCCGGCGGCACCGAGCGTGAACGCCCCGGAGGTGCCGGCCGCCGCGAGCGTCAGCACGCCGGCAGTCAGCCGCACCCGGCCGCTACGCCGAGGCTCGACAGCGATCTCGCCGAGCGCTTCGATCGGCTTGATCCCGGTGACCCGGCGTGCGGCGACCAACGCGGCGAGCACCGCGACGAGGACCGCCGTAGCGACCGCGGCCGGCACCGCGAACAGGCCGTCGGCCATCGGGAAGCTGGCCGGCACGAACCCCCGCCCGACCAGCTCGCCGTGCACCCAGCGGGCCGCCAGCAGGCCGGCCGGGCCGCCGACCGCGGAGCCGATCAGGGCGAGCAGCGCGGCCTCGGCGACCAGCATGCGGCGCACCTGCCCCGGCGTGGCCGCGACCGCACGTAGTAACGCCAGGTCACGTCGACGGTGCCGGACCGACAGCCCGATGGTGCCGGCCACCACGAACACGATCAGCAGGACCACGTACCCCCCGAAAGCCGATCCGGCCTCGATCAGCAACGTCTGGGCGGCCTGGTTCTCCGACTGCTCGACGTTTCCCAGGTCTTTCCCGGTGTACGTCGTGGCGCCGGCCGCCGACGCGATCTCGCGTACCGCTCCGGGGTCGGCGCCGGGCGCCATTCGCACACCTATCGCATCCACCCGGCCCGGGTAGGCGGACAGCCGGGCGGCCTGCGCGTCGGTGAAGAACACCGCAGCCGAACCGGTCTCGGTGGTTCCGCTCACCCGGTACGACCGCCTGACCCCGCCGACGACCAGGTCGATGCGGTCGCCGGGTGCCACGCCGAGACGGGTGTCGACAAGCACGTCGTCGTCGGTCCGTGGGGCGGTGCCCGCGGCGACGGGACGACCGGTGAAGGCGTACGTGTCCCAGCCGTGCCCCACGGCAGCGGGTGAGCCGATCAGCACCCCTTGGTCGCCGGTGACGGCAGCGACGCCCGGCACCTCGCGGATCCGGTCCACCAGGGCCGCGTCCACCGTGCCGCCCTCGGGCAGCGTGACGGTGCTCGTGGTGGTGTCGCCGCCGAACTCCTTGAACGTGTGGCTGACCGTGCGGTTGGCGACGACCACGTCGGCCGTCGCCCAGAGCCGTGGCTCCGTGCGGAAACGCAGCCCGGACTCGACGAGGGTGCCCATCGCCACCAGGATCAGCACGCCGGCGATCAGGGCCAGCAGGGTCGCGGCGGCGGGGCCGGCGCGGTGCCGCAGCAGGCGGGCGGCGAGCCCGATCATCGGAGGACCCGCCGATCCAACGATGCCAGGTGCTCGGCGATACCGGTGGCTCCGAGCTGCGGAAGGTCGGCGACTATCGCACCGTCGGCCAACACGAGCACGCGGTCCGCGTACGACGCGGCGATCGGATCGTGGGTCACCATCACCACTGTCAGCCCGTGTTCGTCCACGACCGCGCGCAGCAGCGTCAGCACCTCCGCCGCGGTCCGCGAGTCGAGGGCGCCGGTGGGCTCGTCCGAGAAGATCACCTCGGGGCGGGTGGCCAGCGCCCGGGCGATCGCCACCCGTTGCTGCTGGCCGCCGGAGAGCGCGGCCGGCCGGTGGTGCAGCCGGTCGGTGAGGCCGACCCGCTCGACCACCCGGGTCAGCCAGGCCCGGTCCGGACGGACGCCGGCCAGGCGCAGGGGCAGCACGATGTTCTCCTCGACGGTGAGCGCGCCGATCAGGTTGAACGCCTGAAAGACGAACCCGATCCGGGTACGACGCAGCTCGGTCAGGCGGGTCTCGGACAGCCCGGACAGGTCGGTGCCTCCGATGACCACCCGACCGGAGGTGGGCCGGTCGAGCCCGGCCGCGGTCTGCAACAGCGTGCTCTTGCCGGAGCCCGAGGGCCCCATCACCGCGGTGAAGGTGCCCCGGTCGAACCCGACATCGATGCCCGCGAGCGCAGTCACCTGGTTACGGCCGGCGTCGTACACCCGGGTGAGGTGTTCGACGCGTACCGCCGGTTCGATGGTCTGTCCCGGATAGTCCGGCATTCTGGTGGCCTCTCTCCGTGTCATCGGCAAGAACTGCGCGCACCAGAAACGCTATTGACGTGCGAGAACGGCGACCATCCCGCGGGCTGCCAGGTCCGGGTACAGCAGGCGCTACCGCCGATCGCCGTTCAGGTAGCGCAGCACCGCGGTGACCCGGCGGTCGGCCTGGTCGTCCGGTGGAAGCTGAAGCTTCGAGAAGATGCTGCGGATGTGCTTGTGCACCGCGCCGTCGGTGACGAACAGCCGCTCGGCGATCGCGCTGTTGCCGAGCCCTTCGGCCATCAGCCCCAGCACCTCACGCTCCCGCGGTGACAGCTCGCTCAGCGCCGTGTCCGTCCGGCGGTTGCGGGCGAGCAACTGCGCCACCACCTCCGGGTCGATCACGCTGCCGCCGTCCGCGACTCGGTGCAGTGCGGTGAGGAACTCCTCGACCCGGCCCACCCGCTCCTTCAACAGATAACCGAGCCCGACGGTGCCGACCGAGAACAGGTCGGTGGCGAACGCCTGCTCCACGTACGCCGACAGGACCAGCACCGCGAGGCCGGGGCGGCGCCGCCGGGCCTCCACCGCGGCCACGATGCCCTCGTCGGTGTGGGTCGGCGGCATCCGTACGTCCACGATCGCGACGTCCGGCGCGTGTTCGTCGACGGCGACCAGGAACTCGCCAGGCGTGCCGGCCGTGGCGACCACGTCCAGATCCTCCGCCCGCAGCAGCAGAGCCAACCCCTCACGCAGCAGCGGGTCGTCCTCGGCGATCACGATCCGCATGGCAACTCCACGTCCATTCTCGTCGGCCCTCCCGGTGGGCTGGTCAGTGTCATCCGGCCGTCGTACGCCTCGACCCGCCGACGGATACCGGTGAGCCCGGAGCCGCGTGTCTCGTCCGCGTCGCCGTGCCCGTCGTCCTCGACGCACACCAGCAGCCGGCCGCGCTCGCGGCGCACGGCCACGTCCACCTGGCTCGCACCGCTGTGCCGGACGACGTTTGTCAGCGCCTCGGCCACCACGAAGTACGCGGTCGCTTCGACCGAGGCGGCGCACCGCACCGCCACGTCCACCTCAAGTCGGCAGGGCACCACGCAACTGCCGGCCAGACCCGCCAGCGCGCCGGCGAGACCCCTGTCGTCCAGCACGGGCGGCAGGATCCCGCGCACCACCGTACGCAGCTCACCGAGTGCCTGTTCCGCGGCGTCCTGCGCCTGCCCGAGGATCTCGTCGGCGCGGTCCGGATTGCGGCGCACGGCCCGCCGCGCGGCACCGAGCAACACGTTGACCGCGACCAACCGGTTCTGGGTGCCGTCGTGCAGCGACCGCTCGATCCGGCGCAGTTCGACCGCGTGGGCGTCCAGCGCCGCGGCGCGGGTGGCGGTCAGCTCGGCCACCCGCAACGACAGGTCGACACCCGGCGGCGGAGGCAGCAGCAACCGGCCCGGCCACGCCTGGAGACGGGCCAGGACCGGGCTGAACCAGATCGCGGCGGCCAGCCAGCCCACCCCGAGCATCCCGACCACGAGTGCCTCGGACAATCCGTCGATGCGCCACCAGACGATCCCCGGCGCGCCGGCGTCGGCCGGGAGCAGCCGGTAATACAGCGGGAACGTGACGTACTGGACGGCAGAGAGGGGCAGCAGGAGGCCGACAAGCCCGGTCAGCAGGCCGACGAGCGAGGACAATCCGACCCAGCCCAGCTCCCGGCGGAAGAAGGGATCCCGCGTCGCCGTCCGCAACCCGGCCGGCACCGGCCCCGGCGTGGGGATCGGCTCGCCCCAGCGGGACAGCCGGGCCCGCTCGCGGTCGGCCACCGAGCGCACCGCCCGCAGCGCGCCGGGCGTCGCCAGCAGCCCCACCCCGGCCAGGCAGGTCACCGCCACGATCGCCGCCCAGAGCAGCGCGCCCAGCGCCAGCGTGGCGGTGCCCAGCCCTCCGACGAGGTGCTCCAGGGCGTCGACCGTGGCGCGAAACCGGTCTCGCACGTACGCCATCGACCCACCTCCCCCGCCAACATAGGCCACCGCGGGCCTCGCCCGGCAGCGCCCGACGCGGAAGGTACAGCCTGCTGTACCACTGTCGTCGAGCTGGCGGGATCGTCCCCGCCGGGCCGCCCGCCTAGCGTTGACGGCGTCGAGGAAATTTCGTCGAAGGAGGTAGTCGTGATCGATCCGTACCGCATCACCGAGGCCCCGGTCGTCGCACCGAAGAAGCCGGGCGGCCTGCTACGCCCGCTGCTGTGGCTGGTGCTCTTCGTCAGCGCCGCGGCCAACATGGTGCTGTCGACCGTGGCGGACAACCAGTGGATCAGCTCGGCGTTCGGGCTGGTGGCGGTGCTCTGCGCGGTCACGCTGATCGTCCACCACCGCCGGAACCGCCCGCGAGAGTCGTAGGGACCTCGGACACACGCGTCATCAGGACGCGGAAGATCGAGGCGCGCGCGAACGCGTACGTCGGTCGCCGCCGTCCGGCGCGACGATCTCGCCCGTCGTCTCAGACGAGCGGATGCTGGTAGCGCCGGGAGAGTGACGGCAGGTCCGGCTCGCCGAACCTCTTGATCATTGCCGCGAATCGGTCAACTTTGTCGTCGCCGAAGCGCCGCACGCTGGCGGCGTAGGAGTTCGCGGTGAGGAACGTGGGGGGTGTCGTCTTGCTGTGGAATTTGTCCGCGTACATCACCAACTGCTCCTCCCCGGTGTCGGCCGTGTAGTCGCGTGCCGGCAGTGGCAGGCCCTGCTGCAGCACGTCCTCACGGGTGAGCCCGACGCCAGTGTGATGAGAACAGAACCTGCTCACCACCTCAGGGAACCCGAGCTCACGCAGCATCGTGTGGCCGAGTATCCCGTGCCGGACATACTTTCCGTGATCGAGCTGCCCTGCCGCGTCGTACAGGCGGTAGACACCGATGTCGTGCAGAAGACTGCCCACCCGTACCAGATCGGCGTCCAGGGGGACGGGGTATTCGCCCAGGAGTTGCTCCGCGACCGCCCAGATGATCTGGCAATGGGTGTAGACGAGGTCGAAGGCATCTGCGGTCGGCGCGAACCGCTCGTGCAGTGCCCGGATCTGCTCGTCGGTGGGAAGCGACACCCGATCGTCGGACCTCAAGCGGTCAACTCCTCCATGGCCTCCACCCGCAGCTGGCAACCCTGATGAGGCCGAGGCGCCGGTAGGAGCTGCGGTGGTTGCCAAGATACTGGCCTCGTTCGCATCACGTCGAGCCAGCGAGGGGCCCGGAGCGTCGCTGCGCCCCGGACCCCTCCGGCCTGCTCCGCTGGTATGCCACGGAGTAGGGGTCGCTCAGGTCACCCGCAGCGTTGACCGTTGAGGTTGAAGGCGGTCGGCACCGGATTGGTGCCGCTCCACGTGCCGTTGAACCCGATGCCTGTGGACGCGCCGGGTGCGAGTTTGCCGTTCCAACTCATGCTGTCCGCGGTGACGCCCGTCCCGTTCTGTTTCCAGGTGGCCGACCAGCCCTGGTCGACCTTCTGGCCGGTGGTGGGGAAGTCGAAGGCGAGTTTCCAGCCGTCGATCGCGGTGGTGCCGGTGTTCTTGATCGTCACGGTCGCGGTGAAGCCGCCCGGCCAACTGTTCGCCGTGTAGGCAACCGTGCAGCCGCCGGTCGGAGCGGTGGGCGCGGTCCGCACGGTCAGGCCGGGCGAGGCCGCCGAGACGTTGCCCGCCGCGTCGCGGGCGGTTACCACGAAGGTGTACGGGGTGTCCGGCGTCAACCCGGTCACGGTGTACGTGGTGCCGGTGGCGCTGCCCACCTTCACGGTGCCGGTGGTGTCGACCCGGTGCACGTCATAGCCGGTGACGGCGGTGTTGTCGGTGGACGGCGTCCAGGCCAGCGCGACGCTGTCGCCGGTGATCGTGCCGGCGGTCGGCTTGCCCGGGGCGGTCGGCGCCTGGGTGTCGCCGGGAGTGGTGCCACGCGGCAGCACCAGGTGGGTGATCGAGTTGGCCGGGAAGGTGGTCGTGAGGCCGCCGGCGGTCACTGGCTGGTCGGCCTCCCGGACGACACCGGTGAGGTCCGCCCCGCTGTAACGGTAGACCTGAGCGGTGCTGGCGGAGGCGCCGGTGAGGGCGACCGAGCTGGTCAGGTCGTCGCCGGTCTTGTTGACCACGACCAGGGTGAGCGCCTTGTCGGCGCTCCGCTCGGCGGCGTACACGGCCAGCTTGCCCTGGTCGGCGCTTGTCGCCTTTACGGAGGTCTCGCCGAACGCGCCGCCCTTGCCGTCGTAGTTGCGGAAGACACGGAAGGCGTTTGCCACCGGCTGGTCGGCCGTGGGTGCGGTCCAGAGGGTGGCCAGGTCGAGCCCCTCGCGGCCGAAGATGCCGAGCACGTCAGCCTGGGCGAGCGCGCCGTTGAGTGACCCGTGGCCGCCCCAGTTGTACTCGGTCATCGCGATCTTCGTGCCCGGGTAGTGCTGGTCGACCAGCTCGCGCAAACGTGGGATGTACCGGACCGGACTGTTGATCCAGCTCTCGTCCACATAGGTGGGATCCCAGAGCTGGCGGGTCGAGCGCAGTCGCAGCGCCTGGGTGTTGGCGTCGCCGGCCGCCTCGCCCAACACGCCGGCCTGCTGCGGGTAGAGGTGGACGTCGAAGTAGTCGAGGATGCGGGTGCCGTGCTGCTGCTCGTACTCGCGCATCCGGTCCAGGTACCACGGGCCGAGGTCCTGGCCGCCGTGCGCGGCCTTGTCCGGCGGGTTCGACCAGCAGCCGGTGCGCGAGCAGGTGTCCTGGTCGAGGCCCGAGAAGAGGATGGAGTTCAGGCCCCACCCGACGGGACCGAGCGTCTTCGCGCCGGGGTCGGCAGCCTTGATCGCGGCGCCGTACTCGTAGGTGCGGTCGCGTAGCTCGTCGTAGCCCAGCCCGGCCGGGCGGACGTCGCGGTGGGTGGAGTGCCACAGGTCCGGCTCGTTGTCCAGGTTGTAGAACTGGACCCCACCGTCGGCTGCGGCGCCGAACTGCCCCTTGAGGTGGTTGACGAAGTCGGTGACGTACTCCGGACCAACGGCGACGCTGGTGTCCTCCGGATCGTTGCCGGTGATCGGCGACCCGTCCGGCTTGATGCCGTTGCCGCAGTCCGGTGCCCAGGTGTCGGTGGACTGCTGCGGACCGTACTTGGCGACGCTGAAGCCACACGCCCGCGCCCGGTCCTTGGCGATCCAGCCGAGCATCGGAATCGTCATGACCGTGGCGGCCCCGGTGGCCTTGTTCTGCTGCACGAACCTGTCGGTCTCCGAGCCCTCCGGGAGGTTCTCCGGACTCGGGTTGTCGTTGGGGATGTTCTCGAAGTACCAGTCCGACGCGCGGTTGGTGGTGTCGGTACGGAAGTTGTAGCGGGTGGTGGCGTTGCCGCCGTAGCGGTGCACCGGCAGCCGCAGGTCGCGGGCGAGGGCCTGGTCGGCGAAGTTCATGCCGTAGACGTACGGGCTGATCTGGTGCCGGGCGGCGGTGGTGTCCACGGCCAGCGCCGGGCCGGCCGCGGCCAGGGCAGGCTCCGGCAGGGCCAGACCACCGAGGGCCGTGGCGAGCACGACCGGGAGTAGAGCTGTGGTGGGACGCACGAGCATTCCTCTCGATAGAAGCTCGACGATGGGAGCGCTTCCACAGCGTTGCGCGTTCCTGGCTCCGAGTCAACGTCGGAGGGCCCACTGTGGACCATGCCCCCAGCTGCCTCGAAAACCGACACTGTCCGTGTTTGTCACCTGACTTGTAGTGGTGGGAATCGTGGCTAGGCTGCCCTGACGTGCGCGAGCGAGCCGGGCTTGCCGATTCCGGAGGTGCCATCACGATGGACAGTCGAGTAGCACGTCCCACCAGATGTACCGGAACTCTCCTGTTGGCGGCGCTGAGCGCGCTGTTGCTGCTCGGGGTCGACGCGGTGCTGGGTCCGGCCGCGCCGGTCCGGGCCGGCAGCGCCGCCGCGACCGTCAGCGGCACCCTGACCGAACGGTCCGGCCGACCGGCCGGCCAGGTCAGGGTCACCCTCGCGCCGGACTCCGGCGCCGAGCATCCGACCTACTCGACCACCACCGACCGGGCCGGCCGGTGGCGGGTGTCCGGGGTGTCGGCTGGGCGCTACCGGATCACCAACCAGCTGCCCGGCGTGTTCCGGCCCCGCTACTACCCGAGCCGGCTCGGGTTCCCCTGGGGAGCTGTCACCGTCCCGGCCCGTGGCCGGCTCGTCGTGGACGACGTGCTACCTCCGGCCGGCCGGATCCGGTTCGTCGCGGCCGACGCGGCCACCGGCGCCGAGGTGCGGGACTTCTGTGTGCAGGACCCGCTGGAGCTCGGCTTCACCTGCACCAACCCCGCCGGAACCTTCCCGCACGGGTACCTCGACCTGGAGGTGCCGCCCGGCCACTACCGGTTCACGGGCAACGCGAACGACGGCGTACACGAGGGCGGGATGGTTCAGGCGACCGCCGTCGCCGGGCGGGTGACCCACGCGACACTGCCGGTCCAGCCGCCCGGCAACGAACTGCGCGTGACGCTGCGGGACAGGGCGAGCGGCGCGCCGGTGCCCAACACGGGAATCATCGCCATCTCGATGGACAAGCGGTTCCCCGACATCTATGACGCCAACGAGATCTCCGACGAGAACGGGGTGGTGCGGTTCCGGAGCCTCCACCCGGACCGGTACAACATCTGGGCCGGCGGCTCGGCCAACGGGCACGGCGCGCAGTGGGTCGGCCCAAACGGTGGCACCGGCGACCGGGCCAAGGCGCTTGTGGTCGAGCCAGGGCCCGGGGTCACCACGCTGCCCGACATCCTGCTGGACCGGGCGGGGTCGATCACCGGGTCGATCACCGACGCGGTCACCGGCCAGCCGGTGTCGGTGACCGTCGCGCTGACGACCTACGACCCGTTGTGGTACGAGACCACGTGGAAGGTTCCCGGCAACGGCTCGTACACCTTCAGCGGGCTCGGCCCGTACGAGTGGTCGCTGGCGTTCATCCCACCGGGCAACGGCGGCGCCAACAGCGTCTACGCCACCCAGTGGTCCGGTGGGGCGCCGAACAGCGTCAAATCGACCCGGATCAAGGTCGTCGCCGGCGGTACCACCGTGGCGAACGAGCGGATGCGCGCCGGTACCGCCGTCTCCGGCCAAGCCAACGGCCTTCCGGTGTACGGCTACGGCTACCCCGTCTACGTCTACAACGCCGACACCGGTGACATCGTCGCGGTCGACGAGAACGTCGAGGACGGCCGGTACGACGCCCGACTCCTGCCGGGCCAGCGGGTTCGCTTCTGCCTGCACGCCGACCGCTGCTACCCGGACTACGTTCGGCAGGTCGACGCGTCCGCCATCCGGGTGGGCACCTCGCCGTTCACAGTCAACTTTCCCGGCCGGCGGGGCTGAGCCCTGACGGGCACCGGCGCCGCTCCCGCGTACCCGGTCCGGTCCGACGAAGCGCCGCACGGCCACGTTGGTCGTCCGCGAGGGAGCGGCGCCGGTCGAGCCCCGAAGGTTCGGCCATTGCTGACCCCGACGCCTCCATGCGACCATTCATTGATGCATGTCGAACTCTTGCGTCGCAATAGATCCCGCCTGCTGCTGACCATGGCAGCGACTGCCATCGTCATCGCATCCCTAGGTTTCGCCGCACCGGCGTCCGCCGTGGTTTCCGACGGTCACTACTGTGGGTGGATCACGCCGGACAGCCCACCGGGCAAGACTGAGAATCCGAAGATCATCAATTTCACCGCATCCGTTCAGTGCGACGGTCCAGTGCGACGCGTCGACCTCACCGTGGAGTTGCTCTACCACGGGCTGGTCCCCGGCCCTGGCCAAACAGTGAACGGCCGTACAGAGGTTTGGCAGAACACAAACGGAACCCTGTTCGGTCTTGGCGTCAACAGCCCGGGCACGCTCTGCGAGTCGGGCTACTACTCGGGTCGAGCGACCGCCACCGTCCAATTCCTTTCGGGGACTCCGGAGTTCATCACCAGAACGGCGGAGTCTCAGCCGGTGTCGCTGACGTGCCCGCCACCGGATATCCCCACACCCCCGCCGAGCGGCGCGGTGACGGTCACCAACCCGGGCACCCAGAGCTCGCTCAAGCCGGACACCGTGGCGCTGCAGATGCAGGCCACCGGCGGGAGCGGGTCATACACCTGGTCGGCGACCGGCTTGCCTCCCGGGCTGGCCATCAACCCCTCGACCGGCCGGATCAGCGGCACACTCAGTACCATAGGCAGCTACACCGTCACGGTCACGGCCGATGGAGGCGGACAGGGCAATACCACCTTCAGCTGGAGCGTCAGAAAGGACTCCTCATGCACACGCTGTTGACCAGCTGCCCCTATGGGGAAGCTCTGGCAGAAACGAGGTGGCGTAGCGTCCGCGGTTCCGGGCCAGTCCTCCTCGCCATCCCCCTCGCTGCGGGTTGAAGAGGAGCAATCCCCACAAACGCGCAGTTCGGCCGATCGCCGCCAGGGCGTACAGGCCAACGTGGTCCTCGGCCCGGGACGTTCGGCTGGGTGCAGGGTGGGTGTCGGCGTGGATGTCGGCGCGCGGCGTGTGCGGGGTTATGAGGCGACAGGCAGGCCGGTAGCGTTGGGTGACACGCGACCTGGGCGCGGACGATGCGTCCCGCGCTACGAGGAGGTCCGGGATGGATTCCTTGCCGGAGTTGACTTTCGGGCAGCGGCTAAAGGTCTACCGGGAGCGGTCCGGGAAGACCCGTGCGGTGCTCGGGGGGTTGGTGGGGCGTAGCGCCGAGTGGGTCAAGGCAGTGGAGACCGATCGCATCCTGCCGCCGCGCATCCACATGCTGGATCGCATCGCGCGTGCCCTCAAGATCGAGTTGTCTGCCTTGGTCGGCGAGCTGAAAGCCACGTCTGCTGCGGTCAACGGGCCGGAGCATCCGGCGCTGGCGTCCGTCCGGGACGCCGTGAACCGCTTCGCATTTTCCGGCGAGGCATCCCCGGTGTCATTGATGAGCCTGAGGGAGCGGCTTGCGATGGCATGGCGGGCACGCCACCAGGCGTCGGATCACCGCACGGTGCTGGGCGGGTTGTTGCCGGGGCTGCTGCGCGACGTGCAGCGCGCCGCGTTGGCATACGAGGGTGATGAGCGTCGGCAGGCTCAGGCCCTGTTGGCGGAGACGTTCGGGTTGACGCAGATGTTCCTTGCCTACCAACCCGCTGCCGAGGTGTTGTGGCGGGTCGCGGACCGCGCGATGGTTGCGGCGCAGGAGTCCGGTGACCCGGAGGCGGTGGCGTGCGCAGGATGGTTCCTGTGCCAGGTGCATCGGGATGCCGGTGACTGGGACACCGCGATGGCGGTGACCCTGGACCTCCTGTCGGCGCTGGAGACGCGCACGGCCGATGGAAACACGAACCTTTTGGCGCTCTGGGGTGCCCTGAACTTCGAGGCTGCCTACACCGCCGCCCGTGCTGGTGAGGAAGGCCGGGCCTGGCGGTACTGGGATCGCGCGGACCGGGTGGCGAAGCGCCTGCCACAGGGCTTCTACCAGCCGCAGACGTCGTTTTCCGGGGTCATCATGGGCGCTCACGCGGTGACCGTGGCGGTGGAGTTGCAGAAGTCCGGTGAGGCGGTGCGACAGGCACGCCGTCATGATTCCGCGGCGATCCCGTCGAGGCCGCGACGGGCACGCCATCTCATCGAGGTCGCGCGGGCGCACTACGGCAACGACGATACGGAAGCTGCCGTGACGACGCTCCGGCAGGCGTACGAGTCGGCCCCGGAGACGATCCGCTTCAACGGGTACGCCCGCCAGATCACCTTGGACCTGCTCGACGGCCCCCGATCCACTCGTGACGACGCCCGTGACCTGGCGATCAAGGTCGGGCTGCTCTCGTGATCCAGGGGTAGGAATCTTACCCATCCCGCTCGGCGACCCACCGTAGCTTCTTGCTCACGGGATGCGGCGGGCGGTGCGGGGAGGACATGCCCTGGACACCGGCCGGCGTGCTGCACCGCAGGTTCCTCGGATGGACCAGGGAGGCTGAGCCGTCGAAGGCAGCGGTACAGCAGCGAAGGACAGCAACCGTGCCAGCCGAACCGAGCTGATACGCGCCCAGCAAGCCGCCTGACCTCGTATCAAGACCGATTCCGCTTTTCGGGCGCTGGAAGGGGCGGAACGTCTAGTGCTTGGCCCAGTATCGGAAGACCTCCTGGACCGAGCTGTGCCACGGGACACCGCCGTCGTCGTAACCCTTGCCCGGCGCCCCTGTCTTCTCGTTGACTACGAGCGCTGCCAGCGAGGGCTCACCGGCGGTGATGCACAGATCCGAGAGTTCGTCGAGCACTGGTGGCATCTGGTGACCGAGAGGCACGCCGACCATCCCGATTGCAATACCCAGCTCCTTGTACGTCACCAGTGAGCGCCGCCGGGCTGCCATGATCAGGGCCCCTCGGGCCTGAAGGACCTGTTGTTGTCTCTTCGTCGTTGCCACGTGGGACATATTGCCGCCCGTCGTTCCCGTACGGAAGGCGGTAGCCTTCCGGTCCGGCCGAGTAGGAGGATCAGCCGGCGGACCAGAGACTCGTGGTGCGTAGGTCGCGGTGGCCCGGTTCGAGCGAGCAAGCGGTGGGCGCCCGAGACTGTCAGAATCTTGTTGACGGAGCCGGTGCGTGGGGGCGAGGAGAAGGTATGAGTGACTGGAACGACAAGGTAATCGCTGAGTTTCGCGCCAACGGTGGGCAGGTCGGCGGTCAGTTCGCTGGGGCGCCGCTGCTGCTGTTGCACACGGTCGGGGCCAAGAGCGGCCAGCCCCGCGTGAGCCCGATGATGTACCAGAAGGTGGATGGCGGCTACGCCGTGTTCGCGTCCAAGGCCGGTGCGCCCACCAATCCCGACTGGTACTACAACCTGCTCGCCAACCCGAAGGTCCACGCGGAGATCGGCACGGACAAGGTCGAGTTGGTCGCCAGAGTTGCCGCCGGGGACGAGCGGGAGCGGATCTGGAGCGCGCAGAAGGCCGCGTACCCAGGCTTCGCCGACTACGAGCGGAAGACCAGCCGTCAGATCCCGGTCGTCGTACTGGAACCGTGACTGCACGAGGGCAGGTGTCTGGCCGGACCGCGTACTGACGCGGGTGTCCGTCGGCGGGAACGCGCTCCCGCCGACGGACCTCACCGGATGACGGCGCCTACGGTTTGCGGGCGAGGAGCCCGACAAATGTGTGATAGGTGTCGGTCTGCACGGTAGCCGGTGCGTCCGGCTCTGGCCGCCACTCGGCCAGCGGCACCAGCCCCGGCTCGACCAGCGTCAGCCCTTCAGTGAACGAGAGGATCTCCTCGTCGGTACGCCAGCGGCCGGTGCCCAGAGACTCGTTGAAGATCCGCTCGACCTCGCGGGCCTTGCGGGAGCCCTCGGGGTCGCGCTCGCCCGGGTCGCGGAAGTGCGAGATCGCCACGTAGCTGCCGGAGGGCAGCTCGTCGAACAACGCCGCCGCCACCGCCTTCGGGTCCTCGTCGTCACCGAGGTGGTGCAGGATCGCGAAGAGCAACAACCCGATCGGTCGATCGAAGTCGAGGAACCGACGTACGTCCGGATCGTTGAGGATTTCCCGCGGCTCCCGGATGTCCGCCTGGATCACCGTCGCGGTGCCCTCCGCGGCGAGCAGGGCCCGGCCGTGTGCCAGGACGATCGGATCGTTGTCCACGTACACCACCTGAGCCTTTGGGTTCTGCTCGGTGGCGACCTCGTGCACGTTGCCCTGGGTGGGCAGCCCCGATCCGATGTCGAGGAACTGGTCGATGCCCGCCTCGCTGACGAGGTAGCGGATCACTCGACGCAGAAAGGCCCGGTTGGCCTGGCCGGCCGCCGGCCCGTCCGGTGTGATTCGCAGGGCGTGCTCGGCGACCTTTCGGTCGACCTCGAAGTTGTCCTTGCCGCCCAGGAAGAAGTCATAGACCCGGGCCACGCTGGGAATGTTGGGGTCGATGCCGGGGGGTGCCGCCTTGTCGCGGGTCACAGGCGTCTCCATTCGGTGGGATTGGCGCAGGTCGAGGTCTGTGGGCGGTGCCGGCGTTGCGGCGAGTGTAGCGATCGCGAGGGCTGAATTTTGCCCCACTGGTATCGCTCCCAGCGCTGCGATCCCTACGTCAGGAGCAGTTCTTGCCCCTGTTGATGCAGGTGACGATGCGTTGCATGGCCTGGGCTGAGTTGACGTTGACGAAATCGTTGTGGTCCGAGAAGGGGTTGTGGTTCTCCTCGGGGAAGGAGTCGAGGGCGTACTGGCCCTTGACCTGCACGTTGCGGGCGATGTCGTAGGCCACGGTGATTCGCAGTTGCGGGATCGCCTGGAAGCCCTGCGGGCAGGCGCCGGTGGCCTTGTCGGCGAACGCGACGTGGTTGCGGTGGTTGTCGCTGTCGATGTTCTTGCCGTCCCAGCAGCCGGGGAAGTCCTGTACGCGCTGCACCTGGCTGCCGGCGGGGCAGATCGGGTACTTGTCGGAGAGCCGGTCGGTGAAGCCCGAGCAGGTCCAGGTGGCGCGAGCGTTGGCCGGGCCACGGCTGGTGGGCTTGGCGTCACCGGTGAGGGCGCGGAGGAACTTCGGCATCGGCACCACCTTGCTGGCGGGGTTGCCGCGGTACTCGATCAGCACCTGCGCTGGGCGGACGATGCCGCCGGTGTTGCCGGGCAGCTCGAAGTTGGGTCCCTGCGGGTCGGGGAGCGCGGCAGGGGAGGTGGGTGCGCTGCTCGGTGCCGCCGGGGTGCTGGGGGCCTGGTCGAGCGTGCAGCGGGCGAACGCGTCGAGACCCTGCGGGCGGGGAGCCTGCCGCCCGATCGCGGTGGCGATCCGGTCGATCACGGCGACCCGCTTGGCGCGCAGCGGTCCGAGGATGGCGTTGTCGACGAAGGCCGGGCCGCCCTGGCCGCGGCTGGTGACGAGGCGCTCGTTGGCCTCGGAGATCTGCCGGTCGAGGTCGTCGAGGTTGCGGTTCACCTCGGCGAGCGCCCGATCGGGTACGCCCGGCAACTTGTCCCGCAGGGTGGGGCACTGGATCCGCGGATTCGCGGCCTGGGCGGCCTGGGCGCTCGCACGGTGGGCGCTGCCGGGCATCCGTGCGTGCATGTCGTCGTAGCTGACGTCACACTCGACAAGCGAGACCAGGCCAGGCTGGTTGCCACCGGCGGCGGTGATCGTGGTGCTGATCTGCTTGATCATCGCGGCGCGGCGGGCCCGCAGCGAGTCGATGACCTCCCGGTTGAACGCGGCGTCGATGCGGCCTCGGCTGGCGGTCATCCGCTGGTTCGCGGCGGCCTGCTGGCGGTCCAGTTCGGCCAGCAGGCGGTCGACGGTGGTGCGGGCCCCGGTGGGGACGGCCCGCAGCCGTTTGCCGACCGACGGGCAGACGACCATCGGCTGGGTCTGGGCGAGCGCCTGCTGGACCTGCTTACCGCTGCGGACGGACTTGTCGATGCGCACCACGGGCCAGAAGTAGGACGACTTGTCACCGTTGCGGCAGGTGGTGCCGGAGGCGTCCAGATCGGCGTTGGACGAGTTCGCGGTGATGGCCAGGTTGCCGACGAAGTCGTGGACGTGTTCGGCGCCGTTGCGGATGCCGGGCTGGGCCACCGGGTTGTCCGGGCTGAACTTGCCGTTGCCGTTCGTGCCGCAGTCGACGGTGAACCGGCCGGTCGACGCGCCGGCGGCCGGCCTCGGGTTCTGCACGTTCGGCGGCACGTTCTCGATCGGCACGAACTGGTCCAGGCTGGTGGCGGCGTCCGCGGTGCCCTTGCCGCCACTGGAGACGAAGGTGGCGGTGAGCGCGCCGGTGGCCGCCAGCACGAGCGCGACCATGGCGATCCTGGCCGGCCGGGTCTGGACCAGCGCGGTTCCGTTCTTTCTGCGGTTCATCGGAATCTCCTCAAAGCCGGAAACGGCTCCGGTGATGTGCTGTCTCCACTCGGTACGGGCCGGTGCACGGTCACGGTCAACGATCGCCGGGCACGTCATCGTTCGGTAAGAAGTCCGGGCGGTCGGCCCACGACGCACGGCGACGATCCACCACGAGTCGGGCCGGTCGCCGGCCGAGGCGTGAGACACGTTGGCGATCATCGATCTCTTGCTGCATCGTCGACGTATGACAGGCGTTCGCTCGTCCTCGCTGATCCGCCGTCTGCGGCCGGGTCTGCTGGCCGCCGTCGTGCTGTCGACGGCGGTGCTCGGAGCCGCCCTGAGCGCCGCACCGGCGGCCGACGCCGCGTACCCGGGGGCCATCCCGGTGCCTCGTGCGGCCGCGGTGTCCGTCGCGGAGCCGACCGGAACCGCGCCGCCAACGCCGCCCAGCACGCCGAGCACCTCGCCCGTCCCGCCGAGTGCGCCCACGAACCTGACCGCCAGCGAGGTCCGGTCCGCGTCGGTCACCCTCACCTGGACGGCAGCCGCGCCCGGCTGCTGCGCCATCGCGGGGTACGACATCACGTACTACCAGGAGTTCGGCGACATCGTCTTCAGCGCCAGCGTCGGGGCCGTCACCAGCACCACGATCACCGGCCACCTTGGGTCGGGCCAGCAGTACACGTTCCGATTGATCGCCCGGGACAGCCTCGGGCAACGCTCGAACTGGTCGGACGCGCTGACTGTTGTCACCCCGGTGACGGACACCGGCCCGGACACCACCCCGCCGAGCGCGCCGCAGAACCTGACCGTCGGCGAGGTGACCGCCTCGACCGGCTCGTTGTCCTGGTCACCGTCGACGGACGACGTCGGCGTGCTCGGGTACAACGTCTACCGGTTCGACGGCTGGTTCACCTCGCAACTGGTCGCCACCGTGCCGGGTACGACGTACACGACGCCGCTACCCGCGTCGGCGCCGCTGCGGAACCTGTACTACGTGCGGGCCCGGGACGCGGCGGGCAACGTGTCGATCGCGTCCAACACGGTCACCCTGCCAACGACGTCCCCTCCGACGCCGCCGCCCTCGACCTGCCGGGTGACCTACGGCAACCAGTCCGAGTGGCAGGGCGGTTTCGTGGCCACGGTGACGGTCCACAACACCGGGACGGCATCGGTCGACGGCTGGACCGTCACCTTCACCTTCCCGGGAGACCAGCAGGTCACCTCGGGGTGGAACGCGACGGTCGGCCAGACCGGTGCCGCCGTGACCGCCCGCAACGTCGACTGGAACCGCGTCCTCGCGCCAAACGGCTCTGCGACCTTCGGCATCCAGGGGCGGTGGGGTGTCAGCGACGCGCCGCCGACCGGCTTCTCGCTGAACGGCGCTCCCTGCGCAGTGAGCTGAAGGAGCCTCGTGAACACCCATTCGGCCATACCCCACCACCGCCGCGCCAGGGCCCTGCTCGGGGCTGTCACGGCCGGCATCCTCGTCGTCGCCACCACGCTCGGCGGCACGCCCGCACCCGTCTCCGCCGCGAACACGCTCACCATGCGAGGGGCCGACGTCTCCTCGTTGCAGCGCAGTCTGGACCTGGGCGCCAGGTACTACGACGCCAACGGCGTCGCCCGCGACCCACTGGACATCTTGAAGTCCGTCGGCGTCAACTACGTCCGGCTGCGCGTCTGGAACAACCCGATCAGCGGCTACAACAACAAGAGCGGGGTGTTGGCCCAGGCCAGGGCGGCCAGGGCGAAGGGCCTCAAGGTCCTTGTCGACTTCCACTACTCCGACACCTGGGCCGACCCGGGCAAGCAGTACAAGCCGGCGGCCTGGGCCGGTCACAGCCTGAGCCAGTTGCGTGCCGACGTGTACTCCTTCACCTACGACGTCTGCTCCAGCCTCAGGCGGCAGGGCACCCCACCGGACAGCGTGCAGATCGGCAACGAGATCAACGTCGGGATGCTGTGGAACGAGGGCAAGGTCGTCAACAACGACTTCGCCCCGCTGGCTGGTCTGCTGAAGCAGGGCTACAACGCGACAAAGGCGTGCGGCAGCGGCATCCCGGTGATGATCCATACCGCCAACGCCGACAGCAACGCCAACGCCCGATGGTTCTACGACGGCATCCGCGCGCAGGGTGTCCAGTGGGACATCACCGCCCAGTCGTACTACTGCATGTGGCACGGCAGCCTGTCGAACCTCTACAACAACATCGTCGACCTGCGCGGGCGCTACGGCAGGCCGGTGGTGATCGTGGAGACCGCGTACCCCTTCACCCGGGACGACGCGGACAGCGAGCCGAACGTCATCGGCGACGCGACCTGTGACGGCATCAGCGCGACGTGGTCCGGGCAGGCCCAGGAGTTCAACTGGGTCCAGAACACCGCCCGCAACGCGGGCGCCGTCGGTGTCTTCTACTGGGAGCCGACCTGGTACGCCGTCCGCGGCAACGGCTGGGACCCGGCCAACATCAACGGCACCGGGAACGGGTGGGACAACATGGCCGTCTTCGACTGGTCCGGGCGGGTGAACCCGGGCGTACGCTGGACGCCCTGATCCTGGGCGGGGTGCGCGGCGACGGGTCCCGACCTCTGCGAAGACCGCTCGATCGGGTCAAGCAATGGGGTGACCGGCCCGATCGTCCGATCACCCCGTCGCCGCCGGCCTCAGACCGTGGCCTCGTCGTGGGTGACGGTAATGACGATCTTGCCGACCTGGCCGTTGGCCGCCATGTACTGGTGGGCCTCGGCGATGTCCCTGAGGTCGAAGATGCGATCGACGACCGGGGTGATGGCACCGGAGGTGAGCCCAGCGTTGACGAAGGCGACGGCGCGGCGCAGGCGCTCCGGGTTCATCGTGATCTCGAAGAGGGTGTAGGTGCTGCTGTTCAGCGCCGGGTAGGACTGCGCGTTGGGCAGCGGGGTGGGGCGCGGGTCGAGGGCTCCGTAGACCACCAGGAACCCGTCGGGGGCGATGCCCAGGGCGAGGGTCTCGACGCCGGGCCCGGCGATCGGGTCGAACGCCAGGCGGACGCCTGCGCCGCCGGTGATCTCCTTGACGCGGGCGGGCAGGTCCTCGTCGTCGGTGACGATGACGTGGGCCGCGCCGGCGTCCAGCAGGCGCTGCTTCTTGCCGGAGCCGCGCGTGGTGGCGATCGGGATCGCACCGATGTGGTTGGCGAGCTGGATGGCGGCCAGGCCGACGCTGCTGGAGGCTGCCGTGATCAGCACGTGGTCGCCGGGGCGCACCTTTCCGGACTCGATGAAGGGCCCGTAGGCGGTGATGTAGGCCATCCAGACGGCCGCCGCCTGGGCGGGCTCGACGTGGGCGGGGCGAGGGACGACAGCCGAGGCCGGCACGATGACGTGGGTGCCGTACGTGCCGTACCTGCTCTGCAGGAACGCCGGCACGACGCTTACCGCGTCACCCTCGGCGAGGCCCTCCACGCCCGCGCCGACCGCTTCGATCACGCCGGCGGCCTCGTAGCCGAGCGTGGAGGGGAACACGGGCTGGTCGAAGTAGACACCGTCGCGGTACATGATTTCGGCGCGGTTCAGGCCAATGGCGTCGACGCGGATCCGGACCTCACCCGCGCCGGGTGCGACCACCTCGACGTCGTTGAGGGTGAGAACCTCGGGGCCACCGATCCGGTCGAACTGTACGAGCTTTGCCACGGTGCATCAGTCCTAGCGGTAGGAGTCAGGGCAACGGCGTCGAACACTGTGCCGCTGGCCCCACGCTACCGCCAACCTCGATGACGATCAAACTACGACCACCGTCGTAGTAGCGATCACGGGGCTCAGGCTGATCCAGCCCGCGGCTCGGTGCCGGCAGCGGCCACCACCGCCGAGAGCAGGCCGGGAAAGCGGCTGTCGATCTCGTCCGCGCGCAGCGCGTTCATCTTGGTTGTCCCGACGTAGTACTGGCGGATCACGCCAGCCTCGCGCAGCGTGTTGAAATGGTGCGTCAGCGTCGAAACCGACACGGGCGTCTCGAACGTGCCACAGCTCATGTCCCTGCCGTTGCTGGCCAACTGGGACACCACCGCCCGTCGCACCGGATCCGCCAGCGCCTCCATGACCTGCTGCAGGGAAACCTCGGACAGGTCGGGGTGCTCCACAGTCCGGGCGGCACTACGAGGGCGGGGCACGGCAACTCCTAGGAACGGGCGCATCGCAACCCACCCATCGTACGACGCTGATCAAAGTAACCCGGAGGGATCAGAAGCAGCCGCAGTGCCTATCACGAGCGATCAGCGGTTGAGGTACGCGGTCAGGCCGCCGAGCTCCTCGCTGGCGATGAACACCGACCGTACGTTGAGGATGGCCTCTTCGACGTGGGCGGGGCAGCCCCACGCCGCGTCGCCCCACGAATCGGCGATCTTGATCTCGGCCGGCGCGGCGCACCCGGCGGCACCACCGAGCTGGCAGTGCTCGGGGTGCGGCGTGGCGGCCTGCGCGGCGGCGGCGGCACGCATCTGGGTGGCGAGTTCCGCGGCGGCGGCCGCGCGCTGCTCAGCCTCGGCGCGCAGTTCCCGCTCCACGCGCAGCACCTTGGCCAGCTCGTCGTTGGCTGACTTGGCGCGTGCCTCGGCGGCGAGTTTCGCCTGCTCGATGTGGTGGCGTTCGATGGCCAGGGCCGCGGTGCCGGCGAAGAGCCGGGCGAGGGCAAGGTCGGTGTCCTGCGGGACCCGCGGGATGCGGTGGTACATCGCGAAGGTGCCCAACAGGCCGCCGTCGCGGGCCAGGATCGGTGTGGACCAGCAGGCCGCCAGCCCGGCCTGGTCGGCCAGGCCCCGAAAGTCGTCCCAGAACGGATCGGTGGCGATGTCGGTGACGATGACTGGCTCCCGCCGGTGGGCGGCGGTGCCGCACGAGCCGACACCTTCACCGGTCGCGATGCCGTCGATGGCCTGGTTGTAGAAGTCGGGCAGGCTCGGCGCGGCGCCGTGGCGCAGGTGTCGGGCGTCCGGATCGGCGAGCAGGACGGAGACGAGCACCTCCTGCGGTGCGAGATTCTCGATACAGCGGGCCATCCCGTCGAGCACCTCGGTCAGAGGTGCCTGGCGGGCGATCTGCTCCAGCAGGGCACGGTGTTCGGCCATCAGCCGTTGGGCATGCTTGACCTGCGTGGTTTCCACACCGAGCACGCGAATACCTGTCACGTTGCCGTCGGCGTCCCGGCGCGGCTCATAGGTGAAGTCGAAGAACGCCTCCCGCGCCTCCGGGCCGCTGCCCAACATCACCTGGACGTCACGGCCGGTGTAGGGCTCACCCGTGCGGAAGACCTGGTCCAGTAGCGCGATGAATCCTTGACCGGCCAGTTCAGGCATCAGTTCGGTGAGCGTGACCCCGACGCGGGCCCGTTCCTCGCCGATGGTGGCGAAGAACGCCGGGTTCGCCGTCTCCACCAGGTGCGCCGGCCCCGCCAGAGCCGCGAAGACGGCGATGGACTGCCCGAACAACGCCCGCAGGTCCTCCTCCGCCGCTTGCTCGACGGCCGCCGGGCCCGCAGCAGCAGTAGACCGTTGGCCTGGTACGGCGGTCATCTTGTGGTCTCGCCTCTCGTCTGCGGATTCGGGAACGACAGGTGGTGCCGCCGGTCGGTGCGGGTGGCCGGCACGGTGGGGATTGGGCTGAGGCACCGCCGGTGCAGCGTACCCAGGTGCCCGACATTCAGGTCTTACCCACCAGCCAAGTCCGCAACCCATCGCCCGAACAGCCGCGTCGCCACGTCGCGCCATCTCGACGCGAACGATGGAGACCGGCACCTCTCGGGCTCAGATCCGCTGTTCCCACCAAGGGTCGCGGGGATCGGCCCAGGGATTGGGCAGGGTTCGACTGAGGAACAGATCATCGGCCGCATCGACGACCCGCCGCAGCTCCCGCGCCGTTCTTCCGGTCAGCGATCGCAGAGCGATGTCCAGCAACCTTCGATGGTCCGAGGTGCAACCGCAGGGACACCCGCCGAATTCGTCCAGCAGATCGCGGGCCGGGCCGCGCGCCTTGTCGGTCCAACCCCGGAGGGCCCGGCCGACATCACCGGGGTGCAAGCGGTTGTGGTGGCGTTCCAGCCGAACGACGTCGGCGACGGCCTTGCCGGAAATGCCGTGCAAATGGGCACGGGATTCGTGCACCTGTCGACGACTGGGTGTGGCGGCGCGTAGCGCCCCGGGTCGCTTACGCGGCACGGTCCCTTCGCTGGATGGCCATGTCGGGAAGTGTGCCACAGAGGACGACGATGGGCCGACGCCGGACGATGGATGAGAGGGGCGCCTCGTCAGCCCTGAAGCGCCTCGGTCAGCAGTTCGCAGGTGGCTTCGTCGAAGGCGACGAGGCGAACACGCTCGACCTTCGTCGGTGTCGCCCTGATGGTCGAGATTGCGATCCTCGCTGCCTGGTCGGCCGGGAAACCGTATACACCAGTGGCGATGGCGGGAAACGCGACGCTGCGGGCGCCGATCTCGTCGGCAACTTCGAGGCTGCGCCGATAGCACGACCTCAGCACGTCAGCCTCACCGTGGCCGCCGCCTTCCCAGATCGGGCCGACGGTGTGGATGACATGACGTACTGGTGGGTCCAGGTCGAAGGCCGGTGTGGCGACCGCGTCGCCGGGATCACACGGGGCCAGCGCCGCCCCCGCCCGGGCCAGTCGCAGCCCCGCCGCCCGGTGAATCGCCCCATCGACACCGCCGCCACCCAACAGCGACTCGTTCGCGGCGGTCACGACGGCGTCGACGTCCTCGCTGGTGATGTCACCAAGAACAACTTCGACCACAGGCATGGCTCGATGATGCCACCGGGCGGGAAGTCCCGCCCGTCGATTCCACGCTCCCTCCAGCGCCTCCCGCTGCGGCCGACGGGTCAGATCAGGACCGCGGCGAGGGCGCGGAACGCGTCGGCGGGAAATGCCGTGGCGTCGCCGCCGTTGAGCACCTGGATCGCCACCTCGTCAGCCCCGGCCTGGTAGTGCTTCTCCAGCCCGGCCGCCACGTTCTCGACGGTGCCCCAGGGAATCAGGGCGTCGATGAGGCGGTCGCTGCCCCCGGCGGCGAAGTCCTCGTCGGTCCAGCCGAAACGCCGCAGGTTGTTTGTGTAGTTCGGCAGTGCCAGATACCCGCTCGTGTACTGCCGGGCGGTGGCGCGCGCGGTGGTGGCGTCCGTGTCGAGGACCACCGCGACCTCGGGGGCGAGCAGCCGGTCGGGTCCGATCGCCGCGCGGGCCTCGGCGGTGTGCTCGGCAGGGACGAAGTACGGGTGCGCCCCGGCGGAACGGTCGCGGGAGAGTTCGAGCATCCGCGGGCCCAGTGCGGCCAGGATGCGCCGCTCGGGCGAAACCCCGGCCGCGTCGAGGCCGTCCAGGTAGTTCACCATTCTTGAGTACGGTTTGCGATAGTCCGTGCCGCTGCCCTCCACAAGCACCGCGTGGCTGGCGCCGAGACCGAGCAGGAACCGGCCGGGGTGTGCCCGCTGCGCGTCCTGGACGAACGCCGCCGCCTCGGGGGGCGACGAGTGCCAGATGCTCACGATCCCCGACGCGACCCCGATGCCCGTCGTCCCGTCCAGGATCTCCCGGAAGCGTGGGGCGACGTTCTCTCCGAAACCGCCGGAGAACCAGATCCGTGAATAGCCGAGTTGCTCCAACTCGGTCGCGGCCTCGACGGCCGCGCGCTGACTCTCGCTGGAGAGGAAGAACGGTTGCCATACGCTGACGATTCGTTGTGCCATATCGGAAACCCTACGACCCGTCAGCCGCGGACCGCGTCAGTTCACGCTGCCCCGCCGGATGTGGTGCCGCAAACCCGCATCGATCTACGGTAGCGTCGCGGCATGGGTTCAAAACGGTCGATGGCCGCGCAGCTCACTCTGATGTGGACGGCGACCGTGCTGCTCCTTGTGCTCCTCGTGCACGGATTGCGTACCGAGTACCTGCCGATCGAGGCGCTCACCGGCGGTGTCTGGGCGGTGCTCCTCGGCCTGGGCGCATTCCTGTCGAGCAGGCTGGCGAGGTGGGGGCATGGCAGGGGTGCCACTGTGCTGCTGTGCGTCGCCGCTCTGGTCGCCTGTGATGTGGCGGTCGTCGTCAATAGTGCGTTGATCTACGACGGGGCCGGTTACTGGACGCTCAACGGTGGTGTTGGCCTGCCGTACTCGTACGCGCCGTTGTGGTATCCGGCCTCGCTTCTGCCGTGGTTCGATATCTTCGGCATCGATCAGAGGAGCATCACCGCGGGTGATTTCGAGTGGCAGGCGGAGCATGTCGCTCCGGTGGCCGTGGTGTTGACGATCGCGTCGGCCTTCTTCGTCGCCTTCCTGGCGAGGCCGCTGTTCGGAGGTTGGCAGGCCAGCCCGGAGCGCCGGCTGGCACACGCCGACTCCTGACTCACGGGGCGAGGCCGGCCTGGATCGCCATTATGGCGGCGCGTACACGATCACGGCTGCCGGTCTTGGCCAGCACGTTTGTGACGTGGGTCTTGACGGTGCTCATCGACAGGTAGAGGCGTTCGGCGATCTCGTTGTTGTTGAGCCCGGCGCCGATCAGGGCGAGCACGTCGGTCTCCCGAGCGGTCAGCTGGTAGGCCGCCAGGCCCACGCGGGTGGCTGGGCCGGTCGCGCGGACCCGGTCGAGTACGGCACCCGTGACCTCGGCGGAGAGGACCGCCTCGCCGGCCGCGACGGTGCGCACCGCAGCGATCAGGTCGCGGGCGCTGGACCGCTTGAGCAAGAATCCGCGTGCGCCGGAGGCGATGGCGTCCAGGACGTAGGCGTCGTCGTCGAAAGTCGTGACGACGATGACGGCCGGGGCGTGCGGGATCGTGGCCAGCTCGCGGGTGGCTTGCAGGCCATCGAGCACCGGCATGCGGATGTCGACGAGGGCGACGTCGATGCGCGAGTCGCGGCGTACCGCGTCGAGGAACTGCCGGCCGTCGGCCGCCTCGGCCGCGACCTGGATGTCGGGTTGAGATCGCAGGATCAGGCTGAAGCCGTCCCGGACCAGCTCCTGGTCGTCGGCGATCGCGACCCGGATCACGGGTTCGCCACCGGCAGGTTGGCCTGCACCATCGTGCCGCCGCCGGGGCGCTGGCTCAGCTCCCAGCTCCCACCGTGTGCGGACACCCGCTCCCCGATGCCGAGCAGGCCCGAGCCGCTGGTGGGTGTGCGGGGCGGTCCGATGCCGTCGTCGCTGACGCGCAGGCGGGCGTGATCGCCGACGCGGACCAGTTCGACCCAGGCCGCCGTGGCCTTCGCGTGGCGGGCGATGTTGGTGAGGGCTTCCTGGGCGATGCGGTAGACGGTCAACACGCCGATCTCGTCCAGGCCCGGTTCGGGGTCCAGCTGCACCCGCACCGTCACGCCCTGCTGGCGCAGCGGCTGCGCGAGCAGCTCGTCGATGTCGGACAGGCGCGGCGGTGCGCTCACCGCGATCGCCGCGTCGGGATCGCGCAGGTGTACGACGAGCGCGTCGAGCTCGCTCAACGCGGTGCGTCCGCTGTCCGCGACCGCCCGCAGCGCCGCCCCCGGGTCGTCACCGAGCTGGCCTGCCTCGGCCTGCACCACCATCGCGGTGACGTGGTGACCGACCACGTCGTGCAGTTCGCGGGCCAGGTTGGTGCGCTGCTCGAGCCAGGCGGCCTGGCCGCGCAGCTGGTCCGTCTCCTGTCTGAGGGCGTAGCCGTGCGACCACGACCGCAACAGGGTCGCCAGGAGGAAGCCGGCCGCCACGAAGACGAACGGCTGCTCGTACAGCCCTCGCTGGTTCAGTAGCGCGACAGCGAGGGCGCCAGCGGCGCCGATCAGGCCACCCACCCAGCCCATCCATGGCCGTCGGGCCGGGTCTGCGCAGATCGAGACGAACACGAGGCCGGCGGCCGCGAGGCCCAACTGCACCGATTCTCCGGTGCTCACCACCGCCACGAACCCGGCGCAGACCGCGAAGACCAGGGCCCGGTAGTGGGGGCTCAGCGTGATGGCTCCGAGGCCGACCGGCAGCACCAGCCACGCCCAACCCGCCGGAACGGAGAGGCCCCCGTCGACCGTGGTGACCACGGCGGCGATGATCAAGCCGGTCGCACCGTACGCGAGCCGGCGCACTCGCTCGGGGTCGCGCGACCATTCGCGGATTCCAGTCATCACCTGGACAGTCTCCGCGACCAGCCGGAAGGCCGGCCAGTACCCAGGTACCGGATCGGCCGGCACCCTGGTACCACCCTCGGGACCAGATCGGCACCGCGGCACGTTCCGCGAGAACGTTCACCGGGCGACGCTGCGGAGGTGACTCTCGTTGACTCCCGCGCCGCCCTCACCGTCGGCCCTCTTCGTACGGTTCCCAACTACATCACCGCCATTCGCACGGTCGCCGCGGTCACCGTCGGTATCGTGGCCCTCGTCTCCGGGTCGGTGGCATTGATGGCGGTATCGTACGGTATCTACTGGATCGGTGACGTGCTCGACGGCTGGGCCGCCCGCCGGCTCGGACAGGAGACCCGAGCCGGGGCCGTCTTCGACATCGTGAGCGACCGCGCGTGCACCGCCGTACTCTGCGTGGGCCTGGTCTCCCTCGTGCCGGACGTCGCGGTCGTGGCAGTGGTCTTCCTGCTCTCCTTCCTGGTGCTGGACACCATGCTGTCGCTGGCGTTCCTGTGCTGGCCCGTGCTCAGCCCCAACTACTTCCACCTGGTCGACCGGCGGGTATGGGCGTTGAACTGGTCGCCGCTGGCCAAGGTCGCCAACACCGCCGGGGTCATCGGCGCCATCGCGTTCGGCCAGTACGCGCTCGCGCTGGGCATCGCGGTCGCCGTCGTCGCGGTCAAGCTGTGGTCGGTGGCAGCGGTGGTCCGGCTACTCGAACGGGACGGCCGGGCGTGAGCGGCCTCGCCGAGGCCGCGGCGGCGCTCGGCTACGGTCTCGCGTCGGCGCTCGTCCCGGTCGTCAACGCCGAGGCCTACGCGGTGGTCGCCGGGCAACGTGGAGGCCACGCGCTGGTCGCCGTGGTCGCTCTGGCGCTCGGGCAGACCGTCGGCAAGCTGCTCCTTTTCGAGTCGGCGCGACGTGGATCCGGACGACTGTTCCGCAAGGTCGCGCAACGGAGGAGGTCAGGTCGCGCGGCGGACCGGGCCGCACGGTGGACCGAGCCGATCCGGCGCTGGCTCTCCCGCCGCCGCACCGCCCTGCCGACCGTGCTGGTCTCCGCCGCGGTCGGGGTTCCACCGCTGGCCGTCGTCAGCCTCGCCGCGGGCACCGCGGGCCTTCGACGCTGGGAGTTCGCCGGCGCGTGCCTCTCCGGGCGGGTGCTCCGCTTCGCCCTCCTCGTCCTGCCAGCGGTGCTGGCCTGACCCACGGCGCCGGTCAGAGGAGCCGGCCGTCGTGGGCGAGCAGGGCGATCTGGGTACGGTTGTCGAGATCCAGCTTGGTCAGGATGTGCGAGACGTGGGCCTTCACCGTCGTCACGCTCATCAGCAGCCCGCTGGCGATCTCGGCATTGGAGCGTCCCTGCCCGATGGCCAGCACGACGTCGCGTTCCCGGGGCGTGAGCAGGGCCAACCGTTCGTGTGCCTGCTCGTACGACTCGGCCCCGGACGCGACCCGCTGCATGAGCCGGCGCGTCACCCCCGGAGACAGCATCGGGTTGCCGGCCGCGACCGCGCGGACCGCCTGGCTGATCTGCTCGGGCGGGGTGTCCTTGAGCAGGAAGCCGCTCGCGCCGGCGCGGAGGGCTCGCAGCACGTGTTCGTCGGTGTCGAACGTGGTGAGCACGATGATCTCGGGTGGCCGGTGGCGGCGGCGCAGCCGCGCGGTGGCGGTGATGCCGTTGACGCCGGGCATCCTGATGTCCATCAGCACCACGTCGGGCAGGTGCCGGTCCACCGCGGTGATCGCGGTGGCGCCGTCGGCGGCCTCGCCCACCACGACGATCCCGTCGGCGCCGTCGAGCATCAGCGTGAGCATTCCCCGGACGAGGGGATCGTCGTCCACGATGACGACCCGGATCGGGCCGGTCACGTCGGCCACGGCAGCCACGCGGTCAGGTGGAAGCGACCCGTGGCGTCGACGTGGTGGGCGACGCGACCGCCGGTGAGCGCGGCCCGTTCGGCGAGGCCGATCAGGCCGGTACCGGCGCTGCCGGTGGCGCCGCTGTCGGGCGTGGTCGGGTTGCTCACCGCGATGCTCAGGCCGGAGCCGGGCGCGCCGCCGAGCACCAGCCGGACCGGCTGGCCGGCGGCGTGCTTTCGGGCGTTGGTCAGTGCCTCCTGCGCGATCCGGTACGCGGTGCGGCCAACCGTCGGAGGAATCTCGACCGGCGGGCCGAGCGGGTCGTCGACCTCGATCTGTTGCCCGGCGGCCCGCGCCTCGTCGACCAGGCGCGGCAGGTCGGCGAGGGTCTGCCCGGGTGGTGCGTCCGTCGGCGACTCGGCGTCGTCGCTGCGCAGCAGCGTGATGACCTCGCGCAGCTCGTCGAGCGCGTGATGCGCGCTGGCCCGGATCACCCCGGCGGCGGCGCTGAGCCGCTCGGGCGGCGCGTCCGGCCGGTACTCCATCGCGCCGGCGGCCGCCGCCAGCAGGGACAGCCGGTGGGCCAGCACATCGTGCATCTCCCGCGCGATCCGGCTGCGCTCCGCCGCCCGCGCCTCGCCGACCCGTCGTTCCTGCTCCTGCTCGGCCCGCCGGGCCCGGTCCCGCAGCGCCGCCAGCAGGGCGTTGCGGGCCTGCGCCCAGGTGCCCCAGCCGAGCAGTGCCGCGTACGCGATCGCCATCAGCAGCAGCCGCCACCCGTACGGCAGGCTGGGCACCGGCCGCCAGAACGCCTGCACCGCCTCGCCCGCCACGCCGACCACCGCCACCGCCGCCGCGTGCCGAAACGGCCTGTTGCGGGCGGTGAACAGCACCGCGAAGCTGGCCACCGGCGTGGCCACCGGAGACAGCGCGACGAGCAGGCCGGCCAGCACGCCGCCGATCTGCGGGCGGCGGACGACCACCGGAACGAGGGCCAGGGCGGCCACCGCCAGCCCGACGTCGACGCCGACCAGGCCGGCGGAGCTGGCACGGGTGGCCGACCACAGCATGGTCGCGACGAGGACGCCGATCGCCACCGTCGTCACGGCCACCGGGACGGAACGCCACGTCCGCGGCGGCTTGACCTCGCACGTCGCCGCATCCACATCGCGCAGGTTACTGGGCTCGCGGCCCGCCGGACCACCTCCTTTGGTAGTACGCCGAGGCGTCGGCAGACGTACCCGCCACGGCGTCTGGACCGACGTGTCCGGCCCGGTCCGGTCCGCAGACTCGGACCATGACGAACAACCTTCTCCTGAGACGAGCCGCGGTGGCGGCCGGCGCGATCGTGGCGGCGGTGGCCGAGTTCGCGCTCCTGCACGCGGCGGCCGGTGTCGACCTGGCGGTCAGATCCGGAAGCGCGACCCGGCAGGTCACGGTGGCCGCGGTCGTCGTGGCCGCCGTGGTCGCGGCACTGGCCGGCTGGGCGCTGCTCGCGCTGCTGGAACCCCGCACCAACCGCTCCCGTGTCTGGTGGACCTCGATCGCGGTAGCGGTGCTGCTGCTGTCGCTCGTGGTCGGGCCACCGAGTGGCGTCGGTGGGGGAGCGAAGGCGACCCTCGCGCTGCTGCACCTGAGCGTCGGCGTCATCCTCATCGTCGGCCTGCCGCGGCCGCGCCTCGACGAGGCGACCCGATGACCGCGCTGACCGTACGCAAGCAGGACGGGGCCTTCGTCCTCGACTCCGCGCCGCGCGCCGTGCTGCGTACCGGCTGGACCTGGAGGTGCGGCGAGATCCGCACCGGCACCGGCCTCTGGACTGTCGAACCGACCGGCCGCCGACGGATCGGGTTCACGGCCTGGGGCGAGCACGGCGTGCCGGTGCGGCTCGACCCGGGCCGGTCGCACGTGCCGGGGCCCGGCGGGGTGGCGCACTGGGCCCCCGGCCATCACGGTGGTGAGCTGGTACGCGACGGGCACCGCCTCGCGGTGCGCCTCCCCGGCCGGCTGGGCGGGCCGATCCGCGTCGACGTCACCGGCGAGTGGGCCGAGTTGGAGCTGGTGGTGCTCACCGCCTGTTTCGCGCTGATGAGTCGACGGCGGCGGCGCAGTCTGATCATGATGGCGGCGGTCAGCGGAGGCGGTGGGTGACCGCCGGCCCGGAAGGTTTTCCGACCGCAGGCGGACCCGGCCGGCGCGTAGCCGGGGGACGAGCGACGGTCGGCTCCAACCGGACGACGCGGCCGCGACGCGTGTCCACGGCCAGCAGCGTGAGTGCGGCCAGCGTCAGCAGCCCGCCGGCGAGTGCCAGCGGGCGTGCCCCCGAGGCGGGCAGGAGGGCGCCGCCGAGCAGTGATCCGCCGGCGATGCCGGCGTTGAAGGCGGTGCTGACACCTGCCGACGCGATGTCGGTGCTGCCCGGGGCCAGTTGCAGCATCCGGCTCTGCACGGCGGAGCCGAACGCCGCGTACGCGAGGCCGATCCCGGCGAGGAACGCGACCACACCCGGCCGGAGCGCGCCGAGCGCGTACAGCCCGAGCAGCGAGACCGCGCCGATGCTCAGCGGCGTCAGCAGCGAAGCGATCGGTCGGGTGTCCAGCGTCCGGGCCGCGACCAGCGTGCCGACGACGCCGGCCACGCCGGAGACGAACAGCAGCGGCGCCAGCACCGCGTCGGCGAAGCCGCTGACGTCGAGCAGGAACGGCGTCACGTAGGTCTGCAGGGTCATGAAGCCGCCGATGCCGAGGGCGGTGGCGATCAACAACACGGCGAAGCGCCGCCCGTCCGGTGCGGAACCCCGGGCGGCGCCGCCGGCGGCCGGGGGATAGGAGGGAAGCAGGACCAGCACCGCGGCGGCGATCGCCAGACCGACCCCGGCGAGCACCGCGAACGCCGCGCGCCAGCCGGCTTGCTGCCCGAGCCAGGTGCCGAGGGGTACGCCGAGCACCGGGGCGAGCGTCGCCCCCGTCGCGAACAGCGCCACCGCCCGACCGCGCACCGCTACCGGAAACGGCCCGATCGCGGTCGCCGTGGCGATGGACCAGAACAGCGCCTGGGCGAGGGCGGTCACCAGGCGGGAGCCGGCCAGCACGGCGTACGTCGGCGCGAGCGCGGCGGCGGCGTTCGCGGCGGCGAACAGGAGCATCGTGCCGCCGAGCAGGTGCCGCCGGGGGATCCGCTGGGTCAGCCGGGTCAGCGGCACGGAGGCCAGCACCACCACGACGGCGTACCCACTGACCAGCAGACCCACCTGTGAGCGGGACCGGTCGAGGTCGGGGGCGATGTGGGTCAGCAGACCGACGGGCAGCAACTCGGTCGTGATGAAGGCGAACGCGGCGAGGGACAGCGCGACGAGCACGGCCCTGGCCCTTCGCGGCGACACTTCCGGAGCCATGCCCACCCCCCATTCCAGGGGTCACCGTAATGGAGGGCCCGACCCCCGCTCCGCTCGCGGGCCTCGGCGGCCGGGCCTCCGGTCAGGATCGTGTCCGGAACGGGGCAACGACGGCACGGATCTGATCGGCAGCGCCCCAGTCGTCGTCGAACTGGGCCAGCACGGCGAGGTGTTGTCGCAGCTGGATGACAGGCATGCGGGTCTCCCAGTCGCCGTCGAGCGAGGTCAACTCCGCGTAGACCTCGAACATCCGTCGCGCCTCGGGCGGGGGCGAGGTGGACCACACGTGCGCGAGGTCGACCTCGGCCCACGTGTAGGACACCGCCGGGTCGATCAGCGCCGGCTGTCCGTCCGCGGTGGCCAGGACGTTCTGTGCCCACAGGTCACCGTGCGTCAGGCACGCCGGCCGGACCGGCAGCAGGTCGGGCAGCCGGTCACAGAGCCGTTCCAACGCCGCTCGGTCCTCCGCGTCGAGCGCCGCCTCGACGCGGGGTTGATCGAGCCAGCGAAGCAGCCGGTGCTCCGCGAAGAACGCGAAGCCGTCGTCGTTCCACGTGTTGATCTGCCGGCGACGGCCCAGCCAGTTGTCGCGGTGCCAGCCGAAGCGAGGATGGGTCGTGCTCAGGTGCAGGTGGGCGAGCAGGTGCGCGACCTGCTCCCAGAAGACCTCGCTCCGCGGCCTCGCGCGCAACACCGACAGCACCAGCAGGTCCTGATCCGCCAGGACCACCTCGGGTGTCGCCACGCCACCGAGCTCGCGCAGGGCGGCCAGCCCCTCGGCCTCGGCGACGAAGACGTCGTCAGCTAGCGGGTCGGCGAAGGCCTTGACGAACACCGGCGGAGCAGCCCGGCGGGTGGCGATGCCCGCGAGCGCCGCGAGCCCGCCCGTCACCGGCTGCACCGTGACGACCTCACGCATACCGGCCCGGTGCAGACGCTCCAGCAGGGTCATCCGGGACGCTCCTCAGGTCCGGCGTACGGTCGGCCGATCCTATGCGGCCGGTCACAGCTCGCCCCACCGGTGGCGGGGGCGTTGGACACTGCTGGGCATGGGTCACGTGTCGGTGGATCGGCAGCGGCTGGGGCGGGTCGTCCAGGAGTTCGGCGCCCGGTGGACAAGTGCCGCCGCCGACATCGACACCTACCTGGCCACACAGGTCTCCGACACGAGTCACCGCGAGGTCGTCGGCCCGCTGCTCGCCGCCAGTGGGGCCAGTGGTGTGGTCCGGGTCGCGGGTCGGGAGGTCGCGGCCTGGGGCGACCCGGACGTCCCGGAGATGGCGTTCAGCGTCACCAAGTCGGTCGTCTCGGTGGTGGCCGGCCTGGCCTTCGACGACGGGCTGCTGGTGCCGGACCAACCGGTGCACCAGGTCGTCGACATTCCCGAGTTCCGGGGGCCGCACAACGAGCTGATCACGTGGCGTCATCTGCTGCAGCAGTCGAGCCAGTGGGAGGGCGAGCTGTGGGGCAAGCCGACGAGCGTCGACGCGCAGAGCTTCCGCGAGGGGACCGAGGTGCACGGCACGCCCCCGGGCCAGGGGTGGGCGTACAACGACGTGCGGATGAACCTGCTCGCGTACGCGCTGACGCTGCTGTTTCGCAGGACGCTGCCGGACGTGCTGCGGGAGCGGGTCCTCGACCCGCTGGGCGCCTCCGACCGGTGGTCGTGGCACGGGTACCGGACGAGCGTCGTCGACCTCGACGGCCGCAAGATCGAGGTGGTCTCCGGCGGCGCGCACTGGGGCGGCGGACTGATCGTCCCGGCCCGGGACCTGGCCCTGATCGGGCAGCTCTTCCTGAACCGGGGCACCCATGCCGGGACCCGGCTGCTGAGCGCCGAATGGGTCGACCAGTCCTGGGCGCCGTGCCCGGTCAAACGGGAGTACGGCTATCTGTGGTGGCTCAACGATGAGCAGGCGCCGTGGCCCGGGGCCCCGGCGACCGGCCGCAGCGCTCGGGGCAACGGCGGACGACACCTGCTGTGGGTCGATCCGGCCCGGGAACTCGTCCTCGCCTCCCACTGGACCGAGCAGCCGCTCGATCTGATCCGGGCGGTCTCTCGTACCGTCACGAGCCCGCCGGTTGACTGGAGTTGATCCACCGGTGGGCGCGGTCGAGAATCGACGTCGTGGACTCACCTCAGGACTGGGTGTCGTTGCTGGGCCAGCTTGACCGACAGGTGTCGTCCGGGCGGCTCTCACCGGACATCGCGGCGTTGCCTGATCTGATGAGCAGCTATGACGTGCCGGGGGTCAGCATCGCCGTCGGGCACGTGAGCGGGCAGGTGTGGGCGGCGGGGTTCGGCGTCCTGGCCGGCGGGACGTCGACGCCGGTGACCCGGAGCACCGCCTTCGCGGCTTGCTCGATCAGTAAGCACGTCGCGGCGTTCGGCGCGCTGCTCCTGGTCCAGGCCGGTGTCCTGGATCTCGACGCCGACATCGACGAGTACCTCACCTCGTGGCGCCTACCGGACCGCGAAGGCCAGCACGGGGTCACGGTACGACAGCTGCTGGCGCACACGGCGGGGTTGTCCGACACCTGGTACCGCGGCTATGCCGCGGATCGCGCCCCGTCGCTGGTGCAGGTCCTGGAAGGCAGCGGCGCGACGACCACTCCACCGGTCCGGCGCACGCTCTTGCCGGGTAGCCGCTTCCGGTACTCGGGCAGCCACTACTCGGTGCTCCAGCAGCTGATGGTGGACGCGACCGGAACCCCGTTCGAGGAGCTCCTGCGAACCCTGGTGCTGGAACCACTGGCCATGGCCGACAGCAGCTTCGACCAGCGGTTTCCGCACCAGCGACCGGATCAGGTGGCGCACGGCCACCACGTCGGCGGCACCAGGGTTCCTGGCGGCTGGCGAACGCAACCGGAGCTGGCTGCGGCCGGCCTGTGGAGCACCCCGACCGACCTGCTCCGGCTCGACCTCGAGATCGCCCGGGCGGCCTCGGGAGACTCGAAGCTGCTCACCCGTGACCTGGCCATCCAGATGTGGACACCGCAGATTACCGGCGGCGCCTACGGGCTCGGCACCGAACTCGACGAGCGCGGCGGGCGTCGGCGTTTCGGACACACCGGGTTGAACGTCGGCTACACCTGCTTCTCCTACGTGTGGCCGGACAGCGGCACCGCGGTCGCCGCGATGACCAACTCGGAGGATGGCTGGGAACTGCTGGTCAGCATCCGTGCCGCCGCAGACCGCCGGTACGCCACCACGAGGATCACCGCCGCGCCGCTTGGTGACGTGACGGGCCGATACGTCCTGCACGACGACTACGCGATCGACATCGCGGTCGCCGACGGTCAGCTGACCTTCGCCGCCGCCGCTGCCCCGCAACCGGTTGTCCTCCTGGCGGACCCGGACGGTCGCTACCGACACCCGGGCCTCGACCTGGAGGTTCGGTTCGTCCGGACCGACGACCAGCCCTACGTCCTCGAACTGCGCCAGGAAGGGGTCACACAGATCGCGAGGCCGGCAACCGCGCAACCGGAATAGCGGGTGGTGCCGCGTCGCCGGGTGGTCAGGGGCGGTTGTGGACGAACCACGCGTCACCGGCCGGTAGGGCGACGGCGACCTCCCATTGGCTCAGTTCGAGGTCCGGAGCGAGCGCCTTGAGCTGACCGGCGGCGGCCCACGCCTCGTCACCCGGTGTCGGGCGACGACCCACCTGAAACTGCAACATGGTGCCCCACGACGCGACCAGGCGGGCATCCCACCGGTGCCGCCACCGTGCCAGCACCTCGGCGAGCCCCTGCCGATCCTCCTCGGTGAGGGCGCCGAAGAAGTCCACCCAGTACGCCGACCTGCGGACGTCGCTGGTGGGCAGCAACATGAGCAGGACGCTGTCCGGCTCGTACCAGTAGTCGGTCTGCGTCACGAGCCGCACGTTGCCGAGCACCTGGGCATGCAGGTCGGCGTCGGCGAGCAGCCGGTCGTACAGCGTCCGCTCCAGCACCGGGCGCGGCGTCGGCAGCACCACGTCCGGCACCAGGGCGGTCAGGTCGACGCCGGTCGTGCCACGCGCGTAGAACTCGATCTCGTCCTCGTCGACCTGGTGGTCCTCGCCGTGGTGGCGGTAGGTAAGCCAGGGATCGGAAGACGCCGCCGCCTCGGCGAACGCGCGCAACTCCGACTCCGACGGACCCTGCTCGGGCTCGGACCGGATCGTCAGCGCGTCGTCGAAGTCGTCGGTGACCAGGACGGGCCGGCGTCCGATGACCGGCACCAGCGCCTCGGCGGCCTGCCAGACCTCGTGCAGACGGCCGGGGTCGACATCGGCGACGAGGACGGTGCCCGACGGCCCGTGCCCGATCGGCAGGCGGGCCAGTGGCGTGCCCAGGACTGCCGCTTCGATCTGATCGAGGTCGTCTCGCACGCCGACAGCCTTCCCGATCATCCGAAGCGGTCGGCCAGCTTCGTCAGCTTGCTGACATACGCCGGCCAGTCGTAGTCGTCGGGGATGTTGGTGTTGTCCCGTCGAAGGCCGACCGCCGTGTCGTGCTGCTCGCGCATGACGTCGGCGTGCCCGGCGTGCCGGGCGAGATCGCAGGTCACGTGGATGATGATCCGCAGTAGCGTCACGTCCCGCCCACCCGGCCGCCACCACGGCACCTGCCCCGGCGCGTCGAGAGGTAGCTGCTCGATCGTCTGGTCGGCGAACGCGCCGACCCGGCGATACAGATCGATCAGCCCGTCTTTCGTCTCGTCCTCGCGGGCGTACCAGTCTGCCTGCGGGTCCGCGTCGAACGCCGCCATGGGGACCAGCTCGTCAGGCGTCGGGAATTCGCGACCGAACGTGGGCCCGAAGTAGCCGGCTTCGACATTGAGGCAATGCTTGAGGACGCCCAGCAGGTTGTTGCCGGTCGCCGTGCGGGGCAGCCTGACCTCCCGTTCGCTGAGCCCGTCGAGCTTCCAGACGAGGTCTTCGCGGGTCTCCCGGAGGTAGTGCTGCAGCGCGGCCTTCGCGTCGCTCAGATCAGCCATGCCCGGCAGTCTTCCCTATCCGCCGGACCGTCGCGCACCCTCGGCGGGGCGGGGGCGGGGGGCCCGCCCCCCCCCCCGCACAACCAGTGGGGGGGTGAAAATAAGGGGGAAAAAGAGGGGGTTACGCAGGCGC
>NZ_JBNCKM010000013.1:222068-245823 GCF_049841535.1 Micromonospora sp. DT53
CGCGGCAGTCCCCCCCCGCCCGCGGCCCGCCGCCCCCCCGCGGGGGGCGGGGGCGGGCCCCCCGCCCCCCCCCGCGACTCGACCTGTCGGGGGTTCAACTTCCGGTGCAACTCGCGGTGTTTCCGCTGCCGCCGCCGGTGCGCGTGCCGGGACGCCTGGCCGGAGTTCGGAAGCACTATCGTTCTGGCGTGCACATCCGTTTCGACATCCCCGCCGATCCCGCCTACCCGGGCCGGGTGGCCGCCGCGCTCGGCAACGTTCGGCTGCGCAGATTCGGCTATATCGGGGCGGTCCTGACGGCGGTCGGGGTCGTTGGTCTCGTCGTCTCGCGCGGGTTCGGGTGGGGCGAGCGGAGTTCACCGCTGTGGACCGCGCTGCTCGTGGCTGGCGTGCTGTCGATGCTGTACCGACCGTGGGTGCTGGCGCGCGCCCGACGCCGCTCCGGCAGCTACGCCGTCGAGGGTGCCTACGACATCACCGATGACAACATCATGATGCGCAGCGGCTCGGAGTCCGGCGGGATCGCCTGGGACGGGGTCGCCCAGGTGCGGGACGTCGGGGAGTTCTGGGTCGTGTACGTCGACCGGATGCCGGCGACAGTGATCCCACGCTGGCTGATGTCCGCCGAGGACGCCGAGACGTTGCGCGCCTTCCTGACCGAACGAGGGCTGCTGCGACGTCGGTGAGATCAGCTGCCGCAGGCCGCTGGGGGATCGGGCTATCGCGTCGGGGTCGGTCCCGAGGAAGCGCGGAGGAGTACCTCGTACTGGTACAGGCCATCGTTGCTGCCGACGAGCCGGAAACCGGCACGTTCGAGGGTCCGCCGGGAAGCGACGTTGTCGTTGGTGGTCTCGGCGACGACGCGGGACAACCCGTGTTCGCCGGCGAGGTCGAGCAGGGCGGCGAGCGCCTCCACCGCAAAGCCGTTCCCCCGCGCTGACGGGGCGAGGCCGTAACCGACCTCGATGCGGCCGTTGTCCGGTCGACCCTTGAAACCGATTCCTCCGATGGCCTTTCCGTCGGCGGCCCGGGTGATCCGGTAGTGCCCGAATGGACGACGGTCGCCGTGGGCGGCAGTGGCGGCGAGAAAGCCCCTGACGCCGAGGACGTCACCGTCGAAGGGGTAGTCCTCGGCCCAGTCGTCGCCAGCCCCGGCGCGCCGTCCGACGATGCGTTCACCCTCTGCGGTGTCGATGGGGTGCAGGCGCAGTCGCGGCGTACGAAGCTCGGTCACGGGCAACAGCGAAGCAGCCGTCAGGAAACGGCACAAGCCGATTAGGCGCCCGGCACCTACGGAATCGATCCTCCGTGTCGTCATCCGCGCCCCTGATCGCCTGCGGCTACCTATCCTCGACGGGGAATGCACGAATCCAAGTAGCGGCCGTCAGCCCGACGGCTTACAGGAGGCCGTCATGAGCACCACGGATCGACCCGAGGGCATCAGCCCCACAGCGGTGGAGTCCGCACCCGGGTTGTGGCGGATCGATCTGCAGCGGCACGACCTCAGCATCCCCGGACGGGAGGTCATTCAGACTCGGGTGGAGTTCACGCCTGATTCGCCGCCGTTCAAGCATTTCCACCCGGGTGAGGAAATCATCTGCGTTCTGCAGGGAACGCTGGAATATCGGCTCGACGGGCAGCCGCCGATGGTGTGCAATCCCGGCGACGCGCTGACGGTTCCATACGGTGTGCACCACCAGGCGCGCAATGTTGGCGACGGTGTGGCGGTCGAACTGGCGACGTACGTCGTCGAGAAGGGGAAACCTCTTCTCACCAAGGTGGAGTGACATCTCCCCGGCCGCACCGTTTGCGGGATCGACGTGCTGGGCAGAAGGCACACCATGACGAGTGAACGGGTCAAGTCTGTCGGTGGCTACACCATGCGGATCCTCGGCGTGCTGGCGATCGTCGTGGGCGTGCTGGGGATCGTCTCCAGCCTGACCCAGGGCAACCTCGTCGGGGTGATCCTCGGCGTCATCTTCATCGCCGGCGGTGCGGTCCTGCTCAAGCGCTCGGGCGGGGGAGCGGCACCCCGGCCACGGAGCACGCACTGACGTCTGCGGGTCCTGGTCGGTCCGAATCGATGGACGGGTGCGGCGCCCGCGCCAAGGCCGCCCGCCACTATCACCGCCAGCGCGTCACCCCCACCGCCTAGCGCCGGGAGCAGGGGGTACGGGAAAGCGGCGACGGCACGAACCTTTAAAGTGAACGGATGTCAGTCAAGCAGGTCCAAGTGGCTTTCGACTGCGCCGAGCCTGTGCGCGTCGGTCGTTTCTGGTGCGAGGTGTTGGGGTACGTCCCGTCGCCGCCCCCGGAGGAGTGCGCCACCTGGGACGATGTCAGTTCCGAGCAGGGTTCGTGGTTCGCGTGCAGTGACCCTTCGGGGGTGGGTCCGCGGCTGTACTTCCAGCGGGTGCCCGAGGGCAAGGTCGTCAAGAACCGGGTGCACCTCGACGTGCGGGTCGGCACCGGGCTCGTGGGCGAAGAGCGCCTGGCCGCCCTTGAGGCCGAATGCGCCCGGCTGATCCCGCTCGGCGCTGTACGCGGGCAGTTGTTGCTCGCCGACGAAGAGAACGAATCGTGCCTCAACATGCAGGACGTCGAGGGCAACGAGTTCTGTCTCTCCTGAACGGCCGGGCTCCGGCCGGGGGCGCTAGCCTCGGCCCTCATGACCTGGCTGCCCGAGGAGTTCGTCCACCCCGTCCACGTGCCGGTGCCTGACACCGCGTTGCATCTGCGGCCGATTCGCGAGTCGGACACCTCGATCGACTACCCCGCCGTGATGGGCTCCCGTGAACGCCTGTGGGAGATCTTCGGCCCGGCCTGGGGGTGGCCCAGCGAGACGATGACCTACGAACAGGATCGCGTCGACCTGCTGCGCCACGAGAAGGAGATCGCCGCGCACCAGTCGTTCAACTACGCGTTGCTGGACGAGGGGGAGACGGCGATCCTCGGCTGCGTCTACATCGACCCGCCGGAGCGCACCGGCTCCGACGCGGAGGTCTCCTGGTGGGTGGTGGACGACCTGGTGGGCAGCGAGGTGGAGGCCGCGGTCGACGCGCTGGTGCCGCGGTGGATCGCCGCGGACTGGCCGTTCCGCCAGCCCCGCTATCTGGGCCGCGACATCACCTGGCAGGACTGGCTGGCGTTGCCGCGCGTCCCCTGAGTGTGGCCGAGCCTGAAGGGGGCCGGGCGAGGTCGCCCGGCCCCCCATTCGGGCTCGCTCAGCCCAGGTACTTCTCCCACGGGCCAGTGATGGCCAGGGTGAGGCCCGGGTCCTGCATGTTGACGAAGAGCACCTTGCCGTCCGCGCTGAAGGTCGGCCCGCAGAACTCCGAGTCGTTGAGCTGGTTGCGGGCGATCGCGTAGGTGGGCCCGCCCGGGATCGTGCTGAGCACGTGCGAGGCGCCCGTGCCGTCCTCGGCGAGCACGAGGCTTCCCCACGGGGTGACTGTCACGTTGTCCGGGCCGTCGAAGGTGAGGTCGGTGTACTTGACCGGCGCACCCTCCTCGGAGGCGGTCTGGTGCGGGAAGTACGTCACCAGCTGGATGGTCTGGTTCCGGAAGTTGTAGAACCAGACCATTCCGTCGTGCGGCGCCGCGTCCGCCGGCAGGTCACCTTCGTCCCAGGCGTAGGAGTTGACCACGTACACGCCCTCGTCGGTGGCCCACACGCCCTCGAACTTGCGTCCGCGGGTGACCTGGCCGTCGGCGAACTGCTCGCGCACCGACTTGCTGCGCGCGTCGCGGTCCGGCACCTCGATCCACCGGACCGGGAAGGGGCGGCCCAGCTGGGCGGAGGTCAGGTACGCGACGTCCGGCAACACCGAACCGTCATCCATGATGATCTGCATCGCGGCGAGGACGCCGGCGTTCGGCGCGAGGCGGGTGAGCACGCCCGGGCCCAGCTTCACGCCGTGCGGCGCCGTCCAGCGGTAGAAGAGACCGTTGGGCGCGTCGGCGTCCTCGGAGAGGTAGATCCGGGTGCGGTCCTTGTCGACGGCCAGCGCCTCGTGGGAGTAACGGCCCAGGCACTTGATCGGCTTCGGATCGGCGCTGCCGTCGGCCCACACCTCGAAGACGTAGCCGTGGTCCTTCTGGTAGACGCCGGACCGGCCGCCCTCCTCCCAGGTGTCGCCGGCCCGGTCCTCGGTCTCCTCGCAGGTGAGCCAGGTGCCCCAGGGCGTCGGCCCGCCGGCGCAGTTGGAGATGGTGCCGGAGAGCGCCACGAACTCACCCAGGTTGCGGCCCGCGAGGTCGGTCTTGATCACGGTGCAACCGCCGGCGTCGACGGCGCCCGCGTCGTAGACAGTTCCCTTGACGTGCGGCACGCCGAACTCGGCGCCGGGGTCGATCTCGTGGTTCTGGATCAGGGTGTACCGACCGTGGCCGGCGTCGTAGACGGCCATGCCGTCGTGGTCCGACGGGGTCCTGCCCTGGCCGCGGTCGAGCCGGGTGACGCCGGTCCGGGTGACCACTGTGTAGCTGAAGCCCTTGGGCAGGGCCAGGATTCCCTTCGGGTCGTCCACGAGCGGGGGGAAGGGCACGTTACCGGGCTTCACCGGCGGGTGCGGCCGAGCCGGGCTGGCCTGGGCCAGGGACGGCAGGCCGCCCGCGACGGCGAGGCCGACGCCGGCGGCGGCGCCGCTGGCGAGGAAGGTACGACGAGAGGAAGGCACGGGGATCAGCTCCTGGTCAGGACGTAGTGCGACGACTGGCAGCCAACCCCTGCGGACGAACAGCGACACGTCACCCGTGGGATCGGGCGGTGACATCGGAGTTAAGAATCGGGGTCGCTCGCCCCGTCTCCGGGTCGGCGGACTTGACCCTGACGCTGCGTCAACCCTCCATGCTGCCGCCATGAGCAATTCGCGAGCAACAGCTCAGGCCGAGCAACCCGCGATCCACGTGCGCGGCCTGGAGAAGTCGTTCAAGCAGTTGAAGGTGCTGCGCGGCGTCGACATCGACGTGGCGCGGGGCAGCATCTTCGCCCTGCTCGGCTCGAACGGGGCCGGCAAGACCACAGTGGTGAGGATCCTGGCCACGCTCCTGCGGGCCGACGGCGGCACGGCCCGAGTCGCCGGCTTCGACGTGGCGACCCGGGCCGCCGACGTGCGGCAGTCGATCAGTCTCACCGGGCAGTTCGCGGCGGTCGACGAGATCCTCACCGGGCGGGAGAACCTGACCCTGGTTGCCCGGCTGCGGCACCTCAAGGAGCCCGGTGCGATCGCCGACGACCTGCTGAGGCGCTTCTCGCTGACCGAGGCGGGCACCCGGAGGGTGCGGACGTACTCCGGCGGTATGCGTCGCCGCCTCGACATCGCGATGAGCCTGATCGGGAACCCGCCGGTCATCTTCCTCGACGAGCCGACGACCGGGCTGGACCCGGAGGCGCGCATCGAGGTGTGGCAGGCCATCAAGGAACTCGCCAACGGCGGCACGACGGTGCTGCTCACCACCCAGTACCTCGACGAGGCGGAACAGCTCGCCGACCGGATCGCGATCCTGCACGAGGGACGGATCATCGTGAACGGCACCCTGAGCGAGCTCAAGCAGCTCCTGCCACCCGCCGAGGTCGAGTACGTCGAGAAGCAGCCCACCCTCGAGGACGTCTTCCTCACCCTCGTCGGCGCCAAGACCGAGAAGGAACAACGATGAACAAGCACTTCCTCGGTGACACCACCGTCCTCTTGGGACGCTCGCTGCGCCACATTGCCCGCAGCCCGGACACCATCATCACGACCGCGGTCATGCCGATCGCCTTCATGCTGCTCTTCGTCTACGTCTTCGGCGGCGCGATCGAGACCGGCACCGACTCGTACGTGAACTATCTGCTCCCCGGCATCCTGCTCATCACGATCGCCTCAGGCATCTCGTACACCGCCTTCCGGCTCTTCCTCGACCTGCAGGGCGGCATCTTCGAACGGTTCCAGTCCATGCCGATCGCACGATCCGCGGTGCTCTGGGCGCACGTGCTGACCTCGCTCGTCGCAAACCTGATCTCGCTGGTGGTCGTCGTCCTCGTCGCCCTGCTCATGGGCTTCCGCACCGGCACGAGCCTGCTGGGCTGGCTCGCCGTCGCCGGCATCCTGGTGTTGTTCACCCTGGCGCTGACCTGGATCGCCATCATCCCCGGCCTCACCGCGCAGTCCGTGGACGGCGCGAGCGCCTTCTCGTACCCCCTGGTCTTCCTGCCGTTCGTCAGCTCGGCCTTCGTGCCCACCTCGTCGATGCCCGGCCCGGTCCGCGCCTTCGCCGAGCACCAGCCGGTGACCGCCATCGTCAACGCGATCCGAGACCTCTTCGCGCAGGAGCCGGTCGGTGCGGGTATCTGGACCGCCCTGGCCTGGTGCGTCGGCATCCTCGTGGTGGCCTACCTGTTCGCCAACCTGACCTACCGCCGCAAGATCTCCTGACCCGGTGTCGACCCAGGCTGGGCAGGGTGAGGGCAGGATCAGGGCATGCTGACGATCAGTCAACTCGCGTCGTACACCGGCGTGACGGTGCGGGCGGTGCGGCACTACCACCAGATCGGCCTGCTGCCGGAGCCCGAGCGGGACGCCTCGGGCTACCGGCGGTACAGCGCCACGGCCGTCGTGTCCCTCATCAGGATCCGCACCCTCGCCAACGCGGGCGTGCCGCTGTCCCAGATCGCTGAACTGCTCGAAGCCGACGCATCAGACTTCGCCGAGGCGGTACGGCGGATCGACAGCCATCTGTGCGACGAGATCGAACGTCTGGAGGCGAGCCGCAAGCAGATCGCGCAGCTCGCTGCCGGAGACAGTTTGACGCTCCCACCGGAGGTGACCTCCTACCTCGATCGGCTTCGGCAGATCGGGGTGTCGGAGCGGGTGGTGGAGGGTGAGCGGGACGGGTGGATCCTGGTTGTGGCGCGCTGGCCCGAACGCATCCACGAGATCATGCGCGCGAAACACGCGCAGCTCGCCAACCCCCAACTCGTCCGGCTCTATCTGCTCGGATCGGAGATCCTCGACGGCGACGCGGACGACGATCCGCGTCTGGAGGAACTCGCGGACATCCTGGCCGACCTTGTCGAGCAGGCGTACACCTCCAGCTCCAGCGAGAGCAACCGCGGCGAGATGGCACCGGACGATGTCCCGTTCGACCTTCTGGACGCGCTTGCCGTCGAGGCCGACCCGCGAGCGCAGCGGTTGCTGGACCTGATGCGCAAGCGGGGCTGGGCCACGTGGACCCGGACCCGCCCGGAGCGCCTGGCGAAGCCACCGACCTGACCGGTGATCAGCTCTGTTGGTAGTTCACCGCGGCGAACCCGCACGGCTGGTGCAGATGCAGGTAGTAGGCGCCCTCGCCGACGTCGTCCAGGTCCGCGCCGCCGATCAGACCCACGTAGTCCATCGGGTCCCCGCAGCCCGGGCAGTCGGCGTGCTCGGCGTCCTGAATCCATTCCGGCCGGCCGCCCAGGGTGGAGCCGCCCCGATTCCAGGCGCTGGCCTGGTACGGGCTCGCCAGCGCCGGCCCCGCGACCGGGAGTAGCGTCGGCGGGCCCTCCGGTCCGTCGTCGTCGCCCAGGTAGCTCGGACGGATGTTGTCGGCCCACCAGCTGGTGGCGCCGGCCGGCGTGACCCGGCTGTACAACGTCGTGTAGCAGGCGCAGAAGTGGCAAGTCTCGATCACCAGGCGGCCGGACCAGCCGGTGTGCGCCAGCGCGGCGGCGTTGGCGGGGTCGGTGGTGTCGAGGTCGGCGGCGACCCAGAGCGGGGACGCGCACCAGGGGCAGGCGGGTCGGTCCGCCGGTGCCGGCGACTCCCGTAGGACCCACCGGTACGCGACGTCGGCGCACAGGTCCCGTCGGTTGCCGTCCGGGCCGAACGTCCAACCGCCCTCGACCGCGTAGCGCAGCACACCCACGTGCAGGTCGTCGGCACCGGCCGGCGGGTGCGTCGACCAGCGGCGCAAGGCGTTCTGGGCGAGCGGGTGCGCGCTGTGGGCCAGGATGAGGAGCAGATTGTTGAGGTCGTCCGGCGTCCGCCCGCTGTCGATCTGTTCGATGACCCGGCCGACCACGTCGGCGCCGGCCGCCCGGTACAACGTCGCCGGCCACAGCAGATCGAGGTCCAGCAGGGCCCCGTGGTACGGCGACAGACTCTCCGGATCGGCGTTGGCGATCTCGCTCAACTCCTCGACCGCGTCCTCGGCCGCCGCTCTCCTGATCAGCTCCTCGATCATCAGCGGATGTTAACTGCCCCCTCCGACGCTCAGCGTCCCGCTGCCGGGGCCGGTTGAGGTCGGCTATCCGTGGACGTGTCGGGCGTGGCGCGCCACCAGCGGCGGGACGCCAGTGCGGCCAGCCCGGCGCCGGCGGCGTTGAGCAGGACGTCGTCCACCGACGACACCCGGTCCAGCCGTAGGACGTACTGGGCGGTCTCGACCAGGACCGAGCAACCGGCCGCGAGGGCCAGGATCCGTGGCACCGACGCCAGCGACGGGAACCGCATCGGGGCCAAGAACCCCAGGGCCGCGAAGACCAGCAGGTTGCCGACGACCTGGACCGTCGCCGTCAGCGGCCCCCCGTCGGAGAAGATCGTGAGCAGGTCGCGCAGCGGCACCAGGGTCACCCGACCGGAGATGACGCCGGCCTGGTCGCCCGGCAACATGATCATCCATACCCAGGGCACGGTGCCGTAGACGATGCCGACGTCGGCCAGCGACGTCCGCCATGCCGACGTGCTGTCGGCGGCACGTCGGCGGCGTGCCAGGAGCCACACCGCCAGCGCGGCCAACGGCAGGACGATCACCGTGATGAGGACGACGCCGTTGAACGTACCGAACCAGCCGTGCCAGCCCTTGATCATGCGACCCCGCTTTCGCCAAGTCCCAAAACCTACCTGGCCCGGGACGCGGGCAGTCGCCCTTCGTCGCCGGTCGTGCCGCCACCGGGAAGCTCCCGGGGGCGGCACGACCGACCGATCGTGGGGTGGGTCAGCTGCGGGTGGCCCATCGCTGGTTGGCGCCGCCGTTGCAGGCCCAGAGGATGAGTTTGGTGCCGTTTGCGGTGCCGGCGGCGTTGGCGTCGAGGCAGAGCCCGGATTGGACGCCGGTGATGGTGCCGTTGGAGTTGAGATTCCATTGTTGGTTGGTGCCGCCGTGGCAGTCCCAGATGATGGCCTGGGTGCCGTTGGCGGTGCCCTGACCGGAGGCGTCGAGGCACTTGTTGCCGTACACCTGGAGTTGTTTGCCGGCGGTGTGGGTCCAGCGCTGCGCGGTGTTGCCGGTGCAGTCCCAGAGTTGGACCTGGGTGCCGTTGGTGGTGGTGCCGTTCGGCACGTCGACGCAACGGTTGGACTGGGCCCCGACGACCTGGACGTTCTGCTGCGGGTTGCCGCCACCGACCGGCGCGTAGGCGGCGGCGTTGATGTTGGCCTGGACGGCGTTCTCGGTGGCCGCCGTCGGGTAGCCGGAGGTCAGTACGCCCTCGAAGAAGGTGCCGCGGCCGGTGATGCTGTTGTCACCGCCGATGCCGAGCAGGATGGCCCCTTCCTTCTTCATCGGGTGGTAGCCGTTGGGGCGGGGCCCGTCGAAGTAGGTGGTCAGGCTGCCCGACTGTGCGTTTCCGCCCCGGATCGCCCAGTGGTTCGGCTCGCCCTTGACCATGGCCGTGACGAACCGGTGGTTGATGGAGGCGATGTTGTTGTAGCCCGCGTTCACCCCGGAGAACAGCCCCCACTCCAGGTCGGCCATGATCCAGGGGCCGGCTCCCGCCCCGTAGCCCCACTGCTTGTTGGCGCCGAAGTAGACGGTCTCCATGATGGCGCGTTCGTCGGCCAGGTTGTTGGTCTGCGCGTTGCCGTAGTCGAAGCAGCACCACTGGTTGTAGTGCGTGCCGTCGACGACCGCGTAGATGCCCTCGGGCTGGTCGCCGGTCGCGACACCGTTTGTGTTGTTGTTGCGGTAGCCGGTGCCGGGGGCGATGTAGACGCCGTACGCCTTCTGGCCGCCGACGGTGACCGGCGCCGCCTTCGCGTCGGCGAGGTTGTCCCATCCGCCGGCAGCGGGGCCGACGAAGTAGCCGGGGGGCGCCTGGGTCAGGCGGTTGTTGCGGCCGGACTGGTCATAGATGATCGTGATGACGCAGTTGGTGTTGGCGCAGAACGTGTCCTGGGTGGCGGCGTTCGCGTAGCCGCCTTCGCTGAGCACGCCGACGTCGCGGGTGGTGTTGTCCGACGAGCGTCGGACCTGGTAGAGCGGGCCGTTGTACGCGCCGTACAGCGCGCGGGTGGTGCTGTGCGCGGCGACGCACGGCGTGCCGCCGGAGGCGTAGATGTCACACGGACCCGTGCCGGCGGCGTGGGCGACGCTCGGCGCGTCGGAGACCACATAGACGCCGGCGCCGACGACGAGGGCCAGCAGGGTCCCCGTGGCGGCGGTCAGGCGACCCAGCCTTCTCTTCAGATTCATCGGATCCTTTCCCAGTGCGTGGTGGATGGCGGTACGGCGATGCAATTGACGTCACACGTCATACCTGTGACATTAATATCCGTCCATCGATTAGCGCTAGTTGCCACGCGTTGGTCGTCGATCGATGAGCGTGAGGACGGATATGCTGGTCAGCCGAGCAAGGTGCGTCCCCGTGTCGGGGCAAAAATCGATTCGAGGGCGATTGATGAACATCGGGGAGATCGCTCGCCGGGCGGGGGTGTCCCGCAGCACCGTTTCCTACGTGCTCAGCGGAAAACGCAGCGTGTCGGAGGCGACCCGGCAACGGATCCAGTCGGTCATCGACGAGCTGGACTACCGGCCGAACGCCAGCGCCCGTGCTCTGAAGGAGGGGCGCACCCGCACCCTCGGGCTGGTCATCCCGCCGGCGAGCCAGCGGTTGACCGACATGCAGCTGGGCTTCGTGGCCAGCGTCGTCGAGGCGGCCGCCCGCCACGACCTCGATGTGCTGCTGTCCCCCTCCGGTGGCGACCACGACCGGTCGTTCGAGCGGATCGTCACCGGTCGTCGGGTGGACGGCGTGGTCCTGATGGAGATCCGGTTGGAGGACGACCGGGTGACCCGGCTGACCAAGGCCGGGCTGCCGTTCGTCACGATCGGTCGGACCGCCGAGCCGCACGGGATGAGCTGGATCGACATCGACTACGCCGGGCTGATCGCCCGGTGCGTGCAGCACCTGGCCGATCTGGGGCACCGGCACGTGGCGCTCGTGAACCGGTCCGCCGAGTTGGTGGCCGCCGGATACGGCCCCAGCCACCGCGCGCTGGCCGGCTTTCGTGCGGCGGCGCTGGAGCGGGATCTGACCGGCGTGGAGGTCTCCAGCGCTGACGACACAGCCTCCGGGGAGGCGTGTATGGAGCAGCTACTCGCGACACACCCGGAGGTCACGGCGGTGGCCACCATCAACGAGGCCGCACTGCCCGGAATGCAGCGCGCGCTCACCGGCGCCGGGCTGTCCGTGCCCCGCGACTTCTCCGTCACCGGAGTCGCCGCGCAGCACTGGGCGGAGGATTTCCGCCCGCCGTTGACCGCCGCCGACGTGCCGATGGTCGAGATGGGCGCAGAGGCGGTGTCGCTGCTGCTGGAGATCATCGCGGCGCCCGGCGCCGTGCCACGACACCGCCTGTACAGCCCGCCGATCTCGCTGCGTTCCAGCACCGGTCCGGTCCGGGCCCGCTGATACGACAGGGCTACCCGCCCCGGACCCGCCGTTCCTCCTGTGCGGCGGCGAGGATGAGGTAACTGCTGGCGGTCCAGGTGTACGCGCGGTCCCGGAGCCCCGTACCGGTTTCGGCGTCGAAGTTCTCCGCGAAGCCGGACTTCTCGCAGAGCGCGAGGAATCGTCTACTGATGTCGTCGGCGATCCTGGTCTGCCCCGCCCGGCGCAGGCCGTCCTCGACCAGGACGGTGGAGGGTGCCCAGATCGGGCCACGCCAGTAACCGTCGGCGAGGTAGTGGACCGAGTCCGTCGGCTCGGTGGCCAGCCCGTGCGTGGTCAGGTGGGTCTCGACGCCGCGCGCCAGCGCGGCGGCCACCGGTGCCGGCAGGTCCGCTCCGAGTGCGACGGGCATCAGGTCGAGCAGGCTGCGGCTGCTCCGCCGGCGCCCGGTGTGGGGGTCCTGGGCGCGGAAGCGTTCGCCGTCCCACAGGTCGCGCAGCATGGCCCCGTGGATCCGGTCGGCCTCCCCGGACCAGCGGGCGGCGGGCTCACCCAGCTCGGTGGCGAGGTCGGCGAGGCAGCGAAGCTGCGAGACCAGGAACGCGGCGAGGTCAGCCGTCTCGAGGACCCGGTTGTCGTCGAAGGTGGTGGCGTTGTCCCAGCCGCTGTCGTTGCCGTGCTGGTAGTGGGGCAGGTCGTGGCCGGGGGCGCGCCGCGCGTCGAGCCAGAACCCGGTCCAGCGGGCGAGCCGGTCGTACGTCTGCGCCAGCGCCGCCCGGTCCAGCGGCTGGGGAAGACGTCGGCGCAGGTGACGGAGGGCCCAGCCGTGGATGGGGGGCTTGACGTAGTTGTGCAGGACCTCGGAGTGGGTGACCGAGTCGGGGAGGGCGCCGGCCTCGTCCTGGTGGTCGAAGGGCAGTTGGAACTGGTGCCAGGCCAACTCCGGATCGCCGGCCGCCAGCGCTATCGCGTTGAAGCAGTGGTCCCAGCTCCACACCTTGTCCATCCAGTGCTTGGACATCAGGACGGCCGGCCGGGTGACGAAGCCCGCCGGGGCGACAGTGGCCGACCACAGGACGTACGCGGCCAACTCGGCGGCCGGGGTCTCCGCGCCACGCCAGGGCGCGATCGCGTCGACGAACGCGGTGAACTCCGCGATCCGGTCGCGGCGCAACTGCTCGAAGGTGACGGATCCGGCGTACGGGGGGCGCGCGGTGGCGTACTCCTCGATCGCGATCTCCCAGGGCTGGTCGCCGGGAAGGTCCAGGGACCGGTCGGCGGTGCCCAGCGCCTGCGTGCCGTCGGTCCGCGACAGCGCGCCGGAGAGCACGGTGATCCGGTAGCGACGACCGGTCTCGTACGAGGTGAACACGTGCGATCCGTCGACCGGGTCGGCGTACAGGTAGGTGCCGCTGAACGGGGTGAGGGTCTGCGCGGCCGCGGCCACCCGCAGGCCGAGCCGGTGGCCTCGGATCCGCAGGGTGTCCGGCCCGTCGTAGACGGCCTCGATCCGGTCGGCCCCGTCGCGCCAGGTCAGCACGGCCGGTGTGGCGACGACTGTGGCGCCGGCGACCGTGGGGGTGAGACGCAGGACGGGATGCAGCCCGGTCTGGTGGGAGACCAGGTGCAGGTCGTCGGCGTACGTCTTCTCGGCGACCACCGGGGAGATGTTGAACCAGGATCCTCGGTAGCTGAACGGGATGTCCTGGATTCCGAACTCCGGACCGGACGGGGCGACGGTCATGGGTGGCGGGTGCCTTTCTGTGGTGCGGGTGGTCGTCGTCGACCGCCGCGGATGGTCAGTCCTTGACGGCGCCGGCGGTCACGCCCATCGAGACGTACCGCTGGGCCAGGATCAGCAGCACGGCGGCGGGGATCGAGGCGACGACGGCGGTGGCCATGATGGCGTTCCACTGCTGGTTGTTGTTGCCGATGTAGTGGTAGATGCCGAGGGTGATCGGCTGGTGGTCGCCGCCGCCGGCCAGGGTCGAGGCGAAGATGAAGTCCGACCAGGACCACAGGAACGCGAAGAGTGACACCGTGACTATCGAGTTGCGGCTGACCGGCAGCACGACCGACCAGAAGGTCCGCAGCTGGCCGGCGCCGTCGACCACGGCGGCCTGGAGCAGCTCGTTGGGGATGCCGGACATGAAGGCCGTGAAGATCAGGACGCCGAACGGCACCGCGAGCGTGGTGTCGGCCAGGATCAGGCCGGGCAGCGTGTTCAGGACGCCGAGGGTGAGGAAGATGGCGTAGAAGCCCATCGCCATGATGATTCCCGGGATCATCTGCGCGATCAGCAGCACGAAGCTCAGCGCCGGGCCGCCGGGTGGCCGGAGCTTCGCCAGCGCGTAGCCGGCGGGGGCGGCCAGCGCCACGGTCAGCACCACAGTGCCGAGGCCGACCAGGAAGCTGGTGCCGAGGTACGGCAGTTGCTGGTCGAGCACCGCTCGGTAGCCGTCCAGGGTGCCGTTTGTGGGGAACAGGTGCGGGGGGCTGGCCCGCATGTCCTGGTCCCTGGTGAACGACACGTTGATCATCCAGTAGACGGGGAAGAGCATCAGCCCGGTGAGCACCAGGCCGACGCCGGTCTTCCACCAGGCCCGAGGCGTTGACGTGGTCATCGCAGCTGCTGCCTCCGCTCGATTCGGATGTAGGCGAGGCCGGCGACCAGAGCCAGCACGATGAGCAGGTTCCCGATGGCCGCGCCCGGGCCGAACTCGGGTAGCAGATTGCCGAAGCCGAGCCGGTACGACCAGGTGGCGAGCGTGGCCGAGGAGCTGGTCGGGCCGCCCTTCGTCATGATCCAGATGATGTCGAAGACCTTCAGGGTGTAGATCAGCCCCAGCAGCAGCGTGATCAGGGAGACGGGGCGCAGCAACGGGAAGGTGATCCCCCAGAACCGTTGCCACCCCGTCGCGCCGTCGAGCGCGGACGCCTCGTACATCTCCGTCGGGATCGCCTGCAGGCCGCTGTACAGCACCACCAGGTTGAACGGGATGCCGATCCAGATGTTCGCGATGATCACCGAGGTCAGCGACCAGCCCGGCGAGGTGAGCCAGTTGACCGGGTCGATCCCGACGACGCCGAGCGCCGCGTTTACCAGCCCTGAGTCGCTGTTGAGCAGCCACGACCAGGTCGACGCCGAGACGATCAGTGGCAGCAGCCACGGTACGAGGAAGAGCGCCCGCAGCGTGCGCGACAGCGGGAAGTGCTGGTGGAAGAAGAGGGCCAGGGCCATGCCGATGGTGAACTGGAAGGCGAGCGAGGCCGCGGTGAAGACCAGGGTGTGCGTCAGCGTCGATCCGAAGGCCGGGTCGGCCAGGATCGTCCGGTAGTTGTCGAGGCCGGCGAAGGGGGCCCCGCCCTGCACGAACGAGCGGACTGTGTACTCCCGCAGGCTCAACTCGACGTTGCGGTAGAGCGGGTAGGCGTAGAAGGCCGCCAGGTAGATGGTCACGGGTGCCAGGAAGCCCCACGCCAACCATCGGCTGGGCCGGCGGGCACGGGACGGGGGAGGCCCGGGTGGGGCGGCGTTCGCCGCCCCACCCTGGTCTCGTACGGCGGTGGAGGTCTCTGTCGTGGAGGGCATGGTGTCGGTTCGGATCGCTTACCTGGTCGTGGCGGCGGTCTGCGCGGCGGTCAGCGCCTCCTGTGGCGACTTCCCGCCGCTGAGGGCCGACTGCACCGCGGTCCACAGCGATTCGGAGATCTTCGGGTACTTCGTGCCGAGGTTGTCGCCGGTGCGGCCCTTGGCCGCCCGGACCGCCTCCACCCAGACCTTGAGCTTGGGGTCGGCGGTCGCCTGTCGCTCCTGTACGGCGGCGACGGGTGCGACGTAGGACAGCGTGGTGTCCGTGGTGAGGAGGTTGTCGGCGTTGGTCAGACAGGTGACGATCTTCTGCGACGCCTCGTACCGGCCGGTCTTCTTCTGCACCGGAATGGAGACGAACTCACCGCCGGTGGGGGCCGGGGCGGGCCCGCCCGCGCTGGCCGGGATCGGGATCGTGCCGTACGAGAAGCCGAGCTTCTCGGCGTTTGCCAGTTGCCAGGTGCCGTTCTCGGCGAACGCGTAGTTGCCGGTGGCGAACTCCTGCCAGCTCGTGGTCTGGGTGTTGTTGATGACGGAGTTCGGCGCGTGGCCCTGTTCGAGCCAGTCGGTCCAGAGCTTCAGCGCGGACACCGCCTGCGGCGAGTCCAGACTCGTCAGTTGGGCACCCGACCCCCAGAACCAGGGCAGGAACTGGAAGCTGCCCTCCTCGGTGCCGATCGCGGAGAAGGTGATGCCCTTCTTGCCCTTGGCCTTGACCTTGGTCAGTGCCGCGGTCAGTGACGTCCAGTCCTTGACGGCGGCGGGATCGACGCCGGCGGCGGTGAGCAGGTCCTTGTTGTAGTAGAGGGCGAGGGTGTTCGCCCCGATCGGCACGCCGTAGGTCTTGCCGTCGCTCTGGCCGGCGCCGAGCAGGTTCTTCTCCATGGCCGAGACGTCCAGCTTGTTGTCGTCGGTGGTGGTGAGCGCACCGGCCTCGGCCAGAGTCGAGATGACCGGGTTGTCCACGATCAGCACGTCCGGTGAGTTTCCCTGCTGGGCGGCGAGCAGCGCCTTGTTGGTCAGGTCGGTGGTGTCGAAGCCGGTGCGCTCGACCGTCACCCCCGCGGAGGTGCCGCACTTCTTGAGCAGCGCCACCCACTCGGAGTCGCCGGCGAACTGCGGGTACGGGTCCCAGACGAGGTAGGCGCCACCGTCGGAGGGGCCGTCGGCGGACGACGAGCAGGCACTGCCTGTCACTGCGGCGAGAGCTATCACGGCAACGGCGGCCAGGCGCCGCCGACGGCTGAGTCCGATCATGTGGTGCCTCACTTCAAATCGATCGTCAGGTGGGGTGTGTGCGTTGATCGTCGCGGGTTGGACCAGTCCAACCATGAGGCGAATCGATTCGACAAATCGGTTCGCCCGAAGATAGGTCTGGCCATGCCCGGGGGTCAAGAGTCAGTTGGCCGCGCGGGGAGGATTGCTGGGCAACACGGACGTCACCGCGCCGTCACTTCATTGACATGGTTCAGTTCCCGGTCCTACGATCCGTGCGAATCGATTCGCAAGCGCTGCCCTCCGGAGAGCGTCCCCCGCGCCCCACCAAGGAGCCGCCCGTGAAGACCCCGTCCCGCAGCAGGTCCGGACGAGCCCGCGTGTTCGTGGCCCGACTCGTCGTCGGCCTGCTCGCCGCCGCTGCCGCCGTCACCGTCGTCTCGTCCCCTGCCCAGGCCGCCGACGAGTCGATAAGCGTCAACTTCTCGACCACCAGCGGCGCGCCGACCTACCGCGCCTCCGGCTGGATCTACGGCATGACCGAGAACGCCAGCGGTCCCGCCGACCACTTCTACCGCGACGTCAAGTTCCAGTACATGCGCGCCGGCGGCGCGCAGCTTCCGGGGAGTGGCTGGGTCGGCGGAACCTACGACCGTCGCTGGAACTCCACACTCGCCCAGGCGCGTCGGACCACCGCCCTCGGCGGGAAGTTCATCATCCTGCCGCACGACCTCTGGGGTGCCGACGGCGCCGGGATCTCCCGCTTCCCCGGTGACAACGGCAACTGGACCGACTACGACAACTTCCTGACCCGCCTGATCAACGACGTCCGGGCGTCCGGCCTGTCGGTGCAGTGGGACATCTGGAACGAACCCAACATCACCATCTTCTGGAACCGGCCGATCTCCCAGTACCTCGAACTGTGGCGTCGGACCTACCAGCGCATCCGGACGGAGTTCCCCAGCCAGCTCATCGTCGGGCCGAGCTGCGCCTGCGTACCGTCGACCACGCACGCCTTCTGGAACCAGTACCTGGACTTCGTGCGCTCGACCAACACGGTGCCGGACATCATCAGCTGGCACTCGCTGCCCGGTGACCCGGTCGCGAACGTCAACGCGGCAAACGCCACCCTCGACCCGCGCGGCATCGCCCACCCGCGCCCGTACCAGATCAACGAGTACGGCTCGCCCGACGAGCAGAACCCCGCCGACGGCGCCTGGTACATCGCGCGTCTGGAGCGGGCCCGGGCCGACGGCCTGCGGGCGAACTGGGCCAGCGGCGGCAGCCTGCACAACGACCTGGGCAACCTGTTGATCCGGAACTCGGCCGGCCAGCACCAGCCCAAGGGTGAGTGGTGGAACTACCGCTTCTACGCCTCCCAGGTCGGCGAGAACGTCGCGGTGACCCCCAGCCAGTCCTACGACGCGTACGCCACCAAGACAGCCGGGGTGGCGAAGGTCCTGGTCGGCGGTGGTCGTACCACCGGGAACCTGACCGTCAACCTGCAACGCCTGGACACCACCAGCGGCATCGTGCAGAACAACCAGGTCCGGGTTCTCACCCAACGCATCCCGCACAACGGTGGCGGTGCCGTGGCGGGGCCGATCACGGTCTCGAACAGCGTGGTCGGCGTGTCCAACAACAACGCCACGGTGACCCTGCCGTACACCAACCAGACCGACACCTACGCCGTCACGCTGCTGCCCCCGTCGGACGGTGGCTTCCAGTCGGTGGCGGTGGCCCAGCACTCCCAGCAGTGCCTGAACAACGCCGGCCTGAGCACCGCCGACGGCAACGTCCAGCAGCAGAACTACTGCGACGGCGGTGACCAGCAGCTCTGGAACTTCCGCCCGGTCGCCGGAGTGGCAAACACCTACACCGTGGTCAACCAGCAGAGCGGTAAGTGCCTCGACGTCAGCGGCGTGTCCACCGCCGACGGCGCGGCCGTGCACCAGTGGACCTGCCTGAACACCTCCAACCAGCAGTTCACCCTCCGCAAGGTGACCTACTCGGGCAACGACTCGCACGACTACCAACTCGTCGCGCGGCACAGCGGCAAGTGTGTCGATGTCAGCGGCGTCTCCACGGCGGCTGGCGCGCTGGTCCACCAGTGGACCTGCAAGGCGGTCAACCAGGGCGGCACCCTGAACCAGACGTGGCGGATCCTGGGGCGGTAGTCGTCCCGGGGGAGGTGACGCGCTGGCTGTCCCGCCCAACAGCCAGCGCGTCACCCGACGTCACATTCATTGACATGGATAAAAGAAAGGTCATACGATTCGATTCGCCCTCGCCACCACCGCCCGTGGCGTGTCGACGACCCCCTACGCTTCCACGACCCCGAGGAGCCACCTCGTGCGAACCCCGTCCCGTAGTGGGCCAGGAACAGCCCACGACCTCGTCCCGAGACGCCAACGCGTCCGACGTTTGACCCTCCTGGCCGGCGCCCTCGCCGGGGTGCTCGTCGTCGTCGGCATCGGTGTCGGCACCACCCCCGGCAGCTCGCCCTTCGCCGCCGGGGCCGCCGCGGCGGCCACCATCCAGCCGGGGCAGAGCACCCGGATCGTCGGCACGCCATCCGGTCGCTGCCTCGAGGTGCCCAACTCCAGCACCACCAACGGCACCCAGACGCAACTCTGGGACTGCAACGGCGCCGCCGGCCAGACCTGGACCTGGACGTCGAGCAAGCAAATCCAGGTGTACGGCAACAAGTGCCTGGACGCCTCCGGCCGGGGCACCACCAACGGCACCCAGGCGATCATCTGGGACTGCAACGGCCAGAACAACCAGCAGTGGAACGTCAACAGCAACGGCACCGTCACCGGCGTGCAGTCCGGGCTCTGCCTCGACGCCAACGCTGCTGGCACCGCGAACGGCACCAAGATCATCCTCTGGGCCTGCAACGGTGGCGCCAACCAGCAGTGGGCCTCGCCGACCTCGGTGCCGCCGACCTCCGAACCACCGACCAGCCCGCCGCCGAGCGGCTCGCGCCCGTGCGACATCTACGCCTCCGGTGGCACCCCGTGCATCGCGGCGCACAGCACGACCCGCGCCCTCCTCGCGTCGTACGCCGGCAACCTCTACCAGGTGCGACGCTCGTCGGACAACACGACCCGCAACGTCGGGCTGACCGGCACGGGTGGCACCGCCAACGCGGCGACGCAGGACTCGTTCTGCGCCGGCACCACCTGCGTGATCACCGTGGTCTACGACCAGTCCGGGCGCGGGAACGACCTCTGGTACCAGGGGTCGAGCGTGGTTCCGGGATCGCCGCAGAGCAGGCCGGCGATCGCGACCTCGGAGTCGCTGACCGTGGGCGGCACCAAGGCGTACTCGCTCTACATCAACCCCGGCAACAGCTACTGGCGCGACGGGCACCTCACCGGGGTACCGACCGGCGCCGCCCCCGAGGGCATGTACATGGTCACCAGCGGCACCCACGTCAACAACGGCTGCTGCTTCGACTACGGCAACAGCGAGACGACGCGCAAGGCCGACGCCGCCGGTGCGATGGACGCCATCAACTTCAGCAAGCAGTGCTGGTTCGGTGGCTGCTCCGGCAGCGGGCCCTGGGTGCAGGCCGACCTTGAGTGGGGTCTCTTCCCCGGTGGCAGCCAGAGCTGGAACCCGAACCAGCGCGCCTTCACCAGCAAGTTCGTGACCGCGACCCTCAAGAACAACGGCACGTCCCGCTTCGCCATCAAGGGCAGCGACGCCACGTCCGGCAGCCTCTACACGCTGTACGACGGCTCGCTCCCGCCGGGCTACAGCCCGATGAAGAAGCAGGGTGCGATCATCCTGGGCAGTGGCGGTGACTGCTGCAAGCCCGACGGCGGCGCGAACCTGAGCGCCGGCACCTTCTACGAGGGGGCCATGGTCGCCGGCTACCCGTCCGACGCGACCGAGGCCGCGGTGCAGGCCAGCATCGTGAGCGCCGGCTACCGCTGACCCGACAACACGTGCGCCGGTCACCACGAGCTGGTGACCGGCGCACGTACTCGTCGATGCCGTCCTCTCGGCTGCGGGCCGCCGACACTGCGGAGTGGGGTCCCCATCCCCGGAGTGCCAACCGGTGTCAGGCCACCGAGCAGGAGGCGCCGTTGAGGGTGAACGAGGTCGGTTTGGCGGTGTTGCCGGTGTGCGTGGCCTGGAAGCCCACGGTCACTGATCCGTTGCTGGGGATGCCGCCGTTGTACGCGACGTTCCTGGCCGTCACCTGCCCGGAGTTCGGGGAGTAGGAGGCGTTCCAGCCCGACGTGATGGTCTGACCGCCAGGCAGGGTGAACGCCAGGGACCAGCCGTTGACGGCGCTGGTGCCGGTGTTGGTGACGGTGATGTTCTCGGTCAGCCCGTTGTTCCAGGCGTTGACGGCGACTGTCACCCGGCAGGCGCCGGAGTCCGGCGGCGGCGTGGTCGGGTTGGGTGGTGGCGTGGTCGGGTTCGGGGGTGGGGTGGTCGGGTTCGGGGGTGGCGTCGTCGGGCTGGTCAGGCCGAAGAACGCGATCGCGGACGCGGCCATGCCGCCGGAGGGCAGGCTGTGCCCGGCCCCCTGGATGCTGTACGCCTCGACCTGGACGGTGCCGCTGCTGTCGGCGTACCGACGCCGGTTCCAGTTGGCCTGGGGTGTGTCGGTGGAGGTAGGTGTCTGGCTCAGCCCGAACACGTTGGTCCACTGCTCGATCGCCTCCTGCAACAACGAGTACGGCACGAGCGTGTCGTTGGTGCCGTGCCACAGCTGCACGCGCGGGCGGGGCCCGGAGTAGCCGGGGTACGCCTGGCGGACCGCGTCGCCCCACTGCTGCGGGGTCCGGTTCATGTTTCCGCCCGTGCACTGGCTGCTGGTGGGCGGGAAGTCCGCCGCGTTGGCGAAGCAGTTGAACGGCACACCCATGAACGCGGCGCCGGCCTTGAACAGGTCGGGATAGAGGGCCAGCATGTGGTTGGTCATCATGCCGCCGGACGAGCTGCCGGTGGCGTAGACCCGGTCCGGGTCGGCCGCGTACTGCTGCTGCACGTACCTGATCATGGAGACGATCGACACCGGGTCGCTGCCGCCGCCACGTCGCTTGGCGGCATCCGACCAGACGTCGAAGCAGTTGCCGAATCCGGCCTGCTGGGTGGCGGACGGGTAGATCACGATGTACCCGTAGCGGTCGGCGAGGCTGGCGAACTCGCTCCCGGAGTAGAAGCCGGGGCCGTTCCCGCCGCAGCCGTGCATCGCCACCACGACCGCCGGCCGGGCCGGGCGGTTGTCCGGCACGTAGACGTGCATGCGCATCCGGCCCGGGTTGTCACCGAAGCTGGTCACCTCGGTCAGTGACGCCGCGTACGCGGGCCCGACCGTGGGGACCACCAGTCCGGCCGTCACCAGTGACGCGGCCAGGGCGAGCAGCAGTTTCCTTCTGATTCTCAACTGACGACTCCTTCGATTGCCTGTGCAGCCTGGATTGGCCGTGCGACCCGGTCGCGGGTCTGCCCGACTCCCGCGGTGATCGCACGCTGCCCGCTACCTGTGGCTCGTCCAGCCCGGCTTCGGATGGCGTCGCGTGGCAATTAGTGTTCCCTTCGGGCCAACAAGTGTCAATCGAAGATGCTCTATTTGCGGTGAGCGGTGGCGGTCCGTCTACAGTCGTCGATACCGCCCCCGAGGAGCACGGAGTGCCTGTGGCGAGCCTCTTCGACATCGACGAGATCTATCCGGACGACGGGGACCACGCGCTCCGGCTGCCCCGTCGGCAGGTCGGCAACTCGCCCCAGGGTGTCGCGGTGACCCTGTTGGCCGACTACACGCTGCGGACCCGGGTCGCCCTCCCGTCCGCCGCCATCGTCGCGCTGATCGAGGAGACCGGCGTGACGACGGCCGGAGCGCGGACCGCGATCAGCCGGTTGGCCCGCCGTGGCGTGTTGGAGGGCAGTCGGCTGGGGCGGCGCAGCTCCTACCGCCTCAGCCGTGCCGCCGCCGTCAACCTCTCGGCCGGCGGGCACTGGATCCTCGCCTCCACCACGTCGACGGCGCGGTGGGACGGGTGCTGGACGATCGTCGCCTTCTCGCTGCCGCAGGATCGCAGCACGCAGCGTCGGGCCCTGCGGGCACAACTCCGGTGGCTCGGTTACGCGCCGCTGTACGACGGTTTGTGGATCTCGTCGCAGGAGCTGACTCCTGCGGCTCGGGCCGAGCTCGACCGGCTCACCCTCGGCGCCGTGACGGTGTTCCGTGGGCGGCAGACCGCGCTCGCCTCGACCATTCACCGTGCGCCGATCGAGGCCTGGGACATCGAGGCGATCAGCCGGAGCTACGACGCGTTCCTCCGGCGGTGGACGCCGCTGTTGCCCGGGGTGGTGTCCGGGCGGGTCGACGGCGCCGCCGCGGTGCGGGCCCGGACCGAGGTCATGGACACCTTCCGGCGTTTCCCAGTCCTCGATCCGCAGTTGCCCCTGGATCTCCTCCCACGGGAATGGCTCAGACGTCCGGCGCGGGAGTTGTTCGTGGCCGTCTACGACGGCCTCGCCGCACCCGCCGAGCGACACGTCCGGGCGGTCGTCGAGCGGTTCGCCGACGCCGCGCAGCCCGGCATTCAGGCGCACACCACCGCCGACCTGGTCGCCGGAATACGCGCCGCCGTGAAACCGGCGCAGCCGTCCCCGAGTAGCTCGGCCGCCGGGGGCTCGTGAACCACGAGGCGGGCGCCGTCGGCCGGCGACTGTGAGCGATAACAGAGTTGCTGTCCGGCGCGACCGCGCCGACGCGGTGGTACGAGTCGTCCACCTGTCGTGCGGCGGCTGAGCACGGTTGCCCTGGGCGTTTGGTACCGGGCGAAACGTGGCGATCCGGGAGATCGCCGTGAACGGCTCGTTACGTCTTGACGAACGGCATGTTATCGCTCACTCTCGATATAGAGGGCGATCGCTGTCGTGGCTCACCGGGCGAGTCGCATGGGTCGTACCTCCGATCACGACGGCCGCAAGGGCATGCGGACGTCACCTCGGGACCGGCAGGTGTCGGCGACGACCCTGTCGGACTGCGCGTGCTGATGCCGAGCGGCCAGGATGACCGCCCCGACCAGTCGTCCCGAGCGAAGTGGCACATCACCACCACCGATGCAACCACTGAAAAGGAACGCCATGAAACCCATGAGAACGATGCTGGCCGCGGCGACCATCGCCGTCGCCCTCACCACTGGTATGACGGTGGCGCTGACCCCCGCATCCGGTGCCGGCACGACCTTGAAGGCCGCCGCCGCCGAGAAGGGGCGCTACTTCGGGGCTGCTGTCGCGACGGGCAAGCTGTCCACCGGCGCGTACACGACGATCTTGAA
>NZ_JBNCKM010000014.1:0-205 GCF_049841535.1 Micromonospora sp. DT53
ACGCCACGCCACGCCACGCCACGCCACGCCACGCCACGCCACGCCACGCCACGCCACGCCACGCCACGCCACGCCACCAAGATTGTGCTCGAACCTGGATGTAGTGGCATCAGCGCGCCCCAAGACCACTACATCCATGTTCTAGCGCGATCATCCAGGGGCACGGGGTGCAGAGCCGACGGCCCGCAGCGCGCGGACGGACGCG
>NZ_JBNCKM010000014.1:302-75594 GCF_049841535.1 Micromonospora sp. DT53
GCGGAGCACGGACGGACGCGGAGCACGGACGGACGCGGAGCACGGACGGACGCGGAGCACGGACGGACGCGGAGCACGGACGGACGCGGAGCACGGGCGCGGCACGTGGGGGCGCGGCACGTGGGGGCAGGTTGACGCATCGGCGTGGGCTGATCAGAATGAGCGACGGAGCCAGGTAGGGCCACCGGGACGAGGGCGACGGAGGCGGGACAACCGCCGTCGAGGGTCGCCGGTGAGCTTCCGCGAGTGACCACGTCCGCGTGACATGGGCCGTCACGCACTGTCCGCGTACCCCTGGGGGGCCGTGACGTGCGGACGGTCGCCGGCTGGCGTCGTCCCTGGACGGCGTCGGACCTCCGAAGTGGAGCTCGAATGTTCCGTCCTAAAGCTCTCGGCGGCGCGATCACTGCGCTCGCCACCCTCGCGGCCGGCGTGTTCCTCGCCACCGCCGTCAGCACCAGCCCGGCCCTTGCCGCTGGCACCGGTACCGGTTATCTGCACACCAACGGCAACCAGATCGTGGACAGCACCGGTGCCACGGTCCGGTTGACAGGCATCAACTGGTTCGGCATGGAGACCGACAACAAGACCTTCCACGGGTTGTGGTCGAACAACCCGTGGCGGGGGCAGCTCGACACGATGGCCCGGTTGGGTTACAACACGTTGCGGGTGCCGTACTCGAACGATGCGCTGAAGTCGGGCGCGACCGCCAGTGGGATCAACGACTTCGTCAACCCGGACCTGATCGGGCTGTCGCCGTTGCAGATCCTGGACAAGGTGATCGCCTACGCCGGCAGCAAGGGTATGCGGATCATCCTGGACCGGCACCGGCCGACGGCGGCCGGGCAGTCGCCGCTCTGGTACACGTCGACGGTCTCCGAGGCGACCTGGATCAACGACTGGAAGATGCTCGCCCAGCGGTACGCGGGCAACCCCACGGTGATCGGCGCCGACCTGCACAACGAGCCGCACGCGGAGGGCACCAACCCGGCGGCCACCGGCGCGTGCTGGGGCTGTGGCGACACGACCCGGGACTGGCGGCTCGCCGCCGAGCGGGCCGGGAACGCGATCCTCGGTGTCCAGCCCAACTGGTTGATCTTCGTGGAGGGGGTGAGCTGCCCCAGCGGCGGTCTCTCCAACGTCTGGGACAACGACCCGAGCAACGACGAGGACTGCGGTTGGTGGGGTGGCAACCTGTCGAAGGCGGGCCAGTTCCCGGTGCGGCTGAACGTGGCGAACCGGTTGGTCTACTCGCCGCACGAGTACGCCACCTCGGTGTACCGGCAGACCTGGTTCGACGCCCCGGACTACCCGGCGAACATGCCGGCCATCTGGGACAAGTACTTCGGTTACCTCTACAAGCAGAACATCGCGCCGATCATGATGGGCGAGTTCGGCAGCACCCTGGTCGACCCGAAGGACAAGGTGTGGCTGGAGAAGCTGATGGCGTACACCGGGACCGGGGTGACCGGGATGTCCTTCACCTACTGGTCGTGGAACCCCAACTCGGGTGACACCGGTGGCATCGCGTTGGACGACTGGACCAACGTCAACACCGCCAAGCAGGCGATCCTCCAGCCGTACCTAATCGCGCCGTCCGGTGGCGGCGGGCCGACCGGTGGTCCGACGGACCCGCCGACGGACCCGCCGGCCGGCGCCTGCACGGCCACCTACCGGCAGGTCAATGCCTGGCAGGGCGGCTTCCAGGGCGAGTTGACCGTGAAGAACACCAGCACGGGCGCGGTGAACCCGTGGTCGGTCACCTGGAGCTGGCCGTCCGGGGTGACGCTGGGCAGTGGTTGGAATGCCACAGTCACGCAGTCCGGCACGACTGTCACCGCAGCTGCTCCGAGCCACGCCCGGTCCCTGCCGGCGGGCGGGTCGGTCACCGTGGGCTTCACCGCCAACGGCACGGCCAGCGCGCCGGGCACTGTGAAACTCAGCGGCACCAGCTGCTGATCCACCGGGACGGCCGGTGCGCACCGCATCGGCCGTCCCGGCCATTTACATCGAGGTTTCTCTATGCTTTCATCGGGAAAGCGCTTGCCTTTTCGTCGGTGGGCGCGAGCGCTGGAGCCGCTCTGCTTCACGAACCTGCACTGGCGGGCCCGAGGACCACAGGTCCCGGCCGGGATTCGCCGCCCACGGGCACGGGCGACGCGACACCCCCGCCCGCCTTCTCGAAAGGAAGCAGCATGCGCACAGGACGGCGTCGAACGACGCTGATCGCCACCACCGCCGCAGCCACCGCCACCCTGGTCACCGCCGGGCTACTGACGTCCGTGTCCGCCCAGGCGGCCGCCGGCTGCCAGGTGACCTACTCGGTCGCCAGCCAGTGGTCGGGCGGATTCACCGGCAACGTCACAGTCACCAACCTCGGCGACCCCGTCTCCGGGTGGACGCTGCGCTGGTCGTACGGGGCCGGTCAGCAGGTCGGCCAGGCGTGGGGCGCCACCGCCTCGCAGAGCGGCAGTCAGGTCTCCGCGACAAACGTCGACTACAACGGCAGCCTGGCGACAAACGGCAGCGCCGCGTTCGGCTTCAACGCGAGCTGGAACAACTCCAGCAACCCGGCCCCGAGCAGCTTCACCCTGAACGACGTCGCCTGCACCGGCAGCACCACACCGACCACCCCGCCGCCGACCACCCCACCGCCGTCGAGCACTCCCCCGCCCAGCACCCAGCCGCCGTCGACCCTGGTCGGCTGGGCCACCCAGAACGGCGGCACCACCGGCGGCGGCAACGCCGCCATCACCACAGTCACCACCGCCTCCGCACTGACCAGCGCGCTGAACGCGACAGGCGCCGCGGTGATCCGGGTGTCCGGGACCATCACCTGCTCCGGCATGCTTCGGGTCCGGTCCAACAAGACCATCCTCGGCAACTACGGCGCGACCATCGCCGGCTGCGGGTTCAACGTCAGCGGTGACCGCAACGTGATCATCCGCAACCTGACCTTCCGCAGCTGGAACGACGACGCGATAAACGTGCAGGAGTCGGCCACCAACATCTGGATCGACCACAACAGCTTCAGCAACGGGTACGACGGCGCCGTCGACATCAAGCGCGGCTCGGACTTCGTCACCGTCTCGTGGAACCGGGTCTTCAGCCACGACAAGACCATGCTGCTCGGCCACAGCGACGACAACGCCAGCCAGGACGTCGGTCACCTGCGGGTCAGCTACCACCACAACTGGTTCGACGGCAGCAACCAGCGCAACCCCCGGGTGCGCTTCGGCAACCCGGTACACGTGTACAACAACTACTACCGGGCCAACGGCGGCTACGGCGTCGCGTCCACCGAGAACGCCGGGGTGCTCGTCGAGGGCAACTACTTCGAGAACGTCGACGACCCGTACCACCGCGGTGAGGGGGACTCGGGGCCCGGCAGCCTGGTCGCCCGCAACAACCACTTCGTCAACTCGCCCACCGGGCAGGCCGGCGGCAGCGTGGCCAGCATCCCGTACTCCTACCAGCTGGACACCGCGAGCAACGTCAAGGCCGTCGTGACGGCGGGCGCCGGCGCCGGCCGGATCACGGTCTGACCCCAGCCTCTTCGCGGAAGGGCCCCTCGTCCAGGGGCCCTTCCGTGCGGTCAGTGGGTGGCGCAGCCAGCGGCGGGGGCAGGCGCGACCGGCGGTGCGCCGATCGTCGGCAGACCGAGCAGAACCCCAGGGGTACGCGGGGAGCGCCCCGCCTCGGCCGCGTCGCCGGCCCGGGTACGGCGGTGCGCCAGCGGTGCTCCGTCGGCGTTCAGGTGATGGGGTGCGGCGTACGTGATCGTGGTGTGCACGATGTCCCCCGGCCGGATCTGACCGGCCAGCGACTCCCCGCCGGGGGTCTCGGTCGCGAAGTGCACCAGCCGACCGTCGCGCGCCCGACCGGACATCCGGCCGGTCCGCTCGTCCTTGCGGCCCTCGCCGACCGCGACCAGCACCTCGACGGTCTCCCCCACGAGGCGCTTGTTCTCCGCCCAGGTGATGTCCTCGACACAGGAGATCAACCGCTCGTAGCGCTCCTGCACGACAGGCTTGGGCAGCTGATCGTCCATGGTCGCGGCGGGGGTGCCGGGCCGCTTCGAGTACTGGAAGGTGAAGGCCGAGGAGAACCTGGCCTCCCGGACGACGTCCAGGGTGCGCTGGAAGTCGGCCTCGGTCTCACCGGGGAAGCCGACGATGATGTCGGTGGTGATGGCCGCGTCCGGCATCGCCGCGCGGACCTTCTCGATGATCCCCAGGTAGCGCTCGGAACGGTAGGACCGGCGCATCCTCCGGAGCACGTCGTCGGAGCCGGACTGCAACGGCATGTGCAGCGAGTGGCAGACGTTCGGCGTCTCGGCCATCGCGGCGATCACGTCGTCGGTGAAGTCCTTCGGGTGCGGGCTGGTGAACCGGACGCGCTCCAACCCGTCGATGTCACCGCACGCCCGCAACAGCTCAGCAAAAGCGGACCGGTCGCCACTGCGCTTCCAGTCCGGCTCGCCAGCGTCGCCGAACGCCACCCCGTAGGAGTTGACGTTCTGCCCGAGCAGGGTCACCTCCAGCACACCCTCGTCGACCAGGGCACGCACCTCGGAGAGGATGTCGCCGGGGCGCCGGTCCTTCTCCTTGCCGCGCAGCGCCGGCACGATGCAGAACGTGCAGGTGTTGTTGCACCCCACCGAGATCGACACCCAGCCGGCGTACGTGGACTCGCGGCGGGTGGGCAGCGTGGACGGGAAGACGTCGAGGGATTCCAGGATCTCCACCTCGGCGGCGGCGTTGTGCCGGGCCCGCTCCAGCAGCACCGGCAGCGAGCCGATGTTGTGGGTGCCGAAGACGACGTCCACCCAGGGCGCCTTGCGGACGATGTCACCCCGGTCCTTCTGGGCCAGGCAGCCGCCGACCGCGATCTGCATCCCGGGGTGCTTGTCCTTGACCGGACGCAGGCGACCGAGGTTGCCGTAGAGCCGGTTGTCCGCGTTCTCGCGCACCGCGCAGGTGTTGAAGACGACGATGTCCGGGGTGTCGTCGGTCGGCACCGCGCGAACGTAGCCGGCCTGTTCGAGCAGGCCGGAGATCCGCTCAGAATCGTGCACGTTCATCTGGCAGCCGTACGTCACGACGTTGTAGGTCCTAGCCACCCTCTTGGTGCCCCTTCCCCTCGGGCTACCAGGGTAGCGGCCCGTTCGGGGGGCCCGACCCACCGGCATTGACCCGCTGGCCCATGGCGGGCATCCACGACGGGCAGTACGCTGCACAACAAGGATGTGTTCTGGGCGATTTCGGGGGCTTTGCACTCGGCGCCGACGATGCGCGGCTCCGTTCACGGGGGAGCACATGACGACCCGCGGGAGGCCAACCGTGACGCGACAAGATGCGACACAGCGCACCGTCACGACCCCGGACGGGCGGCACCTCGCGGTGGAGACCTCGGGCGCGCCGGACGGGCCGGCGGTCTTCCTGCTGCACGGCACCCCCGGCAGCCGCAGCGGCCCCCGACCCCGGGGCATCGTCGTCTACCGCCTCGGCGTGCACCTCGTCTGCTACGACCGACCCGGGTACGGCGACTCCGACCGGCACGAGGGTCGGCGGGTGGCCGACGCCGCGGCCGACGTGGCGGCGATCGCCGACGACCTCGGCATCGACCGGTTCTCGGTGGTGGGCCGGTCCGGTGGCGGGCCACACGCCCTGGCCTGCGCCGCGCTGCTGCCGGACCGGGTCACCCGGGCCGCCGTGCTGGTGGGGCTCGCCCCGGCCGGCGCGCCCGACCTGGACTGGTACGCGGGCATGGCGGAATCGAACGTGGAGGACTTCGGGCAGGCCGACGAGGACCTGGCCGAGCTCACACTCAACCTGAAGGTGCGCGCCGACGAGGCCCGCCGGGACCCGATGACGCTGCTGGACTTCCTCCGACCCCAACTGCCCGACGAGGACATCCGGGTCGTCGACGACATCGCGATCCGCCGCCTGCTGACCGACATGTACTCCGAGGCGCTGCGACACGGCCCCGAGGGTTGGATCGACGACGTGCTGGCGATCCGGCGCGGCTGGGCGTTCGACCTGGGCGCCATCCGCGCGGAGGTTCGACTCTGGCACGGCGAGCAGGACCGCTTCTCCCCGGTGGAGCACTCCCACTGGCTCGCCTCGCGGATCCCGCGCGCCGAGGTGCAGGTGCAGGCCGGCGCCGCGCACTTCGGAGCGGTGGAGATCCTCCCGCAGACCCTGACCTGGCTGGCCACGCCGGACCTCGCGACCAGCCCACACCTCTGAGCGCCCGCCCGGCCGGGCCGGCGGAACGGCCCGGACACCCGACCCGCCCGCCGAACGACCGGGTCAGATCGTGTGGGGGTCGATCACCCGGACCACGAACCGCCGTTCGCGCAGAGTCTGCACGGTGGGGTGCTCCACCCCGATCACCTCGGCCAACCGGTCCGCCACGGCACCGACGTCCTCGGTGGCGGGGCCGTCGCCGGGCCGCCTCGCCACCAGGGCGAGGTCGCCGAGGCAGCGCAGCGTGTCGGGGTGCTCCGCACCGATCACCGCGGCCAGCCGGCCGGAGGTCTCCCGCAGCCGGTCCCGCGCTGACTCCCAGTCACCCTCCTCGGCGAGGCACACCGCCTGGTTGACCTCCGCTGCGAGCGTGTGCGGGTGGTCCGGCCCGAGCACCTTGCGCAGGTCGCCGACCGCCCGCGCCGCCGACGCGAGCGCATCCGACCGGCGACCGAGCGCGCGTTCCGCCGCCGAGGTGTTGCTCAGCGTCGCCAGGACGTGCGGGTGCTCCGGGCCGAGCCGGAGCCGCTCCTCGAACGCCTGGCGCACGGCGTTCAGCTCGGTAAGCGCCCGAGCCGCGTCGCCGACGGCCAACAGGTTCGCCGCGCGACTCGACCGGCACGCCACCGTGTCCGGGTTGTCCGGACCGAAGCGTTCGTCGAGCTCACGGTAGGCCGTCTCGAACATCGGCGCGGCCTCGGTGCCCCGACCGGAGCTGCGCAGCGACACCGCCAGGTTGACCTGAGCGGCGAGGCTCTGGCCGTCGTTCGGCCCGAGCACCTCGCAGTACGTTTCGTACACCGTGCGCAGCAGCGTGGCCGACCTCTCGTACTCGCCGGCCTCCCGCAGGTCGCTGCCCAGCCGCACGGCGGAGACGAGGGTGTAGGGGTGCGTGGGGCCGAGCACCAGCCGCCGCCGCTGGTGCACCTCGTCGTCCCACCGACGGGCCGCCCGGTAGTCCCCGACCAGCCGGTACGAGACGGCGAGGTTGTTGGCCGCGCTCAACGTCCGGGGGTGGTCCTCGCCGAACACCTGCAGCCAGGAGGCGTAGGTGGAGCGGTCCCGTTCCAGGGCCTCGGCGTAGCGGCCGAGCGCCCGCAGGTCACCGCCGAGACTGCCGGCGGTCATCAGACTGTGCGGGTGCAGCGGGCCCAGGAGCCGGCGTTGCTCGGCCAGCACCGCCTCGTCCAGGTCCCGGGCGTCGTTGAACCGGCCCAGGCTGCGCAGGATGTTCGCCCGGTTGAACCGCAGGTGCAGCAACTGTCGGCCCAGGGCCGACGCCTCGACCTCGTCGTGCGTGTCGCCGAGCCGAGCGCTCCAGGTGTCGTCCACCTCCTGGCTGAACACGTCGGCCTGGTCCAGACCGCCGCGCTGCCACAGATAACGGACCCGGTCGATGAGCAGCTGGCACACCGACTCGTCGGGGCAGGTCAACGCCTCGGAGACCTCCAGGTGCGGCCAGAGCATGCGCAGCCGGGCCCAGGTGGTCGGGTCGTCCACGTCGCCTCGGGGCCGGGACGCGGCCAGCACCAGGTGCACCTGGTGTCGGGCGGCGGTGATCTCGTCGTCGGTCATCCGGTCGCGGACCACCGCCTGCAACAGCCGGTGCACCTGGACCCGACCGCCCTGGACGTCGAGTTTGAGCAGCGCCAGGCGGTTGATCTGCTGGACCAGGGCGCCGCGCACGAGCCGCTCCGACACCGACGGGTCGAACGGCACGAGGGCCGCCGCCATCTCGTCGCTGTAGATGAGTTCGAGGGCGATCTCCGGGGCCAACACCGAGCAGAGCTGCAACAGCCGGTACGCGGCGGGCGCCTGTTCGAGCAGCCGGTTCAGCGACAGATCCCAGGTCGCCTCCACGGAGAGGGCGCTGGGGCCGTGCCGCTCGATCTGCCGCAGGTAGTCGGCTACCGACGTGCCGGTGTCGGCGAGCCAGGCGCCCGCCGCGGCCACCGCGATCGGCAGGTCACCGAGTGCCTCGGCCACCCGATCGGCCTCCTCGGCGCTGATCGTGGGCACCCGCTGGGCGAGGTGCGCCACGCTCTCGGTGCGGTCGAAGACGTCCACCTGGATCGGGTTCGCCCGGTCGCCCCAGGCGCGGTTGCGGGAGGTCAGCAGGACGTGCCCCGGGCCCTGCGGCAGGAAGGGCTCGATCTGGTCGAGCTCCTCGGCGTTGTCGAGCACGACCAGCCACCGCTCGTACGGCTCGCCACGGCCGAGCACCTGAAGCACCGACCGGACCGTGTCGGGCAGGGTCGGCCCGACGAGGATGCCGAGGCGACCGGCCAGGTCGGCGAGGGCGGTGTCGACGAACTGCGGCGGGTCCGCCACGATCCACCAGACCACGTCGTACGCGGCCTTGAACCGGTGCACGTACTCCAGAGCCACCTGGGTCTTACCGACACCGCCCATGCCCTGCAGGGCGACCGGCAGCACCACCGCGCTGCCCCCGCTCTGCAACTGCGCGCGCAGCCGCGCCAGGTCGTCCTCCCGGCCGGTGAACCGGGCGTTCCGGTTGGGGGCGTTGAAGATCAACGGTTCGGTGCCGGGGAAGCGGGTGGACCCGCCCGCCGGCCCGTCCGCCGACGACGGCACCGGCCGGCCGACCAGCCGCAACACCCGCTCCACGGCTGTCGCGACGCTGACGTTGACCAGGTTGGTGGAACTCTGGGACGGGAACTCCGCCAATGGGCGCAGGTCGGCCACGTACACGGCCAGGGCCGTGGAACCGGTGCTCGTGTCGCGGTCGGGCAGACCACCCGACGGCGTCGCCACGTAGGCCGGCGAGACCACTGTCAGCGTGCGCGGGGCCGGCGTCCCGGCTGACCCGACGGCGGCCATCGGCTCCACCACCCGCAGCCCGGCCGAGCTGAGCACCCGCTCCAGCCACTCGGCCCAGATCGCGTCCTCCGGCGCGTACCGCAGCACGATCTGGTCGTCGATCGCCTCGGTGCGTCGGCGGAACCGGGCCTTGCCCCGCTCCCGCACCGACTCGTCCATCACCGGCAGCGCGGTCACCGCGCCGTCGGTGAGGATCCCGGTCAACGTCTCGAACGCGGCCAGCAGCGACGTCGGTGAGCCCGGCGGATCGCCGAACGTGGCGAGGGTTTCCTCGTACGCGTAGAACGGCCGGTACGGAACCTCCACCGCTGCCCAGTAACGCCGCCGTTCCGCCTCGGTCATGCCGGCCGGCAACCCGGCAAACCGGCGCATGGCCAGCAGGCGACCCGCCTCGGCCCGCTCCTTCTCGGCCTGGTCGACACGCATCGGCACCGGCAGGACCCGGATGTCGCGCCGCCGGTACCGGTCCCGTACCGAGTGCGCCACCCGGGCCGCGCCGTCGATGCCCTGGTCGCTGAGCGTGAAACAGTCGACCAGGGTGTCCGGAAGGTGCAGGGTGCAGATGTCGGCGACGTCGCTCAACCCCGTCCGGCTGTCGATCAGGGTGAAGTCGTACTGACGCTTCATGTCCGCCCGCAGCGCCTCGAAGAACTGCGCCCCGCCCAACCGGTTGTAGAAGTTGTCCCAGTCCAGCCCGCTCACCGAGACGGCGTAGTCGCTGTTCTGCCGGCCGGCGGAGAGGAAGTCGAGGCCGCCGCCGTCGGGGAAGTTCCAGCGCAGCGAGAACGCGTGCCGCCCGACCCGGGCGTACTGCTCCATCCAGCGGTCCGGCCGATCGTCGACCCGGGTGGTCTCCCACTCGTAGTCGCGGATCATGTCGATCACACCGCTGGTGCCCTGGATCGCCTCGGCGTCGAGGAACGGGTGGAAGAAGCGGTGCAGACCGGGTGACTCGAGGTCCCAGTCGGCGACGAGCACCCGCCGCCCGCTGGCCGCCAGGATCCAGGCCACGTTGGCCAGCGCCATCGTCCGGCCCGTTCCACCCTTGAACGAGTAGAAGGTGACGACCTGGCCTTCGCGATCGTTGTTCATCGGTTTTCTCCGTGGGGACGCGGTGGGGCCGGATCATCAGGCGGGAACGCGGGGTCGGTGGCAACCGTCGAGCCGGCGGCGGGCAGGCCGTCACGCAGGCTCGGCACCGGCTCCGGCGGTGTTTCGAAGGGGACGACCGGGCCGTACTTGAGGAACTGGCGGCGTGCCTCGGTGACCAACGCCGGCATCAGGTCGACGAACTCCGGCATGCTGCACGCGCGCTTCACCTGGGGCAGACCGGCGTCGTTGAGCAGTTGGGTCACCTCGGCGGCCCAACGGGTGACGTCCTGGGAGTCGTCGTCGTCGGTGACCACCAGCGGGACGACCCACTCCCGCAGGCCGTGCAGCATGCGGGCGAGGACCTCGGCCGCGTCCGGCGCCGCCGCGATCCACGGGTCGACCAACAGCACGGCCGGCCGCCGATCCAGCAGCGCGGAGGCCTGCGCGAAGTCCTCCGTACGAGCCGACAGCCCGAGCCGCTCGGCGGTGCTGGCCGCGTACTCGGCGGCGGGCAGTTGCTGGCTGCGCCCGTACGGCCGCCAGAGCCGGCCGCTGGCGGCGTAGCCGGCGGGGTCGCGATCGGTCGGCAGCCGGTCCCGGGTCGGGGCCAGGACGGCGACGACGAAGTCCGGGTCGGTGGGCGCCGGACGGACGACCTCGTCCAGACCGGGCGCCCGGGACGGGCCCATCGGTCGCCGTTCGGCGGTGTGCACGATCCGGCTCGCCAGGCGGCTCAGCAGAAGCTCGTACTGGGCGCGGTACGAGGCCAGCATGCAGAACGCGCGCAGGCCGTCCGCAGCGTACTCCGGGACGTCCCGGCCCAGGTCGAGGGCGCCGTCCAGCTCCGGGTGGGCCTCCCACGGGGGGAACGGGATCCACAGCACCGGAGTGAGGTGGCCGGCGCTGACCCGGGTCGACCCGGCGGCGGCCACCCGGGCCCGGAAGGACTCCTGCTCCCCCAGCGCCCAGGGGCGCTTGAAGTAGCCGGGTGAGTAGAGCGGAACGAAGACCTCGGCGTCGCCGAGCGCCTCGGCGAGCGCGGCCTTCCAGTCGGCGCCCAACGGGATGTGCTGGTCGAAGAAGCCGATCCGCATCCCGGCGACCGGTCGCGCCTGCCGTCGCACCTCGTCGGTCAGGTCGGCGAAGAACTGGCCGACCCAGACGTCGGCGTCGGCACGGGCGCCCGGCGGCGGCGCCGAGTGGGCGTAGCTCAGGAAGAAGTACGTCCCGCGCGCGCCCGGGCGGCGCCGGTCCGTCGGCGGGCTCACTGCGGCTCCTCGGCGAACCTGTTGCACAGCTCGTCCACGCTCGCCGGCACCCACGGCTCGACCAGGTACGACCGGTGGATGGCCACGATCCGCTGCGCGAGCCGCCAGACCACCGCCCGGTAGGCGTTCTCCCACTGCATGGTCAGCAAGCCGTAGACCCCGTCCCGCTGGTAGTGCACCGCGATGTCGGGATCCGGCATCGCGGTCGGGGAGAAGCGCTGGATGTCACGGAGCACCCGAGGCAGTGCCGTGCCGTTCGTCGGCGACCAGGTGACCGGCACGATCGCCGTCTCGTGGACCGAGGCGGAGCTGTGTCGCGGGGTGATCCGTCGGCGGGAGAACGCGTCCCACTCCCGGCCACACCATTCGCTGCCGAGCAGCGCGCTGGACACCAGCGGAACGAAGACCTGGCAGGTGCCGGCGGCCTGGAGAAGCTCCGGGCTCCAGCGTTCGCCGCCGGCGATGGAGGTGTCCAGGAAGCCGGCGTCCACTCCGGTCACCGGGCCGACCAGCTCACTGACGTGGACGGAGAGATCCTCGAAGAAACGGGAGACGTACTCGGCGGGTTTGCCGGTGGCCCGGCCGACCGGCGCCCGCGAATAGCTGATGAAGAAGAGTGGGGCGCGTGCTCTGGAGGGTGCGTCCACTGTGCTCACCGCTGCCCCTCCGCCCTCCCCACGCGGCCGGATCATCAGCGTAGTCCCCGCGTCAACGTTGCGCCGCCAACCGGTTCGCGGCGAACCAGGTAGTCGCGAAGTCGACAGCGGCTCGCGCCGGCAGGAGGCGGGCGTTGGCCCGCCCCACCCGACCGCGTCGCACCAACGGCGTCTCGTCGAGCGCGGCGCCCACCCTCGGAAAGTCCCGGTCGTCCAGGTCGAGAGCCCGGAAGTCGAGGCGGACCCGCCGACCGTCGACGAGCCGGAAGCAGTGGTAGTCGCGCTCGGGCGGCGGCACCGACAGTCGGTACTCGGCCAGGTGCAGGGCGCTGCACGCCTCGTAGCCGAGGCCGAGCAGCAGGATCTGCCCATCCACCGCGTAGAGGCCGCCAAGCGGTGAGCGTTCCCCCAGGTGGCACCTGAGGTCATGGCCGTCGGTGAGCTGCCGGGCCCGGGGGCCGAGCGCGGTGAACGAGGTCTGCGGATGGTCACTGCGCACCGCACCTGGGGTGCACCGGACGTGCTCGGCGAGGGCGCCCATCCGCTGTGAGGGCGTGGTGCGGCGGTCCCAGCCCGGCAGCGCCGCCTCGTACCGCTCGCGCCGCGCCCGGTCCATTCCCGCGGTGGCCGCCAGGTGGGCCCGGGAGGTGGTCGAGTTGCCGTCGGTGTGGGTGGGCACCAGCAGCGTGCCGGCCGGGCCGAGGACGTCGCGCAGCGCCCCGGCGAGGGTCGCGGGGCCGTCCTCCAGCAGGCCCACTCGACGCAGGCCGCAGTGCACCAACAGGCACACCCCTGGGCGTACGCCCAGCGCCCGAAGGTCGTCGGCGAGGCGGGGACGGCCCAGTCGCGGCGGTGGGTGCTCATCTGGACCCGACACGGGTCTCCTCCAGCGCGTGGCGCAGCTGGGCGACGAACCGCTCACCCGCCGCGGTGAGCGACCGGCTGGCCAGCAGCGCGTCGACGCCGTCCCGCGTCCACCCCAGGAAGTGGGCCGCGTGCGCCGACGCGTCCGGCTGGTCGCCGGCCGCCCGGGACTGCCAGACCTGGGTGACGGCGAGGTGGGCGTAGACGCCCTGGAGCACCCCCTCCGGAGGCCGCGGGTCGGGGCGCCAGGGCACCCGGATCCGGGTGCCCTGCCCGGGTTCGACCAGGTCGTACAGGTCGAGCGCCGCACCCAGCTTCGCGTGCTGCCACTCGTGCACGAGCAGCACCGCCATCGTCTCCGGGTCGGGATGGGGGGTGACGGCGACCGCGCCGAACGCGTGCCGGGCGGTCGCGCTCCGCAGGGGTCGCGCCGGGTCGGGCGCCAACGGCACCACGGCACGCAGGCCGCCGTCGAGCGCCGCCGCGTGCGCCGGCACGTCCCGGTGCACGACCCGCCAGGCATCCGCCAGGGTACGGCCCAACGCCCGCGCCGCCGGAACCTCCAGTCGGGACTCCACCGGCTGGCCGTAGCAGTCGCGGTAGGGGTCGCCGTCCTCCAGGAGCAACCGGCCACCGGGCACCGACACGTCCCGGGTCGGAAACCAGCCGGTCGCCGGCGGCGTCAGCGGATCGAGGAGCACCGTCTGCTCGACCGACCCGCCCCGGACCTGGAACCCGCCGGGCCGGACGGTCACCTCGGCGCTCGCCCCCAGGCCGGGCAGCACCAGGCTGCCGAGCGTGGGCAACGTGATCGCGTCGGCCCGCACCGGGACGTGCAACGCGGCCGGGACGCTGGCCCGCACGGCCGCGGCGATGGCGAGGGCCGGCAGTGGGTCGACTGCCGCGCCGAGGCCGGGCGGGGCGGACGAGTCGAGGCGATGCACCAGCCCGGGCCGGACGAAGGGGTGCGCGAGGACGGCCCGGACCGCCTCCGGCGCCGCCTGGTCGAGGTGGACGAGCAGGTCCCAGGCGGCCGTGGCACCGGAGCGGTCCCGACAGGCCGCCAGCAGCGCCCGGGTGATGGAGAGCTGGGTGGCGGCGAGCAGCCCGAGCGTCGCGGCCGACCCGTGCCCGGTCGCCAGGTCGTCGAGCAACTCGTCGACGGGCGAGGTGGCGGGCGAGGTGACGGACCACTCGCCGGTCGTGGGTGGGGTGGGCGGCGGATGGGCGTCCACGGTGTCGATCAGCCGGAGCAGGTCGGCGCAGTACACCGAGGGGTTGTCGAAGCCGGAGCCGGTGCGCCAGCGGTGGGCGTACAGGCCGCCGCCGCACCGATCGACCACCGGGCACGCCCGGCAGGTCAGGCAGAGCCCGTCCACGCCGTCCTGCCGGACGGCGACCCCGGGGTGCCGTGCGGCCTCGTCCACCGAGTGGTCGAACACGTCGAACCCGGTGTCGGCCGCGCCGTGGTACGCGGTCTTCAGCGAGTCGACCTGCTCCCAGCTGCCGTCCGCCTCGATGACCAGCACGTCGGCCGGCGCGAGGCCGAACGCCTCGGTGCCACCGCCACCCGGGCGCAGCGCCTCGAACATCCGGATCGACACCGGGCGTCCGTCGTCCACCCAGCGCCGGTGCACCCGCCCCAGCCAGTCGGCGTACGGGGTGGGGTCGGGGCCGGGGCGCTCCGGGGGGTGGTCCCAGGTGGCGTGGGGCAGCAGCAGGTCGACCCGGGGCGGGTTCTCGGCCAGCAGCGCCTCGTACACCCGGTCGGGATCGTTGCGGACGTCGACAGTGCAGAGGATGCCGGCGTAGCTGGCGCGGTGTTCCGGCCGCCGGAGCAGGGCCAGCGCCCGCCGGACGTGGTCGTGGCTGCTGCCGCCGTGGGCGAAGACCCGGTGGCGGTCGTTGGCCGCGCGGTCGCCGTCGAAGGACACGCCGACCCGCACGTCGTACTCGACGAACAGCCGGCACAGCTCCTCGTCGAGCAGCACGCCGTTGGTCTGCATGCGCAGGTCGAGCTGAGCCCAGGGGGTGATGGTCGAGCGCAGCTCGGCCAGCACCTCCCGCAACCCGGCGGCGCCCAGCAGCAGCGGCTCGCCCCCGTGCAGCACCACGTGCACGACCGGCAACCCGTGCTCGCGGGCGTGTTCGGCGATCCGCCGCGCGGCGGCCTGGACCGTGGCCGGCGGCATCCGCGTCGGACGGCCACGCCAGGTCTGGTCGGCGTGCTGGTAGATGTAGCAGTGGTCGCAGCTGAGGTCACATCGGCTGTGCACCTTCAACACGAACTGGCTGATCCGCCGGCAGGATCCGCCCACTCCGGGCGGACCGCACCGGCAGACCATCACTCAGATGGACGAGTTGAAGGCGGCGACGGCCACGATGCCGGACGGCACCGAGTCGTTCGTGACGACGCGCCTGCGCACCGCCTCGATCAGATCGGCGTGCTCGACGGCGATCCGTTCCAGCGGGGTGTGCAGGCTACGCGTGAGATCGTCTAGGTCGGGACGGGATGATCGGGCGGGGGCATGGTCCACAATGAGTCTCCGGGGGCCCGGGGCGCTGGGAGCGCGAGCGGCGGCTGTGGCTCGAACGGCTCTGGTCCGTGCCAAGGATAGACAAATATCGACCAAGTGTCACCGTCGGTATCACCGCCGGCACGGCGGGTGGCAGACCGCGCGGTGGACGGAGGAGGAGCTGACATGTGCCGGAGCATCAAGACGCTGCGCGAACCGTTCACCCCGCAGGTGACCGACGCGGACGTCGAGGCGGCGGCGTTGCAGTACGTCCGGAAGATCTCTGGCTTCCGGGCGCCCGCCGCGCACAACGCCGCCGCGTTCGACGCCGCGGTGGCCGCCGTGGCCGAGGCGACGCGCACCCTGCTCGACCAACTGGTGGTCCGGGGCGCCGGATCGGGCACCACGGACCGGCCGGCCACCGCCTCCAACTGATCGCCGCCCACCGGCACGGCCCCCGGCCGGGCCCGACCCCGCAGAGGGTCAGGCCGCGGCGAGCGCCGGTGCGACAGTGTCCGGCGCCCAGCGCGAGCGGTGGCACTGCGACCAGCCCCGACAACCCGGGTCGCCCAGCGAGCAGAGCCGCAGCCGGCTGAGCACCTCACCGTCCTCGGTGTCCCGCACGTCGAAGTGCACCGGACGGACCGTGCCGTCCGGGGCGACGAGCAGGTGCCGGCCCGCGTCGAGCGTGTCGTCGCGCAACAGGCAGTTGCGGCCCAGCAATCGGGCCAGTGCGGCGATGCTCGCGTGCTCGGAGAGCTGCTCGGGCACCCCGTAGCAGTCCACCACCGTCGCGAACTCGCCCGGCGCCTGCCAGACGTCACACACCACCGCGTACGTCGGCAGCCGTGCCGGGTCGGCCACCGCCAGCGGCATCACCACCCGACCAAGCGCCTCGGCCAGCGCCGGGTAGACCTCCACGGGTTGAGCCCCGTCGATTCTCCAGTTCCACAGCTCGGTCATTCCGCCTCCTCGCTGCGTTCGTCCCCACCGGCCTCCGGATCGGGCCTTACCCACGATGGTGGGGGGCATTTGACCCCAGCCGGGGGCAAGTTACCGGTCTGTGACCATTCCGGGCAAAATTTCCCTGAGCGGCATTGCTCGGAGTAGCGGGAAGGTGACAGTTTATCGGGTATGGTGCGCCATCCGCACCACCGCCACCGCGTGTCCTCCCGCGGGTCACCGGCCCTCGGTCAGCGCAGGACGACCCGGTGCTCCCCGCGAGGCAACAGCTCACCCACCACCGGGGCGCCGGGCACCTCGCCGGCGACCAACAGGCCACCGGAGGTCTGTGCGTCCGCCAGGAGCAGCCGCTCGGCCTCGTCCGCCGCGCCGAAGTCGGTCCACGGGGTCACCCACTCCAGGTTGCGCCGGCTGCCGCCACTGACGAACCCGTCGCGCAAGGCCTCGCGCGCGCCGGCCAGATAGGGCACCCGGGCAGTGTCGATGGCCACCGTGAGCTGGCTGGCCCGGGCCAGCTTCGAGGCGTGCCCGAGCAGCCCGAACCCGGTCACGTCGGTGCCGCACCGGATGCCGGCGGCGACCGCCGCACGGGCGGCGTCCCGGTTGAGCGCGCTCATCGTGGCCACCGCCTCCGGGAAGCTCTCACCTGTCGCCTTGTGCCGAGTGTTCAGCACACCCACCCCGAGCGGCTTGGTCAGCGACAACGGCACCCCGGCCCGCCCGGCGTCGAGGGTGATCAACTCCTCCGGCCGGACCGTGCCGGTGACCGCGAGACCGTACTTCGGGCCGTCGTCGTCCACGCTGTGCCCGCCGGCCAGGTGACAACCGGCCTCCCGCGCCACGTCCTGGCCGCCGCGCAGCACCTCACGGGCCAACTCCAGCGGCAGCACGTCGCGCGGCCAGCAGAGCAGGTTGAGCGCCACCAGCGGGGTACCGCCCATCGCGTACACGTCGGAGAGCGCGTTGGCCGCAGCGATCCGACCCCAGTCGTACGCGTCGTCGACGACCGGGGTGAAGAAGTCGGCGGTGCTGACCAGGCCGGTCCGCTCATCGAGACGCACCACCGCCGCGTCGTCGCCGTGATCCAGCCCGACCAGCAACTCCGCGGTGCCGGTCGCCGGGCCGAGACCGGCCACCATGATCTCCAGCTCGCCTGGCGGGATCTTGCAGGCGCAGCCACCGCCACGGGCGTACTTGGTCAACCGTACGGGTTCGGTCATCCCCCCATGATCTCGACAACACGCCACGATCGCCACCGTGACCACCCAGTCGGTGACCGAAATCGGACGCCCGAGAACGATCGTGACCGGTGTTACCGCTCCGTGACCCGCCGGGTTGCGTTCTGCCACATCAGGCCGCCTACAGTGGCCGCACCGGGGGTCAACCGACCCCGATCCGGGAGACGACAGGGGACGGTGGACGACGTGACGACGGGCGAACCGCTCATCGTGCTGGACGCGGTCAACAAGTGGTTCGGGCCGCTGCACGTGCTGGACGACGTCTCGCTGTCGGTGGGTCGGGGCGAGGTGGTCGTGGTGATCGGCCCGTCCGGCTCCGGCAAGTCGACGCTGTGCCGCACGATCAACCGACTGGAACCGATCAACTCGGGCACCATCACCTTCGACGGTCAGCCGCTGCCGGCCGAGGGCAAGCCCCTCGCCAAGCTGCGCAGCGAGGTGGGCATGGTCTTCCAGTCCTTCAACCTCTTCGCGCACAAGACCATCCTGGAGAACGTCACCCTCGGCCCGATCAAGGTCCGCAAGGAGAAGCCGACCGCCGCCCGCGAGCGCGGCCTGGCCCTCCTCGACCGGGTCGGCATCGCCAACCAGGCGGACAAGTTCCCGGCCCAACTCTCCGGCGGACAGCAGCAGCGGGCGGCCATCGCCCGGGCACTGGCCATGCAGCCCAAGGCGATGCTCTTCGACGAGCCGACAAGCGCCCTGGACCCGGAGATGGTCGGCGAGGTGCTCGAGGTGATGACCTCGCTGGCCAGCGACGGCATGACGATGGTCGTGGTCACCCACGAGATGGGCTTCGCCCGGCACGCGGCGAACCGGGTCATCTTCATGGCCGACGGGCAACTGGTCGAGGACGCCCCACCGGCGGAGTTCTTCGCGAACCCGCGCAGCGAGCGGGCCCGAGACTTCCTCTCCAAGATCCTCACGCACTAGGCGTCCGTAGTGGAGCGCGCCGTACTCGGTGGGCTCCGTTGAAGAAGGAGAAGAGTATGCGTATCAAGCGCGTTGCGGCAGTCGCCGCGGTCGCCGCTCTGGCGCTCGGCCTCACCGCCTGTGGTGGCGACGACGGCGGGGAGGGCACCGGCGCTGACAGCAAGTCCTTCGCCGCCGGCACCACCATGGAGAAGCTGAACAAGGCCCAGAAGATCAAGGTCGGCACCAAGATCGACCAGCCTGGCTTCGGCCAGAAGGGCCTGTCGGGCAAGCCCGAGGGCTTCGACGTCGAGATCGCCAAGATGATCGTCGAGAAGCTCGGCATCCCCGAGGACAAGATCGAGTGGGTCGAGACCCCGTCGAAGGTCCGCGAGGACGTCATCGTCAACGGCACCGTCGACCTGGTCGCGGCGACCTACACGATCAACGACAAGCGCAAGGAGCGCATCGCCTTCGCCGGGCCATACTACGAGGCTGGCCAGAACATCATGGTGAAGAAGGACGACACCACAATCACCGGTCCGGACTCGTTCAAGGACGGCACCAAGAAGGTCTGCTCGGCCACCGGCTCCACCCCGATCGAGGAGATCAAGAAGTACGTGAAGGACGTTGCCACCCAGGTGGTGCCGTTCGACACCTACGACAAGTGCCGGGACGCCCTGAAGAGCGGCCAGGTCGACGCCCTCACCACGGACAACGTGATCCTGCTCGGCTACATCGCCAAGGACGAGGCGTCCTTCAAGATGGCCGGCGACAACTTCACCAAGGAGCCGTACGGCATCGGAGTGAAGAAGGAAGACACCGACTTCCGCAACTTCATCAACGACGTGCTTGAGCAGTCGTTCTCGGACGGCAGCTGGAAGAAGGCATGGGACGAGACCGCCGGCAAGTTCGGCGCGACGCTGGGCGAAGCGCCCAACCTGAACCGGTACTGATCCGCTAGATCTGGAAGGTGGGGAGGAAACCGACCCGTGAGTGTGCTCATCGAGAAGTTCGACGTATTCGTGGGCGGGTTCTGGCTCACCTTCCAGATCTGCGTACTCGCCGCGATCGGCGCCCTGATCCTGGGCGCCGTCGTGGCGGTGCTGCGGATCTCGCCGGTGCCGCCGCTGCGCGCGGTCGGCACCACGTACGTCAACGTGTTCCGGAACATGCCACTGACCGTGGTGATGTTCTTTACCGCATTCGGTCTGCCGGCCCTGGGCTCGAACGCGGACTTCCTGCGTATCCCCGGGCTGGACGTGGTGTTCAGCCGACTCGGGATCGACCTGCCATATTTCCGATTCGCCGTGATCGCGCTCGTGCTCTACACCGGTGCGTTCGTCTGCGAGGCGCTGCGCTCGGGTGTGAACGCGGTACCTGCCGGGCAGGCGGAGGCCGCCCGGTCGCTCGGGCTCACGTTCGGCCAGAATCTGCGCTACGTGGTCCTACCGCAGTCCTGGAAGGCCTCGGCGGTGCCGCTCGGCTCGGTCATCATCGCGATGATCAAGAACTCGGCGCTGGTCGGCTTCTTCGGCCTGATCGGTGACCTGTCGCAGACCGCCGACCAGCTCACCTCTGCCGGCGGCTATGCGTTCATCCCGGTCGCCATCGGCATCTCGGTCGGATACCTGATCATGACGGTGCCGCTCGGTGCCCTGCTGGACCGGATCGAGAAGCGACAGGCGGTGGCCCGATGAGTCAGCAGACCAGCGTCCTCTACGACATCCCCGGCCCCCGGCAACGGCGGATCACCCTCATCAGCAGCATCGTCGCCGGCGTGGTCCTGCTCGTCGGGGCGTACTTCCTCATCTACCGACCGCTGGACGACAAGGGCCAGTTCTCGATGGAGCTGTGGGGGCCGCTCATCGACCCCTCCAACGAGAACTTCACCCTGGTCTGGGAGCGGATCGGCATCGGCTTCAAGAACACCCTGATCGCGGCGGCGATGGCCATCGTGGCCTCACTGGTGGTCGGAACGCTGCTCGCCGTGCTGCGGATCCAGCTCAAGAGCCTGACCCGACGGCGGTTCGTCGGCGCGGCGACGCCGCTGGCGTACCTGCTGCGTGGGCTCAGCGCGCTGCTGTCGGCCATCACCCGTGTCTGCGTCGAGGTGTTCCGCGGCCTGCCCGTCGTGATCACCATCTTCTTCGTGGCCCGCGGCTTCCCCGAGTTCGGCCTCTACTTCGACAACCTCTGGTATCTGGTCATCGGCCTCACCATCTACAACTCCGTAGTGATCGGCGAGATCCTCCGCTCCGGCATGGAGGGGCTGCCGGGCGGCCAGGCGGAGGCCGCTGAAGCCATCGGACTCTCCCCGACACAGACCACCCGAATGATCCTGCTGCCGCAGGCCTTCCGGATCATGCTGCCGGCACTGATCAGCCAGCTGGTCGTGGTGCTCAAGGACACCTCGCTGGGGTTCATCATCAGCTACGAGGAGACCCTGAACATCGGCAAGCAGATCATCGGTGCGCTGGGCAACCCGATCCAGGTGTACGTCGTGATCGCCGTGCTCTTCATCGCGGTGAACTACTCGCTGTCGAAGCTCGCCCAGTACGTCCAACGGCGGCTCGCCCGGGGCCGCAAGACCGCCGGCACCCCTACACAGAACCCGCCGCCGGCGGCCCTGATCTCCCAGGCCGAGGGCGGCGGCGCGGCCGCCTGAGCCACCCGTCACTCTGACCAGCAGGCCCGAAGGCCCCCCCGAGCAATTCGGGGCGGCCTTCGGTCATCTCCAGCCTCCGCGCGGCGACGGGCCGGACCGATATGTCATCGGTACCGGCCCACCCGCCACATCGTCGCTACTGCAACGGTTTTATGGCGTCAGCTAGCAGCCGGTGCAGGGGAGGTAACCAAGTTCCTCCTCCCAGGAAATCTTGAAACTCGCACCAGAGGTGTAGGTGACCTCCACCCACGCGTAATTCCCGCGCGAATCGTTGGGAGTGGGCATGGTGGGAACGCCGATAGTGATCCGATGCTCGCCGTCGCCGGTTCCGCTCACCGAGCCAGTCTTACGGCTCCAGAACTCGCCGTTGACGTAGAGGTCTGCCTGATAATCGGACTTCGAGACTTCACAGCGCCCATCGACCGTCACCGTTCCACTGCGCCCCTGGTCCGGCGTTGACCAGGAAGACCCGAGAGTCTGGCAAAACGGAGGCTCGGCGGCCGAGGCGGTGCCACCCTTGCCCACCACCGCAAGCGTTGCTACCGGAGCCGTCGCAGTACGCTCGCCGGCCGCCATATCCGCTGCGTTCAGCGCGGTGCCAGAGGGCCTCTTGACGGCCGCCGGCGCGACGGCAGAACCCCAACTCAGTGGCCAACAGGTGTTCTTGCTGTCGCTGTCACCGGGAAGCTCCGGAACTTCCACTTTACTTGAGGCGGTAACGCAGGCGCTGTCGGTGTTTCCCAGCGGGGCGGCCGGAATCGTGAAGCTGACCGAATAGCTCTGATCATTGGTCAGGGACGAGTCGCTGAAAAATTCTCCCCCGCCCGGCCGATTGTATGCATAGACCGAGTAGGTGCGGGCCCCAACCGAGCCTGTACAGGACATCGAGACGTCGACGTCCCACCAAGCGCCGGAGCTGTCACTCTCCAATGTCTTCGCGATGACCGGTGTGCTGCAATTCCACGACGGCCCCGCGGCCGCCGGGGAGGAAGGTGCGACAATTCCGGCCGTCACGACAGCGACAGCTAAGGGCATTGTGGCAAGGTGTCGGATTCTCATCGTTTCCCCGTTCCGTCGATTTCGTATCCGTACCCGACTGAAACTACATCCGTTGCCGAAATCGCGAAGCGCGGTTCCTGCTCCGGTTGCGGATCCAATAAGTCGGGGTACCGTAACGGCCGGTTCATCGACACTTCTGATTCCTTGCTGGCTGGGGCTCTGCCGTGAGGGCATGCAGAACCCCCAGCCCCACGATGAGACCAGGAATGAACCATCTCGCACTATCTGACGTATCCGAGAGACGTCACCGAACCCGGTCGGTCAGCGGGCGATCTCGGTGACCCGGGACTCGCGGACCACGGTCACCCGGATCTGACCCGGGTAGGTCAGCTCCTCCTCGATCTGCTTGGCCACGTCGCGGGCCAGCACTGCCGCCCCGATGTCGTCCACGTCGTCCGGCTTGACCATCACCCGGATCTCCCGGCCGGCCTGCATGGCGAAGACCTTGTCCACGCCGATCTTGCCGGCCGCGATCTCCTCGATCCGCTCCAACCGCTTGACGTACGCCTCAAGACTCTCCCGACGCGCGCCCGGCCGACCGCCGGAACAGGCGTCGGAGGCCTGGGTGAGGACGGCCTCGATGGTCTGCGGGGGCACCTCGTTGTGGTGCGCCTCGATGGCGTGCACCACGTCCTCGTGCTCGCCGTACTTGCGGGCCAGGTCCGCGCCGATGATGGCGTGGCTGCCCTCCACCTCGTGGGTGAGCGCCTTGCCGATGTCGTGCAGGAACGCCGACCGCTTGATGATGGGCACGTCCAACCGCAGCTCGGCGGCCATGATGCCGGCGATGTGGGCGGTCTCGACCAGGTGCTTGAGCACGTTCTGCCCGTACGAGGTGCGGTAACGCAGCCGGCCGAGCAGGGTCACCAGCTCCGGGTGGATCTCGGTGATGCCGACCTCGACCAGGGCGTCCTCGGCGGCGCGGAGGCAGAGCTGCTCCACCTCCTGCCGGGCCAGGTCGTAGACCTCCTCGATCCGGTGCGGGTGGATGCGCCCGTCCAGGACCAGCTTCTCCAGGGTCACCCGGCCCACCTCCCGACGGACCGGGTCGAAGCAGGAGAGCAGCACCGCCTCGGGGGTGTCGTCGATGATCAGGTTGACGCCGGTGACCGACTCGAAGGCGCGGATGTTGCGCCCCTCCCGGCCGATGATCCGCCCCTTCATCTCGTCACCGGGCAGGTGCAGGACACTGACCACGCTCTCCGCGGTCTGCTCGCTGGCGACCCGCTGGATCGCGTCCACCACGATGTGTCGGGCGCGCTGCTCGGCCGTGTTGCGCGCGTCGGACTCGATGTCCCGCACGAGCAGCGCCGCTTCCCGCTTGGCCTGCGTCTCGATGGCGTCGACCAGCTCCAGTCGCGCGGAGTCGGCGGTGAGCCCGGCGACCCGCTCCAGCTCCCGGCGGCGCAGCTCCTCCGACTCGGTCAGCTCGGCCTCCCGCTGGGTGAGCGTGGCCTCCCGGGCGGCGAGGGCAGCCTTCGCGGCGGTGAGCTGCCGCTCCCGCTCGGCGAACCGCTCCACCTCCTCGGTGTGCATCCGCTCCCGCTCGTCCATCCGGGCGGCCCGACGCTCCACCTCGGCGGCCTGCTCCCGGGTGGTGGCGGCGAGCACCGCGACCTCCCGCTCGCCGCTGCGCCGGGCTGCCGTCCGCAGCTGCTCGGCGTCCGCCTCGGCCTGCTTGTGGGCGCGCTCCAGAACGGTGTCCGCCTCGGCCCGGGCGTCGTCGAGGACCCGACGCGCCTCGGCGCGGGCCGCCTTCGCCTCGGCCTTCGCCGCCGCCGCCTCGGTACGGGCTGCGGCGGCTGCGGACTTCGCCACGTCGATCGTGCTGTTCGCCTCGTCGGCCGCGGTCCGCAAAGCGGCGAGGGACTGCTCCTGGCGGTCCTTCTCGGCGATGAAGGCGGGATCCTCCGGGGCCGGCGCGGCGCCCATCCGGCGCATTGTCCGGATGCCGACCAGCACGGCCCCGATCACCACCACCGCGAGGACGAGGACGGCCGCGAGGAGCGCGACGTCGAACGCGTTCATGCCGGGACCCCGTCGGGTCTACCGATGAACCTGTGCCGCCGCCCCGCCATGGCCGCCTCCCCTAACGTCGAGACCGCAGCGACCGTGCCGGGGGCACACTCCTGCGGCTGTGGACGCCCGACCGGAGCGGCTGGCCGTGGGTAGCTTTCTCCGCCGGCGGTGCCCGTGGGCAGCGTCGGCGACCGGGTGCAGTTGTGCAGCGTTCCGGACCGGCCTGTCCGGAACTGCCGCCAAAGGCCGCGGAGTCGGCCAAAGTGATGCTGTTCTGTTACGCGATCTATGTTGTGCGCTTAGCCTGCGCTGGTCGGGCAATGTGAGCCTGTATGGCGAGGCTAGGTCGCCGGGGGTGCTCTGGTCAAGGACTCATGATCAAACCCCCCGAACGGAGAGAAGTTGAACCGTCACCGCGCGCTGATATCGCGCCGGACAGGAGGGGACAAACTCCGCGAGGTGTGCCGCCCCTTGGACGTGTCGGGCCTGCTCAGCCCCACCCAGCGGGCTGTCAGACGAGCCTGACGACCGGGCGAGGTGTGACAGATCCGTCTCACCCGAGTCAGCTGGCGCCGACCGCCACCGCCGCCGCGACCAACGCCGCGTTGTCCGCGGCGGGTGAGCCGTCCGGCAGGCACAGGGTGTCCTCGAGCCCGATGCGGGCGTCCAGGCCCCGGCCAACCGCCTCGGCGAGGACCGGCCAGGTCGCCGGACCCTCGGCGTGCAGCAACACCGACGGCGCGTGCGCCGGCAGCGCGGCGAGAATCCGGGAGGCGTCGGCCAACGCGACAGCCACATCCTCAGCCATGCACTCGACCAGAACCCGCCCGGCCGGCACCCGCCACCTCCGGTACGCCGCGACCGCGTCGAGCGTCCACAGCCCTGCCTCGACGAGCACACCGCGCTCGTGCAGGGCGGCTGCGACCGCCTCGGCACCGGGCTCGTGGGCGTTTACCGAAGCGAAGTCGGGCAGCACCGGCCAGGCCCGGACGGCGGCCACCCGGGCAGCCGGATCCGGCGAGATCCACGCTCCGGTGCTCACCCCGACCGGCAGCCCCGGCCGGGCGGCACGGATCGCGGTCAGCGCGTCGGCGATCACCGCCGGCCGCAGTGACTCGGCGCCGGACTCGTCCCGGGGATGAACGTGCACGGCCGCGACGCCGAGCGCCACGCAGCGGGCCGCGTCGACGGCCAGCTCCGCCGCCGTGAGCGGCACCGCCGGATGGGCCCGCCGGTCGCGCCCACCATTCAGACATGCCTTCAACACCAGGCCCGCACCCCCATCGGGAGTCGCAGCGGACCGCCCACCGGGCCGCTCACTCGACCAGTCGGTTGTCGCGTTCCAACTCGCCCTCGGCATCGGCGAGCGCGTCGGCGTCGATCTGCTCGGCGAACTCGGCCGCCTCGGCGCTCTGCGCGGCGAGCGCGTCCTTCACCGCCCGGATGGCCACGCCCGGCGGGTAGCCCTTGCGGGCCAGCATGCCCACCAGCCGGCGGAAGACCGCATCCGGCTCGCCTCGGGCGGTGCGCAGTTTGCGCTCCACGAGGCCACGGGCGGTGTCCGCCTCGGTCTCCTCGTCCAGCTCACCCAGCGCCTCGGTGGCCACCTCGCCGTCCACGCCCTTGCGGCGCAGCTCGTTGGCGAGCGCCCGGCGAGCGAGGCCACGCCCGGCGTGCCGGCTGGACACCCAGGCCCGCGCGAACGCGGCGTCATCGATGATGCCGACCTCGTCGTACCGGTCGAGGACCTCGGCCGAGACCTCCTCGGAGATGCCCCGCTTGGCCAACGCCCCGGCCAGCTCGGCCCGGGTGCGGGGCCGGACGGCGAGCTGGCGCAGGCAGATCTCGCGGGCCACCTCGGACTCGTCCCGAGGAGGGGCCGGAGACTCGACGGTGTCGGCCCCCTCGGACCCACCCCGGCGGCCTCGCCGAGGGCGGGGTGGATCGGTGGCGTCGCCCGTACGAGGCGGACTGGCATCCCAGCCCCGCCCCGTACGAGCGCGTCGTCCTGCCATCGGTCAGCGACCGGTCAGAAGTCGACAGGCGGCAGCTCGGGGCCACCGGCGGCGTCACCCGCGCCGACCCCGACGCCGAGCTTCTCCAGGATCTTCTTCTCGATCTCGGCGGCCACGTCCGGGTTTTCCTTCAGGAACTCCCGGGCCTTCTCCTTGCCCTGGCCGAGCTGGTCACCGTCGTACGTGTACCACGCTCCGGACTTGCGGATGATCGCCTGCTCCACGCCGACGTCGATCAGCGAACCCTCACGCGAGATGCCCTTGCCATACATGATGTCGAACTCGGCCTGCTTGAACGGCGCGGCGACCTTGTTCTTCACGACCTTGACCCGGGTGCGGTTACCGACCACGTCGGTGCCGTCCTTGAGGCTCTCGATGCGTCGCACGTCGAGCCGGACCGAGGCGTAGAACTTCAGCGCCCGACCACCGGTAGTGGTCTCCGGGCTGCCGAACATGACGCCGATCTTTTCCCGCAGCTGGTTGATGAAGATCGCCGTGGTGCCGGTGTTGCTGAGCACACCGGTGATCTTCCGGAGCGCCTGGCTCATCAGCCGGGCCTGGAGGCCCACGTGGCTGTCGCCCATCTCGCCCTCGATCTCGGCGCGCGGCACCAGGGCCGCCACCGAGTCGATCACGATGATGTCGATCGCGCCGGAGCGGATCAGCATGTCCGCGATTTCCAGCGCCTGCTCGCCGGTGTCCGGCTGCGAGACCAGCATCGCGTCGGTGTCGACCCCGAGGGCCTTCGCGTACTCCGGGTCGAGCGCGTGCTCGGCGTCGATGAAGGCGGCGATGCCGCCGAGTCGCTGGGCGCTGGCCACCGAGTGCAGCGCCACCGTGGTCTTACCGCTGGACTCGGGACCGTAGATCTCGACCACCCGGCCACGGGGCAGGCCGCCAATGCCGAGGGCAACGTCGAGCGCGATGGAGCCGGTCGGAATGATTGCGGTCTGGATGACCGGCCGGTCACCCAGCCGCATCACCGAGCCCTTGCCGAATTGCTTGTCAATCTGAGCGAGAGCAAGGTCGAGTGCCTTCTCCCGGTCAGGCCCTGCTGCCATGGTTGCCACCCCTGCCTTCGCCGGCGTCTTTGCTGAGCTTCGCGTCACGCGGACACGCTAGGCGCTAGGTCCGACAGAAAACCAGCCGACGGGCCGCGAGCTGTGGACGAGCACCCCGCTGTGGACAATAGCCGAACAGGTGTACGACTCGGCAAGCGACACGCGGAAGGGGCGAAAAGGCTGCTCAGCGTAGTCGAGCTGGCACGCGGTCGGGGTACGCGGCGCAGACCGCCCGCCACACCACGTGCGTCTGCTCCCCCGACGCCAGGGCCTGCTCGATGGTCCGTCCGCCGAGCTGGGACAGCACCTGATCGCGGGCGATGCTGGCCGCGTAGCCGGGCCCGAACGCCTCGTCCAACCGCGTCCAGAAGTCGGTCAGCCGCACAGTGATCAGCCCTCCTCGTCCGGTGCCCCGGTCGGCACCGGCCGCAACGCTAGCGCCACCAGGGGCGCCGCCGCGACCGCCGCGAGCAGGGTGAGCACGGGATAACCGGCGAACTGCATGACAAACCCGCTGACCACGGCGGCCCCGGCTCCGGCCAGCCCCATGATCAGGTCGGACAGCCCCTGGACGCTCGGCCGCACGTCGGCCGCCACCGACTCGGACAGCAGGGTCGAGCCGGCCACCATCGTCCCCGACCAACCCAGGCCGAGCAGGACCAGACCGATCGAGAGCCGAGGCGTGTGGTGCCCGGCGGTGCCGGCGACCGCGCAGGCGGCCAGCAGCAGCCCGACCCCACCGAGGATCACCGCCCGTCGACCGAGCCGGTCGGTGAGCCAACCGACCACCGGGGAGAACGCGTACATGCCGGCGATGTGCAGGCTCAGCACGATGCCCACCAGCCGCAACACGTCGGCGTCGGCGTGCGACTCACCGAGCCGGACCGGCGTCATCGCCATCACCGCCACCATCACCAGGTGACCCACCGCCACGGCGGCGATGCCGAGTCGGGCGGCGGGCTGTCCGCGTACCACCGACCAGGCCGCACGCATCCCGGCGCCGCGCGGCGCGCGCACCCCGACCGGCGCGGTGGCCGGCGTCGCACCGCCACCTGCCGCCGGCGCCTCGGCCGCCACGGCGGTCGCCGTCGCGTCGGCGGCCGGCGGCGGATCGGCAGCGGTCGCCTCGGCCGCCGCGAGCCGCCGCGCGGTGAGCAGCGGGTCGGGCCGGAGCAACCCGAGGAGTACGACGGCAGCCAACACGAACGCGGCAGCGCTGAACGCGAACGGGCCGGCCAGCGGGGGCAGCCCCCAGCGGGTGGTGACCCGGTCGGCCAGGGCGGCGAAGTTCGGCGCGGCCACCGCGCCGATGGTGGTCGCCCAGACGATCAGGGAGAGCTGCCGCCCCCGGCGGGCCGGCTCGGCGAGATCCACAGCCGTGTAGCGGGCCTGCAGGTTCGCGGCGGTGCCCCCGCCGAAGAGCAGCATGCCGAGGAAGAGCAGCGGCACCCAGCGGGTGGCCGCGGCCACCACCACCAGCACGCCGCCGACGGCACCTACCGCGTACGCCAGCACCAGGCCCGGCCGGCGACCGTGCCGCGCCATGATCCGGGTCACCGGGACGGCGAGCAGCGCGGCACCGACCACCCCGGCGCTCTGCGCGACGCCGGCCACCGCGGTCCCGGCGATCCGGGCCGCGAGCAGCGCGCCCACGGCGATGCCGATGGTCACGCCGATGCCGCCGATGATCTGGGTGGTGAAGAGCAGCCGCAGGGTACGCCGCTGGATCGACGCGATGTCGGGTCGGGCGGCGGTACGCGGCGCGGTCAGGTCGGTCGCCATCGGCGCTCCTCAGGACGGGTGACTCATCCTCGCGCACCCGCACCGACCGGCGGCAGTGGGTTTTGCCGACAGCCGAACCCGGTCCGGTCGAGCACGCCCCGTCGCGCCGGAACGGGGTCGCTCCCGGCGCGGCCCACGCCTATGGTGCCCGGGTGAGCGATGCTGGGGTGTTGGTGGTCGAACGGTTCAACGCGGCGTGGCACCGGGGCGACCTGGCCGCGGTGTCGGCCTGCCTCGCCGAGGACGTGACCTACAGTCCGAGCGCCTGGGACGGGCCGGCGGTGACCCTGCGGGGTAGGGACGCGGTGTGCCGCGCCTTCGCCGACCAGCTCGGCCCGGGGCCGGCCCTCGGAGCGGTCCGATCGGCCGGCGACCGGGTCCTGTGCGAGTGGAGCTGGCCGTCGGCGGAGGACGGGACGGTGCTCCGCGGTGTGGATCTCTACCTGGTCCAGGATGGTCTGATCGCCGCCAAGGACGTGTTCAGCAAGATCACGGCGGGCGACTGAGGCGCCCTACCCGCCCGATCCTGGTGACTCCGGCGGCTTGGGCGCGGCCAGCAGGGATGACAGCCGACGGATCCGGGTCAGGGTGCGTGCGGCGACGGCCGCACTGACGGCGGCGACCACGCCGAAGATCACTGCGAAGCCCTCGTTGTCGGCGGCGAGCAGAGCGAGCAGGACCAGCCCGAGGCACACACCCAGGACAAGCAGCAGCGCCGCCCAGGTGGCGCGCCGCTGCCGGGCGAGGTAGTTGGGCAGTTCGGCCCGTACCGCGGCGTCCTCGGGCACGGTGCCGGTCCGCAGCGCCTGGCGCAGCGCGATCCCCTCGGGATCCTGCCGGGGCTCGCCCACAACCCGCTGCACCAGAGAGATCGAGGGCCCGATCCAGACGGTGTTCAGCGCGGCGCCCAGCACGGCTTCGACAAGTGAGTCCTGCCGGTCGAAGAGCCAGCGCACCGGCAACCCGATGAGCAGCGTCATCGGCACCCAGTAGACGGCCATGAGCTGCAACCCGGTCGCCCGCTCGACGAACCGCCTCCATCTCTCGCGGCGCCCGGTGGCCACAGCGGGCGCACCCGCACGACGCTCCTCGTTGTAAACGTCCATCGACACCCGATACCCACCCGGGCGATCCGCCACGCACTGTCGACCTTGGACAGTTTCCGTTACGCCGTACGGAAACTGTCCAAGATCTGGGCGTCGCACGGCGTTGTCGGTCAGCCCGCCATCACCCGCTGGTGCAGCGCCGAGACCGCCGAACGTGCCGCGACGAACGCGCCGTGCTGCCAGGCCACCTCGTGGCTGAGCCAGTCCCCGGCGAAGTAGACCCGCCCGGCCGGCTGGAGCAGCAGGTTGTAGCCGGCCGTGCCGTACCGGGGTGACGTCCAGGCGCCCTCGATGTAGCGGGTCCGGTCCCAGGCGTGGGAGTACGAGGTGACCAGCTCACTGCGGTACTTGTCCCCGTGGATCTTCACACCCTGGCTGATCGCGCGCTCGCTGCGTTGCTCCGGCGTGAGACCGCTGTACGCCCTGGCGTTCGCCCCGGTGTTGTAGTAGCCGACGACCAGGCCGCGCTTCCCGTGGAAACCATAGGAGGGGTACCAGATGTGCGACAGGTCCAGGTCGGTCTCGGTGATGCCGCCGTAGATCCGCTGATCGGTCTCCCACCAGCGGCTCCGGTACTCCAGGCCGATCTTCCCGGAGGCGGTGACCGGGAAGTCGGCCAGGGCCGCGGTCACCGGCGTGCCGAGATTGTGCGGCACACGGGCCATCAGGTGCGGCGGCAGCGCGGCCACGCAGTAGTCGGCGGTGATCTGCGACTGCCGGCCGCCCTGCCGGTAGGTCACCTCGACCCGGCTGCCCCGGTCGGTCACCCCCGTCACCTCGGCGTTGAGTCGGATCCGATGCGGACCCACCGCCCGGGCGAGGGCGCGGGGGATCTGGTCCATCCCGCCGACCGGCTGGAACATCAGCATGGCCTGGTCGTAGCCGAACTCGAAGGAGAAGTACCTGCCGACATTGCTGGCGAAGACGTCCGAGAGTGCCGGCGGCGCGCCGAGCAGGCTCCCCACGTCGTTGCCCGCGCCGGGATAGGCGGAGTAACCGCGACGGTTGGTCCCGGTGTACGCCCAGTCACTGGTCCGTCCGCCGATCGCGCCGAAGCTCTGCAGGAACGACAGCAGCCGGTCACGGTCCTCGGTGGTGAGCCGAGCGTCCAGCGCGCCCTGGTCGGTGGCCTTCGCGAGCAGTTCCGAGACGTAGCCGTACACGTCGGCCTTGGCGGTGCGGTACCGGACCGGCTCGGTCATCCCGGCGGACTCGTTGTAGATCCAGGCATCGGCGTTCTGGTTGGTGAAGACCTCGATGGGCACGCCGAGTTCCCGGCAGTAGTCCATCGTGACCATCCACTGTGCGATGCGCCCCGGCCCGGCGTTGAAGTAGACCCCGTCGGAGAAGCCCGCCCGCTGGGTACGCCCGTCGAGGTCCGTCTCGACGTCGCCGCCCCGAATGGTCAGGTTCCGCCCACCGACGCGGTGCCGCGCCTCGAGGATGGTGCAGTGGTAACCCGCCTTGCCCAACTCGTACGCGGTGGTGAGCCCGGCGATGCCGCCGCCGAGAACGACCACGCTGGCGCCCGAACGCCCGGTGAGTGTGAAGTCGGACCGCTCCGGCGGTCGGAACGCCGGGGTGACCGACGCGGCAGCGCTGGGGGCCAGCCCCATGGCGCCCATGGTGGCGAGCATCGCTCCGGCACCGCCGCTGATTCCGACCGTACGCAGGAACCCACGCCGGCTGACCATCGACTGCGTCTGATCGCTCATAACGGCCTCCCCTACAAGATCGACTCGCATGAGTCTGCAGAGGATCTGTTACGCGGTGCGCGCGTCGCCGTTTCCGGCGGGTGTCGCCTCACCGCGCGACCCGGCCGGCGATTTCCGTCGGCTCGGGTCGGGGCTGTCGCGGTCGCCGGCTAGCCCGGCAGTGCGCGGGTCACGACGGTGAGGTCGGCGACCAGCCCTTCGTACGCCTTGTCCTGGTCGTCGGCCCGCAGGACGGCGGACGGGTGGATGGTGGCCAGCAGCCGAGCCGGCGGCGCGTCGGCCCGCTTGCCGGCGTTGTCCACAGGCACCTGCTGGAAGTCTGCGGGGTGCTGGGCCGACTCCGGCCAGGGCAGTAGCTCGCCCCGCTGCCGGGTGACCCGGAAGGACGGGCCGAGCAGCGCCTTGGCGGCGGTCGCGCCGAGCACCACCACGATCTCGGGACGCAGTCGGGCGAACTCGGCGACCAGCCAGGGCCGGCAGGCGGTGATGTGCGCCTGGTCCGGGGTCTGGTGGATCCGCCGCTTGCCGCGCAGCTCGAAACGAAAGTGTTTTACGGCATTTGTGAGGTACAGCTGACCCGGGTCCAGCCCGGCGTCGTCGACCGCGCGGCGCAGCAGGCGTCCGGCCGGGCCGACGAAGGGCAGCCCCTTCTGGTCCTCCATGTCGCCAGGCTGCTCGCCGACCAGCACCACGCGGGCGCTCTCGTCACCCCGGCCGAAGACCGTCTGCGAGGCGTCCCGGTACAGCTCACAGCCCTGGCAGCCACCGGCTGCGGCGCGCAGGTCGTCAATGGTGTCGGCGTCGGGCGGGATGAACCGCTGGGCGCCCGGAGCGCTCCCGGTCTGCTCGGCCATGCCGACTGTTATATACCCGTTCGACGCGCGTCGCCGGATACGCTCCGGCGCACCGGCCGCTTCGCGTCAGTACCCGTTACCGCCCCCGTCCCCGCCGGACGCGATCGCGATCAGCACGATGATGATGATGATGATCGCCACCGCCACCGCGATCCAGATCCCCTTACGAGCCCCACCAGAAGCCATAATCTCCACACCTCCGGGCGCGCGCATACCCGTCCCCGCCGTCTCGAATCCCCCAAAACGGGGCGGGTCAGGTGGGGAAGCCCTGGCCGGGGGGTGGGTTCTCGGCTTGGGCCAGGGCGGCGGCCAGGGGGGCCAGGTCGGCGGCGTCCAGGGAGCTGACGGTGATGCGCAGGGCGGGCGGGGCGGCGATCCGGTAGAGAGCGCCGGGTGCCACCGCCCATCCGGCGTCGCGGAGCGCGGTCACCGTGCTGGTCTCGTCCGCGACCGGCAGCCAGACGTTGATGCCGCTGCGACCGTGTGCGGCCAGGCCGTGCTCGGCGAGCGCGGCGAGCAACCCTTGACGCCGCTGCTCGTAGCCCAGCGCCGCCCGCCGCACCAGCTCGGCGACCGCCGGGTCCCGCCACAGGGCGAGGACCAGGCGTTGCAGCACGGTGGAGACCCAGCCGGCGCCGACCCGGGTACGGCCACTCACCCGGGCCACCGTGGTCTCGTCGCCGACCAGCACCGCCATCCGCAGGTCCGGGCCGAAGGGCTTGCTCACCGAGCGGACGAAGGCCCAACTCGCGGTCGCGCCGGCAAGCGGGTGCAGGGGTACGCGGGCCAGTTCGGCGGCATGGTCGTCCTCGATCAACAGCAGGTCCCGTCGGCCGGCGAGCAGCGTCCGCAGCGCCTCGGCGCGGGCCGCCGAGACGGCCGCTCCGGTCGGGTTCTGCGCCCGGCTGGTGACGATCAGCGCCCGCGCTCCGGCCGCGAGCGCCGCGGCCACCCCGGCGACCAGCGGCCCCTCGTCGTCCAGCGGTACGCCGATCGGGCGCAGGCCCAGCGCGGCCACCAGGTCGAGCAGGTTGGCCCAGCCCGGGTCCTCGACCGCCACCGCGTCGCCGGGGCGCAGGTGGGCGCCGAGCAGCCGCTCGATGCCGTCCAGCGCCCCGCCGGTGAGGGTCAACTCCCCGGCCGGCACGCCGTCGGCGCGCAGTCGGGCGCGGGCCGCCTCGGCCAGTTCGGGCAGCACCCCGGCATCGGAGTAACCGACGGACGGGCCGTAGTCGGCGGCGAGCGCCGCCAGGTGCGGGCCCAGCGGGGGAAGCAGCCGGGGGTCGGGTTCACCCCGGGACAGGTCTCGGGCGCCGGGCAACGGTGCGGGGCGCAGCGCGGAGCGGCGGGCGGCCACCGGCGGGCGGGGGCGCACCCGGGTGCCGTGCCGACCGGCGGTGGCGAGCAGGCCGCGCTGGCGTAGCTCCTGATAGGCGCGGGCGACGGTGGCCGGGCTGACCCCCAACTCGGCGGCGAGTGCCCGCACCGGCGGCAGGGCGGCCCCCGGCGGCAGGGCACCGGTACGGATGCCCGACTCGATGCTGGCCGAAATATCGGCGGCTGTCGTACCGGTGAGCTGATAGTGTGCTGACACAAATAAGAGATTGTACTAGAACAAAGGGGCGCGCGCATGTATCCACCCACCGCCCGGACCACACCCCACCGCTCCCGCGACAAGATGAGCTACGACCAGGCCGCCGCCCACGCCGTGCTGGACGAGGCGTACGACTGCGCCCTCAGCTTCGTCGTCGACGGCCAGCCACGGGTACTGCCCACCCTGCACGTCCGCATCGGCGACACGCTCTACCTGCACGGCTCCACCGGCAGCCGACCACTGCTCGCCGCCCGGGGCGACGACGGGCTGCCGATCTGCGTCGCGGTGACACTGCTCGACGGGCTGGTCTACGCCCGCTCCCAGTTCCACCACAGCGCCAACTACCGCTCGGTCGTCGCCCACGGCAACGCCCGACTGGTCACCGACGAGCGGGAGAAGCTCGCCATGCTCACCGCGCTTGTCGAGAAGGTCGGCGCGGGACGCAGCACCGCCACCCGCCCACCCAGCCGACGCGAGCTGGCCGAGACCGCCGTACTGGCGCTGCCACTGCGGGAGGTGTCCGTCCGGGCCCGCACCGGCGGGGTCCGCGAGGACGAGGCCGACCTGCACCTGCCGCACTGGGCCGGCGTGCTGCCGCTGCGCCTCACCGCCGGCCCACCCGAGCCGGACGCCGGGGTCACCGCGCCGCTGCCGGCGTACCTGCGGACGCCCCGCACCCCCTGGCACGACCCGGTGCCGCTGCACGGCGAGCACGTTCGGTTGGAGCCGCTGGAGTTGGCGCACACCGACGAGTTGCACACCGCCACCGCGGACGCGGAGGTGTGGCGGCACCTCAGCGTCGCCGCGCCCACCGCCCCCGCCGAAACCGCCCAGGTGATCGGCACCGCCCTGGCCGCCCAACACCGGGGTGATCGGGTGGCCTGGGTGCAGCGGTGCGCGGCGACCGGCGCGGTGGTGGGCACCACCTCCTACTACGACATCGACCCGGAGCGCCGTGCGGTGGCGATCGGGCACACCTTCCTCGGCCGGCCCTGGTGGCGTACCGCGATCAACACCGAGGCGAAGCTGCTCCTGCTCAGCCGGGCCTTCGACGACCTGGGCGCGGTGCGGGTCGCCTGGCACACCGACATCCGCAACGTCCGCTCCCAGGCGGCCATCGAACGGCTCGGCGCGACCCGGGAAGGGGTGCTGCGGATGCACCGGCAACGCCCGGACGGCTCCTGGCGGGACACCGTGCAGTACGCGATGACCGTCGACGAGTGGCCGAACGCACAGGCCAGGCTGCGAGAAAGACTTCTGCGCACGGCACCGGTGGCGTGATGATGACGGGCGTGCTGGGGATCACCGACATCTGGACGTACGTACTGGGCACCGTGGCCATCATCCTGCTGCCCGGACCGAACTCGCTCTTCGTGCTCTCCACCGCCGCCAAGCGAGGCGTCGCGGTCGGCTACCGGGCGGCCGCTGGCGTGTTCGTCGGCGACGGGGTGCTGATGTTCCTCTCCGCCGCCGGGGTGGCGTCGCTGCTCAAGGCGTACCCGCCGCTGTTCATGGTGATCAAGTACGCCGGTGCCGCGTACCTCGGTTATGTCGGGGTGACCATGCTGCTCGGCGCCGCGCGGCGCTGGCGCGACCGCAACGACCCGAGCACGCCGCGGCTCATCGACGCCGCGGAGCCGGCGGCGATGCGCAGCCCGTTCCGCAAGGCGCTGGTGATCAGCCTGTTGAACCCGAAGGCGATCCTGTTCTTCATCTCGTTCTTCATCCAGTTCGTCGACCCCGGTTACGCCTGGCCGGCGCTGTCGTTCCTGCTGCTCGGGCTGATCGCGCAGGTGACCAGTGCGCTCTACCTGACCGCGTTGATCTTCGCGGGCACCTTCCTGGCCGCCCAGTTCCGCCAACGCCGTCGCCTGGCGGCCGGCGGCACCACCGCCGTAGCCGCCCTGTTCCTGGCCTTCAGCCTCAAGCTAGCCACCGCCAGCGCCGGCTAACCCCCCGCGCTCACGCTCCCCGCGCGCGCTCACGCTCCCCGCGCGCGTCGATCATGGAGTTGTGGTGCCTCACAAAAGGCGCAATACGGGATGTTCAACCCACCACAACTCCATGATCGACGCGAGTGGGCCAGCCCCGCGCCGCACGCCCACACGAACTCGCCGTCCGGGTGGGGTCAGGGTGGGTGGGGCAGGGCGGGGGCGGGGGCGGGGGGCGGGGGGGGTCAGGTGCCGTCGCCGCCGGAGCCGCCTCCTCCTACGCCGGCGCCGCCGGCGGTGCCGCCCAGGCCGTAGCCCGGTCGAATCGGCTCGTCGGGATGGCGGCTGACGTGGGCCGACCCCGTGATCTGCGCGGACCAGTCGGCGTGGGCGGCAGCGGCGGCGTGCCGGTTGATCGCCTGGCGGATCCAGCCGTCCACGGTGGCGACCCAGTCCCGCTGGTCGGCGTCCTGGTGCCAGATCCGGAACCGGCTGATGCTCTGGTGCGTGATGCCGGCCAGCGCCAGCCGGCGATCCATCCAGAGGATCGCCTCCAGGCCCGCCGAGTTGGTCACGAAGATCACCTCCAGTTCGGTGATCGGGCCGGCGTAGAGCGGCCCCACCCAGTAGCCCCAGCGCTGGTGCAACGGCAGGGTGTGCTCCACCCCCGGCAACCCGCCCTCCTGCAACCCGGACTGGCGGATCATGAAGCCCAGCGTTTCCAGCGCCGCCAGCACGTGCTGCTGGGTGGGGATCGGGTGCACGAAGACCGGCACCATGGCCCCCTGGTCGAGGTCGGGGTCGAGCGACACCTCGGTCCGCAGGCCCATCCGCAGGCTCAGCAGCGGCACCCCACCGAAGGTGGTCACCGGCGTCTCCCACGGCAGCGGGAACGCGAAGTCGACAGCCCGCCGCCGGCCGGCCGGTACGACGAACCGGCCGGCGATCGGCAGGTGGTGGAACTGCACGAGACGACGGGGCGCGGCCGGGTCGTCCGGTTCGACAGTGGTGACGAGGCCGAGCCGGATGTGCCGCACCAGCACGTCGTCCGGGCCGGCCGCGAGGGTCACCCGACCGGGCAGGCGCAGGCCCGGCCGGGTGCTCGGGTTGGGGAGCGTGGTCTGCACGGAAATCCCGGTCCCACCGGACTCCGGGGACACTCCGGTCAGCCGCACCGCACCCTCCCGCCAGGCTGGGTGGCCTCGCCGTCGCGAGGCCACCCCAACTCTCGCGGACCCGGCGCAAGATCACCCCAGCTCTCGCGGATCCGGCCCGAGGTCAGCCCAACTCTCGCAGACCCCAGCGCGAGGTCAGCCCAACTCTCGCGGACCCGGCGCGAGGTCACCCAGACGTCCGCGAAGAGTGACCACCCCTCCGGTCAATTTCATCGCAACCGACGCCCGCGCGGGACCGTGTCGGTCTCGTCGTCGAACTCGCCGATGACCTCCTCCAGGAGGTCCTCCAAGGCCACGAAGCCGATCGGACGGGCCGGGCCACCGCCGTTGCGCACCAACGCGAGCTGCGACTGCCGGGCCCGCATCGCCGCCACCGCCTCGGTGACCGAGGACGTCGCGGGCAGGGTGAACGCGGGCGTCATCAGCTCCCCGGCGGTGGCGACCCGGCCGGTGGTGACCACCCGTACCGCCTCCCGGACGTGCACGAGGCCGCACACGTCGCCCGCCTCGTCGAGCACCGCGAGTCGGGATCGGCCGCTGTCCCGGCTGACCTGCTCGATCCGCCCGGCCGGGTCGTCCCGGCGGACGGTGACCATGGTGGCGAACGGTTCCATCACCTGCGCCACCGACGTGCCCTGCAACTCCAGCATGCTGGTCAGCAGCTGGTGCTGTTCGGCGCCGAGCAGCCCGTGCTCACGGGACTGCTCCAGCAGGATCCGCAGCTCGTCCGGGCCGTGTACCTGGGCAAGCTGGTCCTGCTGGTTGACGCCGACCAGCCGCAGGATGGCGTTGGCCAGGGCGTTCAGCGCGGAGAGCACCGGCCGGGAGACCCGGGCGAAGGCGCGGAACGGCAGCGCGAGCAGCGTCGCCGAGCGCTCCGCGTCGGTGATCGCCCACGACTTCGGCGCCATCTCCCCCACGACCAGGTGCAGGAAGGTCACCACCCCGAGGGCGAAGACCAGGGCGACCAGGTGACTGGCCGCGTCCGGTAGGCCCACCGCGTGCAGCAGCGGGCTGAGCAGGTGCTCGATCGCCGGTTCGGCAAGCGCGCCGAGACCCAGGGTGCACAGCGTGATGCCGAGCTGCGCGCCGGCCAGCATCAGCGACAGCTCGCGGACACCGTCGAGCGCGGCCCGTGCCGCTCGACCACCGTTCGCCGCCGCCTGCTCCAGGCGGTAGCGCTTGCTGGCCACCAGGGCGAACTCGGCGGCCACGAAGAACCCGTTCAACGCCAGCAGGATCACCGAGCTGAACAGTGCGATTCCGGGGCTCATCGGTGCTGTCCTTCATTCGCGACTGCGGGGCTCGCAAGCTCGCTCCTCGCGCTCATGCGGTCACCCCAGGTGTGGTCAGCTGCAGCCGCACCGAGTCGGCCACGTGCCGGTCCACGGCCAGCACCTCGACCAGCGCCCGGGGCTCCGCCTCGCTGTTCTCGCCGTCCGCCCCCTCGGGTTGCAGGCTGATCTCCAGCCGGTCACCGACCTCCGGCACCCGGCCCAGCTCCCGCATCACCAACCCGGACAGGGTGTCGTACTCCGGAGCCTCGGGCAGGGCGATGCCTGTGCTGTCGGCCACCTCGTCGATCCGCCAGCGGGCCGGCACCACCCAGGACCCGTCGTCCTGCCGGGCCGGGGCCCGCTCCGGTGGGTCGTCCTCGTCGCGGATCGGGCCGACCAGCTCCTCGGCGATGTCCTCAAGCGTGATGACGCCGGCGAAGCCGCCGTACTCGTCGACCACGCACGCCATCTGCCGGTGCCCGGACCGCAGGCGGTCGAGCACCGTGGGCAGGGGCAACGTCTCCGGTACGAGCAGCGGCGGCCCGGCCACCGCGCTCACCGGGGTGCTGGCCCGCTCCTGCGGGGGTACGCCGAGCACGTCGGCGATGCCGACGATGCCGAGCAGGTCGTCGACGCCCTCCGCACCGCGGACGGGGAAGCGGGAGTGGCCGGTGTCGAGCAGCTCGACCACACGGCTGACCGGTTCGTGCGCCCGTACGGTGTGCACGTCGACGCGGGGCACCATGGCCTCGCCGGCGGTCAGCTCGCGGAAGTCCAGACCTCGGTCGAGCAGCGTGGACATCTCGGCGTCGAGGCTGCCCTCCTCGCGGGACTCGGCGATGATCTGTTCCAGGTCCGCCGGGGTGGCGCCGCTGGGCAGTTCCTCGATCGGTTCGATACCGATGCGGCGCAGCAGACGGACCGATGCCCGGTCGAAGAGCCGAATCAGCGGCCCGGCGACGGCCAGGTAGATGAGGGTGGATCGGCTCAGCGCCCGGGCCAGTTGCTCGGCCCGGGCGATGGCCAGGTTCTTCGGGGCCAGCTCACCGAGGACCATCTGCACGACGGTGGCGATGACCAGGGCCAACGCCACCGACAGTGGCAGGCTGACCGCCTCGCTGACGCCGGCCACGCCGAGCAGGTCGGCGAGGCCGCCGCCCAGGTACGGCTCGGCGACGTAGCCGACCAGCAGCGCGGTGACGGTGATGCCGAGTTGGGCGCCGGAGAGCACGAAGGAGAGCCGGTTGGTGACGGTCAGGGCCCGGGCGGCGGCCTGATCGCCGTCATCGGCGAGCTGGCGCAGCTTGCCCCGGTCCACGGCGACGTAGCCGAACTCCTGCGCCACGAAGTAACCGGTGGCGGCAGTGAGAATGATGATCAGAAGGAGACCAACGACGATCAACACGGGTCGCTCAGGGCTCCCGGGGTCGTCGGTACGGGGATATGCCGGGCACGACCCGGCTGGCTACTGCTGCCCTCCTGGGCAGAAGAGTCGATCATGCCCCCCATTTTATCGGCGCTGGCTGGGACTCCGCTGGGGGTGGGCCGAAGGAGCGGATCGTCCGGTTCAACGGGTGCCGCCCGGCGTCACGCCGGCCCCGCCGACCCACCGCCTGGTCCGCCTTCGGCCAACTCGTCGGCGTCGAGCAGGCTCCGGTCGAGCCGGCCCGACCGGTACGCGGCCCGGCCGATCATCTGCGCCGCGACCGGCGCGGTCGCCAACTGGAAGACCGCCACCAGCAGGATCATGCCCAGGTCGGCCGGGGATCGCAGCCGCAACGCGATGCCCAGCAGCAGCAGGAGCACCCCGAGCACCTGCGGTTTGGTGGCCGCGTGCATCCGGGACAGTGCGTCCGGGAAGCGCAGTACGCCGATCCCGGCGGCCAGGCCGAGCAGCGCGCCGGCCACCAGACAACCGGCGCCGAGCCAGTCCGCGATCGTCGCGATCACTGCTGCTCCCGGACGGCGAAGCGGACCAGCGACACCGAACCCACGAAGCCGAGCAGGGAGAGCACCACCAGCACGGGCAGGGTCGTGGCGTGCCGGTTGACCGCCGCCTCGGCGCCCACCGCGCCGACCATCGTGGCGAGCAGCATGTCCGCGGCGATCACCCGGTCCACCAGCGACGGGCCGCGGTAGAGGCGGGTCAGCGCGAGGAGCGCGGTAACCGACAGCAGTGCGGTGAGGACGACGGCCAGGAACGTGGTCACGGTGGGGTTCCCTTCTCGGGTGGAGTGACGTCGAGGTGGCGCAGTTCGGCGGTGGAGCCGATGGCGCGGACGATTCGGCGTTCGACGGTGAGCGTGCGGTCCCGGGCCACGTCCAGGTCCCCCGGGCCGTGGGTGTCCAGGACGTGCAGGTAGAGCGTTCCGGAGTCCCGGTCCACCTCGAGGACCAGCGTGCCCGGCACCAACGAGACCGCCTCGGCGGTGAGCGCCAGGTTCAGGTCGGTGGACACCCCCAACCGGACCGCGATGATCGCCCCGTGCGGCCGGTAACCGGGCTGCACGGCGATCCGGGCGACGTGCAGGCTCGCGCTGACCAACTCGACGGCGAACCGGCCCGCGAACACCAGCAGCGCCCACGGCCGTAACCGGCCACCGAAGCTGACCGCCGGCAACGGGAAGAACACCAGCACGGCGGCGCCCACCAGCAGACCACCGAGCAGGTTGGCCCAGTTGATGTCGCCCCAGAGCAGGCTCCAGACCACGACCAGCCACCCGAGCGCCACCGCCTGGTCCCGCCAGCGCCCGAGCCGGCCCCGCCCCATCACGGCGGGCTCGCGGTCGTCGGGAGCCGACCCGGGTGAGCCGGTCACGGCACACCGCCGGGCAGCACGGCACGGACGTACGGGGTGCGCATCCGCAGGTCCGCGGCGGCGTCAGCGGTGACGTCGAAGAGCGGACCGGCCAGCACGGTCAACGCCAACCCGAGGGCGACCAGGGCCACGGTGGCGCCCACCATCAGTTTCGGCAGCCGGACGACCGGCTCGCTGGTGGCCAGCCGGGGCGCGCGCCAGAAGGCGATGTTCCACACCCGGGACGCCACGTACAGGGTGAGCAGGCTGGTCAGCGTGCCGGCCGCCACCAGCACCCCGGGCAGCGGCCCGCCGGCCGCCACCCCGGCCTGGAGCAGGCCGAGCTTGCCGAGGAAGCCGGAGAACGGTGGCACTCCGGCGAGATTCATGGCCGGGACGAAGAAGAGCACCCCGAGCAGCGGCGCCACCCGGGCCAGCCCGCCGATGCGGCGGAGGTCGGTGCTGCCGGCGCGTTCCTCGACCAGCCCGGCGACGAGGAACAGCGTGGTCTGGATGGTGATGTGGTGCACCACGTAGAAGATCGCGCCGGAGAGCCCGGCGGCGGTGCTCAGCGCCACCCCGAAGATCATGTAGCCGATGTGACTGACCAGTGTGAACGAGAAGAGTCGCTTCAGGTCGGACTGGGCCACCGCGCCGAGGATGCCGACCACCATGGTCAACCCGGCGACGACCATGAGCAGCACGTGGGTACGCCCACCGGGAAACAGCAACGTCTCGGTGCGGATGATCGCGTAGACGCCCACCTTGGTGAGCAGTCCGGCGAAGACGGCCGTGACCGGGGCCGGCGCGGTGGGGTAGCTGTCCGGCAGCCAGGCCGACAGGGGGAAGACCGCCGCCTTGATCGCGAAAGCCAGCAGCAACATCAACTCCAGGGCCAGTCGGACCCCGTCGGGCAGGTCGTCGAGGCGCTGGGCGAGCTGGGCGAGGTTGAGCGTGCCGGTGGCCGCGTACACCAGACCCACCGACGTCAGGAAGATCATCGAGGAGAGGATGCTGACCACCACGTACGTCGACCCGGTCCTGATCCGGGTCTCGGTGCCACCCAGGGTGATCAGCACGAAGCTGGCGGCCAGCAGGATCTCGAACCCCACGAAGAGGTTGAACAGGTCACCGGCCAGGAACGCGTTGGTGACGCCCGCGGTGAGCACCAGGTACGTCGGGTGGAAGATCGACACCGGCGAGCTCTCGCTCGTGTCGCTGCGACCCTGCCCGATCGAGTACAGCAGCACGCAGAGGGTCACCGCCGAGGACACCACAAGCATCAGCGCGGCGAGTTGATCGGCCACCAGGACGATGCCGACCGGCGCCGGCCACCCCCCGACCGCCACCACCACCGGCCCGTGCCGGTACGCCTGCACCAGCAGCACAACCGCCACCGTGAGCGCGCCACCCAGACACAGCACGCTTATCGCGCGCTGGAGTCGGGGCTTCCCGGCCAGCAGCAGGGTCAGCGCCGCCCCGAGCAGCGGCACCACCACCGGCAGCGGCACCAGCATGCTCATCACGCGTCATCCCCGCGCCGTAGCCGTCGGCGGGCCGGCTCGGGATCGACCTGTTCCGGGTCACCGTTCGGGCCCTCCCCACCGAGATCGACCGCGCCCACCTCGTTGCGCCCGGCCCGGCGGATGATCTGCCGGTCCTCCAGGTCGTCGGGCACCTCGTCATCGCCGGAGAGATACCAACTCCGGTACGCCACCGCGAGCAGGAACGCGGTGAACCCGAAGGTGATCACGATGGAGGTCAACACCATCGCCTGCGGCAGCGGGTCACTCATCCGCTCCACCGGCGCGGTGCCGACGATCGGCGCCTCGCCCGCCCGCCCACCCAACAGGATCAACAGGTTCACCCCGTTGCCGAGCATGATCACGCCGAGCAGGATCCGGGTCAGGCTGCGCTCCAACAGCAGGATCACCCCACACCCGACCAGCACCGCGACGGCCAGCACCAGCACCAACGTCGGCCCCGCACCGCTCCGCGTCACGGTGCCACCTCTGTTCGCGACTGCGGGGCTCGCAAACCCGGCTCACTCCTCACGCTCACGGTGCCACCTCTGTTCGCGACTGCGGGGCTCGCAAACCCGGCTCACTCCTCGCGCTCATACCCGGTCTCCCTTGTCGACGGTCAGACCGCCAGTGGCCGCTCCGGTGGCCTCGATGTGCCGGTCCACCTCGGCGCCGAGGCTGCGCAGGATGTCCAGCACCAGGCCGATCACGACCAGGTACACGCCGATGTCGAAGAAGAGCGACGTGACCAGGTGGGTCTCACCGATCAGTGGCAGCGACCGGTCGACCTTGGCGCTCTCCAGCACCGACCCACCGACCAGCAGCGCCACCACGCCACTGCCCACCGACAGGGCCAGTCCGGCGCCGAGAATCGCGCCGGCGCCGATCGGGGCCGCCTCGGTCAGCTCGTACCGGCCGCCGGCCAGATAGCGGACCACCAGGGCGAGACCCGCCACCAGCCCGCCGGCGAACCCGCCGCCCGGCGCGTTGTGCCCGGAGAAGAGCAGGAACAGGGAGAACAGCACCACGGTGTGGAAGATCAGCCGGATGACCACCTCCAACACGATCGAGCGGCGCTCCTCGTAGAGGGTGGGGCCACCGCGCAGCCACACCGGCCGGCCGCGTCCACCCACCCGCTGGTCCGACTCGGGCCGGCGCGGCCGCGGCCCGGTGCGGGAGCGTTCGAAGATCAGGCTGGCCACCCCGGTCGCGGCCACCACCAGCACCGCCAGCTCGCCCATCGTGTCCCAGGCCCGGATGTCGACAAGTGTCACGTTGACCACGTTGCGGCCGTACCCGTGGGCCACCGCCAGGTCCGGGAAGGCGGCGGAGATGTCCGGTGCCCGGCGGGCGCCGACGGCGGTGAGGGCCAGCCCGGCGGCCACGACCCCCGCCGCCACCCCGATCGCCCGACGGACCCAGCGGGTACGGCGCAGCGGACGGGCCGAGAACCGCTCCGGCAGGCGACGCAGCACCAGCACGAAGACCGCGATCGTCGAGGTCTCCACCAGAAACTGGGTGAGCGCCAGGTCGGGCGCTCCGTGCAGCACGAACAGCATCGCCGTGCCGTAGCCGGTCATCCCCACCAGCAGCATCGCGGTCAGCCGGCGACGGGCACCGACCGCCAGCACCGCCGCCACCGCGATCACCACCACGACCACCGGTTGCAGCGGGCTGTCCCAGAGCGGAAGCCGCGCCCGCCAGGGGCTGGCGGAGAGCATCGCCGTACCGGGCACCAGCACCAGGGCGACCAGGATGATGCCCAGGTACTGCGGCAGGGAGCCGCGTTGGGTCGCGCTGGTGACCTCGATCGCCAGCCGGTCGAACCGGTCGATGACCCACTCGTACCCCTGGTTGCCCCGCACCGGTGACCGGAGCCGGGCCAGCACCGGCGCGAGCGGCCCGCGCACGGCGAAGAGCACGCCGCCGCCGACGAGCGCCAGCACGGACAGGCCGAGCGCCGGGGTCGGTCCGGCCCAGAGCGCCAGGTGCGCGTCGACCCCGCCGAGCAGATCGGCGTACGGCCGCAGCAGGTCGTCCAGCACGCTCGCGGCCGGGCCGGCCAACAGACCGACACCGGCGAGCACCGCGGGCGGGACCAGCAGCGACGCGGCGATCGACCCCGGCGGGACCGGCGCCACACCCGGCCGGTCGGCGAACGCGCCCCAGAGGAAGCGGGCGCTGTACGCGACGGTGAGCACCGTTCCGGCGACCAGGCCGGTGAGTAGCGCCGGTTGGTCGGTGAACGCCCCGAACACCGCTTCCTTGGCCACGAAGCCGACGAGCGGCGGCACCCCGGCCATCGACGCCGCGGCCAGCACGGTGACCACGAACAGCGGCCGGGACCAGTGCCGCAGCCCGGACAGCTCGCGCAGGTCACGGGTGCCGGCCTCGTGGTCGATGATGCCGACGACCAGGAACAGCGCCGCCTTGAACAGGGCGTGCGCCAGCAGCATCGCGGTGCCGGCCAGAGCGGCGTCCGGGGTGCCCGAGCCGGTCACCGCGACCAGCAGGCCGAGCTGACTGACCGTCCCGTACGCCAGCAGCAGCTTGAGGTCGGTCTGGCGCAGCGCGGCCCAACCGCCGAGCAGCATGGTCGCCACACCGGCGACCTGCACCACCGGCCGCCAGGGGCCGACCGTGGCGAGCACCGGCGCGAGCAGCCCGACCAGGTAGACGCCGGCCTTGACCATGGCGGCGGCGTGCAGGTAGGCGCTCACCGGCGTGGGCGCCGCCATCGCGACCGGCAGCCACGAGCTGAACGGCAGCACCGCCGACTTGGACAGCGCGCCGGCCAGGATCAGCAGCACGGCGCCCACCAGGTAGCCGCCGCCGGGCAACGACTGCGCGCTGATCTCCGACCAGCGGTAGGTGCCGGCCTGCTCCCCCAGCATGATGAAGCCGACAAGCATGGCCAGGCCGCCCAGCGTGGTGACGGTCAACGCCTGCGCCGCCGCCCAGCGGCTGGATCGCCGTTCGGTGCTGTGCCCGATCAGCAGGTACGAGAAGATCGTGGTCAGCTCCCAGCCGACGTAGACCAGCAGCAGGTCGTCGGCGAAGACCACGACGAGCATCGCGCCGGCGAAGGCGACCAGGACGGCGGCGAACTGCGCCAGCCCGGTGGAGCCGGCGCTGAAGTAGCGGGCGCTGTAGACCAGCACCAGCGCGCCGACGCCGCCGATCAGCAGCGTCATCAGCCAGGACAGCGTGGTGAGCCGGAACGCGAGGTCGAGGCCCAACTGCCGGATCCACGGGTACGTCTCGACCACCGCCCCACCGTCGGCGACGGCCGGGGTGCGGGCCACCGCCCAGCAGAACGCGGCGGCCGGCGCGAGCGCCAGCGGGTAGCACGCGCGCGGACCCCACCGGCGGACGAGCAGGGGCGCGGCGAGGGCCGCCACGAGGTGGAGGACGAGCAGAACCAGCACCTGCGCTCCCGATCGACGTGGCCGACGCCCGTGGCAGCGGTGGCGCCTAGCAGCGATCAGACGCCAGTTCGTTCCCCGCCGGGCGGTTTTGCCGGAATTCGCTCGGCAGTCGCCGGGTGGTGCCTGTGCCGGAAGGTGGTCAGTGCAGCAGGGCGTTGTTGAGGGGCTGCGCGTCGTCGGGGGCGGGGCGGTCGCGGCGCGGCTCGGCCAGCAGGTCGGGGCGGCCGAGTTGGCGGGCGACCCGGTCGACCACCCGTTCGGCGGCGGTCAGTGACCGCACCGAGAGCAGGCGGCCGCGGCTCTCGCGACGCAGCACGAAGTAGTGGACGGCGACGCGGACCTGACCCCGATCGGCGGCGCTGGCCTGGGCGGTGCAGAGGACCAGCTCGCGCAGGCACCGGGCGAGGCGTTCGGCGATCTCGAGCTCGGGGCCGTGCAGACCGGCGCGGAGCGTGGCGAGGTGGCTGTCGACCTTGCGAATCAGCACATCGGTGCCCGGTGCGACGGTGCGCTGCTCGCCAGCCATCACATCCCCTCACCCCGGTTCGCGTTGGGGGTGAAGTTACTTTATGTTGCTCCTTAGAAGCAAGCAGTTAAGTGAGACTTAACGCATTAAGCGCACCTTCCACGCTTTTTGCCTTTCCCTGGCCCATTCCGTCGTGAGGTCGTTCGTGGATGTCGGACCTGCGGGGCACGATGAACCGGTGACCGGGGCAGACACAGACGCCGGCGCGGTGCTCGCCGGGTTCGGCCCGGCCACCCGCGCCTGGTTCGACAACGCCTTCGCCGCCCCGACCGCCGCACAGACCGGCGCCTGGCGGTCGGTCGCCGCCGGTCGCAACGCGCTCGTGGTGGCGCCCACCGGCTCCGGCAAGACGCTCGCCGCCTTCCTCTGGTCACTCGACCGGCTCGCCCGCGAGCCGGCCCCGACCGAGGCCCGCCAGCGGTGCCGCGTGCTCTACGTCAGCCCACTCAAGGCCCTCGCCGTCGACGTGGAGCGCAACCTGCGCGCCCCGCTCGCCGGCATCCGGCAGGCGGCCACCCGGCTGGGCGTCGCACCACCCGACATCACCGTCGGCATGCGCACCGGCGACACACCCGCCGACGAGCGACGCGCCTTCGCCCGCACCCCGCCCGACATCCTCATCACCACGCCAGAGTCGCTGTTCCTGCTGCTCACGTCCGCGGCTCGCGACTCGCTGCGCGGCGTCCAGACGGTGATCGTCGACGAGGTGCACGCGGTGGCCGGCAGCAAACGCGGCGCCCACCTCGCCCTCTCCCTCGAACGCCTCGACGAGCTGCTGCCCGCCCCGGCGCAGCGCATCGGCCTCTCGGCCACCGTGCGGCCGATCGACGCCTGCGCGCAGTTCCTCGGCGGCGCCCGCCCGGTCGACGTGGTGCAACCGGCCAGCACGAAGACCATCGAGGTCAGCGTGCAGGTCCCGGTGGAGGACATGACCCGCCTGGACGAGCAGGAGCAGCCACCGGAGGACGACCTCGGCGGTCCCGGGCCGCGGCGGGCGTCGATCTGGCCGGCCGTGGAGGAGCGGGTCTTCACCCTCATCGGGCAGCACCGCTCGACAATCGTCTTCACCAACTCGCGCCGCAGCGCCGAGCGCCTCTGCGCCCGGCTGAACGAGCTGGCCGCCGAGGCGGTGGCCGCCGAAACGCTGGCCGCCGAGGCAGGGGCCGCCGAGGCGCCGGCCGCGCAAGCGGCGGCCTCCGAGGCAGGGGCCTCCGCGTTGGCGGAGGGCGCGATCGGCGTACCCGAGGGGTTGTCGGCGGCTGACGACCCGGCGGCCGACGGCGGCCCGGTGCCCGACGCGCAGCGGTGGGGTGGTCCCGCCGGTCCGCTGCGCAACCGGCCGCCGGCCGAGGTGATGGCCCAGTCCGGCGCGGCCACCGGCGCGGCGCCCGTGATCGCCCGCGCCCATCACGGCAGCGTCTCCCGGGAGGAGCGCAAACACATCGAGGAGGCGCTCAAGTCCGGCCAGCTCCCGGCGGTGGTGGCCACCTCCAGCCTGGAGCTGGGCATCGACATGGGCGCGGTCGACCTGGTGGTGCAGATCGAGGCGCCGCCGAGCGTGGCCGCCGGGCTGCAACGGGTCGGCCGGGCCGGGCACCAGGTGGGCGCAGTCTCCCGTGGTGTGGTCTTCCCCAAGCACCGCGGCGATCTGCTCTCCTGCGCGGTGGTCGCCGAGCGGATGACCGACGGCGCGATCGAGGAGCTGCACTACCCGCGCAACCCACTGGACGTGCTGGCCCAGCAGATCGTCGCGATGGTGGCGTTGGAGCCGTGGGCGCTCGGCGACCTGGCCGTGCTGGTCCGCCGGGCCGCGCCCTTCGCCGAGCTGCCCGACTCGGCGCTGCACGCCGTACTGGACATGCTCTCCGGCCGCTACCCGTCCACCGCCTTCGCCGAGTTGCGCCCCCGACTCGTCTGGGACCGGGCCACCGACCTACTCACCGGCCGCCCCGGCGCACAGCGACTCGCGGTGACCAGCGGCGGCACCATCCCCGACCGGGGCCTGTTCGGGGTCTTCCTGGCCGGCGCCGAGCGGGCCGCCCGGGTGGGCGAGCTGGACGAGGAGATGGTCTACGAGTCCCGGGTCGGCGACGTCTTCCTGCTCGGCTCCTCCTCCTGGCGGATCGAGGAGATCACACCTGACCGGGTGCTTGTCTCGCCCGCCCCGGGGCAGGCCGCCCGCATGCCGTTCTGGAAGGGCGACCAGCTGGGTCGACCGGTGGAGCTGGGCCGGGCCATCGGCGCCCGGGTGCGCACCCTGCTGCGACAGACCGACGAGGCGGCGCTGGCCGCGCTGCGCGACGGCGGGCTGGACGACTGGGCTGCCGGCAACCTGATGGCCTACCTGCGCGAGCAGCGGGAGGCCACCCGCTCACTGCCCGACGACCGCACGGTCGTGGTCGAACGGTTCCGCGACGAGCTGGGTGACTGGCGGCTGGCCGTGCACAGCGTTCTCGGTGCCCGGGTCAACGGGCCGTGGGCCCTCGCGGTGGGCCGCCGGCTGGCCGAGCGGTACGGCGTGGACGCCCAGGTGATGCCCTCCGACGACGGCATCGTGGTGCGACTTCCGGACACCGCCGACGAGCCCCCCGGCGCCGACGTGGTGGTCTTCGAACCGGACGAGATCACCCAGCTCGTGGAGGAGTCGGTCGGCACCTCCGCCCTCTTCGCCGCCCGTTTCCGGGAGTGCGCCGCGCGGTCCCTGCTGCTGCCGCGCCGCGACCCGCGCCGCCGCCAGCCGCTCTGGCAGCAACGGCAACGCGCCGCGCAACTTCTCGACGTCGCCCGCGAGTACGCGGACTTCCCGGTCACCCTGGAGGCCGCCCGGGAGTGCCTCCAGGACGTCTTCGACCAGCCGGCGCTGGCCGGGCTGATGCGTGACCTGGCCACCCGCAAGGTGCGGCTGGTCGAGGTGGAGACCAGCGCGCCGTCCCCGTTCGCGCGGTCGCTGCTCTTCGGCTACGTCGGCGCGTTCCTCTACGAGGGCGACGCCCCGCTGGCCGAGCGCCGGGCGGCCGCGCTCGCCCTCGATTCCACACTCCTCGGCGAGCTGCTCGGCCGGGTCGACCTGCGGGAGTTGCTCGACCCGGCGGTGCTCACCGAGACCGACCGGCAGCTGCGGTGGCTGACCGAGCAGCGCCGCCCCCGCGATGCCGAGGACGTCGTCGAGCTGCTACGGGTGCTCGGTGACCTGAGCGACGCCGAGTTGACCGAGCGGGGTGTGCCCGAGGCGTGGCTCGACGAGCTGGAGGCGACCCGCCGCGTGCTGCGGGTCCGGATCGCGGGCGAGCAACGCTGGGTGGGCGTCGAGGACGCCGCCCGCCTGCGCGACGCCCTCGGCGTGGCGCTGCCGATGGGGGTGGCCGAGGCGTACCTCGCACCGGTGGCCGATCCGCTCGGTGACCTGGTGGCCCGCTACGCCCGCACCCACGGGCCGTTCGCCGCGGCCAGTTGCGCGGCCCGGTTCGGTCTCGGCGTGTTCGTCGTCGAGCAGACGCTACGCCGGCTCGGCGCGACCGGGCGGGTGGTCTCCGGGGAGTTCACACCGGATTCGGCCGGCGCCCAGTGGTGCGACGCCGAGGTGCTGCGGATGCTGCGCCGCCGCTCACTCGCGGCGCTGCGCCGGGAGATCGAGCCGGTGCCGCCCCGGGCGCTGGCGACGTTCCTGCCCCGCTGGCAGCAGGTCGGCTCGTCCGCCCGAGGCGTGGAGGCGCTCGCCGCCACCGTGGAGCAGTTGCAGGGCGCGGCCGTGCCGGCGTCCGCCCTGGAGCGGTTGGTGCTGCCCGCACGTGTCGCGGACTACTCCCCCGCCCAGCTCGACGAGCTGTGCGCCAGCGGGGAGGTGCTCTGGGCGGGGTCGGGCGCGATCTCCGGGGGCGACGGCTGGGTCACCCTGGCGTACGCGGACGCCGCGCCGCTGCTGCTCCCGCCGCCCGACGAGGCGTTGACCCGCACTCCGCTGCACGACGCGGTGCTGGACGCGCTCGGCGACGGCCAGGCCCTGTTCTTCCGCCCGCTGGCCGACCGGGTCGGCTCGACCGACGACGCCGCGCTGACCGGGGTGATCTGGGACCTGGTCTGGGCGGGGCACCTCAGCAACGACACCCTCGCCCCGCTGCGCGCGGTGCTCGGCGCCGGCGGCGCGCACCGCTCCCGGCCATCCGCGCCCCGCACCCGTTACCGGCGGCCCGGTCGGGTGGCGCTGCCGACCCGGGGTGGCCCGCCGACGGTCGCCGGCCGTTGGTCACGTCTCCCGGAGCGGGACCTCGACCCGACCCGGCGCGCCGCGGCGCTCGCCGACCTGCTGCTGGAACGGCACGGGGTGGTCACCCGGGGCGCGGTGATGGCCGAGCAGGTGGTCGGCGGGTTCTCGGCGGTCTACCCGGTGCTGTCGGCGCTGGAGGAGCGCGGTGCGGCCCGCCGGGGTTACTTCGTCGAAGGGCTCGGCGCGGCGCAGTTCGCCGTACCCGGTGCGGTGGACCGGCTGCGCGCGCTGGCCGAGCCGACCGACGGCGCCCGGGGCCGGGGCGTGGCGGCCACCGTGCTCGCCGCGACCGACCCGGCCAATCCGTACGGCGCGGCGCTGCCGTGGCCGGAACGGGTGGTGGACTCCGGCGACGGGGCCGCCCCGGCGACTGGGCACCGGGCCGGCCGCAAGGCGGGCGCGCTTGTGGTGCAGGTCGGCGGTGACCTCGTCCTCTACGTCGAACGCGGCGGCCGAACGCTGCTCTCCTTCACCGACGACACCGACACGCTCGCCGCGGCCGGCAAGGCGCTCGCCGACGCCGTCCACTCCGGGGCGTTGGGCGCGTTGTCGGTGGAGCGGGCCGACGGCGAGACGGTGCACTCCTCGCCACTGCGGGACGCGCTGACCACCGCCGGCTTCCGGGCCACCCCCCGCGGCCTACGCCTACGAGGCTGACCCGCCAGTTTCGGACCACCCTTGTCGCCCGGGCTCACGCGGCCCCCTCCGGCACAACGCGGACGAGCGCACGCGCCGATCGACGCCCGATGCGCTACAGGCCAGCCAAGGCCCCGCCGAGGGCAACCCAGCAGAGAGCCTGATGTCTGTGAGTCATCACGATGACTCACAGACGTCACAGTCAAAAGAACGACATGCTTGGGCCACGCCGGCCCATCAGCGCAGGCCGTTGAGGACCTTCTCGTAGCGGGGCCGGTCGGCGGCCGGGGTCTTCGCCTCCAGGTAGTTCAGCACCACAGCGCCACGCCGGTACGACTGGCCGCCCCAGGTCTCGGCAATGTCACTGGCGCTGGTCTCGTCCGGGAACACGTACACCGTGACGGCGTCGGTGGCCATCAGCTCGGAGCAGCCCAGGCCGAGGCCGTCCGGCCCACAGTCGACCGAGCGGTCCTTCGGGTGCGACACCTTCAGGCCGGCGGCCCGGAACGCCTCGATGACCTGCTTCGCGCCGGGAGCACTGGCCGGACGCTTGGGCAGCACCACAGGTGGCGGGCTGGCCGGACGCCGCTGTGTCGTGCCCTGCGCGGCGGCGGGCGGCGAGGTGGCGGCGTCGACGCTGGGCGAGGCCGGGGGCGTCGGCAGGTCGGTCGGGGTCGCCTCGGACGAGACGGACGGGCTCGCGTTCGGGCTGCCGTCGTCGTCACTGCCACAACCGGCGGTCAGGGCGACGGCGACCAGCAGGACTGCGATGGCGGGGAGGTTCCGAGTTGTCACCAGGGCAGTCTGCCCAACGTCATCCGGCGGCGGGAGGGGCCGGTCGGCCACTGCGCTGTCCCGTATCCGCCAGCACACCGCGTTTCACTGGCCTGCGGGCAGAACGGCCGCGGACCTCCTCGCGGCGGCTCCGGGGGACCTCCTGCGGGTTTCGGGCTGATGTTCGACTGTGGAATGCTTCTCCGGTGGGTGAGCATGTGGTTCCGGTGGGCTGTCCCTGCTGTGCGTCACGGACCGGCGGGGGGACCTGCCCCGTCTGTTTCTGGACCGACGACGGCCAGACCGACGCCGACGCGGACGCCGTCCGGGGTGGCCCCAACGGCGACCTGAGCCTCACGCACGCCCGTCTCAACTACGCCGTCTACGGTGCCAGCCACCCGCGCTACCAGGACATGGTGCGCACGGCCCGCCCCGACGAGCGCCCCTGACGCTGAGGCGACGCCCGACGGGGTGAGCGTGGCTCAGCAGACCGGCACGCTGCCGCCGTACACGCCGGAGATGTACGCGTGACTGACGTACTGGCCGCTGGCCAGGCGGTTCCAGCGGGTGGTGGTGCGGTAGGGGCCGGCGACCCGCTGGCCGGTGACGTAGCACTGGATCGGTACGTGGGCCAGCCGGGCGGCGAGGCCACGGCTCGCGTACGACGTGCTGGCCCCGGCGCGGATGTTGAGCGGCCCGTCACCGACCACGCCGCGCGGCCCGCCTCCGGTCCACAGGTAGGCGACGTCCACCCAGGCGTTGGTGGTGAGCCGCAGCCCGTCCCAGAACGTGCCGTCGGCCAGGTCGATGCCCGCCGGGTTGAGCACGGTCCGCCCGAACTGGTCCCGTCCTCCGTTGTAGCCGGACTGGTAAGCGGCCTGCGCCTCGGGCCGACCCTGGGGCAGGTTCTTCCAGTTCTCCCGGACCGACGAGGGGTTCCAGTAGTCGTCGCGGGTGTTCCACGGCCCGACGTCCCAGACCGGGGCGTACTCGCAGCGGGAGCCGCTGGTCGTGCAGACCCGCACGGTGTAGTCCCCGGTGTTGAGTGGGGAGAGACCGCGTCGCGACGGCAGCGCCGCGAAGTGGTCCCGGGGTTGCACGGTACGGCCGTTGGCGGTCAGCTCACCGACCAGTCCGATGCGGGTGGCGTACACCCGGTAGGTGCGGCCGGGTGTGGCTGCGGACACGGCCGCGTTCGCGTCGGCGGTGAGCTGCACGCCGCGTACCGTCGCCGTGGCGCCGCCTTCGGGGGCGGTGAGCACCACCCGGGTCTGCACCTGGGTGACGGGCTGGTCGAAGACCGCGCCGGGGGTGGCCGCCCGCCACTCCGTCCAGCCGGCGGACCGCCAACCGCGGACCTGCGCCTCCGCGGTCGCCCCGGTCGGGACCGCGGCGTTGATCTCGGCGCGGACCCGGGTGGCCGGCCGGGCGAGGGTGCGGGGAGCGGTCAGCAGCATTCCCTCGGCGACCGCGCTGTGCGGGCTGCGGGCGCCACGCCCGGGAATCCGGGACTCCCGAAGTCGTAGGCCGGCGGCGGTGCGCCGGACGTTGACGTCGTCGCGATCGACGATGGTGAGGTCGGCGTTCCACCATTCGCCGCCGGGTGCGGCGGCGACGAGGGCGATCGGGGTGCCGGTGGGTGCGGGCGGGACGTTACCGCCGGGCAGCAGCCCCGCGGTGAGCAGAAGGGAGAGGGTGGCGATGAGGGCGACGAACGGGATACGGCAACGCGGTCGCGTCATGGGCATTCTCCTCAGAACCCCCTGACCTTCGCATGTCAGGAGATCATGAGGAACCTGAGTACAAATGGCGACACATGCGAATCTTGCTCGAAAGAGGGAGGATGGCAGGGTGCCCGAAGGCGACACCGTCTGGAACACCGCGCGCGTGCTGCACCGCGCGCTGGCCGGCGCGCGGATCACCGGCAGCGACTTCCGGGTGCCGCAGCTGGCGACCACGGACCTCACCGACTGGACCGTCCGCGAGTCGGGCAGCCGGGGCAAACACCTGCTGCTGCGGCTCACAGCTCCGACCGAGGAGCACTGGACCCTGCACTCCCACCTGCGGATGGACGGCGCCTGGCGGGCGTACGCCCCGGGAGAGCGCTGGACCGGCCGACCCGCGCACCTGATCCGGGTGGTGCTGCGCACTCCCGGCGCTGTCGCCGTCGGCTACCACCTGCACGACCTGGCCCTGCTGCCGACCGCCGAGGAGGACCAACTGGTCGGCCACCTCGGCCCCGACCTGCTCGGCCCGGACTGGGACCCGGACGACGCGGTCCGTCGGCTCGCCCACCACCCGGAGCAGACCATCAGCGAGGCGCTGCTCGACCAGCGCAACCTCGCCGGCGTGGGCAACCTCTACAAGTGCGAGGTGCTGTTCCTGCGCGGCGTGTCACCGTGGACCCCGGTCGGCGGGGTGCCCGACCTGCCGGGCCTGGTGGCCCTCGCACAGCGGTTGCTCGCCGCCAACCGCGGTCGGTGGACGCAGAGCAGCACCGGCTCGCTGCGCCGGGGGCAGACCAGCTACGTGTACGGCCGCCGCGCCCAGCCCTGCCGCCGCTGCGGCACCGCGATCCGCAAGGAGGAGTTGGGCGAGCGGGTCACCTACTGGTGCCCGGTCTGCCAGCCCGAGCGTCCGATTCCGCCGCCATCCGGCTGAGCAGGGCACGGCCGAACGAAACCCATCGCAGAAACGGACGATTGGGTAATTCCTAACCGGCCGCCGGGGTTGCATGCTGCGGTTGAGCGCTCACCGACCGTCAGCAGAGTGCCGAGGTCCCCACGCCGGGGTGGCGGACCTCGCGCCCCGAACCGGGGAGAGTCATGGCGATGTTCCGCAGACTCCGCTCCACCTTCTTCGAGCGGACCACTCACGACACAGACGCCCGCGCCAACGGCCGGTCGGCGTCCGTGCCGGCCGCGCGTACCGCCGAGGAGGCCGTCGCGACGCCGAGCCTGGACCCGGCGGTCGTGCCCCGCTACTTCGGCCCGGTGCCGAACTTCGCCCACAGCCCCCGCCCGAGGCGTCACCCCGACGGGCAGGTGGCGGCCGGGACCGGGCTGCGCAAGTTCGTCGACCCGCTGCCCCTCCCCGGCCGGCAGGGCCACGGCGACCTCGGCAGCCACCTGCCGGTGGCAGCGCCGGACACGATCAGCTACCCGGGCTGCGACTACTACGAGATCGGCCTCCAGGAGTACGCCCAGCGGCTGCACCGGGACCTGCCGGCCACCCGGCTGCGCGGCTACCGGCAACTCAACCTGGGCACCGACCCGGCCGGACACAACACGGTGGCGCCGCCGGAGCGACAGTGGCACCTCGGGCCGATGATCCTCGCCCGACGGGGTCGACCGGTCCGGGTGAAGTTCATCAACCAGCTCCCCACCGGTCGGGCCGGCGAGCTGTTCCTGCCTGTCGACGACACCATCGAGGGCGCCGGCATCGGCCCACTGGACGGACCGGCGCCGTACCCACAGAACCGGGCCGTGCTGCACCTGGCCGGGGCGCAGACCGGCTGGACCAGCGCGGGCAACCCGGGGCAGTGGATCACCCCGGCCGGCGAGATCACCCCGTACCCCACCGGGACCGGCCTGGCCCACGTGCCGGACATGCCGGCGCCCGGCGCCGGGGCCACCACGCTCTACTTTCCGAACGAGCAGAGCGGCCGGCTGCTGTGGTTCCACGACAACACCCTCGGCCTGGCCCGGCTCACCGTCTACGGCGGACAGCTCGCGCTCTACCTGCTCACCGACCCGGCCGAGGACCAGCTCGTCGCCGACTCGGTGCTGCCGGCAGACCAGGTGCCCCTGGTCATCGAGGACAAGACGTTCGTTCCGGACGACGCCCAACTCGCCGCCGAGGACCCGACCTGGGACCGGGAACGCTGGGGCGCCCGGGGAAGCCTCTGGCATCCGCACGTCTACCAACCCCGGCAGAACCCGTACCGGTCCGGCGGACGCAACCTGACCGGCCGGTGGGACTACGGCCCCTGGTCCCGCAACGTCGCCCCGGACGACGCCCGCGCCGACGGTTGGGTGCCGAACCCGTACCACGACCCGGACGGCGCGCCGGACGAGCCGCCGCTCAACCCCGGGGTACCGCACCCGTCGGCAGTCCCCGAGGCGTACGGCGACACCCCGCTCGTCAACGGCGTCGCCTACCCGTACCTGGAGGTGCGACCGCGCGCGTACCGGTTCCGGATCCTCAACGCCTGCCTGGACCGCAGCCTCAACCTCCAGCTCTACCGCGCCCGCTCAAACGCGGCGATGTGGACGGCCGACGGCGCGCTCGCCGACCCCGACGCCGGTGAGGTGCCGATGGTGCCCGCCGCGCGCGCGGCGGACCGCCCGGCGGGGTGGCCCACCGACGGACGCGACGGCGGTGTGCCAGACCCACACGCCGCCGGCCCGGAGTTCATCCAGATCGGCAACGAGGCCGGCCTCCTGCCGGCCCCGGTGGTGCTGCCGAACCGACCGATCGGCTACCGCTACGACCGGCTCGACCCGACAGTGCTGAACGTCGACGGACACACCCTGCTGCTCGCCCCGGGCGAGCGGGCCGACGTGCTCGTCGACTTCTCCGCCGTACCACCGGGCAGCACGCTGATCCTGTACAACGACGCCCCGGCGCCCCTGCCCGGCTTCGACAGCCGCTACGACCAGCACACCGACGCCCCGGACCGCAGCGCCGAGGGTGGCCCGCCCCCGACCGAACCGGGGTACGGCCCGAACACCCGCACCCTGCTCCAGTTCCGGGTCACCGGGACGCCCGCGCCGCCGTACGACCTGAGCCGGCTGCGCGAACGGCTACCCCTGGCGTACGCCGCCAGCCAGCGCCCGCCGATCGTCCCGCAGCCGGCGTACGACCCGGCGTTCGGGACCCGCACCGCGGCGCAGACGACGGTGCCGGTGCACGCCACCACTGTGACGTTCACGCCAACGGCCGGCACCGGCCCGGTGACCCTGCCGATCGCGGTCAAGGCCGCACAGCAGATCTTCGAGCCGGACCACGGCCGCTGGGCGGCCCGGCTCGGCGTCGGGCACCCGCACGCCGGGCCGCTCAACCCGACGACGCTGCCGCTCGGCGCGACCGACCCGGCCACCGAGGTGCTCTTCGCCACTGACCCGGCCGTGCCGGTGGGCGCCCCCACCGACGGCACGCAGCTCTGGCGGATCAGCGGCAACGTGCGGCAGACCGAGCCGTTGCAGGTCGGCGGCTGCGACGTGCAGGTGATCAACAGGGTTGGCTGGGACGGCAGGCTGCGACTCCCGCACGGCACGGAGCTGGGCTGGAAGGGAATCATCCGGGTCAACCCCAGGGAGGACGTGGTAGTGGCGCTGCGCCCGGTCGCGCCGGTCCTGCCGTTCAAGCTGGGTGACAGCGTCCGGCTGCTCGACCCGGGCCGCCCGGGCGGAGCACGCATCGGGTCGACGCCGGTCAGCCCGGCCGACGGGCGACCCGCAACCGTGGTCAACCAACTGGTCAACCTGGGCTGGGAGTACCGCTGGCACAGCCAGCTCGCCGGCCACCGCGACGGCGGGATGACCCGACCGCTGGTGCTGCGGGTGACGCCGAAGGCGCCGACCGGGCTGACCGCCACACCGGTGCCCGGCTCGGCCACCGCGCTACCCGCGATCGCGCTGGCCTGGACCAGCAACGGCGGGCGACCGCCCGCCACCAGCCACCTGCTGCAACGGGCCACCGACGCGACCTTCGGCGGCGAGGTCACCACGATCACCGTCGCGGCCGCCGCCACCCGCTACACCGACGCGACAGTCACCCCCGGGGTGACCTACCACTACCGGATCCGGGCGGAGAACGCGGTCAGCTACTCGTCCTGGTCGAACGGCGTGCCCGCCTCGGTGCACCTGGCCGCGCCGAGCGGACTCGTCGCGACACTCCCGCCGGCCGCGCCCCTGCGCGTGGCGCTGCGCTGGACGAACCGTTCGTTCGCCACAGGCATCGACGTGCAACGGGCCACCAACCCGACGTTCACCAGCGGCCCGGGCACCACGGCCATCCGGGTCGGCGACAACCACCTGGACGCGACGGTCGGGCCGGACACCACGTACTACTACCGGGTGCGGACCACCTACCTGGGCGCCGCCTCGGCGTGGTCGACGGTCGCCACGGTGACCTCGCCACCCGCGCCGGGCGCCCCCAGCGCGGTGGGCGCCACCGCCGGCGCACCGGGGCCGGACACCGCGACCGTGACCCTGGCCTGGGCGGCGAGCACACCCGGCGGCCCGGGGTCCGGGTTCACCGTGCAGCGGGCCCTCGACCCGGCCTTCGACCAGGAGGTGGCCACCTTCACGGTGACCGGTCGCGGCTTCACCAACACGGGGCTGGCCCGCGGCGTGACCTACCACTACCGGATCCGGTCCTTCAACGTCGTTGGCACCTCGCCGTACACCGGGCCGGTCCTGGTGACGACACCACCGTGACCGGCCGCGCGGCCCCGGCGCTGTCGGCGCATGGCCTCGGTGCGGGTCCGCCGTCAGCGGGTCGGCGCGCGTAGCGGGGTGCCGACGGCGCGCAGCTCGGCAAGGGCCCCGGCGACCCCGTGCAGCAGGTCGGTCGCCTCGGTGAGCCGGTCGGCGGCGGGGTGGGCGGTCTCCGGTCGGGAGTCCTCGGCCAGGTAGCCGGCGGCGGCGACCACCAACCGTTCGTACGCCGCCACCCCGCCCTCCAGTTGGGCGGTCAGCGCGGCGTGCGCCTCGGCCAGCGGCGGCCGAGCGTCGGTCGGGGCCAGCCGCAGCGCGCGTTCGACGCTGGCCACCCGTGCGGCCAGGTCGCGTAGCGAGCGGTCGGCGGCGGCGGCCTCCAGCACCGCCGGCTCGGCCAGCCCGGTGAGCCGGGGGGCCATCCCGGCCAGGGTGAGCGCCGCCCGGTCCAGTCGGGCCCACTGCTCCCCGGCGCTGGTGCCACGCAGCGCGATCCGGGAACGGACCCGGCGCACCTCCGCCAGCACGCCCGGGCCGACCGGCAGCCGTTCGACGGCGGCGACCAACCGGGCCCGCGACCGGGCCGCCGCCTCCGCCGGGGCGAGCGCGGGGGGCGCCGGCTGGGCGGCCAGGGCACGCACGTCGATCCAGCGCCAGGCGGCGAGCGCCACCGCACTGCCCGCGGCGCCGGCCCAGGCCGCGTCGGGCAGACCAAGGCCGGCGTACGGAGTCAGCACCGCCGCCGCGCCGCCGAGCCCACCGGCCAGCACACTCCACCGTCGGGCCGACCGGCGAAGCCGACCCAGCCTCCGGAAGTACCGTGTCCGCTCGTCTGCCACCCTGACCTCCTCGGTCCGGTCGTTCAGCCGGCGGCGGTCGGGTCGCCGGTGCCCCGCTCGCGAGCCATGCTGGCGCGCAGCTCGTCCAGCCGGGCGGCGGCCGTCGGATCGGTGGCCGGGGTGCTCTTCTCGGCCTGCGGCACGGCCGGACGCTGCGCCGCGCCGCCGCCGAGCTGCTCCCCCGCCATGCTGGACCGGATCTGCTCCAGCCGGGCCGAGCCGGCCGAGTCGATAGTGGCCTTCTGGATTTCCAACATACGGCCCTCGGCGGAGTTGCCGGCCAGTTCGGCGCGACCCATCGCGTTGGCGTACCGCCGCTCGATGCGGTCGCGCACCTCGTCCAGCGACGGGCTGGTGCCCGGCGCGGTCAGCGACGACATCGACTCCAGCGAGCGGGCCACCGTCTCCTGCATCTTGGCCTGCTCCAGCTGACTGAGCAGCTTGGTGCGCTCGGCGAACTTCTGCTGGAGGATCATCGAGTTGTTCTCGACCGCGCGGCGGGCCTGGGCGGCAGCACCCAGCGCCTGGTCATGCAGGGTCTTCAGATCCTCGGTGGCCTGCTCGGCGGAGACGAGCTGGCTGGCCAGCGTCTGCGCGGACTGCTCGAACCGCGCCGCCTCGGCCTCGTCGCCCTTGGCCCGGGCCTGGTCGGACAGCACCAGGGCCTGCCGGGCGTTGCCCTGCAACCGCTCGACGTCGGACATCTGCCGGGACAGCTTCATCTCCAGCTGACGCTGGTTGCCGATCACCGCAGCAGCCTGCTGAACCAGCGCCTGGTGCTGCCGCTGGGCATCCTCGATGGCCTGCTGGATCTGCACCTTGGGATCGGCATGCTCGTCGATCTTCGCACCGAAGAGCGCCATCAGGTAGTTCCAACCCTTGACGAACGGGTTCGCCATCTCCGTGGTATCCCCTCAGTAGCGTCGCTCCACCACGGCCGGGCCGGCTGAACCGACCGACCGTGACCCGGCCGGTCTCCATCGTCCCAGCCGAACGCCAAAGAGGCATCCGTACCGGGCGGTCGACAGCACCGGCGGCTCCTGCGAGCAACCCTACGCGGCCGGGGCCAGCCCGCCCATGGTCAACCGGACGGGCGACTCAGGCGGCGCAGACCACGTCCCGGTCGCGCTCGGTCGGGCGGACCCGGGTGCTGCGCAGCGTGGCCTTGAGCGGGGAGTCCTGGCGGACCGACACGGCGACCTTGCCGTCGGAGGTGACCTGACGGACACCCCGGTTGGTGCTCTTGGCTGCGGCGTCGGCCGGCTCGTCCTGCATCGAGACGAGCACCCCGGGCATCTGCTCGGCGAGCGCCACGGTGTCGCTCACCTCACGCAGCAGCTCGGACAGGCGGGCCCCGAGGGCGTCACAGATCGCGGCGAGCAGCTCGCTCGACGGCTCCTTGTGCCCCCGCTCGATCTCGGAGAGGTAGCCGAGGCTGACGTTGGCGGCGGTGGAGACCTCACGCAGCGTGCGCTGCTGCCCCTGGCGGCGCGCTCGCAGTGCGTCACCGATCACCCGGCGTAGCAGGATCATCGCACCTCCCCCTGAGGGATACCTCGCGCCCGGCGCTGGGCAGCCGGTCGCGGCGGGCCGCGCCGACCCCGAACGTCGGAGCCTTCCCGCAACCGTACCCGTTGCGAGCCCGGGCGACATCCCGCCCCGCCCGTCGGTTCGTCGGGACGGGTCCTCCCGAGCGCGCCGCCGCCCGTTCCCGCCCGTCCGGGGCGGCCCCGGCCGCAGTTCCAGCCTCGGGTTCCGGCCGCCGCTCCCGGCCGCTCCCGTGCTGCCGGCCTCTGTGGTCCTGACCCGCGTGTTGCCGGTCTGCGTGGTCCTGACCTTGGTGTTCACGGTGTCGCGGCGACCAGCCGTTCGGCGAGCAGCCGCAGCGCCTCGACCACCGCCGCCGCGCGGACGTTGTCCCGCCCGCCGTCCAGGTCTAGCTGGCGAACCTCACCGCCGTTCGGTCCGGCGACCGCGACGTAGACCAGGCCCACGGGCTTCCCGTCCTGTGGCTCGGGGCCGGCGACCCCGGTGGTGGCCAGCCCCCAGTCCGCGCCGCACCGCTGCCGGCCACCCTCGGCGAGCGCCGCCGCCACCTCCGGGTCCACCGGCCCCCGCTCGGACAGCAGATCAGCGGGTACGCCAGCCAGGGTCGCCTTCAACTCGGTGGCGTAGACCACGAGGCCCCCCCGGTAGATCCCGCTGACCCCGGCGATGTTCACGATCGAGGCGGCCAGCGACCCGCCGGTGAGCGATTCGACAGTGGCCAGGGTCTCGTGTCGCTCGGCCAGCCGGTGCACGACGCCCGCCGCCGCACTGCCCACCTCAGCACCACTCACTCCACCGCCGTGCCCCTCAGCACCACTCACCTCAGCACCGCCCCCGTCCACCGACCCCAGCCCTCATCCCTCGCCGCACAAACCAGTCCTTCCCCACCCACCAATCCCCAACCCAAACCACCCCCAACCCCCGGGCCAATCGCGTCGATCATGAAGTTAGCGTCACGACACGCCGCCCCGGAGGGCAATAACTTCATGATCAACAGCGGCGGGGGCGGGGGCGGGGGGCCGGGCGGGGAGGGGAGGGGTGGGGTTGGGGGTGGGGGTGGGGGTGGGGTGGGGTGGGTTAGCGGGGGCGGCGGAGGCGTAGGGCTTGGGCTATGTAGTCGAAGCCGGTGGCGACGGTGACCAGGACGGCGGCGGCCATGATCCAGGGGCCGACGGTGGCGAGCGCGGCCGGCATCGGCCAGAGGTACCAGGCGATGGCCAGGATCTGGAGCGCCGTCTTGACCTTGCCGCCTCGGCTGGCGGCGATCACGCCGTGCCGGATCACCCAGAACCGCAGCCCGGTGATGCCCAGCTCGCGGACGAGGATCAGCGCGGTCACCCACCAGGGCAGTTGGTCGTACCAGGAGAGCAGCACCAGCGCCGCGCCGGTGAGCGCCTTGTCGGCGATCGGGTCGGCCACCTTGCCGACGGAGGTGACCAGCCCGAACCGCCTGGCGATCCAGCCGTCCACCAGGTCGGTCGCCGAGGCCACCGCGAAGATCAGACAGGCCGCCATCCGCCAACCGGCGTGCGTCATTCCCGACATGATCACCGAGGCGCCGAAGACCGGCACCAGCACCAGGCGCAGGGCGGTCAGCGCGTTGGCCGCGTTGACGACGGGCACCACGGCCACCACCCGGCCCGGCGTCGACTCCGTCGCCCCGGTCACCGCAGCACTCCGCTCGGGCCGCCGTGGCGTTCCCGGCACCGCACCACCTGGGTCCCCCGCTCCGCTCGGGCCCGCCGTCACCGTGCCGCGCCGGGCGCCGCCGAGATCATCTCATCCGGCACAGCGAGCAGGTCCACCCCTTCGGTGCCGGTCACCGTCGCGCGTACCAGATCGCCCGGGCGCAGCGCGGCCAGATCCACCCCGCCCTCGGCAGGTGCGACGAGGGTGGTGGAGCCGTCCACCTCGGGCGCCTGGTGCGCCGCCCGGCCCTCCACCACGCCGTCCTCGATCGAGTCGACAAGCACCTCGACTGTCGAACCGAGCCGGTCCTCGGCCCGCTGCGAGCAGAGCTCGTCGGCGAGGGCGCTGAGCCGGTCGTAGCGCCGCTTGATCGTCGCGGCCGAGACCTTGCCGGGCAGACCGGCGGCCTCGGTGCCGTCCTCGTCGCTGTAGTCGAACATGCCGATCGCGTCGAGTCGGGCCTCGGTGAGGAACCGGACCAGCTCGTCGACGTCGGCGCGGGTCTCGCCGGGGAAACCGACGATGAAGTTGCTCCGGGCGCCCGCCTCCGGGGCCAGGGCGCGGGCACTCGCCAGCAGCTCCAGGAACCGGTCGGTGGAGCCGAAACGCCGCATCCGGCGCAGCACCGGCTCGCTGGAGTGCTGGAACGACAGGTCGAAGTACGGTGCCACGCCCGGGGTCGTGGCGATCGCCTCGACCAGGCCGGGCCGGGTCTCGGCCGGCTGGAGGTAGCTCGCCCGTACCCGGACGATGCCGGTCACCGCGGCGAGCTGCGGCAGCAGCTTCTCCAGGGCGCGCGGGTCACCCAGGTCCTTGCCGTACGAGGTGGAGTTCTCGCTGACCAGCACCAGCTCCCGTACGCCGGTCTTGGCCAGCCACTCCGCCTCGGCGAGCAGCTCGTCCGGCGTACGCGAGACGAAGGCCCCCCGGAAGGCCGGGATGGCACAGAACGCGCAGCGGCGGTCGCAGCCGCTGGCCAGCTTCAGCGAGGCCACCGGGCCGGTGTCGAGCCGGCGGCGCAGCACCTGGCGCAGGTGTGCCGGGGTGTGCTCGTCGGTGTCGACGACGGTGCGGGTCACGGTGCCGTGGCCGGGCAGCGACACCGTGCTGTCGCGGCGCTGCACCGGAGTCAGCGGCAGCAGCTCGCGCCTGTCGCGCGGGGTGTGCGCGGTGATCTGCTCGCCGGCGACGACGGCGTTCAGTCGGGCGGCGATGTCGGGGTAGTCGTCGAAGCTCAGCACCGCCTGCGCCTCGGGGAGGCTGTCGGCCAACTCCCGGCCGTACCGCTCGGCCATGCAGCCCGCGGCGACCACCTTGGCGCCCGTTCCGGCGGCGGCGAGCAGGGTCTGGATGGAGTCCTGCTTGGCCTTCTCCACGAAACCGCAGGTGTTGACGACCACGACGTCGGCGCCCTCGCCGTCGGTGGTGACCTGCCAGCCGTCGGCGTGCAGGCGGGCGGCCAGCTCCTCCGAGTCGACCTCGTTGCGGGCACAGCCCAGGGTCAGCAGGGCGACGCGACGGCCCTCGGCGTGGTCAGCGGGAGAAGGAGAGGTGGCAGACACCATCCGAGGGTACCGGGCCGGTCGGGTAAGCCCACGCACGCGGGCTGCGGGAACGGTCGTCACGGAGACGAACGTCATTCCGGTCAGGGCGCCGCGGCGGTTACCCGGGTCAGCGCGTCGAGTAGGAACACCTCGGTGCCGGCCAGCCCGGTGGAGCAGAAGACGGAGACCTGGTCCGCCGTGGTCCGGCCGGGGACCGCGCCGGCCAGGATGCCGCCCAGGTCGCGCAACCCACAGGCGTACGGGGGTGTGGCCGCGAGCATCGGTGGCTGGTAGTCCGCCGCCTGGGCCGGCGAGTCGGTGACCAGCAGGTCGGCGGTGTCCAGCAGGTCGGTGCCGAATTCGCTGCGGTCGCGCTGCTTGAAGCCGACCGCGTTGACGTGCGTGCCGGGGCTGAGGTCGGCGGCGCGGAGCACCGGGGTCGGGCTGGTGGTGGCCAGCACCACCAGGTCCCGCCCGGCGACGGCCGAACCCGGGTCGGCCACCGCGCGGGCCGGCACGCCCAGTTCGGCACGGATCCGGGCGGCGAGGGCCTCCCGGCGAGCGGCGGACCGGCTGTGCACCACCACCTCGCGCAACGGGCGGACCGCCGCGGCGGCCCAGATCTGGGTCCACGCCTGTCGGCCGGAGCCGATCACCCCGAGGGTGGCGGCGTCGGGACGGGCCAGCGCGTCGACCGCGAGGCCCCCCAACCCTCCGGTACGACGGGAGCCCAGCTCCTCGCCGACCGCGACCGCCCGAACCGCCCCGGTCCGGGCGTCGTGCAGCACCACCAGCTGCTCTCCCTGTGGGTGGCCGAAGGTGTCGTAGGAGCGGAAGCCGTACCACTCGCCGACCAGGTGCCCGGCGGTGAGCACCATCCGCCCGCCGCTCAGCGGTGCGGCGGCTCGGGGCGGCGCGATCAGCCGTCCCTCGTACGCGGCCAGGACCGCGGCGCGCATGGCCTCGACCGTGGTGGCGGCGTCCAGCGCGGCGGCGACCTCGGGGTCGGCGTAGAGCATGGTCATGTTGGCGATACTGCACGTTGAAGTCAGGTAGAGGTCAACAGGCCGTGGCGGTGGTCACCGCCGTGTCGGCGGGGTCGGTGCTAGCGTCGGCACCGGCGGCCGGATGTGCGTGGCCGCTCCGGACGAGTGGTGGGCGTACCCGGTCAGGCCAAGACGCCCCGCGTGACGTGCAGACTCGACTCGTCCCGGCGCGGCAGCCCGGGCGCTTCCGTGAGGTGAACGATGGCCTGGCTCGTACTGGTGATCTCGGGACTGTTGGAGACGGCCTGGGCGATCGCCCTGGACCGCAGCGCCGGTTTCAGCCGGCTGATCCCGTCCGTGGTGTTCGCGGTGACCCTGCTCCTGAGCATGGCCGGCCTGTCGTACGCGCTGCGGGACATCCCCGTGGGCACCGGCTACGCGGTCTGGGTCGGCATCGGCGCGGTCGGCACCGCGCTGGTCGGGATGCTGGCGCTCGGCGAGTCGGCGAGCCTGCCCCGAATCCTCTGTCTCCTGCTGGTGGTCGCGGGAGTGATCGGGTTGAAGATCTTCCACTGATGCACCCCGTCGGCAGGCGTGGTCAGCGCCCACAGTGGGTAGTGATCGATCCGTCACGACAGGCTCTCACCCGGAGGAAGACATGGCCGACATGCCGAGCACCGCCCGTCCCCGCAGCAGCGCCGCCCGCATCCTCACCATCGTGGGCTTCGTCTTCGCCGTGCTGGCCCTGCTGCTCAACCCGATCATCTTCGGCGTGCTCGGCGTCATCGCCGGCGTCGTCGGCGCGGTGCTCGGTGACAAGCCGCTGGGCTGGTACGCCGCCGCGGCCAGCGTCGTCGCCGCGATCATCAGCATCGCGATCTTCTCCGCGCTGATGAACAACTGACCGCTCCCCCGTCGCGGGCCCGCCGGATTCCGGCGGGCCCGTCGTGCGTCCGGGGTCGGCCGCGGGTCAGTCCCCGTCGCCGCGCAGGCCGGCCAGGACGTCTTCCAGCTCGTCCGGCTTGACCAGCACGTCGCGCGCCTTCGACCCCTCGGACGGCCCGACCACGCCCCGGGTCTCCATCAGGTCCATCAGGCGGCCCGCCTTGGCGAAACCGACCCGCAGCTTGCGCTGGAGCATCGAGGTCGAGCCGAACTGCGAGGTGACCACCAGCTCCACCGCCTGCACCAACAGGTCCAGGTCGTCGCCGATGTCCTCGTCGGTCTTCTTCTTGGTCTCCTGCGCCGGGGCCAGCACGTCCTTGCGGAACTCCGGCTCGCGCTGGTCCTTGCAGAACTTCACCACGTCGGCGATCTCGCGCTCGGTGACCCAGGCGCCCTGGATGCGGACCGGCTTGGAGGCGCCCATCGGCAGGAAGAGCCCGTCACCACGGCCGAGCAGCTTCTCCGCGCCCGGCTGGTCGAGGATGACCCGGGAGTCCGCGAGGGAGGACGTGGCGAACGCCAGCCGGGACGGCACGTTCGCCTTGATCAGACCGGTCACCACGTCGACCGAGGGGCGCTGGGTGGCCAGCACCAGGTGGATGCCGGCGGCCCGGGCCAGCTGGGTGATCCGGACGACCGAGTCCTCCACGTCGCGCGGCGCGACCATCATCAGGTCGGCCAGCTCGTCCACGATCACCAACAGGTACGGGTACGGACGCATCTCGCGCTCGCTGCCCGGCGGCGCCTTGATCTCGCCGTTGCGGACCTTGCGGTTGAAGTCGTCGATGTGCCGGACCCCGTTGGCGGCGAGGTCGTCGTAGCGCATGTCCATCTCGCGGACCACCCAGTCCAGCGAGTCGGCCGCCTTCTTGGCGTTTGTCACGATCGGGGTGACCAGGTGTGGGATGCCCTCGTAGCCGGTCATCTCGACTCGCTTCGGGTCGATCAGCAGCAGCCGTACCTCGTCCGGGGTGGCCCGGGTGAGGATGGACACCAGCAGGGTGTTGAGGCAGCTCGACTTGCCCGCGCCGGTAGCGCCGGCGATCAGGATGTGGGGCATCTTCGCGAGGTTGGCGACCACGTAGCCGCCCTCGATGTCCTTGCCGAGCGCCACGACCATCGGGTGGTGATCGCTGGTCGCCGCCCGCGACCGCAGCACGTCGCCGAGGGCGACGTTCTCCGGGTCGGTGTTCGGGATCTCCACGCCGACGGCGCTCTTGCCCGGGATCGGGCTGAGGATCCGTACGTCCGGCGACTTCACCGCGTACGCGATGTTGCGGGACAACTGGGTGATCCGCTCGACCTTGACGCCGTGCCCCAGCTCCACCTCGTAACGGGTGACTGTCGGGCCACGGGTGAAGCCGGTGACCGCGGCGTCCACATCGAACTGGTCGAACACGCCGGTCAGCGCGGCGATCACCTCGTCGTTGGCCTTGCTGCGGGTCTTCGCGGCCGCCCCGGCGCTGAGCATGTTGGCCGGTGGCAGGGTGTAGTCCCCGGCCAGCCCGGTCAACGCGAGTTGCTCGGCCCGGGTCGGGGCGGGCGAGTGCTCCGGCGGCTCGGCCGTCGGTTTGCGGCTCGCCGGCACCTTCGCCGGAGACTTGCGCGGCAGCACCATGGTCTCCTGGAGGTCCGCGCCGTCCAGGTCCTCGAAGTCGTCCGGGTCCAGTGGCGGAGGCATCCGCTTCGACTGTCGCTTGCGCGCCGGCTTCGCGGCCGGCTCGTCGGCCTCCTCGCCGGCCTCCGGTGTGTCGACCAGGCCACCGGCGAGCAGGCCCAGCCGCTCCGGAATCTTGTTGATCGGCGTCGCGGTCACCACGAGCAGACCGAACAGCAGCAGCAGGATGAGCAGCGGCACCGCCACCCAGGCGGTCACCGCCCGCTCCAGCAGCCCGCCGACGCCCGCGCCGACCAGGCCGCCGGCGAAGTCACGCTCCAGCGGGTCAACCGGGTCCTGGCCGATCTGGAGCAGCGCGGCGGTCGACACCAGCAGCGAACCCCAGCCGATCAACCCACGGCCCCGGTGCTCCGGATCCGCCGGCTGACGCATCAGTCGCCACGCGCCGATCATCAACAGCACCGGTACGACCACCGAGATCGCGCCCAGGAACAGCCGGACCGTGTCGGCCAGCCGAGCGCCCACCGGGCCCGCTCCGGACAGCCACAGCGCCACGGCGGAGAGCAGGGCGAGCCCGAACATGAGCAGCCCGGCACCGTCGCGGCGGTGCTCCGGGTCGAGGTCACGGGCCGAGGCGGCCTGCCGGCCGGCGGCGCGCACGGCCCAGCCCATCCCGTGCGCCAGCCCCATCCACAGTGCACCGACCGCGCGGCCCACGTAGACCGCCGGGCCGGGCCGGGGCGGCGTGGTGCGACGTCGGACCGGCGCCCGGGTGGCCTTCTTCGCCGGTTGACGGGCACGACTGTTGGTGCCACCGCGCGGCGACGCGCCGCGCCGCCGGCTCGCCTGAGAGGTACGGCCCGCCATAGAGTCACGGTAACGGTGGGGCCGGGCAGAACCCCGCTTTTCCGGGTCGTGTCCGCGCGTCGTAACACGAACCCCACCGCCGGTCGTGATATCCGCCTCAGAAGGGATGCCCCATGGCGTCGCCGGAAATCGCGGGCGATCCGGACGATCCGCTGGCCGGGCACCCTGGCGCACTGCGTCCGCTGACCGGCGAACTGGTCTCCGCGGTGCTCGCTGCCCGCGGCCGGTCCGTCGGCCTGACCCTGGACGGCGAGCTGGTGGGCCACTTCGACGACAACATGATCTGGTTCCTCCGCGTCGGCGGCGACGGGGAACTGCTCCAGATCCGCACCATGGTCGATCCGACCTTCGGCATCGAACGGGTGCCCGACCTGTACGCGTTCTGCAACTCCTGGAACCACGACCGGCTCTGGCCGAAGGCGTTCGTGCACGTCGACGACGACGGTCGGGCCCGGGTGTACGGCGAGGTGATCACCGACCTGGAACGCGGCGTGACCCCACACCAGCTCGACCAACTGCTCGACTGCGGCATCTCCACCGGCTGCCAGTTGGCCGTGGCGGTCCGCCGGCTGCCCGGGGCGGTGCCGTCGTGACCGGCCGGGACGAGTTCACCGGCAGCCGCACCGGCACGCCGCCCACCGGCCCCGGTGACCGCCTCGCGCGCGTACCGGCGCTGGAGGCCGCGCTCGCCGACGCCCGGGACCTCCCCGACGGCCCGGCCCGGCAGGTGGCCCTGGAGCGGCTCGCCGAGCGCGCCGACGCGGCCGGCGACGTCCGGTCCGGGATGGACGCGCGGTTCGCGCTGATCGAGGCGTACCTGCTGCACGGGGAGCGGTGGCGTCTGGTCGAGCCGGTCCGGCGCTGCCGGGCCGCCGCCGACCACCGGCCCGACCTGCTCACCGACCCGGAGACCGGGCTGCTGCTGCGCTACCAGCGGTACGCGGTGGAGGCGCTGCTCGGCACCCCCCGGGTCGGGCTGGACCAGACCCGGTCCCTGCTGCACGACCTGGCCCACCGCGTCGGAGCGGACGGCCCGGACACACCGACAGTCGCGGAGCTGCACTGCCGGATCGCCGATCACCTGGGCGACGAGCCCACCGCGCGGCACTGGTACGAGCGATGGTCCGGACGACGACCCGGCCCGGCCGGCGGCTGCCCGGGCTGCACCTCGGCCCGACGTGCCGAGCTGCTGGCCGGCTGGGGCGAGTGGACCGCCGCGCTCGCCGAGCTCGCGGAATCCGACGGCGACCCGCAGTCCTGCACCGACCAACCCGAACGGGACCTGGTCGCCGGTCTGCTGCCCGCACTGCGCACCGGCGAGCCGGCACGGGCGGCGGCGGCACACGTGCGGGCGTACCGTCGGCACGGGCGCGAGCTCGCAGCGTTCCCGCACCTCGCCGCGCACCTGCGGTTCTGCGCGCTGGGCGGGCACCTGGAACGCGGGCTGACCATTCTGGCCGAGCAGCTGCCCCGGTTGGACCGGCCGACCGACGACCTCGCCGCCATGGAGTTCGCCGCCGCCGGGGCGCTGGTCTGCGGGCTCGCCGCCGACGCCGGGCTGGCCGGACGGACGATGCCCCGCCCGGCGTACGGCGAGCGGACGGCCACCGAGTTGGACGTCGCCACGCTCGGGGCGCTGCTGCTCGGGGTCGCCAACGAGTTGGCCGGCAGCTTCGACGCGCGCAACGGCACCGGCCATCATTCCGGACGGATGGCCGCCTGGTTGGCCGAGCGCCCGCTCGCGGCGCCGGTTCCGCTGCCCACCGACGACGAGCCCGACGAGCCCGACACCGACCGCTCCGACGCTGAGGCCGAGGTTGAGCTGGGTGAACGCGAGTTGTCCGCGCTCTCCCTCGGCATGATCACCGCGATCCTGGACGGGCGCGGCGACAGGTACCTGGTGGACGAGGGCGAGGCAGTGGTCGGCCACTGGGAGGGTGCGGTGATCCAGTTCCGGCGGGCCGGTGAGCGCGGTGAGGTGCTGCACGCCCGCGCCATGGCCAACCGCCGGCTGCCGGCGGCCCGCCGCGCCGAGGCGTACGCCTTCTGCAACGCCTGGAACCACGACCGGCTGCTGCCCAAGGCGTACGCGCACGACCTCGGCGACGAGTTGGTGCTGGCCGGCGACGTGGCCACCGACCTGGCGCACGGGGTCGCCCCGGCGCAGCTGCGGATCCTCATGGACGCCGCCATCGCCACCGGCGTCGCGTACGCCGAGGCGGTCGCCGCGCTGCCCTGACTGTGAGGCTGGCCGGGTACGGCTGACGCCGGCCCACCCCGTTCGGGTGGACCGGCGTCAGCGGGAGTTGCTCAGACCTCGACGACGGTGGGCACGATCATCGGCCGACGACGGTACTTGTCGTTGACCCACCGCCCCACGGTCCGCCGGACGATCTGCTGAAGCTGGTGCGGGTCGGTGATGCCGTCCGCCGCGGCCCGGTTGAGCGCCTCGGTGACCAGCGGGACCACCGGGTTGAACGCCTCCGGGTCCTCGGAGAAGCCCTTCGCGGACAACGTCGGGCCGGCGACCACCTTGCCGGTGACCGAGTCGACGACCACTGTGGTGGCGATGAAACCGCCGTCACCGAGGATCCGCCGTTCGGTGAGCAGCGACTCGCTGACGTCACCGACGGCGAGGCCGTCCACGTAGACGTACCGGCTCTTCACGTGCCCCACGAGGCTGGCGCGGCCCTCGACGAGGTCGACCACGTCGCCGTCCTCGCAGATCACCACCCGGTCGGCGGCGACCCCGGACTCGATGCCGAGCCGGGCGTGGGCGCGCAGGTGCCGCCACTCCCCGTGTACGGGCATCAGGTTGCTGGGCCGGACCACGTTGAGCAGGTAGAGCAGCTCCCCGGCGGGGGCGTGCCCGGAGACGTGCACCTTCGCCACGTCCTTGTGCACGACCACCGCGCCGGCCCGGGCGAGCCGGTTGATGACCCGGTAGACCGAGGTCTCGTTGCCCGGCACCAGCGACGAGGCCAGCACGACTGTGTCGCCGGGGGCGATGGTGATGTGCCGGTGGTCGCCGCTTGCCATCCGGCCCAGCGCGCTCATCGGCTCACCCTGCGACCCGGTGGACATCAGCACGATCTCATCCGGCGGCAGCGTCGTCGCCTCGTCGATGCTGATGACCAGGCCGGCCGGGATGTTGAGCAGGCCGAGGTCCCGGGCGATGCCCATGTTGCGGACCATCGACCGGCCGATCAGCGCGACCTTGCGGCCGTGCTCGGCGGCGGAGTCGAAGACCTGCTGCACACGGTGCACGTGCGAGGCGAACGAGGCCACGATGATCCGGCCCTTGGCCTTCGCGAAGATCGAGTCGAGCACCGGCCCGATCTCCCGCTCCGGGGTGACGAAACCGGGGATCTCCGCGTTCGTGGAGTCGGACAGCAGCAGGTCGACGCCCTCGGCGCCGAGCCGGGCGAAGCCGGCCAGGTCGGTGATCCGGCCGTCCAGCGGGAGCTGGTCCATCTTGAAGTCGCCGGTGTGCAGCACCAGACCGGCGGGCGTGCGGATGGCCACGGCGAGCGCGTCCGGGATCGAGTGGTTGACAGCGAAGAACTCACACTCGAACGGGCCGAGCCGCTCACGGCCGCCCTCCCGCACGGTGAGCGTGTACGGCTGGATCCGCCGCTCGGCCAACTTGGCCTCGACCAGGGCGAGGGTGAACTGTGAGCCGACCAGCGGGATGTCGGGCTTGTGGGCGAGCAGGTACGGCACCGCGCCGATGTGGTCCTCGTGACCGTGCGTCAGCACGATCGCCTGGACGTCGGCCAGCCGGTCCAGGATCGGGCCGAAGTCGGGCAGGATCAGGTCCACACCCGGCTGCTCGACGTCGGGGAACAGAACCCCGCAGTCGACGATCAGCAACTTGCCGTCGTACTCGAAGACGGTCATGTTCCGACCGATGGCGCCGAGCCCGCCGAGCGGGATGATCCGCAGGCCACCTTCCGGCAGCGGCGGGGGTAGTTCCGCCTCGATGTGCGCCTCGGTCACGCGTCCACCTCATTCTGCGACGCCGTTACTCGACGTCCATCGTGTCGTTCGTTCATTCGGGCAGCTCCAGGCCCGCTGCCGCGAAGTCCGCGCGCAGCTGGGCGATCTCGTCGTCGGTGGCGTCCACGAGCGGGGGTCGCACCGGGCCGGCCGGCAGGCCCAGCGACGCCAGGCCCGCCTTCACCAGGATGGCGCCCTGGGTACGGAAGATGCCGGTGAACAGCGGCAGCAGCCGCCGGTGCAGGGCCAGCGCGGTCGGCATGTCCCCCGCGTCGTACGCCTCGATCATCTGTGCGGTCAGCGCCCCGGTGAAGTGCGTCGAGGTGCCGACCACGCCCACGGATCCGACGGCCAGCGCCGGCAGGGTGAGGGCGTCCTCGCCGCAGTAGAAGGCGAGGGCGGTCCGGCTGGTTACCCAGCTGGTGGCGGTCAGGTCGCCCTTGGCGTCCTTGACCGCGACGATCCGGCCGTGTTCGGCGAGCCGGACCAACGTTTCGGTGTCGATCGGCACGCCGGAGCGGTGCGGGATGTCGTACAGCATCACCGGCAGGCCTGTGGCGTCGGCCACCGCGGTGAAGTGTCGCAGCAAGCCGCTCTGCGGCGGCTTGTTGTAGTACGGGGTGACCACCAACAGACCGTGCGCACCCGCCTTCTCGGCGGCGGCGGCCAACTCGATGGTGTGCCGGGTGTCGTTGGTGCCGATGCCCGTGACCACCTTGGCGCGGTCACCGACGGCCTCCACCACGGCCCGGATCAGGTGTTCCTTCTCCGCGTCAGTGGTGGTCGGCGACTCGCCGGTGGTGCCGTTGACCACCAACGCGTCGTTGCCCTGCTCGTCGACCAGGTGGCTCGCCAACCGGGCGGCGCCGTCGAGATCGAGGGAACCGTCGGGGGTGAACGGGGTCACCATGGCTGTGAGCAGCCGGCCGAAGGGGCGGGACGCCGGTCGGGCCGCGGCGTCGAGGTGGTCGTGCGTCATACCCTCCAACCTAGCGGACGACCAGCCGGGGCCCGCCGGGGAAGGGCTCAGGACGCCTCGTGCGGGCTGGCCGCCACTTCGGTGCCGTCCGGCAACGTGGAGATCACGAAGTCGGCGAACACGTTCGGGGCGACACCCTGGAGCTGACGCAGGCACTCCACGGCCAGCTCACGGATCTCCACATCGGCGTGCTCGGTGGCCCGCATCGCGACGAAGTGCCGCCAGGCCCGGTAGTTGCCGGAGACCACGATCCGGGTCTCGGTGGCGTTGGGCAGCACCGCCCGGGCCGCCTGCCGGGCCTGCTTGCGGCGCAGTGTCGGGTTCGGCTCGTCGGAGAAGCGCTGCTCCAGGCCCTCCAGCAACTCGGTGTACGCCCGAACGCTCGCCTCGGCGGCCTCGACGAACTTCTTGTGCAGCTCCGGGTCGTCGGCGATGACGGCCGGCTCGACCATGGCCGCGTCCCGCTCCGGGACGTAGCGCTGGGACAGCTGGGAGTACGAGAAGTGTCGGTGCCGGATCAGCTCGTGGGTGAAGGAGCGGGACACCCCGGTGAAGTAGAACGTGACCGACCCGTGCTCCAGCACGCTCAGGTGGCCCACGTCGAGGATGTGCGCCAGGTAGCCGGCATTGGTGGCGGTCGCCGGGTTCGGCTTCTTCCACGACTGGTAGCAGGCCCGGCCGGCGAACTCGGCGAGCGCCTGGCCACCCTCCGCGTCGGTCGACCACGGCACGTCGTCCGGGGCCGCGAATTGGGTCCACGCGATCAACTTGACCTGGGGCTGCACCATGTCCGGCATTCCTGGGACTGTAGTGGTGGGGTGCCGCCCGGCCCAACTCAGGCGCGCCCCGTGCAACGTCGATCACTCAGCCAGCGGCGAAGCCGCCGAAACCCCGAGGCGGGGTCCCGTCCGGCGTCCGGCAGCTGTTGCCGCCCACAAGATCGCGCAACATCCTGGATGTCAACGCCGTTGCGTTAGGGCTGTGATCGGCGGGTCAACCCCTGCTGGATAACGGGAACGGGACTCCTGGT
>NZ_JBNCKM010000015.1:0-4345 GCF_049841535.1 Micromonospora sp. DT53
TTCCCGGGCTGGCCCACCTGGCTGGCACCCGCATCACGGTGGTGCCTGCGGTCGTTCGTGGGGACTGCAACGACCGGGCGGAGGCTGACATTCCAACCTGCGCGGCCCGTCCCCAGGAACCGGGGGCGGCGGGTCGGTGGTGCTGCGATCGTCAGGGTATGTAACGACCCCGACCCGGCCATGATTCCGGCCCACGGGTGCGACCGGTCACTACCCACAAACACCCGCCACCGAACAAACCCCCCACGCCAACACCCGGCCCGCCGCGGCGGACCGCCCCATACCCGCGTGATCCACTCGGGTTCACGGAAGTCGGGGGGTCCCGGACTCCCGGACACCGCGACTTCCTGAAACCCGAGTCGATCTAGAGGGTTCGAGCGCGCCGCGACGCGGCCGAACCCCGCTTATCGGACAAACGCCCCCTGGGCCGGTATGGCAGGTGCGGGAGCGTGGGACGGGTTGTCGAGGTTGGCCGACGGCCGGGCGGGGTGAGGCGGGGCGGGGCTTGAGCCGGTCGACTGCTGGGCCTGGTTGGGCTGACGGATGCCCTGCTCAGGACCGGAAAATCGGTTGAGTTGACGGGTTGGTGCCGGCAGGCTGAGGTCTCCGCCACCCACGTCCCGGAGGACTTTTCATGCGCCTGCTCCGTGATCTGTGGGGTACTTCGACCCGTCGTATGACGATCGTGGCGATTTTGATCGTGTTGGGCGCTGTCGGGCAGGCGGGCGCGTCGGCGCTGGCTGGCGCGGTGTTGGTGCATCGTTCGGCGGGCTTCTTCGCCGTGCTGGCCGCGGCTCTGGTCGCCGTGGTCCTCAGCGATCTCGCGGTGAGTCTGCTGATGGCCGGCCTGACCGCCGACTGGTCCGCCGACGTGCGTCGCCGGCTCTGTCGCGTCGCTCTCGGGCAGGATCTGCCCACCCTGGAGACCACCCCGGTGGGCGAGTTGCTGGACCGGATCGACGGGGACGTCTATCAGGTGGCGTCGGCGGTTCGTAACCAGGGCACCCGGCTGGCCCAGGGCCTCTCCGTCGGCCTGTTGTCGATGGTCGTGGCGCTGTTCGTGTGGTGGCCGGCGGGGATCGCGATGCTGCTGCTCACGGTGGTGCTCGCGGTCGGCCTGCGCCGGCCCACGGCGCGGATCGGCCCGGCCCGGATGGCCGAGGAGGAGGCGTGGTCCGACCTGGCCGCCGTGATGGAGGAGGCGGTGCACGGCCAGGACGACGTACGCACCAGTTTGGCTCGGCCGTACGTGCTGCGGTTGTACGCCCGGCGGGCCGCTGCCGTGCTGTCCCGGGGTCTGGTGGTCTGGGTGTTGTCCGCCCGGGTGGCGACGGTGGCCACCGCGACGATCCGGGCGGGCATCGGCGCGGTGGTGCTCGGCGGGGCTTGGGCGTTGGCCACCGATCGGATCGACGCCGCCCGGCTCACCGCCATCTGGTTGCTGGCCCTGGCCTTCGGGGCGACCGCTGAACACGTGAGCCGCATGGTGCCGGAGATCCAGGAGGCTCTCGGCGCGTGGGCGCGGGTGCAGTTGCTCTACAAGGCCCGGCAGGAGCCTGTCGGCGGGGCCAGCCCGAGCGAGGGTGACCTGCGCATTCGGGATCTGACGTTCGGGTACGGGGAAAGTGACCGGGGGGCCGCGTTGCGCGGGCTCAGCCTCACCTTCGCGCGCGGTCGTTCGTACGCGCTGATCGGGCGGACCGGTTCGGGCAAGTCGACGCTGGCGAAGGTGCTCACCCGGGCGGTCGACGTGCCGCAGGGCACTGTCTTCCTCGGCGGCACCGACCTGTGTGACCTCGACGTCGAGCAGCTGCGCCGCTGGGTGGCGTTGGTGCCGCAGCGCACCGAGATCCTGGCCGGCACCCTCGCCGAGAACGTCGCGCTGTTCGACCCGGAGCTGCTCGACGCGGCGGCGCGGGCGCTGGACGAGCTGGGCCTGGCCGGCTGGATCGCCGAGCTGCCGGACGGGTTGACGACCCGGCTGGGGGAGGGCGGGCATGTGCTCTCCGCCGGTCAGGAGCAGTTGGTGGCGTTCGCCCGGATCCTGGTCCGGGAGCCGCACGTGGTGATCCTCGACGAGGCCACCGCACGGCTGGACCCGGTCACCGAGGCGCGGGTGCAGCGGGCCACCGAACGACTGCTGCGCGACCGGATCGGCATCGTCATCGCGCACCGGCTCTCCTCGGTGCGCCGCTGTGACGAGGTGGTCGTCCTGGCTGACGGCGCGGTGGTCGAGGCCGGTCCGCTGGAGACGTCGACGCGCTTCGCCGAACTCCTGGCGACCAGCCACGCCGCCGCGTACGCCTCTGTGGTGCCGGCCGGCCGCTCCGGCGTCGGCACCGACCTTCTGGTCGGCCCCGGCCCGGCCGACGCGTGGCCGACCGAGCCGGCACCCGCGCCGGTCGCGGCGAATGAGCAGGGCACCGCCTGGCCGACCGAGCCGGCGTTGACGCGGGCCGAGCCGAATGAGCAGACCGCGGGGGTGGCACCGCCGGACAGCACGCAGGGCGCGCCCGGGCCGACCCGGGCCGACCCGCCGCCCTTGCCGCCGGAGCCGCCGGCCCGGACGCTGCGGGAGATCTTCCGGCTCTGCACCAACGATCCCCGGTACGGGGCGGCCGCGATCGTGCTGTTCCTCGGTCTCAGCCTGCTCGGGCTGGACGGACCGTTGCTGCCCTGGCTCTGGGCGGATCTGGTCGACGGGACCGGTAACCCGTACCTGCCGGCGGTGGGGATCGTCGCCGGGCTGCTGATCACCCTGCCGCTGCCGTTCTACACCCACGTCTGGTTCCCGCAGTGGTGGGTGCGGCAGATGTTGCGGATCGGCCTTCGCCTGGTGCACGGCCAGACCGGGCCGCGACGGGTCAGCTCACACACCCCCGCCGAGGTGGTGGCGCAGGGTGGGGACACCGAGCGGGTGGTCCAGCTCGCCGACAACGTGCTGGACCAGACCGTCGCGCTGGTGCTCGTGGTCGCCATGACGGCGGTCACCGGCAGCGTCGTACCGGGGCTGTTCTTCCTGGGCACGATGGTCGTCTCCGGGCTGGCCGCGACGTTGTTCGGGCCGAAGCTGGAGCGTGCGGCCCGGGCGACGGTGGCGGCGCGGGCCTCCTTCGCCACCGCGCTGGTCTCGGCGCTTTCCGCGGCGCGGACGGTGAAGCTCGCCGGGGCGACCACGGCGGTGCTGCGCCACCTGGCGGGCCTGGACGTGGTGCGCAGCGACCGGCAGCGGCGGGAGATCTCGGTGCAGGTGTGGGCGCGCTCCACGCCGTCGATGGCCAGCGGACTGTTGCCGATCGGCGCCTGGGCGCTCTACCTGAACGGCTCGCTCTCTGCCGGGGCGGTGCTGGTGGCCGTCTCCACCCTGGGTGCGGCCCGCTGGTTCGCCTGGACGACGGCGTCGTTGATCTCGCAGTTGCCCTCGGCGCGGGTCTGGACCCGGCGCACGGCGGCGATGACCGGGGTGAGTGCGTACTCGGCGGGGGTGCCGGAGGTCGACCTGACCGCCGGGACGGCGCCCGCGCCCACCATGCCGCCCCGGCATCCGCTGCGGCGGCTGGAGCTGCGCCGCTTCGGAGTGGTGCACTCCGACGGGACGGTGGCCGTCCGGGACGTGGACCTGACCGTGCAGCGGGGGCAGTTGGTGCTTGTCGTCGGGCCGGTGGGGTCGGGCAAGTCCTCGTTGCTGCGGGGGTTGGCCGGGATCGTGCACCACACCGGCGAGCTGGCCTGGAACGGTGACCCGGTCACCGAGCCGGAGCTGTTCCTGCGTCCCAACCAGGTCGGCTACGTCGGTCAGTTGCCCCGGGTGCTCTCCGGCACGGTGGCCGACAACATCGCCCTCGGGCACCAGGTGGACGCGGCCGGGGCGGTCAGCACCGCCCAGCTCGACCATGACCTGGCCGCGGCCGGTGGTGGGTTGGGCCTGCTCATCGGGCACAAGGGCACCCGGCTCTCCGGCGGGCAGTTGCAGCGGTTGGCGCTCGCGCGGGCGCTGGCGCCGCGTACCGAACTGCTGGTCGCCGACGACGTGTCGTCGGCGCTGGACGTCACCACCGAGCTGGCGCTGTGGCAGGCGTTGCGCGGCCACGGCGTGACAGTGGTCGGCTCGACCGCGAAGCGGGCCGCGTTGGTCCGGGCCGACCACGTGGTGGTGCTGCTCGGTGGCACGGTGGCGGCCCAGGGCACCTGGCAGGACCTGGAGGGTGACTGGTCGCACCTCGCCGGTTGACAGGCGGTCGGGCGGCCGCCCCCGCGGCGGCCGCCCCACCCGCCCCGGATCAAGCGGCGCGGGCGTACAGGGCCGGCCCCCCAGACCCCACCCCCAGCATCGCGGCGGCCCGGC
>NZ_JBNCKM010000015.1:4355-70535 GCF_049841535.1 Micromonospora sp. DT53
TGGGGGTGGGGGGGGCGGGGGGCCCGCGGGGGGGCGGGCCGGGGGGGGGGGCGGCGGCCGGCGGGGGCGCCCCCCGCCCGGCCCGGGATCAGGCGGCGCGGGCGTACTGGGCGGGCCCCGAGTACGCGACGCCGAGCTTCGCGGCGGCCCGGCGCGGCCAGTACGGGTCACGCAGCAACTCCCGCCCCAACAGCACCAGGTCCGCCTCGCCGCCGGCGATGATCTGCTCGGCGTGCTCGGGCTCCACGATGAGGCCCACCGCGCCGGTCGGCACGCCGGCCTCCCGGCGGATCTGGGCGGCCAGGGGCACCTGGTAGCCGGGGCCGAGGAGCGGGATGCGCTGGTCCACACTCACCCCACCGGAGGACGCGTCGACCAGGTCGACACCGACGCCGGCCAGCTCGCCGGCGAGCACCACGCTGTCGTCGATCGTCCAGCCGCCCTCGACCCAGTCGGTGGCGGAGATCCGGGTCAACACCGGCACGTCCTCGCCGACCGCCGCACGCACCGCGCGGGCCACCTCCAGGGTGAGTCGCATCCGGGCGGCCCGGTCGCCGCCGTACGAGTCGGTGCGGTGGTTGGTCAACGGCGAGAGGAACTCGTTGAGCAGGTAGCCGTGGGCGGCGTGGATCTCCACGGCGGCGAAGCCGGCGTCCAGCGCGCGTTCGGCGCCGGCCGCGAACGCCTCGACCACTCCGGCGATGCCGGCCTCGTCGAGGCTGGTCGGGGTCCGGTAGTTGGCGGTGAACGGCTCCGAGCCGGGGGCGACGGGCGTCCAGCCGCCCTCGGCGTCCGGCACGCCACCGCTCTCCGGCGCCCACGGCCGGTAGGTGGAGGCCTTGAAGCCGGCGTGCGCGAGTTGCACGGCCGGCACCGCGCCGTGGGCGGCGACGAACGCGGTCACCGGGCGCCAGGCGTCGACGTGCGCACCGGACCAGAGGCCGGTGTCCTGCGGGCTGATCCGCCCCTCGGGGAGTACGGCGGTCGCCTCGGTCAGCACCAGGCCGGCGCCGCCGACCGCGCGACTGCCGAGGTGGATGAGGTGCCAGTCGGTGGGCAGACCGTCGGGGCCGGCAGAGTACTGGCACATCGGTGCCATGGCGATCCGGTTGGGCACTGTGACCGCGCGCAGGGCCAGGGGAGTGAACAGGGAACTCATGGGGTCATCCTCTCCGACACGGCGACGGGCCCTCGGGGAGAGGGCCCGTCGCCGTACTGGTGAACCGATCAGGCAGGAACGGGGCTGAGCTCCGGCCGGGTGTCGACGACCGGCTCCGGCTCGGTCAGGTCACGCCGGCCGGCGGACTCGTACGCGGCGCGGTCGAGCGTGCCCTCGCGGGCGGCGACCACTGTCGGCACCAGGGCCTGACCCGCGACGTTGGTGGCGGTGCGGATCATGTCCAGGATCGGGTCGATGGCCAGCAGCAGGCCGGCGCCGGCCAGCGGCAGGCCCAGCGTGCTGAGGGTCAGGGTGAGCATCACGATCGCGCCGGTCAGGCCGGCGGTGGCCGCCGAGCCGACCACCGAGACGAAGGCGATCAGCAGGTAGTCGCCGATGCCGAGGTGCACGCCGAACACCTGGGCCACGAAGATCGCGGCGAGGGCCGGGTAGATGGCGGCGCAACCGTCCATCTTCGTGGTGGCGCCGAAGGGCACGGCGAACGAGGCGTACTCGCGGGGCACGCCGAGTCGCTCGACGGAGCGCTGGGTCACCGGCATGGTGCCGACCGACGAGCGGGACACGAAGCCCAGCTGGATGGCCGGCCAGGCGCCGGCGAAGAAGCGCAGCGGGTTGAGCCGGCCGGCGAGGACCAGCACCAGCGGGTAGACCACGAACAGCACGATGGCGCAGCCGACGTAGACGGCTGTGGTGAACTTCGCGAGGGGGGCCAGCAGGTCCCAGCCGTACGAGGCGACGGCGTTGCCGATGAGGCCGAGGGTGCCGATCGGGGCGAGCCGGATGACCCACCAGAGCGCCTTCTGGACGATCTCCAGCAGGGAGCGGTTCAGCGCCACGAACGGTTCGGCGGCGTCGCCGACCAGCAGGGCCGCGGCACCGATGACCACGGCGAGGAAGACGATCTGGAGGACGTTGCCCTCGACGAACGCGCCGACCGGGTTGGTGGGCACGATGCCGGTGAGGAAGTCGGTCCAGGAGCCGGTGTTCTTCGGCGGTGCGGCGCCACCCAGGTCGAGGGTCACGCCCCTGCCCGGGTTGGTGAGCAGGCCGAGGCCGATGCCGATGCTCACCGCGATCAGCGCGGTGATGCCGAACCACATCAGGGTCTTGAGGGCGAGCCGGGCGGCGTTGGCGACGCCGCGCAGGCTGACCACGCTGACCACGATGGCGGTGAAGACCAGCGGCGGCACGGCCAGCTTGAGCAGCTGGACGAAGAGGCTGCCGACGGTGTGCAGGGTGGTGGTCAGCCAGCTCACGTCGTTGGCGCGGGCCAGGAAGCCGAGCGCGACGCCGAGCACGAGGCCGAGCAGGATCTGCACGGAGAAGGGAATTTTGCGCAGGCTGAAGGGCATGGGGAGGTATCCAATTGTCCGGTCCGATCGGGGCAGGCGTAGGAACGCGGCTAGCCCGGACAGATGCCACTGGCCTGCAGTCGGAGATCGACATACAGGCGGACAGTGAGGCCCCAGACGTTGGTCATCGTTGGCCGACGCTACGCCGATTCCCGCTCAATGGAAGGACCGGGCGGCGTGAGGCTCCTTACAGAGGGCCAGGGCGGTGGCGGTGCTCAGGCCCCAGAGCGCCGCGAGGGCGAGGATCAGCCGTTCCAGCACACCCACAAGCGGGCCCCGGCCGACCACGAGCATCGCCAGCCCCACCGTGGCGCAGAGCGGCAGGGCCAGCGCGGCGGCCCCGCCGGCCAGCCGACGCACCGTCGGGCCGACCGGCCCGGAGACGGCAAGCGTGATCATGGCGAAGACCACCGCCGCGGTCGCCGCTACGCTTGCGCCGCCGTGCACAAGGTCCGCCGTCGTCGCGCGCTCGAACGGCGGCAACGGGCAGCCGTCGGAGCAGGTCACCGCCCCGGACACGGCGGTGAACACGGCCCCGATGGTGAGCAGCGCCGGGGCCGCCGCCCACACCCCGGGGGGCAGCGCCGCCCCGATCAGCAGCAACGCGCCGGCAAGGGCCAGGATCCCGATCCGGTACGCCGCCGCGTGGGCGCTGCCGGCGATGCCCGCCTCGCTGACGTACCCGGTGAGCCCTGGACCGGGACCGGCGACCACGGCGAGCGTCACCGCCACCGCCCCGCCCAGGGTGCAGCCGGCCGCGGCGGACCCGGCGGCCCGGCGGGCGGCGTCGCCGCGGGCTCTCGACACGGTCGGGGCGGCGGACCGACCCGGCTCAGCCACGCCCGTGCGGCGTGCGCCAGCCGGACTCGTCCGGCCCGAGTGGCACGATGCCGCTGGGATTGATCTCCCGGTGCGTGCCGTAGTAGTGCCGCTTGATGTGGTCGAAGTCCACCGTCTCGCCGAAACCCGGCGTCTGGAACAGGTCCCGGGCGTACGCCCAGAGCACCGGCATCTCGGTCAGTTTGTTGCGGTTGCACTTGAAGTGCCCGTGGTACGCGACGTCGAAGCGGACCAACGTGGTGAACAGCCGTACGTCGGCCTCGGTGATCGCGTCACCCATCAGGTAGCGCTGCCCGGCCAACCGCTCGGAGAGCACGTCCAGCCGAGCGAAGAGCGCCCGGAACGCCTCGTCGTACGCCTCCTGGGAGGTGGCGAACCCACACCGGTAGACGCCGTTGTTCACGTCGGCGTGGATCTCCGCCATCAGCGCGTCCATCTCGGGGCGCAGTGCCTCCGGGTAGAGGTCCGGTGCCCCCGCACGGTGCAGCGGCCGCCACTGCGTGGAGAAGTCGAGGGTGAGCTGCGGATAGTCGTTGGTGACCACCCGACCGGTCAGGGTGTCGACGAGCGCCGGCACGGTCACCCGGCCGGTGTAGTCGGGGTCGGTGGCCAGGTACGCCTCGGAGAGGAAACTCACGCCGAGGACCGGGTCGAAGCCGTCCGGGTCGAGGGCGAACGCCCAACCCCGCTCGTCCCGGATCGGGTCGACGGTGCCCAACGAGATCGCGTCGTCCAGCCCGAGTAGGCCGCGCACGATCCTCGCCCGGTGCGCCCACGGGCAGGCCCGGCACCAGATCAGCCGGTAACGGCCGGCCTCCAGCGGCCAGCGGTCCTGCTCGTCCGGGCCGCCGCCGGGCGGGGAGGTCGAGTCGGCGGTGACCCGACCGGTGAACCGGTTCGGCTGGCGGACGAACGCGCCACCGCCGCTGGTCTCTGCGCTGAACTGGGCCCGAGCCATGCCGTCAACCTATCCGCTGCCGGCGCGGATATCCTGGCGGCCGGCAGCCCTCGCGACCCGTTGGGCGTGCCCCACCCCCGCCGTCTGCACCCCTAAGGACTCGCGATGACCGTGGCATACCTGGTGGCCGGTGTCCGCACCCCGATCGGCCGGTACGCGGGCGCGCTGGCCGGTGTCCGCCCCGACGACCTCGCCGCCCACGTGATCCGTGAGCTGGTCGCCCGCCACCCGTCGGTGGACTGGGCGCGGGTCGACGATGTCGTGCTCGGCTGCGCCAACCAGGCCGGCGAGGACAACCGCAACGTGGCCCGGATGGCGGCGCTGCTCGCCGGCCTCCCCGAGGAGGTGCCGGGCAGCACCGTCAACCGGCTCTGCGGCTCGGGCCTGGACGCGCTCGCCACCGCCGCCCGATCCATCGTTGCCGGGGACGCCGAGCTGGTGATCGCCGGCGGCGTGGAGAGCATGAGCCGGGCGCCGTTCGTCATGCCGAAGGCGACGTCGGCGTACTCCCGCTCGGCCGAGGTGTACGACACCACGCTGGGCTGGCGGTTGGTGAACCCGTTGATGCGCGACGGGTGGGGGGTCGACTCGATGCCGGAGACGGCGGAGAACGTGGCCGCCGAGTACGGCGTCAGCCGGGCCGAGCAGGACGCCTTCGCGTACCGCTCGCAGCAGCGTGCGGCCAAGGCGCAGGCCGACGGGCGGTTCGCCGAGGAGATCGTGGCGGTGTCCGTGCCGGCCGGTCGTCGGGAGACCCGGCTGGTCGAGGTCGACGAGCACCCCCGGGAGACCACGCTTGCGAAGCTGGCCGCGCTGCCCACCCCGTTCCGCGACGGCGGCACGGTGACCGCCGGCAACTCCTCGGGCGTCAACGATGGCGCGGTCGCGCTGCTGGTGGCCAGCGAGGCGGCGGTTTCCCGGTACGGCCTGACCCCGCTGGCCCGGATCGTCGGTGCGGCGGCGGCCGGTGTGCCGCCCCGGATCATGGGGATCGGCCCGGTGCCGGCAACCCGCAAACTGCTCGACCGGGTCGGCGTCGACCTGGGCGCGGTGGACGTGGTGGAGCTGAACGAGGCGTTCGCCGCGCAGTCCGTGGCGGTGCTGCGTGAGCTGGGGCTGTCGGTGGACGCCGACCACGTCAACCCGAACGGTGGGGCCATCGCGCTGGGGCACCCGCTCGGCGCCAGCGGCGCCCGGCTGGCGCTGACCGCCGCCTTGGAGCTGCGCCGTCGCGGCGGCCGCCGGGCTCTGGCCACCATGTGCATCGGCGTTGGTCAAGGCATCTCGCTGTTGCTGGAGTCAGCCGCCTAGAGTGGTCCACACCACACGACCCGCGGGTCGACCGGTGCTCGCGCGTGCCCGCGGCACGTCCGTGCGTCGGCGCCGTCCCGCGCCGCGGCGAGAAACTGGGGAGCGCACTGATGCCGGACGGACTGCCGACCGAGATCGATCTGACCAGGCCGAGTGCGGCCCGGGTGTACGACTACTTTCTGGGTGGGGCGCACAACTTCGAGGTCGACCGGCAGTTGGCCGAGCAGATCGCCAGCATGACCCCGAATCTCGCCGCCACCATGCGTTCCGGCCGCGACTTCCTGCGCCGGGCCGTCCGGGTGCTGCTCGACGCCGGCATCGACCAGTTCCTCGACATCGGCTCCGGAATTCCCACCGTGGGCAACGTGCACGAGGTGGCGCAGGCGGTGAACCCCAAGGCCCGCGTGGTGTACGTCGACATCGACCCGGTGGCCGTCGCGCACAGCCGGGAGTTGCTCGCCGGCAACGAGCTGACCGGGGTCATCCACGCCGACCTGCGTGAGCCGGAGCGGATCCTCGCCGAGACCCGACAGCTCGGGCTGATCGACTTCAGTCGACCGATGGGCATCCTGTTGGCCGGGGTGGTGCACTTCGTCCCGGACGCCGACCGACCCGAAGCGATCCTGGCCACCCTGCGGGACGTCGCCGCGCCGGGCAGCTTCCTGGTCATCTCGCACTCCACCTTCGAGGACCAACCGCAGGAGATGCTGGACGCCCAGCGACTCTCCGCCCGCACCGCCACCGAGATCACCCTGCGCTCCCGCGCACAGGTCACCGGCTTCTTCGGCGACTGGACCGTCCTGGAACCAGGCGTGGTGCACATGCCGCTCTGGCGTCCCGACGCGCCGTCCGACGTGGACGAGCACCCGGAGCGGTTCGGCGCCTTCGGGGGCGTCGCCCGGTACGACCAGCCCGCCGGCTGATCCCGTGGCCGCCGTCCCGGACCCCGCCGGGGTGAATGCCGGTCGGGCCGACGCTCAGGGGTACGCCGCCGACTGGGCCCGCGCGGTGCGCCGTCTTGGTTTCGTGCCGCTCAGCGCGGCCGAGACCGAGCGGCTGCTGCTGGTGCACACGATCCGGCTGGCCCAGGCGGTACGCGCGGAGCCGTTCAGCGCCCGCCCGGCCGAAGAGGTCGGGCGGGCCCTGGTGGAGGGGCACCTCACCGAGCCGCAGGCCCTGGAGTGGACACTGCAGGCGCTCGGTGCGACCTTCGCGCGGCGGGTTCTGGGCGACGGTGACCGGCCGGCCGACCTCGCCGACCGGATCGCGGCGGTGCAAGGCGGCCTGGCCTCCGGGTTCGCCCGCGCGTTGCGCGACCGCACCTTCAGTCAGCAGGAACGGATCGCCCGGTCGGCCTGGCAGGCGCGCGACGAGGTCGAGCAGGCGCTGCGCGAGAGCGAGGCACGGTTCCGGGCGGTGTTCACCGGCGCCGCGATCGGGATCGGGATCGCCGGCGTCGACGGCCGGATCATCGATGTCAACCAGGCGTTCGCCGACATGCTCGGCTACTCGATCGAGGAGTTGCGCGAGATCAACGTGGCGACGCTGTTCCACGCCGACGATGCCGCCGGGATGTGGGAGCTCTACCAGGAGCTGATCGAGGGCAAGCGCGACGTGGCCCGGGTGGAGAAGCGCTACTACCGCAAGGACGGCACAGTGGTCTGGACGGATCTGGCCGTCTCGCTGATCCGACACGAGGGCCGGCCCCGCTTCACCGTCGCGATGATCGAGGACATCACCGAGCGGTACGAACTCCAGCAGCGGCTGCGCTTCCAGGCGCTGCACGACCCGCTGACCGGGCTGCCCAACCGGACGCTGTTCTTCGAGACGTTGGGACGGGTGCTCGACACCGCGACCGTCGGGCAGCGGGTCGGGGTGTGCTTCCTCGACCTGGACGGCTTCAAGGCGATCAACGACAGTCTCGGCCACGACCTCGGTGACCGGCTGCTGGTGATGATCGGCCGGAGGCTGGCCGCGTGTGTGGCCGACCACGGCCACCTGGTCGCCCGGATGGGGGGCGACGAGTTCGTGATCCTCGTCGACGGAGGGAACGACACCGACGACGCTGTCTCCGTCGCGGAGGCCGCGTTGGCCGCCGTCGCGGCCCCGGTCCACGTCGGTGAGCACCAGCTGGCCGTCTCGGCCAGTGTGGGCATCGTGCAGTGCCCCGTCTCGGAGACCAGCGCGTCCGAGCTGATGAAGGCCGCGGACACCACGCTCTACTGGGCCAAGGCGGCGGGCCGGGGCCGGTGGGCGGTCTACGACGCCGAGCGTGGCGCCCGGGACATCGCCCGCTCGGCGCTGGTCGCCGGGCTGCCCGCCGCACTGGACCGGGGCGAGTTCGTGCTGCACTACCAGCCGATCGTGTCGCTGCTGGAGGGCACCATGCTCGCGGTGGAGGCGCTGGTCCGTTGGGAGCACCCGGAGTTGGGCCTGATCGGGCCGGACCGGTTCATCGGCTTGGCCGAGGAGACCGGCCTGATCGTCCGGCTCGGCGAGTGGGTGCTGCGGCAGGCCTGCGCGGACGCCGAACGCTGGTGGCGGGAGTTCCCGCACGCCCGGCTGGTGGTCAGCGTCAACCTGGCCGCGCGGCAGGCCGACGAACCGGCCATCGTGGACACTGTCGCCGACGCGCTGCGGACCAGCGGGCTGCCCGCGGAGCTGCTCCAACTGGAGCTGACCGAGAGCGCCGTGATGGGCAGCGCCGGTGAGCCCCTGCGCAGCCTGCACCGGCTCGCCGCGCTCGGCGTCCGGCTGGCCGTGGACGACTTCGGCACCGGGTACTCCAACCTGGCGTACCTGCGCCGACTGCCGATCCACTGCCTGAAGCTCGCCGGTCCGTTCGTCGAGGGCATCCGCGCGGACGGCGCCGACGTGGCGGCCGACCACCGCGACGAACGGATCGTCGACGCGTTGGTCCGGTTGGCGCACGCGTTGGAGTTGTGGGTCACGGCCGAGGCGGTGGAGACCGACGTGCAGGCGGAACGGCTGCGGGCGCTGCGCTGCGACACCGGGCAGGGCCTGTACTTCGGGGCGCCGGCCCCGGCCGACGCGATCACCGCCCGGCTACGCGGGGACGGGGTGGCGGCGTGAGCGAGCACAGTGAGTAAACCAGCAGGCACGGCAGCGTGGCGGCGAAGCGGCGTGGGCGGGGACCGCTCAGGTCCGGCTGGTGGCGACGGAAGGTGACGGCGTGGACCTGACCGACTCGCAGGCGGTGGTGACAGTGGTGGCCGGGCTGGCCATCCTGGCCGGGTTGGCCGGTGTGGTGGTTCCCGGTCTGCCGGCACTGCCGCTGTGCTGGGGTGGCGTGCTGGTCTGGGCGATCTTCGGGGGCGCCGGCCTGGGTGGCTGGGCGGTGTTCGCCGCCGCCACCCTGGTCACCGCGGGTGGCACCGTGATCAAGTACGCGTGGCCGGGCCGGAACCTGAAGCGCACCGGCGTGCCCACGTCCACGCTGCTCGCCGGCGGGGTGCTCGGCATCATCGGGTTCTTCGTGGTGCCGGTCGTCGGGTTGGTGCTCGGTTTCGTGGCAGGCGTGTGGGCGGCGGAACGGCTGCGCCTGGGCAGCAACCAACTGGCGTGGCCGTCCACCGTGCAGGCGCTGAAGGCGGCCGGCCTGTCGATGCTCGTGGAGTTCCTGGCCGGCCTCCTGGTCGCAGCCCTCTGGGTAACCGGCCTCCTCCTCACCTGACCCACGCCCTCCTTCCGCGTTGATCAAGAGCTTTCGGTCAGCCGGGGCCGAAAATCTGACGCAAACCTCTTGATCACCGGGGGAGGGGCGTGGGGGGAGTGGGGGTGCGGGGGCGCGGGGCACTTTGGGTACGGCGGTAGGGCCGTTTGTGAGAGAGAGGCGTGCCCCGCGCCGCCTTGGTCGGGCGGTCCGAGCGCCCGGGGTGGGCCCTGATCGGGCCTGGTCACCGGTCCAGGATGCGGGCCGGGGTGGCCGGACGGCAACGCAATTAGCCCGTAGGCGGTGAGATTCCCACCGCCTACGTATTGACCGCCTTGATCGGCCGGGTCGACACTTTGCGCACTCGCACGCGGAACCACCTCAGGGAGGTGTGCAGTGGCCACGACGCCCGTGCCGACCGCCGAGCAACCGATGGACGACGACGCCCGACGGCTCGCTGAACTCGGCTACAAACAGGAGCTGCACCGCAAGTGGAGTGGCTTCTCCAACTTCGCCATCTCCTTCTCGATCATCTCGATCCTGGCCGGCTGCTTCACCACCTTCGGCCAGGCGTGGAACAACGGCGGGCCGGTCGCCATCTCCTGGGGCTGGCCACTGATCTCGCTGTTCATCCTGATCATCGGCTTCTGCATGGCGGAGCTGGTGTCGGCGTACCCCACCGCGGGCGGGATCTACTGGTGGGCGGCCACCATGGGCCGCCCGGTGCACGGCTGGTTCACCGGCTGGCTGAACCTGATCGGTCTGGTGGCGGTCACCGCCTCGGTCGACTACGGCTGCGCGACGTTTCTCAACCTCACCCTGTCGGCGCTCTTCGACGGCTGGGCCGGGACGCTGCGTCAGGCGTTCGTCCTCTTCGTGATCATCCTGGTGCTGCACGGGCTGATCAACATCTTCGGGCACCGGATCATCGACGTACTCCAGAACGTCTCGGTCTGGTGGCACGTGGCCGGCGCGGCCGTCGTGGTGGCCATCCTGGTGTTCGTGCCGGACAACCACCAGAGCTTCCAGTTCGTGTTCACCGAGCGGTTCAACAACTCCGGCTTCGGCGACGGTGACATCGGCGGGCTGACGTTCTGGTTCTACGTGCTGCCGCTGGGCTTCCTGCTGACCCAGTACACGATCACCGGCTTCGACGCCTGCGCGCACGTCTCGGAGGAGACCAGGGGAGCGTCGCAGGCCGCCGCGCGGGGGCTCTGGCAGTCGATCTTCTACTCGGCGGTCGGTGGTTGGATCCTGCTGCTGGCGTTCCTCTTCGCGGCCACCGACGTCGAGGCCGTCAACGCCGCGGGCGGCTTCTCCGGCGCGATCTTCGAGTCGGCGCTGACCCCGGTCTTCTTCAAGATCGTCATCATCATCTCCACCATCGGCCAGTTCTTCTGCGGCATGAGCTGCGTGACCTCGATGAGCCGCATGGCGTACGCGTTCAGCCGTGACCGGGCCGTACCCGGATGGCGGCTGTGGTCGAGGGTCGACCGCAACGGCACCCCGGTCAACGCGATCATCGGCGCCACCCTGGCCGGCCTGGTGCTGACCCTGCCAGCCCTCTACGAGAGCTCGGCCGGCATCCCGATCGCCTTCTACGCGGTCGTCTCCGTCGCGGTGCTCGGGCTCTACCTGTCGTTCCTCATCCCGATCGCGCTCCGGCTGCGGATGGGCGACCGGTTCGTCCCGGGGCCGTGGACGCTCGGGCGCAAGTACAAGCTGTTCGGCTGGATCGCGGTGATCGAGATCGCGGTCATCGCCGTCTACTTCGTGCTGCCGATCGTGCCCGCCGGGGTGCCCGGCAACGACGGGTTCACCTGGTCGGCGGTGAATTACGCGCCGCTCGCCGTGGGTGGGGTGCTGCTGGTGGTCGCCGTCTGGTGGTACGCCTCGGCGCGCAGGTGGTTCACCGGCCCGGTTCGTACCGTCGAGGAGCAGGCGGGCGAACCACGGCCGGCGGCGGTCGACGGACCGGACTGATCAGGGTTGCCCGGAGTCGGCGGCGTGGGATCCGGAACGACCGGCGGGCGGTGGTTGCCGCTCGCCGGTCGTGAACCGCAGGATGCGGTCGTCGACGGGTGTCGGTGTGCCGTTGTCGTCGCGATTGCTTGTGGTCACCCAGAGGGAGCCGTCCGGGGCCAACTCCACGGTACGAAGCCGGCCGTACACGCCCGTCAACTCGGCGGACGGAGTGCCGACCGTGCCGGCGGCGCTCACCGGCACGGCCCACAGTCGTGCCCCCCGCAGAGCGGCGACGAACAGGGTGCCGTTGGCGAAGGCGGCACCACTCGGCGACGCCTGCGCCGGGGGCCAGACGACCACCGGAGCACGGAACCTCGGGTCGTTGCTCGGGCCCTCCACGATCGGCCAGCCGTAGTTGCCGCCCCGGACGATGACGTTTACCTCGTCCCACATGGCCTGGCCGAACTCGGTGGCGAAGAGGCGACCCCGCGGGTCCCAGGCCAGCCCCTGGACGTTGCGGTGCCCGTAGCTGTAGATCGGCGAGCCGGGGAACGGGTTGTCCGCCGGGATGCCACCGTTCGGCCGGATCCGCAGGATCTTGCCGTTGCGGCTGGCCAGGCTCTGCGCGTTGGCGGGGACAGCGGCGTCACCGATACCGGCGTAGAGCAGCCCGTCCGGGCCGAAGGCGATCCGGCCACCGTTGTGTATCGACGCCCGGGTGAGCCCGCTGAGGATCACCTGCTGGGTCTGCGGCGCGCTGAGCCGGAAGCGCGTGATCCGGATGTCGGAGGCGGTGGTGAAGCAGACGTACACCCACCGGTCCCGCGGATAACGGGGGGAGACGGCCAGGCCGAGCAGGCCCCCCTCACCATCGGCGACCACCCCGGGGATCCGGGCGACAGGCACGGGCGGCCGACCTGGTCGTACCCGCACCACCGAGCCCTGGTCGCGCTGCGCCACGAGGGCGCTGCCGTCGGGGAGGAAGTCGAGCCCCCAGGGGACGTCGAGCCCCGTCGCGACGATCTCCGGGTCGGCGAACTGGAAACCCTCGGTGCCCGATGCGATGACCGGAGCGGGCGTGGGCCGCACCTCCGCCTCGGCGTGCACCGTCGTGCCCAGCCCGGTGACGAGGACGGCGACAGCCAGGATTGCTCGAAGGCGCATGACAGCTCCTCGCGTGGTTTGCCGCCGACCGGGTCGAGGGCATTGACGGTGATCCGGATTGCCAGTAGACCTTGGTGATGGAGGCCCTCTGATGAGCAGAACGCCGTTTTCGCTGGAAGAGTTGCGGGTCGCCGTCCAAGCCGGTGAGATCGACACCGTGGTGCTGGCCCTCGTCGACATGCAGGGCCGCTTGCAGGGCAAACGGTTCCACGCGCCGTTCTTCCTCGATCAGGTGGCCGAGCACGGCAGTGAGGGTTGCAACTACCTGCTCGCCGTGGACGTCGACATGAACACCGTCGACGGGTACGCGATGTCGAGTTGGGAACGCGGCTACGGCGACTTCGCGATGGTGCCGGACCTCGCCACGCTGCGCCGGATGCCCTGGCAGCCCGGCTCCGCGTTACTGCTGGCCGACCTGGCGTGGCTCGACGGCTCCGGTGACGTGGTCGCCTCGCCCCGGCAGATCCTGCGCCGGCAACTGGACCGGCTGGCCGAGCACGGGCTGACCGCGTACGCCGGCACCGAGTTGGAGTTCGTGCTGTTCCGCGACTCGTACGAGGATGCCTGGCGGCGCGGCTACCGTGACCTCACCCCGGCCAACCAGTACAACGTCGACTACTCGCTGCTCGGCACCGCCCGGGTGGAGCCCCTGCTGCGCCGGATCCGCACCGAGATGGCCGGCGCCGGCCTCACCCCGGAGAGCGCCAAGGGCGAGTGCAACCTCGGCCAGCACGAGATCGCGTTCCGGTACGACGAGGCGGTGGCCTGCGCGGATCACCACGTGATCTACAAGAACGGCGCGAAGGAGATCGCCGCCCAGGAGGGGATGGCGATCACCTTCATGGCCAAGCCGAACGAGCGTGAGGGCAACTCCTGCCACATCCACTTCTCGCTGCGGGACCGGTCGGGCTCGTCGGCCATGCTCGGCGACGGGCCGGCGCACCTGTCGTCGACCGGGCAGCGGGTGCTCGCCGGGTTGCTGGCCACCATGCGGGAGTTCAGTCTGCTCTTCGCCCCGAACATCAACTCCTACAAGCGGTACCAGCCGGGATCGTTCGCCCCGACCGCGCTGCGCTGGGGTGTGGACAACCGCACCTGCGCACTGCGGGTGGTCGGGCACGGGCAGGGCATGCGGGTGGAGAACCGGGTGCCCGGGGCCGACGTCAACCCGTACCTGGCGATCGCCGGGCTGGTCGCAGGTGCCCTGCACGGCATCGACGGTGAGTTGGAGTTGGGCGACGAGTGCACCGGCAACGCGTACGACGACCCGGAGGCCGAGCGGGTTCCGGGCACCCTGCGCGACGCCCTGGCCCTCTGGGAGGGGTCCACGGCAGCCCAGGAGGCGTTCGGCCCCGAAGTGGTGGCCCACTACGCCAACCAGGCAAAGGTCGAGCTGGCGGCCTTCGATGCCGCGGTAACGGACTGGGAGCTGACCCGTGGCTTCGAACGCCTCTAACCCCCCACCCCTCGCCGGGTCGATCATGGGCTTGTGGTGGGCGGAAAGTCGGGTGAGGCGGCTTTTGTGGGGCAGCACAACTCCATGATCGACTGGGATATCGAGGGGCGGGGCCTGTGACGGTTTTGGTGGATCCGGCTTCCGGGGTGGGGTTTCGGGAGGTTGCCGGGGCCTCGATTGAGGACGTGGACGCGGCCATCTCGCGGGCAGCCGCCACCTTCGAGACCTGGCGTCTGGTGGGGGCGGGGGATCGGGCTCGGCTGCTGCGGCGGTTCGCCGCCGTTGTCGACGCGCACCTGGAGGAGCTGGCCCTGCTGGAGGTGCGCAACTCCGGGCACACCATCGGTAACGCCCGGTGGGAGGCCGGCAACGTCCGCGACGTCCTGGACTACTACGCCGGTGCGCCCGAGCGGTTGACCGGGCGACAGATCCCGGTGCCGGGCGGGTTGGACGTCACCTTCCACGAGCCACTCGGTGTGGTCGGCGTGATCGTGCCCTGGAACTTCCCGATGCCGATCGCCGGCTGGGGCTTCGTCCCGGCGCTCGCCGCCGGCAACACGGTGGTGCTCAAGCCCGCCGAACTGACCCCGCTCACCGCGCTGCGCCTGGCCGAGCTGGCCCGCGAGGCGGGCCTGCCCGACGGCGTCTTCACAGTCGTCCCCGGCCAGGGCTCGGTGGTGGGGGAGCGGTTCGTCAGCCACCCGGCGGTCCGCAAGATCTGCTTCACCGGCTCCACCGAGGTCGGCACCCGGATCATGGCCGGCTGCGCCGCCCAGGTGAAGCGACTCACCCTGGAGTTGGGCGGCAAGAGCGCGAACATCGTGTTCGCCGACGCCGACCTGGAACGCGCCGCCGCTACCGCGCCGGGCGCGGTCTTCGACAACGCCGGCCAGGACTGCTGCGCACGGTCGCGGATCCTGGTCCAGCGTTCGGTGTACGACCGGTTCCTGGAACTGCTCGAACCGGCGGTACGCGCGGTACGCGTCGAGGACCCGTCCCGCGACACCGCCGACATGGGCCCGCTGATCTCCGAGGCCCAGCGGGACCGGGTCGCCGGCTACCTGACCGGGGCGACAGTGGCCTTCACCGGCTCCTGCCCTGACGGCCCCGGGTTCTGGCACGCGCCCACGGTGCTGCTGGCCGATTCGCCGGCCGACCGGCACTGGCGGGAGGAGATCTTCGGCCCGGTGGTCTCGGTGCTCCCGTTCGACGACGAGGCGGACGCGGTCCGGCTCGCCAACGACACCGAGTACGGCCTCTCCGGCTCGATCTGGACGCGGGACGTGGGGCGGGCCCTGCGCCTGGCGCGCGCCGTCGACGCGGGCAACCTCAGCGTCAACTCGCACTCCTCGGTGCGCTACTGGACCCCGTTCGGCGGGATGAAACGATCCGGGCTCGGCCGTGAGCTGGGCCCGGACGCGTTGCACTCCTTCACCGACGTCAAAAACGTGTTCGTCTCGACAGAGGAGTGACGCCAGTGCAGGGTCGGTTGCGGGACCGGGTGGCCGTGGTCACCGGAGCGGGCAGCGGCATCGGGTTGGCCACCGTGCGGCGGTTCGCCGCCGAGGGGGCCCGGGTGGTCTGCGTGGACATCGACGCCGAGGCGGGTACGAAGGCCGCCGAGGAGTGCGGCGGCGAGTTCGTGGCCACCGACGTGGCCGACGAGTCGGCGGTTCGCGACCTGTTCGACGGGGTGGCCGACCGGCACGGCCGGGTGGACATCGCGTTCAACAACGCAGGCATCTCACCGCCGGACGACGACTCCATCCTGGACACTGGCCTGGACGCGTGGGAGCGGGTGTTGCGGGTCAACACCACGAGCGTCTACCTGTGCTGCAAGTACGCCATTCCGCACATGCGTCGGCAGGGCAAGGGGTCGATCATCAACACGGCCTCGTTCGTGGCGTTGATGGGTGCGGCGACGTCACAGATCGCGTACACCGCGAGCAAGGGCGGAGTGCTGGCGATGACCCGGGAGTTGGGTGTGCAGTTCGCCCGCGAGGGCATCCGGGTCAACGCGCTCTGTCCCGGCCCGGTGGCCACCCCGTTGCTGCTGGAACTCTTCGCCGCCGACCCGGAGCGGGCCGCCCGTCGGCTGGTGCACGTGCCGATGGGCCGCTTCGGGCAACCGGAGGAGATCGCCGCCGCGGTGGCGTTCCTGGCCAGCGACGACGCCTCGTTCATGACCGCCGCGCAGTTCGTGGTCGACGGCGGCATCACCGGCGCCTACGTCACGCCAATATGAGGCCGCTGATCGGGGTCAGCGCGTACGTCGAACCCGCCGACTGGGCCACCTGGCGGGGTGTGCGTGCGGTGCTGGTGCCGGAGGCGTACACGAGGGCGGTGACCGCGGCGGGCGGCCGGGCGGTGGTCCTGCCGCCGGACGACGTCGACGCGGACGTGGTGGCGGTCCTGGACGGGTTGCTGTTGGCCGGTGGCGCGGACGTCGGCCCGGGGCGGTACGGCCAACCGCCCGACCCGCGTACCGAGGATCGGCCGGACCGGGACGCCGGCGAGCTGACCCTGTTGGCCGCCGCGCTCGCCGCTGACGTGCCGGTGCTGGGCGTGTGTCGGGGGATGCAGTTGCTCGCGGTCGCGTACGGCGGCGTCCTGCACCAGCACCTGCCCGACGTGGTGGGCCACGAGGCGCACCGTCCCGCGCCCGGCGTGTACGGGGCCCACGCGGTGCGGTTCGCGCCGGGGAGCCTGGCCGCCTCGGTGTTGGCGGGGGTCGACCAGGTCAACTCGTACCACCACCAGGCGGTCGCCGATCCGGGCCGGCTCACGGTGACCGGTTGGGCGAGCGACGGCGTGGTCGAGGCGGTGGAGGACCCGGCCCGGCCGTTCGTGCTCGGGGTCCAGTGGCATCCGGAGAACGAGTCGGACCCTCGCCCGATCACGGCGCTGGTGCGGGCCGCTGGCCGGCGGGTGTGACTGAGATCGCCCCCGCCTGTCGATGGCGTCGGTGGGAGGATCGGCGCATGGGCAAGGTCTATCCGGAGATCGACTGTCGACTGCGTGACTTCATCGGGGCCCAGCCGCTCTTCTTCGTGGCGACCGCCCCGTCCGGTGTCGAGGGGCACGTCAACGTGTCACCGAAGGGCATGCGGGGCACGTTCGTGATTCTTGGCCCGCACCGGGTGGCCTACCTCGACTATCACGGCAGTGGCGCGGAAACCATCGCCCACCTGCGGGACAACGGCCGGATCACACTGATGTTCTGTGCCTTCGACGGCCCGCCGAAGATCGTCCGGTTGCACGGCCGGGGCAGCAGCGTCGCGGTGACCGACGACGCCTTCGCCGACCGGCTCGCCGAGTTTCCCGCGCCGCCCGACGTGCACGCCGTCCGGGCGGTCATCACGGTCGAGGTGGAGCGGGTCAGTGACTCCTGTGGATACGCGGTGCCCCTGATGGACTTCCGCGCCGAGCGTGATCTGTTACTCACCTCACACTCCCGCCGTAGCGCCGAGGATCTGGTCGCCTACCGGGCCAACAAGAACGCGGCGAGCATCGACGGGCTGCCGGTCTTCTGACTCGTCGGGGCCTCCGACCACAGCCGTTCGACGTCACTGTCCGGTGCCCGACGGCTCAGGCGTACGTAAACAGCGTCCATCTGTCGTGATGCGTTACGTTGCTGGTCCGCTGGGGTACAAGTCGGAGCACGGCGGGTGAAGATCAACGGTCGAGGGGTACGGCCGGAGCGGGAGGCTGCATGAGCTCGGCTCAGGGGGGCGCGGACATCGGGCACCCCGCCCTGTCCGGCCGCGAGATCCCTCCGATGCTGGCGGCCGCGTTCGCGGCCGGCGGCGAGATGGGCGCCCGGTTGGCCTCCTTCGACTGGTCCTCCGGCCGGCTGGGGGAGCCCGGTCAGTGGCCCACGGCGCTCTCCCACGCGGTCGGGATGATGCTCGCCTCCAGCGCGCCGATCGTCATGTTCTGGGGCGACGAGCAGTTGGCCTTCTACAACGACGCCTACCGGCCGACCATCGGTGACAAACACCCGGACGTGATCGGTCAGCCGGCTCGACCGTTCTGGTCGGAGACCTGGGCGGTGCTCGGTCCGCTGCTCGACAGCGTCCGGAGCACCGGACGCTCCTATCGCGGCGAGGACCACCCCTTTCTGCTGGACCGGCACGGCTTCGTCGAGCAGACCTACTTCAACGTCTCGTACGACCCGATCCGGGGTGACGACGGCTCGGTCAGTGGCGTCTACTGCATCGTCAGCGAGACCACCGGGCGGGTGCTCGGCGAGCGCCGGCTGCGGGCGCTGTCCGAGCTGGGCGCCGAGCTGAACGACATCGGCACCGCCGCGGAGCTGGGTCGCACCGCCGCCGGGGTGCTCGGCCGGCACCGGGCGGACGTGCCGTTCGCCCTGATCTATCTGGCCGACGACAGCGACCAGCTCACCCTGGCCGGTTGCACAGGCACCACCCCGCCCGCCACCGATGTCACGTCGCAGCTGCTGGCCCGGGTGACCGCCGATGGCATGCCCGTCACGGTCGAGGTGGCCGGTCTGCTCGACGTGTTGCCTGTCGACGCCGCCGACCAGGCCCTCGTGCTGCCGCTCACGGCGACCAACCAGACGGTCGGCGCGCTGATCGTCGGCGTGGCCCGTCAGTTGCCGCTCGGCGACGACTACCGCGACTTCCTCGACCTGGTCGCCGCCCAGATCTCCCGGGCGGTCGGCACCCAGCGGGCGTACGAGCAGGAACGGGCCCGCGCCGCCGAGCTGGCCGCGCTGGACCGGGCGAAGACCAACTTCTTCGCCAACGTCAGTCACGAGTTCCGCACCCCACTGACGCTTGTGCTCGGCCCGCTGGAGGACATGCTGGCCGACCCGGAGTTGCCCGCCACCGAAACCGACCGGCTCACCATGATGCACCGCAACGCGTTACGGCTGCTCAAGCTGGTCAACACCGTGCTGGACTTCTCCCGGCTGGAGTCCGGTCGGCTCGCCGCCCGCTACCAGCCCACCGACCTCGCCGATTACACCGCACGGCTGGCCAGCACCTTCCGCTCCGCCACGGAGCGGGCCGGGTTGCGACTGGTGGTGGACTGTCCGCCGCTGCCGACGCCTGTCTTCGTCGACCGGGACATGTGGGAGAAGATCGTCCTCAACCTGGTGTCGAACGCCGTCAAGTTCACCTTCGACGGCGAGATCCGGGTGCGGATCCGGGCCGCGGAGGGCGCCGCCCGGCTGGAGGTGACCGACACCGGTGTCGGCATCGTGCCGGACGAACTGCCGCACGTCTTCGAACGGTTCCACCGGGTGCCGGGAGTGCGGGCACGCACCCACGAAGGCACCGGCATCGGCCTCGCGCTGGTCCGGGAGCTGGTCGAGATGCACGGCGGTGCGGTCGGGTTGACCAGCCAGGTCGACGGGGGCAGCACCTTCACGGTGACAGTTCCGTTCGGCTCGACGCACCTGCCGGCGGACCGGGTGGTGGCGTTCGACCCGCTGCCCGTGGGTGAGCCCGAGCAGGCCCGGCTCTTCGTGGCGGAGACCGCGTTGTGGGCCGGTGTCGCGCCGACACCCCAGGCCGACCCTCAGGGTGGGAAGGGCGCCCCGGCTGGTCGGATCCTGGTCGTCGACGACAACGCCGACCTGCAGGAGCACGTCAGCCGGCTGCTCTCCGGGACCTGGGACGTGGTCACCGCGAACGACGGGCTCGATGCCCTGCCGTTGGCCCGCGAGGGCGGGTTCGACCTGGTGCTCACCGACGTGATGATGCCCCGGCTGGACGGGTTCGGGCTGGTGAGCGCGCTGCGCGCGGACCCGCGTACCCGGCATGTGCCGATCGTGCTGCTCTCTGCCCGCGCCGGCTCCGCGGAGGCCGTCGCCGGTCTCGCCGTCGGCGCCGACGACTACCTCACCAAGCCGTTCTCGGCGCAGGAGCTGATCGCCCGGGTGCGGGCCAATGTGGAACTGGGCCAGCTGCGCGGGCAGATCATCCGCCGACTTCGGGCGCTCGCCGACGCGGCGGTGGCGGTGAACACCGCCCGATCCACCGCCGACGTGCTCCAGGTCGCCGCCCGGCACGCGTTGAGCCTCGCCGAGGCGGCTCGGGTGGTGGTCACCGCGACCGAGGCGCGCTTCGAGGCCGACGGCGGTGGCACCACCGCCGCCGACCCGTCCTTCGTGGCCGAGCTGACCGGCACCACCGGCAAGCGACTCGGTGAGTTGCAGGTCTGGCGGGCGGACGGCGACGAGGCGCAGACCGACGACGCCGCGCTGACCCAGCTGGCCCGGCTCGTCGGGGTGCGACTGGAGAACGCCCAGCTCTACGAAGCCGAACACCGCATCGCCACCACCCTGCAGCACAGCCTGCTGCCCCGGTCGCTGCCCCAACTGCCCGGCTCGGTGGTGGCCAGCCGCTACCTGCCCGGCAGCGCCGACGTGGAGGTCGGCGGCGACTGGTACGACGCGATCGCGCTGAACGGCGACGAACTGGTGCTGGTCATCGGGGACGTGGTCGGTAAGGGCGTCCGGGCCGCCGCGGCGATGGGGCAACTGCGCAACGCGCTGCGGGCGTACGTGCTGGAGGGTTTCGACCCGGGTGAGTCGCTGACCCGGCTCAACCGGCTGGTCGGCTCCACCGAGGGCCGATCCTTCGCGACAGTGGTCTGCCTGTTGTTCAGCCCTCGCACCGGTCGACTGCGGTACGCGAGCGCCGGTCACCCGTCCCCACTCGTGATCACCGGAGGCGACGTGGCGTTCCTGCACGACCGGGCGCTCGGTCCGCCGGTCGGCGCCCTCCCCGGCGCGACGTACCAGTCGGTCGAGGCCGAGTTGCCGGCCGGCAGTCGACTGCTGCTCTACACCGACGGGCTGATCGAGGACCGTCAGCTCGGCATCGACGCCGCGCTGGCCCAGCTCCGCATCGACGCCGGCACCCCGAGCGAGCACGTGGTGGATCTGATCGACGCGGTGGTCGAGCGGGTCACCGGCCGGCCGCGCCGCGACGACGTGGCGGTCCTCGCCCTGGAGGCGGCGGAGCTGAACCGCTTCGCACTGCGGCTACCGGCGGACCCGACCCGGCTCAGCGTGCTGCGCAAGCGGCTGGAGGACTTCCTGGTCGCGCACTCCGTCGGCGAGACCGACCTGTTCGACCTGACCGTCGCCGTCTCCGAGGCCGCCGCCAACGCCATCGAGCACCCGGTCCACCCCGCCGAGGCCATGATCAGTGTGGAGGTGGCCATCGAGGGTCGGACGGTGACGGCCACGGTGCGCGACAGCGGGCAGTGGCGGGAGTCGACCGACTCCGGCTTCCGGGGCCGCGGCCTGGCCCTGATCAGGGCGCTGGGCGAGCTGTCGGTGCGGCGTACCGATGAGGGCACCGAGGTGACGCTGCGCCGGCAGCTTCAGGACTGACCGCGCGTCCGGCGGCGGGTGCCGTCGGGCCTGGCCCCCGCCCGGCTCGACTGTGTGGCGGGCGGCGGCGCCCGGCCGCCGTCGCTAGGCCCTAGGCCGGGTCGAGCCAGCTCTGCTCGCCGAGGCCGGAGATCTCCAGCACGCGGCGGACCTGCCGGGACGGACGAACGGTGAGCCTTCCCGAGAACTGCTGGGCGAGCCGGACCAGGGCGTGGATGGCGGCCGAGTCGAAGAAGGTGACCGCGCTCAGATCGAGAGTGATCTTCCCGGCGGGCTCGCGCAGCGCCGTCTGGAGCATCGTGTCCGCGGTCGCCATGTCGACCTCACCGGCCACCACCACGTGGAGGTGGTCACCGTCGATCTCGGCGCTGGCGGAGAAGATGGGCGGTGCTCCCCCTTGATCCACGCTGACACCATGGCACAGCCGCCCTGGCTGGGCAACAACCTCCACCGGGCGGCCGTGGCGCGGGTCACCAGCGGCCCCGGCGATAGGCTTGCGGCATGACCGTCCGTCCGCCGCTGACACCAGGCACGCTCTCCCCGATGCGACAGGTGCCATCCCAGATCGCCCGACCGGAGTACGTGGGCAAGCAGCGCCCGCAGGAGTGGCGTGGCTCGCACGTGCAGACGCCGGAGACCATCGAGAAGATGCGGATCGCCAGCCGGCTCGCCGCCCAGGCGACCCAGCTCGCCGGCGAGCACTGCAAGCCCGGCGTGACCACCGACGAGATCGACAAGGTGGTGCACGAGTTCCTCTGCGACCACGGGGCGTACCCGTCGACGCTGGGCTACAAGGGCTTCCCGAAGTCCTGCTGCACCAGCCTCAACGAGGTCATCTGTCACGGCATCCCGGACACCACGGTCCTGCAGGACGGCGACATCATCAACGTCGACGTCACCGCGTACATCGGTGGGGTGCACGGTGACACCGATGCCACCTTCTGCGTCGGCGAGGTCAGCGAAGAGGCCCGGCTGCTGGTCGAGCGGACCCACGAGGCCATGATGCGCGGCATCCGCGCGGTCGCCCCCGGTCGCCAGATCAACGTCGTCGGCCGAGTCATCGAGTCGTACGCCAAGCGGTTCGGCTACGGCGTGGTCCGCGACTTCACCGGCCACGGCATCGGCGAGGCCTTCCACAGCGGTCTCTACGTGCCGCACTACGACAGCCCGCGCCCCACGGACATCATGGAGCCGGGCATGACGTTCACCATCGAGCCGATGATCACCCTCGGCACCTACCAGTACGACATGTGGGACGACGGGTGGACCGTGGTCACCAAGGACCGGAAGTGGACGGCGCAGTTCGAGCACACCATCGTGGTGACTGACGATGGCCACGAAATCCTGACCCTTCCGTGAGCGCGAGGAACGCAGCGAAGCGGAGTCCCGCAGTCGCGAACGAAGGGCAGGCGCCGTGAGCGCGAGGAACGCAGCGAAGCGGAGTCCCGCAGTCGCGAACGAAGGGCAGGCGCCGTGACCGACACCCCAGCGGCGCTGCGCGAGGCGCACCACGCGGACGTCTCCGGCGGCTGGCTGCGCCCGGCCGTCTTCGGCGCGATGGACGGCCTGGTCACCAACATCGCCCTGATCGCCGGCGTCGGCGGCGGCGGAGTGTCGCCCCGCAACATCGTGCTCACCGGCAGCGCCGGCCTGGTGGCCGGTGCGATCTCGATGGGGCTCGGCGAGTACACGAGCGTGCGGTCCGCCAACGAGCAGGTCGCCGCCGAGGTGGCCAAGGAGCGACGGGAACTGGAACGGCACCCCGAGGCGGAGGCCCGGGAGTTGGCCGACGCGTGGGTGGCCCGGGGCCTGCCCCGGGACCTCGCGACCCAGGTCGCCGAGGCGGTGCGGCGCGACCCGGAGGAGGCGCTGCGGGTACACGTCCGGGAGGAGTTGGGCGTCGACCCCGACGACCAACCCAGCCCCTGGGCCGCGGCGATCTCGTCGTTCCTGTTCTTCTCGGTCGGCGCGCTGGTGCCGCTCCTGCCGTACCTGCTCGGCGCCACCGAACTGTGGCTGGCGCTCGCCGTCGGCGGGCTCGGGCTGTTCGCCGCCGGTGCCGTGGTGGCCGGCTTCACCAACCGTCCCTGGTGGACCAGCGGGCTGCGCCAGCTGCTGCTGGGCGCCGCGGCGGCCGGTGCCACCTACCTGATCGGCTCGCTGATCGGGGTGCCGGGCGGCGTGTGACGCGCCTCAGGTGGTGAGCAGCTCGTCGACGGTGCCGTCGACCGCACGACCACGGGCGGCCAACTCCTCGGCCTGCCGGGCCAGCACCACACCCACCTCGGTCATGTCCGCGCCGGCCAACCCGGTGCGCCGCACCGCGTCCCCCGGATCACGGAAGTAGGTGCGGCTCAGCAGGCCGGTCACCGTGGCCGCCGCCAGCCGGGCCTCACCGAGCATCAGCAGAGCCTGATCGGTCTCGTACCACTCGGCGAGCCGGGCAGCCCGGGAATGGGCCGCGCTGCCCCTGTACCACGCCTGCCGGGCCGCGGTGCTGAACTCCGCCGGTCGGGCCCGGGCCAGCCGACCCAGATGCTCGTCGCGCAGCGTCCGCAACCAGCCCGTCGGGTCGTGCAACGCCTGTGTGGTGACGTACCGGTCGGCGGTCAGCGGCCAGAGCGGCGAGAGCACCCGGGCCTGGGCCAGGTAGTCCTCGGCGGCGGCCACGGTCAGATCGACGAGCACCCCGTCCACCCGCCTGGTCGCCGGCGGCGGCCCGGTCCCGGGTCGATAGGTGACCACCAGCATTCCCGCCTCGCGGTCCCCGCCGCCGTCGTCGTCACCGTGCGCCAGGGGCCCGTGCACCGCGATCGCGAGCGCGTCGGCCGGGAACCGCCGCCGGACCGCCTCGGCGACCCGCTCCGCGACCGTCCACCGTCGATCGTCGACGCCCCGGTCGACACCGGCCTGCTCACCCACGGGACCACCTCTGTTCGCGGCTGCGGGGCTCGGGCTACCGGGCGTCAGCCTAGCCAGCCGACGACGGACCCTCGGGCGCGCCGCGCCCGGTCGGAGTCAGCCGGAAGATGTGGATCTCCCGGCCGCCGGCCCGCTGCACGTACGTGCGGTACGCGGGCCACTCGGTGACCAGCAACTGCCACAACCGCTCCCGTTCGGCGCCGGACGCGTGCTCGGCCCGCACCGCGATCCGCCGGCCCTTCACGTCCACCTGGGCAGCCGGGTCGGCGAGCAGGTTCAGCGCCCAGGAGGGATGGTGGGTCTGCCCCCAGTTGGAGCCGATCACCACGTACGCGTCGCCGTCGGGCACGTAGACCACCGGATTGCTGCGGGGCTTGCCGGAGCGACGGCCGGTAGTGGTGATCACCAGGGACGGGATCAGGCCGAGCGCGACCACCCGCCCTCGGGTGAGACGACCGACCACCCGGTCGGCGGGGACCAACAGACGTGCCGCCGCGCCGAACCAACGATGATGACCGAGCCGACGGGTGACTCTTCCCAGCACTGACACGCCGATCAGTGTGCCGGCTGCCCGGCCCCGGCGGCACCCCTGGGCGGCTCCCTTTCGGTCGCCCGGCAGAGCGGTCAGTCCAACCGCCGTTCGATCGGCAGCCGGGCCCGGGTGAACAGGCCCGCCCCGAGCATCGCCACCATCGGCACCAGCACCAGGACCCCGAGCGCGGGCCACGGCACCAGGAAGGGGTACGGATCGGGCACCGGCCAGTTGCTGGCGTACTGCCGGTTCACCGAGACCAGCACGATCGCGGCGGTGCCGAGGCCGGCCACGATGCCGAGCACCGAACCGAGACCGGCGATGACCCCGGCCTGGCAGATCGCCAGCAGCCGGCGCACCGCCGGGGCCGCGCCGACGGCCGCGAGGGTGGTCAGCTCGGCGCGTCCCTCGGCGGCGGCGAGCGCGGTGGCGATCCCGGCCGCCCCCACCGTGATCAGCCCGGCCGCCGCCGCGAGCAACAGCAGCAGCGGTGAGAGGTCGCGTGGGGCGCCGCCGTACTCCACGCCCAGCGAGATCGCCCCGAACGGCCGCAGGGCGGCGGTGAACCGCGCCTGCTGGTCGTCGTCGGGCGGGGTCGTGGTGCCGATCACCCAGCCGATCGGGGCCCAGTTCAGGCCGAGTTGCCGGGCCGCGGTGGTGGACAGCAGGAGGCGGGACTTGCCGGTCGACCGGGGCAGCGCGTACCCCGGAAGGTCGCGGACGACGGTCGGCCGGTCCAGGCCGGCCTCCACCTCGCTGACCCGGACGGTCACCACACCGTCGTGCAGGTAACGCGGGTCGGTCACCACCACGCCACCGGCGCGCAGCACGGCCGTGGCGGCGGCGGTCGTCGCCGGGTCCACGCCGGTGAGCAGGGGGAGTGCGCTCCCGTCGTCGACTCCGGCCTCCACGTAGTCGTCCAGGTATTCCGGGTCGCGGCTCTGGCAGCGGGGGTCGGCGCGGGCCTGCTGGCGCTGGGCCGCGGGGAGCTGACCGCCGGGCTGCCAGGGGCAGGCCCGGGCCAGCGGGAGCACCGGTGCGATGTCGCAGTAGCTGGTGCGATCCGCCCCGCAACTCGGCGTCTGCACCGGGGCGACCGCGCCGACCCCTAACTGGTTCCGGGCCGCATCGGTGATCTGGGCCAGCGTGGGCTGCCCGGTCGATCCGGTCGGGTTGACCAGCACGTGGCCGGTCGGCAGCGCCGGCCGGTACGCGCGCGCGTCGCGGGCACCGTCGCTGGCCAGGTATCCGCCGAGGGCGACGCTGCTGGCGACGGCGGCCATCACGGCGCAGATGGCCGGTGCCGCGGCGGCTCGGTTGCGGCTGGCGTCGCGGAGCGCGATCCGTGGTGCCAACGGCAACACCCGGCCGAGGCGGGCGAGCGCCCCGAGCAGCGTGGGCGTGCAGCAGACCAGGCCCAACTCGCCGAGGATCAGCCCGGTGAGGATCACCGCCTGGGAAGTCCGGGTGGCCCCGAACGCCGCCAGTCCCGCCCCGCCGGCCGCCAGCGCCAGTCCGAGAGTCAACCACCGGCCCGGGGATCTTGCCGGGGTGCGTCGCCCGGCGAGCCCGGCGCTGACATCCTGCCGGGCGGCGGTCCAGGCCGGTGCCAGCGCGGCGAGCACCCCGGCCAGCACCGCGACGCCACCGAGCAGCACCAGCGCGGTCGGCCAGCAGCGGTAGCCGCCGAAGCGGGCGTTGAACACGTACTGCTCCATCAGCGGGCGGCCGGCGAACGCCGCGCCGACGCCGACCAGCAGGCCGGCCGCGGCCCCCAGCACGCCCAGCACCACACCGTCGGCCAGTACCACCCGGCGAAGCTGGGCGGCGTCCCCGCCGGCCACCGCGACCAGCGCCAGATCCCGGCGGCGGCGGCGGACGCCGACGGCGAAGGCCGGCCCGACCAGCAGGACGACCTCCAGCAGCCCGAGGCCGGCGATCAGGACGCCGGTGCTCAGATCGTTGGGGCTGCTCTGCCTGATCGACCCGAACCACGTCGGGTCCACCGTGGTCGCCGGGCCGACCGGCTGTCGGGCGGCGACCAACAACCCATGGTCGTTGAGTCGGGACACCAGCGCCTCGTCGACGGTGCCCGGCACGTCCGCCAACCAGACACCGTCCGGATCCGGGCTGGTCGCTGGCGCGGCCCCCGGGTGCAGCGCCACGACCGGCCCGAGGTCGTCGGGGAACTCGACCACCCCCACCACGGTGTACGCCCTGCTCCCGTCGGCGGCGGCCACGGCGTGTCCGAGGCGCAGGTCCAGGCGACGCAGCGCCGCCGGACTGACCGCGACCTCGCCGGGCTGCTGCGGCGCCCGGCCGGCCCGGAACCGCACCAGCCCGCGAGCCAGCGGGTCGGTGAGGTCCAACACCCGGCCCTTCACGACCTCGTCGCGGCGCGGGCCGCGCAGTGTCAGCGGGACGTCCAGACGCACCTCGGTGACCCGGCTACCCGGCCCGAGCAGCGCGCTCACCTGAGCCGTGGTGATGTTCCCCGGCAGCTCGCCCTCGCGGGTGTACCAGCCCTCGCCCCACTCGTCCTGCTCCACCGGGGCGTTGGCGATCCACTGCAGCTGCGCGTCGGCCACGCCGAGCCGGCGGTCGGCGCGTTCCTGTGGGGTCAGCTCCGCCATGTCGTAGCTCGCGGCCAGGAAGGCCAGCACCGCCACCGGCATGGCGATCATCGCGAGCACCAGGACGGTCCGCCGGCGGGACCGGCGTGACTCCCGCCGGGCGATCCGCAGCGCCGCCCGCCAGGAGCCGGTCAGCTCGGCGAACCGCCGCCGGCCGATCGGGGCGGGCGGCGCGACCGGCCGCGGCGTCGCGGTGTCGGCCCGAGCGGGGGCCCGCGTCTGCCGGCGGACGCTCACCTGTCGCTGCCGGACAGCAACTGCTCGACACTGCCCAGCGGTGCCGTCGTGTCGACCAGGACGCCGTCGCGGAGGAACACCACCCGGTCGGCCCAGCCGGCGTGCCGCGCCTCGTGGGTGACCAGCACTCCGGCGGCGCCCGCGTCGATCCGGCGGCGCAGCAGGTGCAGCACCGCCTCACCGGTCTGGGAGTCCAACGCCCCGGTGGGCTCGTCGGCGAGCACCAGCCGGCGTTCGCCCACCAGCGCCCGGGCGATGGCCACCCGCTGCTGCTGCCCGCCGGAGAGCTGGTCCGGGAAGCGGTCACCCAACGCGGGCAGGCCCACCTCGGTGAGCGCGGCCATCGCCAGCGCGCGGGCCCGACGTCCGCTGGTCCCGTCGAGTTCCAACGGGAGCGCCACGTTCTCCACTGCGCTCAGACTGCCCAGCAGGTTGAGTTGCTGGAAGATGTAGCCGATCCGGCGGCGGCGCAGCTGGGCCAACCCGCGGCGGTCCAGTTCCCCCAGCGGTTGGCCCTCGACCTGGACCTCGCCACCGGTCGGGCGGTCCAACCCGCCGGCGAGAGCCAGCAGTGTCGATTTTCCGGAGCCGGATGGCCCCATCACGGCGACCAACTCGCCGGGTCGGACGACCAGGCTGACGCCCCGCAGCGCGTGCACCGCCGCCGGCCCGGCACCGTGGGTGCGGTGGACGGCGCGTAGCTCCAGCACCGCGTCGTCCGCCCCGCTCACCGTCGTGCCTCCTCGCCGGCCCACCGAGCCGCGTCCCGCGCGTCGGCGTCACCCGGTCGGGATGGGGGAGGGGCCGGACCGCTGGGCCGGTGCCGCACCAGACTGGTCTCGCAGTGGTCCAGCCAACGCACCTCGGCCTCGGCCTGGAACACCATCGAGTCCAGCACGAGACGCCAGGGGAGGTCCTCGGGCCGCTCGCTGCCGTACTTCAACCGGGTCAGCTCCTGCAGGGCCCGCATCGTCGCGCTGCGTTGGGCCTGCACCACCGCCCGGACGTCGACCCCGGGGGTGGTCAGCGCCAGCGCCAGCTTGATCGCCAGCTCGTCGCGGGGTCGGTCGGTACGGCTGATCGGGGTGGCGAACCACAGCGCCAGGTCCGCCCGACCGGCGTCGGTGATCTCGTACGGGCGCTGCCCGGCCTCGCTCTCCGGCAGCGGGCGCACCAGACCGTCCCGTTCCAGCCGGGACAACGTGGTGTAGACCTGCCCGATGTTCAGCGGCCAGGTCGAGCCGGTCGACTCCTCGAACGCGGCGCGCAGCTGGTAGCCGTACATCTGACCGCGTTCGAGCAGGGCGAGCAACCCGTGACGGATGGACATGGCAACGGAGTATGCATACCTGGTATGCGTACCGCAACCGGAGCGGGCCTGCTCAGGTCGGTCGACCGGGAAACGGGACCGTCAGCGGGGTCACGCCGGCCGTCTTCCGCCACCGGGTGGCCCGCACGGCGTAGTCGACCAGGGCGGCCAACGCCTGGTCCCGGTCGGCGCCGTTGGTGGACGCCAGTGCGGCCCGCCAGTGCGCGGCCGTGCGCTCCTCCACCTCGGCGGCGAGCCGCAGGGCGCTAACCCGGTCGGTGACCGGGAACGGCAGCGCGTACCCGGCGCGGTCGGGCGGGACGACGCCACCGGCCGTGGTGAGCTGCACCACCAGCGCGTCGCGCCGGCGTCGATGCGCGGCCTCCGCCTGGCGTGCGGCGTCCCGTGCCGCTCCGCTAAGCCGGACGCCGATCCGTCCGTAGGCGTAGATGGCCGCGTACTCGGCGGACAGGGCGGAGGCGAGCGCCTCCCCGGCGGAGGGCTGCCTCACTTCAGTGCCTCCTGGTGGGTGGCCCGGGCGGCGACGATCGACCCGAGCAGTGCCGCCCGTTCCGCGGGCGCCGCGGCGCAGGCGGCGGTGGCGGACTGCTGGGCGGTCTTCTCCAGCGCCCGCAGGGCGGCGCGCGCGGCGTTCGGATCGGCCGCCGGGGCGGCGGTCGGTGCGGCGGAGGCCGCCGACGGCAGGGTCACGCCGATCACCCGGGCCAACTCGGTGGCGTGCGCGGTGTGCGTCTCGGCGATCGGGTTGAGCCGGTCGGCGAGATCGGGATGCGCGGTCGCGCTCGCCCGGTAGGCGGCGGCCAGCGCGAGTGACTCGTCCACCAGCGGTCGCAGCGAGTCGGGCGGCGGGGCCGGTTGATCGTCGCGGTCGAAAAGATCACAGCCGGTCAGCGGCGTCACGGCGCCGCCGAGCACCAGCAGCGCCCCGGCACCTAGGAGCTTTCGCCGGGAATGTCCGGATGATTGGTCGCGCTGCGTCGTTCTGCCGTTCCCCACCGGCCAAGTCAACACCATGCGCGCCGGTCCGGGGGTCACCGGCGTCGGTGCGCCGCCCGGTCCACCGCCGGGCAGGCGCGTTACGCTCTGCGCAACCACCGGCGTGTCCACTCCGGTGGCGTGCCGGCATGGCGGGACGACCGGCGCCGTCGACCAGGGAGAGGGTGCGGAGATGACGCAGCGTGGCCGTGCCACCAGGCCGACGGGTCGACCCCGCGATGCCGCGGGGCCCCGCGGCGGTGACCTCGCCGCGCGGCGGGCCCGACTGCGGGCCGTGATCGAGCCGGTGGTCAACGACGCCGGCTACGACCTGGAGGACCTGTCGGTCTCCCGGGCCGGCCGCCGGCACGTGGTGCGGGTGATGGTGGACACCGACGGCGGGATCGACCTGGACGCCGTCGCGGACGTCTCCCGCGCGGTCTCGGCCGCGCTCGACGCCGCGGAGGAGGCCGGTGGCGACATCGTCGCCGGCGAGTACCAGCTGGAGGTCAGCTCGCCCGGCGTCGACCGGCCGCTCACCCTGCCCCGCCACTGGCGGCGCAACGTGGGCCGACTGGTCAAGGTCACCGTCCGGGGCGCGGCCACGCTGCCCGGCCAGCGTGGCGAGCAGCCCGCCGGTGACCGTCAGCTGACCGGCCGGGTGGTCGCGGCCGACGACGAGGGCGTGCACCTGGAGACCGACGACGGCCGTGCCGCCTGGGCGTACGCCCAGCTGGGCCCCGGCCGCGTGCAGGTCGAGTTCACCCGGCTCGCCGAGCTCGGTGAGCCGGACGACGAGGTCGACGACGCGGATGATTCCGACGAGATCGACGATTCAGACGACATCGACGACGAAGATGATGTGGAGGACGAGGAGAGGTGAACATCGACCTCGCGGCGCTGCGCGCACTCGAGCGCGAGCGGGAGATCCCGTTCGACACGATCCTCGCGGCGATCGAGACCGCGTTGCTGACCGCCTACCGGCACACCGACGGTGCCGAACCGCACGCCCGGGTGGAGATCGACCGTAAGTCGGGCGCCGCCCTGGTGTACGCGCAGGAGATGGACGCCGACGGCAGCCTGGTGCGGGAGTGGGACGACACCCCGCACGACTTCGGCCGGATCGCCGCCATGACCGCCAAGCAGGTGATCCTCCAGCGGTTGCGGGAGGCCACCGACGAGGTGCACTTCGGCGAGTACGTGGGCCGCGAGGGTGACCTGGTCACCGGCGTGGTGCAGGCGCACGAGACGCGTACCGAGAAGGGCATCGTCAGCGTCGACCTGGGCAAGCTGGAGGGCGTGCTGCCGCAGTCCGAGCAGGTGCCCGGTGAGCGGTACGCGCACGGCGAGCGGGTCCGCTGTGTCGTGGTGCACGTGGCCAAGGGCATGCGCGGGCCGCAGATCACCCTGTCCCGGTCGCACCCGGCTCTGGTCAAGAAGCTGTTCGCCCTGGAGGTGCCGGAGATCGCCGACGGCACCGTGGAGATCGGCGCGATCGCCCGTGAGGCGGGGCATCGCACGAAGATCGCCGTCCGCTCCACCACCCCCGGGGTGAACGCCAAGGGCGCCTGCATCGGCCCGATGGGTCAGCGGGTGCGCGCCGTGATGAGCGAGCTGCACGGTGAGAAGATCGACATTATCGACTGGTCGGACGACCCGGCCACCTTCGTCGGCAACGCGTTGTCGCCGGCCAAGGCGCTGCGGGTCGAGGTGGTCGACCTGGCCGGTCGGGCCGCCCGGGTTACCGTTCCTGACTTCCAGCTCTCGCTCGCGATCGGTCGGGAGGGGCAGAATGCCCGACTCGCGGCCCGATTGACCGGTTGGCGGATCGACATCCGCTCCGATGCGGAGCAGACCGCGCCGGCAGCGCGTGGGGTAACTGATCACGTGCGGGAGCCGGGCGGCGCGATCTCGGGCACCTAGGGGTAGACTTCCTCCAGTGGTACGACGCACTCAACCGGAGCGCACCTGTGTGGGTTGCCGGCAACGTGCGCCGGCCAGCGAATTGCTGCGGATCGTCGCGGTCAGGGACGAGGCTGGTCACAGCCTCCGGCCTGATCCGCTCCGCAGGCTGCCGGGTCGGGGAGCGAACATGCACCCGGATCCGGCCTGCTTCGCGCTGGCGGTGCGGCGCCGCGCCTTCGGGCGTGCGCTGCGCAGCACCGAGGTCCTCGACCACGGTGTGCTGGCGGAGCACGTCGATGCGCCAACCACTACGTCCGGTCAGCCCGACCGGGCGAGGGTCGCTAGCAGGGTAGGACGACCGACATGAGCACACGATGAAGTCCCTGAAATGACCAGGCTTCAAGTGCACGAGTGAGGTCGCTGCGGGTGCTGCCCGCACGACCTCGGAGTGAGGAGTGCAGTGGCAGGCAAGGCCCGCGTACACGAGCTTGCAAAAGAGCTCGGGGTCGAGAGTAAGACCGTTCTCGCCAAGCTGAAGGAAATGGGCGAGTTCGTGAAGTCCGCGTCCAGCACCGTCGAGGCGCCCGTCGCCCGGCGGCTGCGTAACGCATTCGTCGCGTCCACCGGAGCTCCGGCTCCGGCCGCCCCGTCGGCGCCCGCGTCGACGCCGGCTTCGGCCCCGACCCCGACCCCGACGACGTCCCCGAGCCCGGGCGCGCCCCGGGTCTCGGCCAAGCCGATGCCGCCTCGGCGGCCGGCCGCGCCGGCTCCCGGCCCGAAGTCGAAGGGTCCGGTGCCTGGTGCACCGCAGCCCGCGGCTCCGGTCGCCAAGCCGGCGAGTGCGCACGACATCGAGGTGGCGGCCGCGGAGGCGCGTGCCTCCGCGTTGAAGGCTGAGCAGGAGGCCGCGGTCAAGGCCGCACAGGCCGCCCGCCAGCAGCAGCGGGACAACCCCGTTCGCCGGGAGCCTCCGGCCGACGGCGGCAACCGTCCCGGCCCTCGGCCGGGTCCGGCCGCGATGCCCCCTCGTCCCGGTTCACCGGCAGCTCGTCCGAGCACGCCGGCTCCGGGTCCGGGTGCCCGACCTGGTGGTCGCCCGCCGGCGCGTGGCGCCGGTAACAACCCGTTCGGCATCCAGGGTGGCCAGCAGCAGCGGCCCCCGGCCGCGGGTGCGGGTGGCCCCCGGCCCAACAGCCCGGCGGGCATGCCGCCGCGGCCGAGCCCGAACTCGATGCCGCCGCGGCCCAGCCCGGCGTCCATGCCGAGTCAGCGCCCGGCTGCCGGTCGCCCCGGTCCCGGTGGCGCTGGTCGCCCCGGTGGCGGTGGCGCTGGTCGTCCCGGTGGCGGTGGCGGTGGCTTCCGTGGCGGTCCCGGCGGTGGCGCCGGTGGCGGTGGCGGTTACCGAGGCGGCCCTGGTGGCGGCGCGGGTGCCGGCGGTGGCGGTGGCTACCGTGGCGGTCCCGGCGGCGGTGGCGGTGCTCCCGGTGGCGGTTTCCGTCCGGGTGCTCCGTCCGGCGGTGGCGGTCGCCCGGGTGCGGGTGGTCGTGGCCGTGGCGGCGGCGCCGCGGGTGCCTTCGGGCGTCCGGGTGGCCGGCCGACGCGCGGTCGCAAGTCCAAGAAGCAGCGCAGACAGGAGTTCGACAACCTGTCGGCTCCGACCATGAGCTCGGGTGCTCCCCGGGGTCAGGGTCAGGTCGTCAGGCTCTCCCGTGGCGCCTCGCTGTCCGACTTCGCGGACAAGATCAACGCCAACCCGGGTTCGCTGGTCCAGGAGATGTTCAACCTGGGCGAGATGGTCACCGCGACCCAGTCCTGTTCTGACGACACCCTGCACCTGCTGGGTGAGCACCTGGGCTTCGACATCCAGATCGTCAGCCCGGAGGACGAGGACCGCGAGCTGCTCGCGCAGTTCAACATCGACCTCGACGCGGAGGTGGCCGAGGAGCGTCTGGTCAGCCGTGCGCCGGTGGTGACCGTCATGGGTCACGTCGACCACGGTAAGACCAAGCTGCTCGACGCGATCCGCAAGGCGAACGTCGTGGCCGGTGAGGCGGGTGGCATCACCCAGCACATCGGTGCCTACCAGGTCCACGTCCCGCACGAGGGCGAGGACCGGGCGGTCACCTTCATCGACACCCCGGGTCACGAGGCGTTCACCGCCATGCGTGCTCGTGGCGCCCAGGTCACGGACATCGTGATCCTGGTCGTCGCGGCCGACGACGGTGTGATGCCGCAGACCATCGAGGCGTTGAACCACGCCAAGGCGGCCGACGTGCCGATCGTGGTCGCGGTCAACAAGGTCGACAAGCCGGACGCCAACCCGGACAAGGTCCGCCAGCAGCTGACCGAGTACGGCCTGGTCGCCGAGGAGTACGGCGGCGAGACCATGTTCGTCAACGTGGCAGCCAAGCCGGGCATCGGCATCGAGGAGCTGCTCGAGGCTGTCCTGCTGACCGCCGACGCGTCGCTGGAGCTGACGGCTCCGATCGACGGGCCGGCGCAGGGTGTGGCCATCGAGGCGCACCTGGACAAGGGCCGCGGTGCGGTGGCGACGGTGCTGGTGCAGAAGGGCACCCTGCGGGCGGGCGACTCGATCGTCGCCGGTGGGGCGCACGGGCGGGTCCGGGCCATGCTCGACGAGAACGGCAACCAGCTCACCGAGGCTGGGCCGGCCCGTCCGGTCATGGTGCTGGGTCTGACCGCGCCGCCCGGCGCGGGTGACACGTTCCTCGCCGCGGCGGACGACCGCACGGTGCGGCAGATCGCCGAGCAGCGGCAGGCACGGCGGCGGGCGGCGTCCTTCGCCAACTCCCGTGGTCGGGCCACCCTCGAGACGCTCATGGAGCAGCTCAAGGAGGGCGAGAAGACCTCGCTCAACCTCATCCTCAAGGGCGATGTCTCCGGTTCGGTGGAGGCCCTGGAGGACGCGCTGTTCAACCTGGACATCCCCGAGGAGGTCCAGCTCAAGGTCCTCGACCGGGGCGTCGGCGCGATCACCGAGAGCAACGTCATGCTCGCGAGCGCCTCGTCCGAGCCGGTCACGATCATCGGCTTCAACGTGCGGGCCTCGAACAAGGTCCGTGAGATGGCCGACCGCGAGGGCGTGGAGATCCGGTACTACACCGTCATCTACCAGGCCATCGAGGAGATCGAGGCAGCGCTCAAGGGCCTGCTCAAGCCGGAGTACGAGGAGGCCGAGCTGGGCACCGCGGAGATCCGCGATGTCTTCCGCTCGTCCAAGATCGGCAACATCTCCGGTTGCATCGTCCGGTCGGGTGTCCTTCGGCGCAACGCCAAGGCGCGCCTGCTGCGAGACGGGGCGGTCGTGGCGGACAACCTCACGATCAGCTCGTTGAAGCGGTTCAAGGACGACGCCACCGAGGTCCGCGAGGGCTTCGAGTGTGGTCTGACCCTGGGTGGTTACAACAACGTCCAGGTCGGCGACATCATCGAGACCTTCGAGATGCGGGAGAAGGTTCGCGCCTGATCCGGCAGTGACACGCTGATCAAGGGGTTTACGCCGACCGGCGTAAACCCCTTGATCATGCGGGGCGGGTTGGCGGTATCGTCCGGGGCGATGTTCACCGGAACCGCGGTCTTCGACCTGCTGCTGCCGGGCGACTCCCGGTCGCTCAAAGCCAAGAGATCATATGTACGGCCGATCGTGGCGGCGCTGCGCCGCTTCGAGGTGTCGGCCGCCGAGGTGGGTGCGCTCGACCTGCATGGTCGAGCGCAGCTCGCGGTGGCCGTGGTGGCCGCCGAGACGGCGCACGTCCGCGAGGTGCTCGACTCCTGTGAGCGCCTGGTGGCCGGTCGCCCCGAGGTCGAGTTGCTGTCGGTCCGGCGCCGGCTATACGGCGTGGACGACGACTGACCATGGTGCCGGCTGCGCCGGGCGACCGGAGCGGCTGCGAAGGTAATGTTCGAGATGTTGGCCGGTCGGCCGGCGGCCTGCGGGCCGCCGGCTCGACCGGGAGCAGGACGCCGTGGAGGTGGCGAGATGTCTGATCCGGCCAAGGTACGCCGGCACGCGGAACGGGTGCGTGAGCTGGTCGCGTCGGTGGTGCGGAGCCAGATCAAGGACCCGCGGCTCGGGATGATCACCATCACCGACGCCCGGATTACCGCTGACCTGCGTGACGCGACGGTCTTCTACACGGTGCTCGGTGACTCGGTGGCCCAGGCGGACACCGCGGCGGCGCTGGAGAGCGCCAAGGGGCTGCTGCGCAGCACGGTCGGCAAGGCGCTCGGGTTGCGCCACTCGCCGACCCTCACGTTCGTCCTCGACGACGTGCAGGATCAGGTCAAGCACATCGACGACCTGCTCGCCGCCGCCCGCAACGCCGACGCCGAGGTGCAGCGGCTCGCCGCCCAGGCGAAGTACGCGGGCGAGGCCCAGCCGTACCGGGTGGATGACGAGGACGACGAGACGGACGAGGCCGACGAGGTCACCGACGTCAAGGACGCCCCGCGGGGTGGGGAAACGCGGTGACCAGCACCGCCAGCGCCCCGCTCGCCGGGGCAGCCGGGCTCGGCCCCGCCGAGGCGGCGTGGGCCGCGGCCGAGGCGTTGGTGCGGGCTCTTCCGCCGACCGGCCGGGTGCTGCTGATCTGCCACGTCAACCCGGACGGCGACGCGCTGGGCAGCATGCTGGGCTTTGGTCTGGGCCTGCGGCAGTTCGGCGTACGCGAGGTGCAGGCGGCCTTCCCCGGGCCGCCGGAGGTGCCGGAGCCGTTCCGTGGGCTCCCTGGCCTGGATCTGCTGGTTCCGGCGGACGCCGCCGATCCGGCGCCCGACCTGGTGATCTGTTTCGACGCGGCGAGCGTGTCGCGGCTCGGCGAGTTGGCCGGGCGGTTGTCGTCGGCGGGTGCGGCGCTGGTGCTGGACCACCATGCCTCCAACCCTGGTTTCGGCACGGTCAACCTGGTCGACCCGAGTGCGGCGGCCACGTCGGTCGTGGCCGAGCAGCTGCTGGCCCGGCTCGGAGTGGTGGTGGATCCGGCCATCGCCGAGTGCCTCTACGTGGCGTTGACGACGGATACTGGCTCGTTCCGGTTCGAGGCGACCACTCCGGCGGTGCACCAGATGGCCGCCCGGTTGCTGGCGACCGGCATCTCGCCCGGTGACATCTCCCGGCGGGTCTTCGACACTCGGCCCTTCGGTGCGGTCCGCCTCTTCGGTGAGGTGCTCGGCCGGGCCCGGCTCGAGCCGGCCGCCGCCGGGGGGCGGGGGCTGGTCTGGACCTTCGCCACGCTGGACGACCTGGCCCGGCACGACCAGCGGCCGTACGTGCTGGAGGCGCTCATCGACTCGGTGCGCTGCACCGCCGAGGCCGATGTGGCCTGTGTGGTGAAGCAGACCGGGCCTGCCGAGTGGGCGGTGTCGATGCGCAGCAAGGGCGCGGTGGACGTCAGCCGGGTCGCGGTCGCGCTGGGCGGTGGTGGCCACACGTTCGCGGCCGGGTTCACCGGTCGGGGCACTGTCGAGCAGGTGGTCGAGTCGATCCGCCGTCAGCTGGACGCGGCGTTGATCGGCTGACGCCCTCCGACGCCTGCCATGGCTCGCGCGGCCGGGAAGATCAGGGTCAGCTCCGGGGAGTGTTGGTCTTCCCGCGCTCCGTGATAGCGGGAAGAATCGCGGGATGGAGCAGCCGCACGACCTCACCGTGGAGGCCCCCCGCGCCTGGGACCGGCCCGCCGTCTCCGTTCCCGTCCTCGTCTGCCTCTCGCTCGTCGGTGGCCGGTTCGCGTCCTTTTCCACGGAGGCGAATTTGTTCACCCTCGGCACCGGTGGGGTGCTGATCTGGCTCGGTCTGAGCAACCGGGTGCCCCGCCGGCCGGCGCCGCGCCGGCTGGGCGCGGGGGCGGCCTGGTGGGCGGTGCCGGTGGTGGTCTTCGGGGTCTTCGAGGGCGTGACCTTCGTGCTGGCCGTCGGCGACGACTTTCCCACCTTCTCCCGGCTGGCCGACCCTCTCCTGGAGGATCACCTGACCCGGTCGGCGGTCTGGTTCGCCTGGTTGGCCGCCTTCTGGGGGCTGGTGCGGCGATGATGCGAGCACTCGCGATCGGCGGGTTCCTCACCGCGCTGGTCCTCTTCGCGGTGGTCGAGTGGATGGCCCGGCGGGACGGTTCCCGGATCCCCACCCTGGGCGAGGTCTGCGCCTACGTCATGCGCTACGAGGTCGGCTCGGTGCCGGTGGGCCGGATCGGTCTGTTCGGGTTCTGGTGGTGGCTGGGCTGGCACTTCCTGGCCCGCTGAGCAGGGTTGTCGAGTGTCCAGATGGCGGGAACCGTAAGCAGTATGTGGACCTGAACGATAACTTGGGAGAAGGCCGGCGCCGCCTAGCGGTGCAGGTCATGGGCGGTGGTGCCACACCCCGTGCCGCCTCCCTCCAGGGTCGGATCGACCCGGGCTCACGCTGCCCAGTCGGCTGCTCCGGTAACCCCGGACCGCCGTGGGGCGCTCAGCACGACCGCCCGTGAGGGCCGCCGCGTGCCGGCGGCTCGCGCCCTGGGAAGAGGAGCGCCACCATGCCGAACAAGCCCAAGCCCGAGACCACCACCGACGACGCCCGCGAGCAGGCCCGCCGCGCGCTGCAGACGTCGATGGACACCCGGCAGTGATCCGATCCGTCCGATGGTGACGCCGCCGACGCGCCGCGCCGACGGCGTCACCGTCCGGCCACCAGTGGGAGTCGAGTCGTTCAGGACAGGAACTTGTCCAGGGCCGCCTCGATGGTGCCGGAGTCCGGCGCCGCGTACGCCCTCATGGTGGTCTTGTCGTACGAGATGAAACTCGGGCACCGGTTCGTCGGGGCGGTCACGGTGCCGCCGTCGCCGATCTTCTCGGCGGTCTTTGCCGCGTAGAGGGTCAGGGTGTAGCGCGACGAGACGTAGTCGATGGTGACCTGCTTCTCGTCCTTGTCCTTGTACTGACACTTCTTCGGGGCGCCCTGGCTGCCCTCGTCGAACCTCAGGCAGCCGACCACCGACACCTTCTCGTAGTCCGAGCCCTTGGCGTAGTAGGACTTGTCCGAGGGGACGTACTTCGACGACCAGTAGGTCGGCCGGTCGGGGTTGTTCGAGAACGTGTACGCCTTGGCGCCGGCCGGGCCGTTGTAGGGCGCCGCGTTCAGGATCGGGCTGCCTTCGCAGACGTTCGACAGGTCGCTGGAGTAACGGGCGGTCATCGAGTTGTTGTTGTTCGGTGAGTCCGCCTGCCCGGGCGTGGGGACCGTCCCCGTGCCCGGCGTGCTGCCGGTGCCCAGCGTGGGGGTGGAGGACGTGCCCCGCGCGGGCTCGTCGTCATCGTAAGCGAGCAGGATGCCGATTCCGGCGCCGCAGATGGCGAGGATGACGACCACCGCGCCAGCGACCAGCCCGATGATCAGGCCCTTGTTCGACTTGTTCGGCGCCGGTGGCAGTGGTGTGCCGTAGTGCGGCGGGGGAGGTGGCTGTCCGTACGGCAGGTAGCCGCCCTGCTGCGGTGGGGCCGGCGGGCCGCTCCAGGGGGCGACGTTCGGGTCGGGCTGCTGCTCTCCGTACGGAGGGTAATTGTCGCTCACAGTAATTAGGCCTATCGCTGTCGTGGTGCCCCCGCGTGGGAGGCCTCGGACAGGGTAGTGAGTGCCGCAAACCGGGATGCCGGCGACAGGGAGCGCGTCAGGGCCTCGATCCTCGGTCGACGCCCGCCGAACCGGCCGAGAGGTCGGCTCGTAAGTTATCAGTGGCCTTGTGCTCCTTACCGCGCTCGTGCCAGGATCGGCGGCGATGAGCCAGACCGCCGCCACCGCCAGCCTCTCCGCCTCTCCGCGTCGGATCGCCGGGCTCGCCCTGCCGGCCCTCGTGGTGCTCGCCGCCGAGCCGCTCTACGTGCTTGTCGACACCGCCGTGGTCGGTCACCTCGGCCGGGTGCCGCTCGCCGCGCTCGCCGTCGGTGGCACGGTCATGACGCTCACCGCCTGGGTGGGCACCGTGGTCGCCTACGGCACCACCGGGCGCGCGGCCCGCCGATTCGGAGCGGGTGACCGGGCAGCCGCGGTCGCCGAGGGCGTCCAGTCGTCCTGGTTGGCCTTCGGTGTCGGTCTGCTGATCGCGATCGGCATGCAGGTCGGCGGCGGCGCGCTCGCGCGTACCCTCGCCGGCGGTGGTGGCGAGGTGGCCGACGCCGCCGCGCAGTGGCTGCGGATCGCGGCCCTCGGCGCTCCTGGCCTGCTGCTCGCCGCCGCCGGCAACGGCTGGCTGCGCGGTGTGCAGGACACTCGCCGCCCGTTGTTCTTCGTGCTCGGCCCCAACCTGATCTCCGCGCTGCTCTGCCCGCTGCTGGTCTACCCCGCCGGGCTGGGCCTGGTCGGTTCGGCGGTGGCGAACGTCGTCGCGCAGACGCTCTGCGGGGTGCTCTTCGCCGCCGCCCTGGTCGGTGAGCGGGTGTCGCTGCGGCCCCGGCCCCGCGTGATCCGCCAGCAACTGGTGCTCAGCCGGGACCTGCTGATCCGGGGGCTGGCGTTCCAGGCCAGCTTCCTGTCCGCCACCGCCGTCGCCGCCCGCTTCGGCGCCGCCGCTGTGGGCGCCCACCAGATCGCCCTGCAACTCTGGTTCTTCACCGCGCTGGTGCTCGACGCGCTGGCCATCGCCGCGCAGTCCCTGGTCGGTGCCGCGCTCGGCGCCGGCGACGACGCGGGCGCCCGGGCGCTCGCCCGCCGGGTCGGGCTGCTCGGCGGCGTCTGCGGCGTCGGCTTCGCGCTGCTCATCGCCGCCGGCGCCGGCGTCGTGCCGTCGTGGTTCAGCTCCGATGCGGGGGTACGCGAGCAGGCCATGGTGGCCTGGCCGTGGTTCGTCGTCATGCTGCCGCTGGCCGGGGTGGTGTTCGCCCTCGACGGCGTGCTGATCGGCGCCGGCGACGTGCGTTACCTGCGCAACCTCACCATCGTGGCGGCACTCGGCGGCTTCCTGCCGGCCATCTGGCTGGCGTACGTGCTCGATCTCGGCCTGGGCGGCATCTGGGCCGGGCTGACCCTGTTCGTGGTGATCCGGCTGGTCGCCCTGCTGCTGCGACTGCGCGACGGCGGCTGGGCGGTGACCGGCGCGGTCCGCTGACCGGCTTGCCGGACCGGCCGACCAACACCACCCCGCCGACGACCATCAGCAGGGTCAGCACCAGGCCGAAGCCGAGCAGCAGGGCCCCGTTGTGCCGGGCCGAGAAGAAGCGGACCCGGTCCCATCCGGTGGGCTGGTGCTCGGTCTGCGATGCCCGCAGCCAGGCCGGTAGCGGCACCGGGTTGACCTCCGCGACCGCGACGGGCGGCGGTGGTGGTGGGTCGACCGGCTCCGGGGACGTGTGTTCCGTGTTCTGTCTCCGTCAGTATTCGCCGCTGGTGGCCAGCGCGAGCAGATAGTAGGCGCCGGTCATCAAGGCGGTCCCGAGGACGGCGGCCACCACGAACGACAGCACGGCGACGAGGTGCGGATGCGACTCGCTCCATCTGCTCCGGCCGCGCCAGTGCCACACCGCCCGGCGGACGGCCCGTAGCGCCGGCCATCCCTCGATCAGCTCGTCGACGTAGCGTGCCGGGGTCCGCCGCTTCGGCGTCGGATGCCGCATCCAGTCCGGGAGGTCGACCCGAGCGCGGTGCTCGTGGCCCGGCGGTCGGTCAGTGGTCATTCGGCGGTCCTGATCTCGGGGTGGCGGCATCGGGCGGATGATCTTCGCATCCGGGGAGGTCGTCCGGCTGCCCCTACCTGACAAACCGCCGGATGGACGCCTCGTCCCGACAAACCGGCTCAGCCCTCGGTGCGGGAGGCTGGGGTCACGCCGGGCGTGCCCACACAGTGCCGGGTGGTGGCCATCTGGCAGGCTTGGCCGACGTGAGCACCGATGGTCTGATCGTGGTCGACAAGCCCGGCGGCATGACGTCGCACGACGTGGTGGCGCGGATCCGCCGACTGGCGAAGACCCGACGGGTCGGGCACGGCGGCACCCTCGACCCGATGGCGACCGGCGTGCTGGTGATCGGTGTCGGCCGGGCCACCCGACTGCTGACCTACGTGATCGGCGCCGGCAAGAGCTACACCGGCACCATCCGGCTCGGCCAGACCACGGTCACCGACGACGCCGAGGGCGACGTGACCGCCACCGCGCCGGCCGGCCAGGTCACCGACGACGCGATCCGGTCGGCGCTGGCCGGGCTGAGCGGCGAGGTCGACCAGGTGCCGAGCGCGGTCAGCGCCATCAAGATCGACGGACAGCGGGCGTACAAGCGGGTCCGCGACGGGGAGAGCGTCGCACTGCCGGCGCGGCGGGTCACCATCTCCCGCCTGGACGTGCTGGCGATCCGCCGCACCGAGCCGGACGTGGTGGACGTGGACGTGGACGTGACCTGCTCCTCCGGCACGTACATTCGGGCCATCGCCCGGGACGCCGGCCTGGCGCTCGGCGTCGGCGGGCACCTCACGGCGCTGCGGCGCACCGCGGTGGGTGGCTTCACCCTCGCCGAGGCGGCGACCCTCGACGAGTTGGAGCAGCGCGCGCCGGACGTGGTGAACCTGCCCCTGGACGCGGCGGCCGCCCGCTTCTTCGCCCGCCGGGAGGCCACGCCCGACGAGGCCCGGGTGCTCGCCCACGGCGGACCACTGGACCCGGCCGGTCTCACCGGGCCGTACGCCGTCTTCGGGCCGGCCGGCGGCCTGATCGCTATCGTCAGCGAGCGGGACGGACGGGCTCGGGCAGAGATCGTGCTCGCCCCGGCCTGACGGCGGGGCAGGTCCGCCGGCCCGCAAGCCGGCGGTGTCGACCCGCCGGCCGGCGGGACAGCAGAGTCGGCGGGACAGCAGAGAGGAACGGCATGCAGCGGTGGCGGGGCTACGACGCGGCGCCCGGCGGGTGGGGACGCTCGGTGGTCACCATCGGCGTCTTCGACGGCGTGCACAGGGGGCACCAGGCGACGATCGGGCACGCCGTGGCCCGGGCCCGCGAGTTGGGTGTGCAGTCGGTGGTGGTCACCTTCGACCCGCACCCGGCCGAGGTGGTCCGCCCCGGTTCGCACCCGGCGGTGCTCACCGAGCCGGCCCGTAAGGCCGAGCTGATCGAGGCGCTCGGCGTGGACGTGCTCTGCGTGGTGCCGTTCACCCCGGAGTTCTCCCGGCTGCCGGCCGAACAGTTCGTGCACGACGTCCTGGTCGAGCACCTGCACGCGGCGTTGGTGGTGGTCGGCCGCAACTTCCGCTTCGGGCACCGGGCCGCCGGCGACGTGGCGTTGCTGGAACGGCTGGGCCAGACGTTCGGCTTCGGCGTGGAGGGCAACCCGCTGGTCGCCGAGGACGGCACCGTCTTCTCCTCCACGTACATCCGTTCCTGTGTCGACGCGGGCGACGTGGGCGCGGCGGCCGCCGCGCTGGGCCGCCCACACCGGGTGGAGGGCGTCGTGGTCCGCGGCGACCAGCGGGGCCGGGAACTGGGCTTCCCCACCGCCAACCTGCTCTGCCACAGGTACGCGGCGGTGCCCGCCGACGGGGTGTACGCGGCCCGGCTGATCCGCCGCGGTCAGCACGAGCCGCTGCTGGCGGCGGTGTCCGTGGGCACCAACCCGACCTTCTCCGGCCGGGAGCGGCGGGTGGAGGCGTACGCGCTGGACTTCAGCGGCGACCTGTACGGCGAACGTCTCGCCCTGGACTTCGTGGCGCACCTGCGTGGTCAGATCCGGTACGACTCGATCGAGCCGTTGATCGCCCAGATGAATCAGGACGTCGAGCGCACCCGGCGCGTTCTGGCCTGATCGTCGGGGAGTGGCGGGCCGCCACCGAGGCCCTTCGCCGGGTGTTACCGGCGAGTGCTGGTAGTCTTGCCGGGACGTCGGGTGACCGGCGTGGGGCCTCGCGTGCCTGCTCGACGCCGCGGGTGCGAGGTACCGGTCCGTTCCCGGTCCACCGGGACGACGGACACCCACTTGATCAACCCATCGAAACAGGGAGAACATGGCGCTCGATCAGGAAGCCAAGGCCAGCATCCGCGCGGAGTACGCGACCGCCGAGGGCGACACCGGTTCGCCGGAGGTCCAGGTCGCGGTCCTCACCAAGCGGATCGCCGAGCTGACCGAGCACCTGAAGGTGCACAAGCACGACCACCACAGCCGCCGTGGGCTGCTGCTGCTGGTCGGCCGGCGCCGTCGGTTGCTCAACTACGTCCAGAAGAAGGACATTGCCCGCTACCGGTCGCTCATCGAGCGGCTCGGTCTGCGCCGGTGACGTGACGGGGGAGTGGCCGGACGGCCGCTCCCCCGTACCGCGTCCCACCTGAAGAAACACGGGCCGCGCGACCACCCGAGAGGGAGCCGGTCAGCGTACCGGTCTCCGGTAGTGGCCCCCGGGAACCCGGCATCATGCCGACCACCCGGGCGCTTCGATCGAAGACCGGCCGGCTGAGCAGCTCCCCGATGTCGTGGGCCCACGACGCGAAGGAGCACGACAGCACATGACCGAGACCAAACTCGGCACCGAATCCCGCACCGCCGTGATCGACAACGGGTCCTTCGGCACCCGCGAGATCACCTTCTCCACCGGTCGGCTGGCTCGCCAGGCCGCCGGTTCCGTCATCGCCCAGCTGGGCGAGACGGTCGTTCTCTCCGCCACGACCGCCGGTAAGCACCCGAAGGAGCAGTTCGACTTCTTCCCGCTGACCGTTGACGTCGAGGAGCGGATGTACGCCGCGGGCCGCATTCCCGGCTCGTTCTTCCGTCGTGAGGGTCGGCCCAGCGAGGACGCGATCCTCACCTGCCGGCTGATCGACCGGCCGCTGCGCCCGTCCTTCGTCAAGGGCCTGCGCAACGAGGTCCAGGTCGTCGAGACCATCCTCGCGCTCGACCCGCAGCACCCGTACGACGTCGTGGCGATCAACGCCGCCTCGATGTCGACCAAGCTCTCCGGCCTGCCGTTCTCCGGCCCGATCGGTGCGACCCGCGTCGCCCACATCGACGGCCAGTGGGTCGCCTTCCCGACCCTGGAGGAGCTGGCTCGCGCCACCTTCGACATGGTCGTGGCCGGCCGCACGCTCGACGACGGCGACGTCGCGATCATGATGGTCGAGGCCGAGGCCACCCCGAACGCCGTCGCCCTCATCTCGGCCGGCGCCACCGCCCCGACCGAGGAGGTCGTCGCCAGCGGCCTGGAGGCCGCCAAGCCGGCGATCCGTGAGCTGTGCCGCGCGCAGAGCGAGCTGGCCGAGGTCGCCGCCAAGCCGGTCACCGAGTTCCCGGTCTTCCTGGACTACCAGGACGACGTGTACGACGCCGTCTCCGAGCTGGCCCGCGGCGAGGTCGCCGAGGCGATCACCATCGCCGGCAAGGCCGACCGCGAGGAGGCCCTGGACCGGGTCAAGGCCCGTGTCGCCGAGGAGCTGGGCGCTCGGTTCGAGGGTCGCGAGAAGGAGCTCAGCGCTGCCTTCCGGTCGCTCACCAAGTCCGAGGTGCGCAACCGCGTGCTGCGCGAGCAGGTCCGCATGGACGGCCGGGGCCCGCGCGACATCCGGGAGCTGACCGCCGAGGTCGGCGTGCTGCCCCGGGTGCACGGTTCGGCGTTGTTCGAGCGGGGCGAGACCCAGATCCTGGGCGTCACCACGCTGAACATGCTCCGGATGGAGCAGATGGTGGACACGCTGTCCCCGGAGAACCGCAAGCGCTACATGCACAACTACAACTTCCCGCCGTACTCGACGGGTGAGACCGGCCGGGTCGGCTCGCCGAAGCGTCGCGAGATCGGCCACGGCGCTCTCGCCGAGCGTGCGCTGATCCCGGTGCTGCCGTCGCGCGAGGAGTTCCCGTACGCCATCCGGCAGGTGTCGGAGGCACTCGGCTCCAACGGCTCCACCTCGATGGGTTCGGTCTGCGCCTCGACGCTGGGCCTGCTCTCCGCTGGTGTCCCGCTGAAGGCGCCGGTCGCCGGCATCGCGATGGGGCTTATCTCCGACGAGGTGGACGGCAAGACCCAGTACGTGACGCTCACCGACATCCTCGGTGCCGAGGACGCGTTCGGTGACATGGACTTCAAGGTCGCCGGCACCCCGGAGTTCGTCACCGCGCTCCAGCTCGACACCAAGCTCAACGGCATCCCGTCGGACGTGCTGGCCGCCGCGCTGCAGCAGGCGAACGAGGCCCGGCAGATCATCCTCGGGGTCATGAAGGCGGCGATCGAGGCTCCGGCCGAGATGTCGGACTACGCGCCGCGGGTCACCACCGTCAAGATCCCGGTGGACAAGATCGGCATGGTGATCGGCCCGAAGGGGCAGACCATCAACGCGATCCAGGACGAGACCGGCGCCGAGATCTCCATCGAGGACGACGGCACGATCTACGTCGGCGCCACCAACGGCCCGTCGGCCCAGGCGGCCGTCGACCGGATCAACGGCATCGCCAACCCGACGCTGCCGAAGCAGGGCGAGCGGTTCCTCGGCACGGTGGTCAAGACCGCCGCGTTCGGCGCGTTCATCTCGCTCCTGCCGGGCCGTGACGGCCTGCTGCACATCTCCAAGGTGGGCGACGGCAAGCGGGTCGAGCGCGTTGAGGACTTCCTCAACGTCGGTGACCGGGTCGAGGTCGAGATCGCGGACATCGACGCCCGCGGCAAGATCTACCTCGACAAGGTCCGCCCGGAGGGCACCGAGGCTCCGGCCGCCGGTGACGCCGCCGCTGGCGACCGGCCCGCTGGTCGGGACCGGGGCGACCGGGCTCCGCGTGACCGTGGCGACCGTGAGCGTGGCGGCGACCGTGGCGGGCGTGGCCCGGAGCGCGGCGGCGAGGGCGGCAACGGCGGCGGCGGCGAGGGTGGCGAGGGCGGCGAGCGTCCGCGCCGCCGGACCCGGCACAGCTGATCGTCGTACCACGCATCACCCACCCCTCGTCGAACCGGGAGCAAGACGTGAGTCGGGCCATCAGCGCGCCGTTTCCACCGGATCGACGGGGGGTGGCCCCGTCACGGGACACCGGGGCGGGCCGCTCCGGCGGCACCACCCGCGCGGTGACCCGGACACTCAGCGAAGACCCGCTGGGCGGCACGGTACGACGTACCGTGCTGCCCAGCGGCCTGCGCGTCCTCACCGAGGCGATTCCGGCGATGCGCAGCGTCTCGTTCGGCATCTGGGTGGCGGTCGGCTCCCGTGACGAGACCGGTCCGCAGGCCGGTGCGGCGCACTTCCTGGAGCACCTGCTCTTCAAGGGCACCCACAAGCGCACCGCACTGGAGATCTCCTCGCAGATCGAGGCGGTGGGCGGTGAGACCAACGCCTTCACCACGAAGGAATACACCTGCTACTACGCCCGCGTGCTGGACGAGGACCTGCCGCTGGCGATCGACGTGATGTGCGACCTGGTCGCCGACTCGCTGTTGGAGCCGGCCGACGTCGAGACCGAGCGTGGCGTGATCCTGGAGGAGATCGCCATGCACGACGACGAGCCGGGTGACGAGGTGCACGACCTCTTCGTCCAGGCCGTCTACGGCGATCACCCGCTGGGTCGGCTGATCTCCGGCACCGCGGAGACCGTCACCCCGATGACCCGGCGGCAGATCCAGAGCTTCTACCGGGGCCGCTACACCGCGCCGCAGATCGTCATCGCCGCCGCCGGCAACCTCGACCACGCCGCGGTGGTCAAGCTGGTCCGTCAGGCCGTGCGCGGCACCCCGCTGGACAGCGACCCGGCCAGCCCGGCGCCGCACCGCGCGGCGACCCCGGCGGTACGCACCAAGCCGGCGACCACAGTGGTGGAGCCGAAGGAGACCGAGCAGGCGCACGTCATCATCGGCTGCCCCGGCATCGACCGGCTCGACGATCGGCGCTTCGCCCTCGGGGTGCTCAACAACGTGCTCGGCGGCGGCATGTCCAGCCGCCTGTTCCAGGAGATCCGCGAGCAGCGCGGCCTCGCGTACTCGGTCTACTCCTACGCCAGCCAGTACGCCGACAGCGGCCTGTTCGCCGTCTACGCCGGTTGTGCGCCGGGCAAGGTGGACGAGGTGCTGGCCCTGACCCGCGCCGAGCTGGCCCGGGTGGCCGCCGACGGGTTGACCGAGGCCGAGGTGGCCCGGGGCAAGGGGATGAGCAAGGGCTCCTTCGTGCTCGGCCTGGAGGACACCGGCTCTCGGATGAGCCGGCTGGCCAAGGGTGAGCTGCTCTACGGCGACCTGATGCCTGTCGACGAGTTGCTCCGCCGCGTCGACGAGGTCACCGTGGAGGACGTGAACGTCCTCGCCGCCGAGCTGCTCAGCCGCCCGATGTCGTTGGCCGTGGTGGGCCCGTTCGGCGCTGGAGACTTCGCGGTCTGACCCGCCCGACGGGCCGCCGCCCGTGTCGACTCATCGACGTCGTTGCTCGCCTTCGATAGGCTGCGACGCGTCGAGACGAGCTGCGGGGGCTGGCGTGGACGTACGGATCATGGTGTCTGCCGAGGACCAGCTGGCCGCCCTCGAGTCACTGCAGGAATGGCTCGTCGACGACGGCGAGCTCCGCGGCCGGGTCACCGGGCACGAGTCGCCGCCGCCGCCCGGTGCGCTGGGTCCGGTGCTCGACTCGCTCCTGCTGGCGCTGGCCCCGGGCAGTGTGGCGACAGCCCTGGCGACCGCGCTGATCTCCTGGATTCGGCATCGCGGCGGCGCCGTCCGTATCGAGATCGACCTGCCTGACGGTCGGCGGGTGAAGCTCGAAGCGGACCGGGTCCGCGAGCTGACCGATGCCCAGGTGCGCGCCCATGTGGTCGACCTGGTCGCCGTGCTGACGTCCGACGCGTCTGCCCCGGTGGGGACCGACGTGGTCGCGCCGCCGGCCAGCCGGACCGGCGTCGACGGGCCGCCCGCGACGCATGGGTGACCTCACCGGCCGGGGCGTACAGATCCTGGTGATCGGCACCGAAACCCACCACGGCGATGGGCTGCCCTCGGTGCCGGTGGTGGGTCGTACCTTCACCGCGTTGGTTGAGCGCCTGCGCACCCGGTGCGGGGTGCCGGCAGGGCAACTGCGGGCGGTGCACGACCCACCGGACGCGGTCACCATCGCCCGGGAGGTCACCACTGCCGCGCAGCAGGCCACCACCGTCCTGCTGATCTACTTCGTCGGCCACGGCCTGCGCGGGCCCGGCGGTGAGCTGTACCTGGCGGCCAGCGGCACCGACCGACTCACCCCCGGTCTCGCCGCGCACCAGGCGTACCCGGTCTCGGACCTGCGCGAGGCGCTGACGGCGTGCCAGGCGCCGTCCGTGGTCGTCGTGTTGGACTGTTGCTTCTCCGGGCGGGCCCACCTGGACCCGCCGGTCACCGATCCGCTCGCCGGGCTTCCCCCGGTGCACGGCGTCTACCTACTGAGTTCCGCCGAGCAACTCGCGTCGGCCGACCCGGACCGCGAGCACACCACCTTCACCGGCGAACTGATCGGGTTCCTCGACCGGGGCGACCCGTCCGCCGGGCCGCAGCTGACCCTTGACGACGCGTACCACCATCTCTTCGACGTGCTGCGGGCGCGCGGCGAACCGCTGCCCCGGCGTCAGGAGGCCGGGCACTCCGGCCGGCTCGTCCTCGCCGACAACCCGGCGTACCGCCCGGTCACCGACCCCGATGGCGTTCCCGTCGCACAGTCCAGCGGCCCGAGTCCCTACCGGAGCCTGGATGCGTTCCGGGAGAAGGACGCCGACGTGTTCTTCGGGCGGGAGTCGGCGACTGCCGCGCTTGTCGATGCGGCGGCGCGGCGGCTGGCCGACCCGGGCACGCTGCTGGTGCTCGGGCCATCGGGCAGTGGCAAGACGTCACTCCTGCACGCGGGTCTGTTGGCCCGCGTACGGCGGGACGGGCTGGCCATTGGCGACGGTGAGCCACCGGTGTGGCCGGTGATCCTGCCGGTCCTGACCCCGGGCTCCGGGCCGCTCGCGGCGCTTGCCCGAGCCCTCGGTGACGAACACCCGGATGCGGGCGGCAGGTTGGCCGAGCGGCCGGAAGCCGCCGTCGACCTGGTCGAGGCCATGGCCCAGCGGCGGACGGTGCTGCTCCTCGTCGACCAGCTGGAGGAGTTGTTCACCCTCGACGTCGGCGACGAGGCCCGGGCGGCCTTCGCGGGCTGCCTCGCGGCGCTGGCCGCGCCCCGCGCGGGCGGCGCCCCGCACGCCGTCGTGGTGGCCGTTCTGCGGGCCGACTTCTACGGTGTGGCGAGCGAGGATCCGGCTTTCGCCGGGCTGCTGGCCGGTGCGCGGGTGGTGGTCGGGCCGTTGACGGGTATCGAGCTGCGCCGGGCGATCGACGGCCCGGCCGCCCAGGCCGGTCTGGAGATCGGCGACGGCCTGGCCGAGCTGGCGCTGCACGAGCTGGGCGCCGGTCGGCCCCGAGGGCCGGAGCCGGGCGCACTGCCGTTGCTGTCCCACGTGCTCTGGGAAACGTGGCGGCGCCGTACCGGCAACCGGTTGAGCGTCGCCGGCTACCGGGACAGCGGCGGGCTCAACGGGGCGATCGCCAAGACCGCCGAGGACACGTACGACGGACTCGACGCGCCGGAGCAGGTTGCCGCCCGCAAGCTGCTGTTGCGGCTGACCCGGGTGGGGGACGGCGGCACGGACACGGCCCGGCCGGTGCCGCGTGCCGAACTGCTGCACGGGCTGGGCTCCGCCGCCCCGGTGGTGCTGGAGCGGCTCGCCGCTCGCCGGTTGGTCGGCATCGACCCGGACGGCGTGGTCCGGGTCAGCCACGAGACGCTCCTGCACGCCTGGCCCCGACTGCGCTCCTGGGTCAACGAGGATCGGGCAAGGTTGGTGGCCCGGCAGCAACTCTCCGACGCCGCCCAGCTGTGGCAGACCGGCGGGCGTGACCGGGGAGACCTGCTGTCCGGGGCGCGGCTGACGGTGACCCGCAAGTTCCTGCCGAAGGACGAGGTCGACAGGCTGAGCCCGGTGGAGCGGTCCTTCCTGGCCGGAAGCCTGCGCCTGCGGCGGTTGCGGCGCGCCGCGGTCGGGGTGATCGCCGTCCTGGTGCTGCTGCTGGGCTCGGGGGCGGTGATGGCGGTGCAGCAGCGAGCCCGGGTGGAGCGGCTGGACGCGCAGATCGCCTCCCGCCGATTGGCCGCCCAGGCGAACGCGATGCGGTCGAGCAGGCCGGAGGTGGCGCTCGCCCTCAGCCTGACCGCCTACCGCACCGCCGCCACACCGGAGGCCCGACAGGCGTTGTACGCCTCCTACGCCGAGCCACGCCCGCAGCTGCTGACCGGCCACGAGAAGCAGGTCTTCAACCTGGCCTACACGCCGGACGGTCGTACGCTTGTCAGCTCGTCCCACGACTGGAGCATCCGGCTGTGGGACGTCGCGGATCCCCGGCACCCCGCCCCGAAGGGCGTCATCCCGCGTTCGGGCAGCACAGCCATCGGGCTGACCCCCGACGGCCGGCTGGTGGTCGGGGGGTCACCGGAGAGCCTGAGCCTCTGGGACATCACCGATCCGGCCCGTCCGGTCGAGGTGGCCAGCGTGCCGACCCCGCGTTCGGTGACCTACTCGGTGGCGGTCGCGCCGGACGGCCACACGGTGGCGACCGGCGGCGACAACGGAACGCTCCGACTCTGGGACATTAGGGATCCGACCCGACCGACCCTGATCGACAGCCGCACGATCGGTGGGTCCGGGCTGCGCGGGGTGGCGTTCAGCCCGGATGGCCGGACGTTGGCCGTCGCCCACCTGATCACCGACGACAGGGAGCGGGGCAGCACGGTGTCCCTGTGGGACGTCCGTGATCCTCGGCGGCTCTCGCAGTTGGTCGAGTTGCCGGTGCTGACGGCCGACGCGGTCGCCTTCAGCCCGGTGGGCACGGTGCTGGCCGCCGGTGGCGCCCAGGGAGTGGTCAACGCGTGGGACGTGGCCGATCCCCGCCATCCCCGTTCGCTTCAGGACCAGACGCTCGGCAACCCGGCGCACGACGGCTCGATCTTCTCGCTCTCCTTCCGGTCCGACGGCACGCTGTTCGCCACCGCCAGCACCACCGGCGAGGTAAAGCTGTGGCGGATCGATCGCGGCAGCGCCAGCGGCTCCGTCAACCTGTGGGCGACCCTGCCGGGTGTCGATCCCAGCGGGTCGGTGGCCTTTCGACCGGACGGGCGCGGCCTCGCCAACGGCACCGACGGTGGCACGATCCGGGTCTGGTCGCCCACCGCGCCGGTGCTCACCGGCGACCTCAACGCGGTGGGCGATCCGGTGCCGGGCCGAGCGTTCGGGTTCGCCGGTCGATACGTGCTGACAAATGTCGGGCCTGACGGGCCGGCGGGGGCGCGACTGTGGGACGTCGGCGTCCGGCCACCCGCGCTGGCCGGACAACTGCCCGGGGGTTGGAACGCGGCCGTGTTCCTGCCCGACGACCGGACGGTGATCAGCCGAAACGCGGACGGCAGCGGCTTCCGACTCTGGGACGTCTCCGACCCGCACCGACCGATGCCCGTCGCCGACCTGCCCCGGCCCACCCGCACCAGCGGCGAGTTCACGCTGGTCGCCAGCCCGGACGGCCACCACCTCGCCGCGGGTGACAGCCAGAGCCGGACGATCCGGTTGCTGGATGTCCGCGACCCGCGGGCACCGACCGAGGCCGCCCGTTTCGACAACGCCGAGGCCGCCCAACACCTGTGGTTCCTCGATGACGGTGTGCTGGCGGCGTGGGGCGTCAAGGACATCCAGCTGTGGGACGTGCGCGACAGGTCCCACCCGGTGCGGGCCGGTGTGCTGAACGATGCCGCCCGTGCGGGCGGCCTGCTCTACGAACGTCGCCGGAAAGTGGCGTTCATCGACGACCGCGACACGAACAACCAGGTGGTCAGCCGGCTGTGGGACCTGGGCGACCCGTACCACCCCGGTCGCCGGGACGGCACCATCCCGCTGGACGACGCCGATGCCGGCCTCATGGTCACCGACCCGAACACGGTGGTCGTCGACACGGAAACCGGCACGGTTCAGACCTGGGACATCACCGACCTCGACCACCCGGTCGTCGGGGCGGCCCTCGCCAGCGACGTGGGTCTGCACGAACTGGACGTCAGCCCGGACGGGAAGACCCTGGTCGGCACCTCCACCTCCAGCTACACCGGTAGCGACTTCGAAGTCTGGCGACGCGAGGATCCGGGTGGCCTGTTCAGCAGGTTCGCCGTGGTGCCCGGCGACTTCACGGAATTCACCCCGGACGGTCGGTCGGTGCTGGGACAACTGCCGGGCGCGGGACCGCACAGCGTCTTCGCCCCCGACGGTGGGGTCGCCCTGTGGGACCTGGACCCGGACCGGATCCAACGGGAGCTGTGCGAGTCGCCGCCCACCACGCTGTCCGACGTCGAGTGGCGGCGGTATTTTCCCGGCCTGTCGTGGCGGTCCCCGTGCCCCTGATCGGGCCCCTTTTCGTCGTGCCCGGGACAGTGACCCCTCCGGCGCCCGGCTGCTGGGCAGGGGCCGGTCCCGGGGATGGGGCACGTCCCGATTGGGATAGGTTGTGCCCGTGACTGACGAGCAGGAGAAGACCCCGGCCGGGCCGCTGCGGGTCGGCGTGCTGGGTGCCCGCGGCCGCATGGGCATCGAGGTGTGCAAGGCGGTCGACACCGCCGACGACCTCGAACTGGCGGCGGCGATCGACCAGGGTGACAGCCGCGCCGCCGTCTCCGGCGCCGAGGTGGTCGTCGACTTCACCACGCCGGACGTCGTCATGGACAACCTCCAGTGGTGCATCGAGCAGGGCATCAGCGCGGTGGTCGGCACGACCGGCTTCACCGAGCAGCGGCTGGAGCAGGTGCGTGGCTGGCTGGCCGACCGGCCCGAGGTGGGCGTGGTCATCGCCCCGAACTTCGGCATCGGCGCGGTGCTGATGATGCAGTTCGCCGCGCGCGCCGCCCGGCACTTCGAGTCCGTCGAGATCATCGAGCAGCACCACCCGCGCAAGCTGGATGCTCCGAGCGGCACCGCCACCCACACCGCCCGGCAGATCGCCCAGGCCCGCGCCGAGGCCGGTCTCGGCCCGGTGCCGGACGCCACCAAGGACGAGGTGCCGGGTGCGCGCGGCGCCGAGATCGACGGGGTACGCGTGCACGCGGTGCGCGCCACCGGCCTCGTCGCCCACCAGGAGGTGCTCTTCGGCGGCACCGGCGAGACGCTGACGATCCGGCACGACTCGTACGACCGGGTGTCGTTCATGCCGGGTGTGCTGCTGGCCGTCCGCGCGGTGCGCAACCGCCCCGGTCTCACCGTCGGCCTGGACGCCCTGCTCGACTGAGCGGGCGGGCGAAACCTGGTCGCGGCGCGGACCGGCCGCCCCTAGGCTGCCCCGATGATCAATGGTGGACATGTCGACCGCGCCGGGCGGCGAGTCACGCTGCGGCCGGTCGACGACGACAACTGGCGGGCGGTGGCCGACGTCGCCCCGCGCGACGACCAGCGCCGGTTCGTGGCCGCGCTGGGCGCCCGCTACCTGCTGCTCAGCATGCGCTCCGAGGTGTGGACCTCGCTCGCGGTGTACGCCGACGAAACCGTCGTCGGCCACGTCATGTGGGGCGTGGACGACGACGGTTCGCACTGGATCGGTGGAATGCTGATCGACGCCGCCGAGCAGGGCCACGGCGTCGGCCGGGCCACCGTCCGCACGTTGGCCCCCTGGCTGGCGGCCCGGGACGGCAACCCCCCGGTCCGCCTCTCGTACCACCCCGACAACACTCCGGCCGCCGCTCTCTACGCCTCCCTGGGTTTCCACCCGACGGGCGCGGTGGACGACGACGAGCTGATCGCCGAACTAACCCCCTGACCCCCGCGGTCGTGCAGTTTCTGTAGCGACATGGAGAACATTCGGCCCATCTGGACAACCGAAGCCGCAAGATCGCCGGCGCGTCCGGCCCAGCCTGTGTCGATCATGGAGTTGTGGTGCCTCGCATAAGGGGCACAAATGGAGCTGTTGCCCACCACAACTCCATGATCGACGGGGCGGGGGGCGGGGCGGGGCGGGGCGGGGTAGGGCGGGGTGGGGTGGGGTGGGGTGGGGGTTGGGTCGGTCTAGTGGGGGAGAGGGGCTGTGGGACGGCGTTGGGTGGGGGCGGGTGGGGTTGGGGTCAGGGGACTGGGGAGGCCGGTGACTGTGGCTTCGCCGGTGCGGTCGACAGTGACGTGCACGGGGGTGTTGGCCACGCGGAGCCCGTCGACCGCCACGGCACCGAACTCCGCTCCCGCCAGGGGTGCCAGCCGGACCGTCCCGCCCGGCACGTCCGGGTAGAGCCCCGTGGCGGCCTGGAGCAGCAGCACCGCGCCCGCCGCCGCCCACGCCTGCGGTCGGCACGAGGCCGGGTACGGCACCGGACGGTTCACCAGTGCCCGGTCGTCGCCGCCGTACAGCTCCGGCATCCGGTAGTCGAACGCCTCGGCCGCATTCAGCAGCCCGTCGGCCAGACCGAGGGCGGCGTCGCGGTGCCCGGCGCGGGCCAGCCCGCCGAGCACGATCGCGGTGTCGTGGGTCCAGATCGAGCCACAGTGGTACGACAGCGGGCTGAACCCGGCGTCGTCGCTGGACATGGTGCGTAGCCCGAACCCGGCGGCCATCGTGTCGGTGGTGAGCAGGAGCGCGACCTGGGCCTCCTCGTCGCGGTCGAGCAGGCCGGTGCCGAGCAGGTGGCCGATGTTGCTGGTCAGCGAGTCGACCGGGCGCTTGTCGCGGTCCAGGGCCAGCGCGGGTTGCGGTCCGTGCCGGCCGTCGACCCAGAAGCTCTTGCGGAACCGGTCGACAAGCGCGGCGGCGTGTTCGCGCCAGCGGTCGGCGCCCGGTCGGCCGAAGGCGTCCAGCAGGGCGGCGCCGTTCACGGCGGCCTCGTGCGCGTACCCCTGCACCTCGGCCAGCACGATCGGCGCGGTGGCCAGGGTGCCGTCGCGGAAGCGGACGGCGTCACCGGAGTCCTTCCAGCCCTGGTTGGACAGCCCGTGCCCGGTGGTGTCGACGTACTCGACCAGGCCGTCGCCGTCCGGGTCGGCGTGCTCGCCGAGCCAGCGCAGCGCCGCCTCCAGGTGCGGCAGCAGAGGCTCGATCTGCTCGGCGGGCATGCCCCAACGCCACGCGTCGTGCAGCAGGTTGACCCAGAGCATTGTGGCGTCGACGGTGCCGTAGTACGCCGGTGGAAGGCGCAGTCCGTCGTCGGGCAGGGCGAACTCGTGGCGGCGCAGCTCGTGCAGGATCTTGCCGGGGGCCTCGCCGGTTGCCGGGTCGACGCGGGTGCCCTGCCGACGGGCCAGTACGCGCAGGGTGCCGGCGGCCAGGTCGGTGCCGAGCGGCAGCATCATCCGGGCGGCCCAGAGGCTGTCCCGGCCGAACAGGGTGAGGAACCAGGGCACCCCCGCGCCGAGGAACACGTCGCCGGGTGCGTCGGTCTCGGCCAGTCGGAGACCGCGCAGGTCGTCCAGGCTGCGGTCGAGCAGTCGGATCAGCCGTCGGTCGTCGGCGGTCACCTCGGGTCGGGACCATTCGGGCTCTCCGGCCGGGCCGACGACGACGGCGCGCGGGTCGTCGATGGTCAACTGCCAGCGCAGCACCGTCTCCCCGCCGGGGGGCAGGTCGACCGGCCAGGCCAGCCGGGGTGCGGTGGCCCGCTCGCCGCCGAGCAGCACGTCCGCACCCGGTGCGGTGACGGTGACGGTGATCCCGGCGCCGGACCAGGTAAGCGTGCCGGGCTGACCGGTAGTGGCCGCCAGCGCGTCGGTGGCGCCACCGGACTTGACGACCTCGATGGGTGCCAGGTCGCAGCCGAGGTCGACGGTGACGGTGGCCTGTACGCCGACAGTGGCGGTGGAGACGATCCGCAGCTCTTCGGTGAGGCCGTTGCGGGTGGCCCGCCGGATCCGGTCGACGCGGACGGTGGGGTCGGGCGTGGGGTCGCCGAGCCAGCGGGCCAGGCTCACGAAGTGTGCGCCGTGCGGGCCCTCGTCGCCGCGGGTCAGCCCTTCGAGCTCCCGTTCGTCGACTCGCAGCTCGGCGCGGGAGAGCACCCGGGCGTCGGCGTGGAAGACGCCCTGGACGCCGGTCGGGCGGATCTGCCCGGTCGCGTCCCCCAGCGCGCTGGTCGGGGCGAGGACCACCCCGACCAACTCGTGCAGGAGGGGTTGCAGCTGGCGTTCGATCACGGTGCGGCTCCAGATCCTCGGGGTGCGCGGCGGCCATCTTGACAACGCGCCGCTGGCGGTGCAAAGTGCGAAACATTCCAGAAACTTGAACGATCCAATCCTGCCTTATCCAAATTGGATCGTTCAAGATGGCGAGAGGGATTAAGTGGCCGAAAAGGTGACCATCGCGACGGTGGCCCGGCACGCCCGAGTCAGCCGGCAGACGGTGTCCAACGTGCTCAACGCCCCGCACATCGTGCGGCAGGAGACCCGTCAGCGGGTCGAGGACGCGATAAACGCGCTCGGCTACCGGGCCAACCAGGCCGCCCGACAGATGCGCACCGGCCGGTCCCGCCTCATCGCCGCCCGGATCGAACCGACCCGTGACGGCATCAACGGCTCCGTGCTCGACCGCTTCCTGCACGGCCTCACCGAGACCGCCGACGCCGCCGGCTACCGGGTGCTGCTCTACACCGCCACCGACGACGACCGGGAGATCGCCACCTACGGCGACCTGCTCGGCACCTACGAGTTGGACGCGTTCGTGCTGGTGGGCACCAAGTACGGCGACCCGCGAACCGAATGGCTCGCCGACCGGGACGTGCCGTTCGTGACCTTCGGTCGCCCGTGGGACGCGCTCGACGCGCACCCCTGGGTGGACGTGGACGGCGCCGCCGGCACCACCCTGGCCACCCGGCGTCTGCTCGACGCCGGCCACCGGCGGATCGCCTTCATCGGCTGGCCGGTCGGCTCCGGCGTCGGCGACGACCGGCGGGCCGGCTGGCGCGACGCGTTGCGGGCGGCCGGCGTCGACCCGGCCGGGCTGCACCGGGAGACCGAGGACGGCATCGCCGAGGGCGAACGCCTGATGCGCGACCTGCTCGAGACCGTGGCGCCGAGCGCCGTGGTCTGCGCCAGTGACTCACTCGCCCTCGGCGCCCTCCAGGCGATTCGCGGCGTCGACCCGCCCGTGTCGGTGATCGGCTTCGACGACACGCCGGTGGCCGCCGCTGTCGGGCTGACCAGCGTCAGTCAACCACTCGGCGCCGCCGCCGCCCGCTGCGTGGACCTGCTCACCGGGGTCCTCGACGGCGACCACGAGACCCCCACCCCCGTGCTGCTCCAGCCCTCGTTGGCGCTGCGGCACACCGCGTAGTCCCACCCCCCACCAGGAGAAACCATGGCACCTCGAACAATCACCCGGGCAGCGGTGGCCGGCCTCGCCGCCGTCGCCCTCCTCGGCTCCGCCGCCTGCGGCAGTGGCTTCGACGACTCCTCCGGCGACACCGCCCAGTCCAGCGGCCCGGCCAGCCTGCAGATCCTGATCGGCTCGTCCGGCGACGCCGAGACCAAGGCCGTGCAGGACGCCGCCGCGAAGTGGGCCAGCAGCTCCGGCAACACCGCGACCGTCACCCCGGCGCAGGACCTCACCCAGCAGCTCGGTCAGGCCCTCGCCGGTGGCACCCCGCCGGACGTCTTCTACGTGGACGCGGCCCAGTTCGCCAACTACGCCAGCGTCGGCGCCCTGGAGCCGTACGGCGACAAGATCAGCAACTCGGGCGACTTCTACGAGAGCCTGCGCACCGCCTTCACGTACGACGGCAAGCTCTACTGCGCGCCCAAGGACTTCTCGACCCTGGCCCTGCAGATCAACACCGAACTGTGGAGCAAGGCCGGGCTGACCGACGCCGACGTGCCGACGACCTGGGAGCAGCTCACCGCCGCCGCCCAGAAGATCAAGGCCAAGGGGCAGGTCCCGCTGGCCCTCGGTGACACCCGCGACCGGATCGGCGCCTTCATGGTGCAGAACGGCGGCTGGCTGGTGAGCAAGGACGGCAAGCAGCCCACCGCCGACACCCCGGAGAACCTCGCCGCCCTCCAGTACGTCAAGACCATGCTCGGCACCGGCCTGGCCAAGTTCCCGAAGCAGCTCGACGCCGGCTGGTCCGGTGAGGCGTTCGGCAAGGGCAAGGCCGTGATGACCATCGAGGGCAACTGGATCAAGGGTGCTCTCCAGAACGACTTCCCGAACGTGAAGTACAAGGTCGTGGCGCTGCCGGCCGGTCCCAAGGGGCAGGGCACCCTGTCTTTCACCCAGTGCTGGGGCATCGCCGCGAAGAGCAGGTACAAGGATCAGGCGATCAAGTTCGTCGAGGCGATGACCAGCGGCGAACAGCAGATGACCTTCGCGAAGGCGTTCGGCGTCATGCCGTCCCGCCAGTCGGCGCGCGACCAGTACACCGCCGCCTTCCCGGCGGACAAGGTGTTCATCGACGGCGCCGCGTACGCCCAGGGCCCGGTGAACGCCCCGAAGATGGACAGCGTCCTCAAGGACCTCGACACCGGCCTGCAGGGGCTGGCCAACGGCGACCCGAAGACACTGCTGCAGAACTTCGACAAGAACGCCAAGGCGGCGCTCGGCGGAAGCTGAGGTGATGGCGGGGGCCCTGGCGAGCACCGGGGCCCCCGCCGCACGTCGACCGGACAGAGGAAGGGAGGGAAGATGGCAACCGAGACACTGACCGCCGTGGCGACCGCGGGCGGGGCCGGCGCCCGCCGACGCAGGGGCGGCATCCGGAGCAACGAGAACCTCGCCGGCTGGCTCTTCGTCGCACCGGTGATCGTCATTCTGGGGCTGTTCCTGCTGCTGCCCATCCTGATGGCGCTCTGGGTCAGCCTGACCGACTGGAACGGCCAGGGCAGCCCGTTCACCGGCGACGTTCCGTTCGTCGGCGCGCACAACTACACCCAGTTGTTCACCGAGGACGGGCTGGCCCGCCGCGACTTCATGACCAGCATCCGCAACAACATCTACTACGTGGCGATCGTGGTGCCGGCGCAGACAGTGCTCGCGCTCGGGCTGGCGTTGGTCGTCAACAACCGGATGCTCAAGGGCAAGAGCTTCTTCCGCAGCGCCTTCTACTTCCCCTCGGTGACCAGCTCGGTCGCCATCAGCGTGGTGTTCCTGTTCCTCTTCGCCAACTCCGGCGCGGTGAACGCGCTGCTCGGTTTCCTCGGGATCGACGGCCCGGAGTGGTTCGCCGACTCCCGGGGCGTGCTGCACCTGCTGTTCGGCGCGGTCGGCGTCGACTCGCCACCGGCGGCGCTGACCGACGGCGGCCCGTTCGGGTTGACCTGGTGGGACTGGTTGGCCGGCCCGAGCGTGGCGATGATCTCGATCATCACGTTGGTCGTCTGGACCACCTCCGGCACCTTCATGCTGATGTTCCTGGCCGGGCTGCAGAACGTGCCGGTCACCCTGGACGAGGCGAGCACCCTCGACGGCGCGTCCCGGTGGCAGCGCTTCCGGTACGTCACCCTGCCGATGATCAGGCCCACCATGTTTCTGGTGCTCACCCTCGGCATGATCGGCTCCTGGCAGGTCTTCGACCAGGTGTACGTGATGAGCCAGGGCGACCCGGCCAAGACCACGCTCACCCCGGCGTACCTGTCCTACCGGACCGCCTTCGCAGACTTCGACTACGGCTCCGGCGCGGCGATCTCCTTCGTCCTCTTCCTGATCATCATCGTGCTCACACTGATCCAGCGCCGGGCGCTGGCCGAGCGGGACACCGACCGGCCGCGCCGCGGCTGGCGGCGTCGGCGCGTACCGGAAAGGTCCTGAGATGGCAGTGCTCACCGACCGCCCGGCGGCGGCGCCCGCGCGGCGTCAGCAGCGCGCCGCCCGCACCCTGGCAACCCGCTTCCTGGGGTACGCCACGCTCGTCTTCTTCGGGCTGGTGTTCCTCTACCCGTTCGTCATCCAGATCGGCAACGCGCTCAAGACCGAGCCCGACGCGGCGGCGAACCCGCTGTCACCGTTTCCGGACCCGCTCACGCTGGCCGGCTTCGAACGGATCTTCGCCGGCACCAACTTTCCGCTGTGGCTGGGCAACTCGCTGCTGGTGACGGTGCTTGTCACCCTCGGCCGGGTCTTCTTCGACTCGCTCGCCGGGTACGCGCTGGCCCGGCTGCGGTTCCGGGGCCGCAGCGGGCTGTTCGCCGCCGTCATCGCGGTGCTGGCGGTGCCCGGTGTGGTGCTGCTGATTCCGAAGTTCCTGGTGCTCAACCAACTCGGCCTCTACAACAGCTACGCCGGGCTGGTGGTGCCGCTGCTGGCCGACGCGGCGGGCGTGTTCATCATGAAGCAGTTCTTCGAGTCGATTCCGGTGAGTGTCGAGGAGGCCGCCCGGATCGACGGGGCGAGCATCTTCCGTACCTTCTGGTCGGTGGTGCTGCCCATGGCGAAACCAGCGCTGATCACCCTCACCATCCTGTCGTTCCAGGGCTCCTGGAACGAGTTCCCGCACAGCCTGGTGTCGGTGCAGGACCCGGACCTGTTCACCCTGCCGCGCGGGTTGGCCGACCTGGTCAGCGGCTCGCTCGGCAAGGGCACCCAGTACCCGCTCAAGCTCGGCGCCGCGCTGCTGGCCACCATCCCGGTAGCGATCATCTTCGTGGTGTTCCAGCGGTACTTCGTCCGCGACGCCAACGACGGCTCGGACAAGGGCTGACCGGCCCGGTGTGGCGGCCCTGCTGGGGCCGCCACACCGGTTCACTCGACCGGAACCTTCTCGGTCGGCACGCCCACGTGCAGGCGCACCTGCGGCACCAACATGTCGTCGACGTCCAGTGCGCGGGCCGCGCCGTCGGGCTCCCAACCGGTGCTGGTGAGGAACGTGCGGGTCGCCTCGTCACCATCGAACGCCCAGGCCACCGCCCGACTCATCCCGTCCTCCCGCCACAGGTCGACGGTGGCGGCGAGCAGCCGACTGCCGTGCCCCCGCCGGCCCCAACGCGGCTCCACGAGCAGGTCGGTCACCGCCGCCACGTCCGGCCCGAGCGCGTCGGCCGGCTCACCCGGGGCCAACGCCTCGCCGTCGGCCGGGCCGGAGGCGGCGAAACCCACCAGATACGATTGCTCGGCCTGTTCGACGGCGACCAGCACCCGGTGCGCGCCGGAGGGCGGCTCCAGCACCGCGGCGCTCCACCGCCGGGCGAGGAACGCCTCGTCCAGGTTGTCGAGCACATGCCGAGGCAGGATCCGGCGGTACGCGACCCGCCAGGTCGCGAGCTGGATGCGTGCGATCTCGCCGGCGTCCTCGGGACGCGCCGGGCGGACGTACCCGAGAGCCATGGGACGGAAGCCTACGCAGGGCGGGGGAGACGACGGTGGCGCAGGGTGCCAACAGGACGACCAGGCAGGTCGTCGGGGTGGTGGTGCTCGCCGCGGCGGTCGCCGGGTTTCTCGCCGTGGCGGCCGTCCGGCACGGGTTCTTCGACCTGAAGGTCTACTACGGCGCGCTGACCTGGTGGGTGCACGACGGCGGGGAGATCTACGACTACCTCAAGCCGGGCACCCAGTACGGCTTCACCTACCCGCCGTTCGCCGCGCTGGTCATGCTGCCGATGGCGTACCTGCCGTGGTCGGCCGCGATCGTGGTGAGCGTGCTCGCCAGCGTGGCCACCACCGCCGTGCTGATCTGGTGGCTGGTCGACCCGATCGCCCGGCGCGCCGGCTGGACCCGGTGGTTCGCCCTCGCCGTGGCGCTCTGCCTGGTCGCCGCGTTCGAGCCGATGCGGGAGACTGTCAACTTCGGTCAGGTCAACACGCTGCTGCTCTTCCTGGTGGCGGTGGACCTGCTGCGGCTGCTGCCGGCCGGCAACCGGTGGACCGGGGTGGGCATCGGCCTCGCCACGGCGATCAAGCTGACCCCTGGCGTGTTCATCGTCTACCTGCTGGTGACCGGGCGCTGGCGGGCGGCGTTCACCGCCAGCGGCACGGCCGCCGGGGTCTCGCTGCTGGCCGCCGCGCTCTTCCCGGACGCGTCCCGGGAGTTCTGGACCGAGGCGCTGTGGAACACCGGCCGGGTGGGCGAGTTGGCCTTCGTCTCCAACCAGTCGCTGCGCGGGGTGGTCGCCCGGCTCGACCCGGAGCACCCGAGCACCCTGCTGTGGCTACTGCTGGTGCTCGGCACCCTGGCGCTCTGGGCCTGGCGGTCCCGGGCCGCCGTCGCGGCCGGCGACGAGGCGACCGGCCTGGCGCTGACCGGCGCGGTGATGTGCCTGGTCAGCCCGGTCACCTGGGTGCACCACCTGGTCTGGCTGCTGCCCGCGTTGATCCTGTTGGTCGACAACGCGATGGCCGCGCCGGCCGGCCGCCGACGGCGGGTCCTGCTGGTCGCCGCGACCATCGGGTACGCGCTGTTGATCAGCCGGACCGTCTGGTTCTGGGAGAAGGACTTCACAGGCGTCGACGGCTTCCTGGGCAGCAACGCCTACGTGTGGATCAGTCTGGCGTTGCTGGCCTTCCTGCCGATCCGCCGGTGGCTGACCCCGAACGGGTCAGCGGTCGAGGCGTCCGGCGTACCGCAACTCGACAAGCCCGACCGGCGGACCCCCGCCGGCCAGCGGCACCTGGTAGGTCGACCGCTCACCGTCCGGTGACAGGCCGGCGCGCTCGCAGAACCGGCGAGCCCGCCGATTGTCCGCCAGCACCCACAGCCGATAGTCGGTCCAGCCCTGCTCGTGCAGCCCCGCCCGGGCGGCGGCCAGGAGCGCGGTGGCGGTCCCGTCACCCCAGCACGCCGGCTCCACGTAGATCGCCACCACCTCGCCGACCGTCGGGTCCAGGTCGTCGCGGTCCTGGTCGCGGCGGTACGGCCCGAACGTGGTGAAGCCCACGACCAACCCGTCCACCTCGCCGAGCAGGGTGGTGAACGGGTGTTCCGGGTCGGCGGTGCCGATGTCGCGACGGCGCTGTGCCCACGCCGCCACGTTCAGCCGCCGCAGCACCTCGTCCGGCATGAAGCCGACATAGCCCGCCTGCCAGCCGTGCACGTGTACCCGGGCGACCGCCTCGGCGTCGTCCGGCTCCTCCCGACGGATGGTCAGCATTGCACCGTTCTATGCCCCGTTGGTCGTCACGTCCAGCTTCCCGCACCGGCGTCGTACCGATGAATTATCGTCGCCGACGATGACCGCACCGGAATCACTCTCGCTCGCCCAGGCCCGCCGTGTGGCGCTCGCCGCCCAGGGCTTCGCCGACCCGGCGCCAACCGGCGTGCCGACGCGCCGGCATCTGCGCCGGGTGCTGGGCCGGGTCGGGCTGATCCAGATGGACTCGGTAAACGTGCTGCAACGCGCGCACTACCTGCCGCTCTACAGCCGGCTCGGGCCCTACCCGACCACCCTGCTCGACCAGGCTGCCTACCGACGCCCGCGTGAGCTGTTCGAATACTGGGGCCATGAGGCGTCGCTGGTGCCGGTGGAGCTGCACCCGATGCTGCGCTGGCGGATGGCCCGGGCGCACAGCGAATCCTGGGGCGGCATGCGACGGATCGCCCAGGAGCAGCCGGATCTGGTCGCCTGGGTTCGGGACGAGGTGGCCGCCCGAGGGCCGCTGACCGCCGCCGAGATCGAGCACGACGCGCCCCGGGAGACCGGCAACTGGGGGTGGAACTGGTCGGCGGTCAAGCGGGCGTTGGAGTTCCTGTTCTGGGCCGGGGAGGTGGCCGCCGCCGAGCGCAGCACCTCCTTCGCCCGCCGCTACGACCTGCCCGAGCGGGTGCTGCCCGCGACGGTGCTGGCCGCGCCCACCCCGAGCGACGCCGAGGCGTACCGCACGCTTGTGGCCCTCGCCGCGCGGTCGCTCGGCGTGGCCGCCGAGCCGGAGCTGCGCGACTACTTCCGGTTGCCGCTGGCCGGCGCCCGGCAGGCCGTCGCGGAGCTGGCCGAGGCCGGTGAGCTGGTGCCGGTCACCGTGGCGGGCTGGCGGCAGCCGGCCTGGCTGCACACGTCCGCCCGGTTGCCCCGTTGGGTGCGGGGCAACACGCTGGTCAGCCCCTTCGACCCGCTGATCTGGGAACGTGCCCGCACCGAGCGGCTGTTCGACTTCAGCTACCGGATCGAGATCTACGTCCCGGCGCCACAGCGGGTCTACGGCTACTACGTGTTGCCGTTCCTGCAGGGCGACAGGTTCACCGCCCGGGTCGATCTGAAGGCCGATCGCAGGGCCGGGGTGTTGCTGGTGCCGGCCGCCTGGCTCGAACCCGGCGCCGACCCGGGGGAGACCGCGGTGGCACTCGCCGCCGAGCTGTATCGGCTCGCCGGCTGGCTCGGCCTGGACGCGGTGGCGCCGCCGGCGGCCGGCGACCTGGCCGGTCCGCTCACGGCCGCATTGGCCGGCGTGTCCGGTGTACCGTGAGCGTGTGACGAGCGTTCCCGGACCGGTCAACCAGCCGCAGCCCGCCCCCGGCGCGGTCCACACGGCGCCGCCCGACGGCTTCGGCCCCGGCGATTCCGGTCCTGGTGGTGCGGGTCCGCACGGGTTCGCTCCCGCCGGGTTCGGTCCCGGCGGCTCGGGTCCGGAGGGTTGGCCGACGACCCCGCCCGGTGGCTACCCGGCGCCTGAGCCGGATCGGCTCACCCGGTTCGTGCTCCGGCTCTACGAACGTTCCCCGCGCTGGGCGGTTCCGCTGGCCGCGCTCGGCTGCGTGGGCATCGGCATGAGCTACGCGATGCTCAGCAACCCGACCCACGCCGACCCGGATGCCGCGCCCACCTGTCTGCTCAAGTTGACCACCGGGCTGGACTGCCCAGGCTGTGGTGGCACCCGCGCACTCTGGTATGTGCTGCACGCCGACCTGCCGGCCGCCGCCCGGCACCACTTCCTGTTCGTCTTCGCGCTGCCGTTCCTCGCGTACCTCTTCGTGGCCTGGGCGGGAAACCAGGCGTTCGGTTGGCGACTGCCCGAGCTGCGGATCAGCTCGAAGGTCATCGGTGGTTTCCTGGGCGCGTGGTTGGCCTTCTCGGTGCTGCGCAACCTGCCGTGGGCGCCGTTCACCTCGCTCTACGTCTGACCGCGCTGCGGTCTGGCCGCGCTGCGGTCTGGCCGCGCTGCGGTCTGGCCGTGCCGCCGTCGCCAGGTGCGCCGGTGCCCGACCTGCCGCCGCCGGACCTGCGGATGTCCGGATGTGACAGGCGGGCGAATGCGGGCTGGGCCGGCTGATCGACTCGGTTTCCAGGAAACCGGGCCATCCACCCGACTTGGATACCCCGACTTTCAGGAACGCGAGTCGATCACCCAGTGCGTAGCCGTACTCCGCGCCCGCGGCGCACGACGGCCGACAAATCCCGCGTCCAAGATCGTGCTCGATCCTGGAAGCAGTGGTGTCGGGCGCGGTGGATGCCACTACATCCAGGACAACGCCGTTGCGTTTAGCGCTGTGAGCGGGAGGCAAGTCCTTTCTCGAAGACTGTGATTTCGGCGTGGAAGCTGTA
>NZ_JBNCKM010000016.1:0-64411 GCF_049841535.1 Micromonospora sp. DT53
CAGCTACGACGCCACGACGAAGCCGAGCAAGCCGCCCACCACGCCATCAACCAACGACCCGACTCACCGGACCTCCATCTTTTACTTTGCTACCTGTACGACGACCAGCACGAGCGCGCCCTGGCCGCCGCCGAGCAAGCCCTCACCATCGACCCAAAACACGAATGGGCCCTGGTCTGGCGCATCACCCAACTCCGACAGCTACGACGCCACGACGAAGCCGAGCAAGCCGCCCGCCACGCCATCGACCAACGACCCGAGTCACCGGACCTCCACCTTCAACTCTGCTACCTGTACGACGACCAACACGACTACCAACGCGCCCTCGCAGCCACCGAGCAAGCCCTCACCATCGACCCAAAACACGAATGGGCCCTGGTCTGGCGCATCACCCAACTCCGACAGCTACGACGCCACGACGAAGCCGAGCAAGCCGCCCACCACGCCATCGACCAACGACCCGAGTCACCAGCCTTGCGAGTAGAACTCAGCTCCGTGCACAACGACCAGCACGACTACGAGCGTGCCCTGGCAGCCGTCGAGCAAGCACTCATGATCGATACCAAGAACGAATGGGCTTTAGGCCGGTGGGTTGGTCAACTTCGACGGTTGCGGCGCCTTGACGAGGCCGAGCAAGCCGCCCGCGAGTCGATTGAGAAGAGGACTCACGCGCCCGCCCTATACCTGCAACTCAGCTATGTCCACGACGACCAGCACGATTACAAGCGAGCCCTCGCAGCCGTCGAGCAAGCACTCACCATCGATCCGAAACACGAATGGGCCCTGGTCTGGCGCATCACCCAGCTCCGACAGCTGCGACACCTCGACGAAGCCGAGCAAGCCGCCCGCCAAGCAATCAAACAACGACCCGACTCGCTAGCCCTGCGACTGGAATTGGCAAGCGCTTTCGAGGACAGGGGCAGGTACCAGTCGGCCCTCGGAGCCATACAGGATGCCCTTGCCCTCGACCCGCAAAATGAGACGGCGCTCGCGGCGCAAATCCGGATGCTGCGACTGTCGCACAATCTCTCAGGCGCGTTGATGACCGCTCGAGCGGCGGTCAACTTGCGTCCTGACAGTTTGGATGTGCTCAGTGAGTTCGGTCAGGTACACGCGGCCCGCAACGACCATCAGAAAGCTCTTGCCGTGTTTGACCGCGTCCTGGCTATGGATCCCGGTCATGTGCAGGTAGTCGAACGGAGGGTGGCCGCACTTCAGCGACTGCTTCGCCACGCCGACGCTGAGCTCTGCGTGCGCAAGGCCATGATGCTGTTGCCAACGGTTGAATCGCTGCACATTATTCTCGGGAGGGTCTTTGAGGACCGACTTCAGACGCGGGAGGCCCTCGCCTGCTACGAGGAGGCTGGACGTCGCAGCCCGTCTGACCCCCGCGTAATGGTGCGACAGTCGACCGCACTACGGACCTTGCATAGCTACGCCGAGGCCGAGCGGCTGATCGCCCCGCGAGTACGTCAACACCCCCACCTACGCGACCTCGAGATGGAGCTGGCGCGGATCCAACACGACTCAGAGAGGTTGCCCACATCTCGAACAACGTTCGCCCGTCTGGAGCGCACGGCCCAGTCGGATGAGGAACGCGCGGCGTCGATAGCTGGGCTCGGGTGGGTCGACTTCACCTGCGGCGACTATGTGGCCGCCGAGGAACATTTTGCACGGGCGGCCGCGCTAGTGCCTCAATACCCCGAACACCAGCTGGCAAGGGCATGGGCGCTCGTACGGCAGGATGAACGTGTCCAGTGGAATCAGGCGGAGCAGATCTGCCTCGAATTGCTCGGCGAGCAGCAGGACGCCACCGTGCTGGTGTGTCTAGGCGTGCTTGATTACCAGTTCGGCCGGCTGCCCGCTGCGGAGTACCACCTGACGAAGGCGCTAGAAATAGACCCGTATAAGGGTAGCCACACGGACCTCGCGGCGCTGTATACGCAGCTTGGCCGATACGACGAGGCAGAGTCACACCTGCGCCTCGCAATCGCGCAGGACCCATACAACGCTCCCGCACAGATCGAGCTTGGCCACCTGCGCCTACTCACGGAGGAGCCGCAGGAGGCGGCCCGCCTTTTCCGGGGCGTACTTCGAGTGGACCCGTCAATGCAGGAAGCGACACTTGGCCTGGCCGAGTCCCTTGCCGCCGTGAGGCAGCCACGGGAAGCGGAGGACGTGTTGCGGGAGGGCTTACGCAGGGCCACCATGCCATGGCGATTGCACCTAGCCTTAGCCCGTCTACTCTTCCACCAGGCCGACACTATGCAGAATGACGACATTTTCGCCGAAGCGTACGCAGAAGCGATCGAGTCGATCAAGAGTGTTCCGACCAGCGAGCCCGACCCGCACTACGTCGCGGCCGTATGCAAGGCTCGGCTCGGTGGGACTTCGTCCGTTGGTGGTGTCGGCGACGCACGCTCACGACGTCAAGCACTGCAACACCTACGCCGCTGTCTAAAGATCGATGAAGGCCACGTGGATGCCCAGCGTGTAGTCCAGCTGCTCGAACGGGAGAACCGAACCGCCCGCACCGCCGCCCTCGGTACAGCCACCGTAGCCACGGTCGCGCTGGGTCTACTCGCCGTGATGTGGACCGCGTTCTTCCTCTCGAACCGCGTCACCGTCGTCATGATCACCACAATTACGCCCATCCTTGTGGGGCTCGTCGCCGTCGCCGTGCTGCTGCCCTCGCTCATCCGGCTCAAACTGCCAGGCTTCGAGGCCGACCTTCAGGCAGGCCTAGGCCAAATCACATCAGGCCCGACCGGCGATGTAGTAATCCGACCAGGAAACCTCGCGATCAGCACTGGGCCAGTCGGCCACGCACCCAATCAGCGCCGATGGGAGGACAGAGAGCGCAGGTGACCCGTCCCGGGCGGCGGCAACTGCGACGTGACCAGCCACTCGGCCCCTGACATGATGCCTTCATGTCGACCACTTGCCTGAGAGCACTTTGATCCACACCTAATGACACCTTCGTACTTGCCCAGGACGCTGCACCCCCTCTGGCGTATGGACACGTGGGGCCGCAGCTAGGGGTGGGTGCAGCTGAGAGACGTTCGATGTCGTTGGGCGCAGCCTGAGGCCGTTCAGGGCGGCCTGCCGCTCCCGCCTGGCGTTGAACTGGTCGCCGGCGATTCGGCCACCGGCCAGCGTCGGGTAGCTAGACGCACAGTGGTGACCCCCTTGATGAAACCCATAGGGACACCCCCGGGTGCCCGGAACTGGCCACCCTGCCCGCACCGAACGGCGACGTCATCGGGACGTGCCCGAGAGGTAGACCCCGAGACCAGCCAGCAACAGGCTGATCAGGCTGGCACCGGCCCGTACCGAGTTCCACCACGTCCAGGCGGACGAGTAGGAAGCCCACACCCGGACCGCCTCCGCAGGATCGGTCGGCACGCCTGCGGCGTCGAGCGTCTCGTTCGACGGCACGTTAACGACCACCGTCGGGATGAACGCGCCCACCAGGTACACCCCCGCGGCCACCAGGAGCAGCACACCCGCAGACCGCTTCCCGAGGATCAACAGGAACACACCGGTCAACGTGGCGGCGACGAGCGGGCCGAAGAACGTGACGAAGAACAGCGGATTCTGGATCCTCTGGTTGATGCTCGTCATGGCCCGGATCGCGGTGCCAGCGTCGGCGGCGTTCAGACCGGGCATCACCGCCACCGAAAAGGCGTAGTACACACCGGTGATCGCACCCGTCACCACTAGGGTCACCGCCGCCGAACAGGCAGCCAGGGTGGCGTTCATGCCCAGTCTCCACCGGGTGACGTGTCCCATGCACCGGCGGCGGCGGCGTCCCGGGCATAGTCGGTGAAGTCGCGCGGCCTGCGGCCCAACGCCCGTTGCACACCATCGGCGAGCTGTGCGTTGCGGCCGTCCAACACCTTGCCGAACAGCTCGGTCAGCACCGCCGCGAGCTCCGCCGGCACGTCGTACCCGGCCATCACGGCGGCGTACTCCTCCGGCGAAACCGATCGGTAGCGGATCTCCCGCCCGAGCGCGTTGCCGATCTCCGACGTCGCCTCGGCGAAGGTGAGAAGCCGCGGGCCGGTCACCTCGTAGAGCTGCCCCGCGTGCCCGTCCTCGGTCAGCGCCGCGACCACGATGTCAGCGATGTCGTCGGCGTCGACGAACGGCTCCGGCACGTTCCCGGCCGGGAGGATGACCTCGCCGCCGCGAATCGAGTCGGTCAGGAAGTCCTCGCTGAAGTTCTGGCTGAACCAGCTCGCCCGCACTATCGTCCAGTCCACTCCGGAGTCCTGGACCACCCGCTCGCTGAGTTTGGCCTCCTCCTCGCCCCGGCCGGACAGCAGAACCAACCGTTCGATCCCGCCGGACACCGCCTGTTCGGTGAACGAGCGGATCGTCGCGAGGGCGTCCGGCGCGACCAGATCCGGGTAGTACACCAGGTAGACCGACGAAACCCCGTCCAGTACGGGTGCCCAGGTGCGCTGGTCGGTCCAGTCGAACGGCGGCTCGCCGGCGCGGGAGCCGACCCGCACCGGCCGGCCGAGTTTGGCGAGTCGGTCCACCACCCGGCGGCCGGTCTTGCCGGTGCCGCCCAGTACGAGGATTGGCTGCTCATCAACGTTCTTCGTCATGCCAACCAGTCAAGTCGAGGGCGAGCGCGCCGGGAATGGGCGAGACTCTCGATCGCATGTCCCGGCGTCTCGACCGCCGACGTCACGGGGCTAACCTCTGCGCATGGATGCGTTCGCGGGGCTGCTGGACGGGCCGAGGGCGCGCGGCGCGTTCCTGATGCGGTCGGTGTTCGACCCGCCCTGGTCGGTACGGATCCAGGATCGCGCGCCCCTCACCCTGGTCACCATGCTGCGCGGCACGGCGTGGGTGGTGCCGGACCGGGGTGCTCCGGTGCCGCTGCAACCCGGCGATGTCGCGATCATCCGTGGCCCGGAGCCATACACGATCGCCGACGACCCGGCCACGGCGCCGCAGGCAGTGATCCATCCCGGAGAGCAGAGCACCACGCCCACCGGGGACGAGTTGTGCGAAGTGATGGACTTGGGTATCCGGACCTGGGGCGAACGCGCTGACGGAACCGCGGTGCTGCTCAGTGGCACGTACCAGTTGCAGGACGAGGTCAGCCAACGGCTCCTGAGGGTCCTGCCCCACCTCCTGGTGCTGCCGGCCGGAGCACTGGACAGCCCGCTCATCCCGTTGCTCAGCGACGAGATGACCAAGGACGAGCCGGGGCAGGAGGTGGTCCTGGACCGACTGCTCGACCTACTGCTCATCGCCGTACTCCGGGCCTGGTTCTCCCGGCCGGAGGCGGCGGCGCCCGCTTGGTACCGAGCGCACGCCGATCCGGTGGTCGGCAGGGCGTTGCGGCTGCTGCACGACCAGCCGGCAAAGCCCTGGACGGTGGCCACCCTCGCGGCCGGCACCGGTATCTCGCGGGCGGTGCTGGCCCGCCGGTTCACCGAACTGGTCGGCGAGCCTCCGATGGCGTACCTCACCAACTGGCGGCTCACGCTGGCCGCCGATCTGTTACGCGAACCGGACGCCACCGTCGGCGCGGTGGCCCGCCAGGTCGGCTACGGCAGCTCATTCGCACTCAGCGCGGCCTTCAAACGGGTACGCGGTCTCAGCCCGGCCGAACACCGGCAGGCCATCGGGTCGCCTGACCTCACACCAGTGGGATGACCGTGCCGAGACTGACCGTGGGCATCCGTTCCTCATCGTGGACTGTTCTCCGGTCAAACTGACCACGCGGCTCGCGCGATGATCGATCTCCTACGCCGTAAGACCGACCCCGCGCAATGGAACCGCGAGCAGTAGTCGGGTTCGTTCGTAGTAACCTCCTCGACCGACGCAACCTCCGTTTCAAGGGGCTAGGTGCTCGTGAGGAACGAGGAGAATTGAACCCACGAAGACCCCATGTCAAGCCTCCTCTGTCAAGGCTTGTCATTGCTTGTCAAAACCCCTTGTTACCATCCGTAGCTATTTCGACCTTGTCATTGGCTGTCAAAAATGAGTGTTGAGCTGCACAGACACGGTCAGAGACTGATCGCCCCTTGTCACTGGTTGTCAACTTCAGGTGGGGGTTTTCGGGGGGTAAACGGGGGCAGGCCGACAGGACGTCGCCAGATCCGACCGTGCCCGGCGCGCCCTACCGTCGGGGCCTCCCGTCACCAAGGGAACGAAGTACCCCCTCACTACCTCGTCGACTGACGACTCCACGAGTCCCGGTGGCCATTCGACCGCCGGGACTCGCTGCGCTGCCGGTCCTGATGGCGGCCGTCAGTGGGCGGCCCGGCCAGCCTGTGTCGGCGCGTCTGCGATGAGCCGCTCGAACTAGCCAGCCGCCTGCCCTGCTGGCCCCGCCACACCGTCACGCGGCGACGGTGCCCTCGCGCCCCCGCATAGAGACCGAATCGGTTAGACGATCTATGGTTAGCGGTCGATACTCATCTGGTGGACCCTCAGCCGGATGCCGTCGCCGCCCGCCCGGTGGCCGTGCTCGTCAACACTGAGGTCCAGTCGCTGGGCGCCCACTACGGGATGACCGTCAAACGCAAGATCCTCGCCGCGATCCTGGCCGCCGACGACGACCGGGCCTGCCGGTTCGCCACCTGGTGGGGAACGCTGGACCTGCCGGCGCGGCGCCCAACATCGGTCGACGCCGCCACCTTTACCCTAGAAGTGGACCCGTCGCTGCTGTGGTCGAGCGCAGCCCAACTGGTCGCCGACGCCGATGCCCGCTGGGCTTTGCCCACCGAAGGGATTCCGTGGCAGCTCGGCTTCAACTACGGGGCCATCTACGTCGGCGTCCTGTCGGCGCTACCCGCCGCGACCTGCGACCGGCTGCACGACGCTCTGACCCCGCAGCCGTGGTACGTCGGCCTGGTCACCGTCAACCCGGCCCACGCGCTGCACCACCGGCTCTTCGACCTCATCGACGGGTGGTCGTACGCGAACGGCTGGGTCTACGACCCGAACCCTAACGACCATATCGACCCGCGCGAAATGTTCACCGGCCTGCCCGTTGACGGGTTCGGCCCCGGCCCGCACCCGTTGACCGGAGCCGAGGCCAGCATCCGCTGGGCACCGGGCCCTGACCATCCCGCCGAGTCGCCGGGTACCTACCAGGAGACGTTGATCGACATGGTGCGCCAATACACCGACGCCGAGCGGCCCCTGGCGTTCGCTGTCGGCCGCCGCCATCCCACCGTGGCCGACCTAGAACCGAAACTCCGCCGCTATGCCCTGGACCCCACATCCCGCGACGGTGCGCCCAAGGCCCGCTTTTTCGCCCAGGCGCTGGGCATCGGTCAGGGCGACTGGCGGTTGCTCGCCATCCAACTGATCTCGGGGCTGCACGCCAGCGCCCCCGCCAAGTTCCGTGACGTGCCCGCCCACGGTGAACGCCAGCACCTGCGGTTCGAGACAACCGGCCCGGTCATCGGGCCCAACGGCCGCACCGCCATGGTCACTGCCGCGTGGAAGGCCGAGGACGACAGCCCGGTCCAACTCGTCACCGTCACCCCCGGCAAGAAACGCACGCCCGAGCCCGGCACAGCCGACGAACCGCCGCCAGCGGACGGCGAGCACATCACCTCGGCTACCGGCGACCTCCCCGGCATCTATGCCATCGCCCATGCCGTGGCTGGGCAGGCCCGCCGCGACTGCCGGCCCACCCCGGTCGTCATCACCGGCGGGCAAGCTCCTAACGTCATCATTACCGAAGGCGCTGCTGGCTACGCATGGGTAAACCTGCCCGCCGGGTCCGCCTTCGCGGCCTGGCTACTCGCGCAAGGTCATGCCCACCGCGGCGACGGTGGCATCACGCAGGTCACCGCGCCGAGCGCCTTCCACGAGCCGGCCCTGGCCTGGGCGAACGGGTTCGCGACGGTGCTACAGGCCGCCGGCCACGACTGCGCCGTCACCCACGCCCTCGATTGACGCCCCGGCTCTTGCCGCAGCGCAGCGGTCACCGTCAAGTGGGTGTCGCCGTCGACACCTCCCTGGGCCAGGTGAGCCCAAGATGAGACCGCCGGCCGCCGACAGCCGGGTCTCCGGTCTCGTCGATCAGCAGGACACCGTCGGGGTGCCCGAGACGAGCCGCGACGAAGTCCCACACGTCAACACGGACCTCGGCGTTGTCCCAGCTGGCCCGACCAATCAGGTCCTGCCTCCCGTCCGGACCGTCGTCACCTGCGTGCTCCGCGATCGTCCAGCAGCTTCTGGTCGCCAGCGGCGCCAGCAACCACGAATCCCGGACCCGACGCCCTGGCTCGGGCTGGCCAAACGCGCCCCGATCATGTCCCTCAGCTCGTCGAACAGCCCAGACCACCGCCGGGCGACCTGGAAAGTACCGACCAGGCTGCGCTGCAGCCCGCACCGGGCGACCCCGACCGTGCAGGCCACCCTCGTCCTACATCGCGTTAAAACCCGACCCACCGAGGATGAAAAAGGCTCAATCCCTTATGGCGTTGGGCGTCCGCTCGGGGAATGCGATCGGTGCCAGAGCCGGCTCGAGGTGCCACACCAGGTAGAACTCGGAGTAGCTCCCTCGTGGCTCGAACTATCGACCGGTCCAACCGTCATCTCATCGGACCGGGACGCCAAGCGGTCCTGGCGCTGGCCGAGCGCCTGTCGGTCCGCGGAATCATCTCAACGCCCCATGCCGTAGTCAATCACCCCGCACTAGCCTACGAAAGTCAACTCGACACGGCCGACCGCATGAGGACAGAAGCTAAGTGATCACCGGTGAACTGAAGAGTAAAATCGACCGCCTCTGGGACGCTTTCTGGTCGGGTGGGATCTCCAACCCGCTGGAGGTCATCGAGCAGATCACCTACCTGCTCTTCATCAAGCGGCTGGACGACCTACACACCCTCGAAGAGAAGAAAGCGATCCGAACCGGCGAGCCAATGGAACGCCACATTTTCCCTGAGAGTTGCGACGACCAGGGATGCAAGTACGACGACCTGCGCTGGTCGCGGTTCGCGCATGCAGCGCCGAGCGAGATGTTCAAGATCGTCAGCGAGCGGGTCTTCCCCTTCCTGAGGACGCTGGGCGGCGACGAGTCGACCTACTCGCACCACATGAAGGACGCCCGATTCACAATCCCCAACCCGGCCCTGCTTTCCCGAGTTGTTGACATGCTTGATGGCCTCCGGATGGACGACCGGGACACCATGGGCGAGCTCTACGAGTATGCACTCAGCAAGATCGCCACGGCTGGCCACAACGGCCAGTTCCGAACCCCTCAACACATCATCCAGTCAGTAGTTGAGATGATGGCCCCGACGCCCACCGACGAGATTTGCGACCCGGCGTGCGGCACCGCCGGCTTCCTAGTTGAGGCTGGGGAGTACGTCCGCCGGACCCATCCCGACGCGCTTTCGGACACCGTCCAGCAAAAGCACTTTCACGAAGGCATGTTCCACGGCTTCGACTTCGACAACACCATGCTGCGCATCGGCAGCATGAACATGCTGCTGCACGGCGTCGAGAACCCGGACATTCGCTACCGCGACTCACTGGCCGAGAACGTCAGCGAGTCGGAAAAATACTCCCTGGTCATGGCCAATCCGCCATTCGCCGGAAGCATTGACACTGACAGCACCTCCAGGGACCTGCAGCGACTGGTCAAGACCAAAAAGATCGAACTACTCTTCGTGGCTCTCACTATCCGGCTACTAAAGCCTGGCGGTCGCGCTGCTGTCATCGTGCCGGACGGGGTCCTCTTCGGTTCAAGCAAGGCGCACAAGGAAATACGTCGGATCCTGGTTGAGGAGCACAGGCTCGACGGAGTCGTAAAGCTACCCAAAGGCACGTTCACGCACCACCTGGGAGTACCGGCAGCGATATTGCTTTTTACGAAAACCAACAGCGGTGGAACTGACCTTGTGTGGTTCTACGAAGTCACGGCCGACGGTTGGAGCTTGGACGGGAAGCAGACTCCCCTGTTGAGCTGGGACAAACTCGGCCCCACTCCTATCACGAAACTGACAGCGACCGAGCATGACATGAGCAACCTTCCGGACCTTGTGGCCCGATGGAAAGAACGCGATAACAGCGAGCGTAAGCGCAATCGGACCGACCAGAGTTTTTTGGTGGAGAAGCACAACATCGTCGCCAACGACTATGACCTCAGCCTCCAGCGCTATAGAGAGAGCAGGGAACAGCAACGGCTCCTCGAAGAAAAAGCATTGCGGCTAGGAGACTTCGCAGAGGTATTCAAGGGGTGGGTTCCGGCTTCCGACCTGGATAGAACGGAGCGCCAAGAAGCAGTGCCAAAGGAGGTGCGGGTACTTCACCCCTCGCTCCTGACCGCAGTGTTGCCGGAGGTAGGACAACTTCCTGTCCGGAAGACAGGACGAGAACCAAAGCGACGTCTAAGTAGCGGCGACATCGTCGGCCGGGATTTAGGCGAATCTCGGCATTGGACAGTACTTCCCGAAACTTATGAAGGGGTCCAAGCCGGACAAGGGTTGGTTGTGATTAGGCCGACGGGCCACGCATTCCCCCCTGAGTACCTGGTCGAGTACCTTTCAAGCAATCAAGCGGAGAGCCAGTTCCCCCGCTACGATGTTGTTCCTAGAATTCGGTCGGGTGGACTAGCCGATATTTTGATCCCGCCTTGCGATGGAAGTCATATTTCCATCACCTCTGCCATGCTCAAGGTGAAGGAGGGGGTGAAGGAAGCTCGCCAAATTCTATCCATGCTAGACGAATCTCGGGTAAAGGTGTTCGATAACTGTACGAGCAGTGAGCGACGGCTCCGGCTAGATGCTGCCGCAGAACTGAGCGCACTGACGGCGCAGAACCTGCGCAAACAGAAGCATCCTTACCAGGCCTTCCAGGACGCGTATCCCTACGCCATCGCTCGGGCTGTACGGCGCTTTCGGCACAGCAGTTCCCTTCAGGAGCGCCACGAGAGCGCAATCCAGTGCGTCGAATCACTTATTTTGTCCCTCGGTATCGTTTCGCTATCGCTCGCAGCAGACAGGGGATGGCAGGATCTGAGCGAGGTCACGAGCTGGTCAGAATCAGTAGAACGGGGTGGCGTGTCCCTCGGCCACTGGCTCGGAGTAATTAGAGCGGCTGGAAACTTCGCGAGGAAGGGCGGCGATGAAGCCGCTGGCTTGGCACAAGCGACAGCCACTCAAAAAGGAGGAAAGGGTCTTATTTCAGATCTCGAATCGCTTGTCTCTTTGAGGAATAAGGTTAGACATGGGGCAGGCCCTCGCACTCAGGCAGAGATTGAGAAGAGTCTCAACAATATCGAACAGCTAATGTTCAGGGGTCTCTCTGCAAGCTCGTTCCTCGCTAAAGCTAAATGGGTTTACCCGACGCGATTGAGCTGGGTGCCAGAGTCCGACAAGTTCCGAGTCTCAGCCCTTGCGATCATGGGAGATCACCCGGACTTCGAGCCGCTAGAGTTCGACGCCTCACAACCCGTGGGTGACCATCGACTTTACGTAGTAAGCGAAAATGGAGATAGGTTTCCCCTAGCCCCCTTCTGCGTCCTGGAGGACTGCCCCTCCTGCCTCACTCCGGAGCTCTACTACCCTGATCGACTTAGTCGATCGACGGCTCTGCTCAAGAGTTTGGATAGAGGGCATGAACTGGAAAGCACGGAAGTCTTCGCGGCTTTGTACTCATGGATGAACCCTTGATGGACTTAGGCATAGGGCGGGTGCGATGAGGCGTAACCGCCCCCATCAACGCGCTCGGTGCACGCCTCAGGTCCGCCAAATGCGCCTTCCCTCGTCTTAGGACCAGTGCGTACTGGGAACGTGGAGTTTTGAGCCCACGAGAACCTCTTGTCGAGCCTCGTTCAAGGCTTGTCATTGCTTGTCATTGCTTGTCAAAACCCCTTGTTACAATCCGTAGCCATCCTGCCCATGTCATTGACTATCAGAAGTACACATTGAGCTGCGCAGACGTGATCAGGCAATGATGTCACTTGTCACTGGTTGTCAACCATGGGCGAGGGTTTTCGGGGGGTAAACGGGGGGCCGACAGGGGCGTCGCCAGTCCACCGCGTCCTGCTCCCCCATCAGCTAGACGCCCGTCACCAAGGGAGCAGTGCGCCCCCTACCCATTTGCTACACGCTGGCCGCAGGCATGGGGGGTCGTGTCGGTGGGGGGACACGGCCCATTGCCCCACCGCCGATGACGCTCAGCGCGACTCTGAAGCTCGCGCAAGTCTAGCTGCGTTGTTGACCTCTTGGGCTTCGTGAACCTGTGTACAACTGGCGCTCTTTGGGGCGGAATCGCTGGGGGTTGCCGGTACTCGGGATGTGATTACGACCGCTGCCTTGCCTGGCGCTCGTACGCCACGACCGCGCTCACCAAGCGCTGCTTCACCGCTTCCACGTAGCTGATGCCCTGATCGAGGGTCATCGTCATCGCTGAGTCGTCCTCCACGGGATCGAGGTCGATGCTCGACACGTACTCGTGGCAGTCGCTCTGCTGGCTGCTGGCTTGGAGGCCATCAGGGACGGGCCAGAAGCGGCCGAGTGTGCCGTCGTCAAGGAGCAACACCGGTGACGCCAGCATCGGTGCGTCCGCTTCCTTGTGCCGGCGTCCATCTACATGAACCACGACCCAGCATGCCCGGCGGGACACCACCCGGTAACGGTTGCCGTCCGCGTCCTGGTAGGGCCGGTGGAGCCCGAGCGGCCTGTACTCAACTCGAACGAACTCCTCGTAGCCGATGTCGCTGAGCCGGTCTGCGGCTTCCTTACACATCGCGGCGACCTCGGCGCGGTCGCGTTGCTCCTTCTCGGCCCGTTGGCGGACGAGAGCGTCGTTGGCTTCGGCCTGACGATGGGCGGCGTTGATTGCGTCTTCCAGACTCACCTCGCCGAGAGTAGCGGCATGCATACAGGACTTGGAAGTACTGGCGCTGGTATGCGCGCCGCCAGCCAACAGAAGTCAGCCGCCTCGCCGGTGCACCCGGCGGTCCTACAGGCAGTTCAGCGACGCGCTTCTGTTGTTTTGAGGACCGGCACCTAAGGCGCCGACCGAGGACTCGCAAGACAACCGGTCATGGCGCCTACGGCGGCAACCCCGAGGTGAACATCCCATACCGCAGGCCCGCCGCGTGGGTGTGCGAGCTACGGGTTGTAGTCGGGCTCGTACCTGAATTGCGTTGCCTGAAGCGCGTCATCGCTAGGCATCCAAGGATCATCGAGCCAGAGGTGCCCGCCGTGAACGGTCCAGGTCCCGTCGGCCCGCAGGGTCAGTTCAAGGTCGTGAGTGATAGCCAGGACCGTGCGGATGCCGTCTTCACGGGCGGCACGTACTTCACCGGCGGTGACGAAGACGGGACCTGGGCCACCCAAGGTGCCTTTGACCTCAACCCGGAGCTTCGGAGCCTGCTCCGGACCGACCTCGTAGTCGTACGGGTGGTATGCCGATGTATTCCGGATGCTGCGGCGGCTGTGCCCCTGGTCGATGAGCCACTGACGCACCAAAGCCATCGCGGCAAGCTCGACTTTGCGCCGTAGCAGTGGATCGTCGAGTCGGCCTTGCCCGCTGGCGCCATTGCCGCTGACGACGAGCTTGTCGATCGCACCCCAGCCGTTCCTGCCGATGCGGTGTTCAGGCGAGCGCGGCTGCATGATCCGCCGGACGGGTCGGTAGGTCCAGCTAAGGAGCCACCCGGAGGTGGGGGCGTTGGTGGTGTATTCCGTGCTTAGGAAGGCGGTCTTGGAGATGCCGAGCTTTTGGATGAGTCGCGCGGCATGATGGTGGTCGTCGTAGCGGTCCTTGACTACATCGAGGACCTCGACCTCCCATGTCAGTACCCCGGCACTGGGGCCACCACCGCTGACAAGAACGACCCGGGTGCCGACGTCAAGTTGCTGGAAGGGCAGCAGACGCCGCTGCCACATGTTCCATTCGATTTCACGTTCGCTTGCATCCGGATCGCCGCCGGCGTTCCATGGCTGGTGCTTCAGCAGAATCGTCATCGGATCACTGCCTCGCTCGCGTCCACAGCGCTACGTCCAGGACCCGCAGCGCCGGATCGTCGGCAGGCAGGTCGCCGACCAAGCCCCGTATCAGCTCGTCGCGCATCAGCTGCTGAAAGATCTTCCAGTCCCGTCGGTAGGAGTACGGCCTCTGCATGCCCAGGTACTGGCGGACTAGCCCATCACGCACCGGTAGCAGCCGCGGGCGCTTGCGGGCGGCCAACTTCGCCGGCGCAACCCACGGGTCCGACCGTACGGCCCGCGGGTCCACAAACAGCCGCCGCAGCGTCTCGTAGAACCTGGCTGCGGCGTCAAGCACGCCATCGTCGGCATCCTCCAGGTCAACGTCCGTCGGCACCGCCTGCAGATCTAGGACAAGCTGTTCATCAGCCAGGACGCGCCGCGCAGCGCCGGCCCCGACGTCGGCGTTGAGCAGCGTCACGGCAAATAGATCCGCAGCTGCCACCTCGGTCGGCACATTCGGGCCGATTGCCAAGAAGGAGCCGCCGGCGAAGTTGCCATCCAGGTCGTAGTAGCCAGCGACACGCGATGCTGCGTCACCGGTGAGAGCATCCAGCGTCGCCGCACGGGCTCGTGCGAACTCGTCCACGCCGGCACGTTAGCGGATCCTTGCGGTTCGAAGCATTCGTTCGAACGCCCGCCTCCCTGCCTCCGTTCGTATGGCCGAAAGCCCAGCAAGCAAGTCGTCGTTCGTGGTCTAGAGCAGGCCGGCGAGGACCTTCTCATAGCGTGGCTGATCCTTGTCAGGCGTCCGCGCAGCTGCATAGTAGAGCACCACCGTCCCGGCCTGGTGCACCCCGATCGCCGCCGAATCGGCATACTTCTGCGCCATTGCCGCGTCTGGGAAAACGTACACAGAGATCGCGTCGGTAGTGAGCAGGTGAGTGCAGCCGAGGGCTGTGCAATTCCCGGAATTGCCGCGAGCGTTGAGCATGGGCCGCCCCGCCTTGTCGAACGCTGCCACCACCTGGTCGGCAGTTGGACCCTCGGACTCAGGCTTCGCAGCTGAGCACGCCCCGGTCGGCGTTGGCCTTTCAATGGGACCCGCGCCCCCACGATCGCCTTACTCGGGTGGTCCCGCCGCGACGTCGATGCCGGCGTTGCCGAGCAGGGTCAGCGCTTCAGGGAAGGGGCTGTTGAGCGGGCCGTGGTGGATGCGCACGCGGCTGGCAAATTGGTTGTCCCGGGCGATGCGGGTGGCGTCGCCGAGCACAGTGAGCCGGTAGTGCCACCATTGCACCGCTCCGTCTCGCTGCTCGACCCGTATCAGGTCCTCCGCGCCCCGAGCGGCTATAGCCCATCTGCCGTTGGCGCTGGTGGCCCACACGGCAGCGACATCGGCGCCGTCGATGGCGTCGAGGGCTTCGGCCGCTGCGGGGAACGGGTTGGTGAAGGTGCCGTCGACGTGGAGTGCGGTGTCGGCGTGCCGGCTTACCCGCCAGGCCGGTCGGCGGTCCTCCAGTCTGTCGATGGCGGTGGCGATCGGGTCGTCGTCGACGATCATCGCCACGGTGCGCATGACGTCGTCCGGGTCGATGGGGAAGCCGCGGCTGTTGCTGATGGCCTCCGCGTGGTCGGCCACGAGAATGGCGTCGGCGGCGACCACGAGGTGAGCGGCTCGGTGGGCGGCTGCCTCGTAGCCCAGGTACTCGGCGGGGCGGCCCGTCGTGGGTAGGTGGTCGCGGATGAGGTAGAGAGCGACGGCAGCCACGCTCGCGACGTTGGCCTCGATGGCCGGTGGGATGTCGTCCAGGTCGAGCGTCTCCACCACCCTGGCGAGCACGCTGATCCATCCGTGTTCGCCGTACGGCGTTGCCCAGGCGCCCAGCTCGACGCCGACGAGCACGAGCGTCCCGACAGCCAGACGGTCGACCGCGGGCATGTGGGCGAGGTGGTTGCGAACGGCACGGGTTAAGACGTGGCCGATGCGTCGCAGCTCGCGCAGCGCTCGCTCGTCGGTGTCGTCGTCTAGGTCGCCCGCGCCGTCCGCATTGCCAGGGCTGTCGACCTCGGCGTTCTCCCCGGTCGAGGGGTCGATGTCGTCGTTGACGGTGTTCGCGTCGTCTCCGTCGAGTCCGGCGGCGCGTTCGTCACTGAGGAGGTCGGTCGGCTGGAGCACGTCGCTGCCGTAGCTCGTGCTGGTGGCGGAGAGGGCCGCGAACCCGCCGAGGGAGAAGTAGAACATGGCTGTGCCGAGCCGGCTTTTAGCGTCGTCGCTGTAGCGCAGCCAGTCCTCGGCGTCGGTGTCGAGCCTCGGCGTGCCGGTAGCTGTCTCCGACTCGCCGGTGCCGCCTGCGGCGGGTAGGGCGATGCTGGCGCGGGCGGCGGCGAGCTGCCGGACCCCGTGGAGCCACCGCTCGACGAGGCGCGCGTCGGCGAGGAGCTCGATCGGCCCCTGGGAGCCTCCCCGCGGCTCGTCGCTCACCCGGAACATGGTCCGTGTGGGATCGGTTACGAACACCATGTTTCCGTCGCGCGTGACACCGTGTTCGGTCCGTGCCGTCCGCACCCGGGATCCGCCAGGCAGATCGACGCCGGCGATGAGGTGTTGGACGGCGTCTTCGGGGACGGCACCGACGTCGGCCCAGGTGTCGAAATCGGTGTGGGTGGAAGCCATGATCCGTACCGGGGATGGTGTGGGGTGCGCGAAGGTGAGGTGCAGTCCGCCGACGGCGCGGGTCGCCGCGAGGAGCGTGGCCCCGGTGGCCGTGTCGACGTGGTTGGTCGTGCTGATCCGGACGGCAGGCACCTCGTCGAGGCGGATCGGGACACCGCCGGGAAACAGCGGCGTGGACGGTCGGGCAAGCACGGCGAGTTCGACGTTTCCGCCGTCGGCGACAGGCTTGAGCAAAGCTGCCGAGGACAGGTTGGGGCTGCCGGTGAGCGTCCAGCATGCGCCGTCGTAGCCGACAGCTTCGACGAGCTTGCCGTGCCGGTAGGAGCGGTGCCGGTCCTCCACCACCTCGAGGTCGATGCCGAGGTCGCCGATCACACGGGCTATCGCCTCGGGTTGCACGACGGTCCGATGCCCGGATTGCACGGCGAGCGTGACACGTGCCGGGGCCAGACGCAGCGCCAGCTCCTGGATCGCCTCGGCGCGCGCGTCGTGGAACGGCGCGTAGAGCCGCAGGCACTCCACGGGCGTGGCCGGAAGCTGGTCGATGATGGGAGCCTTGGAGGTGTGTACCAGCCGGTGACCTGTGTCAATGAAATGGCCGCCGCTCAAGGCTTCGAGGGCGGCGGCGGTGCGACCCATCGCGTCTGCGGCGGGCGGGCTGATCGCGCAGAGCCGGGCGACGCTCCGAAGCCATTCCGCTGCGTCGACGACCAGCCGGGGACACCTGTCCCGATCCGCTGCGGCGATCGTCCAGGTCTCGGCGTTGAGGTGCCAGCCGCCGACCGAAAGGTTGCCCGAACCGATGGCCACCAGCGCTCGCGCGGGCCCCACGATGACGGTGAGCTTGGGGTGGAATGCCCTCCCCGCGGTTGGGGGTACGGCCAGGCCGTGTACGTAGCGGGTGCCGGCGTTTCGGGCGGCGCGCGGGTCCGGCTTGGACATGCGCAGATCGCCGACGACCGTGACGCGGGCGCCGGTCGCCTGGGTAACGCCCAGCACGGCCCGCTCGAAGAAGCCTAGATCGGCGTTGAAGGTGCAGAAGAGCGCCTCACGGGCCTGCCGATCGGCGTGTTTCTCCTCGGCGAAGATGTACGGCAGAGGCGACGGCACTGTCACGACGTCGCCGGAGTTCTGGTGGCCGGCACTGCCGTCGACGTCGAAGGCCCGGTCAGGCAATGAGGTCACCCCGGTCACCGATCTCCCACACGCCGTCGGTGCGGGCGAGCAGGCCCATGCCGGCGAGGATGCCGGCCAGTTGGTCCCACCGAAGAGAGGCGGAACCCGCAGTCTCGTCGGAGTCGCGGAACAGGAGGTCATCGCGTAGATGCACCCGGGTGGGAATCTTGAGAACGCCCTTCCGGGGATCGAGGCGGGCCTTGGCCAGCGCGAGTCGCTGGGACCGGTCGACCATTGTGTCGGTAAGCCATCGGGCAAAGTCGCGCAGCGCCCTGTCGTGCCATCGGTCAAGCTGGTCGGCCAACCACCGCGGCGCCAGCTCCTCGTAGCGATCCTGCGCCTCGTGTCCCTCGAAGCCGTGCAGCTCCCGGCCGGCCAGCTCACGCACACGGCGAGCGCCGAGGGCCAGCACGCTGAGGTCCCGCACGGGAGTCTCCAGGCCCAACAGCCCCGGATCGTGCTCGGCGGGCACCGGCTGTCCCGCGCTGTCCATGGTTCGTGGCAGCCCATCCCGGAACGCCCCCACGGTGCTGTCGGGTAGCAATTCCGCGAGATGCGCGGCCAGCTCCGCGCGGGGCGTGATCCCTTGGATGCCGTTGACAAGCCAGGCCCAGAGACTCCGCCACGCCGTAACGGAGTAGTTGCGCAGGATGAGGCCACGCCATTCGTCGGACAGCTCCAATGCGGACAACACCGGGTCGCTCATCGCCTCTGGCTCGAATGCCAGAAACCGGGACACGTCACGGGTTACCCGGCGGACCTCCGTCAGCTGAATGACACGCGCGATCATGCGCAGCGTCTGCCGGCGGACACCGGCCCGCGTCGCGGGCGTCTCGGCGTCCGACGCGGCGAACAATCGGGCGAGCCAAGCGCCGTCCGCGCTAGTGGCCGAATGGCAGACGCACAGCGACTCGTACGCGTCGAGCGTCGCGTCGTCGAGCGTCCGCCTGCCGACCAGGTCGAGCACGTCACCGAGCCCATGAGCGACAGCGCCGGTATCCATCTGGTCACCGGGACCAATGTCGTCGGCTCTGGTCACGATTCGGAGCAGAACCTCGGAGCCCCGGTACGCCGGCCAAAATCCCCAATTCGGCTTGGCGTAGACACCCGGCGCGGCCAATTCCGCCACATCCACACCGCCGTCGGACGCCCGCCTCAGGATCTCGTCATATCCATGTGGTCGGGACAGCGCCTCGTGCGCGGAGCCAGCGCCGCGGTAGTGACGCGCCGACACCGCCCCAACGACGACCTCAGCCCGGCGCAACAGACTCTGTGCCGCGCCGCGGGCCAGGCCCCGCCTCCGCGCCTCCACGGAGATCAGGCCGTGGAGCGCGTAGTAGCGGGCGTTGAGAGTAACCGTCGTGACCCCGGGGACAAGCCGATCTACAACGTTCATGGTGAACCGCTCCACCGACAGCGGAAACCGGCCCGCGTAAGTCCTTGATCCTGAAGACGACCACGCAGGACCAGTCACCACAGCCGCCAGTCTGCCGCCGGCTCCGACTCGGCGCAAGCACGGACGAGCGTCGAGGTGAGAGCCAGGGTGACGACCGAGCTCATGAACACGATGACCAGAAACGCAAGAACCACGTCGGCGGTGACTCCTTCGGATCCGCCGAAGAGGTCTCAGCCTGACGGGATTGGTCAGGGGGTTGCCCGTCGGATCGGTGTCTCAGATGGCGGAACCGCTGCAGACTGCAGCAAGCTCACCCGCAACGCTTCACATGGACCACGCCGACGGCCGGGCGAGGGTAGCCCGCTTGGCGAAACGAGATGCATTCTTTCCGACTCCGGCAAGTCCGACTTTCGTGACTATCTAGCGGCACACCTGGTGCCGGCCGCTTGCCGGCTAGCGGCCGGCACCGCAGGCGGCGGGTGCGGCAGAGTTACCTTGAGTTCTGTGTCGATTTTCCCGATGGCCTCGCGCAGGTGTGCACTCTCGATTGCGGCGCTTCTGCTGGCGAGCGGAACTGGCACCGCCGCATGGCGGATGGCCGCGAACGAGTCTGCTCCCGCACCACGGATCCAGCATCCTGGAACGATCGCGATCGCTGCGGTGACGGCCAGCGCACAAGACCCGATCTCCGTCCACGTCGAGTTTGACGGGTCGGTCGGTGTACGGCACACGAGGATGACGATCGTGCTCAACCAGGAGCGAGATCCGCACGCGGAGCCCGCCCCACCTCCACGCCTACTCGTCTTTTTGTGCGGAAGTATCGCGGAGGCCGTTGACTTTCAGAACAAGAACGGCCAAGAGGTGCTGTGGCATCGGACGCTGCTTGACGGCATCCACGCCAGCATCCTGGGGAGCCTCTCGGAATGCGTCTACAGCCCGGTAGTCCTCGACGGAGCCGCGCCCTTCCGACAGGAGATCCTGACCGGCACAACAGCGGCGCACACCAGCAACACTGCTGCCTCGAAAGTAATCTACGCGCTGCCCGCAGTCGTCCCCTGGCCCCGCGTCCTCTCCGTGAATGGCCTCCTACTGTCGCAGTTCCCCAAGGGCTCCGAGGCCGAGGTCCAGTTAATTAACCCGCCATCGGACCTGCAGCCAACCTTCGCCAGCCCGGAACTACCCGAATCCGGTGTCCTTCGGTGGGGTGCCGCGCTTGACTCCTTCGCCGACGCGCGCAACGCGTACCGGCTCAGCGGTGACCTTGTCGACCGACATGCAGCGGCCCAGCAGGACCTGTTCCTAGCCGGTGCCCTCGCCGGAGTCGCTGGTGGTGCTCTCGTCTGGTTTCTCGAACTGACACTCGGCGCGCTGTCGCGCCCTACGTCCGACGCCCGGGGCGCTGGCGCCAGTCCGCAGGCAGGGCGATCAGTCCGGCAGAGCTGGCGGCCATCGAGTTCCACGCTAGCCGCCGGCCCAATGCGTTGGAAGAAGCGAGCGGCTGACGCGTCCCGTGCTCGCGCCCGATGCGGCCGCTGACGCGAGTGGAGAATGTTGCAGCCGCACAGGCGCCCCGTCGATCGTCGTCTTGTGGTGCCTTCAGGGCTCGGGCGATCAGCCGATAGCCGTCCCGCCTGCCACCACTACACCTCGCCAGACCGTCGGCACACCCATCGCCGGCGATGGGCGGCAGAAGAGAGGCTAAGGAGTGCACCGCCTGCCGTTGCCGCCGGTCGATAGTGTCGTCGGTGTGCAGCTGCACTGTAGACGCTAGACCCGCGGGCATCGGGAGGGCGCATGATGCACGTCATCGTCCCTGCAACGGTTGGAGCTCTCGCGTCGTTGGCCGTCGCGATGTTGTCGGCATACCTCGCTGCTCGCCAACAGCGACGCAGCGCCTTAGACGTCGAGCACCGGCTGCTTCGTGAGTCGTACTTGAACCCGTTGCGCTTCCATCTGGTCGAGAACCATTTCCGTTTGGTCGACACGGTAGAGCGCGTCGAGGCAGCGGGCGGGCGGTTCGCTGAGGTGGACGTCGTGTCCGCACCGGAGGAGATCTCCAGCAAGAGTGCAAGCTGGTTCACTGGTGAAGGTGCACGCCTGACCTCAGCGGTATATTTAAGCGCATGCCTTTTCGTGCACACGGCGAGAGTTCGGGACAACGTGCCCTACCTACGCTTGACCGCGTCGGTGGACACCAGGCTCGCGGAGCTGCTGCTGCAGGTTCAGATCGGATTCCTCAAGGACCGAGGGATCCCTTACGTGTTGCAGAACAGCATCGGTCACGACCTATGGCACCGAGAGGATCAACGCCTGCGGAGCTACCGAGAATTCTGCGACCTGCTCGCCGATCCGAGCACCAGGGTTTGGTTCGACCCTCTAATCCGAGTTCACCTTGAGACTGGGCGGGGTGAGAAGCTCTATCGGATACGCGTACTCCTCGACGCCATCGAGCAGTTGGCGCGCTTTCTCGACGACTGCGTGAGTGGCGGCAGATCCGTCACGAGCCGATCCAATACAGAACGGGTAGCCCGGGCCAGCTATCAACGGTCTCTCGCGGATCCGGGCGTCAACCTGCATACCCAGCAGGCTGACCGAGACACGGCTCGCTAGCCAGCTGCGCCGTCCGACCCTCGAGGCGGTCGCCCTCGCCACTACCGCAGTCCTACCGGCCCTTGGGCACTCCCGCGCGGTCGGTGACGCATGGGGCTTGCACCCCGGGGTGGCAGCTCACCTCGGACAGACGCGTTGGCGGACGCCCTCTACCGGTGAAAGGCCGAGCGTTCGCGACGTCGGTCCTCAGTATCGCCTCGCCGCCGATACTGGTCGTCGTCGACGAACTACCCCGTGCTTTTCGATACGGACCCCGGCGCCGCCTGGCAGAGCTGCCGCGACGTCGCGCTCACCAGCGGACCCTGGTGGCCCTTTCCCGAAACCGTGGTCATGAGTGAGCGGCCCACCCTGCTCACGCTCGACGAGCAGGACCGTCTCCATGCCGACGACGGGCCAGCCATCCAATGGCCCGACGGCCACCAAGTCTGGGCCCGCGACGGCGTTCTCATCGGCCCACCTCGCTCAGGGTCGGCAACGCGCGGCGCATGATCCCAGAAGCCCGCAGTGATCATCTGGTTATCCACAGGCACCTGAGTTGTCCACAGCTGATGCGGTCAGGGATTGATCGGTTGGGCCACCGCTGCTGAAGTACCTCCGTAGGGACGACGCCAGGTCCCATCCAATGACGAAGGAGCGCAGCCATGACCCGGGGTGGACGCAGCCGATCACGGCGCACGGACAGGCCAACACCGCTGGAGCACCTCGCCGGTGCCACCGGCCTCATTAGCGCAACGGCCGCCCTCCTCGCCGCCATCGCCGGGCTGCTGACAGCCGCCTCCACACTGACGGTCAGCCGCTGATGCCCGCCGTCGAGGCATGGCTGCTCGGCGGACCTGCGGACGGCCGCATCACCCACATTGAAGTTGACGACGACGGATCCCTTCCGCAGGCCATCGTCCTGCCGCAGAGCGGCGCCTACCTCGGGGCCCGCGAGCATCCCAGCCAGCCGGTGCAGCACCGCTACCTCCGCTGCGCCGGCGAGGTCGACCCGTCAACCTTCTGGTACGACGGCCCCGTCCCCCAGGACCAGTGACGTCAGCATGGGCGGCCAACCGCGCGAAGCCGGAGCGGCCGGTGTTCCGACCAGAGAACAATACCGCTCGAGCCCGACCACTCCGCTACCCGACATCATCCGCTGATCGAACACTTGTACGATTGCCTGGTGGAGGACATCGCGGCGCGCTGGTGGAACGGGATCTGGGGTCGCCTGGGCCGCCGCGATGTGTGGCTCGTCCGCGAGGTCCGGTGGAAGGTCGCCGCCCGAGCCGGCGACAGCGAGACCGGCCGGGTGCTGCGGTGGGAGTTCGACACCGAAGAGGAGGCGCTCGCCATGGTCAAGCGTCTGCTCGCCGCCGACGCGGGCGGCCAGTGGCGCAAGCAGTCCGGCGACAGCCAGCCGCCGCAGCAGACCTAGCACCGGGCTGACGGCCCGCACCTCGGACGCAGACCGTCAGCCGGACCGTCGTCAGGAGCTACAGGTGTTGAGCATGCTCTGCAGGGCCGACTTCTCCGACGACTGCAACGTCAGACCCCAGTTGTATTTAACGGTGATCCACATCTTGCTGTAGGTGCACCGGTACGACGACAGCGGCGGCTGCCAGGTCGACGGGTCCTGGTCGCCCTTGGACTGGTTGACGTTGTCCGTCACCGCGATCAGCTGCGGGCGGCTCAGGTCGTTGGCGAAGCTCTGCCGCCGGCTGGTCGTCCACGAGTTGGCACCGGAGCGCCACGCCTCCGCCAAGGGCACCACGTGGTCGATGTCGACATCGGAGGCCGCCGTCCACGTGGCGCCGTCGTACGGGCTGTACCAGCGGCCGGAGGTGGCCGCGCAGGAACTGTCGACGACGACGGAGGTGCCGTCGCGCTTGAGGACCTGCTCGCGGGTGTTGCAGCTACCGCTGATCGTGATCCAGTGTGGGAACAAGTCACGGGAGTAGCCGCTGGTCGAGCCTTGGGTTGCCACGGTCAGGGCGTTGAGCTGCGACTGGGCCGTCACCTTCGACGGGATTCCGGGGGGTGTGGCGGACGCGGGCTGTGCGCTGATGCCCACCAGGGCGGCGGCGAGGACGACTGCGGCGGCGTGGCGCGTGATGCGTGGGAAACGGGCTGAAACTCGGGTTACCCGCATGGGGGCCTCCTCGGCGCTGGGTGGACGGCAACCGTCTCTGACGATCATGTCCATCGAAAGGCGTGTTTGTGAAGAGGCGAGAAGCAGCCACGGAATTTCGAAGCACTTCACCGGTGTGCGGGCACAAGCTGGCCCAGCGGGGCGTGTGCCGCCTTTTCGTTGCGGATGCCGCCATCGAACTTTCGGCATCATCCAGCACCACCGCAGGGACCCGCCTGCTCTCAGCCAGCCGTGCAGTGCGGTGGCGTCCGTCGGGACCGCACCGCGGATGGCAGCCAAGGCGGGGCCGGCTGGCTCCAGGATTGGCGGCTTGCTGATAGTTGCTGCCCGCTTGGGCGGGTGAACCGTATCGTCAAGCTCATCTAAGGGCCGATCCATGGGCAGTGGGAGCGGGCGGTAGCTGTGAGGATCGCGACGTTCAACGCCAACAACCTGTTCTCCCGCTGGTCGTTCCAGGCGGAGCTTTCCCGGACCGTAGCGAATTCCCCGCTCGCCGAGATCGCCACCGACGCTACGCCGGACGTGGGCGGGCCGAGCAACGAGCAACCGTCAGTGGTCGAGGTGGTCCTGCCTGACGGCACCCACATGAGCGGGATCCTGCGCACCTTCGGCGGCAGACTCGTGAAGGGCAAGGACCCAAAAGCCCGGGCGTGGATCGCACGACGCATCGCCGCCCTGAACGCCGACGTGCTGTGCCTGCAGGAAGTCGAAGACCAAGACGCCCTTGACACGTTCCACCGCGACGACCTGCACCCCCTGGGCATCGACTACCGCTACCGCGTAGTCGTGGAGGGCAACGACCCCCGCCGCATCGACGTTGCCATCTGCTCCCGCCACCCGATCACCCGTATCAGCTCCTGGCGGTTCTGGCCCAACCCCAACGGGGAACCGGTGTTCGGCCGCGACCTCCTTCAAGCCGAGATCGCCGCCCCGGACGGTAAACCGCTGCACGTGCTGGTCAACCACCTCAAGAGCAACTTCATCACCGACGAACACACCCTCAGTCCCGCCGAGGTCGCAGCCGCTCGACAAGCGATTGCCGAACGACGCCGCGACCAAGCCACGGCGATCGCCAAGATTTTGCGCCGGCAGCGGCTGACCCGCCGCGTTGTGGTGACCGGCGACTTCAACGACGCCCCTGCCGCCGAGACCCTCGCCGCCCTGCAACAAGCGAACCTCACCGAACACATCCAACGGGGCACCACGATCGCCGGCCCCAACCGCGACGGGACCCTCGTCGACGACAAGTTCGCCGACCTGTCCCCCACCATCTGGACACACCGGCACCGGGCAAAGGGCGTCACCACCTTCGCCCTCTACGACCAGATCTGGACGACCCCCGACCTGACCGTCACCGCCGCGCACGTGATGCGCCGCACCCAGATCAGCGGTGACGGGTCCGACCACGATCCCGCATACATCGACCTTGTCTTCAGCTGACGCTGCACCACTCACCGGAGGCTCCGCCACTGAACGGTCAGCGACGCGCCGCAACGTCGACAGTTGCACCCGCTCGGCCGGCTCGATCCACGCCGCAGCACGCCTGACTGGAAGTTGTCCTCGTCGGGGGTCACCGGAATGTACCGGTCGGCGCCGCGGTCCCTGCGGACATGACAGCGGCATCGGTCGAACTGCTCACCTCAGGGGTTAAGTGAGGGCTACCAGCAGGCCGATGGGCACCGACGTTTGGGGCGGGGAGAAAGCTTGCGGTGGCAGGCCAGCAAGGGGGACCCGGGGGAGCCACTGCCGTCATGCCACGTCTACGAGATCCGAACCACGCGTGCCTGGGACCACGCCCGATCCACCGCTGTGGGTCATGCGCCTTACCTGGAAACAGAAAAGCATGGCATGGACCCGCTGCTGGCGCCCCGAGGCCGGGGCCTCCGCAAGCCCCGCCAGCACGGCAGTCGAACCTTCCCCTCTTCCAACTATCGGGAGGTTGGTTTCCCCGCCATGCCCGACCGACTGTGACTCCGCATCGACAGGCCACCAGCCGACTCGGTCGATCAGCCCGACGATCCAGTGTTCTGATCCGACTGCCTGGTCAGAAGAGCGGAGAGGGCTGGACTGCGCTACGGCCCGTCGTCAACGATTAAGGTGGCGCGTTCGTTTGCTCGCTTTAAGGAGGTTTAGCGTGTCAACGAAAGCTCGGCAGGTTGCCGGCTTGGTCGTGGCTGGTATGGCGTCAGCATGCGCAGCGGTGGTCACTAACGTTTTGACTGATCGCTGGAGCTGGACCCTGTTGGTGGCTCTGGGAGCCCTGGTGCTTGTCGGCCTGGGCGGACAACTGCTGGCGCTGGCATCTCCGAGCGATGACACCGGCGTCGGCGTGCGTGGAGGCGGTGCCGGCTCGGTGGTGATCGGCGGCGACAATTCGGGATCTATTAGCGTCCGTGTCAGCCAACCGCGCCGCGAACTGCCGCCTTACTCGGACACCGTCTAAGAAGGGGTGGCGATGACCTTCGGCAGGCGCGTGTCCGGCGGCGAGTCCGGATCGGTGGTGATCGGGGGCAACAACGTTGGACCGATCACGACGACGGTGGTGCAGGGGGCAAGCCGCCACCTTCGCGACGTGTACCTGGATCCGAGCGCGACGCTGGGCGGACTCGACCTGGACGAAATCGTTGGCCGCGACTGGGCATATCGGGCCATCGACGAGTTCGTCCGGACACAGCCGCGGGGGTACTTCCTTATTGAGGCCGCAGCGGGCATGGGCAAGACGACGCTCGCGGCGTCACTGGCGTTGAAGAACTCCTTCCCGGCACATTTCGGGGAGGCGACCCGCCGGGATCCCACCGGCGTGGCCCTTGCGAATCTCGCTGTTCAGTTGATCGAGGCCTACGAGTTGGAGGAGTTTGCGCCAGGAGGAGCTTTGCCGGCCAGTGCCGCCGACCCGGTCTGGTTCGGTAGCGTCCTGGCCGCGTCGGCGGAGGTAGTTCGCCGCGATAGCGGTCGACTGATCCTGGTGGTTGACGGTGTGGACGAGATGATGGCCCACCCGTCGGGCCGTCCGCTCGGGTTGCCGCTGGTCCTGCCCGACAGCGTCTACTTCGTTCTCACCTGCCGCACAGGAACGCGACTGAGTCTGGGGTCACCCTCGAAGTACATGCAGATTTCTGCGAACCAGAGCGAGAACCTCGCCGACGTCCGACTCTTCGTTGAACGGTTCGCCCGCAAGCATCTTGTCGATAAACTCGGCCGAAGCGGCATGAGCGAGTCCGGCTTTGTCGAGTCCATAACAGCAGCGAGTGGTGGGCTGTGGGTATACCTGAAACACCTCTGCGATGATGTACGCGAGGGCCGTCAACGCCCCGACGGCCTTGACGGACTGCCGAAGGACCTGAGCCAGTACTACATCGACTACTTACACCGCTGTCTGGTCGAATGCGCCGACCGCGGCGACGCGGTGCGGCTCTTCGCAGCGTTGGCTTCAGCGCGGGATCCCGTGTCGGTGGAGACCCTCGCAGCCTTCTCCGGTGTCGCCAGCCAGGACGTTTCGAGCATGTGTCGTGGGCCAATGATGCCGTTGCTGCGCGAGCGGCGCGACACCGACCTTGTCCGCTACTCGATGTACCATCGGAGCTTGGTCGAGGCCCTCACCGAAACGACACCCGCAAGCAGCAGCGGCCACCAGGCAACCGTGGATGAGTTACACGAGGCCCTGCCTCCGGCCCACCTGCGCATCGCCCAGCACTACCTGCGCCTCTTCGGCGGCCTTGACGAAGGCCTACCAATACTCGCGAACGATCCTACGGCAGCCGAAGTCGATCAACGATATCCGCTGCACCACCTCGTCGAGCACCTCAACGTCTCCGGGGCGCAGGACCGACTACATCGTTTGCTCACCGTCGGAGCACCATCGCGAGCCGCCTGGGCGGGCGTCTGGTTCATCGCTCACGAGCAAGCGGGAACGCTCTATCGCTACCTGGCCGACGTGGATATGGCCTGGTCGGCAGCCGAACGGGAAACCGAGCAGGCCCTCGCCCGCAACGGTATCGCGAAGTCCCTAGGCTCCGAAGTATGGTATGCCGTGCTCGCGGCCATGGCGGCCGACCGTGTGCAGCAGATTCCGAAGGCGCTGCTTCGACGGCTCGTTGAAGCCGGCCAATGGGACCTGTCGCAGTCCATCGAATACGCGTTGGCGCTGCACGAACCCGCTGAACAGATCGACGCGCTCACTGAGCTGTACCCGCTTGCGCCGTCGGCCGAACAGGATCGCATCCGCTCTATCATCCTGCAGAGCCTCCACCATCTACGGCTGGACGCGCGGGCACCCGGGGGCCTGGGCACGCTGGAATCCGTAGCCCGGACGCTCCCAGAGAATGACCTGCCTCGGCTTTTGGACATGGTCCGTCGGCGATCGCGGCGCGCCGTCTTCGACGTCGAGCATTTCCTACGCGCCGTCACGTCGAGCCATCCCGCTAAGGTGGCCGAGCTCGCCGAGGCCACACCGATGTTTGGCAGGGACCGTGTGCTGCGCGAGCCGCCTACAGCGACGGGCGCAGTCCGATGGGCAACGAAGACCCTCGTTCACCACAGCGGGCTCGTGTCTTCCGACGACCTACGGGTGACCGCAGCACTGGTGCTCGCCGGTCGCATGCCGACGCCAGAGTCCGATGACGTCGTCGCCCTTTGTGCGGCATTCGCCAGCAGCCAGGCGAGACTCTCCGATCAGGCGCGTTGCCTGGCCCCACTGTTGCGCTTGGCGCCCAGCGACCCCATCACCCAGATGGCTGCCGACTTGCTCGTCCGCTGCCGCGACACCGACGACTACGAACGAGCCAGCATCCTTCGCAATATTATCGCCGATCTGCCCGGGGACCTGCTCCCTTCGGCACTCGCCGCTGCTCAGACTCTCCCGCTGGCTCTTGCCGCACCAATACTCACCTCGCTGGCACCCAGACTCAACCCAACCGAATTCGTTAGTGCAATGCAGACGATCCAGGCACTACCACCTAGTCATGCCGCGACGCAGGCTCTCGCCACGATCGTTGGTTCGGTACCGGCCCGACTATTCCCCGACGCGCTGGCCGTGACTACTGACCTCGGCGATGAGAACCAACGCGACCAAGTGATGGCAGTGCTAGCGGGTAATACGCCAGCCGAGCACGCCGAAACCATGTTGGACCACGCGCGACGCGTCACCAGCCCTGAATATCGCAGCCTCGCGCTGGCCCGCCTGCTACCGCACATGCACGCCCGACAGGCCAGGAAGGTGGGCTCCCAAGCAATTGAGGCGCTCACCGAACTACACCTCTTCGAGCGAGCCCGTTCAGCCAACATCGTGGTCCCGCTGCTGCCCACAGCGCTTCTTCGGGAAGCCCTTGTAGCTCTACAATCCCGCGACCACTACGAGTATTCACGGATCGTGGCGGGCGCCGCCCTGACCCCGTACCTAGCCGAATCGCGGCGAGAGCGGGCCTGCACGCGGCTACTGGCCGGGCTGGTTCCATACGCGAAGGGGGAAAGCACCCACCGCGCACTCAAGGAGATCACAGCTCAGTTGCCGGACAGCGCGCTCGAACGCGCTGCCGAACTCGCGCGCTCTATCTGGTGGAGAGACCTCCGACAGATCTCACTCAGCCGCGTCGCGGCACGGGCGCAGGGGGAACTTCGGCAGCGGATACTGGGCGAGGTGTTGCCGAGCCTCGAAAGCGGCTGGCAGCCCGCGGCGTTCCGGCTCGTCGCCCCGATCATCACCGAAGAGCAACGCGACAAGCTGGTAGCGGTGGCGCTGAAGTCCGTCACAGACAGCACCGACAAAGAAAGATGGTCGCTTTTACGGGATGTCCAGGACTGGGTCACGGAGCCCGAGCGGGGCAGCCTTGTCGAGCAGGCCGTAAACGAAGCCATCAGCGCACCCAGCGAAATGGACAACGAGGCGCTCACCGCTGTGACGCAGTTGACGGCGACGCACATGCCCGGACGCCTCGGCGACCTACTGGATGCCCTCGCAGCAATCCCGGACCCCTATAAGTGCGGCGCGGCCTTGTGTGCCATCGCAGACGCACTCACCGAGGATCAAGCCAGCATCGCGCTCCTCCTGATCCAACATTTCGACGGCCATCAGCAGCGGGACGTGATCACCGCGCTCGCTCCACGGCTACCCCGAGCCATTATCGAGACCATGTACTCCGAGCTGCTCGCCAAATCTTCGACCTGGATCAATAGGCACGATGCTGAGAAGAGCGCTCGGAGATTGGTCGCCTACTACCTGGCATTGATGGGTAGCACATCCGGGGCCGACACAGCAGGAGCAAGCCGAAAGATCCTTGACCTAATATCGAGACTTGAAGATCATGCCGAGCGCGTCGACCTGGTTGCAGCACTCATTCCGACACTATCTGTTGGCATTCTCGACGAAGCCATACAACTATGCTGCACCGCCACACCCACTACCCCCCTTGAGCGATCAAGACTCTCGTCGTCGTTAGCACGGGCCGCACGAAACGCCCACCTCCGCGCCGGCGGCATAGCCGATCCACAAGTACGCCGACTATTCCGCCACGCCTTGCGCACCGCAGACAGCCTCAACCTGCTCCAAACGGTAATCCCCGAGACTGCTGCCTTGATCGCCGACTACGGCGGCGACCGAGCGATCGAAAACTGCATGCCACTCGCGTGAATCCACGCCATACCGAAGGACGGTGGCCCCACTGACCACGTCGACAACAACGTCGACGAGGTCGGTTGGTGTCAGTTTCGCGATGAAGTTGGGTTGCGACGCCTTAAGTTCGTCAACACCGCCCAGCGGCAGCCTTCACCGTCCATCACCCCGTCACGTCGCCTCGTTGGTGAACCAGAGCGGCCAACCTGCCTGCTGCGTCCATAAGGGGGGTTTTCGGGGGACGGTTCAAAACCCCATAGACAAACTTAAAGCCCTGACCAGCGTTTCCGCTGGTCAGGGCTTCTTCTCTGTCGGGACGGCCGGATTCGAACCGACGACCCCTTGACCCCCAGTCAAGTGCGCTACCAAGCTGCGCCACGTCCCGCCCCCGCGTGGTTTCCCCCGCGGCAGCCGGTACAGCTTAGCGCAGCAGCTCCGGCCCGTCCGCACAGGCCCCACCGGCGTCGCGACGCAACCGAACCACCCCACAAGGAGCCACCGCACAACCCCTAAAGCGTCCTAGGAGGGTGGGGTTGGGTAGGGAAATGCCGGATGGGCAGGATCGCCCATCCGGCATTCGGCAGAACTGGAGCGCGTCAGCCGTGCGCCTTGCCTCGGCCGCCGGGGCCGAGCTTCTTGCGCGGGCGGACCGAGATCTCGATGGGGCTGCCCTCGTACCCGAATTCCTCGCGGAGCTTGCGCTCGACGAAGCGCTGGTAGCCGGCGTCCAGCGGGCCCGTGGTGAAGAGCACGAACCGTGGCGGCGCGACACCGGCCTGCGTCGCGAACAGGATCCGCGGCGCCCGTCCACCACGGACCGGGTGGGGGGTGGCCTGCACCAGCGCGGTCAGCCACTGGTTGAGGTGCGCGGTCGGCACGCGGGTTTCCCAGCTGGCCAGCGCCTTGTTCAGGGCCGGTGCCAGCTTGTCCACGGCACGGCCGGTCATCGCCGACAGGTTCAGCCGGATCGCCCAGGGGATGCGGCGCAGCTCCCGGTCGATTTCCTTGTCCAGGTAGTACCGGCGGTCGGCGTCGACCAGGTCCCACTTGTTGAACGCGATAACCAACGCCCGGCCCGACTCGGTCACCATCGACAGGATCCGCTGGTCCTGCTCGCTGATCGGCTCGCTGGAGTCCAGCAATACCACGGCCACCTCGGCGGCCTCGATCGCGCCGGCGGTACGCAGGCTGGCGTAGTACTCGGTGCCACTGGCCTTGCCGACCCGCTTGCGCAGCCCGGCCGTGTCGACCAGTTGCCAGGTCTGACCGCCGATCTCGACCAGGCTGTCCACCGGGTCCACAGTGGTGCCCGCCACCGAGTCGACGACCGCCCGCTCCTCGCCGGAGAACCGGTTGAGCAGGCTGGACTTACCGACGTTCGGCCGCCCGACCAGCGCCACCCGGCGCGGTCCGCGCGGACGGTTCTCCACGATCGCCGGTGCCTCCGGCAGCGCGGCGAGGATGGCGTCCAGCAGGTCGCCGGAGCCGCGTCCGTGCAGCGCGGACACCGGGAACGGCTCACCGAGGCCCAGCGACCACAGCGACGTGGCCTCCATCTCGATGGAGGTGTTGTCGGCCTTGTTCGCGATCAGGATCACCGGTTTGGCGCTGCGCCGCAGCATCTTCACCGCGGCTTCGTCCACGTCGGTGGAGCCCACCATCGCGTCGACCACGAAGAGCACCACGTCGGCGGTGACGACAGCCGTCTCGGCCTGCGCCGCGATGGCCGCGGCCCGGTCCTTCGCGTCCGGTTCCCAGCCGCCGGTGTCCACCACGGTGAACGCGCGGCCGTTCCACTGCGCGTCGTACGGGACCCGGTCGCGGGTCACACCGGGGACGTCCTCGACGACCGCCTGCCGGCGGCCGATGATCCTGTTGACAAGCGTCGACTTGCCCACGTTGGGGCGGCCGACGACGGCCACCACCGGCTGGGGGCCGGTCGGTTGCTCGACGATGACGTCGGGCTCCCGCAGCTCGACCCACCCACCACCATCGCTACTCATGCCACGCCCCGCTCGGTGAGCAGGTCGCGCAGCCGTGCCACGACCTCGTCGATGCCCAGCTCGGTGGTGTCCAGCACCACCGCGTCGGGCGCCTGGGCCAGCGGGTTGACCTTGCGGGTCGAGTCGAGACGGTCCCGCCGCGCGAGGTCGGCGGCCGTGGCCGCCACGTCGGCGGCGTCCTCGGCGCTGCGCCGGGCCGCACGGGCCGCCTCGGAGGCGGTCAGGAAGACCTTCAGGTCAGCGTCCGGCGCCACGACGGAGCCGATGTCGCGACCCTCGACCACCATCCGACGAGCGTTGGCGATCATCTCGCGCTGTCGGGTGACGAGCAGCTCACGGACGGCCGGCACGGCGGCGACGGCGGAAACCGCACCGGTCACCTCCGGGCCCCGGATATCCGCGTCCACGCCCGTGCCGTCGACGGTCACGGCGTACCCCTGCGGGTGGGTGCCGATGTGCAGCTTGACCCCGCTGGCGACCTTGGCCACCGACGCGGCGTCGGCGAGGTCCACGCCGGAGCGCAACACGGCCCACGTGATCGCCCGGTACATCGCCCCGGTATCCAGGTAGCGCGCACCGATCGCGACGGCGAGCCGCCGCGACACGGTGGACTTACCCGAACCGGACGGCCCGTCCACAGCGACCACACATCGCCCGGTCCGTACGTTTTCCTGCACCGTGTCCTCCTCAGCCCGTACCTCACGGATCGCCCGGTGAGCTGGCGCCGCAAGCGGTTGTCAATCGTCATCAATCATGCCCGGGTCCGCTGACGGACCCACGCGCGACGCCGCCGGAGGCGACCCACGCCACCCGGACGGCCGCGTCCCGGCCATCGGTGGAGCCTACCGGCTGCCCTACCCCGAACTCGGGGGTCAGTCACCCACCGCGTTGAACAGGGCGGCGACCTCGGCGTTGGTCAACCGCCGGATCCGCCCGGTCCGCAGTTCACCCAGCCGGATGGGCCCGATCGAGGTACGCACCAGCCGGGTGACCGGGTGGCCGACCTCCTCCATCAGCCGCCGGACGATGTGCTTGCGGCCCTCGTGCAGGCTCAGCTCCACCTGGGCGGATTTACCCAGAGTGTCCACCACCCTGAACGAGTCGACAGTGACCGGCCCGTCCTCCAGCTCGACGCCGGCCAGCAGCCGCTTGCTCAGGTTGCGCGGGATCGGCCCGACCACCTCGGCGAGGTAGGTCTTCAGCACCTGGTACGACGGGTGCATGAGCTTGTGCGCGAGGGTGCCGTCGTTGGTGAGCAGCAGCAGGCCCTCGCTGTCCGCGTCGAGCCGCCCGACGTGGTAGACCCGCTGCTCCAGCCGGGCGCCGATGAAGTCGGACAGCTCGTTGCGGCCCTTGTCGTCCGCCATGGAGGTGACCACCCCGCGCGGCTTGTTCATCGCCACGTAGACCAGGCGGACGTCGACCTGGAGGCGCTCCCCGTCCACGTGGATCACGGAGGTGGCCGGGTCGACCTTGTCGCCGAGCTTGGCGACCCGCCCGTCCACGGTGACCCGGCGACGGAAGATCAGGTCCTCACAGGCGCGCCGGGAACCCACGCCGGCGGCGGCGAGCACCTTCTGCAGGCGCTCAGCCCCCTCGTAGACGGGAGCGTCGGGTTTCGGGGAACGGTTATCGGGTCGCATCAGCAAGCTCTTCTACGTCGTCGGGCAGGAAGGGTGCGAGGGGCGGCAGCTCGTCGACGGTGTTCAGCCCGAGCTTCTCCAGGAACAGCGTGGTGGTCCGGTACAGGAACGCCCCGCTGTCCGTTTCGGTGCCGCACTCCTCGATGAGGCCGCGGGTGACCAGCGTACGGATCACCCCGTCGCAGTTCACACCCCGGATGGCTGAGATTCGCGAACGGGTCACCGGCTGCTTGTACGCAACCACGGCGAGCGTCTCCAACGCCGCCTGGGTCAGTCGCACGGACTGCCCGTCCAACACGAACCGCTCGACGTACGTAGCGTATTCCGGCCGGGTGTACAGCCGCCACCCGCCGGCCGCCCGGCGCAGCTCGAACCCGTGCCCGGCCGCGGTGTAACCGGCGGCGATCTCGTCGAGCATCGGCCCGACCCGCTCGGCGGGCTGCTCCAGCACCTGGGCCAGCACCAGCTCGCTGACCGGCTCGTCGACGACAAGCAGGATCGCCTCCAACGCGCCGCGCAGCTCGGTGTCGGACAGCTCGGGCGCGGGCTCCGGCGCGGCCGTCGCCCGCCGCCGCCCCGCCACCTGCCGCCGGGGTACGTCCCCAGACGCGCCCGGCTCCACCGGCTCCCCCGCCGAGCCCTCGGTTGCCCCCGAGCCCAAATCCGACTCCGGGCCCGACGCGTTCCCGTCCGGCTCAGCGGAAATCTTGGAAGCTTCCGGCCCTCGGAGGGGCGGCTTCCCTCCAAGATCTTCCTGATCCGGCAGCGGAGCCGGGGTCGACTCGTTCGACGGTGGGGCTGACGCGTCTGAGGTGGGGGTTGCCTCGTCTGGGATGGGGGTTGGCTCGTTCGGGAGGGCTTCGGTGTCGGCGGGGGCGCTCGCGGCGGCGGGCGGGCGGGGGCGGTCCCACGGGGGCACCCAGGCGGCGGCCTGGTCGGCCAGCGAGTCCCCGCGTTCCTCGTCACTCATCCCGCTCATCCTCCGCCGTCCCCGTCCCGTCCGGCCCGTCGGCCTCCCCCGTCACCTCAGGCTCAGCCCCACCCAGCTCAGGCTCAGCCCCAACCAGCTCAGCCCCAACCAGCTCAGGCCCAACCAGCTCAAGCCCGGGCCCGGTAGGGTCCGGGTCGGCCGGGGCGCCGGCGTACTCGTCGACGTGCAGTTCGGTGTCGCCGTCGGTCGGGCCGGTCCAGCGCACGGTCAGCTCCTCCAGGGCCTGCTCCTGCACGAAGGACACCAGGCCCTCCCGGTACAGCTCCAGCAGCGCGAGGAACCGGGCCACCACCTCCAGGGTGGCCTCGCAGTCGGCGCACAGCAGCGAGAACGTCGCAGTCCCGGCCCGGCGCAGCCGGGTGGCGAGGATGGCCGCGTGTTCTCGGACACTGACCCGGACCATGTGCACGTGGGCGATGGAGACCTCCGGCACCGGCTTGGGGGTCATCGCCTTCACGGCCAACCTCAGCAACCGCTGGGGGCCGATGCCGAGCACCAAATCGGGCAGCGCCTCGGCGTAACGGGCCTCCAGGCTCACCGCGCGCGGATACCGTCGGCCGCCGACGGCCTCCAGCTCGGCGATGTGCGCCGCCGCCTCCTTGTACGCCTTGTACTGCAACAGCCGGGCGAAGAGCAGGTCCCGTGCCTCCAGCAGGGCGAGGTCGGCCTCGTCCTCCACGTCGGCGGCGGGCAGCAGCCGGGCCGCCTTCAGGTCGAGCAGGGTCGCGGCGATGAGCAGGAACTCGCTGGCCTCGTCCAGGTCCCAGTCGTCGCCCATCGCCCTGATGTAGGCGATGAACTCGTCGGTGACCGTGTGCAGGGCCACCTCGGTGACGTCGAGTTTGTGCTTGCCGATCAGTTGCAGCAGCAGGTCGAACGGGCCGGTGAAGTTGGCCAGCCGGACCGTGAACCCAGCGGGCTGCACACCGTCGACCACGGCCGCGGCGGCGGTCTCGGGCGGGTCGATGGGTGGCGCGGTCACCGGACGACCGTAGTCCACGAGGCGGGCACCGGGCGTTCCGGCTACCGCTCCGACTGGGCGGCGATCACCTCGCGGGCCAGCTGACGGTAGTTACGTGCCCCGGAGGAGGCCGGGTCCATCGTGGTGATGGGAGCACCGGCCACGGTGGACTCGGGGAACTTCACCGTCTTGGTGATGACCGTCTGGTAGACCTTGTCGCCGAACGCCTCCACCACCCGCTGCAACACCTGGCGGCAGTGCGTGGTGCGGCTGTCGTACATGGTGGCGAGGATGCCTTCGAGCTCCAGGTCGAAGTTGAGCCGCTCACGCACCTTGTCGATGGTGTCCAGCAGCAGGGCCACACCGCGCAGGCTGAAGAACTCGCACTCCAGCGGGATGAGCACACCGTGCGCGACGGTCAACGCGTTGATCGCCAGCAGGCCGAGCGACGGCTGGCAGTCGATCAGGATGTAGTCGTACTCCTTGCGGACCGTGCGCAGGACCCGGGCCAGGGCCATCTCGCGGGCGACCTCGTTGACGAGCTGGATCTCGGCGGCGGAGAGGTCGATGTTGGCCGGCAGCAGGTGCAGCCCCGCGACGTCGGTCTTGATGACCACGTCCTCGGCGATGATGTCGTCCTGCATGAGCAGGTTGTAGATGGACAGGTCGAGGTTGTGCGGGTTGACGCCCAGCCCCACCGAGAGCGCGCCCTGCGGGTCGAAGTCGACGAGCAGCACCTTGCGGCCATATTCCGCGAGCGCCGCGCCCAGGTTGATGGTGGTCGTGGTCTTACCGACGCCACCCTTCTGGTTGGCCATCGCGATGATGCGCGCGGGGCCGTGCCGATCGGTGGGCATCGGCTCGGGGATGGGCTTGCGCATCGTGTAGGCAGCCGGGTCCGCGGGACCCAGGTCCGCGCCGAGCGTGGCCTGCTGCTCGCGGAGCTCCGACGTCCAGGTCTCGGCACGGTCACCGTTGCCAGCCATGTGCTCGTTGCCCCCTCCCGACGACCCCACCCGGCGTCGGAGCCGTCCGACGTCCTTCGCGGCGCCGCTGCGCACCCCGGTCGTGTCGCCCCAGGAGGTCCGCGCCGATGCCGACTGTACGCCACCGACCAGCAGGGGGTTCGGCACCGGCCCGGCGTGTCGAGGCCGACCGCGACCGGTTCAGCCCCGGGCGCGCGGATGCGCGGTGGCGTACACCTCGCGCAACCGCTCCACGGTGACCAACGTGTAGACCTGCGTGGTGGTCACCGACGCGTGGCCGAGCAGTTCCTGGACCACCCGAACGTCGGCGCCGCCGTCGAGCAGGTGGGTGGCGTACGAGTGGCGCAGGGTGTGCGGGGAGACCGCGGCGGGCCCGTCGACGGGGAGCCCGGCCCGGTCGGCGGCGCGGCGCAGGATGCCCCAGGCGCCCTGGCGGGACAGGGCACCGCCGCGGGCGTTGAGGAACACCGCAGGGGTGCCCCGGCCGGCGGCGGCCAGCCCGGGACGTGCCCGGACCAGGTAGGCGCGGACCGCGTCGACGGCGTACCCGCCGATGGGCACCAGCCGCACCCGGCCGCCCTTGCCGCGCAGCACCACAGTGCCCTCGTCGGTGTCGAGGTCGTCCACGGCGGCGTCGGTTGCTTCGGAGATGCGCGCGCCGGTGCCGTACAGGAACTCCAGCAGCGCCCGGTCGCGCAGCGCGAGGGGCGCGTCGTCGCCGGTCGCGGTGATCGGGCCGGCGGTCTCCAGCAGCCGGATCACGTCCTCGACCGGTAGCGCCCGGGGCAGCCGCCGGGGCGGCGTGGGTGGGCGGACGTCGCGGCTCGGATCGGCGCCGGCCAGGCCCTCGCGCAGCGCGAAGCGGTGCAGGCCGCGGACCGCGCTGGCCGCGCGGGCGGCGGAGGAGACCGCCAGGGGCGGGTGCGCGTCGTCGCCGGCGCGCAGCCGCGCCAGGTGCGACTCGACGAGGCCGGCGCCGACCGACGCGAGGTCGGCGACGCCGGCGTCGGCCAGGGTCGCGAGATAACGCTCCAGATCCCGACGGTACGAGGTGAGCGTGTTCGCAGAGAGGCCACGTTCGACGGTCAGGTGGTCGAGGTACCCGCGAACGGCACGGCGCAGCGCCGGCGTGGGTGGTGTGCCCACGCCGGCGGAGTCCGTGCCGCCGGTCAGCCCGCCACCGTTCGGGCCAGCGCGTCGGCCAGCGGGAGCACGTCCATGCCGTGCGCCTCGGCGACCGGGCCGTAGGTGACCTGACCGGCGTGGGTGTTGAGGCCCAACGCCAACGCCGGGTCGTTGCGCAGCGCCTCGCGCCAGCCCTGGTTGGCCAGTTCCAGGGCGTACGGCAGGGTGACGTTGGTCAGCGCGTACGTGCTGGTGTTCGGCACCGCGCCGGGCATGTTCGCGACGCAGTAGAAGATCGACTCGTGCACCTTGTAGACCGGGTCGGCGTGCGTGGTGGGACGCGAGTCCTCGAAGCAGCCGCCCTGGTCGATGGCGATGTCGACGAGCACGCTGCCCGGCTTCATCCGGGAGACCAGCTCGTTGGAGATCAGCGTCGGGGCCTTCGTGCCGGGCACCAGCACCGCGCCGATGACCAGGTCGGCGTCGAGCACGGCCCGCTCGACCTCGTACGCGTTGGAGGCGACGGTCTGCAGGTGACCCCGGTAGATCGCGTCGGCCTGCCGCAGCCGGGCGACGTTCTTGTCCAGCAGCAGCACCTCGGACTGCAGTCCCAGCGCGATCGCGGCGGCGTTCATGCCGGAGACGCCGGCGCCGATGACCACGGTCTTGGCCGCGTACACGCCGGAGACACCGCCGGGCAGCACACCGCGCCCGCCGCCGGTGCGCATCATGTAGAAGGCGCCCATCTGCGGTGCGAGCCGGCCGGCCACCTCGGACATCGGGGCGAGCAGCGGCAGCGACCGGTCGGGCAGCTCGACGGTCTCGTAGGCGATGCCGGTGACCCGGCGGTCGATCAGCGCGTCGGTGCACTCCTTGGAGGCGGCCAGGTGCAGGTAGGTGAAGAGCACCTGCCCCTCGCGCATCCGGTGGTACTCCTCGGCGATCGGCTCCTTGACCTTGAGCACCAGCTCCGCGGTCTCCCACACCTCGTCGGCGGTGGCGAGGATCGTCGCGCCGGCGGCGGCGAACTCCTCGTCGGTGATGCTGGAGCCAACCCCGGCGCCGGACTCGACGAAGACCTGGTGGCCGCTGCGGGTGAACTCGTTGACACCCGCTGGCGTGATCGCCACGCGGTACTCGTGGTTCTTGACCTCGCGTGGGATTCCGACCTTCACGATGCAGACACCTCTCTTCGGGGCTGCTCTCCCCCGACTGCTCGGTGCCACGACGGCCCCTTTGCCGCCGCGGTACACCGGTCCCGCGGCGGCAGTCTAGGCGCGCCCACCGCCGCCGCGAGCCAGCACAGTGGCATCCGGTGCGCGGGTGTCCTGACGAAGTGTCAGGGCGCCGCCCGGCTTCGGCGGCCGAGCGTCACCTCAGCCAACAGGACAGTGTTTCACCATTATCGTCCCATCTGCCGGGTGGCGATGCGGACAGCCGACGAGTGGATCACTAATGTGTCCGCCCATGACCACTCCTCCGTACCAGCCCGGGTACCCCCAGCCGGGGTACCCGCAGGGCGTTTCCGACAAGAGCAAGCTCGTCGCGGGCGTCCTCGGCATCCTGCTCGGCACCTTCGGCGCCGGTCGGTTCTACACCGGCCACACCAAGATCGCCGTTCTCCAGCTCGTCGTGAGCCTGGTGACCTGCGGCTTCGGCTCTCTCTGGGGCCTCATCGACGGCATCCTCATCCTGGTCAACGGCGGCACGGACGCGCAGGGCCGCCCGCTGCGCGACTCCTAGACCAGACCACGACAGGGGCCCCGCGGCTGACCGCGGGGCCCCTGTTCGCGTACCTGGATCGCCGGCTGGACCGGCGGCGACGCTCAGCGCGGCAGCGGCGCGTCCGCCCGGCGCAGCTGCGTGAAGCCGGTGTCCCGGGCCCGGGCCGCGGCCAACAGCCCGGCCACCGCGGACGCGTTGGTGATCTCACCGGCCAGGACCATGGCGACCGCCTCGTCCAGGTCGATCCGCACGACCTGGAGGTCGGCCTCCTCGTCGTGGCGCTCGTGCCGCTCGTCGGCCGGCACCTCGCCCAGATCACGGGCCAGGAACACCCGGACGATCTCGTTGGTGAAGCCCGGCGAGCTGTGCAGGTCGACGAGCACGTCGACCCGCCCGGCGGTGAGGTCGGCCTCCTCCGCCAACTCCCGCAGCGCCGCCGCCGGCAACTCCTCGCCGGAGACGTCCATCAGACCGGCCGGCAGCTCCCACAGGTGCCGCCCGACCGGGTGCCGGTACTGCCGGATCAGCACCACCTGGCCGGCGTCGTCGAGCGCCACCACGGCCACCGCCCCGACGTGCCGGACGAGGTCACGCAGCCCGGTCCCGCCGCCGGGCATGGTCACCTCCTCGGTGACCACGTCGAAGATCCGCCCCCGGTACCGCTCCTGCCGGGAACGCACCTCGTACCGGTGCTCGAGGTCGCTCACGAGGTGGACGCCGCCTTCGTCGCGGCGCCGTTGCGGGCGGCCTTGCGCGTCGTCGGGGCCTCCGCCGCCGCGTCCAGGTCGACCGGCAGCTGGTCGGCCTGCGAGTACGTCACCGCGGCCTTGACGAACGAGGCGAACAGCGGGTGCGGGCGGGTCGGGCGGCTCTTCAACTCGGGGTGCGCCTGGGTGGCCACGAAGAACGGGTGCAGGTCGCGGTCCAGTTCGATGAACTCGACAAGCCGGCCGTCCGGCGAGGTGCCGGAGATGTGCAGGCCCGCCTTGGTCAGCGCGTCCCGGTAGGCGTTGTTCACCTCGTACCGGTGCCGGTGCCGCTCGCTGATCTCGGTGCTGCCGTACGCCTCGGCGACGATCGAGCCCTCGGTCAACGTCGCCGGGTACGCGCCCAGCCGCATGGTGCCGCCCAGGTCGCCCCGGCCGGCGACGATGTCCTCCTGGTCGGCCATCGTGGCGATGACCGGGTGGACCGCCTGCTCTTCGAACTCCAACGAGTTGGCGCCGTCCAGACCGGCCAGGTGCCGGGCCACCTCGATGGTCATGCACTGCAGGCCCAGGCAGAGGCCGAGCAGCGGAATGCCGGCCTCGCGGGCGTACCGGGCGGTGCCGATCTTGCCCTCGATGCCGCGCACGCCGAAGCCGCCGGGGATGAGGACGCCGTCCACACCGGCCAACGCCGCGGCGGCGCCGGCCGGGGTGACGCACTCGTCGCTGGGCACCCAGCGCAGCTGCACCCGGGCCCGGTGGCCGAAGCCCGCCGCCCGGATCGCCTCACTCACCGACAGGTACGCGTCGGGCAGGTCGACGTACTTGCCGACCACCGCGACGGTGACGGTGTGCCGGGGCCGGTGCACCCGCTCCAGCAGGTCGTCCCAGCTGGCCCAGTCCACGTCCCGGAAGGACAGGCCCAGCCGACGCACCACGTACGCGTCGAGCCCCTCCCGGTGCAGCACCTTCGGGATGTCGTAGATGCTCGGGGCGTCCGGGGCGGCGACGACCGCCTCGGTGTCCACGTCGCAGTAGAGCGACAGCTTCTCCTTGAGCTTCACCGGGATCTCCCGGTCGCAGCGGAGCACGATCGCGTCCGGCTGGATACCGATGTTGCGCAGCTGCGCCACCGAGTGCTGGGTCGGCTTGGTCTTCAGCTCACCCGAGGGCGCCAGGTACGGCACCAGCGAGACGTGCAGGTAGAAGCAGTTGTCGCGGCCCAGGTCGTGGCGAACCTGACGGATCGCCTCCAGGAACGGCAGCGACTCGATGTCGCCGACCGTGCCACCGACCTCGGTGATCACCACGTCGGGGAGTTGGCCGTCCTCGTCCGGGTCGGCCATCGCCAGGATCCGCGACTTGATCTCGTTGGTGATGTGCGGGATGACCTGGACCGTGTCGCCCAGGTATTCGCCCCGCCGCTCCTTGGCGATCACGTCGGAGTAGATCTGGCCGGTGGTGACGTTCGCCTTCCCGGACAGCGCCCGGTCGAGGAACCGCTCGTAGTGCCCGACGTCGAGGTCGGTCTCGGCGCCGTCCTCGGTGACGAAGACCTCACCGTGCTGGAACGGGTTCATCGTCCCCGGGTCGACGTTCAGGTAGGGGTCGAGCTTCTGCATCACCACGCGCAACCCGCGCGCGGTCAGCAGGTTGCCGAGGCTGGAGGCGGTGAGGCCCTTACCCAGCGAGGAGGCGACGCCCCCGGTGACGAAAATGTGCCTGGTCGTCCGTGCTGATGGGGCCAAGGCCTGCTCCCGTGTCGTCTGTCGCGGTCATGCAGACCGCCGTGCTTGATCAGCAAAGTGATCACGCGATCCACGGGATTCGACGGTAACACCTCCCGGGCGGGTACCCGCAGGCCGCACCCCGGCTGCGACACCTCCGGGCCATCCGGGCGAGGCCCGGCGCTCAGGACGCGGCAACCTCCGTCGATGACCGGGAGACCTGCCGGGGCGGCACGGGCGCCGTCGGCGCGGCCTCCGGCGTCGACCCGCTCGCGGACGGCTCGGCCGGTTCGTCGGCGTCCCCACGGCGGTCGCCCGGCGTCTCCGACGCCGGTTGCGCGACAGTCGCCGGCGCGCTCGCGGCCGGGCCGCTGATCGGACGCGGGTGCACGGCGCCCAGTGGCCCACCACCGCCGGTCGGGCCGTCACCCCCACCGACCGGGCCGACCCCGCCCGACCCCGAGTCGTCGTCGGCGCCGTTGGCGGGCGAGCGGCCCGGTGCCGGCCGGGTCCGGTCCGCGGCGTGCCCGAGCACCCGCAGCGACGCCAGGGCGGCCATCGGCACCACCACGGCGGCGGCAGCGCCCATCAGGTCCAGAGCCGCGCCGTCGAGCACACCACCGAGCACCGCGGCGACCACCGTGCCGGCCAGCGCGGCCCGCACCGCCGGGTAGATGCCGAACAGCCGCATCAGCCCACCCCACGGCTGCAACAGCGCGAACCACACCAACAACCCGCCGGCCAACGCCAGCACGGTCAACGGGCTGTTGACCAACGTCTCGAAATTCTCGGTGCTGGACCTGTGCACGGCGAACCCGCCGGTGCCGTCCCCGAGCGCGGAGAGGAACCGGCCCAGGCTGCCCCGCTCCGCCGGAGGACGCCGCAGGTCCACCACCGCGAACCCGATACCGACCGCCAGCGCGGCCATGGTGGCCCAGGCCAGCCGACTGACCGTCAGCCAACCGCCGGCGCTGATCACCGCGGCGACGCTCACCCCGGCGGTGAGGGCGATCGCGCCGACCGGGTCGGCACCCAGGTACGGACTGCCGACCACCACCACGGCGAGGCCACCCACCGCCACCATCACCGCCGGCCGCCAGCCCCGGTGCACCCGTTGGGCGAACCAGCCGCCGGTGACCAACGCGCCGGCGAGGAACACTCCCAGCCCCACCGTGCTCAGCCCGGCGTACCGGCCGCCCTGCAACGCGGAGTAGCCGACCACGCTGTTGAGCTGCAGACGGGCCCCGGTGAGCACGTCCAGCCCGACCACGAGCGTGGTCAGGCCGGCCACCGCGCCGACCGGCCCGAGGGTGCCCGCGTACCCGGGCGCGAACCGCACCGCCGCGGTGCCGGCGGCCACCAGCAGCGCGGTCACCCCGGCGAAGATCCACCCGGGGTGCTCGCCGCGCCACCAGGGCACCGCGTCGGCCAACAGCGCCGCCGGCACCGTCAACGCCGCGGCGACCAGCAGCAGCTCCACCACCGCCACGATCCGCTTGGACACGGGCGTCGGACCGGCCGGCCCGGCGTGCGGACGGGCCCGGCGCAGCAGCGGCAGGATCGCGAGCGCCAGCAACACCTGCACCCCGGCGAGCAGCGCGAAGAACACCCCGGAGACCGAGCGCTGGGCGGCCGCCTCCCGGTCGGCGTTCGCCGGGGCGTTGATGGCGTCGGTCAGGTCGGCCGGGCGGCCACCGGCGCTGATCGCCGGCCGGCCCAGGAAGAGCCGCTCCGGCATCGGCCGACCCAACGCGGCGAGGGCGGTCGGCGCGAGGTCGACAAGTTGCAGGTACCCGTCCCGGCCGGTGCTGGCCGAGGTGAGCCACCCCCGCTCCCAGCCCGGCCCGTCGGCGACCGCCACGTGCAGCCGCGACGGCTGGGCGGTGTCGGAGATCCCCGCGACCAGCACCAACGACCGTGGAGGCCGCGCCGCCAGCACCCGGGCCAGCTCGGCGTCCGCCGCACGGGCCTGCACGGCGCGGGTCGCCGGATCGGCCCCGCCGACCGTGCCGAGGTCGACGATACTCAGCACACACGAGCCGAGCAGCGGCCGCGGGTCGGCCGGCAGCGCCGGAGCGTACCTGTCGACGCGGCCGAACGGTCGGGCGGCAGCCACCGCCGCGCCCGGGCCCACGGCGACCGAGCACCGCACCGACTCCGACAACGAGCCGGGCATCGTCCCCCACGGCAGCCGCTGCTGGTTGTACTGGACCACGCTCTCCTGGTCGGGCAGGTTCGCGCCGATGCCGTCCGGTTGCTCCACGGTCACCGCCGCCGACGGGCAACCATCGGCCGACCGGCTGCCGTTCCACGCCGCGAAGCTGCCCGCGCCCAGGGTCAACCAACCGTCCACCGGGCAGGTGGGCCGGTGCGCGGAGCGCACCGACAGTGAGCCGATCGACCCGCCCTGGGCCATCCGCCACAACGTCGGGGTGCTCTGCGGATCCACGTCCTCCCAGCGCAGCCCGGCGATCCCGGCGAGCACCACGAAGTCGGCGGTGCGGTGCGGGGCGCCCTGGGGTGGGCGGGCGGCGAGCGCGGTGACGCCCAACGCCACCACGAGCACTGTCAACAGGGCGGGGGCGATTCGGCGCAGCATCACCGGTGTCCCGTTCTCGGGGCGTCGGAGTCCGGGGCGGCCGCCGGACCGCCGGGACTCCCGGCCAACTCGGCGTAGACGGCGACGAGCGCGGCGACGGTGTCCTCCTCGGTCGGCCACGTCGCCGCCCGTTCGGCGCCCCGCCGGCCCAGCTCCGCTCGCGCCGCCGGGTCGTCCAGCAACGCGCGGACGGCCGCGTCGACCGCGTCCACGTCGCCGGCGGGAACCAGCGTGGCCGCGTCGCCGACCAGGTCCGGGAGCCCGCCCACCGCGGTGGCCACCAGCGGCACCCCGGCGCGCAGCGCCTCCTGCGCGAAGAGCTGCCGCGCCTCCCAGTCGCTGGTCACCACCGCCAGGTCGGCGCCGGCGAGCAGGTCGGCCACATCGGTGCGGTGCCCCAGCAGGGTCACCGGCGCGCGCGCCGCGGAGGTCCGTGCGGCGAGCGGCAGATAGGCCGGCCCGCTGCCCGCGATCACCACGACCGGCGGCGGGGTACGCGTACGCCAGCGGGCCGCCGCGTCGATCAGCACGTCGTAGCGCTTCTGCGGGTGCAGCCGACCGACCGAGACGATCAACGGCTGGTCCGGGCGGACGCCGAACTCCGCGCGTACCGCCGCCGGACGTCGACGCGGCGCGGGCAACGTCGGCGCGGCGACCGGGGCGAGCCGGGCGTCGGTGGCGCCCACCTCGGCGGCCCGTCGCACCAGATCCGCGGAAGCGCCGAGCGCGACCCGGACGCCCCGGGCCACCACCCGTTCGACGAACCGGGACACCCCACCCCGCAGGCCGCCCGCGAGGACCGCGTTGTGCCAGGTGACGATCAGCGGGGCGGCCGGACGGGCCAGCACGGCGACCAACCCGGCCCGCAGGCCGTGCGCGTGCACCACGTCGACCCCGGCCGCGCTGAGCGCCCGACGCAGGGTGAGGACCGCCCGGGCGTCGGCCGGAGTCGGGCTGGCCGGGATCTCCACCGGCGCGAACCGCGCACCGACACCTGTGAAGTCGAACTGCTCCTGGGTGGCGGCGGGCCCGCAGACCAGGACCGTGGCGCCACCCGCGACGAGGCCACGGGCCACCGAGCGGACGTGCTGGCCGACGCCACCGGTGCTGGACGCGAGCACCAACGCGACGGTGCCCGACCATTCGGCAGGCAGAGCTGGCTCAGTCATCGCGTCGCCGTCTCCTTCCCGTCGCCCCGCTGCGCGGAGCCCGCGTCCGGCGGCGCACCGCCGGACGGCCCCCGCCGACCCAGGCGCCGCAGCACCCCGGCGAGCAGTGGCTGTACGTCCCGCCGGTCGACGAACCAGACCACGGCGAGGAACACCACCCCAACCAGAACCCCGGACAGCATGCCCTGACCGACCGCCGCCGCCATCGTCGGGGTGCCGCCGTCCGACTGGTCGAGCCAACGGGTGAGGCCGAACCCGGCCAGCCCGGCGAGCACACCGGCGAGGCCACCGGACGCCCCGGCCCGGGCCGCGCCGGCCAGGGCGGAACGGCCGGCGCCGCGCCGCACCGCCAGGAGCAGCAGCGCCCCGAGCACCAGCATCCCCACCGAGTTGGCCGACGCCACCGCGAGCACCCGGTCGGCGCTGGGCAGCAGCACCGTCAACGGCAGCGCCACGGCCGGGACGACCAGCCAGCCGACGGTGATCGCCACCGTCGCGGCCCGGGTGTCGCCGCGGGCGTACAGCGCGCGGGACAGGACCGCGAACAGGCCGTAGCCGAGCAGACCCGGCGCGAACCCGCTGATGGCCGCGGCCGTGGACGCCGGATTGTCGGGGTAGAAGAGGGCGGCGATCGGCTGCGCGGTGCCGATCAACGCCGCGACGCCCAGGCAGCTGAAGAGCAGTACGCCACGCACCGCGCCGGAGAGGGTCCGTCGATAACCGTCCTCGTCACCGGCGGCGCTGGCGGTGGCCAACGTGGGATAGGACGCCACCGCCAGCGGCACGGCGAGGACCGCCCACGGCAGCAGGTAGATCGCCTGGGCCAGGTTGAACACCTGCGGGGAGCCGGTGGGGCCGCCGGAGACCCGGTTCAGCACCACCAGGAGCGCGACCTGCTGCGCGGCCACCGTGACCGCGCCGGCCGTGGCGAGCCCACCGATCCGCGCCCGCGCGTCAGCGGTGAAGGCGTACCCGAACCGGGGCCGTACCCGCAGCCGCCGCAGCGGGATCAGCAGCGAGAGCGACAGCACGACCACACCCACTGTGGTGCCGCCGGAAAGGAGCAGCTCGCCGCTGCGGCCGACCTGGGCCACGGACACGCCCCGCCCCTGGGCGGCGCCGAAGGCCACATAGACGACGACCACGGTGAGGCTGGACAGCAGCGGCGCGATGACGGGCCAGGCGAAACGTCGGTGCGCCTGGAGGACGCCGGTGAGCACGATGCCGATCCCGTAGAGCGGCAACTGCGGAGCGAACACGCGCAGCATCCGGGCGCCCGCGGCGAGTTCCGACGCCGACCGCCCCTCGCTGATCAGCGAGATGATCGGGGCGGCGAACAGGACGACGAGCACGGCGAGGGGAACCAGCAGGCTCACCGTCCAGGTGAGCAGGGCGCCGGTGGTTGCCGCCACCGCCCGCCGGTCCCCCGCCGCGACCGCCCCGGCCAGCAGTGGCACGACCAGGCTGGCCAACGCCCCACCCGCGACGATCTCGAAGACGATGTTCGGCACCGTGTTGGCGATGACGTACATGCCACCCAGGTCGCTCTGCTCGACCACCCAGGTGAACACGGCGGTACGGCCGAAGCCGGCGAGTCGGCTGGCCACGGTGAGGACGGCGATGAGCGCGGCTGCCCCGGCCACCCGGCCGGCGCCGGCGAGGGGTGCCGGTCTGGTCACGTCAGTCGGCGCGTCGGCCCAGTGCGTCGAGCTCGCGCAGCCCCGGGGTCCGCTGGATCACCGCCGTGAAGCTGACCTTCTCGCTGGCCGCGGTGAGCCCGGCGAGGACGGCGAGCAGACCGGCCCGGCCGAGCGGGCCGGTGCGGGCGGCGAGGGCGACACCGAGCAGCGCACCGAGCGCGTTCGCGCCACTGTCGCCGAGCATCACGTCCTCGGCCAGGTCGTCGCGGAGCAGGCCGACGGCGGCGCCGGCCGCGCCCGCGGCGATCCCGCCCTGCGGGCCGCCGCTCAGCGGCGCGGCGAGCAGCAACCCGGACTTGATCGCCCGGCCCGGCCGCAGATCGAGCAGGTTGAGCAGGTTGGCCGTGCCGGCGATCACGCCGGCGCCGAGCAGCACGTCGACACCCCGGCCGAACGCGCCGTGGCGCTGCCGGCGGGGGTGCGCGGCGACCCGAGGGTCGGCGGCGAGCAGCGCGGCGGCGCCCAGCCCGGCGACGCCCACCCCGACGACCTTGACCAGACCGGCGGTGACCCGCCCCTCACGCAACGCCGCGAGGTGCCCGGCGAAGCCCTTGGCCGTCTTCTGCTCCGGCCGCGCGCCGACCACGTCGTCGTACAGCCCGACGCCGCCCGCGCCGAGACCGGCGACCAGGGCGGCCCCACCGGCCGCGCCGCCGGTGGCACCGAACGCGCCGGCGGCGGCCGCACCGGCGGCGAGCGCCGGCCCGGCGGCCAGGCTCACCGTGCGGCCACGGAAGTTGGTGCGCTCCAATGCGGGCCCGGCCGGCGAGGTACGAGCCTCACGCAACGCGTAGCGGGCCGCCGCGGCGCCCGCGCCGGCGATCAGCAGCCGGCCCAGCGTGCTCACGCCGCCACCTCGCTCGCTCGGTCACGCGCCACCTGGTCGGATCCGGACACGGGGGTACGTCGTTCGCTCACTGGGGCAGTCTAGGCAACAGGCCGGAGGCGGCGTTGTCGCCGACGCCGTACTGGCCGGCCTTCTTCTCGGTGAGTTGCTCCACCAGGGCGAGGGTGGTGACCACCTGGCCCTGCACCGTGTTGGCGTTGTCGACCGTGGAGATGGTCTGGGCGAGCACCGGGTCGCCGCGTACCACGCCGACCAGGTTGCCGCCGACGGAACCGTTGCCGGCCACCACGATCGAGCCGGTGCGGTCGAACTGCTCCGCGATCTTGACCACCGACTCGTCGCGCCGGTCGGAGTCCTTGTCGACGTACGGCTGACCGCTGACCACGACGACCGCCTCCGCCGAGGCGGTGACCTTGTTGCTGTCGGTGGTCAGGTAACCGGCGTTGTTATAGGCGGCGAGCACCGCCCGCCGGTCGGCATCGGTGACCGGCGTGACGCCCTGGGCACGGTCCAGCAGGACGCTGGCCAGCAGCGCGCTGGAGGTCTCCACGCCGTGCCCGTTGCCGGGCAGGCCGGTGGTCTGCGCGGTCGGGCGGGCCGCGGTGACGGCCAACTCCAGCAGGTTGGAGTTGTTGTCCGGGTTGATGAACTTGTCCTGCAACTCGACCTGGCCGGTGATGGTGGCCCCGGCCTGCTGGAGCTTCTTGAGCACCGCCTCGGTGTGGTCGCGCCCGTTGGGCAGGCTGAGCACCACGACCCGACGCCCGGTGAGGGTGCCGGGCAGGAGGAGCTGGGAGGTCGCCTCGGCGAACTCCTCCTCCAGCGCGAGTTGCTTCTCCATGTTGCTGACCGTCTGACGCCAATGTTGGTTGTCCTTGCGCAGCCCGGTGACCTGCCCCTCGAGCGAGTCGGCGAGCGGGCCGTTGAGGGCGGCTGTGCCGACCACCAGACCGATTGCCAGAGCCAGGAAGACCGCGGTGAGGGACACCACGTGGTAGCGGAAGTTGATCACGCTTGCAGCCTCTTGATCGGTCGGGAACTAGAAGAGCCGGTACAGCTGGAACACGAGATTGTCCCACCACTCGGCGACCACGCCCAGGTACGCCTTCCCGACTGTCGACACGGCCACCGCGGACGCCATCGCCGCGACCGCCGACAGGACGAGCAGCAGCAGCGACGAGCCGGAGATGCTCTGCCGGTAGAGCCGGCTGACCCCCTTGGCGTCGACCAGCTTGCCGCCGACCTTCAGTCGGGTCAGGAACGTCGAGGCCATTCCGCCGCGCCCCTTGTCGAGGAACTCGACAAGGGTGGCGTGGGTGCCGACCGCGACCAGCAGCGAGGCGCCCTTCTCGTCGGCGAGCAGCATGGCGAGATCCTCGCTGGTCGCCGCGGCCGGGAAGGTGATCGCCGGCACACCGAGGCCGTTGACCCGGGGCAGGCCGGGCGCACGACCGTCCGGGTACGCGTGCACGATCACCTCGGCGCCGCACCGCAGCACGTCGTCGGTCACCGAGTCCATGTCCCCGATGATCATATCGGGGGTGTAGCCGGCCTCGACCAGGGCGTCCGCGCCGCCGTCGACGCCGATCAGCACCGGCTTGAACTCCCGGATGTACGGGCGCAGCACGTCCAGGTCGGCCTTGTAGTCGTAGCCGCGCACCACGATCAGGCAGTGCCGACCCTGGATCTGGGTCTCGATCTCCGGCACCCCGACGCCGTCGAGCAGCAGGTCGCGTTCCTGACGCAGGTAGTCCATCGTGTTGGCGGCGAACGCCTCCAACTGCACCGACAGACCCTCCCGCGCGTCAGCCATCGCCTTGCCGACCGACTCGGCGTCCTGCAGGCTGCCGTGGGCCACCGGCTCGTCACCGGCGAAGACCGTGTTGCCGTCGATGCGCACCTGGTCGCCCTCGCGGATCCGCTCGAAGACGCCCTCACCCAGGTCGTCGAGGAGCGGAATGCCGGCGGCGATCAACACCTCCGGGCCGAGGTTCGGGTAACGGCCGGAGACCGAGGGCTTGGCGTTGAGCACCGCCGCGACACCGACGGCGACGAGCGAGTCGGCCGCCACCCGGTCCAGGTCGACGTGGTCGATGACCGCGATGTCACCGGGGCGCAGCCGACCGACCAGGCGTTTCGTCCGGCGATCAAGGCGCGCGGTGCCGAGGACTCTGCCGGGTTCGGAGTTCCGGTTCCGGCGCAACGTGGGTAGACGCATCGTGACCATCCTGGCATGTGAGGCAGGCTTTTCTGTCGCGACATGCCTGAGCAGGGCCGCCTACCCAGGGAAGCACACGTCGGCACAAGCCGGTGTGCTTGCGCTCACAATACGCGGCGTCACAGCCGCCTTTCCTTGGCGGCCACGGCCAGAAGCTCCTCGGCGTGGGCGATACCCAGATCTGAATCGGGCAAACCCGCCAGCATGCGCGCCAACTCCCGGGCCCGCTCGGTGTCCTCCACCACACGCACCCCGCTTGTCGTCACCGCGCCGCCGGTGTCCTTCGCCACCACCAGGTGCCGGTCGGCGAAGGCGGCCACCTGCGGCAGGTGCGTGACCACCAGCACCTGGTGGCTGCGAGCCAGCCGGGCCAGCCGACGGCCGATCTCCACCGCCGCCTGACCGCCGACCCCCGCGTCGACCTCGTCGAAGACCAACGTGGGCGGCCCGCCCGACCCGGCGAACACGACCTCGATGGCGAGCATCACCCGGGACAGCTCACCGCCGGAGGCGCCGCGCTGCAACGGCAGCGACGGCGCGCCCGGGTGGGCCAGCAACCGCAACTCCACCTCGTCACCGCCGTCCGGGGTGACACCCACCTCGACGCCGTTGACCGACAGCGTCGGCTCGGCGCGCCCGGCCGGACGGGGCAGCACCGCCACCTCGATCCGCGAGTGCGGCATGGCCAGCCCGGCCAACTCGACGGTGACCTGGTCGGCGAAGCGGACCGCCGCCTCCTGCCGGGAGATGGACACCCGCCCGGCGAGGTCGGCCACCTCGACGGCGAGCCGCTGGCCCTCCCGCTCCAACTCGTCGAGCACGTCGTCGGACATGTCCAGATCGGACAGTCGGGTGCGCGCCCGATCGGCCCAGGCGATCACCCCGTCGACGTCGTCGGCGTACTTGCGGGTCAACGCGCGCAACGCCGCCCGCCGCTCGTAGACGTGCTGCAACCGGGCCGGGTCCGCATCCAGCGTCGCCAGGTACGCCGACAGCTCCGCCGACACGTCGGTGACCAGCGTCGCCGCCTCCTCCAGGCGGGCCGCCAGCTCACCGAGCGCCGGATCGGTGCCGGACTGCGCCTCCAGGGTCCGCCGGGCGGTGCCGAGCAGCACCGCCGCGTCCGGGGTCTCGTCGGCGGCCTCCGCGCCACCGGCCACGCACTGCTGGGCGATCTGCGCGGCCGTCCGCAGACCCTCGGCGTGCTCCAGCCGCTGCGCCTCGGTCTTCAGCTCGTCGTCCTCACCGGGCTGCGGATCCACCCGGGTGATCTCGTCGAGGCCCAGCCGCAGCAGGTCGGCCTCCTGGTTGCGCTCGCGGGCGTTGCGCCGCCGGTCGGCCAGGTCGTCGACGACCCGACGCCACCCCGTGTACGCCTCGCGCAACGCGTCGAGCAGCTTCTCGTGCGCCGGGCCGGCGAACCGGTCCAGCGCGGCCCGCTGCTCGGCCGGACGCAGCAGCCGCAGTTGGTCGGACTGGCCGTGCACGGCCACCGCCTGCTCGCCCACCTCACCGAGCATCGACACCGGCATGCTCCGACCGCCGACGTGGGCGCGCGAGCGCCCCTCCACCGTCACCGTGCGGCTCAGCAGCACCGAGCCGTCCTCGTCGGGCTCGCCACCGGCCTCGGTGATCCGCGCGTGCACGGCGTCGGCGACCCGCCCGCGCAGCCGCAGCCGCCCCTCCACCACCGCACGGCCGGGTTGGGCGCGGACCCGCCCGGCGTCGGCCCGGCCGCCGAAGAGCAGACCGAGACCGGTGACCACCATCGTCTTGCCCGCACCGGTCTCGCCGGTGATGACGTTCATGCCGCCGGCCAACGGCAGCGTGGTGTCCTCGATGACGCCCAGCCCGGTGATGCGCAGCTCTTCCAGCACAGCCACCGACAGTAGACGCGAGGCACGACAATTGACCAGCCGACGGGCCCGGGCGCGACCCGTACCCGGCCGACGTACAGTTCTGCCCCGTGTTGGACGTGATCGGCCTGACCCCGGCTGAGGAGGAGCTCTACCGCTGCCTGCTCCAGCTCACCACGGCCCGCATCGACGAGTTGGTCCGTCGCCTGCACCGACCCCGTGAGCAGGTCGTCGCCCAGGTCGAGGCGCTGCGCGGCAAGGGCCTCGTGCAGCCCACCGACAACGACCCGGACGCCCCGCTACGCCCGACCGCCCCGGACGTCGCCCTCGGCGGGACGCTGCTGCGCCGCCAGGAGGACCTGGAGACGGCCCGCCGACTGGTCACCCAACTGGCCGAGGAGTACCGCTCCGGGCTGCGTCGACACCACGTCGACCACCTCGTGGAGGTGATCACCGGCGCCCGGGTCCTTCGGGACCGGCTACGCGACCTGCAGAACTCGGCGCGTACCGAGGTGCTCTGGTTCTGTCGGGCCAACCCCCTGGCCATGGCCGGCCCGGAGAACATCGAGGAGTTCGACGCGCTGGCCCGTGGGGTGAGTTACCGCGCCATCTACGAGCGTGACCTGCTGCTGGAGCCGGGCGCGTTGGCCGACCTGGCCAAGGGGGTCGCCGCCGGTGAGCAGGCCCGCGTCCTGGACCGACTGCCGGTCCGACTGGCCATCGTGGACGCCCGCACGGCCATCTGCCCGTTGGTGCCGGACCGCGACGGCGGCGAACCGAGCGCCGCCGTGATCGGCCGCAGTCAACTGCTCGACGCGCTGCTCGCCCTGTTCGAGAGTCACTGGCGGGTGGCCACCCGGCTACGCCTCGACGACCCCCTCGCCGTCACCGCCCCCGAGGCTCGACGGCCGGAGCCCGCGGAGAATCCGGGCGACGGTTACCAGCCCGACGCCGACGAGGCGCGGCTGCTGTCGCTGTTCGTGGCGGGCGTACCGGACAAGTCCATCGCCTCCCAGCTCGGGGTGAGCAGGCGGACCGTGCAACGGCGGATCGCCGACCTGATGGCCGCCGCCGGTGTGGACACCCGGCCCGGGTTGGCGTTCCAGGTGGCCCGACGCGGTTGGCTCTGACGCCGCACGGGGTCCGCCGTCGACCGACGGCGGACCCCACCCGGGAGGACGGGCCGGCCAGGCCGCCCCGCCCCTGCCCGAATCAGCGCAGCCCGTACGCCCCGAGCACCGTCTGATCGACGGTGTTGCCGGCCTTGTCGGCGGCGTGCACCCGCAGCGAGACCGTTCCGCGCCCCGAAGGCACGGTCGCGGTGTAGCGGGTACCCGACCCCGTCGTCGGCGCGTTACGCCAGGTGACGCCCCCGTCGAAGGAGACCTGCACCCGGACGCCGGCACCCGTCGGCGCCGGCACCCCGGCCGGCTGCCGCAGCGTCAGCCCGAGCTGGTGCGGCCGGCTGCCGCGTACCGTTCCGAGCAGGTCGGCCGGCACCCGGTAGTCGACCTGGAGCAGCGACAACGGCCTGGCGGCGTCGCCCGCCGGTCGGGCCGAGGTGAACTCCCAGGCCGTGTCGGTCCGCGTACCGTAGCGCCACTCGGCCGAGGAACGCTGGGTGGTCACGTCCAGGCGGTAGCGGGCCGCCCCGGCGGTCGTGGGCACCGGCGCCCAGCCACCGGAGAGGTCGGCGATCTGCTGCCCGTTACGGCTGACCCGGACGTCGACGGTGTCCGACTCCTCACTCCCGCCGGCCACGCTGTAGTGCCCGTCGGCGTCGACGAACTCGGGCACCCGCAGGTCCAGGTTGTCACCGGTGCGCGTGGGAACCGGCACCCCACCGGCCGGTACGGCCGGGCGGACCACCGGCGCATGCCAGGCTTCGGTCTCCCGATCGTCGGCGCCGTAGCGCCGGGGCTCCTGGTTCAGGCCGCCGGCCAACTGCCCCCACTGCAGGTACATGAGCTTGTGCTGCACCCGGTGCTGCCACCAGTTGTCCCCGGCGCTGACGAACTCCTGCCGGGTGGTGCCGTTGCGGACCATGCGCTGGTCGTCGTTCCAGGAGTACTCCTGCCACGGACGCCAGCCGAAGCGCTGCTCACTGGCCCAACCCGCTCCCATGTCGCCGTAGCTGGCGGTCACCTCGGCCGTGTTCTTCGCGGTCACGGTGTGCACGATCCGCTCCGGCACCCGACCCTTCGACACCTGCCACACGTCGTACAGGTACGGGCTGTCCACGGTCAGCGTCAGGTCCAGCGTCGCCCGGCCCTTCCGGGCCGCCGCGATGAGCCGCTGCCCGTCGTCGTACGCAACCGCCATCGACGGGATCGGCAGTCGATCCCCGATCGGGCGCCACACCGTCCACGCGGAGAAGTCCGCCGACCGGACGACCAGCACCGCCGCGGCACCGGCGGCCGCCGCGGCGGCGATCTGCTCGTCCTCGGAGCGGTTCGGGTCGGTGGCGAGCAGCGCAGCGGCGCCCCGCACCCGGGTCAGCTCGGCGGGGGTCCCGGTGCCGGCCCAGACCAGCGCCAGCTTCCGCCGGCCGGTCGGCGCCGGTGACGTACCCATCAGGTTGATGTCCAGCGGACCGGACACGCCGCTGATCTTCGCGTCCACCATCGGGGCGACGAGCTGCCAGCGCGAGGCGAACTCGAACGCGCCCCGGCGCACCTGGCGGGTCGGCGTGACGTTCAGCTGCTGAACCGTGCTGTAGGCCATCACACCGTGGTCGATCTGCCGGCCGTTGCCCAACACCCGGTGCACGTAGTAGCTGAGCGTGGCCTGCTGCTCGCTGGGTTTCGGCGTCTCGATCCGCACCGGCGTGCCCTTGCGGGCGTCGAGCACCACTGTCAGGTCCCGGTCGACGGTCAACTCCGGCTCGACGACCTCGGTCAGTTGCTCGTCCAAGGGAGCGCCGTGCTCGACCATCGCGTTCAGCAGGTAGGAGCCCTCCTCGACCTGCAGGGTGCCCTCGCCCGGCCACCAGCCCCAGTAGTCCGACTCGGGCTGCTCACCGAAGAGGGTCAACCCCGGCGAGAGGGTCAGCTGACCCTGCCGGTCCAACACCTTGACGGTTACCTGGTGCAGCTTCCCACTCAGGGTCAGCCCGACCGGGGTGCGCACCGCCACGCCGTTCGCGCCGGTCGCCACCAGCCAGCCACCGTGGGGGCCGCGGGCCAGCTTCGCCGGGTCGGCCAGCACCGGCACGGCCACGCTGCCACCCGCCGGCACTGTCACCTCGGAGCCGACGGTGACCCCGTCGGCCTCGACCGCACCGGTGTCCAGGTTGCGCACCTCCAGGGCCAGCCGCAGGGTCTGCGCGGCGTTCGTGCCATTGGTGTACGTCGCGGTCCGCTCGACCGCCGTCCCGCCCGTGGTGACCCGGCCGAAGTCCACGATGGCCGAGGCGTACACCCGCTGCCCGAGCGCCCGCGCCACGTCGACGCGACCGCCGCCCTGCTCGAAGACGGTAAGCGCCGGGTTGGCCTTCGTGGTGCTCACCAGCGCGTCCTTGAGCTTGCCGGCGTTCCAGTCCGGGTGTTCCTGGGCGAGGATCGCCGCCGCTCCCGCCACGTGCGGGGTGGCCATCGAGGTGCCGGACGCGGTCGTGTACGCGTCGCCCACCGGCGTACCCATGGTGGTGCCGGCGGCTCGCGCGGCGATGATCCCGACGCCCGGCGCGGTGATCTCCGGCTTCAGGCCGTTGTCGCCAAGCCGTGGGCCACGGCTGGAGAACTCCGCCAGGTCGTCGTCGCGGTCCACCGCGCCGACGGTCAGCGCCGCGGCGGCCGCGCCCGGCGAGCCGATGGTACGCGCGGCGCCCGAGTTGCCGGCGGCGACCACGAACAGCGCACCGGTCTCGGCGGTCAGGTCGTTCACCGCCTGGCTCATCGGGTCGGTGCCGTCGGTCGGGTCGCCACCGAGGCTCATGCTGACCACCTTCGCGCCGGAGTGGGCGGCCCACTCCATGCCGGCGATGATCGACGAGTCGTAACCGGAGCCACCGTCGTCGAGCACCTTGCCGATCAGCAACTGCGCGCCGGGGGCCACGCCTTTGCGCAGCCCGGCGGAGGCCGCCCCGCTGCCGGCGATGGTGGACGCCACGTGGGTGCCGTGGCCGTGCCCGTCGCGGGGGCTGCCGCTGTTGGAGAAGTCCTGCGCCTCGGCGATCCGCCCGGCCAGGTCCGGGTGGGTGGCGTCGACGCCGGTGTCGAGCACCGCCACCTTCACGCCGGTGCCGTCACGGCCGGCCGCCCACGCCGTCGGGGCGCCGATCTGCGGCACGCTGTGCTCCAGCGTCGGGTGGACCTTCCCGTCCAGCCAGATCCGGGCGATGCCGGCGCCGAGCTTGGCCGGCGTTCCGGCGGCGACACGCTGCGCGGGCGTGCCGGCGAGCGTGGTCCACAGGCCACCGAGGTCGCCCTTGCCGACCCGCAGCGCCGCGCCGTTGATGCTTCCCAACGGCCGGGCGTCGGTGGCACCGGTGAGCGGCTTGACCCGCCCTGCGGCCTGCTCCTGGTAGCGCACGATCAGTGGCAACGCGCCCTGCGCGGCGTCGCCGTACCCGTCGGCGGCCAACTCCTGCACGTCGAACAGCTTGGCGTCGAGGACCCCGCTCGAGACGTAGGGCAGGGCGTCGCTGGGCAGCACCCGCAGCCGGCCGTCGACCTCCAAGGTCTGGAAGATGACCCGCTCGCGCCCGGGTCCCGGGCGGACGGTGGCGGCGACCCGACCGGGTGCCGCCTGCACCAGGTCGACCTGGTCGCCGGTGATCAGGGTGATGCGGACGGGTGCGTGCTGGGCGGGCGTGCCCGACGTCGGGCCGGTGGGCCGGGCGGGCGGGTCGGCGGACGCCGGTGCGGCGACGCCGAGCACCAACGCGCCGACCGCGCCGACGGCGAGCCAGCGTGGGGACCAGTGCATGCGATGGGCTCCTCTACTCCGGAAGGCCCGCCATCCGTAGATGAGGGCCGATCGGAGTCTGCGTCGAAGCGTGTCACCAGGTCACTAGTCGCCCGCCGCCGCAGCGGCGACATGTCGTCAGGTGGACAACCCACGTCCACCGACGGTGTGCGCCACGGTCACCGGCGGCTGCCGCGCCAACCGTGCACCGGAAGGGCGAACTTGGCCACCAGCCGGTCGGTGAACGGGCGGGGGCGCAGCCGCACGATGCGCACGGGCAGCGCGCCCCGACGCACCGTCACCCGCGCGCCGGGTGGCAGGTCGTAGACCCGCCGGCCGTCGCAGGAAAGCACCGCGAGAGTGGTGAACGGGTCGACGGTGATCACGAACGTGGACGTCGGGGCCGTGACCAACGGACGGCTGAACAACGCGTGCGCGCTGATCGGCACCAACAGCAGCGCCTCCACCTCCGGCCAGACCACCGGCCCGCCACCGGAGAACGCGTACGCGGTGGAGCCGGTGGGCGTGGCGCAGACGACACCGTCGCAGCCGTAGCGCGACAGTGGCCGGCCGTCCACGTCGACGAGCAGCTCGAGCATCTGGGCCCGCTCGCCCTTCTCGATGCTGATCTCGTTGAGCGCCCAGGACTCGATGGTCGGCCCACCGTCGAACTCGGCCGTGACGTCCAGGGTCAGCCGCTCGTCGACCGTGTAGTTACGGCCCACGACGTCCCGGACCGCCGTGTCCAGGTCGTCGATCTCCGCCTCCGCCAGGAACCCCACCTTGCCGAGGTTGATGCCGAGCAGCGGCACCTTCGCCGGCCGGGCCAACTCGGCGGCACGCAGGAACGTGCCGTCCCCACCGAGCGCGAAGACGATCTCGGCGCCCTCGGCGGCCAGCGGGCCGGCCACCGGCACCACGCCGGGCAGGTCGAGGTCCTCGGCCTCGTCGGCGACCACCCGTACCTCGAAACCCGCGTCGATCAGGTCGGCGGCTACCGACCGGGCATGCTCCGTGCTGCGCCGACGGCCGGTGTGGGTCACCAACAGCGCGGTCCGGCTCATCGACCCACCCGCCCACGTCGGACCGGGCGGCGTCGCGCCACCGGCGCCGTCGCCTCGGCACGGCCGCGTGTCACCGCGCGGCCCACTGCGGCGCCCTCGCTGCGCGCGTTCACCCTGCGACCTCCTCCGCCGCGACGTCCGGCACGTCGCCGGCCGTCGTCAAGCCGTCCGGCCCGGCCGCCACCACGGCCCGCACCCACTGTGGGTCGGCCGCCGGTGCGCCCCGGCGCAACCATACGAAGAACTCCACGTTGCCGCTCGGCCCGGGCAGTGGGCTGGCCGCCACGTCGGCCAACCCGAGGCCGAGCCGCGCCGCCGTCGCGGCCACGTCCAGCACCGCCTCGGCGCGCAACTCCGGATCACGGACCACACCTCCGGCGCCGACCCGGTCCTTGCCGACCTCGAACTGCGGCTTGACCATCAACGCCAGGTCGCCGTCGTCGCGGGTGCAGCCGGCCAGCGCCGGCAGCACCAGCCGCAGCGAGATGAACGACAGGTCGGCCACCGTGAGGTCGACCTGGCCACCGATCGCGTCAGCATCGAGGGTACGGACATTGGTGCGCTCCAGGACGCGGACCCGCTCGTTCGTGCGCAGCGGCCAGGCGAGCTGCCCGTAGCCGACGTCCACGGCCACCACCTCGGCCGCGTCGGCGCGCAGCAGCACATCGGTGAACCCACCGGTCGACGCCCCCGCGTCAAGGCAACGCCGCCCGGCGACGCGCAACCCGCCGGGCGCGAACGCGGCCAGCGCGCCGGCGAGCTTGTGCCCGCCCCGGGACACGTACTCCTCGGCCGGGTCCGCACCGGTCACCAGGAGCGGGTCGGCGGGGTCGACCATCGCGGCCGCCTTGCCGGCGACCACGCCCCGCAGTTGGACCCGGCCGGCCTCCACCAACGCGGCGGCCTGCTCACGGGAGCGGGCCAGACCGCGGCGGACGAGTTCGGCGTCCAGCCGGTTACGACGTGCCATGGGTGGTTCTCCGGTCTGCTCAGGCCTGGTCGTCCCGCTCAGGTCTGGTCGATGGTGGCGAGGGTTTCCCGCAGCGTCTCGTAGGCCGCCTCGTACTGGGCGATCTGGTCGGCGGGAGCGAGCGTCGCCGCGTTGGCGATGGCCCGCACGGCGGCCTCCACCGCCGGATGCCGCGTCTCGTCGTCCCCGAGGTCCGGTGGCGGCCCGGGGCGGGCACCCACCGCAGGACCGGGCCGGGCCGGGAACGACCCGCCGGCCGGCGGACCGGGCCGGGCCGGGAACGAGGTGCCGGCCGGCGGACCGGGGCGGGCCGGAAAGGACCCGCCGGGCGGTGGACCGGGCCGGCTCATTCGGCGTCGTCCGGCGGCTGCTCACGGACCGCCTTCTTGGCGGGCGTGACCTTCTTGGCGGGCATCACCGCCGGCGTCGGGACGTCCTCGTCGGAGGTCCGGCTGATCGTCGCCGGCGCCCTCTTGGCGACCGCCTTCTTCGCCACCGCCTTCTTCGCGACGGCCTTCTTCGCCACCGGCGCGGAGACCGGGGCACCGGCCGAGGCGTCGGACGGCACGAGACCGCCGCCCGGCTGCGCGGCGACGGCCGGGGTGGGCTGTGCCGTGGGACCGGCGGCCGGCTCGGCGGACCGCGCCTCCCGTAGCTGCCGTTCCAGGTCGTGCACCCGTCGGGTCAGCTCGGCCACCTCGTCGGCGGTGGCCAGACCGACCGCGCCGAGGGCACGGTCGACCTCGAAGCGGACCAGCTTGGTCAGCGCCTCCCGGTTGGCGGCGCCGGTGGTGACCAGCTCCTCGCCGAGGGCCTGGAGTTGAGCGGCGGTCGCGCCGCCGGAGCCGACGAGGCGACGTGCCACGTCCTGGGCCTTCTTCCGGGGCGCCTCCGCAAGGCCCATGGCCAGCTCGAGGTAGGCGCGCCACGCGTCCTGCATGCCTGAGTCCTTCCACGGGGCGGGGTGTGCAGGTGTCACGCTACCGGGCACCCCGGACCGACCCGTGCGGTACGGTGCCGAGGACGGCGTGGCGATCAGCGAGGGGGAGATGTGGCCAGCGTGGACGAGTGCCGGCAGGCGTTGCAGGAGCTGGCCGCCCGGTTGGATCGCAACGCCGAGACGGTACGCGAACGGATCGACCTGGACCGGACGCTGGCCTGCCGGATCACCGACCTGGACACCGCGTTCCACGGCCGAATCACCGGCGGTCGGCTTGTCGAGCTGACCGACGGCGACGACCCCAAGGCCAAGATCGCGCTGAGCACGTCCAGCGACGACCTGCTCGCCCTGGTCCGAGGCGACCTGGACGTCACCAACGCGGTGACCTCCCGCCGGGTGTCGATCAAGGCCAACCCGTTCGACCTGCTCAAGTTGCGCAAACTGCTCTGACGAGCACCCCGGGTCACGCCGTCGCGGTCAGACCGAAACTCTCCATCGCGTGGGCCGCGTCCGGGCCCACCGGGCGGATCTTCGGCAGCGCCGGCACCGGCGCCGACCAGGCCACCGCGCAGAGCGCGGCCAGGGCGTCCAGCTCCCGACCGGCCCCGGCCAGCTCCAGGGTGCCGTCCCGGTCGGTCACGGACCAACCGCCAGCGTCCGCCGGCCCCGGGACCCGCACGGCGGCAGCCGGGTCGAACAGCCCCGCGAGGTCCCTCGCGACGTACGTGGGACGGCGCTGCGGCTCGGCGGCCAACAGATCCGGTACGCCGCTGACGCCGGTCAGCACGAGCAGGCTGTCCAGCCCCGCCCGGCGGGCGCCCTCGATGTCGGTGTCCAGCCGGTCACCCACCACCAGGCTCCGCCCACCGCCACTACGCTTGGCGGCAGTCTCGAACAGCGCCGGCTCCGGCTTGCCGACCACCACGTCGGGGTCTCGCTCCAGTGCCGTACGCAGCACGGCGACCAGCGAACCGTTGCCGGGCAGTGGTCCCCGCCCACTGGGCAGGGTCCGATCGGTGTTGGTGGCGATCCAGATCGCACCCGCCCGCACCGCTACCGACGCCTCGGCCAGCTCGGCCCAGCCGACCTGCGGGCCGTACCCCTGAACCACCGCCGCCGGCTTCTCATCGGCCTGCGTGACCGGGATCAGACCAACCGCGCGCAGCTCCGCGCGCAGCGCCTCCGCGCCGACCACCAGGACCGACGCGCCGGCGGGCAGCCGGTCGCGCAGCAACTCGGCCGAGGCGGCGGCGGAGGTGAGGACCTCCTCCGGCCGGGCCGGCACACCCATCCCGGTGAGCAGGTCCGCGACCTCGCTGGACCGGCGGGACGCGTTGTTGGTGGCGTACGCCACCGACCGTCCCTCGGCGTGCAGCTGGGCCACCGCCTCGACGGCGCCGGGGATCGGCCGGTCGATCAGATAGATCACGCCGTCCAGATCAAAGACGACAAGGGTGTACCCGTCGACCAGCCGCTCCCCCACGCCCCCGCTCACCGCTGCGTCGAACCCGACTCGTCGTCCCGGGCCGGAACGGTCCCGTCGGCGTTCGCCGCGTCGCCGTCCGCCGCAGGGCCGTTCGGCACGTCGCCGGACGTCACGCCGCTGTCGGCAGCGGTGTCCGCGTCGGCGTTGTCGCTTCCGCCGGCGTGACGGTCCTCGTCCTCGTCGTCGAAGCCTTCGTCGTCGCCGGGACTGCCGACAGCGTCGTCCTCCTCGTCGTCGTCGAAGTCCTCGTCCTCGGCTTCGTCGTCGTCTTCGTCGTCGTCTTCGTCGTCTTCGACGTCGTCTTCGTCGTCGTCGCCTTCGACGTTGTCGTCGTCGTCGTCTTCGTCGCCGGCCAGGTCGGCGTCGGGTCGGGCCGGCACCGCGCCGGGAGCGCCCGGGCCTGCGGCGATCTCCTCGGCGGCCTCGTCCTCGTCGTCGCCCTCGATGAGCACGCCGTCGAGTTCGAGCAGCCGCTCGGCGGCGTCGGTCTCACCCTCGGTGTCCACGTCGGCAGCGCGGGAGAACCATTCACGGGCCTCCTCGCGCCGACCCACCGCGAGCAGCGCGTCGGCGTACGCGTACCGCAGCCGGGCCGTCCACGGCACGGTGGCCTCGCTGGTGAGGTCCGGGACCTGGAGCATCGCGACCGCGGCGTCCTTCTGCCCGAGGTCGCCCCGCGCGCCGGCGGCGACGATCAGCAGTTCGATCGCCACGGCCTGGTCCAGCTTCTCCCGGTCCGCGCCACGGAACAGGTCGATGGCCCGCTCCGGCCGGCCGAGAGCCCGCTCGCAGTCCGCGAGCACGGCCAGGTGGCTCTGCAACCCGCTCATCCGGTGGTACGTGCGCAGCTCGGCGATCGCCGACTGCCACTCCCCCGCGTGGTACGCGGCCAGACCGACCGCCTCACGGACAGCGGAGATGCGCGACGCGAGTCGCCTTGCGGCCAGCGCGTGCGCCAACGCCTCGGCCGGGTTCTCGTCGATCAGCTGCCCGGTGGCGACCAGGTGCCGGGCCACCGTCTCGGCGACCGGCTTGTTCAGCGAGAGCAGCTCAGCGCGGACGTCCTTGTCGAGGTCCGTCGCGACGATGTCGTCCGGCAGCGCCGGGGCCGAACTACGCCCGCCCTCGAACGACTCGGAGCCACCCGCGCGGTCGTCGCGACGGAACTCCCCCTCGCGACGCGGCCGCTCATCGGCCCGGAAACCGCCGGTACGCTCTCCGCCCCGGAAACCGCCCTCGCGGTCACCGCCCCGGAAACCGCCCTCGCGGGGAGCGCTGGAACGCGAACCGTCCCGGTCCCCACCACGGAAACCACCTTCGCGGCGGTCGCCGCCACGGAAGCCACCCTCACGCGGGGCGCTGGAGCGGGAGCCGTCCCGGTCGCCGCCACGGTAGCCACCCTCACGCGGGGCGCTGGAGCGGGAGCCGTCCCGGTCGCCGCCACGGAAGCCGCCTTCGCGGCGGTCGCCGCCACGGAAGCCACCGTCGCGGTCGCCACCACGGAAGCCACCCTCACGCGGGGCGCTGGAACGCGACCCATCACGGTCGCCGCCACGGTAGCCACCCTCGCGGGGAGCGCTGGAACGCGAGCCGTCCCGGTCGCCGCCACGGAAGCCACCCTCACGGGGAGCGCTGGAACGCGAGCCGTCCCGGTCACCGCCGCGGAAGCCGCCCTCACGGCGGTCGCCGCCACGGAAGCCACCGTCGCGGTCGCCACCACGGAAGCCACCCTCACGCGGAGCGCTGGAACGCGACCCATCACGGTCGCCGCCACGGAAACCACCCTCGCGGCGGTCGCCGCCGCGGAAACCACCGTCGCGGTCGCCGCCGCGGTAGCCGCCCTCACGGGGAGCGCTGGAACGCGAACCGTCCCGGTCACCGCCGCGGAAGCCGCCCTCACGGCGATCGCCGCCACGGAAACCACCGTCGCGGTCGCCACCACGGAAGCCACCCTCACGCGGGGCGCTGGAACGCGAACCGTCCCGGTCACCGCCGCGGAAGCCGCCCTCGCGCGGCGGGCCGGAGCGGGTGCGGTCGCCGCCCTGGTAACCGCCCTCACGACGGTCACCACCACGGAAACCACCCTCACGCGGAGCGCTGGAACGCGAGCCATCACGGTCGCCGCCACGGAAGCCGCCCTCACGGCGATCGCCGCCACGGAAACCACCGTCGCGGTCGCCACCACGGAAACCACCGTCGCGGTCGCCACCACGGAAGCCACCCTCACGCGGGGCGCTGGAACGCGAACCGTCCCGGTCACCGCC
>NZ_JBNCKM010000017.1:0-42041 GCF_049841535.1 Micromonospora sp. DT53
GAAATCACAGTCTTCGAGAAAGGACTTGCCTCCCGCTCACAGCGCTAAACGCAACGGCGTTGACATGGATGTAGTGGTGTCCTGGCGCCAGGTGGCCACTAAATCCTGGATCGGGCATGACCTTGACGGTCGTTGGTGCCGGAAACCCCGCTCCCGGTCTCCCAGGCCACCTGCTAGCCGTCAAGATCCGCTCAACATCAGGGATGTTGCTGTCTCCCGAGCGTCCGAGGCAGCAACATCCGGGAAGTTGCGCGGATCTTGACGTGGGGGCCGGGGCGCGGGGGCCGGGGCCGGGGGCCGGGGCGCGGGGCCCGGGGCGCGGGGGCCAGGGCGCGGGGACGCGAGGGGCCGGAGCGTGGGAGCGGGTACGCGGGAGCCCCCGGTCCCGCTAGGGACCGAGGGCTCCGGACGATCGTCAGCTCAGCCGGCCTGCTCGGCGAGTTGGAGGAACTGCCGCTTGGAGGCGAGGGCCTGCTCGGCCTCCTTGATCCGGCGTGCGTCCCCGGCGCTCTGCGCCCGGGCCAGCCGGTCCTCGGCCTCCGCCACCTGCGTCCGCATCTGGGTGAGCAGCGGGTTGTCCTCCTTGGTGGTGCGGCGCCACGCCGAGTCCATCACGTCACGGACCTTGTCGTCGATGACGCGCAGTCGGCGCTCCAGCCCGGCGGCCGCCTCGCGGGGCACCCGGCCGGCCTCGTGCCACTGGGCCTGGATCTCCCGTAGCTTGGCCTGGGCACCCTTCGGGTCGGCGTCGATGTCCAACGCCTCGGCCTCGGCCAGCAGGGCCTGCTTGCGCTCCAGGTTGCCGCGCTGCTCGTTGTCCCGTGCGGAGAAGACCTCACTGCGCCGGCTGAAGAAGGCGTCCTGGGCACCCCGGAACCGTTCCCAGAGCTTCTGCTCGGCCTCCTTGGAGGCGCGCGGAGCGGCCTTCCACTGGGTCATCAGGTCCTTGAGCTGGTTGGCGGTGGCGGCCCAGTCGGTGGAGTCTGAAAGCTTCTCCGCCTCGGCGACCAGCTCCTCCTTGGCGGTCTGCGCCTGCTTTCGCTGCGAGTCCAGGGAGGCGAAGTGGGCGCCGCGGCGGCGGGTGAAGCCGTCCCGGGCGGCGGCGAACCGCTTCCACAGCTCACCGTCGGCCTTCTTGTCGACTCCGCGGATGGTCTTCCACTCGTCGAGGATCTCCTTGAGCCGGTCCCCGGCGGTCTTCCACCCGGTGGACTCTGCGGCCATCTTCTCGGCCTCTTCGACCAGCGCGGTCTTGCGGGCCAGGGCTTCGCCGCGAGCGGCGTCCCGGGCGGCGCGCGCTTCGCCGGCCTTCTCCTCGGCGAGGGTGGCCAGCTTGTCCAGGCGTGCGGCCAGCGCGTCGATGTCGCCGACCACGTTGGCCTCGGGCAGCGTGGCGCGGATCCGTCGGATCGTGCTCAACGAGTGCCCGGCGTCCGCCGCACCCGACTTGAGCCGCGCCTCGGTCAGATCCACCTCGGTCACCAGGTCGGCGAAGCGGCGGGCGAAGTGTGCCAGGCCCTCCTCCGGTGCTCCCGCCTGCCAGGATCCGACCACCCGCTCGCCCTCGGTGGTCTTGACGTACACGGTGCCGTCCGCGTCCACCCGTCCGAAGGCAGTCCAGTCGCTCATGTGCCCATCCTCGTTCTCCCGGCGTCGAGGGATTGATCCCCCGTCGCCGCCACGGCGCAGCCAAGTTGCTTCCGGCATTGTCACAGGTCCGACCCGGTCCGCGTCGAGCGCCTATCGCCGACCGTGACCATACGGTGTCCTAGGGGCCTAATGACCGGATCGGCGCGGAGACGCACCGGGGATTCCCGCTACGGTGAACGGGTGCCACTGGTCGCCGCCGCCGTCTGCCCGCATCCGCCCCTGCTCGTGCCCGAGGTGGCCGGCTCCGCGGCCCCGGAGTTGGACGCTCTGCGGGCGGCCTGTGACACCGCCGTACGCCGGCTGTTGGCCACCGATCCGGACATTGTGGTGTTGTTGGGCACCGGCCCGGTGACCGGCCCGATCCGCACCCCGGCGACCGGTTCGCTCCAGCCCTGGGGTGTCGACCTGGACGTGCCGCTGGTGCCCGGTCAGCCGGACCGGGGCGCGGTGCTGCCGTTGAGCCTGACCATCGGCGCGTGGCTGCTGGCCCGCCACGACTCCCGACCGCCGGTGACCGCCGTGCAGGTGGCCGCCGACGCCGGCCCGGCCGAGCTGGCCGCGCTCGCCGACGACGTCGGCGCCGCGGGCGACCGGGTGGCGTCCCTGGTGCTCGGGGACGGGTCGGCCTGCCGGGGTGAGAAGGCACCCGGGTACGACGACGCGCGCGCCCTCCCGTACGACCGGGGGGTTGCCGCGGCGCTGGCCGACGCGGACCTGGACGCCCTGCTCGACCTCGACCCGGTGGTGTCGGCCGAGCTGAAGGCCGCCGGGCGCGCCCCCTGGCAGGTGCTCGCCGGCGCGGCCCGCGCGGCCGGCGGCGGGTGGCGCGGTGAGCTGCTGCACGACTCCGCCCCCTACGGTGTGGCCTACTTCGTGGCGTCCTGGGAGCGGGTGTGACAAGCGACGGCGTCGGCATGGTCGTCGCCGTGGTCGGCCCGACCGCGGCCGGCAAGTCCGCGCTGAGCATCGCGTTGGCGCACGCCCTCGACGGGGAGGTGGTCAACGCCGACTCCATGCAGCTCTACCGGGGCATGGACATCGGCACCGCCAAGCTGACCCTCGCCGAGCGGGACGGGGTGCCGCATCACCTGCTGGACATCTGGGAGGTCACCGAGCCGGCGAGCGTGGCTGAGTACCAGCGACTGGCGCGCGCGGCGGTGGACGACATCCTGTCCCGGGGGCGGGTGCCGCTGCTTGTCGGCGGCTCCGGGCTGTACGTGCGGGCGGTGCTGGAGCGCTTCGAGTTTCCTGGCACCGACGTGGCGCTGCGGGAGCGGCTGGAGCGGGAGTTGGCCGAGGTCGGCCCGGCGCCGCTGTACGCGCGGCTGCGCGCCGCCGACCCGGTCGCCGCCGAGAGCATCCTGCCCGGCAACGGTCGGCGGATCGTGCGGGCCCTGGAGGTGATCGAGCTCACCGGCGCGCCGTTCGCCGCCTCGTTGCCGCAGCCCACGCCGTACTACCCGTCGGTGCAGCTCGGCGTCGACCTGGACACCGGCCTGCTGGACGAGCGGATCGCGCTGCGGGTCGACCGGATGTGGGCCGACGGCCTGGTGCCGGAGACCCGTGAGCTGGTCGGGCGTGGCCTGCCCGAGGGGCGGACGGCGAGTCGGGCGCTGGGCTACCAGCAGGTGCTGCGACTGCTCGCCGGTGAGCTGACCGAGGCGCAGGCGCACGACGAGACGGTCCGGGCGACCCGGCGTTTCGTCCGCCGGCAGCGGTCCTGGTTCCGGCGCGACCCGCGGATCCACTGGCTGGACTCGACGACCCCGGACCTGATCGGGGCCGCCCTGCGTCTGGTGCCGGCCGAGACGCGATAATGGGGCAGTGGAGTTCACCAAGGGCCACGGCACCGGCAACGACTTCGTCCTCCTTCCCGACCCGGACGGTCAGCTCGACCTGACCCCCGAGTTAGTCGCGGCGCTCTGCGACCGGCGTCGGGGCATCGGCGCGGACGGTGTGTTGCGGGTGGTCCGCGCGGCCAAGCATCCGGACGGCGCGGGTTTGGTCGGCGAGGCCGAGTGGTTCATGGACTACTGGAACGCCGACGGTTCGTTCGCCGAGATGTGCGGCAACGGCGCCCGGGTCTTCGTGCGCTACCTGCTCGACACCGGGTTGGCCACGCCGGCCGGTGCGGCGCTGCCGGTGGCCACCCGGGCCGGCGTCGTGCGCGCGCTGGTCGAGGGCGACGTCGTGTCCGTCGAGATGCGCCGACCCCAGGTGTACGACAGTTCCGCCGCCACCCTCGGCGGGCTGACACTGACTGGTGCTGTGGTGGACGTCGGCAACCCGCACCTGGTCTGCGTGCTGCCGACCGGCGTGGAGCTGTCGGCGTTGGACCTGACCGTCGCGCCCGGGTTCGACCCGGCGGTCTTCCCGAGCGGGGTGAACGTGGAGTTCATCGTGGCGGGTGAGCGGGTCGACGGCACCGACGAGCACAGCCTGATGCGGGTGTACGAGCGCGGCAGCGCCGAGACCTTGTCCTGCGGCACCGGTGCCTGCGCGGTGGGTGCGGTGGCGCTGCGCGACGCCGGCCGGGACACCGGCGTGGTCGCCGTGGACGTGCCCGGCGGCCGCCTGACGGTCACCGTCACCGAGACCTCCTGCTGGCTCTCCGGCCCCGCCGTCCTGGTGGCAACGGGCGACATCACCCCCGCCGCCCTCCGCCCCTGACGCACCCTCTCCCCTCTCCACCATGTTGATCAAGAGGTTTGCGTCAGATCCCGCGTGGTTCCTGACGCAAACCTCTTGATCAACGGCGTGGGCGTGGGGGTGGGGGTGGGGCGGGTTACGGGGTTACGGGGTTGCGCTGGCGTTGGCTGCGATCTCGGGGAGGTCGGCCGGGCCGGGGTCGGCGGCCGGGAGCGGGCTCGGGTTGTGCGCGGCGGCGCGCACGGCGGCGGCGACCGCCGGGGCGACCCGGGAGTCGAAGACGCTCGGCACGATCACCGTCGGGTTGATCTTCTCTTCGCCGACCACGTCCGCGATGGCCCGGGCGGCCGCGATGGCCATCTCCTCGGTGAACTCCTCGGCGTGCGCGTCCAGCATGCCCCGGAACACCCCGGGGAACGCGAGCACGTTGTTGATCTGGTTCGGCTGGTCCGAGCGGCCGGTGGCGACCACGGCGGCGTGCTTGCGCGCCTCCCGCGGGTCGACCTCCGGGTCCGGGTTGGCGAGGGCGAAGACGATCGAATCCTTCGCCATCTGGGCGATGTCGTCGCCGGTGAGCAGGTTCGGCGCGCTGACCCCGATGAACACGTCGGCACCCTGGATCGCTCCGGGCAGGTCGCCGGAGTAGTTCTCCTTGTTGGTGTTCTCCGCCAGCCACTGCCACGCCGAGTTGAGCCCGGTCAGTCCGCGGTGCAGGGCGCCGTCCCGGTCGCACGCGATGATGTCGCCGACGCCCTGGCGCAGCAGCAGCTTCATGATCGCGGTGCCGGCCGCGCCGGCGCCGGAGACGACCACCCGGACGTCCTCGAGCCGCTTGCCCACCACCCGCAGCGCGTTGGTCAGCGCGGCCAGCACGCAGATCGCGGTGCCGTGCTGGTCGTCGTGGAAGACCGGGATGTCCAGCGCCTCGCGCAGTCGGGCCTCGATCTCGAAGCAGCGCGGCGCGGCGATGTCCTCCAGGTTGATGCCGCCGTAGGCCGGCGCGATCGCCTTGACGATCTGCACGATCTCGTCGGTGTCCTGGGTGTCCAGCACCACCGGCCAGGCGTCCACCCCGCCGAAGCGCTTGAACAGCGCGGCCTTGCCCTCCATCACCGGCAGCGACGCGGCCGGGCCCAGGTTGCCCAGACCGAGCACCGCCGAGCCGTCACTGACCACCGCGACGGTGTTGCGCTTGATGGTCAGTCGCCGGGCGTCGGCCGGGTTCTCGGCGATCGCCATGCAGACCCGCGCCACCCCCGGGGTGTACGCCCGGGACAGCTCGTCGCGGTTGCGCAGCGCGACCTTCGAGGTCACCTCGATCTTGCCGCCCAGGTGCAGCAGGAACGTCCGGTCCGACACCTTGCGCACGTCCACGCCGTCCAGCGCGGTCAGCGCGTCGACCACCTGGTCGGCGTGACCGGCGTCGGCGGTGTCGCAGGTCAGGTCGACGATCACGTGGGTCGGGTCCGAGTCCACCACGTCCAGTGCCGTGACGATCGCCCCGGCCTCGCCCACCGAGGTGGTGAGCCGGCCGATCGAGGAAGCGTCCGCGGTCACGGCGATCCGGATGGTGATCGAAAATCCGGCGCTCGGCAGTCGGGTGATGGCCACGGGATCCCTCCGTAACGGCTGTGCGACCGATCGGCCGCCGCCCGCATTTCTACCGGGTTGTCGCGGCCCACCAGCATTCGCCCCCACTTTTGGCGACCTTCACCATGGGCATATAGCAGGTGCGTTCGGCGTTGTGTCATGTCAGGATTACGTTCTACTTATCAAAACGGACAGGAGAACCGCTTGCGAGACCAGGAGAGCTTTGTCCCCGTCGAGGACGAGCTCGACGACGTCACCACCGGCGAGATGGAGCTGTCGGAGCGGCAGTCCCTCCGACGCGTCCCGGGCCTGTCAACCGAGCTCACCGACGTCACCGAGGTGGAATACCGCCAGCTGCGGCTGGAGCGGGTCGTCCTGGTGGGTGTCTGGACCGAAGGCACGGTCACCGATGCGGAAAACTCGCTGACCGAGCTCGCCGCGCTGGCCGAGACCGCCGGTTCGCAGGTGCTCGAAGGGCTCATCCAACGTCGTACCCGACCCGACCCGGCCACGTACATCGGCCGCGGCAAGGTCGACGACCTTGGCGCGGTGGTGCTCTCCACCGGCGCCGACACGGTCATCTGTGACGGTGAGCTGTCCCCGTCGCAGCTGCGCAACCTGGAGCAGCGCACCAAGGTCAAGGTCGTCGACCGCACCGCGCTGATCCTCGACATCTTCGCCCAGCATGCCAAGAGCAAGGAAGGTAAGGCGCAGGTCGAGCTGGCCCAGCTCGAATACCTGCTGCCCCGACTGCGCGGTTGGGGTGAGACGCTCTCCCGGCAGACAGGTGGTTCCGGCCGGGGCGGCGGCGCCGGCGGCGGTGTGGGTGTCCGTGGTCCCGGTGAGACCAAGCTGGAGACCGACCGACGGCGCATCCGGCACCGCATCTCCCGGCTGCGTCGCGAGATCAAGAACATGAAGACGGTACGCGTGACCAAGCGCGCCCGCCGTTCCCGCAACGCCGTTCCCGCGGTCGCCATCGCCGGCTACACCAACGCCGGCAAGTCCAGTCTGCTCAACCGCCTGACCGGCGCGGGCGTGCTTGTGGAGAACGCGCTGTTCGCCACCCTGGACCCGACGACCCGTAAGGCCACCACCTCGGACGGGCGGCTCTACACCCTCTCCGACACGGTCGGCTTCGTCCGGCACCTGCCGCACCAGATCGTCGAGGCGTTCCGCTCGACGCTGGAGGAGGTCGCGGAGGCGGATCTGGTGGTGCACGTCGTCGACGGCACCCACCCGGACCCGGAGGAGCAGGTCCGCGCGGTCCACGCCGTGCTTGCCGAGGTGAGCGCGGACCGGCTTCCCGAGCTGCTGGTGGTCAACAAGACCGACGCGGCCGACGAGGACACCCTGCTGCGGCTCAAGCGGCTCTGGCCGGACGCCATCTTCGTGTCCGCCTACTCCGGGCGGGGCATGGACGAGCTGCGCGCGACGATCGAGGAGCGGCTGCCGAGCCCGGCCGTCGAGGTCCGGGCCGTGCTGCCGTACGACCGGGGTGACCTGGTGGCTCGGGCGCACCGCACGGGTGAGGTGCTCAGCACGGCGCACCTGCCGGAGGGCACCCTGCTGCACGTCCGCGTCGGCGCGGAGTTGGCTGCTGAGTTGGCGGCGTTCGACGTGGAGCGCCAGGGGCAGGCGGCCGGCAGCCGGTCCTGAGCGGCCACGGCGTCATCCACTGGAAACGCGCGGCATGCGACACTGGCCGAATGCGCCGCGTTGTTTCCTCGGTCACGGTTGCCCTCGGCCTGCTCGGGGCAACCGTGGCGCTCGCCGGAGTCGCCGCTGCGGCTCCCGCCCCTGGGGCGTCCGGGCCGCCCGCCGCCAACCCTGGCCAGAAGCGATGCGTGATCGCCGACGAGCGCCTACGGGAGCTGTCCGGCATGGTCGCCACCAAGAGTGGCTTCATCGTCGTCAACGACAGCACCGAGGTCACGGCCCGCAAGCGGGTCTTCTTCCTGGACAGCAAGTGCAAGATCTCGAAGGAGCCGGTCCGTTACTCGGGGCAGGGTCCGTTCGACACCGAGGATCTCGCCCTGTCCAAGGACGGGCGCACCCTCTGGATCGCCGACACCGGTGACAACCCCGACTCGAAGGAGCGCCGCAGCCGCGTCGCGCTCTGGTCGATGCCGGTCACCGGAGCCAAGGAGCCGACGCTGCACCGGCTCTCCTACCCCGAGGCCAAACCGCACGACGCCGAGGCGCTACTCATCGGCGACGACGGAAAACCGTTGATCATCACCAAGGTGACAAGCGGCAAGGCCGAGATCTACACGCCGTCGGCGACCCTGAAGAGCGGCGACACCGACCCGGTGCCGATGCGTAAGGCCGGCGAGATCACGCTGCCGAAGACCGAGACGGAGAACACCCTCAACACGTTCGGCCGGATCGCCATCACCGGCGCGTCGCGGGCACCGGACGGCACCCGGGTGGTCCTGCGCACCTACGCGGACGCCTTCGAGTTCGACGTGACCGGTGGCGACATCGTGGCCGCCCTCACCACCGGCAAGCCGCGGGTGACGCCGCTGGCCGACCCGTTCGGCGAAGCCATCAGCTACACCTCGGACGGGAAGTCGTTCCTCACCGTCTCCGACGCGACCCGCTTCGGCGAGGACGAGCCGCTCGACATCCTCAGCTACACCCCGTCCAGTTCCACAGCCGCGCCACTGGCCCCGGAGGAGGGCGGCAAGTCGGCCGCCTCGAAGTCCTGGACCGACGGGCTGAGCCTCGACGACATCACGTACCTGGTCGGGGCGGTTGGGCTGCTCGGCCTGCTGTTGGTCGCCACCGGCATCTTCGGCATCGTTCGTGCCCGCCGTCGGCCGCCGAGCGCTGACGCGTCCGACACGTCCGACCCGGATGGCGAGCCGTTCGGCCCGCGTGTGGGTCGTGCCGTCGACGGGTTCCCGGCCGATGACGACCGGAGGGGCGGTGTCTACGGAGGCGGCGCGCCGGCCGGCGGCGCGGTCTACGGCGCTGGTGCGGGTCGCGGCGGCCCGGCCCCGGCGGGTGGTGCCGTGTACGGCGGTGGCCGGCCGGCCTCGGCTGACGGTGGCTACGGCGCGCCACGACCGGACGGCGGCGGTGCCGGCGTGTACGGCGGTGGTGGTCGTCCCCCGGCCAGCGGTGGTGGTCGTCCCCCGGCCAGTGGCGGTGGTCGTCCCCCGGCCAGTGGCGGTGGTCGTCCCCCGGCCAGTGGCGGTGGTCGTCCTGGCGGTGGCGTCTACGGCGGCGACGGCGGTCAACCCGGCCGCGCGGAGCCGCCCCGGCGCGGTGGGCAGGAGCCCGACTACCGGGGTCAGCGGCCAGGCCGTCGACGCGACGACGACGCTCCGCCCGTCGACCCGTACGGGCAGTATCCCGGCGGTCGCGGTCACCGGGGCGACCGTTACTGATCGGCGCCGAGACCCTTATCCGTCCCTGACGAGCGGTGCGGGTGAGCGCTGTCGGCGCCCACCCGCCGATCGGTCAGATCCGGCGTAGCACCGCCACGACCCGGCCCATGATGGTGGCGTCGTCGCCGGGGATCGGGTCGAAGGCTGGGTTCTGCGGCATCAGCCAGACGTGCCCGTCGCGCCGCCGGTAGGTCTTGACGGTCGCTTCGCCGTCGAGCATGGCGGCCACGATCTCGCCGGAGTCGGCTGTCGGCTGCTGCCGGACGACCACCCAGTCGCCGTCGCAGATCGCCGCGTCGAGCATCGAGTCGCCCTTGACCTGGAGCATGAAGACCTCGCCCTCACCCACCAGCTCGCGGGGGAGCGGGAAGATGTCCTCCACGGCCTGCTCGGCGAGGATCGGCCCACCGGCGGCGATCCGACCGAGCATCGGCACGTACGCCGGGGTCGGTCGCTGTGCCCTGGACAGCTCGTCGTCGATCGCCTCGCTCGGGGCGCGGACGTCCACCGCGCGCGGGCGGTTCGGGTCGCGGCGCAGGAAGCCCTTCTTTTCCAGCTCTTTGAGCTGGTAGGCGACGCTGGACGGCGACACCAGGCCGACCGCCTCGCCGATCTCCCGGACGCTCGGCGGGTAGCCGTGTCGTTCCACCCAGTTGCGGATGAACTCCAGGATGCGGCGCTGGCGGGCGGTCAGGTCGACCGTCGCCGGGTCGGGGAAGGCGCTGACCACCGGGGTGACCGGGCGCACGGCGGGCTGACCCGTCCGGCTGCGCGCGGCGGTGCGGCGTCGGGTGGCCGGGGGGCCCGCCTCGGTGATCTGCTGCGGGCTCTTCGGCCGGCTGGCCCGGTCCTCGGTCACGTCCGTCCTCCCTGGTCGGCGCTGGGTGCCTCGTCGGCTCGTGGTGCGTGCGGTGGTGCCACGTTGTTCATGACCGTATAGGTGAGATCAGTCATTTTCAAACATCTGTACGACCTCTCACCGGCGTGTCGGGGTGAAAAAGCACTCCGGTCGTACGGATGTTCTGATAAATGGTACGTCAGGTAGTACTGGTGTTCGATCGTCCACCATTTTCCGGTCGGCTCCGGCCTGCTGGCCGGTAACCCGGGCGGGGTCGTGACGTTGGGTCTTCGGGCGGGCTGCGGGGCGTGGACGACCGGATGGTGCGTGACGCGCCGGACACGCCGACCAACTTGACCCGGCTTCCCCGGCGACATACGGTCGACCCCTAGATGTAGTAGTGACACGGGCGTAAGTTGCCTACAGGTTGGGTCTGACTACCGACCGCACTCCCGTAATGTCGATCACGGCGGGCGTCATCCGAGGATGGCACCGTCGCGGTGAGGCGTGTCCGGGGGTGTCCGGTGTGCTCGCAGTTGATCATTTTTAGGAGGTGGGCGATGCGGTGTCCGTACTGCCGGCACGCTGACTCCCGGGTGGTCGACTCGCGGGAGGCCGACGACGGCCAGCTCATCCGACGGCGGCGTTCCTGCCCGGAGTGCGGCAAGCGGTTCACGACCGTCGAGGAGGCGGTCCTCGCGGTCGTCAAGCGCAGCGGGGTGACCGAGCCGTTCAGTCGCACGAAGATCATCGGCGGGGTGCGCAAGGCGTGCCAGGGCCGGCCGGTGGACGACGACTCCCTCGCGCTGCTCGCGCAGCGGGTGGAGGAGACGGTCCGGGCCAAGGGGGCCGCCGAGATCCCCAGTCACGACGTGGGCCTGGCGATCCTGGGTCCGCTGCGCGACCTGGACGAGATCGCCTACCTGCGGTTCGCCAGCGTCTACCGCTCGTTCGACTCGCTCGCCGACTTCGAGCGCGAGATCGACACGTTGCGGGCCGCGGCGCGAGCCCGGGAGCAGGGCCGGGCCGATGCGGTCGAGGCCGCCGGCCGTACCAGCTGAGTCTTCACAGTTTTTCAAGAGATTGGGACGCGCGGTGGGTGACCGCGCAGACGAGGGGGGCGACGGCGTGACAACTAGCCGTTCACGGAACAAGGCAGGCGTGGGGCTGAAGATCGAGCGGGTGTGGACGACGGAGGGGGTCCACCCGTACGACGAGGTCTCCTGGGAGCGCCGTGACGTCGTGATGACGAACTGGCGGGACGGCTCGATCAACTTCGAGCAGCGTGGGGTGGAGTTCCCGGAGTCGTGGAGCGTCAACGCGGCCAACATCGTCACCACGAAGTACTTCCGGGGAGCGGTGGGGACCCCGGAGCGGGAGTGGTCGCTCAAGCAGCTGATCGACCGGGTGGTCACCACCTACCGCACCGCGGGTGAGGAGTACGGCTACTTCGCGAGCCCGGCCGACGCCGAGGTGTTCGCGCACGAGCTGACCTGGATGCTGCTGAACCAGGTGTTCAGCTTCAACTCGCCGGTCTGGTTCAACGTCGGCACGCCGTCGCCGCAGCAGGTCAGCGCCTGCTTCATCCTGGCCGTCGACGACTCGATGGACTCCATCCTGGACTGGTACAAGGAAGAGGGGCTGATCTTCAAGGGCGGCTCCGGCTCCGGGGTGAACCTGTCGCGCATCCGCTCGTCCCGTGAGCTGCTCTCCTCCGGCGGCACCGCCTCCGGCCCGGTCAGTTTCATGCGCGGCGCGGACGCCTCCGCCGGCACCATCAAGTCCGGTGGCGCGACCCGTCGGGCGGCCAAGATGGTCATCATCGACGTGGACCACCCGGACATCGAGGAGTTCGTGGTCACGAAGGCGCGCGAGGAGGACAAGATCCGCGCGCTGCGGGACGCCGGCTTCGACATGGACCTCGGCGGCTCCGACATCGTCAGCGTGCAGTACCAGAACGCCAACAACTCGGTTCGGGTCTCCGACGAGTTCATGTCGGCAGTGGAGAACGGTAAGGGCTTCGACCTGCGCGGTCGTCTGGACGGCTCGGTGATCGACACCGTCGACGCCAAGAAGCTGTTCCGCACGATCTCCCAGGCCGCCTGGGAGTGCGCCGACCCGGGCCTGCAGTACGACGACACGATCAACGACTGGCACACCTGCCCGGAAACCGGGCGGATCACCGCGTCGAACCCGTGCTCGGAGTACCTGCACCTGGACAACTCCTCGTGCAACCTGGCCTCGCTCAACCTGATGAAGTTCCTCCGCGCCGACGGTGGCTTCGAGGTGGAGAAGTTCGTCAAGTCCGTCGAGTTCGTCATCACGGCGATGGACATCTCGATCTGCTTCGCGGACTTCCCGACCGAGAAGATCGGCGAGACGTCCCGCGCCTACCGGCAGCTCGGCATCGGCTACGCCAACCTGGGCGCCCTGCTGATGGCGACCGGCCTGCCGTACGACTCGGACCAGGGCCGCTCGGTCGCCGCGTCGATCACGTCCCTGATGACCGGCACCGCCTACCGCCGCTCGGCCGAGCTGGCCGGCGTCGTCGGCCCGTACGACGGCTACGCCCGCAACGCCGAGCCGCACAAGCGGGTCATGCGCAAGCACGCTGCCGCGAACGACGAGATCAAGCCGACCAGCCCGGTGGCCACCGCGATCGTCCGTGAGGCGACCAAGCAGTGGACCCAGGGCAACAAGATCGGCGATAAGAACGGTTGGCGCAACGCGCAGGCGAGCGTCCTCGCCCCGACCGGCACGATCGGCTTCATGATGGACTGCGACACGACCGGCGTGGAGCCGGACCTGGCGCTTGTCAAGTTCAAGAAGCTGGTCGGCGGTGGCTCGATGCAGATCGTCAACCAGACGGTGCCGCGCGCCCTGCGCAGCCTCGGCTACCCCGAGGAGCAGGTCGAGGCGATCATCGAGCACATCGCCGACCACGGCCACGTGGTGGACGCCCCCGGCCTCAAGCCGGAGCACTACCCGGTGTTCGATTGCGCCATGGGGGAGCGGACCATCGCTCCGATGGGTCACGTGCGGATGATGGCGGCCATCCAGCCGTTCGTCTCCGGCGCCATCTCCAAGACGGTCAACATGCCGGAGGCGGCCACAGTCGAGGACGTCGAGAAGATCTACTTCGAGGGCTGGAAGCTGGGCCTCAAGGCGCTGGCGATCTACCGGGACAACTGCAAGGTCGGCCAGCCGCTCTCGGTGGCCAAGTCCAACAAGGCCACCGAGTCGGCCGCCGTCGAGACCGCAACGGCCGCGCCGGCCGCGGTCGAGAAGGTCATCGAGTACCGGCCGGTGCGTAAGCGCCTGCCGAAGAAGCGCCCGTCCGAGACGGTCAGCTTCTCCGTCGGTGGCGCTGAGGGCTACCTGACCGCGTCGTCCTACCCGGACGACGGCCTCGGTGAGGTCTTCCTGAAGATGTCCAAGCAGGGCTCGACCCTGGCCGGCGTGATGGACGCCTTCTCGGTGGCCATCAGCATCGGCCTGCAGTACGGCGTGCCACTGGAGACGTTCGTCAGCAAGTTCACAAACATGCGCTTCGAGCCGGCCGGCATGACCGACGACCCGGACGTGCGGATGGCGGCCTCGGTGATGGACTACATCTTCCGTCGCCTGGCGCTGGACTTCCTGCCCTACGAGCGCCGTGCCGAGCTGGGCATCTTCACCGCCTCGGAGCGGGCCGCCCAGCTGCGGGCCGAGGCCGACGCGGAGGCCGCCGCCGTCACCGGCGTCGAGCTCACCGCGATGGCGTCGTCCGCACCGGTGGAGACCCCGGCCAAGGCGGAGGCTGTCGCCCAGCCGGCCCAGGAGATGGCCGACGTGGCCGCCGCCAAGCCGGCTCCGAGCGTGGGTTCCAGCACCGAACTGCTGGAGGCCGTCATCGGCAAGGCCGCCGACGCGCCCCTCTGCTTCACCTGCGGTACGAAGATGCGCCCCGCCGGTAGCTGCTACGTCTGCGAGGGCTGCGGCTCCACCAGCGGCTGCAGCTGACGTACGCGAAACGCGGCGCTGCCCCGGCTCCCCTCGTGGGAGTCGGGGCAGCGCCGTTTCCAGATGCTCGTGCTGTTCGTGGTCGGACCGACCCCGCCGACCCGGGGCGTGATGGCGCCGGCGGCGACGACGAGCCCCGGGCGTTCGCGCGCCTAGGGCGCGGCATGAGCCGCGGTGAGGATCCGGCCCAACGTCTCTTCGGGGATCGGTGCCCCGGTGAACTGGGCACGTACGTCCCGGCGGCGGTGGATGGTCTCGTAGAGTCCGATGTTCAAGGCAGGCTCCCGCTGCGCTCGCGCCCCTGTGGGGGCCGATGACGCGAGGCCGGTCTTCGGACTCCCGGATGCGGGGTGGCGGTCCGCCGCCCAGTCGTATGCCCGGCCGGGCGACGCCCGCTCTACCCGCGCCCCCGCGTCAGGCGGAAAGTTCCGGCCGGATCAGCGCGGCCAGTTCGGCGGGCTGAGAAAGGAACGGCGAGTGCGAGGAGTTCATCCGCAACACCCGGTCGGCCCGCTTGGCCATGAGCTCCTGCGCGAAGGGCGGAAGAGCGTTGTCGGCCTCACAAATGATGTAGGTGCTGGGAATGGTGCGCCACGCGGCCTCGGTCAGCGGCTGCTGCGTCGAGGCCCAGGACTGGAGTCCGAGTCGTGCAACGGCCTGTTCCGCGATCTCCGGATCGACGTCGCCGTAGAAGACCTCTCGCGGCTGCGATGGCTCGATGTGACCCTGGCCCTTCAGGTCCGTCCGCTCGTGCACCTCCCACCACGGCGGAGCAACTCCACCGGCGGTCGAGAAGAGCGAATCGCCGACGTCCGGCTGGAAAGCGGCGAGATAAACAATTCGGCGTACGTTGTCCGCGGCGGCGAGCGCCTCCGTGACTGGTGCGCCACCGTAGGAGTGGGCGACTACCACGACCGGTCCGTCGATGGCGGCGACGGCGGCCTTGACCACGGCCGCGTCGTCGTGGAGGTCCCCGAGGGCAGTGGGGTCATTGCCGCTGCTGGGTAGCGCGACGGTGTGGATGTCGATGTCCGGTAATTGCTTGATGAGCGACTGCCAGACCCAGGACCCGTGCCAGGCGCCGTGCACGAGAAGAAGCGACGGAATGCTGTTCAAGATGGTTTCCCTGCCCGCATGTACTCAAATGTTCGGATCTGGAGTTGGTCGCCGCCCACGCCGTCGTGTATCACCGCAGCGCCCCATCTCGACCGAGGACAGCGGAAATATATGCCGCTACTTTCGGGTAGCAGGGCGCGGTTGACTATGAGCCGAGCCACAGGCCCGATGGCGGCGGTGGTGCCGTGACCAACACCACGTTGCCCGGTTTCGGGTCGAATCCACGCGCGTGGACGTGCGTTCATTTCCATATTGCTGAGCGCGGTAGGAAAGCAAACTCGCGCACCACAGCTATGCGGTTGTCTACAAATTCCCCGCGGGATGTCGACCTTTCGATGTTGCTTCAGCGGAGCCGGGCTACTGGCTCGCGCGTTCGGCGGCGCGTACGGCGTTGCGGAACAGCATCGCGACGGTGGTCGGGCCGACCCCGCCGACCCGGGGCGTGATCGCGCCGGCGACCTCGGCGCACGCCTCGTCCACATCCGGTAGGAGGCGCCGCCCGTCGTAGCGGACGCCGGCGCCGATGACGACGCCGCCGGGCTTGACGTGCTCAGGCTGCACGATCCCGGGTACGCCGGCGGCGGCCACGAGGATGTCGGCGCGGCGGGTGTAGCGGGCCCAGTCGGGCACACCTGTGTGTACGACGGTGACGGCGGCGTTGGCGGTGGGGCGTTTCTGGGCGAGCAGCATGGCCAGGGGGCGGCCAAGGGTGGCGCCGCGGCCGAGGATGACGACCTCACGACCGGCGACCGGGATCTCGTGGTACGCCAGGAGCGCTTCGATGCCGGCGGGGGTGCACGGCAGCGGGCCGGGCAGGCCGACGGCGAGACGCCCCATGTTCAGCGGATGCATGCCGTCGACGTCCTTGTCCGGGTCGATGGTCTGCAGCGCCGCGTCGTAGTCCAGATGCCCGGGCACTGGGTACTGCACGAGCAGTCCGTGCACGCCTGGATCACTGTTGAACCGGGCAATGGCCTGGTGCAGCTCTGCCTGGGTGGCGGTGGCAGGCAGGTGCACGTGCGGGGAGGCGAACCCGAGCGCGGCGGCCTGACGCTGCTTGATGGCGATGTAACCGGCGCTGGCGTCGTCGTCGCCGACGAGGATGGTGGCGAGGCTCGGGGTGATGCCGTGGCTGCGGAGGCGGGCGGCTGCGTCCGCGGTCTCGGCCAGGACGGCTTCGGCGACGGGTGCGCCCGGCAGGAGCCGGGCCGTGCCCGACGGGGTGGGGCGCTCTGCGGATGTGCTGCTTGTGGTCATGATGGTTCCTCGACGCGGGCGCCCAGGCGGTCGACGCCCGCGACAGGCTCCCCGATGGTTCACACCATCCCCGTGCCGCCAGTCGCCGGTGCTTCGATAATGCCGCATCACCAGGGCGGTTGCCCAACTGGACCAGCAGGGCCGCCGTCAGCGCCGCGCGGGCTCCACGTACGGGCCGGATGGCTCGGTAACACCCGCGCTCCGGCTTACGAAGAAGAGGTGTGAAGGCTACGAAGGGGGACGGCCTGTGAATGAGCCGAGCCGAGCCGACGACGACATTTCCGGCATCGGGGCCGATCCGGTGGCCTTCGAGGTCTTCTATCGGCGGCACCTGGAGGCGGTGGGCCGGTTCGTGGCGCGGCGGGTCGACGACCCACACCTCGCCGCCGACCTCACCGCCGACGTGTTCCTGGCGGTGATCGAGTCGGCGGCCGGGTACCGGCCGGATCGGGGTAGCCAGGTCGGCTGGCTGTACGGGGTGGCCCGCAACGTCATCGGCGACGAGCGACGTCGGGCGGCTCAGCGGCTGCGGGTGACCGGCCGACTGGCCGGACGGCGCGACCTGGGCCCCGATGACATCGCCCGCATCGAGGAGCGGATCGACGCCGAGTCGGCGGCCCGCCGCACCCACCGGGCGCTGAGCGAGCTACCCGAGGGCACCCGAGCGCTCGTCGAACTCGTCGCCGTGGATGGCCTCACCGTCGCGGAGGCGGCAACCGTGCTCGGGGTGTCGCCGGTCGCCGCTCGGGTCCGCCTGCATCGCGCCCGCCGCGTCGTCCGCGCCGTGCTCGCCCGCCCCGCCACCACCCTCGCCTGATGAGACGGAGATGACGATGAACGAGATCGAACGGTCGCCGCAGGGCTTCGAGGAGCAGCTCCTCGGTGATCTGACCGCACACGTCGCTCAGCGGGCCGAGATGGCGTCGGCGGCCCGTCCCTCCGGCCGCCGTGCCCGGTTCCTCGGTGGGTGGCGTCTCGCCGGAGCGTTCGGGCTGGCGGTCACGTTGACCGCTGGTGCGCTGGCGGTTCAGACCATGAGGCTGGGCGATCAGCCGCCACCCACGGCCAACGCGTCGGAGATCTTCCATCTGGCCGCCGACGCGGCCCGGCAGCAGCCGGAGCTCACCGCCCGGCCCGACCAGTACGTCTTCACGGAATCCCTTGCCACGATCCGGGATCTGCCGGCCAGCGGCCCGTACCAGACCATCCGGAACCAACTGTGGCAGTCGGCCGGCGGAGTCGCGTACACGCAGGCACGTTACCGACCGGAGGCCGATCCGAACGGGTGGGGCGAGCTGAGGGTGCTCAAGATGGACGATGCCGCCGATCCCACGAAGGAGCTCGACGCGTTCCAGCCCCCCGCGTACCACGGGGACCTACCCACCGATCCGGACGAGCTGCTCCTCTACCTTCGGGAACACCCGGTCGACCTGCACCTTCCCGAAGGCGCCGACGAGGAGGCCGTGTACGGGGACGAGAGCATGGCGTACACCACCGCGTGGTCGATGCTCGACGGCTACGTGCCGCCCCGAGCGCTGGCGGCGCTGTTCGAAGTGCTGGCAGGGGAGCCCGGGGCGGTCGTCATATCGGGGGACGTGGTGGACGTCGCCGGCCGGCACGGGGTGGCGATTCGGATGCCCGGTGTGTTCGGCGGGAACGTGGATCTGATCTTCGATCGGGACTCGCACGTCTACCTTGGCACCCGTAATTCGGTGATACGCAACGGCAAAGAGTCCGTGTACAGCGCTGTCGCGCTCCTGCGGGTCGCGATCGTCGACCGGCCGGGCCAGCTGCCGTGAGCGGGCCGGTCACGTCGGACCGGTCAGGGCTGGGCGAACAGGCGGCCGTAGTTCGAGCGGAACATCTGCTCGCCGAGGCGGCGCATGACCAGGTCGCGCAGCGCGGGCGGGAGCCCGGTGGCCTTGTCGCGGCGGTGGGTCTGGCTGAGCACCCAGTTCGTACGCGGGCGGCGCCGCGCCTCGTAGCCACGCAGCGCGTCGGCGACGGAATCGGCGGCGGCCAGCGACGACGCGAGCACGACGGCGTCCTCCAGGGCCATCGCCGCGCCCTGGGCCATGTTCGGTGAGGTGGCGTGGGCGGCGTCGCCGATCAGCAGCACCGGCCCCCGGGACCAGGAGTCGAGCACGACCTCCTGGTTCGGCCCGGCGTGCAGGGTGCTGTCGTCGTAGTCGAGGGTCTTGAGCATGGTGGCCGCCGGCTCGGTGAACGTCGCGGCCAGCTCGTCGCGCCAGCCGGGCCGGTCGGCCACCGGGCCGTCGTTGTAGTAGCAGTACGTCTGCTCGGCGGTGATCGGGATGGTCAGGAACTGCCTGCCGCGCCCCAACTGCACCGACCAGACCGGCTCGTCGTCGATGCGGGGAGCGACCCATCGGTACGCGTACTGGTCGAGGTCCCGGGCGGTCTGGCCGTCGAAGGCGAGCCGGCGAACCGTCGAGTTCACCCCATCCGCGCCGAGCACCAGGTCGTACCGTTGGGTGCTGTCGTCGTCGAACTCGACGGCGACCTGGCCGCCTTCCTGGGCCAGCACGACCGGCTGGCGGCCCCAGCGGATCGGGGCGTCACCGACGCCGTCGAGCAGTGCCCGGTGCAGCTGCGCCCGGGGCAACGACACGCACGGCCCGACGCCCTGCCACAGCGCGGCCACGTCGATGTCGAAGAGGCGACGCCCGCGCTGGTTGGCGCTGCGCTGCCGGGTGATCTCCACGGCGACGTCGGCGACCGGCCCTCGCAGACCGAGCACGTCGAGCATCCGGGTCGCGTTGCCGGTGAGGTAGATCCCGGTGCCGGAGTCGGTCGGCCCGGGCGCTCGCTCGACCACGTCGATCGTCGCGCCCCACTCGCGTAGGGCGGCCACCGTCGCCAGTCCGGCGACACCACCGCCGACGATCAGTACCCGGACACCGTCACCCCGCACGACACGTTCCCCTCGTAGCCCCTGCCCGACCCCGCTGAGCTGCTGCTCAACGGTCCGGCCGACGCAGCACTCTACGAGGCGGGTGAGTCAGCCCACGGAAATGGGGGCTGAATTACCGAGGAATGGGCTGCGACGATGTGGGCATGACGACCGCTGAGGCGTACGCCGAGTTCGGAATCCGGGAGGCGCGCGGTGTGTCGCCCACGTACGAGCGCCTGTCGCAGGCCGTCGCCCGCGACGACGAGCTGCTCGCCCTGCTCGACGGGCTCCCACCGGGCAAGCGGCAGCCGAATCTGCTGTTCGGCGTCGTCCGCTGGCTCGGTGGCCCGGTCGACGACCCGGTCACCTTTCACGACTTCGTGGTGACGCACTGGCCCGCCGTCGAGACGGAACTGCTCACCCGGGCCACCCAGACGAACGAGGCGGGCCGGTGCGCGGTCCTGTTGCCGGTGCTCGCCGCGTTGCCGCAGCCCCTCGCCCTGCTGGAGGTCGGCGCGTCGGCGGGGCTCTGCCTCTACCCCGACCGGTACGCCTACCGCTACGGCGACCATCAGGTCGGCTCCGGTGCGCCGATCGTCGAGTGCGCGGCCAACGGGTTGGTGCCGCCGGCTCGCGTACCCCAGGTGGTGTGGCGGGCCGGCCTGGACCTCAACCCGCTCGACGTGACCGACTCCGGCGACGTGTCCTGGTTGGACGCGCTGATCTGGCCGGAACACGCCCACCGGCGGGCCCGGCTGCGGGCCGCGGCGGCGGTCGCCGCAGCCGACCCGCCGCTGCTGGTCCGCGGTGACCTGGTGGACGACCTGCCGGCGCTGGCCGCGCAGGCGCCGACCGACGCGACGCTTGTGGTCTTCCACACGTCGGTGCTCTACCAGGTGCCGCCGCCGCGTCGGGAGGCGTTTGTTCGGTTGGTGCGTGAGCTGCCCGGGCACTGGGTCGCGAACGAGGGGCCGGACGTGCTCCGGTACGACGGGTTGCCCGAGCCGCCCAGCGATGCGCTGTACAACGTTCTGGCGCTCGACGGGAAGCCGCTGGCCTGGGCGAGGGGCCACGGCCAGGCGATGACCTGGTTCGGCTGACGAGGCGGGTCGACCCGGCCGGTTTCAGCGAGCCGGCTCGGGCAGCCGGGCGCGCAGAGCGCGGATGAACCAGTCCACCGCCGGTACTGTCGCGTCGCCTGTCGACCAGCCGTTGATCACCGACAACAGGTCGAGGTAGCGGTCCCGGCGGGGGTCGTTGGCCAGCACCAGCCGGTCGAGCAAGCGCTGTCGCAGGTCGGCGTCGTCCGGGTGACCGTGCAGGCTCGCGTACCGGCCGGTGACGGCCGCGACGACCGGATCGGCGTCCGGGCTGGTCGGGTCGAGACCGAGCGCACCGGCCACCGCGTCCCGGACCACCGCCACGGCGTCCGGGCGGGGCAGCCCCGGAACGTCGTGATCGGCGGCGTGCTGTCGTACCAGCTGCCGCATCCGGGCCCGGAACTCCGGGTCCCGGCACAACTCGGCCAGCTCCAGCCACGCCTCGACCTGCTCGGTGGTGGGGTCGTCGGGAAGCTCAGGTGTCATCGAGACGAGCACACCCGGGTACGCGGGCTGGTCGCCGAGGCTCGCGAAGACGGTGTCCAGGAAGTCGGCCACCAGTTGCCCCCGCTCTCGGGTGGTGAGCTGGGCCAACCGGTGCAGCTCGTCCACCTCGGCCGGGCCGGACCCGCGTCGCGCCGCGACGGTGAGCACCGCCTGGCGCAGTCGCAGCACCCGAATCTGCACCGCCAACGCCTCGGCGTGCGCGGCGGCCACCTCGTGCAGGGGCACCTCGTGGTTCACCACCCGCCGGATGGTGGCCAGGTCCACGCCCAGGTCACGCAGCGTCCGGACCAGCTCCAACCGGGCCACGGCCGCCGGGCCGTACCGCCGGTAGCCGGCCGGGCTGCGGTCCGTCGGCGGCACGACCCCGCTGTCGGCGTAGTACCTGATGGTCTTGACGCTCAGGCCGGTCCGTCGGGCCAGCTCGCCGATCGTGTGTCGCGTCTCCCCGCTCATGCCCCCACCCTCGCGTCTCCCCCCGGTGGAGACTCAAGCACCATCCGGGCCGGCGAGGAACGCCGCGATCGTAGCGGTGAACGCCTCGGCGTCGTCGAGCCACGGGTAGTGCCCGGCGCCCGGCTGGACGACCAGCTCGGCGCCCGGAATCAGCTCGGCGAACTGGGCCACCAGGCCCGGCGGTGCGGCCAGGTCGACCGCGCCGGCGAGCAGCAGCACCGGGCCTCGATGTGCGGTGAGCGCCGAGCGGGTGGCCGGCGGATCGAAGGCGCCCTCGGAGCTGAAGACCCGCGCCAGCTCGTCGTTGCGCTGGCCGGCCTCGGCGGCCTGGTGGTCCTGAGCGGCAGTGTCCCACCGGCCGTACAGAAACGGCGCGATCTCCTGCTGTGCGCCCGGACCGGCCCGACCCGAGAGGACGGACTCCACCGCCGCGGCTGCCACCGGAAACCATGGCTCGCCGGCTCGGGCCTGGGTGACCTCCTGACGCTGCGCGGCGGTCACCTCCAGCCCGACCGCTCGGATGCTCGGGTTGACAAGCGCGAGTCGGCCGACCCGATCGCGGTGCCGGGTCAGGTACCGCAGAGCCAGGTTGGCGCCGGCGGAGTGCCCGAGCAGATCCAGCCGGTCGAGGCCCAGGTGCCCGCGCAGCGCCTCCACATCGTCGACGAGGCGGTCACAGCGGCACGTCGATACGTCCGCCGGGGCCGCCGAACGGCCGGTGCCCCGCGGATCGACGATGACAAGCGTCCGGTGCGCGCCCAGACCACCGAGGTCACCGAGGTACGCGGAGTCGCGCATCGGCCCGCCCGGCAGGCAGACCAGCGGGTCGCCGATCCCGACGGTCCGGTACGCGAGGGTGGTCCCGTCGGTCGCGTCGAAGGTGGTGATCATCGGTCAGCGCGCCCGCTCGTGATGGAGCAGGACCACGCCGTTGCCGAAGACGCGGCTGTCCAACAGTCGCAGGCCGGTCGGGGCGTCCGCGTCGGGGAAGAGTCGGCGGCCCCCACCGACGAGCACCGGGTGGACGTAGATCCGGTACTCGTCGATCAGGTCGTGCCGGGCGAACGTCGCGGCCAGGTCGGCGCCGCCGAGTGCCAGGTCGCCGCCCGGCTCGGCGGTGAGCCTGCGGACCTGCTCGACGTCGACCTCGCGCACCACTGTCGCGTTCCAGTCGGCATGGTCGAGGGTGCGCGAGTAGACGATCTTCGGCATGTCCCGCCAGATGCCGGCGAACTCGCGCTCCGGGCCGCTGGCGGTCGGGTCCTGATCGGCGGTCGGCCAGTAGGCGGCCATCATCTCGTGGCTGACCCGGCCGCTGAGGAACCCGCCCATCGGGGCGATCACGTCGTTGAAGTGTTGGTGCAACTCCTCGTCGACCTGGTGCCAGCCGATGTCGCCGCCCGGGCCCTCGAAGAACCCGTCCAACGACACGCTCATCTGCACAACGATCTTCCGCATCGTTTCCCCTCCGTACGCGTTGACAGGCGTCGACCCCGATCGTCGTCGGACCGTACGACGAAACGCCCGCCCGCCGCGACGACGCCGAGGGCATGTCGCGCGTGCAGGCAGCGGGAGGCCGACCACGAACCGTCCCTAGACTGCTGCGGTGACCGGAGAGCGACGACCCCTGGCCGACCGGCCGCTCACCGAGCCGCACCCGTCCCGGCTGCCGTTCGATCACCCCGACCGGGCCCGGATCCTCGCCGCGCACACCGCCGCGTTGGCCGCCGGTGCGGCCGGCTACCTCGACCCGGCGAGCGGGCTGTTCGTGCTCAGCGCCGGCTTCCTGGCCCACCGTGGCACGTGCTGCGGGCGCGGCTGCCGGCACTGCCCGTACGTGGACGATCCACCGTCGGAATAGGCGTCAGCGGGGGCTTTCGCCCGACACCGACACCCCGTACGGTGTCCGACGGACATCGGGCGGGCGCCTTCCGCCGTCGGTCGGCGAGAGGGTGGAATGTGCGCGGGCGGATCGTGGTCGTCGGGCTGGCCGGGCTGCTGGTGAGCGGCTGTGCCGACGAGGCGGAACCGGTGGCGGCGCCACCCCCGGTGCCGATCGCGGTGGACGTGGCGGCGGCGTCCTCGGGCGGCGCCTGCCGTCTGCTGGACTTCACGGTGATCGAGCAGGTGGTGAAGGTCCGCTTCGACGTGGCGGCGTCAAGCGAGCAGGGCGACACCCACACCTGTGTGGTCCGGGCCGCGGGTGCGACGCTGCCGGAGCTGACGCTCAGCGTGACCGAGACCACTATCGACAGGGCCAGCTTCGGCGCCGACGTGGTGCCGGACAAAGCGGCGAAGGTCACCGGTCTGGGTCAGCAGGCGTACAAACGGACCACCGCCGCGGCGAGCGGGCACGGGCCGGTGGCCGAGGTGGGCTGGTTGGCCGGCGACGGGCGGCTGGCCACGGTGAGCTGGACCGCAGCCCGTGGCAGTGAGCGTTCGGCGGTGGAGAAGCTGACCGGCGACCTGACCGCGCTGGCGAAAAAGGTGGACACCCGGGCGTTGTGACGCCCGGGTGCCCGGTAGGTCAGTCGATCAGTTGGCGGCGACGAAGACCCGGGAGGCGACCTCGCGGGGGAGTCGCACCCGGTCACCGGAGCGGTCGATCGACACCCCGTCGCGCTCCTGGGCCACGGTCACCGTGGCGCCCGGGTCGACACCGGCGGCGTGCAGCTGGCGCAGCACGTCGGCGTCCTTCTGCACGCTCTCGCAGATCCGGCGCACCACGACCGACCCGGAGAGGCCGGGGAAGGCCAGGTTGCGTTCGACCTCGGTGGCCTCGGTGGTCTCCGCCGCCGGCGAACCCAGCTCCTGAAGCCCGGGGATCGGGTTGCCGTACGGGGAACGCGTCGGCCGGTTGAGCAGGTCGTACACCCGCTTCTCCACCGCGTCGCTCATTACGTGCTCCCAGCGGCAGGCCTCCTCGTGGGCCTCCTCGTAGGGCATCCCGATGACGTTGACCAACAGCAGCTCGGCGAGGCGGTGCTTGCGCATCACCGACACGGCACTGCCGCGACCCTGGGCGGTGAGCGCCAGGTGCCGGTCTCCCTCGACGGTGAGCAGGCCGTCGCGCTCCATCCGGGCGACGGTCTGGCTCACGGTGGGGCCACTCTGGTGCAGCCTTTCGGCGATGCGGGCACGCAGCGGTGGCACCCCCTCCTCTTCCAACTCAAGGATGGTGCGCAGGTACATTTCGGTCGTGTCGACCAGGTCGTGAGACTTCATAACTTCAGCGGCCCTCCGGTGCACGATGTTACCTCGGTGAGGCGCCGGCGACCGCCGCCGAACCGCGTGCCCTCTACGCGAATGGTGTTGGATGGTCGCCATGTCCGGTACCCAGGAGCCGTTGGTCGAGGCCGATCGGCTGGTCGCCGAGCTCGACCAGGTCGATCCGCCCACCCTGCTCGATGTCCGCTGGCGGCTCGTCGGCCCGCCGGGCCGCGACGACTACCTCGCCGGCCACCTGCCCGGGGCGGTCTTCGTCGACCTGGACAGCGCGCTCTGTGGGGTGCCCGGGGCCGGCGGTCGGCACCCCCTGCCCGACCCGACCGCGTTGCAGGCCGCGCTGCGGGCCGCCGGCGTCCGCGCCGGTCACCCCGTGGTGGTGTACGACGGCGGCGACGGCCTGGCCGCCGCGCGGGCCTGGTGGACGCTGCGCTGGGCGGGGCACCGCCCGGTGCGCCTGTTGCACGGCGGCTACCCGGCCTGGGTCGCCGCCGGCCGGCCCGTCTCCACCGACGAGCCCACCCCACCCCCCGGTGACGTCGTGGTACGCCCCGGTGATCTCCCGGTGCTCGACGCGGGGCAGGCCGCCGCGCTGGCCGACGCGGACGACGCCGTGCTGCTCGACGTACGGGCGGCGCCTCGCTACCGGGGTGAGGTCGAGCCGATCGACCCGGTCGCCGGGCACGTGCCGGGAGCGGCGAACCTGCCCGCCGGGGAGTACGTCGGACCGGACGGCCGCTTCCTGGCCGCCGAGGTGTTGGGCGAGCGGTTCGCCGCCGCCGGGGTGACCGGGGCACGGGCGGTCGGGGCGTACTGCGGCTCGGGAGTGACCGCCGCGCAGGCGGTGCTGGCGCTGCACCTGGCCGGCCGCACGGACGCCGCGCTCTACGTTGGATCGTGGAGCAACTGGGTGGCGGATCCGGCCCGGCCGGTCGCCTCCGGGCCGACACCCGGCCGCTGACCAGCGCATGCGGTGGGTTGGTGCCGATCCTCGTGCGACGATGGGCTCATGTCCGACGACACGGTGGTGGTGTGGGACGAGTCGCTGCTCGCCTACGACATGGGTGACCATCCACTCGACCCGGTCCGGGTGGAGCTGACCATCGCACTCGCCCGCGAGCTGGGCATCCTGGATCGCCCAGGGGTGCGGGTGGTCAAACCGGAGCCGGCCGACGATGCCCTGCTCAGCCGGGTGCACGAGCCGGCCTACCTCGCCGCGGTGCGCAACGCGCCGCGCGACCCACTCTTCGCCGGTTACGGGCTGGGCACCTCCGACAACCCCGTCTTCGAGGGGATGCACGAGTCCAGCGCGCTCATCGCCGGCGCCACGGTGGCCGCTGCCGAGGCGGTCTGGCGCGGGGACGCCCGCCGGGCGGTGAACGTGGCCGGTGGGCTGCACCACGCGATGTCCGCCCGAGCCTCCGGTTTCTGCGTCTACAACGACCCCGCGGTGGCCATCGCCCGCCTGCTCGACCTGGGCGCGGAGCGGGTCGCGTACGTGGACGTCGACGTGCACCACGGCGACGGGGTGCAGGACATCTTCTGGAACGACCCGCGGGTGCTCACGGTCAGCGTGCACGAGACCCCGCTGGCGCTCTTCCCGGGCACGGGTTTCCCGGACGAGACGGGTGGGCCGGGTGCGCAGGGCACCGCTGTCAACATGCCGTTGCCGCCCGGTGTCGACGACAGCGGCTGGCAGCGGGCGTTCCACGCGATCGTGCCGTCGGTGTTGCGCGCGTTCCGGCCGCAGGTGCTGGTCACCCAGTGCGGCGCCGACGGGCACCTACTGGATCCGCTCGCCGATCTGAACCTGACCGTCGACGGGCAACGGGCCACCTACCTGGCGATGCGGGCGCTCGCCGACGAGTTGTGCGACGGCCGGTGGGTGGCCACCGGCGGCGGCGGATACGCGCTCGTCGAGGTGGTGCCCCGAGCCTGGAGTCACCTGCTGGCCGTGGCCACCGGTGACCCGATCGACCCGGCCACGCTCACCCCGCCCGGTTGGCGGGCCCTGGTCGCCTCCCGCCGTCTGGGCCGCGAGGTGCCGCTGCGGATGACCGACGACGCCGACCCGTCGTACGAGCCGTGGCAGCCGACCGGCGAGCCGAACGCGGTGGACCGGGCGATCGCGGCGACGCGCAAGGCCGTCTTCCCGCTGCTCGGGCTCGACCCGCACGATCCGCGGGACTGAGCCGGGCCGGGGGAGGGTCCGTTCCGGTGACGACCGTTGACCAGCCGGTCGACGTGCTGCTGAGCGACGGCAGCACGGTCCAGTTGCGACCGATCGACCCGGCCGACGCGCCGGGCATCGTGGCGATGCACAGCCGCTTCTCCGAGCGCACCCGCTACCTGCGGTACTTCTCGCCGTACCCGCGCATCCCGGAACGGGATCTGATCCGTTTCGTCACGGTCGACCACCACGACCGCGAGGCGTTCGTGGTGCTGGCCGCCGACCAGATCGTCGCGGTCGGCCGGTACGAGCGGCTCGGCCCGCAGGCCCCCGAGGCGGAGGTGGCCTTCGTGGTGGAGGACGCCTACCAGGGTCGGGGCATCGGCTCGGTGCTGATGGAACACCTGGCCGACGCGGCCCGCCGCAACGACATCATGAGCTTCGTCGCGGAGGTGCTGCCGGCCAACGGGACGATGCTGCGGGTCTTCGCCGACTTCGGCTACCAGGTCCAGCGCGAGTACGCCGACGGCGTGGTCCACCTGAGCTTCCCCATCGCGCCCACCGAGGCCAGCCTGGAGGTGCAGCGCGGCCGGGAGCACCGTACCGAGGCCCGCTCGATCGCCCGGCTGCTCGCCCCGCGCGGCATCGTCGTGTACGGCGCCAGCGCCACCGGCCAGGGTGTCGGCGCGGCGGTGCTCGGGCACCTGCGCGACGGCGGGTTCACCGGCGCGGTGGTGCCGGTGCATCCGAGCGCGTCGACAGTGGCGGGCCTCCCCGCGTACCCGTCGGCTGTGGACGCCGGAACGCCCGTGGACCTGGCGGTGGTGGCCGTTCCGCCGGAGGCGGCGACCGCCGTGGTCGCCGACGCCGCCGCCGCGGGGGTGCACGGCCTGGTGGTCATCTCGGCCGGCTTCGCCGAGGCCGGCGGCGAGGGCGCGGCCACGCAGCGGGCGCTGGTCCGCGCGGCGCACGCGGCCGGCATGCGGGTCGTCGGCCCGAACTGCCTGGGCGTGGCCAACACCGACCCGACGGTACGCCTCAACGCCACCCTCGCCCCGGCACTGCCGCCGGCCGGTCGGGTCGGCATCTTCAGCCAGTCCGGCGCGTTCGGCGTGGCGCTGCTCGCCGAGGCGGACCGGCGGGGCCTCGGGCTGTCCAGCTTCGTCTCGGCCGGCAACCGGGCCGACGTCTCCGGCAACGACCTGCTGCAGTACTGGCAGGACGACCCCGGCACCGACGTGATCATGCTTTACCTGGAGACCTTCGGAAACCCGCGCAAGTTCGCCCGACTGGCCCGGCGGATCGGCCGCGCCAAGCCGGTCGTCGCGCTCGCCTCGCCGGCCCGCCCGCCCGGGGTCGGCGACGCGACCGGGCCGGACGAGGTGGCGGTGGCGGCGCTCTTCGCCCAGTCCGGCGTGATTCGGGTGGACACCGTGCCGGAGTTGCTCGACGTGGGTGTGCTGCTGGCCAACCAGCCGTTGCCGGTCGGCGGCCGGGTCGGTGTGGTCGGCAACTCCTCGGCGCTCACCGGGCTCGCCGCGACCGCCTGCGTCGGGCACGGCCTCCGCGTGGCCGACGGTTACCCCCGCGACGTCGGGCCGAGCGCCGGTGCCGCCGAGTTCGCCGCCGCTCTCGCCGAGACGGCCGCCGACGAACTGGTGGACGCCCTGGTGGTGGTCTTCGCCCCGCCGTTACCCGGCCAGCTGACCGAGGTGGACGCCGACGTGACCGCCGCGCTGCCGGCCGCCCTCGCGCTGGGCAAGCCGACCGTGGCGACGTTCCTGGTCGGGCGGCTACCGCCGGGGGTGCCGGCGTACGGCGGCGTGGAGGAGGCGGTCCGTGCGCTCGCCCGCGCGCACCGGTACGCCGAGTGGCTGCGTCGCCCGCCCGGGATGGCACCGGAGCTGCCCGGCCTCGATCGCGCTGCCGCGCAGGCCGCGCTCCGGGCCGACGTCACCGACCCGGGTGCGCTGCTGGCCGCGTACGGCATCGACGTGGTGCCCTCGGTGCCCGTCGACTCGGTCGACGCGGCGGTCGACGCGGCGGCGCGGCTGGGCTTCCCGGTGGCGCTCAAGGCGGCCGCCCCCGGGCTGCGGCACCGGCTCGACCTCGGCGCGGTCCGGCTCGACCTGCCCGACGAGCCGACCCTCCGCCGCGCGTACGTCGACCTGGCGGCGACCTTCGGCGCGGACGCGCTGGTCCAGCCGATGGTCCCGCCCGGAGTGGCCTGCGTGGTGGAGGTGGTCGAAGATCCGGCGTTCGGGCCGGTGGTCGGCTTCGGCCTCGGCGGGGTCGCCACCGAGCTGCTCGGCGATCGTGCCTGGCGGGCGGTGCCGCTGACCGACCGGGACGCGGCCGAACTGGTCGACGAGCCCCGGGCGGCGCCGCTGCTGCGGGGGCACCGGGGGGCCGCCCCGGTCGACCGGGCGGCCCTGGCCGACCTGCTGTTCCGGGTGGGTCAGCTCGCCGACGAACAGCCGCGGGTGCGATCGCTGACCCTCAACCCGGTGCTCGCCCGCCCGGACGGCATCTCGGTCCTGCACGCCCAGGTGGGCGTGGGAGGCGTGGTGGCCCGCCCGGACACCGGCCCCCGCCGCCTGTGAGCGGGCCCGGTCAGGCGCGGCTGGAGATCTGCTGGACTCCCCAGCTGTTGCCGTCCGGGTCGGTGAAGAAGACGAAGCCGACGTTGTCCAGTGGATCCGGCACCGGCCGGGGGTTCTGACCCACCACCTGGATCTCGCTGACCTCCACACCCCGCCCGACCAGCTCCTCGTGGGCCCGCTTCAGGTCGGGCACCACCAGTTGCAGGCCCTTGAGCGAACCGGGCGGCATCTCCGGAACGACGCCCTTGCCGATCACGATCGAGCAGCCGGAGCCCGGCGGGGTCAGCTGGACGATGCGCGCCTCGTCGTTGATCACGGTGTCGTGGTCCACCGTGAAGCCGAGCTGGTCGGCGTAGAACTTCTTGGCCCGGTCCAGATCGGAGACGGGAACGATCACCACTTCGAGTGTCCAGTTCATGGGTGCTCTTCCTCTGTCGTCGTTGTTGATTGCAGCAGGTCGGCCAGTCGGGTGAAGCTCTGCCCGACGCCCCGCGCCATCGGATAGCGCAGCACGATGTTCCGCCCCTCCGCTGTGGCGTAGAGCAGCGTGGTGGTGACAGTCGTTCGCCCGGCCACCTCGGAGAACTCGTGGCTGACCAGCGTCTCGCGCGGATAGGACTGGTCGTCGAAGAGTTCGGTGTAGACCAGCCGGTGCGATGGCTCGACGTGCCGGTAGACCCCAGCCTGGACCATCCGGGCGCCCTCCGGCCCCAGTGACACGAACCGCCACCGTCCATCGACCCGCAGGTCGACGTCGCACTCTGCCAGCCTCCAGCCGCGCGCGCCGTACCACCGGGCCAGCAGTTCGGGTTGGGTGAAGGCCGCGAACACCAACCGCGCCGGTGCCTCGAACAGCCGACTCAACACGATCTCCCGGTTGCCCGGGGTGTGCACGACGAGCGGATCGTCGACGTTTGTCAACCGCCTGTTCCGTCCGGTCGGGCGGGACGACGCTCGGCGTCGGTGCGGTCGACGGACTGGAGTTCGTCGAGCAGTACGTCGAGGCGTTGGTAGCTCTCCGCCCAGTAGTCGCGGTAGTTGGCGAGCCAGGCCGTGGCCTCACGCAGCGGTCGGGCCTCCAATCGGCACGGCCGGCGCTGGGCGTCCCGCCCTCGGCTGACGAGGCCAGCGCGTTCCAGCACCCGGAGGTGCTTGGAGATGGCCGGCTGACTCATCTCGAAGGGCTCCGCCAACTCCGTCACGGTGGCCTCGCTCAGCGCGAGCCGGGCGAGGATGGCCCGCCGGGTCGGGTGGGCCAGCGCCGCGAAGGTCGCATCCAACAGCTCCGTGTCCGCCACCTATAACCTCCTGGTTTTATAACCAGTTGGTTTTATCGTGGACGGCTGTGTTCGTCAAGCACCACTGCCGCGCGGAAGGCCCCGGCGAACCGGCGGGGCCTTCCGTGGGAACCAGGTGCGTCAGCAGGCGTACGCCTCCAGGCGCTGGGCCCGCTCCGGGTCGCGCAGCTTCAACAGCGTCACCTTCTCGATCTGCCGGATCCGCTCCCGGGACAGACCGAACTCCCGGCCGACCTCGTCCAGGGTGCGCTGCCGGCCGTCGTCCAGCCCGAACCGCAGGCGGATCACGGCCTGCTCCCGCTGGGACAGGGTGGAGAGCACGATGCTGACCTCGTTGCGCAGCTCGCCCTGGGCGGCGGCGTCGCCCGGCTCGGTCCGCGGGTCCACCGAGGCCACGAAGTCGCCGAGCGCGCTCTCACCGTCGTCGCCGACCGCCTGGTCCAGGCTGACCGGCTCCCGGTCGTAGGAGATCAGCTCGATGACCTGGATCTCGGGGATCTCCAGTGCCCGGGCGACCTCGGCGACCGTCGGTTCGCGGCCCAGCGTCACCGACAGCTCGCGACGTGCCCGGACCATCCGGTTGACCTGCTCGACCATGTGCACGGGGATGCGGATGGTGCGGGCCTGGTCGGCCATGGCGCGGGTGATGGCCTGCCGGATCCACCAGGTGGCGTACGTGGAGAACTTGTAGCCCTTGGCGTAGTCGAACTTCTCCACCGCCCGGATCAGACCGAGGTTGCCCTCCTGGATCAGGTCGAGAAACGCCATGCCACGGCCGGTGTAGCGCTTGGCGATGCTGACCACCAGCCGCAGGTTCGCCTCCAACAGGTGGTCCTTGGCCGCCCGACCCTCCGCGACGATCAGCTCCAGGTCGGCTCGCAGCTCCGCGGAGACCGGGGTGCAGGTGGCCAGCTTCTCGTCGGCGAACAGGCCGGCCTCGATGCGCCGTGCCAGGTCGACCTCCTGCGCGGCGGTCAGCAGCTTCGTCCGGCCGATCCCGTTCAGGTAGGCCCGGACCAGGTCGGTGGAGATGCCGCGCTCGTCGGTGGCGTCCAGGTCGGCGAGGACCTCGGACGCCCCGTCCGTGTCGGTCGTGGTGGCCGGGCGCGTCCGGTGTTCCGTCATCTGCAGGACCATCTCTGTCTCTCCCCGTTTCCACGTCTGTGCCGTGTTCCCGGCCCAGTGGTGCCGGTGTGACAACAGCTTGGCGGGCGGGGCGTAAAACGGGAGTGAGGCGATCGGGCACCCGACAGGAATCGGGTCGGATCGCTGGTGCGGTGTGTCGGCCCGCTGTGTGGTTGCCCGCCCCGGCTACGTTGCGGACGGTCGACCACCACTGGTCGGCCCAGGACGACAGATGGAGGACGGTGTGGTCTTCAAGCGGCTCATGAAGGCGATGGGCGTCGGCGGCCCGTCGGTGGAGACGGTGCTGGCCAACCCGAACTGCCGCCCGGGCGGTCAGCTGGAGGGTCACATCCAGGTGCTGGGCGGCGATCACCAGGTCGACATCGACCACGTCACCCTCGGCCTGGTCACCCGGGTCGAGGTCGAGAGCGGCGACAACGACTACGACACCACTCAGGAGTTCCACCGCCAGCAGGTCACCGGCGCGTTCCGGCTGGAGCCGGGGCAGCGCTACGACCTACCGTTCCGCTTCGACGTGCCGTGGGAGACACCGGTCACCGAGCTGTACGGGCAGCACCTGCACGGGATGACGATGGGCCTGCGTACCGAGCTGGAGGTCGCCCGCGCGGTCGACAAGGGTGACCTGGACGCCGTGTCGGTGCACCCGCTGCCGGCGCAGGAGCGACTGCTGGACGCGTTGCTGCGGCTGGGTTTCCGGTTCGCCCGCGCCGATGTGGAACGTGGTCACATCTACGGTGTACGCCAGACGTTGCCGTTCTACCAGGAGATCGAGTTCGGTCCGGCGCCGCAGTACGCCCGCTCGATCAACCAGTTGGAGGTCACCTTCATCGCCGACGCGCGGCAGATGCAGGTGGTGCTGGAAGTCGACAAGCGCGGCGGTGTCTTCACCGAGGGCCGGGACGCCTTCGGTCGGTTCACTGTCGACCACGCCACCGCCGACCGCACCGACTGGACCGCCGAACTCGACACCTGGCTCCGCCAGTCCCTAACCCGCCGAGGCCTCTTCTCCTAACCCCAACCCCTTGGTGCCCTCCCCGTTGATCAAGAGGTTTGCGTCATGGAAAGGCCGAACTCTGACGCAAATCTCTTGATCACCAATGGGGGTGGGGGTTAGAGGTCCAGGAGGAGGGTTCGGGGGCCTACGTTGGTGCTTTCCACCAGCATGTGAGCGCGGAAGCGGCCGGTTTCCACAGGGGTGTTGCGCTGGCGCAGCGCGTCGACGACGGCGGTCACCAGTGGTTCGGCCACCTCGGCGGGGGCGGCTGCCGTCCAGCTTGGACGGCGGCCCTTGCGGGCGTCGCCGTAGAGGGTGAACTGGCTGACCACCAGGATCGGCGCGCCGGTGTCGGCGGCGGACCGTTCACCGTCCAGGATGCGTATCTCGTGCACCTTGCGGGCCATCGTCTGAGCGGTCTGCGTCGTGTCGGTGTGGGTGACCCCGAGCAGCACCAGCAGGCCGTTCTCGATCGCGCCGACCACCTCGCCGTCCACCGTCACGCTGGCCCGCCCGACGGTCTGCACCACCGCACGCATCAGCAGCCCGCCGCAACGCCGCTTGCCGCAAAGCCGCTTGCCGCAACGCCGGCAGCCGGCGCGGAGCCTGCCCGCGTCACGCGGTCACCGCCTCGATGAAACCGCGCTCCACCAGGTGCGCCACGATCGGGCCGGCGGCCTCGGCCATCTCGTCGGGTTCGACGTCGTGCGCGGCGGCGAGCAGGGCGAGCTGGTCGCGCAGCGGCAGGCGGCCGTCGGCGCCACCGACCAGGGCCAGCACCAGCGGGTCGATCTCCTCGGTCCAGCGCAGGCCGTGCGGCATCGCCAGGACCTGCCGGTCCACCCCCCAGCCCTCGTCACCCATGGTGGCCTCCTGCCGCAGCTGCAGGCCGTCGGCGGCCCGGTAGCGCTCGGCGAGCAACGCCTCGGTGTCGCGTACCCGGAGAAACTCCTGGCGGTCGAACCAGGCGGCGACCTGGTCGCCCAGCGGTGGCTGCACCCGCTGGCGCAGGTCCTCCACCCGGACCACCGGGTCGGCGTGTCCGCCGCGGCGCAGTGACACGATGCCGAAGCCGATGCCCTCCACCTTGTGCGCGTCGAACCAGTCCAGCCAGGCGGCCATCCGCCGCGGGTCGGCGGTCTCGCCGACGTCGGTGAGCCACAGGTCGACGTACGCCATCGGATCGGCCACCTCGCGCTGGATCACCCAGGCGTCCAGGCCGGTGCCGGCGAACCAGCCGGCCACCCGCTCGTCCCACTCCTCGCCGGCGACGTGCACCCAGTTCGCCAGGTACTGCATGGTGCCGCCCTCGGTGAGCAGGCCCGGGGCGGCGGCGGCCAGTTCGGCGCCGATCGCGTCACCGACCCGGCCCGAGTCGCGGTAGACGTGCGTGGTCGTGCCCGGACCGACCACGAACGGCGGGTTGCTCACCACCAGGTCGAACCGCCGACCGGCCACCGGGGCGACCAGGTCGCCCCGGAGCAGCTCCCAGTCCTGACCGTTGAGGGCGGCGGTGGTCGCGGCGAAGCGCAGCGCCCGCTCGGAGAGGTCGGTGGCGGTCACCGACCGGGCGTGAGTGGACAGGTGCAGGGCCTGAACGCCCGAGCCGGTGCCCAGGTCCAGTGCGGTGTCGACCGGCCGGCGCATGGTCGCGCCGATCAGGGTGTGGGTCGCCCCGCCGACGCCGAGGACGTGCTCGGCGTGCAACGGGCGACCCGGCCGGGCGCTGCCCGGCACGTCGGCGAGCACCCACCAGTCCTCGCCGTACGGCTCCAGGTCGACGCCGGCGCGCAGGCCGTCGCCGTACCGCTCGACCAGCCCGCCGGCCAACGCCTCGTCCAGGCTCAGCGGCGCCAGCGCGGCGGCCACCGCGGCCTCCGGCTCGGTCTGATCGCAGATGAACACCCGGATCAGGGTGCCCAGCGGGTCGCCGTCCTCGGTGGCGCGCAGCGCGGCCCGGTAGTCGTTGCGGGCGACCGCGGCTGTCGCCTGGGCGCCCAGCCGCTCGGCGATGCCGTGGCTGGTGAAACCGGTCCGGGTCAGCGCGCTCCGCAGCGCGTCGACGCCGGCGGGGGAGAGCAGCATGTCGTGTTCGTCCACCCCGACATCCTGCCTCCCGTCGCGTCCTCGGTCAGCGTCACCCGCCGGTTGGTGTCGGAGCGTCGGTGTCCGCCCCGGTCGGCGCGCCAGGCAGGATGGTCCGCATGACGCTTGTGCTGCCCATCGACCCGGAGGCCAACCGGCTGCTGGAGAACAGCCCGTTGGCCCTGCTCCTCGGCATGGTTCTCGACCAGCAGGTGCCGATGGAGAAGGCGTTCTCGTCACCGTACGTGCTCCAGCAGCGGCTCGGTCATGAGCTGGACGCGGCGGAGCTGGCCGGGTACGACGCGGAGGCCCTGGTCGCGCTCTTCGCCCAGCCGCCCGCGCTGCACCGGTTTCCGAAGGCCATGGCGGCCCGGGCGCAGGAGGTCTGCCAGGTGCTGGTGGAGCGCTACGACGGTGACGCGGCGCTGCTCTGGGCCGAGGTTCCCGACGGGCCGGAGCTGCTGCGCAGGGTCTCCGCGCTGCCCGGTTTCGGCAAGCAGAAGGCGCAGATCTTCGTGGCCCTGCTCGGCAAGCGGTTCGGGGTGACCCCGCAGGACTGGCGGAAGGCGGCCGGAGACTACGGCGACCCGGGCGCGTACCGGTCGGTGGCGGACGTCACCGACGCCGACTCGCTGCGTCGGGTGCGGGAGTTCAAGCAGCAGATGAAGGCGGCAGCCAAGGCGAAGGCCACCGGCGGCTGAGTCGTCCGCTCAGGCGGCGGTGGGGTGCGCCAGCGAGGCCAGCGCGCGCCGGACGTCGGCCAGCGAGACGGTCGCCGAGTCGTCCAGGTCGGCCAGGCCGGCCTCGATCCACTGGCGCATCAGCGTGGTGACCCCGATGCCCCGGGCGTCGGCTGCGGCGCGGACCCGTTCGTAGGTGTCCAGTGGCAGCCGCACCGAGCGGCTCACCATCGGCACGTCGCTGTCGGGGGTGGGCAGCTCTGCCGCCGGGCTCTCGTCGATCAGCTCGGCGATCCGTTCACCGCCGCCGTGGAACTGCTTGGTCGCGTCGTTACGGTGCATCGTCACGGCCTCCTCATCTACCGAGATCTCCGCACGGCCTCGTCGTAGCGCTTGGACTCGACGTCGCTCAGCTCGCGGGCGGAGAGGATGTCCCAGTCGTTGTCGGTGCCATCGGCCTCGGTGAGCAGCACCGCCAGCCGGCGGCCCCGACGGGCGGCGGCGTAGACCACCATCACGTCGTCACCCAGATGCCGGATGACCCGTCGGGCGCTGTGCAGCGCCTCCCAGACTTCCCCGGGTGTGACGTCGTAGACCCTCAGGTTGGCCAACGCCTCGTCGGTGAAGCTGAACCTGCTGCCCACGTCGCGCAGCGTACCACGCGCGTAACACGCACTGGGATGAGTCGAAGTTCGCTGATCACGGACCTGCGGTGACAGGATGAGGCGTAACCCCCTCGAGGAGGTCCATGGTGAAGCGTCAGGCGTACCAGCCGATTCTGATCACCGACGCCTCGCGCAGCCAGGACGATCAGCTCAACAGTCGCCAGCGCCGCTATGTCCTGATGATGGGCATCCGGGTGTTGTGCATCATCGTCGGCGCGATCCTGGTCGGTGCGAACGCCCCACTGCTCTGGCTCTGGCTGCCGCTGTGCGGCCTCGGCATGGTGCTCATTCCCTGGCTGGCCGTGCTGCTGGCCAACGACCGGCCGCCGAAGGAAGAGCACCGGCTGGCCAACCGGTTCCACAGCCGCCAACAGGACGACACCCCGCCGATGAGCCTCAGCGCCGAGGAGCGCCCGCACAAGGTCATCGACGCCGAACCCTGACCCGCGAGCGGGCCAGGGTTCGAACAGTCAGGGCCGCGCTACGGCTGTGGGCCGTGCGTCGGCCATTACGGCTGTGGCCGTGCGCCGGCGGTGGAGACGGCCAGCGCGCCCAGGTCGGTGGCACGGCTCAGTGCCGCCGTCGGGGTGGCACCGGCGAGCCACGCGGTGAGCAGACCTGCCGCGAAGGCGTCTCCCGCGCCGGTGACGTCCACCACCGCCACCCGGCGCGCCGGAGCCACGCAGACGGGCGTGGTCCGGTCGACCCAGACCGCGCCTGCCGCGCCGCGCTTCACCACGACCCGCCGAGCCGTCGCCGACAGCACCCGCCCCTGCGCCGCCGGGTCCAGCCCGCCGGCCAGCACCGTGGCCTCGTCCGCGTTGACCAGGAGCAGGTCGATGTCGCGTACCCAACTCAGGAACGCCGCCGCGCCGACCCGCCGCAGCGGCGCCGCGGAGGCCGCGTCGACGCTGATGGTGAGCCCGCGCTCGCGGGCGGCGGCCAACGCCCGCAGCCCCGCGCCGCGCGACTCGGCGTCCAGCAGGGTGTACGCGGACAGGTGCAGATGCCCGGCGTCGGGCGCCGCCGCGAGGGCCCGCTCGACGTGCGCGGCGCTCAGCCGCAGGTTCGCACCCCGCTGGCTGACCATGGTGCGCTCGTCGTCGGCGGCTAGGACGATGACCGTTCCGGTCGGGGCGCCCTCGACCCGCTCGATCGCGCAGTCCACGCCCGCCCGGTCGAGTTCGGCCACCCGGTCCCGCCCGGCGTCGTCGTCACCGACGGCGCCGACGAGCGTGACGTCCACCCGCTGGGCGGCGACCCAGGCGGCGGTGTTGGCCGCCTGCCCGCCGCCGCCGAGACTGATCGCGGCCCCGGTGTCCGAGCCGGCCGCGAGCGGCCCGGACAACACGGCGACCACATCGGTGATCACGTCCCCGACGACGACCATCCGGGCCGCACGGGTCATGCCGGGACGGCGGTGCCGCGGGCCGCCGAAGCGACCGCGATCCGCGCCGCCAGGTCGGCGTTGCGCAGGATGATCCGCACGTTCACCGCCAGGCTCGCGCCCTCGGTGGCCGAGTGGAAGTGCGCCAGCAGGTACGGGGTGACGGCCTTTCCGGTGATCCCGTCCCGCTCCAGCAGGGCCAGGCCCTCGGTGAGCGTCCGGTCGTGCAACTCCGGGTCGAGCTGTTCGTCGACGGGCAGCGGATTGGCGATGAGCAGCCCACCGGTGTGCACGGCGTGCTCGTCCCGGGCGGCGAGCACGGCGGCGACCTGCTCCGGCGAGTCCACCGACCAGTCCAGGTCGAAGCCGGCGTCGGTGAGGTAGAAGCCGGGGAACCGGCGGGTGCGGTAACCGACCACCGCCACTCCGAGGGTCTCCAGGCGCTCCAGCGTCGCGCCCACGTCGAGGATCGACTTGACCCCGGCGCAGACCACCGCGATCGGGGTCCGCGCCAGGGTGACCAGGTCCGCCGACTCGTCGAAGGTGTGCGCGGCCTCCCGGTGCACCCCACCCAGCCCGCCGGTGGCGAACACGCCGATACCGGCGGCGGCGGCCACCGCGCTGGTCGCGGCCACCGTCGTCGCGCCGTCCGCGCCGGTCGCGGCAGCCACCGCGAGGTCGCGGACGGAGAGCTTGGTCACGCCGTCGACCGTGGCCAGCCGGGTCAGCTGCGCGTCGTCCAGGCCGACCACCAGCTCACCGGCGATCATGCCGATCGTCGCCGGAACCGCCCCGGCGTCCCGAACCGCTCGCTCGATCTCCCTGGCCACCCGCAGGTTCTCCGGCCGGGGCAGACCGTGCGAGACGATGGTGCTCTCCAAGGCGACGACGGGCCGGCCGTCGCGCAGGGCTTCGGCGACCGCGGTGCCGTAGCTGATGTGAAAGTCAGTCACACGGGCACCGTACGGGGTGGGGCCTCGGCCGGCCTCAAGTGGACCCGGCCGTGATGACCTGCCAAACTTGACGGTCGGAGGTGCAGACGTGAGCACAGAGGTTCTCGAGCGTCCGGAGCTGAAGGACGCCGACACCGGTCCCGAGATGTTCCACTACGTCCGCAAGGAGAAGATCGCCGAGAGTGCCGTCATGGGCACCTACGTCGTCGCTCTCTGCGGCGAGACCTTCCCGGTCACCAAGGCGGCCAAGCCGGGATCGCCGGTCTGCCCCAAGTGCAAGGAGATCTACGACTCGTACCGTGAGTGAACCTCGGCCGGCGCTCCGGCCGGCGACGTAGCCTGCGGCGGTGACCACCTCCACCGCCCTGCTCCTCGCCGACCTGACCGGGGTCGCGGTGTTCGCCGCCTCCGGGGCCTCGGCGGCGGTGGCCAAGCGACTGGACCTGTTCGGCGTCGCGTTCGTCGGCTTCGTGGCCGCCCTCGGCGGTGGGATCTTCCGGGACCTGGTGATCGACGAGGTGCCGCCGCTGGCCTTCGCCGACTGGCGGTACGCGGCCACCGCCGCGATCACCGCGCTCGCCGTCTTCTGGCTGCACCCACAACTGGCCCGACTGCGGACGACCGTGCTGGTACTGGACGCGGCCGGCCTGGCGCTGTTCACCGTCACCGGCACGCTCAAGGCGCTCGACGCCCGGGTGCCGGCGGTCGGCGCCTGCCTGATCGGCATGCTCACCGCGATCGGCGGCGGGCTCGGCCGCGACCTGCTCACCGCCGAGATCCCGGTCGTGCTGCGCCGGGAGATCTACGCGCTGGCCGCGCTGGCCGGTTCGGTCCTGGTGGCGCTGCTGTACGTCACCGGGCAGACCGGGCCCGCACCGCTCACCGCCGCCGCCGTGCTGGTCTTCGGGCTGCGCCTGATCGCGCTGCGTCGACGCTGGTCCGCGCCGGTGGCCACGTTGCGCCCCCCACGTGCCGACGGCGCGGATCCACGCGCCGACCGGGAGTGGTGACGCGGTCCTCAGATGTGACCAGCGTGGCGTCGCCTGGGCCCGGCGGCCCGCGCTGGTTATGCTGAGTCGGCCTTCGCGGCAGCTTCTGCGCGGAGGCGTTTTCATGGGCGGCGGATCCTCGTGGCCCTCGCCCGGGGTCCGCCATCGTGCGGTCGGAGAGGAGCTTCGCGTGGCAGCCCGGACGCCGGTGCTCGAGACGTTCCCGGCGCTACGCGCGTGGCAGCGCAAGGCCCTGGTGGAATACCTGCGTCGCCGTACCGACGATTTCACCGCGGTCGCCACGCCCGGCGCCGGCAAGACCACCTTCGCCCTGCGTATCGCGGCGGAGCTGCTCGGTGACGGCACCATCGAGGCCGTCACCGTGGTCGCCCCGACCGAGCACCTGAAGAACCAGTGGTCCGACGCCGCGGCCCGAGTGGGCATCCAACTCGACGCCGCCTTCCGCAACGCCGACCTGCACTCCGCGGCAGACTTCCACGGCGCGGTCGTCACCTACGCCCAGGTGGGGATGGCCCCGCAGGTGCACCGGCGGCGCACCATGACCCGACGCACCCTGGTCATCCTCGACGAGATCCACCACGCCGGCGACTCCCGATCCTGGGGCGACGGGGTGAAGAACGCCTTCGAACCCGCCGTACGCCGGCTGATGCTCACAGGTACGCCGTTCCGCTCCGACGACAACCCGATCCCGTTCGTCAGCTACGAGCGCGGCGGCGACGGGCTGCTGCGCTCCCGCGCCGACTCCGTGTACGGCTACTCCGACGCGCTACGCGACGGGGTGGTCCGGCCGGTGCTCTTCCTGGCGTACTCCGGGGAGACCCGCTGGCGTACCAACGCGGGGGAGGAACTGGCCGCCCGGCTGGGTGAGCCGATGACCCAGGACCTGGTGGCGCAGGCGTGGCGTACCGCCCTGGACCCGGCCGGCGACTGGATGCCACAGGTGCTGCGGGCCGCCGACGCCCGACTCACCGTGCTGCGCAACGCCGGCATGGCCGACGCCGGCGGTCTGATCATCGCCACCGACCAGCAGACCGCCCGTTCGTACGCCAAGCTGATCGAGCAGGTGACCGGCGAGAAGGCCGCCGTGGTGCTCTCCGACGACCAGGGCGCGTCCGCCCGGATCGCGACGTTCGCGGCGTCCGACCAGCGCTGGCTGGTCGCGGTGCGGATGGTGTCCGAGGGGGTAGACATCCCGCGACTGGCGGTCGGTGTCTACGCCACAAGCGCCAGCACGCCGCTCTACTTCGCCCAGGCAATCGGCCGGTTCGTGCGGGCCCGCCGGCCCGGGGAGACCGCGTCGGTCTTCCTGCCCAGCGTGCCGCACCTGCTCGGGTTGGCCAGCGAGATGGAGACCGAGCGCGACCACGTGCTCGGCAAACCCAAGGAAGCCGACGGGTTCGACGACGACCTGCTGGAACGCGCGCAGCGCGACGACCAGGCCAGCGGGGAGTTGGAGAAGCGGTTCGCCGCGCTCTCGGCCACCGCCGAACTGGACCAGGTGATCTTCGACGGCGCGTCGTTCGGCACCGCGGCCCAGGCCGGCACCCCCGAGGAAGAGGAATACCTCGGCCTGCCCGGCCTGCTCACCGCCGACCAGGTTTCACTGCTGCTGACCAAGCGGCAGGCCGCCCAGCTCGCCGCCCAACGCCGTCGTACGGCCGACGGGGCCGCTCAGCCGGCCGCTGCGCCCACGGCAGCGCCACCCGCACCCATGAGCGCCGCCCAGCGTCGCGTGGCGCTCCGGCGCCAACTGAACGCTCTGGTGGCCGCTCGACACCACCGCACCGGCCAACCGCACGGCAAGATCCATGCCGAGCTGCGTCGTCTCTGCGGCGGGCCGCCGAGCGCCCAGGCCACCATCGAGCAGCTCGAGGAACGCATCGCCACCGTGCAGACCCTCTAGACCAACCGCGCCCGTGCTTGTGGCGCCCGTGCTTGTGGCGTGCGCCGGTGCTTGTGGCGTGCGCCGGTCCTTGTGGCGTGCGCCGGTGCTTGTGGCGTGCGCCCGTGCTTGTGGCCTGCGCCGGTGCTTGTGGCGTGCGCCCGTGCTTGTGGCCTGCGCCGGTGCTTGCCGCGTGATCCACTCGGCTTTCTTGAAAACGCGGTGTCCGAGCGAGGTGGAACGCGCGATTTCCGTGAAACCGAGTGGATCACGGGGATGGGCCCCGGGCATCGGGGGTTACCTGCCCGGGATGCCTGCGGGCGCCCCTCCGCGAGGTGGCCCGACCTCAAGATCGCGCAATATCCGGGATGTAGTGGCATCGGTGCGTCGGTGCGGCCACTACATCCTGGTCAACGCCGTTGCGTTAGGGCTGTGATCGGCGGGTCAACCCCTGCTGGATAACGGGAACGGG
>NZ_JBNCKM010000018.1:0-28203 GCF_049841535.1 Micromonospora sp. DT53
GGTTGGGGTACGCCGGAGCAGATCACCAACCCCGAGTACTCCACCACCGCGTTCCTCAAGGGCCTCAAGCAGGTCGATGGTTGGCAGGACATGCCGCTGACCGAGGCCGCGCAGACCGTGCAGGTGTCCGCCTACCCGGACGCGTACGCGCAGTGGGAGCAGCAGGCCACCGACCTGGCCGCCCAGCACTGGAACAGCTGACCCACACACCACCACCGCACGCCAGCACCACCCACAACGCACCACCACAGCACGACACCAACCGCTGGCCGGCACCCGAAACGGGGTGCCGGCCAGCGGCCTTCTGCCTTGTCACCCGCCGCCCCAGGCCACCGCCCCCAGGCCACCGCCCCCAGGCGACAGGCCTCAGGCCTCAGGCCTCAGGCCTCAGGCCACAGCCCTCAAGGCCTCCGCAGGCCGCAGGCCTCGCTGGCCGCACGCCCCGGCGGGGGCGGATGACGTCGATCAACCAATTGCACCCGCGAATCTTGGACACTTTCCGTTCCGTGCTAACAGTTCCGTGCTAACGGAAAGTGTCCAAGATCTACGTGCACGGTCGCGGTATCGCCGGTTCGCCGGTCAGTCAGCTGGTCCGCCGGCCCGAAAGACAGCGGCCCGCCGGACAGCGGCCCGCCGGACAGCGGCCCGCAGGAGTTTGCAGGGCACGTCACGAACACGGCCCCGCTGACACGGGCCGCTGACGACCCTGGTGGTGACGCTGTGCCGTGGATCAGCGGACGTTGACGGTGATCGTGTGCCAGCCAGTGGCACCGTCGGGGACGACGTCCTGCGTACGTTCGGTTTGGGTTTCACCGGTTGCGTCCGTCGCTCGGACCTGGAGCCGGTGTTCGCCCGGCGTGGCGTCCCAGCGCCAGGACCACTGCACCCAGGTGTCCACCGACACGGTCGGGGCCAGTGCGGCCTCCTGCCACTGGCCGTTGTCGACGCGTACCTCGACTCGGCGGATGCCTCGGTGCTGCGCCCAGGCCACCCCGGCGACGGTCACCGGTCCGGTGGTCAGCCGGTTGCGCCCTCGGGGTGTGTCGATCCGCGACTGGGTCTTGATCGGTCCTTGGGGGGACCAGCCGCGCGGCACCCAGTACGCGTCGAAGTCAGCGAACCGGGTCAGCTCCAGCTCGGTCACCCACTTGCAGGCTGACACGTAGCCGTAGAGGCCCGGCACCACCATCCGGACCGGGAAGCCGTGCTCGACCGGCAGCGGCTCACCGTTCATTCCTACGGCCAGCAGCGCGTCTCGGCCGTCGCGCAGCGCGGCGGTGGGGGTGCCGCAGGTCCAGCCGTCGACGGACCGACCAACGACCTGGTCGGCGTCGTCGGCGGGCTCGACCTCGTCCAGCAGTTCCCGCAGGGGTACGCCGAGCCAGCGGGCGTTGCCGATCAGGTCCCCACCCACCTCGTTGGAGACGCAGGCGAGCGTGACGTACCGCTCGACCAGCGGTCGGGCCAGCAGATCCGCGTAGCTGTAGGTGCGCTCCTTACCGACTCGCCCGTGGATCCGCAGCCGCCAGGTGTCCGGGTCGACCTGGGGCACCACCAGTGCGGTGTCGATGCGGTAGAAACCGAAGTTCGGGGTGACGTACGGCGCGAGCTGGGTCAGTGAGAGGTCCGCGCCTGCCGGCACTGCCGGTGCGGGGGCGACCGGCGCGGGCAGGCGGATGGCGTCGCGGGCTGCGGACACGCCGCGCCGACCTGCTAGCCAGCGCCCGCCGAGACCGGCCACCACGGCCGTGCCGAGCAGCACCCCACTTCCGGTGAGGAACCGCCGCCGCGACTCCGGGTCCACGTCAACGGGCCCGACCGGTTCGACCGCGGGCGTCGGCCCGGCGGGAGTCACCGGCACCGGCGCCGCCGGCGACACCGGACCAGGCGGCAAGACCGGCCCAGCCGACGAAACCGGGCCGGCGGGCGGCACCGGGCCAGCGGGCGACACCGGCCCGGCGGGCGGCACCGACCCAGCGGGCGGCACCGGGCCAGCAGACGGCAGCGGGCCAGCAGACGGCAGCGGACCACCTGACGACACCGGGCCGGCGGGCGGCGTGGGTGGTGACCAGGACCAGGGATTCAGCTCGAACGGTCCGGCGATGAACAGCCAGAGCACCAGGGCGCCGAGACCGGCGCCGACCAGTGACGGCAACGCGTCGGCGAGGTCCGCGCCGGAGCGGGTCAACGCGGCGGCAACGCCGATGGCGCCGAACGCGGCGATGCCGGCCAGGCCGAGTGCCAGCCGGCGAACCGCCAGTACGCCGAGGAGCGCGGCGAAGCCGCCCAGTAGAACGGCCGTGCCGACCAGCAGCGCGATCTTGTCGGCGGTGCCGAAGAGGTCGATGGCGAGTTGCTTCAGCGACTCGGGGACGACGTCGACGATGACCCCGCCTACCGCGACCAGGGGTGCCGACCGGGGGCCGGTCAACACCGCGACCGGTTCGGCGATCCCGATCGCGACGGCGGCGGCGGTGATTCCGGCCAACGCGGCGTACCGCCGTGACGTGGTGCTCATCGGCCCAGTGTGCGCGATCATCTCGCCCGGTCGCCAACAACGTCAGCGTTCGGTAATGACCGACAGGTCCGCGAGAGGGCCCGGGGCACACCCAGGCCCGCGAGACGAGCCGGGGCACACCGCCATACGGCGGTGTGCCCCGGAACGGGTGTCGCTACCGGATCAGAAGCCCGGGCCGTGCTGGTGGCCGTGACCGTGGCCGTGCCCGCCGGCACCGGCCGGCTCGGCCTGCTCCGGCTTCTCCACCACGAGGCTCTCCGTGGTGAGCAGCAGACCGGCGATCGAGGCGGCGTTGGTGACCGCGTTGCGGGTCACCTTCACCGGGTCGATGATGCCGGCCTTGACCAGGTCGACGTACTCGCCCTTGGCGGCGTCGAGGCCGTTGCCCCACTTGAGGTCGGCGACCTTCTGCGTCACGACGTAGCCGTCGTGACCGGCGTTCTGGGCGATCCAGCGCAGCGGCTCGACGAGCGCCTTGCGCACGACCGAGACGCCGACCTTCTCGTCACCGGTGAAGCCCAGGTCGTCGTCGAGCACCGAGAGGATCTGCACCAGGGCGGCGCCGCCGCCGGGCACAGTGCCCTCCTCGACCGCAGCCTTGGTCGCCGCGATGGCGTCCTCGATGCGGTGCTTGCGCTCCTTCATCTCGACCTCGGTCGCAGCGCCGGCCTTGATGACGGCGATGCCACCGGAGAGCTTCGCCAGCCGCTCGGCCAGCTTCTCCCGGTCCCAGTCGGAGTCGGAGGCCTCGATCTCCTTGCGGATCTGGGACACCCGGTCGGCGACGTCGGCCTTCTGGCCACCGCCGTCGACGATCGTGGTGTTCTCCTTGTCGACCACGACGCGCCGGGCGGTGCCGAGCACCTCCAGGCCGACCTGGTCGAGCTTGTAGCCCAGCTCCGGGGCGACCAGCTCGGCGCCCGTGGAGATCGCGATGTCCTGGAGCATCGCCTTGCGCCGGTCACCGAAGCCCGGGGCCTTGACCGCGCAGACCTTGAGGGTCTTCCGCAGCGAGTTGACCACCAGGGTGGAGAGCGCCTGGCCGTCCACGTCCTCGGCGATGATCAGCAGGGGCTTGCTGTTCTGCAGGACCTTCTCCAGCAGCGGCAGCAGCTCCTCGATCGCCGAGATCTTCTGGGTGGTGACCAGGATGTACGCGTCCTCAAGGACGGACTCCTGACCCTCCAGGTCGGTGACGAAGTTCGGCGAGATGAAGCCCTTGTCGAACTGGAGACCCTCGGTCACGTCCAGTTCGGTGGTGAGCATCGAGCCTTCCTCGACGGTGATGACACCGTCGCGGCCGACGCGCTCCATCGCCTCGGCGATCAGATCGCCGATCGTGGAGTCCTGCGCGGAGATCGTCGCCACGTTCGCGATCGACTCCTTGCTGGTGACCTCGGCGGCGCGGCCGAGCAGCGCCTCGGAGACCTTCATGGCCGCCGCGTCGATGCCCCGCTTGAGGCCGGCCGGGTTGGTCCCGGCGGTCACGTTGCGCAGACCCTCGCGAACCATCGCCTGGGCCAGCACGGTCGCGGTGGTGGTCCCGTCGCCGGCGACGTCGTTGGTCTTGGTCGCCACCTCCTTGACCAGCTGTGCGCCAAGGTTCTCGTACGGGTTGGTGAGCTCGATCTCCTTGGCGATGGTCACACCATCGTTGGTGATCGTCGGCGCACCGAATTTCTTGTCCAGGACGACGTTGCGCCCGCGCGGGCCGAGGGTGACCTTGACCGCGTCCGCGAGGGCGTTGACACCGTGCTCCAGCAGGTGCCGGGCGTCGTCCGAGAAGCTCAGGATCTTCGCCATTAATGTCCCTTCGAAGCGCCATTGCCCCGGCCCGGCGAGCCGGACCGGGGCAGTGGCACTGATCGGTTGCTTACTTCTCGATGACCGCGAGGACGTCGCGGGCGGAGAGCACCAGGTACTCCTCGCCGGCGTACTTGACCTCGGTGCCGCCGTACTTCGAGTAGAGGACGGTGTCGCCGACCTGCACGTCAACCGGAACCCGGTTGCCGTTGTCGTCGACGCGCCCCGGGCCCACAGCGAGGACGGTGCCCTCCTGCGGCTTCTCCTTGGCGGTGTCGGGGATCACGATGCCCGACGCCGTGGTGGTCTCAGCCTCGTTCGCCTGGACCACGATGCGGTCCTCGAGCGGCTTGATCGCAACCTTGGTCGCGGTAGTCACGGGCATACCCTCCTGGGGTACTGGTTTCGTTGCTGGCCAGCGGGGCTGACCAGCGTCAATCTGCCTCATGCCACCGGGCGGTGCCGTCGTCGCGGGTGCCGGTCCGCCTGGCGTGCGCACCCGGGTCGCGAGACCCGGAAGCTGGCACCCTCAGGGTGAGAGTGCTAATCGCAGGTTATTCCGTGGCTAGCACTCCGTCAAGGAGAGTGCCAGCGAGTCGCGCCCCGCCAGCCCGGATTTCCGGGTCCACCCGGACAATGGCCGGGTGGATCTCGATCAGCTGGCGGCGCTGCGTACCCCCGAGGGGTCGGCCGCGCTCACGGCGGCGGCCGGGCTGGCCGGCGGTGACCCACTGGCCGCGGCGTCGGCGCTGCGCGCGGCCGGAGTGCCGCCGACGTTGGCCGCGGCGGCGCTCACCCAGGCCGAGCTGCGGCACCGGGCGGTCGGCAAGTTCGGCCCGACTGCCGCTGGGATGTTCCTCACCCGCCCGGGCCTGGAGCAGGCCACCCGCCGGGTGGTCGCCGACCGGCGGGCCGCCCGGCTGCACGCGGCCGGCGTGCGCACCCTGGCCGACCTCGGCTGCGGCCTCGGCGCGGACGCACTGGCCGCCGCCCGCGCCGGCATCCGGGTGTACGGGGTGGAGGCCGACCCGGTGACCGCCGCGATGGCCGCCGCCAACGCCACGGCGGCCGGGCTGGCCGAGTTGTTCACTGTCGAGTGCGGCGACGCGACCGGGTTCGACGTGTCAGGTGTCGACGGGGTCTTCTGCGATCCGGCCCGCCGCGCGACAGGCACCGGGCGGCGGATCTTCGACCCGCGCGCCTACTCGCCACCGTGGGACTTCGTCACCGGGCTGGCCGAGCGGGTGCCGCGCACAGTGGTGAAGGTGGCGCCGGGCCTGGACCACGCGCTCATCCCGGCCGGCGCGGAGGCCGAGTGGGTAGGCGTGGATGGTGACCTGGTCGAGGCGGCGCTCTGGTGCGGCGCACTGGCGGAGGTGCCCCGCCGCGCCACCCTCTACCGCCAGCGTGGCGCCGAGCCCCAGCGTCACCAGCTCACCGGCTCGGGTGCCGCCGAGGCGCCGGTCGGGCCGCCGCGCCGCTACCTGTACGACCCGGATCCGGCGGTGGTCCGCGCGCACCTCGTCGCCGAACTGGCCACCGAGTTGGATGCCACCCTGGGCGATCCGAGCATCGCCTACCTCTACGCCGACCAGCCGGTCCGCACCCCGTACGCGCGTTGTCTGGAGATCACCGACGTGCTGCCGTTCTCGCTCAAGCGCCTGCGGACGCTGCTGCGCGACCGTCGGGTGGGCCGGGTGGAGATCCTCAAGCGGGGTTCGGCGCTCACCCCGGAGCAGCTTCGACGGGACCTGCGGTTGGCCGGGGACGAGGCGGCGAGTCTGGTGCTCACCCGGGTCGACGGCGCACCGACGGTGCTGATCGGCCGGCCGGTCGACTAGCGTCGCTGCTGTGGCGGGACAGGGCACTCCGGCAACGGCACTGTTGGTCAAGCGCGGGGTCACGCATCGCACCCATCCGTACCGGGTGGCGCCGGACGCGCCGAACTACGGCGCGTTGGTGGCGGCGGCGCTCGGCGTGGCGCCGGAGCGCGTGTTCAAGTCGCTGGTGACCGAGGTCGACGGCGCGCTCACCGTGGCTGTCGTTCCGGTCACCGGCGAGCTGGATCTCAAGGCGCTCGCGGCGGCGGTCGGCGGCAAGCGGGCGGCGCTGGCCGAGCGGGCGGTCGCCGAGCGGGCGACCGGCTACGTACGCGGTGGGATCAGCCCGCTCGGGCAGCGTCGGCGGTTGCCCACGGTGCTTGACGAATCCGCATTGGACCTCCCGACGATCTACGTCTCGGCTGGTCGGCGCGGTCTGCAACTCGAACTGGCGGCGGTGGATCTGGTGGCGCTGACCGACGCGCGCACCGCGCCGTTGCAGGCCCACTGACGGCCTCCGTTACGTCGGATGCTCGGTGGGATACCCACTGAGTAACAGTCGCGTTGCTGAATTGTTATCGCTCCCAACAAACTAGTGACCAGCGCGGTCTTGTGGAGCCGGTGTGACGCGAAATACGTTGCCGGACACAACAAAACAACACCTCCCCCACCTCCGAAAGGACCCTGCACATGCGTAAGGGGATCCTCACCATCGCCGCCGTGGGCCTGCTCGCGACCGGCGGCTTGACCGCCTGTAGCGACGACTCCGGCACCGGCTCGGCCGACTCCAAAAAGACCCCCAAGATCGGCGTGATCCTTCCGGACAGCAAGTCCTCCCCCCGCTGGGAGACGGCGGACCGCCGTTTCCTGGAGGAGGCGTTCAAGGCCGCCGGCGTCCAGTCCGTCATCCAGAACGCCCAGAACGACAAGGCCGCCTTCCAGACCATCGCCGACCAGATGATCACCAGCGGTGTCACCGCCCTGATGATCGTCAACCTGGACTCCGGCACCGGCAAGGCCGTGCTCGACAAGGCCAAGTCGCAGGGCATCGCCACCATCGACTACGACCGGCTCACCCTCGGCGGCTCCGCCCAGTACTACGTCAGCTTCGACAACGAGACCGTCGGCAAGCTCCAGGGCGAGGGTCTGGCGAAGTGCCTGACCGAGAAGAACGCCAAGAACCCGGTCGTGGCGTACCTGAACGGCTCCCCCACCGACAACAACGCCACCCTGTTCAAGGCCGGCTACGACTCGGTGCTCAAGCCGAAGTTCGACTCCAAGGAATACACCAAGGGCCCGGACGACGCCGTGCCGGGCTGGGACGGCCCCACCGCCGCGACCATCTTCGAGCAGCAGCTCACCGCGACCAAGGGCAAGATCGACGGCGTGCTGGCCGCCAACGACACTCTCGGCAACGCCGCCATCTCGATCCTGAAGAAGAACAAGATCAACGGCAAGGTGCCGGTGACCGGCCAGGACGCCAGCGTGGAGGGCCTGCAGAACATCCTCGCCGGTGACCAGTGCATGACCGTCTACAAGGCGGTCCGGGAAGAGGCCAAGGCCGCCGCCGACCTGGCCATCGCGCTGGCCAAGGGCGAGCAGAAGGACACCGGCCAGTCGGTGAAGGACGGTGACCGCGACGTCCCCTCGGTGCTGCTCACCCCGAAGGCCATCTACAAGGACAACGTCAAGGACGTCATCGCCGACGGTTACGCGACCAAGGAGCAGGTCTGCACCGCGGCGTACACCAAGTTCTGCGCCGAAGCCGGCATCAGCTGACCGACGCCGCAGTACCCGCCGGAACGACCACCGCCGCCCGGCACGGGAGCACCCTCCCGTGCCGGGCGGCGCCCGCCGGACGGGCCCCGACCCTCCCTTAAGAAGGAGACCCCGTGTCCGCGACCCCCCTGCTGGAACTCCGCGGGATCGACAAGAGCTTCGGTCCCGTCCAGGTGCTCCGCGACGTCGCCCTGACCGTCCACCCAGGAGAAGTGACCGCACTGGTCGGCGACAACGGCGCCGGCAAGTCGACCCTGGTGAAGTGCATCAGCGGCATCCACCCCACCGACGCCGGAGAGTTCCTGTTCAACGGTGAACCGGTACACATCGGCAGCCCCCGCGACGCCGCCACGCTGGGCATCGAGGTCGTCTACCAGGACCTCGCGCTCTGCGACAACCTGGACATCGTGCAGAACATGTTCCTCGGTCGGGAGAGGCGCAACGGCATCGTCCTGGACGAGCCGACCATGGAACAGCTCGCCGCCGAAACCCTCGCGGGGCTCTCCATCCGCACCGTCACCTCACTGCGCCAGCACGTGTCCAGCCTCTCCGGCGGCCAGCGCCAGACCGTGGCCATCGCCAAGGCGGTGCTGTGGAACAGCAAGCTCGTCATCCTGGACGAGCCGACCGCGGCGCTCGGCGTGGCACAGACCGCGCAGGTGCTCGAACTGGTCCGCCGCCTCGCCGACAACGGCCTGGCCGTGGTGCTCATCTCGCACAACATGAACGACGTCTTCGCCGTCTCCGACCGGATCGCCGCGCTGTACCTCGGCCAGATGGTCGCCCAGGTGAAGACCACCGACATCACCCACGCCCAGGTGGTCGAGCTGATCACCGCCGGGCGCTCGGGCGGGCTCGGCCTCGCCACCGACCCGGGCAGCAACGGCGACGGCCCGCAGCCGGCCGACTCGATCTCAGGAGGCGTCCGATGACCACCACCGCCGTGCGGAAGGACGGCCCCGCGGCCGTCACACCGACGCCGACCGTCGGGGGCCACGTCCGCAACTACCTGAGTCGGGTACGCGGTGGCGACGTCGGCGCGTTGCCAGCCGTGCTCGGCCTGATCGTGCTCTGCACCGTCTTCGCGATCATGCGGCCGTCGTCGTTCCTGTCGGCCGGCAACTTCGCCAACCTCTTCACCCAGGGCGCGGCGGTCACGCTGATCGCGATGGGCCTGGTCTTCGTCCTGCTGCTCGGCGAGATCGACCTCTCCGCCGGCTTCGCCAGCGGCGTCTGCGCGGCAGTGCTGGCCAATGTGGTCACCGTGCTCGGCTACCCCTGGTGGGTCGCCGTGCTCGCCGCGATCGCCACAGGTGTGGTCATCGGCACCACGCTCGGCCTGCTCGTCGCGAAGATCGGCGTTCCGTCCTTCGTGGTCACCCTCGCCGGCTTCCTCGCCTTCCAGGGCGTCGTGCTGCTGCTCGTGCAGGAGGGCACCAACATCTCCGTCCGCGACGAGGTGCTGGTCGCCATCGCCAACCGCAACCTCACCCCCGTCCTGGGCTGGACGCTGACAGCTGTCGCCGTCGTCGGCTACGCGGCGGTGCAACTGCTGCGCCACCGCAACCGAGCGGCCCGCGGTCTGATCACCGACCCACTCGCGGTGGTGGCGCTGCGGATCGGCGGGCTCGCCGTCATCCTCGGCACCGCGGTGTACGTGCTCAACCTGGAGCGCAGCCGCAACGTCCTCATCGTCTCGCTCAAGGGTGTGCCGATCGTGGTGCCGATCATCGCGGTGCTGCTGGTCATCTGGACCTTCGTGCTCCAACGCACCAGCTACGGCCGGCACATCTACGCCGTGGGCGGCAACCGGGAAGCGGCCCGCCGGGCGGGTATCGGAGTCGACCGGATCCGGATCTCGGTCTTCGTGATCTGCTCGTCCATGGCCGCCATCGGTGGCATCGTGGCGGCCAGCCGGGCCAACTCGGTCGACCCGAACACCGGGGGCAGTAACGTACTGCTCTACGCGGTGGGCGCAGCGGTGATCGGCGGCACCAGCCTCTTCGGTGGCAAGGGCCGCGTCTTCGACGCCGTGCTCGGCGGCGCGGTGGTCGCGGTCATCGAGAACGGAATGGGCCTGATGGGATACACCGCGGGAGTCAAGTACGTGGTCACCGGCGTCGTGCTGCTGCTCGCCGCCAGCGTCGACGCGCTCTCCCGCCGCCGTGCGGCAGCCACCGGCACCCGCTGACCGCGCGGGAGGTAGCACCAGCATGCGCCCAGGACCGAGTCAGGATGACGTCCGACGGCAGAACCTCGGGGCCCTGCTGCGGCACGTGCACGTCCACGGGGCGACCACGCGTGCCGAACTGACCACCACGCTGGGGCTCAACCGCAGCACCATCGGCGCGCTCACCACCGACCTGTCCGCAGTGGGGCTGGTCAGCGAAGGGGCACCGAAGGAGACCGGCCGGGCCGGACGACCATCACTTGTCGTCCGGCCCGAGTCGGCCCGGGTCTACGCGTACGCGTACTCGGTGGAGGTGGACCGACTACGCGCGGCCCGGATCGGGTTGGGCGGCGCGGTCCTGGACCGCCGGGACCTGGACCGGCCGCGCGGCCTGCTGGCCGCGGAGGCCGCGCCGCTACTGGCCGGCGCGGTCAAGGAGATGCAGCAGCTGGTGCCGGCGGACGCGATCTGCGTCGGCGCCGGCGTCGCGGTCTGCGGCATGGTCCGCCGGGACGACGGCCTGGTCCGACTCGGCCCCACCACCGGTTGGGTGGACGAGCCGATCGGCGCGGCCCTCGCCGACGAGTTGGGCATCGACGTGCCGATCACCGTGGGCAACGTGGCCGACGTCGCCGCGTTCGCCGAGCACGCACGAGGTGTGGCGGCGGGTTGCGACAACGTCCTCTACCTGTACGGCGACGTCGGCGTGGGTGCCGGCATCATCGCCGGTGGGCGCCGGCTGACCGGGCACGGTGGGTACGGCGGCGAGGTCGGCCACATGAAGGTGGTCCGTGACGGCAGGCCGTGTGAGTGCGGTTCCCGGGGCTGTTGGGAGACCGAGATCGGTGAGCACGGGATCCTGCGCGCCGCCGGACGCTCCGACGCCCGGGGCCGCGACGCGCTCCTCGGGGTCTTCGACGCGGCCGACCGCGGGGACGCCCGGGCCCAGACGGCGGTACGCCAGGCCGGCGACTGGCTCGGCTTCGGCGTGGCCAACCTGGTGAACGTCTTCAACCCCGAGATGGTCATCTTCGGCGGCACCATGCGTGACCTCTACCTCGCGGCGGCAGCCCAGATCCGCAGCCGGCTCAACTCCAACGCGCTCGGCGCCTGCCTGGAGCACGTCCGACTGCGCACACCGAAACTGGGTACGGACGCGCCCCTGATCGGTGCCGCCGAACTGGCCTTCGAACGGCTCCTCGCCGACCCCCTCGACGTGGGCTGATCCGCGTACGCTGTCCGGCGTGGATGTCGAGCTGCGCGCCTCCGACGACGACCGCAATCGGGTGGTCGCCGCGCTGCACCAACACACCGCGGCGGGCCGGCTGACGTTGGACGAGTTCTCCGAACGGGCGGGTGCGGTGTGGACGGCTCGCACCCTCGGTGACCTGGCCGCGCTGACCCGCGACCTACCGGCCCTGCCCGACCCGATCGTCGACGCCGGCCCGGTCGGGCGTGGGCGTCAGGAGTTGCTGATGGTCTTCGCCGCCGCGGCGCTCACTCTGCTGCTGCTCGGCGGCCTGCTCTCCGTCACCCGCTGATCCGGGTCGCCCCACGGTGAACTGATCGCGCGATCAGTCCGTACCAGTGGGCGGACGGGCAACCGGCAGGGTACGGCTGCCCGGTCCAGACGCGTTCGGTCCGGACCGAGGAGGCACCACAGACATGGCACCGCTCAGATCCGCCCATCGCCGACTGGGCACCCGGACCCATCGAGCGGCGCTGCTGCTCATCGCGATCATCGCGGCGGTCGGTGTCCTGCCCGGCATGGCAGTTGCCGCACCAGCCGGCGGCCAGCAACTCAACGCCGCCGACATGACGCTGCTCAACGGGGTCCGGTTGGCCGGGCTGTGGGAGATGCCAGCCGGTCAGATGGCCGCCGAGAAGGGACAGTCGGCAAAGGTCCGGGAGATCGGCGCGGGCATCGCCGGCGAGCACCAGAAGCTCGACCAGCTCACGGTGGACGCGGCCAACAAGTTGGGCGCGAGCATTCCCAGCGAGCCGACCGCCGAGCAGAAGGGCTGGCTGGCCGAGATGCAGAAGGCCTCCGGCGCCCGATTCGACCAGATCTTCGTCACCCGGCTCCGGGTCGCCCACGGCAAGATCTTTCCGGTGATCGGCGCGGTCCGGGCCAGCACCCGGGACGCCACCGTCCGCAAGCTCTGCGAGGACGCCAACGCGTTCGTCCAGCACCACATGCAGATGCTGGAGAGCACCGGCCTGGTCCGCTGGCCGGAGCTGCCGCCCGCCGCGCTGCCCGCCCCCGGTGAGGACGGGTTGTTGGCCGCCGCCTCCGCCAACTCCGGCCCGCAGGTCGGAGTCAGCAGCACAGTCGTCTGGCTGGTCTTCCTCGCCGCGCTGGGCACGGGCGGAATCGCCACCTACCGGATGTTGCGCCGCAGCTGACCAGTCAGCGCTGGCCTGGATGGTGGCTCGCGTCAGCGGTCTACCTGGGTGAAGTCCCAGGAGTGCGGGGCGCGGGCCACCAGCATGGCTGGCGGGTCCGGCAGCGGGCGCGGGTTGCTGCGCCACTTGGAGATGACCACCACGCGGTGGTCGGTGGAGGAGAAGACCTCGCTGGACACGTGCAGCGGGTCGTGCTCCAGCTCGGGCAGTGCGGTGTCGCACACCCAGGTGATCAGGTCGGCGACCCCGTACGCCTCGGCGCGCGCCTCCCACATCCGCACGATCATGTCCGCCGCTCCCGTCACACGCTGACCGTGGTCAACGGCAGTGCCGAGTCGGCTGGCAGGTCCAGTCGACTCGGGGCGACCCCGGCGGCGACCAGGTGCGAACCGAGCGCGGCCACCATCGCGCCGTTGTCGGTGCACAGCTTCGGCCGGGGTACCCGGACCCGGATGCCGTACTTCTCGGCCCGCTGCTCGGCCAGCGCGCGCAACCGCGAGTTCGCCGCCACTCCCCCGCCGATGACAAGCGTCTCGATGCCCTGCGCACGGCAGGCGGCGAGCGCCTTGCTGGTCAGGACGTCACAGACCGCCTCCTGGAAGGAAGCGGCGACGTCGGCCACCGGCACCGGCTCGCCGGCACGCTGACGGGCCTCGACCCACCGGGCCACCGCCGTCTTCAGCCCGGAGAACGAGAAGTCGTACCGGTGGGCGGCGAGGTCCTTCGCGGCGGTCAGACCGCGCGGGAAGGCGATGGAGGCGGCATCGCCGGCCCGGGCCTCCCGGTCGATGGGCGGACCGCCCGGGAACGGCAACCCGAGCAGCCGGGCGACCTTGTCGAACGCCTCCCCGGCCGCGTCGTCGATGGTGGCGCCCAGCGGCGTGACACCCCGGGCCAGGTCGTCGACGAGCAGCAGGGACGAGTGGCCGCCGGACACCAGGAGCGCGATGGCGGGTTCGGGCAGCGGGCCGTGCTCAAGGGTGTCCACCGCGACGTGGGCGGCGAGGTGGTTGACGCCGTAGATGGGTTTCTCGGCGGCGACCGCGTACCCCTTGGCGGCAGCGACGCCGACCAGCAGCGCGCCGGCCAGCCCGGGCCCGGAGGTGACCGCGATCGCGTCGATGTCGGCGAGCGTGACGCCGGCCTCGGTGAGTGCCCGGTCCATGGTCGGCACGATGGCCTCCAGGTGTGCCCGGCTGGCCACCTCCGGCACCACGCCCCCGAACCGGGCGTGTTCCTCGACGCTGGAGGCGAGCGCGTCGGCCAGTAGGGTGTGCCCCCGCACGATGCCGACACCGGTCTCGTCGCAGGAGGTCTCGATACCCAGGATCAGTGGTTCGTCAGCCATGGTCGTGTGGTCCGTCCCCGGTCGGCTCGGCGTCGCGCCGCATGACCAGCGCGTCGGTGTTGCTCGGTTGGTAGTAGCCGCGCCGTACCCCGACCGGCTCGAACCCGTAGGTGGCGTAGAGCCGCTGGGCCGCGACGTTGTCCACGGCGACCTCCAGCAGGGTGCTGCGGGCGTCGCGCCGGACCGCCTCGGCGAGCAACTCCTCCAGCAGGGCGCGGCCCACACCGCGCCGCTGGGCGTCCCGGCGGACGGCGATGTTCTGCACCCACACCTCGGCCGGCGGAGCTCCGGCGAGCCCGGCGTAGCCGAGCACCGAGCCGTCCGCGTCGACGGCGACCCGGTAGTGGTGCCCGTTGGCGAGCTCGCTCCAGAACATGGCGGGCGACCATTTCTCGGCACCGAAGAGGTCCGCCTCGATCGGCAGCACGTCGTCGATGTGCCACCAGCGGAACGGTTCGAGCCGTACCGCAGTCATGGCAGGACCGGTTTGCGGCCGGTGGCCGCCACCGCGTCGGGGCGGCGCAGGTAGAGCGGGGTGAGCCTCTCACTGGACGCGCCGGCCCGGATCCGCTCGGCGGCCAGCAGCGCCAACACGGTCGCGTCCGGGTAGCGCGGCTCGACCCGAACGGGCAGGTCCAGGACCTCGGCGTACCGGTGCGCCCCGTCGCCGACAGCGATCGTCGCGCCCAGTTCGCGGGCGCGCGCCGCGGCGACCGCCGGTGCGGACACCTCAGGCCCGGCGATCCGCTGGCCGGCACCGTCGTAGACGGCCCAGTAGAGCTCCTTGCGCCGGGCGTCGCTGGCGGCCAGGACCGGCGCGCCGGACGCCGCCGGGTAGCCGAGGGCATCCAGCGAACAGACGCCGTAGGTGGGGATGCCGAGCACCTGACCCATGGTCGCGGCGGTGACCAAGCCGACCCGTAGCCCGGTGAACGGTCCCGGGCCGAGCCCGGCGACGATGGCGGTCAGGTCACGGGGGCGCGCGTCGGCGTCGGCGAGGACTGCATCCACCTGGGGCGCGAGCAACTCACCGTGCGCACGGGCGTCGACCGTGCACCGGTGCGCCCGCGACGCCACACCGCCTGCCGAGACCTCCACCAGCGCCGCGGTGACCGCGGGGGTCGAGCTGTCCACCACGAGTACGAGCACGGTAAGCCAGCCTAGCCGCCCCGCCCAGCGCCCCGGTCACGCCCCGCCCCGCCACCACCGCCACCCTCGGCCGCCGCCCGCCCACCGGGGCTGCCACGCTGGTCCTCTCAGTCGCCTACCGCCGCAGCCACCCTCCTGCCGACCCGGCCCCCCGCGTGGCCCGGCCCGGCTCCCGACTCCACGCGTTACCCGCCTCGCCGCCGGCTCGGCGGGCGGCGATGGCCACTTCCTCTTGTGAGCGTGATGTCTGTGGGTCATCGTGATGACTCACAGACATCACGCTCATTGACATAAGGCCCGCCATCCGCCGCGGTGGCCATGCGCCGGGCGATTCTCGGGGTTGTATCGACGGCAAGTCGCCGATTTGCCGCAGAGGGATCGCAGACGTCTCGCCCTAGGCCGACCATGCTGGGATGTCATCCACTCGCCTCGTCACCCTTCTCGGCGCTGCCGTGCGGCAGCAACGACAGCTACGCGAGCTGAGCCAGCGTCAGTTGGCGGCGCTCGCCGAAGTCAGCCAGGCAGCGGTGGCCCGGTTCGAACGCGGTGAGCGAGGGCCGACCATCCCGGTGCTGGAGCGGTTGCTCGCCGCGATGGACGTGCAGTTGGTCATCGCGGTCGAGCCGTTGGGCGCGCAGCTCGACGCCCGGATCGACGAGCTGGCCGCCCGGCCGATCGCCGAGCGGATCGACGAGCTTGGCCTGGATGACCTGCTGGATCGGCTCACCGACTTTCCGCAGGTGATCACCGGATGCGCCGCGGCGCTGTTGCAGGGCGCGCCGGTGCCGGTCGACGCGCTGGACATCGCCCTGCGCTGGCGGGACTCCAAACCGTTCACCCACTGGCTGGAGGCGAACTACGGCCAGCGGTGGAACGCCCGCTGGGGTGAGTTCGGCGGGGTGTGGTTGGAACCCGACGAGCCGGGCGAACACCGATGGTCGACCCGGTACGGGGAGATCAGGGCCACCATGTGCGACGAGCTGCCCGAGACGATCGAGGTGCGCCACGGCGGGCGGAGTTACCAGGTGGTGCCGCTTGTCGAGCTGGAGCTGAGCGAGCCGCGCGCCGCCGAGCTGTTGCGCCGCTACCGGGACCGGCAGCTGGCCAGCGACAGCTGAACCACCTGCCGGCCCGGGCGCCAGGTCAACCGGCGGTGCGCTCCCAGTCGACGGTGGGCAGGCCGGCGTCGGCGAGTGCCTTGTTGGCAGCGCTGAACGGGCGGCTGCCGAGGAAGCCCCGCGGGTTCATCGGGCTGGGGTGGCCCGCCTCCAGCACCACGTGCTGCGGATTGGTGACCAGTGCGGCCTTCTTGCGGGCGTAGCCACCCCAGAGCAGGAAGACCACCCGCCCCGGTGCCGCGTCCAGTGCACGGATGGTCGCGTCGGTGAACTCTTCCCAGCCGGCGTTGGCGTGCGAGCCCGGGGTGGCCTGCCGGACGGTCAGCACCGCGTTGAGCAGCAGCACACCCTGGGCGGCCCAACCGTCGAGGTTGCCGCTGCGCGGCTTGGGGACGCCCACGTCCTCGCCCAACTCCTTGAAGACGTTGCGCAACGACGGGGGCACCGTCACACCGTCACGGACGCTGAAGCTCAACCCGTGTGCCTGCCCGGCCCGGTGGTAGGGATCCTGCCCGAGGATGAGCACCCGGGTGCTCTGCGGCGGGCAGAGCCGGTATGCCGAGAACAGGTCCTCCAGAGGCGGGAAGACGGCCTGCGTCGCGTATTCCCGGGCGACGAACTCGCCCAGCGCGGCGGTGCGTGCCGGGTCGAGGTGCGGGGTGAGCACGGCACGCCACTGCTCCGGCAGCAGGGCCAGCAGATCCAGGGCGGGAGCGTCGTCGGGCATCAGAAACCTCTCACAGCGCGGGTCGGACCCCCGCACTCTAGGCACCGGGTACGACAGCTACCGACCTAGCCCAGGTCGGCGAGCCGCCGGGCCCAGTCGCCGCCGATCGGGTCCAACTCGACGATGCGGGTGTCGTCGTCGCGGCGGTCGATGCGAACCCGCAGGTGCGCGTCCACCAGCTGCTCCACCAGGCCCTCGCCCCACTCGACCACGGTCACCGAGTCCTCCACCGACGCGTCGAGGTCCAGGTCGTCGATCTCGGCGCGCGGGTCGGTGGCGTCACCCAGCCGGTACGCGTCGGCGTGCACCAGCGCCACCCGGCCGCCCCGAGCCGGGTCGGGGCGGTGCACCCGGGCGATCACGAAGGTCGGCGAGGTGATGTCCCCGAGGACACCGAGCCCGGCGCCGATGCCCTGAGTGAGCGCGGTCTTGCCGGCGCCCAACGGGCCGGTCAACAGCACCAGGTCGCCGGCGCGCAGCAGCCCGGCCAGCCGCCGGCCGAAGTCCCGAGTGTCCTCGACGGTCGGCAGCTTGACGACGTGACTCACCGTTCCTCCACGCTCTGCAGTGACTCCAGGAACCGCGCCAGGGCGGCGTTGACCTCGTCCGCGTGCTCCAACATCACCACGTGACCGCTGTCCTCGATCTTCACGAACTCGGCGTGCGGCAGCCGGCGGACGATCTCCTCGGAGTGGGTCACCGGAGTGATCATGTCCTTGTCGCCGACCACCACCAGCACCGGAGTCGCCGCCAACGCCGCCAGCGCCGGGAAGCGCGAGTGGGTGGCCAGGGTCCGCAGGTAGCGGGTCACCGTGTCGGCCGACGTCCGGGAGTTCATCGTCTCCACGTAGGACACCAGCGACGGGCTGGGCTTGCGGGTGCCGAAGCCGTACTTGCGGGTCAACAACCAGGCCACGTTCGACGTCGACTTGCGGGCCTTGTCGATCACCGGCCCGCCGTACCGGGTGGCGTTGCTGACCATGTAGAGCACCGGGCCACCGACCCGGCCGAGCAGCGCGGGCGCGACAAGCTTGGTCTCCGCGATGAGCCCGCCCGACGTGGCCATCAGAACGGTGCCCACCACCCGGTCACCGAACAGCTCCGGGAACAACTCGGCGAACGCCATGATGGTCATGCCGCCCATCGAGTGGCCGACCAGCACCAGCGGCCCGTCCGGGGCGGTGCGGTCGATCACCTGGCGCAGCGTCCGGCCGAGCACCGCGAGGTCGTACTCCCCGGTCTCCAGCCGGCCGGACCGGCCGTGACCGGGCTGGTCGTACGCCACGATCCGGTAGTCACCGCGGGCGGCGAGCATCTGGCGCTGGAAGTGGAACGTCCCCATGTCCAGGCAGAAGCCGTGCACCAGCACCACCGTCGGGTGCCCCGGCACCGGCCGGGTCGGCTCGACCACCTCGACGTGGATGTCCGTGCCGTCCGGCAGCTCCAGGCGGAACGCCTCGTCGTACCGCTGCTTGTCGAACGTCTCGTGCGCGTAGCGGTCGGCCGGGTCGGCCTTGAGCCGGCGGACCAGGGTCCGCTCGGTCGCGACCCCGGCCGCCAGACCGGCGGCCGCGACACCGACCGCGGCGCCGACGATCCCCGCGACCCGGCCCACCGCGGTCCGCGGACGCGGAATGCGATAGCTCATGGTTTCTCGCCGCCGTCGTAGACCCGGGGCACCCGCGTGCTGCCGAACCGGGTGACGATCTCGTAGTTGATCGTGCCGACCGCCTCGGCCCAGTCGTCCGCGGTCGGCTCGCCGTCGACGCCGCTGCCGAAGAGCGTCGCCACGTCGCCGTCGGCCACCGGGTCGTCGCCGCAGTCGAGCACGAACTGGTCCATGCAGACCCGCCCCGAGATGGTCCGGCGTACACCGCCGAGCTGCACCGGGCCGGTGTTGGACGCGTGCCGGGGAACCCCGTCGGCGTAGCCGAGCGGCACCACGGCCAGGTTCGCGTCTGCTTCCGTCGTGTAGGCGTGCCCGTAGGAGATGCCGGTGCCGGCGGGCACCCGCTTGGTGAGCATCACCCGGGCGCGGGCGGTCATCGCCGGCCGCAACCCGTACGTCTCGCCGGCCACCGGGGAGAGCCCGTAGATGGCCAGGCCGGGGCGGACCAGGTCGAAGTGGGTGTCCGGGCGGGTGAGGGTGGCGGCCGAGTTGGCGAGGTGCCGCCAGCGTGGTCGCAGCCCGGCCCGCTCGACCATGGCCAGCCCCTCGTGGAAGACGGCCAGTTGGCGGTCGGTGGTGGGGTGGCCGGGCGAGTCCGCGTACACGAAGTGGCTCCACACGCCGACCACCTCGACCAAGCCGTCGGCCTGCGCCTTCGCGGCGGCGTCCAGCAGCGCGGGCCAGTCGGCGACTGTCGCGCCGCCCCGGGACAGCCCCGTATCGATCTTGAGGTGCAGGCGGGCGGGGCGCCCGGCGAGCCGACTCGCCTCGATCATCTCGTCCAGTTGCGCCAGGCTGGCCGTGCCCAGGTCCACCCCGGCGCTGACCCCCTCGTGCAGCGGCAACCCGGGCGCGAGCAGCCAGGCCAGCACCGGCACGGTCACCCCGGCCCGCCGCAGGGTGAGCGCCTCGTCGAGGGTGCAGACGCCGAGCCAGTCCGCGCCGGCGTCGAGCGCCGCGCGGGCGGCCGGAAGCATGCCATGGCCGTACCCGTCGGCCTTCACCACCGCCATCAACTCGGCGCTGGTGCCGGAACGGAGCCTGCTCACGTTCTCGCGGATGGCGTCAAGATCGACGCGTACCTCGGCCTGCCACATGCGCCCAGCCTACTTTCCGCCGTGATCACCGCGGGCGGCGACGCTCGTCCCGATGTGGCGATCCGGTCACCGCCGCCGAAATCGACAGGTTCAGCCCAGCCGGGCCAGCACCGGACGCAACGCGTTCGCCACGTCGGGCGCGGTCACCGGCCCGCTCCTGGCCGCCTCGCGCCCGGCGAGCCCATGCAGGTACGCGGCCGAGGCCGCGGCCCGATCGGCGGGCACCCCGGCCGCCAGCAGCGAGCCGAGCAACCCGGCCAGCACGTCGCCGGTGCCGCCGGTGGCCAGCGCCGGGGTACCGGTCGGGTTGACGTACGCCCGACCGTCCGGTGTGCCGATCACCGTGCGGTCGCCCTTGAGCAGCACCACGGCGTTCATCCAGGCGGCCAGCCGCAGCGCCGCGCCGACCCGGTCGGCGCCCGGCTCCTCCCCGCAGAGACGTGTGAACTCCCGGTCGTGCGGGGTGACGACGATGGGCGCGTCCCGACCCCGCAGCCGGTCGGCGAGCGAGCCGTCCACCAGCAGGGTCAGTGCGTCGGCGTCGAGCACCACCGGCACCGGGGCGGCCAGCACGGCACGCAGCTCGGCCGCCGCGTCGGTGCCGGTGCCCAGCCCGGAGCCGCAGACCCAGGCCTGCACCCGGCCCGCGTCGGCGACCCGCCCACTGGCGATCACCGAGGGGTGCTGGTGCAACACCTCGGCGCGGGCACCGCCGGCGTAGCGGACCAGGCCGGTGGGCCCGGCCAGTGCGCCGCCCACGGAGAGCACCGCCGCCCCGGGGTAGGTCGCCGAGCCGGTCGCCACCCCCACCACGCCCCGGGTGTACTTCTCCGACGCCGGGCCCAGCTCGGGCCACCAGTCGGCGAGGTCGGACCACTCGGTGACCCGTAGCGCCGGGGTGCCGCGCAGCCATGGCCGCAGCCCGATGTCGACAAGCTCGACCTGCCCGGCCAGCGCGGCGGCCGGCCCGACCACCAGGGCGGGCTTCAGCGCGCCGAAGGCCACCGTCACGTCGGCGCGGACCGCGACGGGCCGGCCGGACGCGGACAGCGGCACGTGGCCGGTGTCGACAGCGACCCCGCTGGGCACGTCGACCGCCAGCACGGTGGCCCGTTCCCCGTCGCGTCCGCGCAGTTCGCCGAGGCGCTGGACCACCTCGTCCGCGTCGGCCCGGAGCCCGCCGGTGCCACCGATGCCGACGATGCCGTCGAGGACCAGGTCGACCGGGCCGGTCGGGCTCGGCACCAGCCGACCGCCAGCGGCTCGCAGCGCGGCCAGGCCGGCGGCGTGCGCCCGCCCGGGGGTGAGCAGCAGGGCGGACACCTGGACACCTCGGCGGGCCAGCCGCTCCCCCGCGTACAGCGCGTCGCCGCCGTTGTCACCGGAGCCGACCAGCAGCAGCACCCGGCCGCCGTAGACCCCGCCCCGCTCGTCGAGCAGGAGCGCGGCGCGGCGGGCCAGGCCGGCCGCGGCCCGCTGCATCAGCGTCCCCTCCGGCAGCGTGCCCATCAACCCCGCCTCGGCCGCCCGTACGTCGGCCACCCGCCACACCGCTCTCATGCCACCGTGTCCCATTCCGTTTGCGGGCGGGCCTGACCCGCCCTCCCGGCCGACGTCATCGTTCCGCGACCACCATCGCCGACGCGATCCCGCCGTCGTGCGACAACGAGAGATGCCAGTGGTTGACCCCGCGCGCGTCGGCCACCGCCGCGACCGTGCCGGAGACGGCCAGCCAGGGGCGGCCATCCGGGTCGGGCACGATCTCGCAGTCGTGCCAGTTGAGCCCGGCCGGAGCGCCGAGGGCCTTGGCCACCGCCTCCTTGGCGGCGAACCGGGCCGCGAGCGATTCGGGCGAGCGCGGGCTGCCGGCGCGGGTGTGCCGCTCGGCCTCGGTGAAGAGCCGGTCGGCGAGCAGCGGCGTGCGTGCCAGGGCCCGGGCGAACCGGTCGACCAGGACGACGTCGATGCCGACAGCGACGATCACCACACCACCCTACCGGCGGTCGAGGCCGCAGATTAGCCGTCGGGCTCGCGCTGGGCAACGCCTGTGGACACCCCGGGGTACGCCTCGACGCCGGCTGTCCACAGGGCATCGTCCGACCTCCGGTCCGCGCCTAACGTCAGCGCGTCGATGCCGATCGTCCATGGGGGTGTGGTCATGTCCGACGAGCCGTTCGCCGTCCGGCCGGAGGAGTTGCGAGCGGTCGCCGTCCTGCTCGACGACGAGGCGCGCCGGTTGGCGTCTGGCCTCGCGGGGCTGCCCGGGCTGGTGGTGGCAGCGCCCGAATGGCGAGCCGGCGTGGCCCTGGCCGGGTTGGAGGCGGCCGGGCACGCCTGGTTCTGCCGGCTGGGCGCTCTGGTCGCGGCGACCTCCACCGGGGTCCGGGCGGCGGCCGAGGCGTACGACACGGTGGACGACCGGGCGGCCGACCGGTTCACCGTCCTGCCCCGGTGAGCGGCGTCGGCTACCGACAGCTCTGGGCTGTCGATCCGGACGGGTGGCGGGCCGCCGGGGCGGCGTGGGCGGCGGTGACCGGGCCACTCGATCGGGGCGTCGGCGGGCTGCGCGCGGCCGGCGGGCGGTTGCGGGGCGGTTGGTCGGGTGCGGCGGCCACGGCGGCGGACACTCGGCTCGCCGGCCTTCGTGACGAGCTGGCCTCGATCGCACCCGCGCTGATCGAGGTCGACCAGGTGCTCGCCGAGTTGGCCGGTCGGCTGACAGTGGCGAAGGCGCGGCTCAGCCTGGCGGTTGCCGAGGCGGACGCGGCCGGTCTGCTGGTGGACCGCTCGGGCGGGGTGCGCGTCGATCCCGCCCGGGTTCGACCCACCGACCGGGCCGGCGTGGCAGCGGCGGGGATGGCGGTGACCGGGGTGGCCGCGGCCCTGCGGGCCGCGCTCGACGGGGCAGCGGCGGCGGACCGGGCCGCGGCCGACCGGTTGGACGAGCTGGCGAGGGCCGCCGGAGCCGGCTGGGCGTCCCCGCCACCGCCGGGCCGCCCGGCCCCCGGTGCCGCGCCCGCGCTGGTCAGCGCCTGGTGGTCCGGGTTGACTCCGGCGCAGCGACGGTGGTTGATCGGGCGTGAGCCGGCCCTGGTCGGCCGGTTGGACGGGGTGCCGGTGGCCGCCCGCGACCAGGCCAACCGGTTACGGCTCGACGTCTGGCGTGCGGAGTTGCTGGCCGAGCGGCGACGGCTGCTGTCCCGGGTGCCGCCGGGGCCGCTCGCGTCGATCCGTTTGCGCGGGGTGGCCGGACGGTTGGCCGGCCTGGACGCGCTTGTCGAGCGGCTGACGGCCGGTGGGGCGCCGCGGGCGTACCTGCTCGGGTTGGATCCGGCCGGTGAGGGCCGGGCGGTGGTGGCGCTCGGCGACCCGGACCACGCCGACCGGGTGCTGACCTACGTGCCGGGGATGACCGCCGGCCTGGACGACGCCGCCGGCGAGTTGGGCAGGGCGGCCCGGGTGCTGGACCGGTGCGCCGCGCTCGCCCCGGGTGAGCGCAGCGCGGCGGTGCTGTGGTTGGACTACGACGCTCCGGATCTGCTCGACGAGGCCGCCTCGGCGGGCCAGGCCCGCGATGCCGGCCCGGCGTTGCACCGCTTCCAGGAGGGGCTGCGTGCCAGCCACGACGGGCCAGCGGCCCGGCAGACCGTGCTCGGGCACAGCTACGGGTCGCTGGTGGTGGGGGTGGCCGCCCGGGAGCACGGGCTCGCCGCCGACGCACTGGTCTTCGTCGGCTCGCCAGGCGTCGGCGCGTCGCACGCCGCCGAGCTGGGCGTGCCACCGGGGGAGGTCTGGGCGAGCAGCGCGCCAGACGACGTGATCCGGGCGGCCCGCCCACCGGAGGAGCTGGGCCGACGGGCCCTGCTGCGTACCGTTCCGTTGGCCGGAGTGCTGGGCTTTCCCGGCCAGACCGGGCACGAGCTGTGGTTCGGGCACGACCCGTCGGATCCCGGGTTCGGCGGTCGGGTCTTCGGCAGTGGGCGAGGCGGCCACACCGGTTACTGGGACCCGGGCAATCCCGCGCTGGACGGGATGGCCCGGGTCGTGCTGGGCCGCTGAGGGTTGGGGTGTGTGCCTTACTCGACGGTGACCGACTTGGCCAGGTTGCGGGGCTGGTCCACGTCGTGCCCCCGGGCGGCGGCGATCTCGGCGGCGAGCACCTGCAACGGCACGGTGGTGACGAGCGGGGCCAGCAGGGTGGGCGTACGCGGCACGTAGATCAGGTGGTCGGCGTACCGGACGACGGCCTCGTCACCCTCCTCGGCGATGACGATGGTCCGCGCGCCACGAGCCCGGACCTCCTGGATGTTGGAGACGACCTTGTCGTGCAGCATGCCCCGGCCCACCGGTGAGGGCACCACGCAGATCACCGGGGTGCCCTTGTCGATCAGGGCGATCGGGCCGTGCTTCAGCTCACCGGCGGCGAAGCCCTCGGCGTGCATGTACGCCAATTCCTTGAGCTTCAGCGCGCCCTCCAGGGCCACCGGGTAACCGACGTGCCGGCCGATGAACAGCACGGTCGGCTCGGACTTCAGCTCCCGGGCCAGCTCGCGGACGGGCTCGATCCGGTCGAGCAGCTCCCGCAGCTTGCCGGGAATCTCCTGCAACTGCGCGACCACCGCGCCGACCTCGTCGGCGAACTTGATCCCGCGCACCTGGGCCAGGTGCAGGCCGATCAGGTAGCAGGCGACGACCTGGGTGAGGAACGCCTTGGTGGAGGCGACGGCGATCTCCGGCCCACCGTGGGTGTAGAGCACGGCGTCGGACTCGCGGGGGATGGTCGAGCCGTTGGTGTTGCAGATCGCCAGCACCCGGGCCTTCTGCTCCTTGGCGTGGCGCAGCGCCATCAGGGTGTCCATCGTTTCGCCGGACTGCGAGATGACCACGATCAGCGTGGACCTGTCGAGCACCGGGTCGCGGTAGCGGAACTCGCTGGCCAACTCCACCTCGCACGGGATCCGGGTCCAGTGCTCGATGGCGTACTTGGCGACCATGCCGGCGTGGTACGCGGTGCCGCAGGCCACGATGAAGATCTTGTCGACGTCGCGCAGATCCTGGTCGCTGAGGCGGACCTCGTCGAGGGCGATCTCACCGGTCTCGGTGAGCCGGCCGAGCAGCGTGTCGGCGATGGCCTGTGGCTGCTCCTCGATCTCCTTGAGCATGAACCAGTCGTAGCCACCCTTCTCGGCGGCCGAGGAGTCCCAGTCGATGTGGAAGTCCTTGCCGGCGGCGGGCTGGCCCTCGAAGTCGGTGATCTCGATGCTCTCACCGGTGATCAGCACGATCTGGTCCTGGCCCAGCTCGACCGCTTCCCGGGTGTGCTCGATGAACGCGGCCACGTCGCTGGCCAGGTAGTTTTCCCCATCGCCGCGGCCGACGACCAGCGGCGAGTTGCGTCGGGCGCCGACCACCGCACCGGGCACTGCGGCGTCCACCGCGAGCAGGGTGAACGCGCCCTCCAGTCGCTGGCAGACCACGCGCATGCCGGCGGCGAGCAGTTGCGGGCTGTCCGGTTGGCCGGCGGCGCGCAGGTCGGCCAGCGCGGCGGCGAGCAGGTGCGCGGCGCACTCGGTGTCGGTGTCGCTGGTGAACTGGACGCCGTCGGCCTCCAGCTCGGCGCGGAGCTTGGCGAAGTTCTCGATGATGCCGTTGTGGATCACCGCGACCCGCCCGTCGGGGGCGACGTGTGGGTGGGCGTTGCGGTCGGTCGGCCCGCCGTGGGTGGCCCACCGGGTGTGCCCGATGCCTGTGGTGCCGTCACCGATGCCGATCGGGCTCGCCGCGCAGGAGGTCGGGTCGTCGGCGGCCCGCTCGGACAGCACCTTCTCCAGGTTGGCCAGCTTGCCGGCCTTCTTCTCGGTCAGCAGCTGGTCGGCGCAGACGATAGCGACGCCTGCCGAGTCGTAGCCGCGGTATTCCAGCCGCCGCAGCCCGTCGAGGACGATGCCGAGTGCGGGGCGCGCGCCCGCATATCCCACGATTCCACACATGGCCCGCAGCCTAACCCAGTTTCGCTCATCATGGGTGCTCGAAAGTCGGGTTATCAATCACGGAATCTGAGCGATCGGTGGTTGGAGGGCAGCAACGGGACGGGTGTCACAAGCCCGCTCGCACCCCCACCCTGGATGGCGGGGTTGCGACACGCCTTCGGGTACGACAGTCTCTCGGCGGGTTTGGCGCTCCCGTCCACGGCCCGTTCGTCCCATACCCACTCCCGCCCGGAGCAGCCATGTCCGACGCGCCCCCGCCCGATCCATCCCCCTCATCCGCACCGGACCCGGCCTCCTCCGTACCCCCGTCGGATCCGACGGCGCAGCCCTCGTCGGCTTCGTTTCCGGCCCCCGACCCGCTGGCCCCGGCCCAGCCGTGGGCACCGCCGGCCCCGTGGTCACCGTCCCCGCCGGCCGCGCCGTGGGCGCCGCCGCCGCCCGCCACCGAGTGGACGCCACAACCGCCTGGAGCGCCGTGGACGCCCGACTCTCAGACGCCCCCGTGGTCGCCCGACGCCTCGGGCCCGCCACCTGGCGGATCGGCACCGCCAGCGGGATGGCCCACGCCCGACGGGCAGCCGCCGGTCGCTGGCTGGCCGCCGCCCGGCACCGGCTGGCCGCCGCCCGGTTATCCGCCGCCCTACGCCTACCCCGGGTATCCGCAGGTCCCCGGCAGAACGGGCACGAGCAGCGGGCGGGTAGTCGGGATCGTCGTCGCGGTCGTCGTGGCACTCGTCCTCCTCGTGTGTGGTTGCCTCTGCGTGGGTGGACTGTGGTTCGACCGGACCATCCCCGACTCGGCCCCCGAGGAACCGTGGGGCTACCCCGATGACGACGGCTGGACCCCACCGAGCTCCGGGCCGCTCATTCCGGACCGGCCCACCCCCCGGCCCACCACCGCGGCACCCACCCCCAGCAAGCAGCCGATCACCCGACCGACCTCGGGACCGGCCCCGGTGACCGTGGTCTACGAGGTCACCGGAACGGGCACTGTCGACCTCGCGTACTTCGACGCCGAGAGCGACCTCATCCACGTCGACGGCCAGAAACTGCCCTGGCGCACCACCATCCGCACCGACGGCAAGAGCCGCGTCCTGGTGGAGGCCAGATGGACCGACGACGAGGGTCAGAGACCACTCGACTGCACCGTCACGGTCACCGGCGCGGGCAAGCCGGTCGTCAACAAGACTCGGGGATACTGGGCGACAAGTTGCGCGCCCCAGTGAGGCTGGGGTTCCGCCGGGGCCACCCGTAGGCTGGCGCAGGTGAGGACGAGTACCGATGTCGACCCGCTGGTGGCCCGGATGCGGCCGTTCGGCACGACGATCTTCGCCGAGATGTCCGCCCTCGCCGTACGCACCGGCGCGGTCAACCTCGGGCAGGGCTTCCCCGACACCGACGGTCCACCGGAGATGCTGGCCGCCGCCGCCGAGGCGCTGCGCGGCGGGCAGAACCAGTACCCGCCCGGTCCGGGGATCCCCGCCCTGCGGGCGGCCGTCGCGGCCCATCAGCGGCGGTTCCACGACCTGGCGTACGACCCGGACGGCGAGATCGTGATCACGGCGGGCGCGACGGAGGCGGTGGCGGCGAGCATCCTCGGCCTCTGCGAACCGGGCGACGAGGTGGTCTGCTTCGAGCCGTACTACGACTCGTACGCCGCCTCGATCGCACTGGCCGGCGCGGTCCGCCGGCTGGTGACATTGCGTCCCACGGCCGACGGCCGGTACGCCTTCGACCCGGCGGCGTTGCGTGCGGCGTTCGGCCCGCGCACCCGGCTGGTGCTGCTGAACTCACCGCACAATCCGACCGGGAAGGTCTTCACCCCGGCCGAGTTGGCGCAGGTCGCCGAGTTGTGCCAGGAGTTCGGCGCGTACGCGGTCACCGACGAGGTGTACGAACACCTGGTCTTCACCGACGCATCGAGCCCGCACGTGCCGCTGGCCAGCCTGCCGGGGATGCGGGAGCGGACGCTGCGCATCTCGTCGGCCGGCAAGACGTTCTCCTGCACCGGGTGGAAGGTCGGCTGGGCGAGCGGCCCGGCGGCGCTGGTCTCGGCGGTGCTCCGGGTGAAGCAGTTCCTTACCTATGTCAACGCCGCGCCGCTGCAACCGGCGGTGGCCGTGGCGCTGGCCCTGCCGGACGCCTACTACACAGGCTTCCGGGACAGCCTCCAGCAGCGGCGCGACCAGCTCGTCGTTGGCCTCACCGACGCCGGGTTCGAGGTGCTCGACTCGGAGGGGACGTACTTCGTCACCGCCGACATCACCGCCCTCGGCGGCCGGGACGGGGTGGAGTTCTGCCGGTCGTTGCCGGAGCGTTGTGGCGTGGTGGCGGTGCCCACCCAGGTCTTCTACGACGACACCGACGCGGGTCGGCGGCTGGTCCGGTTCGCCTTCTGCAAGCGCCCCGAGGTGCTCACCGAGGCGGTCACCCGGCTGCGCGCCCTGAGCCTGAACGGCTGAGGTCGACCCGGCACTCCCGGAGGCTGTGGAGCTGATGCCGTGAACGGTTCAGCTCCACAGCGTCCAATTGACCTAGACGAGTAAGTCCGAAGTTGGTTCAGTGGTCGTAGGCGATCAGGGATCTGGTCACGGACTGGCCGGTGGTCC
>NZ_JBNCKM010000019.1:0-16621 GCF_049841535.1 Micromonospora sp. DT53
GAGAAAGGACTTGCCTCCCGCTCACAGCGCTAAACGCAACGGCGTTGACATCCTGGTTCGAGCACGATCTTGGCGCGAGGCGCGAGGCGCGAGGCCCGAAACCCGAAACCCGAGGCCCGAAACCCGAAACCCGAAACCCGAGGCCCGAGGCCCGAAACCCGAAACCCGAGGCCCGAGGCCCGAGGCCCGAAACCCGAGGCCCGAGGCCCGAGGCCCGAAACCCGAAACCCGAGGCGGCCGGCGGCGCGGGGGCCGGTGGCTCCTCGCGGACCTGGGTCGGGGTCAGGTGAGTTGGGCTGCTTGGACTGCTTCGGCGGTCACTTCGGTGAGGCGGTCGACGGGGAGGGCGCCCAACTCCTCGCGACCGAACCAGCGGGCCTCGCAGGTGGAGCCGCCCACGTCGGTCACGGTCAGTGGGTTGGGCTGGTCGACGACGACGCGGTAGAAGGCGCGTACGCCGTGCCAGTCGATCGGGTAGCCCTCGGGGCCGAGGGAGGCGGCGTCGCGGTGGCTGGCGACTCCGAGTAGTTCGACGAGGCGGCCGGCCTGCCCGGTCTCCTCGACCAGTTCGCGGATGAGGGCGGCGCCGGGCTGCTCGCCGTAGTCGGTGCCGCCGCCGGGCAGGTGCCAGCAGCCGGCGCCGGGGTAGCCGTCGGAGATGCGGGTGAGCAGCACTCGGCCGGCGGGGTCGGTGCACACCGCGTACGCGGCGAAGCGCTGGGCTCGGTGTAGCCCGTCGGGGCCGGGCACGGCGTAGAAGGAGGGGAATTCGGGTGCTTCGTCGGGCACCACGTCGGCGGAGGAGGGGGGCAGCCCGAGGGCGCGTGCGGTGAACGAGCGCAGCGGCAGCTCGCGCGCCTCGTCGAGGGTGTACCACCGGGCCAGGTCGGTGGGGCGTTCGCCGACCCGGTCGGCGAGGGTGCCGCCGCGCACGGCCACCCGGTAGATCAGCCGGTCGGTGTGGATGGTGATGCCGCGGTCGGGGAGTGCGCGCATGTCGGCGAGCACGTCGGCCAGGCCGGAGACGGCGACCGAGAGGCCGGTTTCGGCGGCGGTCTCGCGGACGACCGTGTGGTTGGGGTCCTCGCCGTGGTCGACCGCCCCGCCGGGCAGCGACCACGCGCCGGGGGTGCCGGAGCGCTCCGATGCGCGGACCAGCAAGACTCGGCCGCTTGAATCAGCACAAACTGCGTATGCCGCGATCTTGCGGAGCGGCTTCAGCAAGGTGGTCACGGAAGCAAATTCTCCCCGCGCCGGGTTACCGGGACGGAAAAGAGTCGGATTCCTGACTATCCTGTCCCGGTCAGGGATTGGTCAGGGTAAGGATCCGGGCGGTCACCGAGGGCAGGCCGGGCGCCAGCGCGGACCGTGGGGGTATGACATCGACCACCGCTCCCCGCGCCCCGTACAAGCAGCTTCGGCGGCCCACCACCGACCGCATGGTCGCCGGGGTCGCCAGCGGCATCGGCCGCTACTTCGCCGTCGATCCCACCCTGGTCCGGGTGGTCTTCGCGGTCACTGGCCTGCTCACTGGCGGGCTCGCGCTGTTCGCGTACCCGATCATGTGGTTCCTGATGCCGGAGGAGCCGACCGGCGCGCCGGCCTGGCCGCACGCCGCGGGCGTCGCGCCGCAGAACGGCCCGCCGCCCACCGCCGGGCCCGCGCCCGGTGGGCCACCGCAGGGGTACGCCCCGACGCAGCCCTACCCGCCGACGACCCCGTCCGGGCCGCCGCCGGTCGCGTGAGCGGCACTCACTCCCATTCGATGGTGCCCGGCGGCTTGCTGGTGACGTCCAGGACCACCCGGTTGACCTCGGCGACCTCGTTGGTGATCCGGGTGGAGATCCGGGCCACCACGTCGTAGGGCAGCCGGGACCAGTCGGCGGTCATCGCATCCTCGCTGGAGACCGGGCGCAGCACCACGGGGTGCCCGTAGCTGCGCCCGTCTCCCTGCACACCGACGCTGCGTACGTCGGCGAGGAGCACGACCGGGAACTGCCACACGCCTCGGTCGAGGCCGGCGGCGGTCAACTCTTCGCGGGCGATCAGGTCGGCCTGGCGGAGTAGGTCGAGGCGTTCCTGGTCGACCGCGCCGATGATCCGGATGGCGAGGCCGGGGCCGGGGAACGGGTGCCGCCAGACCATCGCCTCGGGCAGGCCCAGTTGGAGGCCGAGCGTCCGAACTTCGTCCTTGAACAGGGTGCGCAGCGGCTCGACCAGCGCGAACTTCAGGTCCTCCGGGAGGCCGCCGACGTTGTGGTGGCTCTTGATGTTGGCGGTGCCGGTGCCGCCGCCGGACTCCACCACGTCGGGGTAGAGGGTGCCCTGGACGAGGAACTCGACGTCGGCGTGTGCGGCGATCTCGCGGGCCGCGGCCTCGAAGACGCGGATGAACTCCCGGCCAATGATCTTGCGCTTCTGCTCGGGGTCGGTCACCCCGGCGAGCGCGCCGAGGAACCGGTCGGCGGCGTCGACCACCTTGAGTTTGATGCCGGTGGCGGCGACGTAGTCCTTCTCCACCTGCTCGGCCTCGCCGGCACGCAGCAGGCCGTGATCGACGAAGACGCAGGTGAGCTGGTCACCGACCGCCTTGTGCACGAGCGCCGCGGCGACCGCCGAGTCCACTCCGCCGGAGAGGCCGCAGATGACCTCCTTGTCGCCGATCTGGGCGCGGATCCGGGCGACCTGCTCGTCGATGATGTTCTCGGGCGTCCAGGTCGGCTCGATGCCGGCGATGTCGTAGAGGAAGCGGGTCAGCATCTCCTGACCGTGCGCGGTGTGCCCGACCTCGGGGTGGAACTGCACGCCGGCGCGGCGACCGGCCAGGTCCTCGAATGCGGCGACCGGCGCGCCCGCCGACTCGGCGGTGACGGTGAAGCCCTCGGGCGCCTCGGTGACGCAGTCGCCGTGGCTCATCCAGACCGGTAGGTCCGCCGGCAGGTCCCGCAGCAGCACACCGGGCTCGAGGAGGCGGGGGCGCAGCGGGGTGCCGCCGTACTCCCGGTTGCCGGTCCTCGTGACGGTGCCGCCGAGCGCCTGAGCCATCGCCTGGAAGCCGTAGCAGATGCCGAAGACCGGCACGTCGGCGCTGAACACACCCGCGTCGATCTGCGGCGCGTTCGGGGCGTAGACGCTGGCCGGGCCGCCGGAGAGGATGATCGCGGCGGGGTTCTTCGCCAGCATCTCGGCGATCGGCATCGAGTGCGGCACGATCTCGGAGTAGACCTTCGCCTCACGGACCCGGCGGGCGATGAGCTGGGCGTACTGGGCTCCGAAATCCACCACGAGGACGGGGCGAGGCAGGCTCATGTGCACGAAGCCTACCGACAGTCACGGCCGCTCCCGGCACCGGCTCGCCGGCAATCCACTCTCCCCGCGATCTTGCGCTTACTGTCCCGACAAGAAGCGCACAAGCCACAGAACAACTACCGAAACCGCAAGATCGCGGGGGTCAGGGTCGCAGCGCGCCGGGGGCGCCTGCCGGGACCGCCGGGTTTTGCGGGGGTACGGCGGGCAGGCGGCGGTACGGGGACCCGAGCGCCGGGCGGGCATCCTCTTCGCCCTTGTTGGGCCAGAAGGACATCGCTCGTTCCGCCTGTGCGGTGATCGTCAGGGAGGGGTTCACGCCCAGGTTGGCCGTGACGGCCGCGCCGTCGACCACGTGCAGCCCGGCGTGCCCGTACACCCGGTGCCAGGGGTCGATCACCCCGTCGGCCGGGGTGGCCCCGATGACCGCCCCGCCCAGGATGTGCGCGGTCATCGGAATGTCGAAGGGTTCGGTGAGCGAACCGCCGGGGGTGCCGCCGATCTCGTCGGCGAGGAGTCGGACGGCGGTGTTGCCGGCCGGGATCCAGGTCGGGCTGGGTGTGCCGTGGCCCGGGCCGGTGACCAACCCACTGCCGAGCGGGCCACGCCGCCACCGGGTGGTCAACGAGTTGTCCACGGACTGCATGACCAGGGCGATCACCGTCCGTTCCGACCAGCCGCGCACCGACAGCATCCGCGCGGCCAGACCGGGCTGCCGCACGATGCCGCCCAGCCAGCGGCGTACCCGGTGCGGGCCGCCGTCGACAAGCAGCGACTGGAGCAGCCCCATCGCGTTGGAGCCCCGCCCGTAGCGGACCGGCTCGATGTGCGTCTGCGGGTCGGGGTGGAACGAGCTGGTGATGGCCACCCCCTCGGTGTAGTCCAACCGCTCGGACCGGGCCCGTTGACGTGTCACCGAGGCGCCGAGGATCGCCTCCGAGTTGGTCCGGGTCAGCTCGCCGAGGCGGGGCGAAAGCCCGGGTAGCGCCGCGTCGGCCCGCATCGCGTGCAGCAGCCGCTGGGTGCCGAGCGCGCCGGCGGCGAAGACCACCTGGTCGGCGTGGACGACCTGCCGACCCTTGCGCAGCCAGGCGCCTGTGCGTTCGGTGTGCACCTCGTACCCGCCGCCCTCGGCGGGCCGGACCGCGGTCACCGTGGTCACCGGACGGACCGTGACTCCGAGCCGTTCCGCGAGCCAGAGGTAGTTCTTGACAAGCGTGTTCTTCGCCCCGTGCCGGCAGCCGGTCATGCACGAGCCGCAGTGCAGGCAGCCGGTGCGTTCCGGGCCGGCACCGCCGAAGTACGGGTCGGCGACCCGCTGGCCGGGCCGGCCGATGTGCACACCCACCGGGGTGGCGTGGAAGGTGTGCCCCACCCCCATCCGCTCGGCCACCGCGCGCATGGCCCGGTCCGCGCCGGTGTCCACCGGGTACGTGGTGACGCCGAGCATCCGTTTCGCCTGGTCGTAGTGGCCGGCCAACTCGTCGCGCCAGTCGGTGATGTCGCGCCACTGCGGGTCGCTGTAGAAGGCCGGCAGCGGTTCGTAGAGGGTGTTCGCGTAGACAAGCGAACCGCCGCCCACCCCGGCGCCGGAGAGCACCAACACCCCGCCGCCGGTCCGTCGGTCGGCCGGGCGGAGCAGGGTGAGCCGTTGGATGCCGTAGCAGCCCAGCTTCGGCGCCCAGAGGAACCGGCGGGCCCGCCAGGACGTCTGCGGGAACTCGTCGTCGGCGAAGCGGCGGCCGGCTTCCAACACCGCGACCGAGTAGCCCTTCTCGGCCAGTCGGAGCGCGGTCACGCTGCCGCCGAAGCCGGACCCGATGACGACCACGTCGTACCGCATGAACGCATCATTACTCGTGAGTAGCGCTCGCGCCAGCGGCACTTTTCGCGCGATCATGCTCCGGCCGACCGACCCGGCGCCTCTCGGCCGCAACCGGGAGGACCCGTCGGAGCGTTGTTCACCAGACGGGTGGGAGGAATCCAAGATGGTTCTCGGGTCGATGGCACCGCGCCGACGGTGGCTGCTGCTGGGGTTGGCGGCGCTCGCCGTCGTCGCGCTGATCGCGGCCGGCGCGGTGGTGATCACCCGCCTGACCGGCGACAACAAGCCGGGCGGCACTCCGGTGGGCGGCGCACCGACCCCGTCGCCGGTCGGCACGCCGACCCCGAGCCCGAGCGGTCCGCCACCGGGCGCCGACATCACCGGCCCGCTCAACCTGCTGCTGGTCGGTGTGGACACCCGGGTCAGCGTGCCCGGATGGGAACCGCACTCGGACGCCGTGCTGGTGCTGCACGTACCCAAGGGGTTGAATCGGGCGTACCTCTTCTCGCTCCCCCGCGACCTGGTGGTGGACATCCCGGCGTTCCCGAAGGCCGGCTACAAGGGCGGCAAGACCAAACTCACGCACGCGATGAGCTTCGGCAGCCGGGTGCCGGGCAAACCCAAACAACCAAGCACGGCCCAGGGGTACGAGCTGCTGCGCAGCACGGTCAGCGGTTACACCGGGCTGCGCATCGATGCCGGCGCGGTGCTCACCTTCAACGGGTTCGACCGGCTGGTGGACACCCTGGGCGGGGTGGACATCTACGTCGACCAGCGGGTCGAGTCGCTGCACCGCCGACCGGACGGCAAGTACCGGGAGAGCGCGCCGGGCGGGTACAAGGGGCCGCAGCAGGTCTACGAGAAGGGCCAGCGGCACCTCAACGGCTGGCAGGCGCTGGACTACGCGCGGCAGCGCTACATCACCGGCGGTGACTACGCGCGGCAGCGGCACCAGCAGCAGCTGATCCGGGCGATGACCCGCAAGATCCTGGACGAGGGCCTGGCCCGGCAACCGGAGCGCGTCGACCAGGTGGTCTCCGCGCTGGGCGACACGCTTGTCTACGTCGGCGGGCGGAAGATCGTCGACATCGCGTACGCCCTGAGTGGACTGCCGGAGAACCGTTTCACACTTGTCGGGCTACCCGGTTCCGGTGTCGGCAAGGGCAGCGCCTACCGGGGTGAACAGCTGACCGCCGAGGGCCGGAAGTTTCTCACCGAGCTCCGCGCCGGCCGCGCCGACGCGTACCTGGCCGCCCACCCCGCCCTGGTCGTCAAGAACTGACAGCCACTCAGAGCCGCTTGGGCAGGGCGGGCTTCTTGGTGTCGTAGAGCCAGGCGTCGAAGAGCGCGTCGAGCTGCTTGCCGGAGATCCGCTCGGCCAGGGCCACGAACTCGGCAGTGGTGGCCGTGCCGTCGCGCTTCTCCGCCGCCCAGGTCTTGACGATCTCGAAGAACGCCTTGTCGCCGACAGCCACCCGCAGGGCGTGCAAAGTCATGCCGCCGCGCTGGTAGACCGACTCGCTGAACAGATTCTCCACCCCCGGCTTGCCCGGCGGCGTCCTCCACACCTGCGCGGACATCTCCGCATACCGTCTGTCGAACGCCTCCTTGGCGGTGTACGCCCTGGTGTGCTCGGCCCAGAGCCACTCCGCGTACGTCGCGAAGCCCTCGTTGAGCCAGATGTCCTCCCACTTGGCCAACGCGACGCTGTCGCCGAACCACTGGTGGGCCAACTCGTGGGCGACGACCTCGGTGTTCTCGCCCTGCCGGAAGAAGCTCGCCGCGTAGACCGGCCGGCTCTGCGTCTCCAGGGCGTAGGAGATCCGGCTGTCGGAGATCACCACCCCGCCGTACGCGTCAAAGGGGTACGGCCCGAACACACTCTCCAGGTAGTCGGCGACCGCGACGGTCTGCGCGATGGACGCGTCCGCGCTGCCCTTGGCCTCGGTGGTGGTGACCGCGTTGTAGACCGGGCGGCCCTTGTGCTCGCCGGTGGTGATCCGGAACTTGCCGATCACCAGCGTGCTCAGATAACTGGCCATCGGCGACTTCTCCGACCACTTCCAGGTGGTCCAACCACCCGAGCTGGTCTTGCCGCCGGGAACGCCGTTGCTGATCGCGGTCAGACCGTCCGGAACGGTGACCTCGACGTCGTACGCCGCCTTGTCCGACGGGTGGTCGTTGACCGGGAACCAGGTGCTGGCCGACTCGGGCTGACCCAGCGCGATGGCACCGTCGGCGGTGTGCAGGAAACCGCCGTCGCCGAGCGTCTCGTTCTTCAGCGGCTTCGGCTTACCGGCATAGGTGATCTCGGCGACGAACCCGTTGCCGTTGATCAGGCCTGAGGTCGGCTTGATCACCAGCTCGTTCCGCTTGCGGCTGTGCGTCGCCGGCGCGCCGTCCACGGTGACCGCGCTGACGGTCAGACCGGCCAGGTCGAGGTTGAACGTCGACAGGTCGGCCGTCGCGGTGGCCCGCACGGTGGTCGTACCCGTGAGCTGGTCCTTGGCCGGGTCGTAGCGCACCTTCACCGTGTACCGCGCGACGTCGTAGCCGCCGTTGCCATAGGTCGGGAAATAGGCGTCGCCGACCCCGTCGGCGCCCGCGCTGAACGTCCGCGACGGCGTGGGGGACGCGCTCGGTGGCAGCGCCGTCTCCGGGCCCGTCGAGTCGCATCCGGACAGTGCGAGCGCACCGGTCACCAGCAGGCCGGCACCCATCCGCAGTCTGTGCCGCGTCCCCCGCATCCCACGCCCTTTCCGCCGGTGGCCGGTCACGGCCTCCGCCGTCCCGCGCGAACGGACGCCTACCCGCCGTTCGCAGGCGCGCAGCATATCGACCGGACGGCGGGCCGGGTCACGGCAGTGTGGGGGCCGATCCACCCACCAGCCAGGCGTCGAAGAGCGGACGCAGTTGCCGCTGCGCGACCCGCTCGGCCAGCGCGACGAGGTCCGTGGTGGTCGCGTTGCCCCCCGCCCGCTCGGTGGTCCAGGAGCGCAGGATGCGGAAGAAGAGGTCGTCACCGACGGTCCGGCGCAACGCGTGCACGGCGAGCGCCCCACGCTTGTAGACGGCCGTGCCGAACATCTGCTCCCGGCCCGGCTCGACCGACGGCTGCGCCCAGTCGGTCGCCGCGTACTGGATCTCGAAGTTGCGCTGGGCGGTCCGGCCGCCGTCGTGCTCCTCCCACAGCCACTCGGCGTAGCTGGCGAAGCCCTCGTTGAGCCAGATGTCGCCCCACCTGGTCAACGACACACTGTCGCCGAACCACTGGTGCGCCAGCTCGTGTGCGACGACGCTCGGGTTCGGCCGGCCGTCGGCGAAGAAGCCAGGCCCGTAGACCGGCCGGGACTGGGTCTCCAGCGCGTACCCGATCCGGTCGTCGGCGATCGCGATCCCCCCATACGAGTCGAACGGGTACGGGCCGAATCGGCTGGCCAGGAAGTCGACGATCGCGCCGGTGCGGGCCAGCGAGGTGGCCGCGCCGCCGGTCGCCGGCAGGCTCGCGGCCACCGCCGTGACCATCGGCCGGCCGGCGTGCGTGCCGGTCACCACCCGGTAGTCGCCGATCACGAGCGTACTCAGGTAGCTGGCCATCGGGGCGCGCTCCGACCAGCGCCAGGTGGTCCAGCCGTCGGCGCTGCTCTTCGGCCCGGGTACGCCGTTGCTCAGCGCGGCCAGGCCGTCCGGGACGGTCGCCGACAGGTCGTAGGTGGCCTTGTCCGACGGGTGGTCGTTGACCGGGAACCAGGTGGCGGCGGAGTCGGGTTGGCCCAGCGCCACCGCGCCGTCGGCGGTGTGCAGGAAACCGCCGCTGCCCAACGTTCCGTCGTCGACGGCTGCGGGCACGCCCGCGTAGTCGACAGTCACTGTGAACTGGCGACCGCGCGGCAGCCCGTCGCGTGGCGTCACCACCAACTCGCCGTCGTCGCGCCGGTTGTCGGCCGCCGCGTCGCCCACTGTGACAGCGCTGACCTGCAGGCCGGAAAGGTCCAGATTGAACCGGGACAGGTCCTGGGTGGCGGTGGCCGTGATGACGGCTCGACCGGTCAGCCGGTCCGTCGACGGGTCGTAGCGGACGTCGAGGCCGTAGTGCGCGACGTCGTAACCGCCGTTGCCGTGCCCCGGCACGTACGGGTCGCCGGCGTCGGCGGCACCGGGCCGAAAGCCGTCGCGGTCGTCGCCCGTACAACCGGTGGCGATCAGCCCGATCACGCAGGTAAGCACGGCGGCGACGCGCATTCTCCGTCCGGTCCGGACCATGGCCACCCCTCCTGCGGCGTTCGTTCAGGACGAGCGTAGTCAGCATCGACGGCCGCGCGGCCGGTATCGACGATCATCAGTGACTTTCGTTGAATCGAACAAAAGCTGCCGTCGATCGGACCTTTCTTTCGACTTTGACCGACGTTAGTGTCTGTCTCCGACCACCGTCGCGAAAGGTGGAACCATGCCAGACCACACCGCACCCGACGCCACACCCACCGGCCGGCTCAGCCGCAGATCCCTGCTCGCCGCGTCCGCCGGGGCCGCCGCCGCGATCGGCGCGGCCGGCCTACCCGTCCTCGCCACCGGCACCCCCGCGCTCGCCAACCCCGGCAACGCGAGCAAACTGCGGGTCGAGCCGCTGATCCCGGCCAGAAACCGCGGCATCATCCTCTACAGCGTCCGCGACCGGATCACCGCCGCGCCTGACGACAGCGGTGTGCCGTACGGCTTCGAGCGCGTCCTCGCCCGGCTCGCCGAGATCGGCTACAAGGAGATCGAGTTCGCCGGCTACACCCAGAGCACCGAGATCCTGGGCCGACAGATCACCCCCGCCGAGATCCGCAAGATCCTCGACGACAACGGCCTGGTGGCCAACGGCACTCACGCCACGATCCAGCCGGCCACCTTCCAGCAACAACTGGACATCGCCGAAGAACTCGGCATGAAGAACATCGGCACCGGCAGCGACCCGACCAGCAGCGCGTACAAGGCCGAGTGGGACGCCGCCGCCGACATCTGGAACGAGCTGGGCCGGCAGGCCAAGGCCCGGGGCATGCGGCTCTACACGCACAACCACGACGCCGCGTACAGCTTCCTGATCGACCGGGGCCCGCGCGACGCGCAGGGCCGGCAGACCCGGTCCTCCGGCATCCGCCGACTGGAGTACTTCTTCGAGATCACCGACCCGCGGTACGTCTTCTTCGAACTGGACATCTACTGGGCCTACGTGGCCCGCTTCAAGCACCAGAAGTACGTCAACCCGGCCGGGCAGGAGGTGACCGACCTGTTCGACCCGATCCTCACCGTGGCCGACCGGACCACCCGGTTCCCGCTCTTCCACGCCAAGGACGGCGACCGGGACACCAGCGTCCCCAACGGGTACCAGATGACCCCGCTGGGCGACGGCGACCTCAACTTCCAGCAGTTCTTCCAGACCATCGGCGAACGGAACTTCCACCACGCCAACTGGGAGATGGACACCGCCCCCGGCGGCACGGACAACAAGGGCCAGTCGCTCGACTTCGCGGCGAACAGCTACCAGAACATGTCCGACCTGACCATCTACGTGGAGAAGTGACACCCGGCTGAACGCGACGAAGGCCGGCCCCGCCTGCTGCGGGGCCGGCCTTCCGGCGTCTGACGGATCGGTCAGCGGTCGAGGACCAGACCGACCTTCTGGAACTCCTTCAGGTCACGGTAACCGCACTTGGCCATCGCCCGACGCAGCCCACCGAACAGGTTGAGCTGACCGTCGGCCTCGTCCGCCGGCCCGAAGAGCAACTGCTCCATCGACCCGAGCGGCTCACCGGAAACCTCGAAGGCGCCCCGCGGCAGCGACGGGTGACTCGCCGCCGAGTGCCACCAGGCACCACCGGCGGGGGCCTCGTCGCAGAGCGACAGCGGCTCACCGAGCATCACCGCGTCCGCGCCGCAACCGAGCGCCTTGGCGATGTCGCCCGAGGTCTGGATGTCACCGTCGGCGATCAGGTGCACGTACCGGCCGCCGGTCTCGTCCAGGTAGTCACGGCGGGCCGCCGCGGCGTCGGCGATCGCGGTGGCCATCGGCACCCGGATGCCCAGCACCGACTCGGTGGTCGACCACTCGTCGCCACCGATGCCCACGATCACACCGGCCGCGCCGGTACGCATCAGGTGCAGCGCCGTCTTGTAGTCCGTGCAGCCACCCACGATCACCGGCAGGTCGAGGTCGGCGATGAACTCCTTGAGGTTCAGCGGCTCGTCGGTGGTCGACACGTGCTCGGCCGAGACGATGGTGCCCTGGATCACCAGGATGTCCACCCCGGCGTCCAGGATCACCGGCGCCAGCGCCAGGGTGTGCTGCGGGGAGACCCGCACCGCCACCGTGCCGCCACCGGCGCGCAGCTCGCGGACCCGCTCCGCGATCAGGTCCGGGCGGATCGGCTCGGCGTACACCTCCTGGAGCCGCTTGGTGGCGCGGGCCTCCTCGTCGAGGCCGGCCAGCTCGTCCAGCACCTTCGTCGGGTTCTCGTAGCGGGTCCAGAGCCCCTCGACGTTGAGCACGCCGAGGCCGCCGAGCTGACCGAGACGCACCGCCGAGGACGGGCTCATGGTGGCGTCGGAGGGGTGACCGACGCACGGAATGCCGAACGGGTACGCGTCGAGCTGCCAGGACGTCGAGACGTCGTCGACGTCCCGGGTGCGGCGGCTCGGCACGATGGCGATGTCGTCCAGGTGGTAGCCGCGCTGCGCGGTCTTGCCCAGCCCGATCTCGACCACGTCACGCATGGGGGACTCCAGGTGGTTGGGGGTGATGGGTCAGCGGGTGTGGTAGTTGGGCGCCTCGACGGTCATCTGGATGTCGTGCGGGTGGCTCTCCTTCAGGCCGGCCGCGGTGATCCGGATGAGCTGGCCCCGGCGGTGCAGATCGGGGATGTTCTCCGCACCGGCGTACCCCATGGCCAGTCGCAGACCGCCGACCAGCTGGTGGGCCACCCGGGAGAGCGGCCCCCGGTAGGGCACCTGGCCCTCCACGCCCTCGGGGACCAGCTTGTCGTCGCTGAGCACGTCCTGCTGGAAGTAACGGTCCTTGCTGTACGACTTGGCCTGCCCCCGGGACTGCATCGCGCCGAGCGACCCCATCCCGCGGTACGTCTTGAACTGCTTGCCGTTGACGAAGATCAGCTCGCCGGGGCTCTCCTCGCAGCCGGCCAGCAGGCTGCCGAGCATCACCGTGTCGGCGCCGGCCACCAGGGCCTTGGCGATGTCACCCGAGTATTGGATGCCGCCGTCGCCGATCACCGGCACGCCCGCCGGGCGAGCGGCCCGAGCCGCCTCCATGATCGCGGTAACCTGCGGCACGCCGACCCCGGCGACGATCCGGGTGGTGCAGATCGCACCCGGACCCACGCCCACCTTGACGCCGTCGGCGCCGGCGTCGACAAGCGCCTTCGCGCCGGCGTACGTGGCCACGTTGCCGCCCATGACGTCGACCGCCACGTCGGCCTTGAGCCGGCGGACCATGTCCAGCACGGCCCGCTGGTGACCGTGCGCGGTGTCCACGATCAGCACATCGACGCCCGCGTCGACCAGGGCACGGGCCCGCTTGTAGGCGTCCTCACCCACACCGATGGCGGCGGCGACCCGCAGGCGGCCGGCGTCGTCCTTGCTGGCGTCCGGGTACTGCTCGCTCTTGGTGAAGTCCTTGACCGTGATCAGGCCACGCAGCCGGCCCGAGTCGTCGACGATCGGCAGCTTCTCGACCTTGTGCTGACGCAGCAGCGCCAGAGCGTCGTCCTTGCTCACCCCGACCCGGGCGGTGACCAGCGGGGTGTGGGTCATGATCTCGCGGACCGGAGTGTTCGGCTCGGAGACGAAACGCATGTCCCGGTTGGTGACGATGCCGACCAACTGGCCGTCGCCGTCCACCACCGGAACACCGGAGATCCGGTAACGCCCGCACAGCTCGTCGACCTCACGCAGCGTGTCGTCCGGGCTGGCGGTCACCGGGTTGGTGATCATGCCGGACTCGGAACGCTTGACCAGGTCGACCTGGAGCGCCTGGTCCTCCAGGGAGAGGTTGCGGTGCAACACGCCGATGCCGCCCTGGCGGGCCATGGCGATCGCCATCCGGGCCTCGGTCACCGTGTCCATCGCGCTGGACAGCAGCGGAATGGACAACTCGATGTTGCGGGTGAGCTTCGTCCGGGTATTGACCCGGCTGGGCACCACGTCCGACTCGCCCGGCTGAAGCAGCACGTCGTCAAAGGTGAGGCCGAGCGGAACCACCCGGGCAGAGCCGGCCGGCAGCTCGGGCAGGTGGCCGCCCAGATCGGCGTGCTCGACGCCGGCCGGAAGATCGGTGCTGGGCGAATTTTCCACGATTGCTCCCCTGAGCTGCTCGAATGGGCTTCAGCGAGGTGGCGCGAGCGGGCACCGGAGCACGCCACGGTGCCGGCACGTCGACTCATCGTACCCAGTGAGCAGGGCGACCCGTCCGTGGCGGGCCGGGCCGGCGCCGAGGCCGGGGGGCGGACGTTCCCACCGCGTTGGGTCTACGGTGAGGGGGTGCACGACGAGCCCATCGACCCGTTCAATGGCGACCCGGCGGATCCGACCGCGGGTCTGGATGACCCGGGCGATGACGCGACGCCGGATCCGCTGACCGACGTCGAACGGCAGGATGTGCTGGAAGACCTCGCCGACCTGGAGATCTACCAGGCTCTGCTGGCCCCGATCGGGGTCCGCGGGTTGGTGATCGAATGCGAGGACTGCCGCGAGCCGCACTACTTCGACTGGGACCTGCTCCGCGGCAACCTGCGCCACCTGCTCAACTCCGGTCGACCCCGGGTGCACGAGCCCGCGTACGACCCCGACCCGGACCACTACGTGACCTGGGACTACGCCCGGGGGTACGCCGACGGGGTGCACGACACCCTGTCCGAGGGCACCGAAGACGAGCCGGGCGCCCCGACCGCCACGAAGTGACGCCGCCGCCCGGCGTACCCGGGCTGTTGCGCGGCGTACCCGGGCTGTTGCGCGGCGTACCCAGGCTGTTGCGCGGCGTACCCAGGCTGTTGCGCGGCGTACCCAGGCTGCCGCACCGCGTACCCAGGCTGCTGCACCGTTTACCTGGGGTGCGGCACGGCGTGGCGCGCTGTTGCACGACGTGCCTGGGCTGCTGCATGGGGCGCCTTGCGGCCGCGGACGGCGTCGTCCGCTGCCGCGCGGCGTCGTCCGCTGCCGCGCGGCGTCGTCCGCTGCCGCGCGGCGCGTCCGTCAGGCGACCAGGCCGGCGCGGAACCCCGCCGCCACCGCGTGCGCCCGGTCCCGGGCGCCAAGCTTGCGGAACAACCGGCGGGCGTGGGTCTTGACGGTGTCCTCCGAGACGAACAGCTCCCGGCCGATCTCCGCGTTGCTCTTGCCCTCGGCCATGCCGAGCAGCACCTGAAGCTCACGCTCGGTGAGGCCGATCGACGCCCGACTGGGTCGGGCGTTCGGGGCGGGACGGCCCGGGTCGGTCTGCGCCGCCGGCTCGCCGGTCCCCGCCTCCGCCTCGTCGTCACCCCGCTGCACCGGCACCGACGCCACACCGGCCGGCCCGTCGGCGGCCGTGGCCGCCCAGCCCGGCTCACCGGAGCCACGCGGCGACGGCCCGGACCGACCGGAACCACCCACCGCCGCAGCGTCGCGGGCCGGATCGGTGATCCGCTGCCGGGAGGCTCGGCCAGGCGCGGTGAGCAGCAGCAGAGCCTTCGCCACCGCGCTGGTCAGGTCATGGTCGACATTCTGGATCAGCCCCCGGGCGCCGGCGCTGATGGTGGCCGCCGCGGCCTCGGACTCCTCGGTGCCGAGCAGCAGCACCGCCGCCTGCGGCGCGCGCGCCAACACCCGGCGGACGAAGCCGGCGCTGTCCGGCCGGGTGAGGGCCGTGTCGGCCAGGACCACGTCGGGCGGTCGCTCGGCCAGCCGCAGCATCACCTCGGGATCAGAGACGGCGGTACGAACGATCGCGGACAACCCCAGTCGCGCGGCAGCAGAAGTAAGGTGCTGGGCCGCGAGTGGTGTCCGAACGCACACAAGAACGGTACGCACTGTGGTCTCCTCTCCGCCAACGAGCAGACCATGACGCGGTCGGCTGGGGAGGGGGTTCCCGGCAATCCTTCGAACTTTTCCGACAGATGGGGCAAAAGCCGCAATTTCCCGGACGTTTTCGATCACACACGTGTGAGTTGACGACAGCCCGGGTACCGGGAGGTCCAGGCCGGGAACGGTGCGCCTGCGCGGCCCGCCGCCCGGATGCCGGCCATAAGGATTCTCGCGGAGCCGCGCGGGAGGAGGGGTGCTGATGTCGAACGTACGTAGACTGCCCGGACCCATCGTCGACCTCTGGGACTGGCAGCGACTCGGTGCCTGCCGAGGGCGCGACAGCGCCCAGTTCTTCCACCCCGACGGTGAGCGTGGTTCCTCCCGGCTGCGTCGCGAGTCCGCCGCCAAGGCGGTCTGCCGCACCTGCCCGGTTCGCGCCGAGTGCGCCGCGCACGCGCTGTCGGTACGCGAGCCGTACGGCGTGTGGGGCGGTTTCAGCGAGTCCGAGCGCCTGCGACTGCTCGCCGTCGGCTGGGAGGACCTGGCAGACCGCCGCCACGCCCGGGTCGACGTCGCACGGCTGGAGGCCCGCCTGGGCCGCCCGCACAAGTCGACAGTCCCGGCCCAACGCAACGTCGCCTGACCCAACAGTCCCCCGACATCCGCGAAACCGCGCCCCCGACCCGGGAGGCGCGGTTTCGCGCGGTTCGCGGCTTCCGCACGGCTCGCGCCGCCAAGGCTTCCGCACGGCTCGGCGCCGCGAGGGCTTCCACACGGCTCGGCGCCGCGAGGGCTTCCGCGCGGCTCGGCGCCGCCGAGGACTTCCGCACGGCTCGGCGCCGACACGGCCTTGATCAACACGAGTTCCTTGAAGTCGGGGCATCCCGCCCATCCGGACACCCCGATTTCAATGAAGTCGAGTGGATCAAGGCCGATCGCATGGCCTAAGGGGCAAGCGGAGACAACACTCTGGGTGGTTTGTCCGGTCTGCCGTGGTCGGGCTTGATGCAGGGCTTAGGCTTTGCGCGGCATGGGGTCTTTGGCCGGTGACCGGTCGCACCCGTGGGCCGGAATCATGGCCGGGTCGGGGTCGTTACATACCCTGACGATGACAGCACCACGAGCCGCCAGCCCGACCCGCCCGGTGCGGGATGCGCAGGTTGGAATGCCAGCCTCGGGCCGGTCGTTGCAGTCCCCACGAACGACCGCAGGCACCACCGTGATGCGGGTGCCAGCCAGGTGGGCCAGCCCGGGAATGACCCCCGGCCCCCGGTCGTTACACCTGGACCCGGCGCCACGAGCCCCCGCCCGTAGGCCGCCGGCAGACGCCGAGTCACCGTAGGCGTCACCCCCCAAAGACTTTTCCCCTTTGTTTGTTGCAGCGCCGGACGAGGTGCTCACACCCCACCGCCGCCCCCCTTGGTGGTTGGGTGTTCT
>NZ_JBNCKM010000020.1:0-5856 GCF_049841535.1 Micromonospora sp. DT53
TTCAACAGGGGGGAGCAGTCATGCCGGACCCGGAGGCCGGGCGCCCCATTGCGGGGCCACCAAGAAGGTAATGGGGGTGACGTCGATGGATCGCGCGCGGACGTGTGCCGGGCGGTGACTGGGCGTGACTTCGCGTGCGGCAGGTGGTGTGAGCCGAAGCCTTTGGAGCTGAATCGCTGACGACATCAGCGCTGCCGTCCGGCGCAGCGCGCTTATAATGTGGGAAATCTGTCTCAAAGTTTGGGAGTCCGCGATGAGTGTGACGGACGTTTTCGACGCGGTTGCCGGCACCTACGACGAGTCGCGTCGGCGACTGATTCCCTGCTTCGACGCCTTCTACAGCACCGCCGTCGAGGTAGCCACGCCGCCGCTGCGCGCCGCGCTCGCCGCCGGCCGTACCCCCGAGGTGTTGGATCTGGGCGCGGGCACCGGGCTGCTTTCGCTGCTGCTGGCCGCGGCGGTGCCCGGAGTCCGGCTGACCCTGGTGGACGGGGCGCCGGCGATGCTCGCGCGCGCCACCGAGCAGTTGGACGCGCGGGGCGTGCCGCACCTGTCGGTCTTGGCCGACCTGTCCGACGAACTGCCGGCGGGCCGGTACGACGCGGTGGTCAGCGCGCTGGCGATCCACCACCTCGACGACGCCGGCAAGCGGGCGCTCTACCGGCGGGCCGCCGCCGCGCTGGCGCCGGGCGGGGTGTTCGTCAACGCCGAGCAGGTCGCCGGGCCGACCCCGGAGTTGGACCGGCGCTACGACGAGGTGTGGATGCGACGGATCGCCGAGTTGGGCGCGTCCCCCGAGGAGATCGCCGGCTCCCGGGGGCGGATGCGGCACGACCTGCCGGCGACCGTGGCCGACCAGTGCCGGTGGCTTGGCGAGGCGGGCCTGGTCGACGTCGACTGCTACTTCAAGGAGTGGCGCTTCGCGGTGTTCGGTGGCCGCGCCGGGTAAGCCCCGGCGGTATGTGCGTTTCGCCGCTCGGGGGTGAGCCGGTGAACGCGGGGATGACTGTTGGTCACACCGCTGGGTAGTCTGCTCGGCATGACTGCCAAGGTGACTCTCTCGTTCACGGACGAGACGATCGAGGAGGCGCGGCGGTTCGCCAAGCGCGAGGGGCTGTCGCTCTCCGCCTGGATGGACCAGGCCGCCCGGGAGAAGGCGCTGCGTGAGGTCTTCACCGCGCACGCCGCCGCCGTGGGCCGCGCCAGCCTCGATCTGGAGTCCGCCGCCCTCGCCGACGCCCGCGAGGTGGGCATGGTCAACGACCTGTTCTCCGGCGGACGGCCGCGTGCTGCGTAGGGGTGAGATCTGGCGCATCGAGGGCGCCCGGGAACGCCTCGGCCTCGTGATCAGCTCGGACGTCTACAACTCCACAGACGTGCCCATCGTGATCGTGGTCGAGGTGGTCGAGGAGTCGCTCCTCCGGGACTCGCCGCTCGCCGTGTCGATGGGCCGGTACGTCGTGATGCCCGACCGGATCTCCTCGCCCATGAAGAAGTGGTTCACCGGGTGCGTGGACGTCGCCGACACCGACACCATGCTCCGGGTCGGCCGCGCGCTGCGCATACTCCAACAGCTCTGACCGGAAGCAGCGACCGACCACGGAGCCAGCTCCGACCGGAAGCAGCGACCGACCACGGAAGTAGCTCCCCGGTGGCGTGCTCACCATCGCCGCCGGCCCGTGGTGCGACAGCCGTTTCCGGCCCGACCCGCGACGGGCACTGTCAGGTAACCGGGTGTTCCTAGCGTTTCCCCTCGTCACATCGACGAGGAGGAGCCGCCGTGAGCACGCTCACCAGCACCGCAGTCACCGCCGAGCCACCCGCCGTCACCGGTCGCCGGCAACCGCTGCACGACTGGCGCCCCGAGGACCCGGACTTCTGGCAGGCCACCGGCGCGCCGATCGCCCGGCGCAACCTCTGGGTCTCGATCTTCGCGGAGCACGTCGGCTTCTCGGTGTGGAGTCTCTGGTCGGTCACCGTGCTCTTCCTCGGCCCCGCGTACGGCATCGATCCGGCCGGAAAGTTCCTGCTCACCGCCGTACCGGCCGCGCTGGGCGCGGTGCTGCGGTTGCCGTACACGCTGGCGGTGGCGCGTTTCGGCGGACGACGCTGGACGATCGTCAGCGCACTGCTGTTGCTGGTGCCCGCGGTGCCGATGACGGTGCTGCTGGAACCCGGGGTGTCCTACTCCACCCTGATGGTGCTGGCCTGCCTGACCGGCGTCGGTGGCGGCAACTTCGCCTCCTCGATGGCGAACATCAACCTGTTCTACCCGTCTCGGCTCAAGGGGCGGGCGCTCGGGCTCAACGCCGGTGGCGGCAACCTGGGCGTACCCGCTGTGCAGTTGGTCGGCCTGGCGGTCCTCGCCACCGCGGGCGCCGCGTACCCCCGGTTGGTGCCGGCGGTCTACCTGCCGCTGATCGTGTTGGCCGCGCTGGCGGCGGCCCGTTGGTTGGACACCGTGCCCGGGGCGCGCAACGAGCCCGGCGCGCTGCGTGCGGCGGCCCGCGACCCGCACACCTGGGTGATGTCGCTGCTGTACATCGGCACCTTCGGCTCGTTCATCGGCTTCGGCTTCGCCTTCGGGCAGGTGCTCCAACTCCAGTTCGCCGAGCGCTTCCCCACCCCGGTCGACGCCGCCTGGTTGACCTTCCTGGGCCCGCTGGTCGGCTCGCTGATCCGGCCGCTGGGTGGGCACCTCGCCGACAAGTTGGGCGGGGCCCGGGTGACCTTCTGGAACTTCGTGGCGATGGCGGTCGGCGCGAGCACCGTGCTGTACGCGGCCCGGGAACGCTCGTTCGGGCTCTACCTGGCCGGGTTCATCGCCCTCTTCGTCTTCTCCGGCATCGGCAACGGGTCCACGTACAAGATGATCCCGGCGATCTTCCGGGCCCGGGCGGCGGACGCGGTGGCCACGGGTCACCGTGATCCGGAGGCCGCCGCGCGGTGGGCGCGGCGGATGACCGGCGCGTTGATCGGCGTCGCGGGTGCGATCGGCGCCTTCGGTGGGGTGCTGGTCAACATCGCGTTCCGCCAGTCGTTCCTCACCTCGGGCAACGCCGACGCCGCCTACCTGGCGTTCATCGGCTGGTACGCGTTGTGCTTCGCGGTCACCTGGGCCGTCTACCGTCGTCCGCGGGCCGGTCGACTCGCCAACGTGTGAGCTGGGCCACCCTCGGCGCGTCGCCGCGCGGCACCGCACCCCCGTTTTGACCTGCGGACGGGGCGCCGGGTATCGTTGCCTGCTGTTGTACGACATCCAGAGGCGTGCCCCATCAGGTACGCTTGGTCGTTCGTGCGCGCTGGTCCGGCCTGCTAGATCCGGTCACCTCGGCGCGCGACCCCAGACCGACGACGAGACAAGGTAGACCTGTGCGTACGTACAGCCCGAAGCCGGGTGAGATCGAGCGTCAGTGGCACGTCATCGACGCCTCTGATGTCGTGCTGGGCCGCCTGGCCACCCACGCCGCCACGTTGCTGCGTGGTAAGCACAAGCCGACTTTCGCGCCGCACGTCGACACGGGCGACTTTGTCGTCATCGTGAACGCGGGCAAGGTTGCGTTGACCGGCAACAAGCGCCAGACCAAGGTCGCTTACCGCCACTCCGGTTACCCGGGTGGTCTGAAGCAGATCGGCTACGACGAGCTGCTGACCAAGCGTCCCGAGCGGGCCATCGAGCTGGCCGTGAAGGGGATGCTCCCGCACAACAAGCTCGGCCGTCAGCTGATCAAGAAGCTGAAGGTCTACGCCGGTGCCGAGCACCCGCACCTCGCGCAGCAGCCGGTGCCGTTCGAGATCAAGCAGATCGCGCAGTGAGCGCGGGCGAAGGAAGCAGCATGACCGACATCATCGAGACCGAGGTCGCCCCGGAAGCCCCCGAGGCCACCGAGGCGCCGGCGCCCGTTGCCCGCGCGCCTCGTGGTGACCGGCCGATCCAGACCGTGGGCCGCCGCAAGGAGGCCATCGTCCGGGTCCGCATCGTCCCGGGCACCGGCAAGATCACCTGCAATGGCCAGGACCTCGAGGCGTACTTCCCGAGCAAGGTGCACCAGCAGCTCATCAAGGACCCGCTGGTCACCGCCGAGAAGCTCGAGCAGTTCGACGTCATCGCCAACCTGCGTGGCGGCGGCACCACCGGCCAGGCCGGTGCGCTGCGGCTGGGCATCGCGCGCGCGCTGATCATCAACGAGCCGGACGACCGCCCGGCCCTGAAGAAGGCCGGCTTCCTCACCCGTGACGCCCGGGTCAAGGAGAGCAAGAAGTACGGCCTCAAGAAGGCCCGTAAGGCTCCCCAGTACTCGAAGCGCTGATCTTTTCCAGCGCATTGTACTTCTGACGGACGGCCGGTCCGCCTCCCCTCTGCGGGGAGGTGGATCGGCCGTTCCGCTTTCTCGTCACAGGCAGTGCTCATTCGGAGGTTGGCGGGTATGGGTCGGTTGTTCGGCACGGACGGCGTACGCGGGCGGGCGAACGCGGATCTCACCCCGGAGTTGGCGCTGGCGCTCGCGGTGGCCGCCGCGCACACACTGGCCGAGACGGACCGCAGCCATCCACCGCTCGCCGTCGTCGGCCGGGACACCCGGGCCAGCGGCGAGATGCTGGAGGCCGCCGTGGTCGCCGGCCTGACCAGCGCCGGCGCCAACGTGGTGCGGGTCGGCGTGCTGCCGACCCCCGCGGTGGCGTTCCTCACCGCCGAGGCCAAGGCCGACCTGGGTGTGATGCTGTCCGCGTCGCACAACCCGATGCCGGACAACGGCATCAAGCTCTTCGCCGCCGGTGGGCACAAGTTGCCCGACGAGATCGAGATGCAGATCGAGGCGGCCGTCGAGACGAACGCCACCACCGCCTGGGACCGGCCGATCGGCGCCGGCGTCGGCCGTGTGCACGACCTGCTCGACGGTGCGGACCACTACGTCCAGCACCTGGTGGGCACCGTCCCGCACCGGCTCGAGGGGATCAAGGTCGTGGTCGACTGCGCCAACGGCGCCGCCGCCGAGGTCGCCCCCGTCGCCTACCGGGAGGCCGGCGCGGAGGTCATCGCCATCCACGCGGAGCCCGACGGGCTGAACATCAACGACGACTGTGGCTCCAACCACATCGAGACGCTGCGCGCCGCCGTGGTCGAGCACGGCGCCCACCTGGGCATCGCCCACGACGGCGACGCCGACCGCTGCCTGGCGGTCACCGCCGACGGCGACGAGGTGGACGGCGACCAGGTGATGGCGATCCTCGCGCTGGCCATGCGGGACGCCGGCACGCTCACCCAGGACACCCTGGTGGCGACCGTGATGAGCAACCTCGGGCTGCGGCTCGCGATGTCCGCGCAGGGCATCCGCCTGATCGAGACCAAGGTCGGCGACCGGTACGTGCTGGAGGAGCTGCGCGCCTCCGGGCTGGCGCTCGGCGGTGAGCAGAGCGGCCACATCGTCATGCCCGCGCACGCCACCACCGGCGACGGCGTGCTCACCGGCCTGCACCTGATGGCTCGGATGGCGGCCACCGGCCAGTCCCTCGCCGAGCTGGCCTCGGTGGTCACCAAGCTGCCCCAGGTGCTGATCAACGTGCCGGTCGGCGACCGGACCGTCGGCGCAGCCGCGCCAGCCGTGCGCGCCGAGGTCGAGCGGGCCGAGGCGGAGCTGGGGGAGACCGGTCGGGTGCTGCTGCGCCCGTCGGGCACCGAGCCGCTGGTCCGGGTGATGGTCGAGGCGGCCACCGAGGCGACCGCCCGTGCCGTCGCCGAGCGGATCGCCGAACTGGTTCGCACCGCGAGCCCCGTCGCCTAGACGAGTAAGTCCTAACGACCCCGGGCTGTTGGCATAGACGAAGGGTGTTGAAGATCCGTTTGTGACGACAGAC
>NZ_JBNCKM010000021.1:0-5425 GCF_049841535.1 Micromonospora sp. DT53
TCGGTGTGTGGTTGTTCTTTGAGAACTCAACAGGGTGCTTGTAAAGCCAGTGCCAATTATGATTTATACCCCGGACTGGTCAGTTTTTGCTGGCTGGTTGGGATTCCTTTGGCAACATTTGTTTGTTGTCAGGATGCTGTTCAACTAATTTTTTGTTGGAGAGTTTGATCCTGGCTCAGGACGAACGCTGGCGGCGTGCTTAACACATGCAAGTCGAGCGGAAAGGCCCTTCGGGGTACTCGAGCGGCGAACGGGTGAGTAACACGTGAGCAACCTGCCCCAAGCTTTGGGATAACCCTCGGAAACGGGGGCTAATACCGAATATTACTACTGGCCGCATGGTTGGTGGTGGAAAGTTTTTCGGCTTGGGATGGGCTCGCGGCCTATCAGCTTGTTGGTGGGGTGATGGCCTACCAAGGCGACGACGGGTAGCCGGCCTGAGAGGGCGACCGGCCACACTGGGACTGAGACACGGCCCAGACTCCTACGGGAGGCAGCAGTGGGGAATATTGCACAATGGGCGGAAGCCTGATGCAGCGACGCCGCGTGAGGGATGACGGCCTTCGGGTTGTAAACCTCTTTCAGCAGGGACGAAGCGAGAGTGACGGTACCTGCAGAAGAAGCACCGGCCAACTACGTGCCAGCAGCCGCGGTAAGACGTAGGGTGCGAGCGTTGTCCGGATTTATTGGGCGTAAAGAGCTCGTAGGCGGCTTGTCGCGTCGACCGTGAAAACTTGGGGCTCAACCCCAAGCCTGCGGTCGATACGGGCAGGCTAGAGTTCGGTAGGGGAGACTGGAATTCCTGGTGTAGCGGTGAAATGCGCAGATATCAGGAGGAACACCGGTGGCGAAGGCGGGTCTCTGGGCCGATACTGACGCTGAGGAGCGAAAGCGTGGGGAGCGAACAGGATTAGATACCCTGGTAGTCCACGCTGTAAACGTTGGGCGCTAGGTGTGGGGGACCTCTCCGGTTTCCTGTGCCGCAGCTAACGCATTAAGCGCCCCGCCTGGGGAGTACGGCCGCAAGGCTAAAACTCAAAGGAATTGACGGGGGCCCGCACAAGCGGCGGAGCATGCGGATTAATTCGATGCAACGCGAAGAACCTTACCTGGGTTTGACATGGCCGCAAAACTCGCAGAGATGTGAGGTCCTTCGGGGGCGGTCACAGGTGGTGCATGGCTGTCGTCAGCTCGTGTCGTGAGATGTTGGGTTAAGTCCCGCAACGAGCGCAACCCTCGTTCGATGTTGCCAGCGCGTTATGGCGGGGACTCATCGAAGACTGCCGGGGTCAACTCGGAGGAAGGTGGGGATGACGTCAAGTCATCATGCCCCTTATGTCCAGGGCTTCACGCATGCTACAATGGCCGGTACAATGGGCTGCGATACCGTGAGGTGGAGCGAATCCCAAAAAGCCGGTCTCAGTTCGGATCGGGGTCTGCAACTCGACCCCGTGAAGTCGGAGTCGCTAGTAATCGCAGATCAGCAACGCTGCGGTGAATACGTTCCCGGGCCTTGTACACACCGCCCGTCACGTCACGAAAGTCGGCAACACCCGAAGCCGGTGGCCCAACCCTTGTGGAGGGAGCCGTCGAAGGTGGGGCTGGCGATTGGGACGAAGTCGTAACAAGGTAGCCGTACCGGAAGGTGCGGCTGGATCACCTCCTTTCTAAGGAGCACCTTCACCCGAAAGGGTGCAAGGAGCCCGCGACCCACGAATGTTGGGTCGGGGTGCTCAGATGGCGGAGACACTGGCAAGTTTTCCCTCGGCAACGGCCGGGGTCACCTAGTACAGCCAACCTTTCGGGGTGGTGGGAACGGATGGCCTTGGTGCGGCTGAGGAAGAATGTGAGCACCCTGTTGGGTCCTGAAGGAACAACCGTTGTGTTGTTGTTTCAGAGACGTGGCCGGCCTCCCGTGTGGGGGCTGGCAGTCTGCCAGGCATGGCCTGGCCCCACATACCGCCGGTCCTGAGGGATTGGGTTTTGGTGTGGGGCGGATCGGGTTGTGGGTTGGTCGTTTGTTGAGAATTGCACAGTGGACGCGAGCATCTTTGTGGTCAAGTTGTCAAGGGCGAACGGTGAATGCCTTGGCACCAGGAGCCGATGAAGGACGTGGGAGGCCGCGATAGGCCTGGGGGAGCTGTCAACCAAGCTGTGATCCCAGGGTGTCCGAATGGGGAAACCTGGCACCAGTCATGTGGTGTCACCCACACCTGAACACATAGGGTGTGTGGAGGGAACGCGGGGAAGTGAAACATCTCAGTACCCGTAGGAAGAGAAAACAATTTAGTGATTCCGTGAGTAGTGGCGAGCGAAAGCGGATCGAGGCTAAACCGGCTGCGTGTGATACCTGTCAGGGGTTGCGTGGTCGGGGTTGTGGGACCCTACTGAACAGGCTGACACTTGTTCGAGAAGTTACAAAGTTAGTGGCTAGTCGAACAGTCTGGAATGGCTGACCGTAGACGGTGAAAGTCCGGTAGGTGAAAGTTGCTGACCTTCTGTGGGTGTTCCCGAGTAGCGGCGGACCCCTGAAATCTGCCGTGAATCTGCCAGGACCACCTGGTAAGCCTAAATACTTCCTGGTGACCGATAGCGGACAAGTACCGTGAGGGAATGGTGAAAAGTACCCCGGGAGGGGAGTGAAATAGTACCTGAAACCGTTCGCCTACAATCCGTCGGAGCCTTGCGGGGTGACGGCGTGCCTTTTGAAGAATGAGCCTGCGAGTTAGTGGCATGTGGCGAGGTTAACCCGTGTGGGGGAGCCGTAGCGAAAGCGAGTCTGAATAGGGCGATTCAGTCGCGTGTCCTAGACCCGAAGCGGAGTGATCTAGCCATGGGCAGGCTGAAGCGCGGGTAAGACCGCGTGGAGGGCCGAACCCACCAATGTTGAAAAATTGGGGGATGACCTGTGGTTAGGGGTGAAAGGCCAATCAAACTCCGTGATAGCTGGTTCTCCCCGAAATGCATTTAGGTGCAGCGTCGCGTGTTTCTTGCCGGAGGTAGAGCACTGGATGGTCTAGGGGGCCCACAAGCTTACCGAAATCAGCCAAACTCCGAATGCCGGTAAGTGAGAGCGCGGCAGTGAGACTGCGGGGGATAAGCTTCGTAGTCGAGAGGGAAACAGCCCAGATCACCAGCTAAGGCCCCTAAGCGTGTGCTAAGTGGAAAAGGATGTGGGGTCGCATAGACAACCAGGAGGTTGGCTTAGAAGCAGCCACCCTTTAAAGAGTGCGTAATAGCTCACTGGTCAAGTGGTTCCGCGCCGACAATGTAGCGGGGCTCAAGCACACCGCCGAAGCTGTGGCATTCACATTTTATCCTCGCTGGGACTTGATTCCTTGTGCAGGTGTGTGGATGGGTAGGGGAGCGTCGTGCCGCGAGTGAAGCAGCGGGGTGACCCAGTTGTGGACGCGGCACGAGTGAGAATGCAGGCATGAGTAGCGAAAGAAGGGTGAGAAACCCTTCCGCCGGATGACCAAGGGTTCCAGGGCCAGGCTAATCCGCCCTGGGTGAGTCGGGACCTAAGGCGAGGCCGAGAGGCGTAGTCGATGGACAACGGGTTGATATTCCCGTACCCGCGAAAGAGCGTCCCTGATGAACCTCGTTGTGCTAACCGCCCGAACTTGGTGAGGTCTTCGGACTGAGCTGAGGGAGCGTGGGAACCTGATGGGTAGTAGTCAAGCGATGGGGTGACGCAGGAAGGTAGCTGAGCCCGGCCGGTGGTTGTGCCGGGGTAAGCGTGTAGGCCGTGTTGTAGGCAAATCCGCAACACATGAAGGCTGAGACGTGATGCCGAGCCGATTCAGGTGAAGTCAGTGATCCTATGCTGCCGAGAAAAGCCTCTAGCGAGTTCTTAGCGGCCCGTACCCCAAACCGACACAGGTGGTCAGGTAGAGAATACCGAGGCGATCGGGCGAACTGTGGTTAAGGAACTCGGCAAATTGCCCCCGTAACTTAGGGAGAAGGGGGGCCGGAGACGTGAAGCCCCGCGCGGGTGGAGCGTTGTATGGCCGCAGAGAGCAGGGGGAAGCGACTGTTTACTAAAAACACAGGTCCATGCGAAGAAGTAATTCGATGTATATGGACTGACGCCTGCCCGGTGCTGGAACGTTAAGGGGACCTGTTAGCTCTTTCGGGGGCGAAGCGGAGAACTTAAGCGCCAGTAAACGGCGGTGGTAACTATAACCATCCTAAGGTAGCGAAATTCCTTGTCGGGTAAGTTCCGACCTGCACGAATGGCGTAACGACTTCCCCACTGTCTCAACCACAGGCCCGGCGAAATTGCAGTACGAGTAAAGATGCTCGTTACGCGCGGCAGGACGGAAAGACCCCGGGACCTTTACTATAGCTTGACATTGGTACTCGAATTAGCTTGTGTAGGATAGGTGGGAGCCGGTGAAGTCCATACGCCAGTATGGGTGGAGGCAATCTTGAAATACCACTCTGGTTGATTTGGGTATCTAACTTCGGACCGTTATCCGGTTCAGGGACAGTGTCTGGTGGGTAGTTTAACTGGGGCGGTTGCCTCCTAAAAGGTAACGGAGGCGCCCAAAGGTTCCCTCAGCCTGGTTGGCAATCAGGTGTTGAGTGCAAGTACACAAGGGAGCTTGACTGTGAGACTGACAGGTCGAGCAGGGACGAAAGTCGGGACTAGTGATCCGGCACTTGCGAGTGGAAGCGGTGTCGCTCAACGGATAAAAGGTACCCCGGGGATAACAGGCTGATCTTCCCCAAGAGTCCATATCGACGGGATGGTTTGGCACCTCGATGTCGGCTCGTCGCATCCTGGGGCTGTAGCAGGTCCCAAGGGTTGGGCTGTTCGCCCATTAAAGCGGTACGCGAGCTGGGTTTAGAACGTCGTGAGACAGTTCGGTCCCTATCCGCCGTGCGCGTAGGATACTTGAGAAGGGCTGTCCCTAGTACGAGAGGACCGGGACGGACGAACCTCTGGTGTGCCAGTTGTCCTGCCAAGGGCACGGCTGGTTAGCTACGTTCGGAAGGGATAACCGCTGAAAGCATCTAAGCGGGAAGCCTGCTTCAAGATGAGGTATCCCACCCACCTTGGTGGGGTAAGGCCCCCAGCTAGACGACTGGGTTGATAGGCCGGAAATGTAAGCCCGGTAACGGGTTCAGTTGACCGGTACTAATAGGCCGAGGACTTGACTACTAAGCTGCTACGCGTCCACTGTGCAACTCTGAACAAGCGAACACCCGTGAAGTGTGTGCCGGGGTTGTTTGATATGTTCATAGAGTTACGGCGGTCATGGCGGAGGGGAAACGCCCGGTCACATTCCGAACCCGGAAGCTAAGCCCTCCAGCGCCGATGGTACTGCACTCGTGAGGGTGTGGGAGAGTAGGACGCCGCCGGACAATCTTTCAGAATAGGCCACCCCTTCGGGGGTGGCCTATTCTGCGTTTACCGGAT
>NZ_JBNCKM010000022.1:0-1994 GCF_049841535.1 Micromonospora sp. DT53
CCCCCATTACCTTCTTGGTGGCCCCGCAATGGGGCGCCCGGCCTCCGGGTCCGGCATGACTGCTCCCCCCTGTTGAACGCATGGCCTGGGGGGTGGTGTCACCGGCCCGGAGGCATCGACAGACCGCTGATTAGGGGCATGACCACCGGCTTGTCCGCAGGTCGGGAGGCTCTTCGTAATGTGGATGTGGCGATCGGTGCCGTGGGACGGCCGGGCGGGGACGACCGAAGGGCGCACATGATCGACGTCAGCGACATCGGAGTCTTCCTCGGCCTGGACGTCGGCAAGGGCGAACACCACGCCACCGCCGTCACCCCGGCTGGGAAGAAGTCCTTCGACAAGCGGCTGCCCAACAGCGAACCCAAGCTCCGCGAGCTCTTCGGCAAGCTCCAGGCGAAGCACGGAACCGTGCTTGTTGTGGTCGACCAGCCGGCCTCCATCGGCGCCCTGCCGCTCGCGGTCGCCCGTGAGATGGGCTGCCCGGTTGCCTACCTGCCCGGACTGACCATGCGTCGGATCGCCGACCTCTACCCAGGTGAGGCGAAGACCGACGCTCGCGACGCGTTCGTCATCGCGGACGCGGCCCGCGTCATGCCGCACACGCTCCGCTCGGTCGAGGTCGAAGACGAGGCCATCGCTGAGCTGGAGATGCTCGTCGGCTTCGACGACGATCTGGCGAGCGAGATAACCCGCGTCAGCAATCGGCTCCGCGGCCTGCTCACCCAGATCCACCCGCACCTGGAACGCGTTCTGGGCCCGCGCCTGCAGCACCCGGCCGTCCTCGCGCTGCTGGAGCGGTTCGGCTCCCCAGACCAGATGCGCAAGGCAGGACGCCGACGCCTGATCGGTCTGCTGCGGCCGAAGGCCCCGCGGATGGCCGAGCGCCTGGTCGAGGACATCTTCACCGCTCTGGACGAGCAGTCCGTCGTCGTCCCCGGCACGGATGCTGCCGCGCTCATCGTCCCGAGCCTGGCTGGCTCACTGGCTACCGTTCTGAACCAGCGCAACGTGCTGGCCGTCCGGATCGAGGAACTGCTGGACAGCCATCCTCTTTCGAAGGTCCTGACGTCCATGCCGGGGATCGGCGTCAGGACCGGAGCCAGGATCCTCATCGACGTCGGCGACGGCAGCAGCTTCCCCACCGCCGCCCACCTCGCAGCCTACGCAGGCCTCGCCCCCGTGACCCGATCCTCCGGTTCCTCCATCCGCGGCGAACAACCCTCCAGACGCGGCAACAAGCAGCTCAAACGCGCCTTCTTCCTGTCCTCGTTCGCATCCCTGGCCGACCCCGTCTCACGGGCCTACTACGACAAGAAGATCGCCCAGGGAAAGCACCACACCCAGGCCCTGCTCTGCCTTGCACGACGCCGGGCCGACGTCCTGTTCGCCATGCTCCGCGACGGAACCTTCTACGAACCGCGAACAGCGATGGTCACCTGACCGGCGGCTCCGCCAACACAACGACACCGTCCGCCTCAACGTCGAAGCCGAGCACCGCATGGCTCCCGTCGCCGCCCTCGGAATCCATCAGCACGGCTTTGCCCAGGCACCTTCCGATCGCCGTCACAAAACCGCAAAACACATCGAGCCGCTCCTGCCCCTGAAGCTCCCGCAGATCGACATCGAAGTCGATCTCATTCGCCGCATAGAACCGGAAAATCGCCAGGACATCCACCGACGGCCAGACCCGCAGCTCCGGGCACTCGGCGCCAGCCGGGCGGGACAATACGGCCGTCGCCCTCGGCAGCGGCAGCACCACCGCGCCTTCGGAGTACTGGAACGCCCAACCCTGAGCGACGACGAGATCTAGGACCGACTGCCAGTCCTCCACCGAGGCGCCAGGCACGCAGACGTCCGGCAACGCCCCCATCACCCCGGGATCGAAGAACCACCTGACTTCCTCCCACAGCAGATCAGGCACCACGCCATCCTGCCCTCACCACGGCCCCCACGCCGACTCGATTCCTTGACGAAACCCATAGGGGCACCCCCCC
>NZ_JBNCKM010000023.1:0-1669 GCF_049841535.1 Micromonospora sp. DT53
TTCAACAGGGGGGAGCAGTCATGCCGGACCCGGAGGCCGGGCGCCCCATTGCGGGGCCACCAAGAAGGTAATGGGGGGGGTAAACGGGGGTCCCACCCAGAACGCCGCGAGGCCTGACCGCACCCGCTTCCTCTGTGGTTCGACGTGTTGTGACGGTCATCGAGTCGAGACACGCCCCGTCCCAGGGGCACGTCGGGTCGCTTACCCGACAGTGTTGATGTAGGCCAGCGTTAATCATTGGTTGTTGCCTCCGATCCGAGGCCAGCGGAGGAGATGCGCGGTGCACAAGAAGCCCTTCGACAGAGCTGTTCCCGTTCAGGCAAACGCCGCCTCAGCCGTAGACAAGACGGCCGGGCCGATGGGCCCTCTCCGGCCCACTGAAGCCTTGGTTGGGCGCGTTAACGAACTTCGGCGTACTCATCGAGCAGCTGAAGCGCTGCGTCTACTCGAAGGCGCACTGGTGGGTCAGTCCGAACTATCGAACACGCTGGCCATAGCGCATGCGCGGTTACTGCTTGCCCTGTACCGGCCAGGCGACGCGACTGCAGTGCTCCGCCAAGCGTACGAGTTGGATGGCAACTGCGCGGAGGTGTCCGCCTGGCTGATCGCCAGCCTGAGCCGGGGGCGTCACTACGACGAGGCCACGGCACTGGCTGCCGAGGGGTGCCAGAAGCATTCTGCAAGTGCGCTTGTACGTGTCGCGACCGGGCGACTACTGGTCGATCAGCACCGATTCCAGGAGGCGCTGCCGTACTTCCAGGAGGCCTACACGCTGAACCCAGATGACCCACGAGGGCTAGCCTGGCTGCTGCACGGACTACGATGCACGCGCCGCTTCGACGAGGTCGACACGCTCGCCACCACGGCCCGACTGGCCGACTGGCCGGTCCGAATCGAATACGCCAGAAGCCTGCTGGACCGGTACCAATTCGAGCGTGCGCTCACGGAGCTCGACGTGGTGAACGACGTGCACGCCGAGGTAGCGGCCCTACAGGTGCGACTGGAGGCGCTACGCGGCTTACGCCGCCTCGCCGAGGCTAGGCAGCTAGCGGAAGACACCATCGCTCGAAAACCGGGCTATCCACAGCCCTGGGTCGAACTTGGATACGTCTTTCACGACGGCAGCCGCCGCGAAGAGGCTTTAACGGCTTTCGAGGAGGCCCTCGCCCTCGACCCCAACTCGGCCGATGCGCTTGAGTGGCGCACCACCGAGCTACGGCTTCTGCGGCGTTGGGGCGAAGCCGAGCGAAGCGCTCATGAGGCAGTTAGTCGCAGGCCGGACATACCCCTGCTGTACGTCGAACTGGGCTACGTGTACGACGACCAGCACGACTACGAGCGCGCTCTGGCGGCCATCGAGCGAGCAATCACTATCGACCCGCAGCACGATTGCGTTCTGGAGTGGCGTATCACGGAGTTACGACGGCTACGTCGTTTCGATCAGGCCGAACAGGCAGCCCGCGAAGCAATCGACGCACGGCCCGACTCACCCACCCTGCGACTGGAACTCAGCTACCTGTACGACGACCAACACGACTACGAACGCGCCCTCGCAGCCACCGAGCAAGCCCTCACCATCGACCCAAAACACGAGTCATCCCTCACCAGACGCATCGCCTGTCTACGGCAGCTACGACGCCACGACGAAGCCGAGCAAGCCGCCCACCAC
>NZ_JBNCKM010000024.1:0-1538 GCF_049841535.1 Micromonospora sp. DT53
CAACGCCGTTGCGTTTAGCGCTGTGAGCGGGAGGCAAGTCCTTTCTCGAAGACTGTGATTTCGGCGTGGAAGCTGTAGGTCTGTGTGGTTGTTGGGTGTTGTCCGGCGTTTGGGCTGTATTTACTGGTGGGGTTCTTGCGGGTGCGGGCTTTGACGCGGGGGCGGCGTCGTGTGGGTAGGAGGTTGGCCAGGGCGGCGTGGCCTATCGCGCCGAGGAGGTTGGTGGGGATGGCAGGGAGGATCGCGCTGGCGGTGGTGATCGTGTTGGTGGCGGTGGTGATGAGGATCGTGAAGCTGAGCCGGTCCATGTCGGTGCCTGGTTGGGTTGACGCGGCGTCTGCGGCTGTGCGGATGAGGGTTTGGTAGGCGGTGAGAAGGGCGTATACCTCTTGCTCGATGCCGGGGACGCTGTGGGAGCGCAGGACGCGGCCGTTGAGCATGGTCGCTTTGATCGAGTAGTAGGTGGTTTCGGCTTGCCAGCGTTCGTGGTAGAGGTCCACGAGTTCTCGGGCGGGGTAGCGGGCGTGGTCTGTCAGGCTGGTGATCAGCCGCCACTGTTCGTGGCGCGTCGTGCCGTCGGCGAGGGTGACGGTGACCTGCGCTTCGATGACCCGCACGAGGATGAGGGCGGGTAGTGTGCCGTAGCCGATGCGGGTCAGGTAGGAGCCATCGGGTAGGCGTTGCGTGATGGTCGGGCGGCGGCAGGCGGTGGAGCGGACCAGGAACTGTGCGCCGCGTTCGCGCACGTGGTGCAGGAACTGCGCGGCGTCGAAGCCGGCGTCGGCCAGCAGGAGCATTCCGCGGTCCAGGACGCCCACTAAGCGATGGGCGTAGGGCAGTTCGCCTCCTGCGTCAGGGCCGAAGTCCGCAGCGAGCAGGGCGCGGGTCCCGCATTCGATCAGCACGAGCAGCCGCAACAGCGGGTAGCCGAACTCCCGCCGGTCTCCTCCCCGTTTCCGGTAGCGCCACGTGACCTGATCCGCATCGGGCACGTGCAGGTGAGTGCCATCGATGGCCACGGTGCGCAGGCCTCGGTAGAACACGCCGGGCTGGCCGGGCAGGCCGACGGCACCTGCGAGGGTCTCGAACAGGCGCCGTAGCGGCGCCGCTCCGATCCGACGCCGGGCGCGTGAGAGTGAGGAGACACTCGGGCGCGTCAAGCGCAGATCCGTCAGGGCAGCGGTCAACTTCCCCCACGTCGCCAGATAGGAACAACCCTCGAACAGGGCGAGCGCGAGGACGAAATACACCACGACCCGAGACGGCAGCAGCCGCAGCCGCTTCTCACGCGTCCCGGTCTCCTCCAACACCGCGTCGACCAGGTCAAAATCGATGACCTGCGTCAACTCACCCAGATGCCCAGGCGCGTACACACCCCCAGCCACCTCCAACGACCGAGTGATGACAGACTTCTCCTGCAACGGGACTCCTGAGACGTGATCTTCTTGCTCGACACAAGTTGATCTACCAGGAGTCCCGTTCCCGTTATCCAGCAGGGGTTGACCCGCCGATCACAGCCCTAACGCAACGGCGTTGAC
>NZ_JBNCKM010000025.1:0-986 GCF_049841535.1 Micromonospora sp. DT53
CTAGACGAGTAAGTCCTAACGACCCCGGGCTGTTGGCATAGACGAAGGGTGTTGAAGATCCGTTTGTGACGACAGACCTCAACACCCTTCTGACCGCACTGTACGTGAAGATCGACGACTGGCTCGGGCGTCCTCGCCGGACTGGTAGGCCACCGAAGCTCTCCGACGCGGAGTTGCTGACCCTGGCCGTCGCGCAGGTGTTGCTCGGGGTGCGTTCCGAGGCCCGCTGGCTTCGGTTCGTCCCCGGGCATCTGCCCGGGGCGTTCCCGTACCTGCCCGGACAGTCCGGTTACAACAAGCGCTTACGGGCGGCGTTGCCGCTGCTCAAGCGTGCCATCCGGGCAGTCGCCGCAGACACCGACCTGTGGTCCGACACGACCTGGGTCATCGATTCCACACCGGTGGAATGCGGCCGGTCCAGGCCGACGGTGAAACGCTCTGATCTGGCGGGGTGGGCCGGGTACGGCTACTGCGCCTCGCACTCGAGGTTCTTCTGGGGCCTGCGGCTGCATCTCATCTGCACCCCGTCCGGTCTGCCGATCGCATGGGCGCTCGCGACCCCGAAGGTCGACGAGCGGGAGGTGCTGACCGCGGTCCTCGATCATGATCCGGACCTCGTCACCGACCGTCCGGGCCTGCTGATCGTGGCGGACAAGGGATACGTCTCCGCCGAGTTGGACCGGTGGCTGGCCGAGCGTGGGGTGCGGTTACTGCGGCCGTCGTATCGCAACCGCACCCCACGCCCGGACGAGCACCTGCTCAAGCCGATCAGGCAGCTCATCGAGTCGGTGAATGACACATTGAAGGGCCAACTCGACCTTGAGTTACACGGCGGTCGCAGTATCGAAGGGGTAGCCGCCAGGGTCGCCCAGCGACTCCTCGCGATGACCGCCGCGATCTGGCACAACCGGACCACCGGCCAGTCCGTGACCAGATCCCTGATCGCCTACGACCACTGAACCAACTTCGGACTTACTCGTCTAGGT
>NZ_JBNCKM010000026.1:0-982 GCF_049841535.1 Micromonospora sp. DT53
GAGCCAGGCGTACGTGGTTCACCACCACGTCGAAGGGGCCACCGACAGGGGCCGGGCCTGCGTCGAGGTCCAACGGGTCGACGACCTTCTCCGCACCGTAGCCGTTCAGGCGGTCGGCATGCTGGGGGCCGTCGACGGCGGTCACCTTAGCGCCGGCTTCGACGGCGAGCTGGACCACGATGCTTCCCACCGCACCGCCTGCCCCGTTGACGAGAACGGTCTGGCCGGTCTTGATCCCCGCGAGCTCGACGGCTGCTTGACGAGCGGCCAGCCCGGTCAGGGGTAGTGAGGCGGCGTCGGTTAGGGGGATGCTGCGGGGCGCGGCGGTCACCAGGTCGGCCGCCACGACCGCGTACTCGGCGGCTCCGCCGTGCTCATGCAGCGGGAACATGGCGATGATCGGGTCGCCGACCTGCAGTCCACTGACTCCGTCGCCGAGCTCGGCGACGGTGCCCGCGACATCGAGGCCGGGGGTGATCGGCAGCGGGGTGGGGATCATCTCAGCGAGGACACCCAGCCGGATGTGGTCGTCGACGGGGTTGAACGAGGTGGCCACCACCTTCACCAGCACTTGGCCGGCACCGGGGACCGGACGCTCCACCTCCTCCTGGCGCAGGACCTCGGTGCTGCCGAACTCGTGGTAGCGAATAGCCTTCACTGCGCTCTCCTCATGGTTTCGGGGTGTCGGATCCGTGACGAACGGGGGAATCTCCGGACGCCGCGCCGCCGCCGCACTTGCCTGGGCAACTGTGAGCGAGTGTGCTTGACTTGCCTAGGCAAGTCAAGGTGCGCGGCATCACAGAGGCCGGCCGGGTCCGTGCCTGCCTCTGAGCAGCGAAAGGCATCTGCGTGCCAGGGTTGCCCAGTCAAGTAAGCTGCGCGTATGACCGGCACCCCCCAATGGCTCGACGACGAGCAGCAAAAGCTGTGGCAGGACCTGCGCACCGTGGTCATCGCGCTGCCCACGCTGCTAGACCGCCAG
>NZ_JBNCKM010000027.1:0-732 GCF_049841535.1 Micromonospora sp. DT53
GCAGGCGCGGGTGACGGCGCCGTAGATGTTGGCCTGGTTGCCGCCGGTCATCACGTCCAGCTCGGTGATCTGCACATCCACACCGAGATCAGCGAAACGCTGCAAATTCGCCTGGTAGTCACTGGCCAACGAGGTGCCCAGGTGCGACTGGAACCCCACACAGTCGATCGGCACGCCACGAGACTTGAAGTCCCGCACCATGTTGTAGATCCCCGTCGACTTCGCGTTGATCCCATCGGTGTTGTAGTCGTTGTAACACAACTTCGCACCCGGATCCGCCGCCCGCGCCGCCCGGAACGCCGCCTCGATCCAGTCATTACCGGTCCGCTGCAGGTTCGAGTCACGACGCCCGCCGCTACCACCGTCGGCGAACGCCTCGTTCACCACGTCCCAGGCGTAGATCTTCCCCCGGAAATGCGTCGCCACCTGCGTGACGTGATTGATCGCCGCATTCCGCAACGCGCTGCCCGACATGCCTTGCGCCCAACCCGGCTGCTGCTGATACCACAACAGAGCGTGACCCCGCACGCTCATGCCATTGGCCTGCGCGTGACTGACCAGACGATCACCACCGGTGTACCTGAACTGGCCCTGCTGCGGCTCGGTGGCGTCCCACTTCATCTCGTTCTCGGCCACGACACTGTTGAACTCACGGTTCAAGATCGTCGTGTACGCGCCGGTGGACAGCTTGCCCGTCGCGACAGCAGCCCCGAAGTAGCGCCCCTTCTCGGC
>NZ_JBNCKM010000028.1:0-612 GCF_049841535.1 Micromonospora sp. DT53
CGCCTGCGCGGTTGTACGGGAATTGGGGGGGGGGGGGTTTTTTTGGCCCCCGCGGCAAATTCTTCCTGGCGGGGGCCGCCCAATTTGGGGGGGCCCTCGACTGCGTAGCGCCATTGGTGGCGCAATCAGGAAGGATGTACCTGTGAGTTCAGGACCGCAGGGCGGAGACCGTCCCCGTCGTTACGAAGACCGTACTGACGGTGCGGGCGGACGCGACCGCGGCCCGCGCCGCGATGACCGAGACCGGCCCCCGTACCGGGGAGACCGCGACAGTGGCGGCGGCGCCCGAGGCGGATACGCCGGCGGCCGCGACTCTGGCTCCCGTGGCGGTGACCGGGACAGCTCGCGCTCCAGCGCTCCCCGCGAGGGCGGCTACCGCGGCGGCGACCGGGATGGGTCGCGCTCGGGTGCTCCGCGCGAGGGTGGCTTCCGGTCCGGCGCCCCCCGTGAGGGTGGCTACCGTGGCGGCGATCGGGACGGTTCGCGTTCCAGCGCTCCGCGTGACGGTGGTTTCCGTGGCGGCGATCGGGACGGTTCGCGTTCCAGCGCTCCGCGTGAGGGTGGTTTCCGTGGTGGTGACCGTCGTGAGGGCGGTTACCAGGGCGGCGACCG
>NZ_JBNCKM010000029.1:0-402 GCF_049841535.1 Micromonospora sp. DT53
TCGACGGGGTTGAACGAGGTGGCCACCACCTTCACCAGCACTTGGCCGGCACCGGGGACCGGACGCTCCACCTCCTCTTGGCGCAGGACCTCGGTGCTGCCGAACTCGTGGTAGCGAATAGCCTTCACTGCACTCTCCTCATGGTTTGGGGGCATCGGATCCGTGGCGAACGGGGGAATCTCCGGACGCCGCGATGCCACCGCACTTGCCTGGGCAACTGTGAACGAGTGTGCTTGACTTGCCTAGGCAAGTCAAGGTGCGCGGCATCACAGAGGCCGGCCGGGTCCGCGCCTGCCTCTGAGCAGCGCAAGGCATCTGGGTGCCAGGTTGCCCAGTCAAGTAAGCTGCGCGTATGACCGGCACCCCCCAATGGCTCGACGACGAGCAGCAAAAGCTGTGGCA
>NZ_JBNCKM010000030.1:0-374 GCF_049841535.1 Micromonospora sp. DT53
CCCGAAGGAGCTACCCCCATGAACACGATCTTGCGTAAGAGCATGCTGTCCGTTGCTGGTCTCGCGTTCGCCGGTGGTGTCTTCGCCGGTCCGATCGCCGCCCACGCCAACCCGGCCGTGGACGCCAAGCCCACCGCCGTCGCGGTGGCCGTGCAGGCCCCGAAGCCGCAGGGCGACCAGTCCCACATCACCCTCAACGACGAGCAGACCGCCAACGCCAAGGCGATCATCGCCGCCACGAAGAAGGCCGGCCTGCCGGAGCGGGCCGCGGTCATCTCGATCGCGACCAGCCTGCAGGAGTCGAAGCTGGAGAACCTCGGCCACCTCGGCGACATGAACGACCACGACTCGCTGGGCCTGTTCCAGCAACGCCC
>NZ_JBNCKM010000031.1:0-311 GCF_049841535.1 Micromonospora sp. DT53
GTGATGGCTCGGCTGTCCATGACCGAGACGCACACGATGCGGCTCAGCGACCTTGCCGCGCAGTGCGACAGCACGCAACCACGGCTGTCCAAGCTGATGGTCCGTTTCGAGCAGCAGGGGTGGGTCACCCGGTGCCCTGACCCGGACAATGGCCGGTACACCCTCGCGACCCTGACTGACGCCGGGCTGCACAAAGTCGAGGACAGCGCCCCAGCTCACGTCGAGCGGGTCAGACAACTGGTGTTCGACCCACTCAGCGCTGCACAGCAACGCCACCTCGGCGCCGCGCTCTCCCGCATCGCCGCTCTGGT
>NZ_JBNCKM010000032.1:0-284 GCF_049841535.1 Micromonospora sp. DT53
GGCGACCAGTCCCACATCACCCTCAACGACGAGCAGACCGCCAACGCGAAGGCGATCATCGCCGCGACGAAGAAGGCGGGCCTGCCGGAGCGGGCCGCGGTCATCTCGATCGCGACGAGCCTGCAGGAGTCGAAGCTGGAGAACCTCGGCCACCTCGGTGACATGAACGACCACGACTCGCTGGGCCTGTTCCAGCAACGCCCGTCCAGCGGTTGGGGTACGCCGGAGCAGATCACCAACCCCGAGTACTCCACCACCGCGTTCCTCAAGGGCCTCAAGCAGGT
>NZ_JBNCKM010000033.1:0-266 GCF_049841535.1 Micromonospora sp. DT53
GGTGGTGACCGTCGTGAGGGCGGTTACCAGGGCGGCGACCGCACCCGCTCCGGCCCGCCGCGCGAGGGCGGCTTCCGTGGCGGCGACCGCCGCGAGGGCGGTTTCCGGGGCGGTGACCGGGACGGTTCGCGTTCCAGCGCCCCCCGTGAGGGTGGCTTCCGTGGTGGCGACCGCGACGGTGGTTTCCGGGGCGGTGACCGGGACGGTTCGCGTTCCAGCGCCCCGCGTGAGGGTGGCTTCCGTGGTGGCGACCGCGACGGTGGTTT
>NZ_JBNCKM010000034.1:0-263 GCF_049841535.1 Micromonospora sp. DT53
CGTAAGAGCATGCTGTCCGTTGCTGGTCTCGCGTTCGCCGGTGGCGTGTTCGCCGGTCCGATCGCCGCCCACGCCAACCCGGCCGTGGACGCCAAGCCGACCGCCGTCGCGGTGGCCGTGCAGGCGCCGAAGCCGCAGGGCGACCAGTCCCACATCAGCCTCAACGACGAGCAGACCGCCAACGCGAAGGCGATCATCGCCGCCACGAAGAAGGCCGGCCTGCCGGAGCGGGCCGCGGTCATCTCGATCGCGACCAGCCTGCA
>NZ_JBNCKM010000035.1:0-245 GCF_049841535.1 Micromonospora sp. DT53
ACGACCGCGTACTCGGCGGCTCCGCCGTGCTCATGCAGCGGGAACATGGCGATGATCGGGTCGCCGACCTGCAGTCCGCTGACTCCGTCGCCGAGCTCGGCAACGGTGCCCGCGACGTCGAGGCCGGGGGTGATCGGCAGCGGGGTGGGGATCATCTCAGCGAGGACGCCCAGCCGGATGTGGTCGTCGACGGGGTTGAACGAGGTGGCCACCACCTTCACCAGCACTTGGCCGGCACCGGGGAC
>NZ_JBNCKM010000036.1:0-200 GCF_049841535.1 Micromonospora sp. DT53
GGAGTCCCGTTCCCGTTATCCAGCAGGGGTTGACCCGCCGATCACAGCCCTAACGCAACGGCGTTGACATCCATGTTGGAGCGCGATCATGCGCTGGGGAGCGCGTTGCGAACGGGCGCGGTGCACGCCACGCCACGCCACGCCACGCCACGCCACGCCACGCCACGCCACGCCACGCCACGCCACGCCACGCCACGCCA